>NZ_FTNM01000009.1:0-3345 GCF_900156415.1 Pontibacter lucknowensis | reverse complement strand
CCTTGAGAGAAGTTCTTTGACATGATGGGAGAGAGAAAAACAAAGACATTATAAGGTAAGACTGCCTGGAATTTATTCCGGTGCAGCCCAAGAAGCGGGCCGGCGGTCTCAGGACCACCGGCGAGAACGCAGAGAAGGGCGCATGGGGGATGCCTAGGCTCTCAGAGGCGATGAAGGACGCGACAAGCTGCGAAAAGCCGCGGGGATCGGCACATACGATGTGATCCGCGGATATCCGAATGGGGCAACCCGCCGTGTTGAAGACGCGGCACCCGAAAGGGGGCGAACCCGGGGAACTGAAACATCTAAGTACCCGGAGGAAGAGAAAATAACAATGATTCCGCAAGTAGTGGCGAGCGAACGCGGAAGAGCCCAAACCGCCCCTGTCACGGCAGGAGCGGGGTTGTAGGACCACGGTGTGGGACCTGCTGTTTGAAGCGTAACAGACTGGGAAGTCTGGCCGGAGAAGGTGACAGCCCTTTGCGCGTAAGGACACAGGCCCTAGTGGTATCCTGAGTAGGGCGGGACCGGAGAAATCCCGCCTGAATCCAGCGGCACCATCCGCTAAGGCTAAATACTCCTGAGAGACCGATAGTGAACCAGTACCGTGAGGGAAAGGTGAAAAGTACCCCGAATAGGGGGGTGAAACAGATCCTGAAACCATGCGCCTACAAGCGGTCGGAGCCCCTTCGTGGGGTGACGGCGTGCCTTTTGCATAATGAGCCTACGAGTTACTCCTCTCTGGCAAGGTTAAGCCTCTCAAGGGGCGGAGCCGCAGCGAAAGCGAGTCTGAACAGGGCGCACAGTCAGAGGGGGTAGACGCGAAACTTTGTGATCTACCCATGGGCAGGATGAAGGTTGGGTAAAACCAACTGGAGGTCCGAACCAGTTTACGTTGAAAAGTATTTGGATGACCTGTGGGTAGGGGTGAAAGGCCAATCAAACTGAGAAATAGCTCGTACTCCCCGAAATGCCTTTAGGGGCAGCGTCGCGGTCGAGTCATATGGAGGTAGAGCTACCGATAGGACTAGGGGGAGTCAAATCCTACCGAATCCTGACGAACTCCGAATGCCATTTGATATACGCGGCAGTGAGGCGCGGGGTGCTAAGGTCCCGCGCCGAGAGGGAAAGAACCCAGACCGCCAGCTAAGGTCCCTAAATTCGCGCTAAGTTGAACAAAGGGGGTCCAGTTGCACAGACAGCCAGGATGTTGGCTTGGAAGCAGCCACTCATTTAAAGAGTGCGTAACAGCTCACTGGTCGAGCGACAGGGCATCGATAATAATCGGGCATCAAGCGTGGTACCGAAGCTGCGGATTATAGATTATTCTATACTGGTAGGGGAGCATTCCAAGGGCGACGAAGGTCTGGCGGCAAGCCGGGCTGGAGCGCTTGGAAAAGCAAATGTAGGCATAAGTAACGATAATGCGGGCGAGAAACCCGCACACCGAAAGACCCAGGTTTCCTGATCAACGCTAATCGGATCAGGGTTAGTCGGGACCTAAGGCCGAGGCGAAAGCGCAGGTCGATGGACAGCTGGTTAATATTCCAGCACCGGCTATGCATAGCGATGCGGTGACGGAGAAGTGAAAGGACCGCGCACTGACGGAATAGTGCGTTGAAGGCCGTAGGTAGTGGCCCGGTAGTGAAGTACGCCGGGCTAGCTGAAAGCCGATAGTACCCCAAGGCCTCGGCCGCGGGGATAGCGTCCCTAAGCAGGCTCCCTAGAAAACCCGCTAAGCGTTTAAATGCATGGCCGCCCGTACCGCAAACCGACACAGGTGGTCGAGGAGAGAATCCTAAGGTGCTCGAGTGAATCACGGCCAAGGAACTCGGCAAAATGGCCCTGTAACTTCGGGAGAAGGGGCGCTTCCTCTGGGCAACCAGAGAAGCCGCAGTGAAAAGGCCCAGGCGACTGTTTAACAAAAACACATGGCTTTGCCAAATCGAGAGATGACGTATAAGGCCTGACACCTGCCCGGTGCCGGAAGGTTAAGAGGGGGGGTTAGCCGCAAGGCGAAGCTCTGAATCGAAGCCCCGGTAAACGG
The DNA here is from genome assembly GCF_900156415.1 of Pontibacter lucknowensis. GTDB lineage: Bacteria > Bacteroidota > Bacteroidia > Cytophagales > Hymenobacteraceae > Pontibacter > Pontibacter lucknowensis. The sequence continues at coordinate 1,298 of NZ_FTNM01000009.1, read as the reverse complement.
CGGCCGTAACTATAACGGTCCTAAGGTAGCGAAATTCCTTGTCGGGTAAGTTCCGACCTGCACGAATGGTGTAACGATCTGGGCGCTGTCTCAGCCGTGAGCTCGGTGAAATTGTAGTCTCGGTGAAGATGCCGAGTACCCGCAACGGGACGGAAAGACCCCATGAACCTTTACTATAGCTTAGCATTGACGCTGGGTAACTCATGTGTAGGATAGGCCGGAGAATGCGAAGCGGCGTCGCCAGGCGTCGTGGATTCTTCCTTGAAATACGGCCCTTGAGTTGCTTGGCGCCTAACTCCACAGAGTGGAGGACCGTGCTTGGTGGGTAGTTTGACTGGGGTGGTCGCCTCCAAAACAATAACGGAGGCTTTCAAAGGTTCCCTCAGCACGCTTGGTAACCGTGCGCAGAGCGCAATAGCAGAAGGGAGCTTGACTGTGAGGCCCACAAGCCGAGCAGGGCCGAAAGGCGGATATAGTGATCCGGTGGTTCCGCATGGAAGGGCCATCGCTCAAAGGATAAAAGGTACTCTGGGGATAACAGGCTGATCTCCCCCAAGAGCTCATATCGACGGGGAGGTTTGGCACCTCGATGTCGGCTCGTCACGTCCTGGGGCTGGAGAAGGTCCCAAGGGTTCGGCTGTTCGCCGATTAAAGTGGCACGCGAGCTGGGTTCAGAACGTCGTGAGACAGTTCGGTCCCTATCTGTTGTGGGCGTCGGAGATTTGAGGGGTTCTGTCCTTAGTACGAGAGGACCGGGATGGACGAGCCTCTGGTGGACCTGTTGTGGCGCCAGCCGCAGCGCAGGGTAGCTACGCTCGGACGGGATAAGCGCTGAAAGCATCTAAGTGCGAAACCCGCCCCAAGATGAGATCTCCCTTAAGGGCCGTCAGAGACGATGACGTTGATAGGCCGCAGGTGTAAAGTCAGAGATGGCAAAGCCGAGCGGTACTAATTGCCCGAGCGCGTTCTCAAAGCACGCACAGTGCTAGCCGGCCACGTGCCGGCCCGCCCCTTGGCCCTACAAGCGTCCGAAGGCTTTTTCTCTCCCAACAAGTCAAAACAACTTACACACAGCCATCAAGCTCGCATAACAGCCGAGCGAAGAGAATGGCGGCTATGGCGCCGGTGAGCACCTCTTCCCATCCCGAACAGAGAAGTTAAGCCCGGCTGCGCCGATGGTACTGGGGTCACACCCGGGAGAGTAGGTGGCCGCCAACCCCAACAACGCACGGCCCCTGATTCGCAAGAGTCAGGGGCCGTACGCGTTTAATACCCCCCACCGCAATGAAGGGGAAGGC
>NZ_FTNM01000005.1 GCF_900156415.1 Pontibacter lucknowensis | reverse complement strand
AGGTGGCCGCCAACCCCAACAACGCACGGCCCCTGATTCGCAAGAGTCAGGGGCCGTACGCGTTTAATACCCCCCACCGCAATGAAGGGGAAGGCAGCTGTTTTTGCCGAAAATTATCTTTTTGAAGTGATAACAGGGGGGATTCGGTGCTGAATTGCCAGTAGCGGACTTGTTTAAGATGCATCCGCAGTCTCCATATTCCTAGCCTGCAAAGGGTAAAATTAGAGTATTGTAATCTAAAATGAATTTGCATCTAATGTAAACGGAGAAGGCTGCCTTGATGTGCAGCCTTCTCCGTTTCTTCTAATATGTACTAATGGAGGTAGGTAAATCTAATCAGGTTTTTTACCGGCTATAGCAGTCTTTAAGCCATCTAATGCGATGTACTGGTTTGCCAGTTCTCTAAGTTCCTCAGCTGTAAGGCCTCTTATCGTGCTGATGTAGTTATTGTAATGCTCATAAGGAAGCTTATGTAGTACAATGCGTTTGTATCTGTCACATTGCTCAAAGATGGTGGCGATATCGTTTAAGAATTTGCCGAGCATGTAGCTTTTTACGGTTTGTAGCTCTTCCTCCGGCACCAACTCTTCTTGTAATAGCTTTACTTCTTTACGAATCTCTTCTATTGTCTTGTATGTGACCTGATAGTTTACGTCAGTGCCTATAAAAAATAAGCTATCATGCTCTTTCGGCGATATAGCTGAGTAGATGCCGTAGGTATACCCTTTGTCCTCCCGAATATTGCGCATCAACCTCGATCCAAAATAGCCACCTAGTATTTCATTAAGTACAACAAGCTTATGATAGTCTTCATGCCCGATAATTGGAAACTGTTTGCCTAAACGAATGGAGGATTGTAAGCTTTCTGGCATCAGGACAAAATGTTCGTCCTTATTGGTCTCAAGGGTAGGTGAAGTTATGTCATTTGTTACTTCTTCGAGCTGTAGAGCTGATATCTCTTTTTCCAGAAGTTTTTCCAGTTCTTCATCGATGGCACCGCAAGCAAAAACCTCCAGCTGATCTGTGCTATACCTGCTCTTATAAAAACTCTCTAACTCCTCCCTGGCAATAGTATCTAATGCATTTTCATCGAGGCCAAACACATAGGGGTGCTTTTCACTATAAACCAGTTTTGTGAAGCTGTGGGTTGCCAGATAATTATTCTTCTGACGCTGCACTTTCAGGTTTTGCTGATTTCGCTTACGAAGCAGTTCAAATTCCTCTGTCGGGAAGACTGGGTTTTGCAGGACATCAAGCACTAATGGCAACAGTTCCGGCACGTATTTGCTTAAGCAGTAAAGTGTAAATTCCGACCGATCGTAGCCATGGTTGTTTTCAAAAGAGGCTCCATAGTAGGCTACCTTCTCAGCAATCTGCTTAGCTGTATAATTTTTACTACCCTCAAAAAGCATCTTCCCCGTCAAGTCAGCTACGCCGGCCTGATCTTCGTACCACTTACCCGCTTTAAAAACAAAATCCAGCCTGATAACAGGCTGGGTTTCGCTTTTTATATAATGCAGTCTCGCTCCGTTGCTTAAGTGACTTACCTCAGCTATCTGTAGCGTTACTGCTTCTATTTCATGTATTTCTGGTGCTTTTGTTCTATCAAGCATTCTGTAATTAGTTTTTTAATCTAAGTTTAGCGACAGGCTGAAGCGTATGGTCTCAGCAAGAGGATTACCTCTTTCGCTTGGGATCAGGTATGCCGCGTCAATGCCAAATTTCTGGTAACGCAAACCTACACCTGTTGAAATATACTTTCTGTTGCCTTTCTCAGGGTTTTCATAAAAGTAACCAAGACGAGCAGCGAACAGGTTATTATACCAGTACTCCACACCGCCAGAGAAGTTGATCTCTTTTAGTTCCTCACTAAATCCACCCGGGGCATCACCGAACGAGGTAAAGATACCACTGATCACCGTCTGTGTGCTGTCAGCACCAGGCGATGGCACCAGCAGTTTGTTGGCATCAAGCACAAAAGTCAGCGAGTTATACTGGTCAAGGTTATACGTAATCGCGGTGCCTAGTTTCAGGTTTGTAGGAAGAAAATCTTTCTGGTCACCATTGGTATAGGCAATCTTACCACCGATGTTTGATATGTTAGCACCCAGACCCAGGTTCAGGTTTTGAGAAAGATCTCGGTTGTAGTATACACCCACGTCTACAGCGGCTGTATTACCTGGCTTTGATTCAAAAGGTGTAGCGCCACCGCCAATGGTTACATTACCGGCCAAGTTAGACCTAATGAAACGGGCGCCTATACCTAAGCTGAAGTATTCGCTCAAAGCTTGTCCGTAAGAAACTGACAGCGCATACTCCTTAGGAGAGAACTCAGTGATGTCGTTTCCGTTGGCATCGATGAACTGAATATCACCCAGGTCAAAGTATAGAAGCGAGGCAGATATGGCAGATGTTTCAGATAGTTTTTTATAACCTGAGAGGTAGCTGAGAGACATGTCGTCCACGATATTTCGCAGCCATGGAGAATAAGAAAAACTTACACTCATGTCGTTCTGCACAAAGCCCAGCTTAGCAGGATTCCAGTGTGGCGTGTTTGCATCAGGGCTGATGGCAACACCCGCATCGCCTAATGCGGCAGAGCGTGCATCCGGAGCTACTGTCAAAATCGGAACGGCAGTGGTTACCGTGCGTGAGTCCTGGCCAATAGTAGATGTTTGTGCTGATGCAAAGTGCACTGTAAAGAATGCAGCCACAAATGCAGTGGCTTTTACAAGTAGATTTTTCTTATACATATAGAGGGTATTGTTGCAAAATCAAATATAGAAATATTATAGGATTTTACTAATTCAAGAGCACAAGTTTCTCAAATCTAGTGGCCGTGGCTCTATCATATTGAGAACGTACAATGATTCGGTAAACGTATACGCCGCGTGCTAATGTGTTGTTAAATTCGTCTCTTCCGTTCCAGTTTATGTTGGCCAGGTGCGACTGGCTGGCATAACTAGTGCCATGCAGTGTTTTAACCAGTTTTCCTGATACGGTAAATATCTGTATATGGATATCTATATTTTCACCTGCCCTGTTGTGGTCAAAATGAAAGGTCGTATTCGTGGAGAATGGGTTCGGGTAATTCAGCAACTGTGTTATCGTTAACTTTTCGTTGTTCGACACGATAAACTCCAACCGCTCCTGTGCTGAATTGTTGTGCGTGTCCCAGGCCTTAAGCGACAAAGTATGCTGGCCTTCTTTCAGGTCTTTGAAAGGATAGCGTATGGAGCCGGATTGATAGCTGTCGCGATCAGAAGTGTAGTAATCGTTAAGCACGATGGCTTGGTCGGTTCCTTCATCAAGTATGGCGATCATCTCGTGTCCCGATCCTATACCTGCCGTATTCAGGCCGTTCTCATCAAAAAGTTTTGCCAACAGGACCGGGTTCTGACCCGTTGTGCCGCCAAATACGAAAGACTCGTCATCCATGAACAGCTTAATGACAGGAGGTGTATTGTCCATCGCTATACCTGAGGCGGTGCCTCCGATAACCACTGCTGTGTCGGCTCCTAAAGCATCATGTGCAGCACTTTTGGCATAGAGGCTGATTTTGCCAGCGCCATAGCGGTAGTCGATATCTTTAGGAACAACAAAGCTCAATTCAAAGGCACCGGATCTGACAGTGGCTTGTCCGTCATACACAATGTTCTCGCGAAGCTGAACTGGTAAAGGCTGGCTGCCGCCAGGTATAGCGGGTTCGCCTGTGCGCTCCGGTGTGTTATCACCCAGGGTGCGGCGGGTAATCGGTTTCTCATAAACAGTGATGTGCAAAGAACCATCAAAATTCGTGGCGATGCTGCCGTCTGCAGCCATCACTACGCCCTTCATGTTTACCTTACCTAATGCCCCAATCGTGTCGGAAGCGGCTTGGCTTCCATTAATCTGTGTGATTTGTGCCTGCAAATGCGGATAGGCTAGTTGCTGAGAAGGATCAGCCAGCAATGTGAAGTTACGGTTGTTCACACCCCTGGAACCTCCTGTCTCTGTCAGGCTGATGTTTTTAGTCAGGCGCATGACATCACCGAGTCGGGGCATCCGACCATTTACAGGACTGAAAGCCGCTCTATAGAAGTTGCGATTGAGTACCCGGTTATCACTGGAGAAAACGGGACGCGTTGTGGTAAGCAGGCCGATGGCACCCCCTTGAGAATTTAGCAGAGCGAGTTCTGCTCCAGAGGAGCGCCTTGGGTCATCGTAGCGACCGAATTCGCAGGTGGCGGTAAGCAGAAAAGTCAATCGGTCCTTGTTTCGCCAGTTATTTATCTGCGGCACTGTCAGAATCTGCTCCCAGGCCCAGCTGACTTCGTTGCCATGTCCGGTATAGTTCACGATCAGGGAGCCTTGCTCTATAGCTTTGTCGATAGCTGCCGCCGCTTCAGGTGCACGCTGTCCATTGGCGACGGCTTCCTGTGGGTATAGGTCCAGGTATACCTTGTTGGGGTTGTAACTGATGTGATCACGCTCAAGGTAGCTGCTCAGGAACTCGGCATCGTTCAGGTGCTCGTTATAGTCACCGTCATCAGCCACAAAAGTTACCTGGCTGCGCCACTTCCCAAAATGTCCCGGGCTATCGTAAGCGATGATCTTGTCAACGACTGTCGCCGCTTCTGTCGTGGACTTTACAGGTAGCCGGCCTATACCTATATCAAGCAGGTGGTCGCCAGTGCTGTTCTCGGCCCATTCGCCCTCGTCCTCATCCAGAAAACCATAGTAGTCTTCGGAAGAGTAGCTGCTAATCGGGTGCAGTGATTGCCTTGACTGATACACGGGCACAAAGTTGGTGTTGTTGGTCAGTCGGTTTTTATAATCGTAAGACGTATCTCCAAAGAGCAACAGGTAAATTACATCGTCGCCCTGCTTGCTGCTGCGGCTGTAGAGCATGCGCATGTAGTCGCGTATGGCCGTTACATCCTGCGCACCTGATGAGAACTCGTTATATACCTGCGTGGTAGTAACAACTGTAACCTGCATGTTGCTATGCTGCCGGCGATGCGCTGCCAGGCGGTTGGCCTCCTGCAAAAAGCGGGGATGAGTCAGGATAACCAGGTTGAGGTTGCCATCGAGGTTGTGGCTGTGTAGGTCCTGGTTGGTCACCCTCCCAAAAGCTGCTGGCTTGAGACCTGTGTTGTTCCTGAATGCCACAAATTCCCTGAGCACATCAGTTGGAGCACTAAAAGTTAAGTCTGAGCCGGAAACGATTGTTTGCTGCACGATAGGCCGCAGCGGATCTGTCACATCCCATACCTGTGTATTCGCGGTTGCGCCTGCCATACGGAAAGTACTCACCGGGCTGGCCAGACTAGCCACGGAGCGGAAACTGGTTTGGTCACCGTAAAGCTTGAGCTGGCGCTCATAGTTGAGTGTCAGGTAATTCAGGAAACCAAGGGCAGTAGAGTTGCTGCCTGTGCTGAAGCTGATCCCTACTTTGAGTTCCGTTGGTTGCCCAAGTACTTGCTGGTTCAATGTGTAGGTGCTGATGCTGTTCACGCCTTCCGGATGGTAAGGAAATGTACCGCGCCCGCTGATCGTCTGTGTGCCCAGGGTATGGCCGTTGAGGCGCAAGGTATAGGAGCTCTCCGCCGATGAATTTGCCATCAGAAAAGCCGTCAGCTTGACCTCAGAACCCAGTGCCAAGTCCGACACGGGAAGGCTGATTTCGCGAGAGGCCGTGAAAGCACTAAAGTCTTCCCCGTACCATTCTCTGCCGGAGTACACCATGTTCTTGAGATCACGCTCGTGGTAAAGGCGCTCATTGTAACTACTAATAGTTTGACCAGCATCACTTGCCTGGCCGCGTTCGCTTAACCGGAGACCCTTGCCCGCTCCCACCCGAATAAAGTAATAAGCAGTATCGGAGTAAATGTTGTGGCTGTGGCGAAAGGCCGGGCTGCCGCCTGTAGCTTGCCAGGTATGAGGACCTTGTGCGTAAAACAGCACATAGTCTGACTCGTCGAAGCGGCCATCGGTTTCACCTGCCACCCAGATGGCATTCTCCACAAGATCGTCAGGGCGAGGTGCATTGTTGGGTTGCGGAAGCATACCGCCTCCGTTTCCAAATAGCTGCAATGTGCGTGGGTCGAGCTGCTGGGTATTGACACCAAGTGACTGCAGTAGTGCCCTGTCGATGCGGTGTATACCTGATTCGGTTACGCCAATCTTATACCAGTTGCCTGTGCTGAGCGCCGAAGAAGTGGCGAATTGGCTTTGGGTGCCTTCAGTGCTTTGGGAAGTGTTGCGGAATGTTTGCCCCTGCTGTGGAGCCGCTGCACTTTCCTGTGCCCTTGCATGGGGCGCTAGCAGGCTGGAGCCGAACAGCAGACAGGTATACAGCAGCAAAGAAATCCGCATGGCAGACTTGGGTAAATTAATGAATAGGAGGCTGTATAAATTTACAGAAGATTATCCTTCCAGCTAAATAAATAATCGATAATTGAGGCTACTTAGCAAGTTGGTCTGATTGTCATAGAGCTTTAGGAGGTTGGGGCTTTCTTGAAGATGGACAACACGACATAAAGCACGATGATCAGCGGTATAGCTGCGAATTTGGCAAGTGCCAGCAAAATGACAGAGATACCCAGGAAAACGAACCGGATAGCATTGTCTTTCCAGGTCAGGTTCTTGAATTTGAGCGCAAACAGTGGCAGCTCCGCCACCAGCAGGTATGAGAATACGACCGTTACCACCAGCAGGAAGTAAGGATTCAGAATAACATTATCGTATAGGTTACCGGAGGTGGCCAGTATCAGCGGCAGCGAACCGATAAACATAGAGCAGGCCGGCGTGGGTACGCCAATAAAAGACTCGGCCTGCCGCGTGTCGATGTTGAACTTGGCCAGGCGCAGTGCCGAGAAGATCGTGATCAGGAAGCCGAAGAATGGCAGGATGTCGGCAGGTATACTTAACACAGAAGCCTCCGCTTGTGAAAGCAGCGCGAACATGATAGCACCCGGAACGGCTCCAAACGAAACCATGTCAGCCAGCGAGTCCAGCTGCTTTCCTATCTCAGAGTAAGCCTTGAGCACGCGGGCCAGCATGCCGTCCATAAAGTCGAAAATAGCGGCTAAACCAATCAGGTAGGCTGCGTATTCCAGGCGAAAGTTAAAAGCAAAGTACAGCGCCAGGCATCCACAGAACAGGTTAAGGCAGGTGATGGCGTTAGGTATGTAGTTCTTCATCCGGAAGGCTTAACGCAGGAATGGGTTATACTTTTTTTCGTACGCGATGGTGGTTTCTGGTCCGTGACCTGGGTATACCACCGTTTCATCCGGCAAGGTGAATAGCTTGGTTCTGATGCTGTTGATCAAGGTATCGAAGTCACCGCCAGGCAGGTCGGTGCGGCCAATGCTGCCTTTAAACAGTACGTCGCCTCCGATGCATACCTTGTCGGGTTCACTGTAAAAAACCACATGGCCGGGTGCATGGCCGGGCGAAAAAATAATCTGCAGCTCGGTATTGCCAAATTTGACCGTGTCGCCTTCCTTCAGGTAATTGGTCGAGGCTTCCATGCCGCTGTACATCTGAAAACCGTAGTTCGGAGCGTATACCGGCACAGCACGCAGAATCTCCAGCTCTTTCTCGTGTATCTCCAGTTCCACGCTGTAAGTGTCGGCAACAAACTTGTTGCCCAGCACATGGTCGATGTGGCAGTGAGTGTTGAGCAGGCGCACCACTTTCAGCTCATTTGCCTCGATGTAGCGCTTGAGTTCCTGCTGTTCGGCTTGCTCATAGCAGCCAGGATCTACTACCACGCACTCCTTGGTGTCGTCGTGCAGCAGGTAAGTGTTTTCCTGGAAGGGGTTAAATGTAAGACAGGTAATGTTCATGTTGTTCTCGTTCAGAGGGCGCGGAGCCCACAAATTCGGCTTCTAAGTTACGAACTTCAGGCGTAAGTCGTAAATTGCCTGTATGAATTATGACTACATAGTCGTGGGGCACGGCATTGCCGGCGCCACACTTGCCTATACCTTACGCAAGCAGGGCCAGCAGGTGCTGGTGATCGACGAGCCCAAAGCCAACTCCGCTTCCCGTGTAGCAGCCGGCCTCGTAAACCCGGTGGCAGGCAAGCGCTTCGCCAAGTCCTGGCTCGTCGATACGCTGCTGCCCTATGCCGACAGCTTTTATGACGAACTGGGAGCGCGATTTGATCAGGAGCTTTTCATACACAAACCCATCTACAAAGTATTTTCGACCATAGAGGAGCAGAACAACTGGATGGCCAAAAGCGCTGAAGGAAACTGGAGCGAATACATCGGCGCCACCTATACCCAAAGCGCCGGCCAGGAGTCTTCTGTTCAAGACCAGTTTGGCGGTATCATGATCAGGAAAGGCGGCTACCTGCGCATAGCCAATACACTCGACCTGCTGCTGCAAGAGCTGCAGCAGGACAATGCATTGCTACCGGAGCGTTTTGAAATAGACCAACTGCAACTAACGGAGCAGGGAGTAGCTTACAAAAACATAACAGCCAGGCATGTGGTTTTCTGTGAAGGCTGGCAGGTAGTGAGCAACCCGTACTTTAAGTGGCTGCCGCTGCAGCCTACCAAAGGTGAAGTGCTGGAGGTGCAAACACAGGATTTTAACCCGGAATGCATCTATAATAAAGCCGTTTACGTTGTTCCGGTAGGAGAGGGCCGCTTCAAGATAGGGGCCACCTACAACTGGCGTCAACCCGACGAACTGCCAACCCCGGAAGGCAGGGAAGAACTGAGCGAACGCTTTGAGCAGATTACCACACAATCTTATCAGGTGAGCAGGCACTGGGCCGGTATAAGGCCTGCCGTGCGCGACCGCCGTCCGCTTATGGGCCGGCACCCGGAACATACGCAGCTGAGCGTGTTCAATGGGATGGGCTCCAAAGGTGTGCTGATGGCGCCTTACCTGGCTGATGTATTTGCCAAGGCATTAATTGGAGGGGGAGAAATACTGCCAGACGTACACATTTCGAGATATTATTCGTTATATTACGACTACATAAAACACCATAACCAAGAACTCTAAGCGCATGCGTTTCACCATAAGGTTATTGTTACTGTTCCTGTGCTGCGTTGCCGCAGGCGAAGTGGCTATGGCCCAGCCTAATGTGCAGACCTTTGGCCGGAGCCGAATTCAGTATAAGAACTTCGACTGGAAGCTCTACAGCACCCAGAACTTTAACATATACTTTTATGAAGGTGGCGACCAGTCGGCACGCAATGCGGCTGAGTATGCTGAGCGTGAACTTAAGCGCATCACCAGTTTTATCGGTTATTATCCTTACTCCAAGATCACACTCATCGTGTATAACTCGATGACGGACCTGAAGCAAAGCAACATCGGGATGCAGCGCGACCAGTTCCAAACCGGGGGCGAGACGCTCTTTATCAAAAACAAGCTGGAACTGGCCTACGATGGTACTCAAACTGACTTTAAGCGTGACCTGAGTTATCAGCTGACCGAGCTCCTGCTAAACGACATGATGTATGGCGGCAGTCTGAAAGAGGCGCTGCAGAGTAGCTACCTGCTGCGCCTGCCTGACTGGTTTATCAGCGGGGTGGCGGCTTACACCGCTGAGGGCTGGAGCCTGCGCATGGACAACTATGTGCGCGACATGCTGATGGTCAATAGCAAAGCCCGCATGGAAGACGTGCTGGCCCGTGACCAGGAATTAGGCGGTCAGGCTGTTTGGAATTATATTGCCGAACGCTATGGCTATACCTCCATTCAGAACATCCTGAACCTGACCCGTATTACCCGCGACACCGAGGTGGGCATTACCAGCAGCCTGAACATTCCATACAAACGCTTCCTGCAGGACTGCCATAACTACTACATGCAGATCAACACCCGCGGTGAGAATCCGCTGGTGAGCCTGCCTGCCGAGAACAAGGTTTTCCAGAAGAACAGAAAAGACAATCATTATACCCAGCCTGTGCTGAACCCGGCCGGAACGCTGATGGCTTATGCCGAAAACGAGAACGGCAGCTACCAGATTATTGTGAAAGAGGTAGGAAGCAACCGCAGTCGTGTGGTATGGAAGAGCGGGTATAAGACCGTTGACCAGCGCATCGACTATAAGCTGCCTGTGCTGGCCTGGCGTACCAACACGCAGCTTGGCTTTGTGGAAGCAAGAAGAGGTCAGATGGTGCTGCGTCAGATTAACTCTACCCGCCGGCGCTCCCGCATCCCGGTGTTTGACGATATCCGGACCCCTGCCGTAACGCTTAGCCAGTTCTCGCAGGTGCGTGATATGAGCTACTCCGAAGACGGCAGCACGCTCCTGATCAGCGCCGTGCGTGATGGGCAGACAGACCTATACCTGCTCTCGAGCGGCGGGCGTATGCAGCAGCAGCTCACCAACGACATTTACGACGACATACAGCCGGTCTTCCTGAAAGGGGGAAGCAACAACATTGCCTTTAGCTCCAACCGCTTCGTTGATACGACCGGGCAGACAGCCACAGGTAGTTTTGCTGGTGTGGTAAACAACTACGACATCTTCCTGATGTCACGTGATGGGGGCAACGCCCGGCAAATCACTTTCTCCATAGCGAGCGAATTGCGACCACGTGCCACAGATGACGGCAACCTGGTGTACCTGAGCGAAGAGACTGGCGTGCGCAGCCTGTATCGCTTTGATATTGCCGCAGGCAGCAGTCGTCCCATCACCAACTTCCTGCAGGATATCGAGAGTTATGACGTAGGGGGAAGTGCAAATGCCCTAGTACTGACGGCCAGAGACAATGCCCGCAGCTTTGTTTACGCTTTCCCGACATTCAATCCTACCACCCAGGACTCGCTCCCTAAGACCTCACGGCAGATTATACTGGAAACCCGCGCCCGAAGCGCCGCCGCAGCAACAACCGCCGCCACCCGCAAAATAGTGGAGGGCACAACTACGCTCAAAAGAACGCCACGCCAGGGGGAGGTAGACATTGAAAACTACCAGTTCGAGAGCGATGCCAAAGAGCAGCAGGAAGCTGAAGCAAAGGCTAAAACACAGGCCGCAGCACCGCAGCGTGCCCGTACAACTGATGGTGGCGTACCTATTGCAGGCCCCGTAGACTATGACCTTCGCTTTAGTGTGCAGGAGGTAATTACGTCGGTATACGCTGATCCGCAGTTGGGCTTTGGTATAGTGGCTGGCGTAAACATGAGCGACTTGTTCGAAAATCACCATATCCGGGGCAACGCCTTTGTGCGCACCGACCTGGAGACCAGCCGCATGTTTGCCGAATACATGAACCTCAAAAACCGGTTCGACATCGGCTTGCAGTACCGGCGTGATGTGATCGTGGGGCAGGCGCCGGAGTTCCCGGGCTCTGTGGTGCGCTTCGGCAAACACGAATTCTCGCCCACCCTGGTATACCCGCTCAGCTACAGCACCAGCCTCCGCATGCAGCCCAGGTTTGTGAACACGCGCTTTACCTACATCAACAGTTTTGTGACACCAGACAGGACCGACTACTTCGGTGGCGGTAGTGTGGAACTGGTCTTTGACAACTCCGTGGTGCGGGGCGTAAACATGCTGGAAGGTACCCGTATGAAAGCAGGTATCATGAGCCTGAAAAACTTTGAGCACAGTTCTGAGAACTTCAGCAAGTTTTACCTGGATGTGCGTCACTACCAGAAAATTCACCGGCAGATCACGCTGGCAGGTCGTATCAACTATGGTACTTTCTTCGGTAACGCGCCCAAAAACTTCCTGATCGGGGGCATGGACAACTGGCTCTTCGCATCTGAAGACGACGGCAACCCACGCGATGCTGTTGTGGTGAGAACGCCAGCCGACCTGTTTTACCTCGATTACACGACTCCGCTACGTGGCTTCAATTTCAATGCTCGTCGGGGCTCCAAAGTGCTGCTGGCCAATCTGGAGTTGCGCGTACCTATTGTGCAGTATCTCTATGACGGACCTATACCTTCGGGCTTCTTCCGCAACCTGCAGTTTACTGCTTTCGGTGACGCCGGGTCAGCTTACAATGGTACCAACCCGTTCACGGGCAACAACTCTATTAATACCCGCGTGATAGGTGGCCGTATAGACCAGACCAACACGAGTCCGTTCGAGATCACGGTGATTAACTACCGCAACCCCTTCCTGTTGGGCTATGGCGTAGGTGCACGCACTACCTTGTTCGGGGTATACGGCAAGGTTGACATGGCCTGGAGCCAGGAGGACAATTCGCGCAGAGGGCCTAAGTTTTACATTACTTTAGGCTACGACTTCTAACACAGGCATGAACCGGAAAACCAAACGATTTGGTATTGGCTTTATTCTGGTGATCGGGTTGGCAGCCGCCTGGCTGCACATGGCCGACAAAAACTATGTGTACAAAGCCCTGTATCATAACTTTGCTGATATAGACGATCACCTGATCTTCCACCAGCGCAAGATCAAAGCTGCTGATGAGCCCCAGCCCTGGCCGCTTGCGACTAACTACAATCAGCTTACGCTGCCGCAGAAGTTGCAGCAGCTTCACAAGGAGCTGGAGTCAGTTGCCTTTGTGGTTGTGCACCGCGACTCACTGCTGTATGAGCAGTACTGGGATGGCTATTCAGAAGAGTCGCTGAGCAACTCCTTTTCGGTGGCCAAAAGTATCGTGAGCATCCTGGTAGGTATAGCCCTGAAGGAGGGAGCGATTCAAAGTATAGACCAGCCGGTAGGTGACTTTTTGCCGGATTTCAGAGAAGGAGCAAAGGCAAAGATCACGCTCCGGCACCTGCTCTGGATGAGCTCCGGACTGAACTGGGACGAGTCATATGGCAACCCCTTTTCGGTTACTACAGAGGCCTACTATGGGTCTGACCTGAAGAAAGTGATCCGAAGGTTGGAAGCGGTGGAGGAGCCCGGGCAGGCCTTCTCTTATAAAAGCGGTGATACCCAAATACTGGCTTTCGTGCTGGAAGCGGCCACCGGCCAAAGGCTGGCGGACTATGCCGAAGAGAAACTATGGCGTCCACTTGGAGCGGAGCAAAAGGCCGAATGGAGCATCGACCACCCCCTTGGAAACGAGAAAGCCTATTGCTGCTTCTTCTCCAATGCCCGCGATTTTGCCCGCATCGGGCAGCTATACCTGCAAAAGGGGATCTGGCAGGGGGACACGCTGGTATCGCCGGAGTACGTGCAGGCTTCTCTTACCCCAAGCGGCCTGACGGATGCCAATACCGGTGATCCCACCAGGCACTATGGCTACCAATGGTGGCTACTGCCGGACTACAAAGGCCAATCTATCTTCTACGCACGTGGCATTCTGGGGCAGTACATCATCGTGATACCAGAGAAAGAGCTTGTGATTGTGCGACTTGGCAAAAAAAGGGGCGAGCGTATCAACCATCATCCTGCTGAGGTCACAGGTATGATTGATGCGGTAAATCAAATGGTGCCCTAGGTATAGAATCCCCTCCAAAAAGACAAGACTCGGACCCGAACACCATCGCCTTGTCAGGACCCCGCTGCCTGTCCGGATTTGAGCTTTTAGCTTTCCATCTACGTATAAGTGAGGAATTATAGCTAATTTGCAGGAACATCATCTTATATAGTGCTTATGTTGCAGTCCATGACAGGCTATGGCAGTGCCCGCCTCGATACTGACCAGTATTCTATTAACGTCGAAATCAGATCGCTCAATTCCAAAGGTATGGACCTGTCCGTGCGTCTACCGCGCTTCCTTTCGGAGCGTGAGTACGAGATCCGCACCATGCTGACAAAAGCGCTTGTGCGTGGTAAAGTGAGCATCTGCGTTGACTATGCCAAAAACAAAGCGCAGAAAGCCAAGAGTAATATCAATAAAGACTTGCTCAAAGCATACTACGAGGAACTGAACTCGGCTGCCGATATGGTAGGCGGATCTAAAAACGACCTTTTCCGTTTGGCCCTGCACATGCCGGATGTACTGCAGCAGGACCAGGGCGAAGACGAGGAAGGCGAAGCCGACTGGGATACAGTTCAGCCTCTGGTGCAACAGGCGCTCGAGAGCATCAACGCATTCCGGGCTGATGAGGGCAAGGCGCTTACTACGGAAATCATGTCCTACATCGACCGTATCCGGATACTGCTGGCTGAGGTCGAGAAACAAGACCCGGTGCGCATGGAGCATATCCGCAACCGCATCAAAAACCATATCACCGAAATATCAAACTCAGACCACTACGATCAGAACCGCTACGAGCAAGAGATGATCTATTACATGGAAAAGCTTGATATAGCGGAAGAGAAAGTTCGCCTGATCAACCACCTGCATTACTTTACGGAAACGGTATACCTGCCGGAGCCCACTGGCAAAAAGCTGGGTTTCATTTCGCAGGAGATCGGCAGGGAGATCAATACGATCGGCTCAAAAGCCAACGACGCTACTATACAGCACCATGTTGTGGAAATGAAAGAGGAGCTGGAAAAGATAAAAGAGCAAATCAACAACATCCTGTAGCAAACTTGCTACTGAGCCAACTTAAAGCAGCTGCCCTTGCGGGTAGCTGCTTTTTTTGTGATCAGTAGCTAATGCCATCTCTCTGAGGATTAGTGTTTAAACATTCGCGTGCCGATAGAGGCCTGAAGAAATTTTTTTAATTTTTTTTGAAATTTTTTCAGTTTCGGGTGCGCTTTGTTATTGCAACCCAGTTTCATAAGCATACTTAAATTCTTATATAAGTTATATTTAATGTTTATTATCTCCGAAACTTTTTAAGAGCGGTAAATATGTTGTTAAAACGCTGATTTTCAGTTTGTTTAGGCTATTGTATGGCTGATTGTTTTCGTCTATATTTCGTCATGTTTAACTATAAAAATATATTTTAATGAAAACAACACGTTTACTTTCGCTCCTGGCCCTTGCGGTCATGTTCTGTTTCTCCTCTTGCCAGAAAGAAGAGGCAGATGTAACTGCCAACGAGATTTCACCCCTCGCCATGGCTAAAATCTCAGAGATGGGTTTCAACACAGACAATGTACAGCGCACCGAGGGTGGCTACATTGTGGAGGGTGACATTTTCTTCTCTGAAAGCGACCTGCAGGCCTCTCCTGAGACCACAGCCCTGCGTGTTGGTGAGGAGGAGCAGTACCGCACCAACAACCTGGTAAGCGTAGGCTCCAGCCGCACCATCAACGTGGCCATCACCACCAGCCTGCCTTCCTCTTATGTGTCGGCGCTCGACGAGGCCATCCGCCGCTTCAACGCTGAGAACCTGCGCTTGAAGTTCCGCCGCGTGTCCTCCGGTTACAACATCCTGGTGTCGAAGGCGCCGAGCGGTTCTTCTTACCTGGCTTCTGCCGGTTTCCCTTCCGGTGGCAACCCGTACAACTCTGTTAAGGTGAACTCGGACTACCTGGGCTCTAACCCGGGCACCAACTACCTGGCCACGATCCTGGCGCACGAGATCGGTCACACGATCGGCTTCCGTCACACCGACTACATGAACAGAGCCTACAGCTGCGGTGGTTCGTACTACAACGAGGGTGCCTCTACAGTAGGTGCTGTGCACATCCCGGGCACACCGACAGGTGCTGATCCTAACTCCTGGATGCTGGCCTGCATCGGCACTGGCGTGAACCGCTACTTCAACTCTAACGACAGAACAGCCCTGCGCTACCTGTATCAGTAGTCCGGAGCGTTTAACTACGGTCTGAGAAGCACAGTTCCCGGCAGGGAGCTGTGCTTTTTTTGTACCTATTCTCAAGTACAGCACCGAGGTGTAGGTATACGGTTTGATAAGAATGATTGGGGATTCGGTTGATGCAGTGACTTATCTGGTTGGGACTGTCAGCCCTGCAATTTCAGAACTTACTGTAGTAACATTTTACCTGAAAGTACAGCTCCTTTTTCATTGGTAAGGCGGATGATGTAGAGCCCGGGGGGAAGGCCTTTCGTATGCAATTCTTTCAGCATCCCAGTTTCCTGCGATTCCTGTACAAATCTGCCCAGGCGGTCAAAGACCTGAACTTTTACCGTTTCGCTTTCCACAGCTACAAATACAGTCTCGCCCGCCCTTACCGGATTAGGGTATACCTGCACAAAGTTTTTGGGAGTATGAATTACCGTTTCATCCTGGCTATAAATCATTTTGCCATCGGTTGTGGTGACACTTGCCCGGTATATATTGCGGCCAGGTATAGGGCTCTCATCTATGAACTGGTAGCGCAAGCTGCTTGAGGGCGTGCCGGCATGCACAGTCTTAAAACCATCCTTCTCCAAGCGTTCCAGGCGCAGGAATCCCAACTGGTGCGTGGTGCTGAGACTTAGCGAGAACCGTGCTACATCAGGAGTCACTAACTGGCTGGGCTGAAAGCTGCTGATGTAGCAGGGGGATGTCTCAGCCTCGGCAGTGATGCTTCTGCCATAGGTAGCCTGGGTACCCTGGATAAGTGGTGCTACTGCCAGGTAGCTACCCTGCAATGCGCTTCGATCGATGATAGCGAGTGTGTCAGTTGTCCTGAGGAGGGGCTCCAGGTGAGTAGCGCCTAACTGGAATAGCTGATACTCCTGGGCATTGGGTTGTTTGCTCCAGTGCAGCATCACCTGCTCTTCACAGTTAAATCCGATCCGTAAGTCCGTAGGTCGTGCCAGGATGAACGCTTCTGTTTGCAAGTCCATACCTTTCGTGAGTATGCGGAGTTGTGCTACTGCTGCTGTGTCCGGGGTTTGCCAGGTATAGCTGCCCTGCCTCAGGTCTACACCCTCTGCTATGGTATACCAGGTATCAGAAGCCTGTAGTCGGTACTGCAGTGTGGCTGTACCAGTAACGGTGCCAGCCTGCCAGGCAACGCGGTTAGGCTGCCCCGCCTGCACCGTAGAGGCCGCCACAGGGTATAGCCATTCTATGCCCTGCTCCAATTCATACACCAGGCTGAACTCCTGCGCCCCTTGTGGTACATTGTAGCCAGTTACTTGCAAGGTATAGGTGCCGGCTGCAGGTGCGTCCAGTGTGATTTGCTCAACATTGTTCAGGCGGTCGATGCTTCGCCGTGCTGGTCGGTGCAGCGAGTCGGGGTGTGGGTAAGTGCTAAGCACCCAGGGGCGCCAAATCTTGCCCGAAAAGGTATTTCGCAGCACCAGATCCAGATCATTTATGAGCGCCCGTTCGGCATTGGGCTCCGCTTCAGGGTCGTGCCATACCAAGGTTGCCTTCAAGCGGCGTACTCCCGTAGGGACTTTCAACTGAATGCTTCGGGATTGACCTGTTGCTACAGCATCCAGCCTGAATTGCTTTGCTTGTATGGTTCGGAGTGCCCCGAGCGCATCGGCATTGCCAAATCCTGACACAAAATCAGGCCCCGGGTTGCCTACTTCATCGGCGCTGTTGATCAAAGCCGCTTTCAACAGTGAGGCTGGTGGCAGGCTGCCATACTGTGCCTGATAGGACTGCTGCACCAGCAGGGCTATTCCTGAAACTACAGCGGCGGCCTGTGAGGTGCCTCCGGCGCCATGCGCTACCAGTTCAGGTTTGATGCGGCCATCATAAGCAGGACCTCTGGAGCTGAGCATACCTACCTGCCCATCCGGGTCGAGCGCTCCCACGCTCAGCGTGTTTTTGGAGGTCTTGAACTGCCCGGTCAGGTTGGCTATACCTGGCAGGTTGGCATAGGTGCCGCTCGTTTCGGATTTGTCACCACTGTTGCCTGACGAAAACACGTGAAGCAATTCGGGATGCTGGTAGCTCTGCTGGTCATAGGCCTGCGCCTCCAGGCCATAGTAGTTCTCCACACCCACGCCATAGGAGTGATTTTGCACGCTTATACCTTGAGTCAGCAGTGCGTCACTCTTGTCAGGAAACAGCTCCTCGAAGCTCGAGTGCCCAATGAGGGCATGCTGCGTCACACCCCTGCCATTGGGCCCCGTGTTGCCGGCGCCTGCTATCAGGGTGGCCATGGTCGTCGCATGCGGACTACGGTTGCCCTCCATTGACTGTGGATCAATGATTCGGCTCTGCAGATCAATATCGTCAGGGTCAAAGGCGTATTCCTTTACCGATACCGCCATACCCTGACCAGCTATTTCAGGAAATTCGGCCTGAGCCGCATACACATTGTTTACCACGAAGTCAGCATCTCGCAGCTCCAGTTCCTCTATGGCTTGGCGGTTGGACTTGTCTATGTACAGTACTTCAGGTGAGTCAGCCAGCAGCAGTAATTGAGTTGGGTTGAGGCCACTGATCAGTAACGTGTTGGGACGTTCGCCTTGCTCGGATACGGTTGGGTTAAGTTGTTGCTGCTGCAGCCAGGTATAGAAACGCTCTTTGTTAGATACTCTGATGCGATAAGAAGCAGCCGGGAGGTCTCTGGAGAGCTGTTGAAGGTGAGGTGCCAGCTTACGGACTGCCTGTTTGGGAAATGATGAATCTGCCTGTTGAGCCTGGAGGTGGAGCGGGAGCAACGCCAGCAGGCAAAGCACAGTTAACCAGAATGTGTGTTTAAGTTTGTAGCGTGGCGGCATAGAGCAGACGTAAGAGTTAAGCTCAGTTTCTACCTTGGTAGACTCAGTTTCTACCTTGGTAGAATAGCACTAAAGCTAATCAATACCAGCCATATAGGCAATAGCTAATAAAGCTTGATCTATTGAAAACCAAGCTTATAACTGTGTTTGAACAGAAGCTTTGCTGTCGGGATTATCTACCCGGGCTACATTTTATAGATCCACTTAAAGATCAGGATACCAAGTATACAGCCGATGGTGTTACTAAGCACATCGATGATGTCGCCCTGGCGGCCAGGTATGAGGAAGTGCTGCAGCAGCTCGATGCCGATACCAAACATGGAGCTCACAAAAAAGGCTGTACGGATGGCGTAGTGCTGCACACGCGGAAAGGTAAATTGCTTCTTCAGACCCACCACCATCAGGTAAGTGAGCACGGCAAACATGAAGGCGTGTGCAAATGAATCAAAAGAAAAGATCTCCCAGATGGAGAGGGCAGGCATAGAAGAGGAGGGCAGCAGCGTCAAAACCATGATCACTGCTGCCCAAATAATGGTAAAGAAATTATACCTTAGGATCAAACCTGCTTCTATACGTTCAAGATTACTGACCGATTACTTCGCGGTAGCCTTCAACCGTCAACAGGCCTTCCACTTCGCTGGCGTCGTCAATAGACATTTTGATGATCCAGCCGTCGCCATAAGGATCAGAGTTTACCAACTCAGGGCTGCCGTCCAGCTTTTCGTTGAACTCCAGCACCGTGCCGCTCAGTGGACTGAACAGGTCAGAAACTGTTTTTACAGCTTCTACTGTACCAAACACGTCGTTCTGGTTGATATCCTTGTCCACTGTGTCAATGTCAACATACACGATGTCGCCCAGTTCGCTTTGTGCGAAATCGGTGATGCCTACATAAGCTACGTCACCTTCTATGCGTACCCACTCGTGGTCTTTGGTATACTTTAGGTTGTCAGGTAAATTCATTTTTATCGCTTTGGGTTAATGATGTCCAAAAATACGGTCTTTTTCGCAATGCCAAAAATTATTGCAGACTAACACGTAGCTGTACTCCACCTTCCGACACACTGTTACGGAACGAGGTGGAAATTTTAGGGTCGGACACGGTGCGCAGCAGGTAGAACTGTATGTTCACGCGCTGGCTCAGGACATAATCCACGGTTGGCCGCAGCTGCACCTGGCGGGTACCGTTGGTGATCTGGTTCTGGCTGATCTCGTTGCCCTGATCGTCCTGCGCAATGGCCCGTTGTACGGTCTGGTTGTCACGCACTGACATGTCCATGCGCATGGTTAGCTCGTTTTCCAGGGTGCGCCGCTCACCGCCTATCCGGAAAGGTATACGGAAGTTCGTGGTGCTATACCCAAAGCCGAAAGTATAGTCCTTCACGTTGGTCTCAGTTACCTGGGCATTGGTAAGGTTCAGTGACAGGTTACGCTCTATCCTGTACCCAATGCGGCCGGTCAGGTTGGTGTTGGTGCGGAAGTTCACTCCCAGCAGCTCCAGACGTTCCTGCACCGTGAGCTGGTTTACGATGTAGTACGGGATCAGCTGCCCAAACTCGTTGGTGCGTGTTGGGTAGTCACCCGGGCTGTTTTCATAAGCCAGTGAAGTGGTGAAGCTCGTTACGTTGTAGGTGGAGTTATACGAGTGTGTCAGGTTGACCTGGCTGAACCAACGCTTGAAGAAGGCAAGCTGCGACAGACCATTGTAATCAACACGCCAGTTAGGTATAGGCAGTCGCTTGAATGGGTTGCCTCCTTTGGCCTGGAATCCACTGGCATCACGCCCCTGATAAGCGTACAGGAACGACTGCAGAAGCACGTCCTGTGAGTTCAGGGTATAGCCTGAGTCACCGGCTGCCGCATTGGCATTGGTGAGGCGCTCGCGTATTTCGTAACGGTTGCGGATGAAATTATCGAAAGCAGCCGAAGTGCCTCCCGCAGTAGATTCGAACATGGTGCCCAGCGCAAAGAAGGAGGTGCTGAACGAACCGGTGTTGATCGGGTTCTGACGCTCGTTCACAGTGCCAATGTTGCCGAAGTCATCAAACTGCTTGCGGTAGAACACCTCCTGTATTTCGGACATGTTGCGGCGTGCGTCCAGCTGCAGGTTAAAGTTTCGGAACGGCTCCATGTTGGCTCTGGCCGTGAGCGTTTCTGTCTTGATGCCGCTAAACGGTGTGTTCAGGTACTGGCTGCTATCGGTATACCAACCGTTTGTAAAAGCACGGTTGTAAAGCTCATCCAGGTCGTACTGGCGGCCGAGGATGAACGGCAGACCGGGCGCGTCAAAGCCATCGTCAAAGCCAAGCATCTTGGTGCGCGGCAGGTAGCCCGGCATCATGGTGCCCTGGTTTTGCAGGTAGGTGAAGTTCACCGAGCGGGTCATCATCAGGAAGCGGGCCAGCCCCTTGGCAAACTTCATCTCCGACTGTTTCTTCACAGCCGTATCGCCCGGTGCAGGCACAGGTGGTCTGCCTTGCGGTTGCGTCGGGCTGTTCACGTCTTTCAGAAATTTCACCTTGTTGTAGAGCTTTACCATATCAAAGCGACCGTTCACGCTGAACTCGGTGTTATTCTCTGCCGTGTTACCCAAACGGAAAGGCGCGTCCTGGTTCAGGGCCGTGGAGCCTGCCGTCCAGATGTACGTAACAGCATAGCGGGTCTCAGCGCCCAGCCAGTCGGTGAGCGGAAATTTCTCGAAAGGCACCTTGTAGTTGGCGGCTACCAGCTGATTGAAGTTTGTATTACGACCAAAATTGCGCAGGTTGTCCCAGATCACCTTGTTCTTGTAGCGCAGTGAGTCCACATCGCGGTTGATGCGGTAGTCCGGTTCGTCTACCACGGCACGGTTGGTAGCGGTGTAGTCCAGTGACAGGCTCTTGCTGATATCCCATTTCAGGTCGTAGATGCGGTTGAAGAAGAAGTACTTCTGGAACACAGGTTCTATACCTCTGGAGGTGATCAGGCCGGAACCCGGATCGCGGCGCTGCAGGAAGGTCTCGTTATACCTGCGGTCGAGGTCAGCGCGGAAGGCAAAGCGGCTCGGCAGCGGCGTAAAGTTCAGGTCTTTGATCAGGCGCATGTACGGCGACTTAAGTCGCTCGCTTTGGGCGAAGAACTCGTAGTTGCGTGGCGTGTTGGTATAGGTATAGGCGACCGCTCCGGTATAGGTGCGGGTAAAGTCGCGGTCCGTCTCGATGTTGGTAAACAGGCGCTCGGCGTAGGAGTAGGAGAAAGACAGGTTTTCCACGTCATACGGACGCACCTTGGCCTCCGGATTTGTCCGTTCCTTGCGCACATTCAGCAAACTCACACTCTTGCGGGTTTCTCTTGTGCTTACTTCCCGCCTGTACTCCCGCTGTGATTCATCAGTCTCATATCGCGTGACCGACTGTTCCAGCGGCACATCCTTGTCGAGCGGGTCAAATTGCGGTGCGCTGTTCATGGTGCCATACTGCACCGATACCGGCACTTTTATACCCAGCTTCTCAGGCAGGAACTTATCGGCTACAATGTTGGCGCTCACATCAAATATAGCGGTGTTTTCGCGGGCTCGCTGGGCGATCTTCTGCTGCAGCGCTCCGAAACCGATGGTGGTGTAGCTACCTGTGGCCGTAATGTTGGCAAAATCAGCCAGTTTGGTGTTGAGACGGGCATTGGCGGCCCAGCCCGAATTGTTCCGGAAGTCGGTTACACGAAGCTCGTTCACCCAGATACAAACCGATTGCGGACGCGCATCTTCGCCAGGCACGGTAGGGTTGCGCACACCGATCATTACACTCTGCACCTCACTGAAATCCGGGTTACCCACCACACGAATCATCTTGCCACCCTCTAGCATTACTTCCCATGGACGGCGGTTGTCCCAGCCACCAACGGCTCTGTTACGCTCTACCTTGGCATTTACAAAATCTTCAATAGCAACATCGATCTCGTTCTCGGCAAGCCAGATGCCTTCGCGGCTTCTTGTACCCGGTGGTGTAAGTTTGAGCGGCACCACGTATTCGTAGTAGTTTTGGGTATAGTCCGTGCCTATCCTAATGAAAGCCTGCACATCATCGTCGCGGGTATTAGGGTCGCGGGTCTGGGCATGCAGGAACAGCTTGAGGCGCTTGTAGATCAGCATGTCAATGGACAGGTTCTTATACACGGCCTTGGAGAAAGAGTCTTTCAGGTCCTCGACGCAAAGTTGAAGCGACTGCTCATTCTGGCGACGGTTGTTCGTGGCGGCATAGTCGCGCAGGCGCTCTATACCTGGTGGCATGTCATAAGGAATGATCGTTTCATCATTGCCGGTCTCACTGTTTTCCTCTATGTTCACTGTCGAAACTGTAAACGAGCGGGCATCATCCGTACAGTTCAGGCAAGGGTTGCCGTCGGTGATCGGCTGCAGGAAAGTACGCCACTGGTTCGCCACAAACTGGAACTGCACAAAGCGCAGCACCACCGGGTCGGCAAACTCAGTCATGTACATGCGCATGAAACGGATCGACTTGAAGCCATTGATGTTGCCCACATTGCCCGTTGGCTGGCGTACCGGCACGCGGAACTGGTACCAGGTTACGTTGTCACCGGTTCTGGTGTCCACGATCTTGTCCACGATGTAGTTCTGGCCTACGCTCATGTCACCCGGCTGTAGTCGGATCTTATACTCGTAGTACTGCTCCAGGTCACTGATTACGTTGTCGCGGTTCAGGTCTTCCTTGTCCGGGAAAGCATAATTAGAGAAGCGGCTTTGTTCCGGTGAGTTGCCCTCCATGCCGTTGAAGCGCTTGTAACGTTCCAGAATGCCGGCATTTTGCTGGTCATAGCTCGCATCCAGGTGGTGCAGGAAGTTATCAGCTGACGGGTCGGAGAGGACATTTTGAGGTGCTCCGCCAGGTATTCGGCCCAGGAAGGTATTCTGGAAAAACTCACGCTCTGCATTATCGCCTAAACCATCGAGGCCTATATCCTGGAATGCACGTGCGCCTGGCACAGCCGAGAAAGCATCGGTCAGGAATTGTTGTGTGGTCACGCGGCCCCACTCGGTAGTCTGTAAGTTCTGGTTATCACTCGCGGAGGTTGGCAGGCCGTTCTCAAATGAGTAGCGGTTGTCTTTCAGAATATCCTCCGACACATTGCCCAGGTTAAGCACAAGCTCGCCTCCTTCGTTGCTTACGATCGGGTTGCCGTTGGCATCTTTCCGTCCGTTCGGTCCTGTCAGGAAAGGATCCATGAGCCAGAACTCCACATACTCCACGTTGGCGTTGTCAAAGTCTGTATCAAAGGTAATCTCACGGCTGATACCGCCCCAGTTCTTGCGTGGGTCGCCCTGCAGTCTGCCCTGTGCGTCCAGGTTGGGATTGTAGTTGTACTGCCCGCGCTCCCGTGGGTAGTAAGCCATATCGAAGGTATACTCATAGGCGTTGGCAATCTCACGGTCACGGCCAGGGAACACTTCGTAACGGGGAACAGGGCGCACATAATGGTTCCGGAGTTCTTCGTCGTTGATATTGCTCGGGCGCAGGCCTTCGCTGTCGCGGTAGAAGATCTGGTCGATAGTATACCAGGCCACACGGGCACGATTGTAGGCATGCTCCAGGCCATCCCCCTGCGCCAGTGGTGCAGGAGTGGCAGCTAATCGCCAGGTAGTGTTGTTGAAGCCCCCCAGACTAAACGGTGTTTCGGCGCCTTCAAAGTCATCCAGGTATGAGGTGCCGTCTTCGTTCACCGGCGACTTGGACGGTGAGGGTACCAGATGCGCAAACTCACCGCTGAAGGTCACGCTCGACGGCACTTTAGTCTGGATGAACGGAATCATATCCGTCATCTTCGTCAGGAAGCGCGACTCTCGGTTGAAATTCACGTCCAGACCATAAATTGTGTTGTTGGTTGGCTCGTCGCCGATACTCACGCGGTTGATGTAAGGCCGTTCGTTCAGGTGGAGCACGGTACCGCCCAGATTCAGGTCATTGTTCAAGCGGTAGTCAAAGCGGGCGCCGAGCAGGGTGCGAGGCTGAATATTGAGCAGTTCGGCTTTTTCATAGGTCACACGCAGGTCACTGGCAGAAGCGATGTAGCTTGGGTTCAGGATCTTGATGCGGCCCAGGTCATAGAACACCTGGTAGTCGGTGCCTTCCTCCAGGCGTGTGCCACCGGAGTATACCGCTACCGAACCCTCGGCGATACGGAAACCTGGCAGCATGATTTCGTCTGTGGAGCTAGCCTGGAAACGACCTTTGAGGAAGAACTTTGCCTTCAGTGTGTTCTGTTGGGCATCGGTCTGGGTCTGTTCGTAGAGCTCCTGAAATACGTAGCGTTCGATTAAATCCTGCCGTCCTTCAAATTGGCTGGCCAGGTATGAGCCAAACGGCTCCACCACCGGGAAGATGATGCGCCCGGTCTCGGGGTCAATGGTTATACCTTCCAGGAAGTCGAAGTTGCCATCGCGTGGTTTGTCATTGTTCGTATTCACGTTATCCAGGTTGAGCACCTCGATCAGCGGGATGTTCTGGATTGGGCTCGGCTCTTTCAAGCTCGTGATATCGACGCCTGTTTCGTCGTCTTTGTATACGATCTGAAGTTGGAAGTTCTGACGGTTCACCTGTGTCGCATCCAGGCTGTAGACGTTTTTCATCATCAGATCCCAGGTCGGATACTCCAGGGCCGGGTTGGTGGCCTTCAGCAACTTCATGTGGATAACCTGGTCGTCACGCAGGTTCTGATAGTCCTCCATCAGCTCACCTACCTTGTAGGTCTGGCCATTATAAGTATACTCAAAGGCTACGCCTAGTACCTGGTCAGGTAGCAGGGCTGTGGTAAGCGAGATATAACCCAGCTGTGGGTTGAACTTATACTCACGCGGGTCCAAACGACGGGCGCGCACATGTTCAAAGTCGATGGCTTTCTGCAGACCCAGGCTTCTCAGGTATGCGTCTACCTGGTCGTTGTTACGGGCGCTGGGGTTATTGGCGATCTGGCCATAAAGTCCGTTGGCATTGTTAGCGGCCGGAGCCAGTGGGTTGCGCTCAAACTGATTGCGGAATGGGTCCGCCTCCCCGAGGTCCATGTAAGCCACCATGTTACGCAGGTTCTCAGTGCCGCGGTTGTTGTTGGTCACGTACAGTTCCAATCGGCGAATCACGATACCGGAGTTCACCAACGGCAGGTTCTGCAAAGTACGGTCGTAGCGGCCCCTGAAGAATTGCGACAGGAAGAAGTGGCGGTCACGGTCGTAGTTGTCGGCCCTGATCTCGAATGGCTTGTTCTGTGCCCCGTTCTGGATCACCACTTCGTCGTTACGTCCGCGCACGTTGGCGGCAATGGTGGTTACGCCCAACCGGCCGAACTGAAGCTGTGTTTTCACACCGAAGAGGTTCTGGGCGCCGGTGATGAGGGAGTTGTTGAGCGGCAGGCTCACGTTACCGGCCTCTATCTTGCGAATGATCTCCTCCTCAAAGCCGGTATAGTCCAGCTTCATGTTGTTCTCGAACTCGAAGTTGGCGTTGTTGTCCCAGTTAAAGTTCAGGCGCATTTTCTCACCGATCTTACCCACCAGATTGAGCGAGATGTTCTGATCGAAATCAAAGTCACCGGTGCGCTGCTGTCGAAGGGGGATGGACGGGTTCTCGTTGCGGTTAAAGCGGGCTCCGAATTTCAGGTTGACATTACCGTTCGGCTGAATGTCCACAAAGTTTCCTCCGAACACGCGGTCAAACACCGGGCTGATGTAGATCTTGGGTACCAGGCGGCGACCGCTTACTACGCTTTCACCATCCAACCCAGCGGACTTGCTGCGCCAGTAATCGCGTATAGCCTGTTGGCGCTGGTAGCGTGAGTACTCCTCCCATGACATGGTAGATGGCAGGCGGTAGTCCAGTTCACCCATGCGCTCGTTGATGTTGTACTGCTGCAGGCTGTCGTCAAGCTGTATCTCAAGCTCAATATTAGACGGCTGACCTAGTAGCAGGGGCGAAGAGCTTGGCCGGGTGCCAAAAGGATTCCCAAGCCGATCGCTCGGCGTAAAAGTCGGGCGGCGACTTGGGATATAGGGTTGTAGTCGGGCAGAGTCCTGCGGAATGGTATCCTGTTGGAAAAAATCTGAAAAAATAAGGGTTTGAAACCTGCTGTGTGAACGCAATGCTGCAGCCTGCGACCACCATGCCAGCATAGTGATAGCAGCAACCGTAGCAAACAGCAGGCTGTTTTTTTTACTTTTCCAGATCAAGTTGGGCTCTACCGATTAAGAAGACTTTAAGGCAAATTTTATAAGTTCCTCTACGCTAAGGCTTCTGTCCTCCCGCTTGATGATTGCATCGAGCGTTTTCTCTGCCACGTTCTTGGCAAAGCCTAGTGTAACTAATGCTGATAACGCTTCTGCCCGTGACGTATTGTGTGCAGAAACCGGAACTACTGTGCTACCAGCCAACATGGTTTCTTTCTTTATTTTGTCTTTTAATTCCAATATGATGCGCTGCGCAGTTTTGGCCCCGATTCCCTTTAC
The DNA here is from genome assembly GCF_900156415.1 of Pontibacter lucknowensis. Lineage (GTDB taxonomy): Bacteria > Bacteroidota > Bacteroidia > Cytophagales > Hymenobacteraceae > Pontibacter > Pontibacter lucknowensis. The sequence continues at coordinate 400,362 of NZ_FTNM01000005.1, read as the reverse complement.
ATGCTGAATCGTGCGAACATCTTCCCGCACTATAGCCTGCTGCACCTCGTCTACCGAAAGTGATGACAAAATCATAAGCCCCGTATTGGGTCCTACACCTGATATGGAGATCAGGTGCAGGAAGGTTTCCTTCTCGGCGGCCGTGGTGAAGCCATATAAGGTATGAGCATCCTCCTTGATGTGCAGGTAGGTATGCAACTTGCAGCGCTCTCCCTCTGGCAGCGACGAATATGTGCTGAGGGAGATCCTGATCTGATAGCCTATGCCATTGACGTCAACAATGACATAGGTTGGATCTTTTACGGCAAGCTTGCCATCAATGTATGCAATCATCTATATATGTTTATTATTATAGTTTTGAGCATCTACGACAGCAATGGCCACCATGTTAACGATTTCACGGATAGAACTGCCCAGTTGTAGAATATGCACAGGTTTGCGCATACCCATCAATACCGGGCCAATCGCCTCAGCACCACCTATTTCCTGTAGCAGTTTGTAGGCAATGTTGCCCGATGTAAGCGTCGGGAAAATAAGTGTGTTCGCTCCTTTGTCCGCTAGTTCGCTGAATGGATAATGCTCCTTCAGCAGGTGTCGGTTCATGGCCGTATTCGCCTGCATCTCGCCATCTATCATCAGGTCAGGGTAGCGCTGCTTTGCTTTGCGCACTGCCTCAGCTCCTTTGTTAGGTATGTCACCCTGTACCGAACCAAAGTTAGAGTACGACAATACGGCCATGCGAGGCTCTGTGTCAAAGAAACGAACAGCACGGGCTGTCAGGCCAATGATATCTACCAGTTCATCGGCAGTCGGGTTTACGTTTACGGTTGTATCGGCAAAGAAATAAGGCTCTTTTTTGCTCAGGATGATGTACATACCTGCCACTTTGTTTATACCTTCTTCAACCCCTATTATCTGTAAGGACGGTAGAATGGTTTTGGAATAGTCGCGGGTAAGACCTGAGATAAGTGCATCTGCTTCGCCGGTTTCGAGCATCATGGCACCGAAGTAATTGCGGTCGCGCATCTGGCGGCGGCTGTCAAACAGCGTAAGGCCTTTGCGCTGGCGCTTTGCGTAAAGGAGTTGGGCAAACTCTTCGCGCTTTTGCTCTTCTTCGTATGGGTCGATGATCACGCAGTCGTGCAGGTCCAGGTTGGTTTCCTCAATGATTGCGGCAATACGTGCTTTGTTGCCCAGCAGGATCGGGTTGGCAATGCGCTGCTCTTTTACGATCTGAGCCGCTTTCAGGATCTTGTAATGATCTGCCTCGGCAAATACTACCGTTTTCGGGTTCTTCTTGGCCTGGTTGGTAATACGGGTCATCAGCTTCTGGTCGATGCCGATGCGCTCCTGCAGTTCTGTCTCGTAAGCCTCCCAATTGGTGATCGGGTGCTTGGCGACACCACTCTCAATGGCTGCCTTTGCCACCGCCGGCGATACCGTGGTGATCAGGCGTGGGTCGAGCGGCTTAGGTATAAGGTAAGTGCGGCCAAAAGAAATGGTGTTGTCACCATAGGCCTTGTGCACCATCTCCGGAACAGGTTCTTTCGCGAGGTCCGCCAAGGCGCGCACAGCAGCTAGTTTCATCGCTTCGTTGATCTCAGTGGCGCGCACATCCAGTGCTCCTCTAAAGATATAGGGGAAGCCAAGAACGTTGTTTACCTGGTTCGGATGATCTGAACGGCCTGTTGCCATGATCAGATCCTCACGGGTTTCCATTGCCACGGCGTAAGGAATTTCCGGGTCTGGGTTAGCCAGCGCGAATATGATCGGATCGTTCGCCATCAGTTTCACCAGCTCAGGATCCAGCACGTTACCAGCCGAAAGTCCGATGAACACGTCAGCACCTTTCATGGCCTCAGCCAGGGTGTTGATTTTGCGCAGCGTTACAAACTGGGCACGGTAAATATCAAGGTCGTTACGCTCCGGACGGATGATACCGTCCTTGTCAAACATCACGATGTTGTCAAGTTTGGCGCCCAAAGCCACATAAAGCTTGGCGCAGGCAATGGCGGCGGCACCTGCCCCGTTCATCACGATCTGTACTTCTTCGATTCTTTTGCCAGCGAGCTCCAGTGCGTTCAGCAAAGCTGCAGCCGAAATGATGGCCGTGCCATGCTGGTCATCGTGCATGAGCGGAATATTCATCTGCTCTTTCAGCGCGTTCTCTATTTTGAAGCTTTCAGGAGCCTTGATATCCTCCAGGTTAATGCCGCCGAAGGTCGGCTCCAGCGATTTCACGATTCGGATGAATTCCTCAGGGTCGGTGCAATCTATCTCAATGTCGAATACATCTATACCTGCAAATTTTTTGAACAATACACCTTTTCCTTCCATTACTGGCTTAGAGGCGTCAGGACCAATATTTCCCAAGCCCAGTACTGCAGTTCCGTTTGAAATTACCCCTACCAGGTTTCCTTTTGCGGTATATTTATAAACATTCTCTTTGTCAGCGGCTATTTCTTTGCAGGGCTCAGCTACTCCAGGAGAGTAAGCCAGAGCCAGGTCATGCTGTGTGCTCAGCATTTTAGTCGGCACTACTTCTATTTTGCCGGGCTGGCCCTGCATGTGGTAGTTAAGTGCGTCCTCTTTGTTTACTTTGATCATGGTATGCGTTGTTGTGTTATCTCGTGTTATGTTCCCTCGCACTTTTAGCTTATGCCAATGAGGCGAAAGCTAAAAGCCAATTTGATAAGATTTTATGGTTTATCAAAGCCGTAATCGACAAAGATACGTTCTGAAAAACCTTCATCTATCAGAATATTGTGTTTTTTATCAGACAGCTGATAATCTGAAGCTGGCAACTGTGACGTATTGCAATAAATTGATAATACAAGCAGGCTATAAACGACGAAACACCCTTCAGTTGGAAGAGTGTCTCGCTGGTTTTATACCTATCAGCTTAACCTAGAATCAGCTGTTGCCCAGGTTTGATTGCGCTGTTTTTTAGTTTGTTCAGCTTCTTTATTTTTTCGACTGTCACCCCTTCGTGACGTTGGGAAATAGTCCAGAGTGTATCGCCTGGCTGCACATGATAGACGCGCTCTTGTTGAGTTTTACTTTGAGCTGGCTTAGCTTTAGCTGGTGCGCTGGTTGCTTTGTTGGTATTGTTTCCGGCAGATGCTAACAAAGCCGGACTTGCTTCCGGGGCGGGCTGCCATACCAGTAGTTTGTCCTGTACTCTGATAGAAGAACCATCAAGCTTATTCCATTCTTTCAGGTCCTCTATCGAGACACCATACTTGCGGGCAATACCGAACAGGTTGTCGCCACGCTGCACAACATAGGTTGCCTGCACCAAACTATCTTTAGAAGCTTCCTGGGCAGAGTTAGAAGCCAGCATAACTGGTGACTCGGCTGGCGGTGCAATATGTTTGGCAGGTGGAGGCGTTGGAGCCGCAGCTAACAAAATACAACTTTGCTCAGCAGCCAGCAACTTGGTCGCCTGTGCCGGAATGCGCAGCTTGTAATTGCGCATAGTAGCGGGGAGTGTCGTCTGCTTTAGCTCGGGATTTAAGGCCACCAAAGCCATGGAGTCTACATGAAGTTCGGTAGCCAGTTTTTTCAGGTCCAGCGCCTGGTTCACTTCCAGATAGGCATATTCAGGTGCATAAAGAATGGAATCAGAGAAGATATTATGCTCTGGTGCATACTTCATGGCGTAGATCACGGCAGTCATGGAAGGCACGTAGCTTCGTGTTTCCTTTGGCAGGTATGGGAAAATCTCCCAAAACGTCTTTTTGCCACCGCCTGCTCTTCTGATCGCTTTGTTTACATTACCCTGGCCACAGTTGTAAGCAGCCATAGCTAGTTCCCAATCGCCATACGTACGATAGAGCCTGCTCAAAAAGCGCATCGCCGCATCTGTGGACTTCTCTATGTCCATGCGCTCGTCAATGTACTGATCCTGGTTCAAGCCATACTCTTTGCCAGTTGACTTGATAAATTGCCAGGGGCCAACCGCACCAGCCCAAGAGGCTGCTTTCGGGTTCAGGCCAGACTCTACAATGGAAAGGTACTTGATGTCCTGCGGCATGTTGTACTTCTTCAGGTACTTCTCGTAGATCGGGAAATACACATTTTCGCGGGAAATCATGGTGCGCGTATACTTTCTGTTACGGACAGTGAAGTAGTCGATGTGGTTGCGCACAAATTTGTTGAACACCAATGGTATGTCAGCCTCAATACAGCTCAGCCTGTCCTGAATCACCTCGTCGGGCTCATAAGGGATGTACTCTACGAGCAGGGCCATTTCCTCTTCTGAAAGGAAAGTGGTGTCTGCTTTTAGTTTTCTTAAAGAATCCTCTGCTGTGTGCCTTTCGAACCTGATCGTATAGCCAGAAGCCTGGGCATGGAAAGCCCATATACTTCCAACCAGTGCTGCAAGTACTGTAAAGAGTCTAAACTGCATCATTATATTTTATGCTTCAACGGTTAGCTTGTCCAGTATGTAATTTGAGAAGGCCAGCAATTGCGGCTCCTCAAATGAGCGGGTCATTAATTGTAACCCGATGGAAAGGCCATTGGCATCGCGACCTACCGGAATAGAAATGGCAGGAACACCAGCTAGCGAGGCCTGAACCGTAAAGATGTCAGCCAAATACATGGCCAACGGATTCGCCGTATTCTCCTCTAGCCTGAAGGCTGTAGTAGGAGCGGTAGGCAATATAAGAAAATCATAATTTTGCAGCAACTCGTCCGTCTTCTCTTTTATGAGACGACGCACACGCTGTGCCTTGGTATAATAGGCGTCGTAGTAATCGGCACTCAGCACGAAGGTGCCCAGCATGATGCGGCGCTGTACCTCCGGCCCGAAGCCTTCGGCACGCGTTTTTTTGTAAAGGGAGGTAAGATCGGTTGCGTTCTCGCTGCGGAAGCCATACTTCACGCCATCAAAGCGACCCAGGTTTGAGCTGGCCTCCGCTGTGGTGAGAATGTAATAAGTAGGTACCATGAAATCCAGGTATGGGAATTCCACGGCTTCAACCTGGTGACCTGCGTCTTTGAGCATATCTATCACGCCCAGGATGCTTTCTTTTACCTCGGTGTCCAGACCTTCGCTCTCGAAGCAGTCACGGATATAACCAATTTTGTACTTTTTATCTGACTCCAGCATCTGACTGTAAGCAGGTACCGGGCGATGACTTACTGTGCTGTCATACTCATCGCTGCCTGCCATTACTTCCAGCAGCAGTGCTGCGTCTTCCACACTCTTTGAAATGATACCAATCTGGTCGAACGAGGAGGCATAGGCGATCAGGCCATAGCGGGAAATGCGCGAGTAGGTAGGCTTTAAGCCAACTACACCACAAAAAGAAGCAGGCTGGCGCACAGAACCGCCCGTGTCAGATCCAATCGAAGCCAAGCAAAGGTCTGCCTGCACGGCTACGGCCGAACCACCAGACGAGCCGCCCGGTACGCGGGTCGTGTCATCGGCATTAAGCGCAGGTCCGAATGAAGAGTTCTCGTTAGAAGCACCCATTGCGAACTCGTCACAGTTCTGTCGACCGATGATAATAGCATCTTCTGCAAGCAGTCGCTGCACGGCTGTAGCTGTGTAAAGCGACTTAAAGCCGTCAAGAATCTGGCTGGATGCCTGCAGGGAGTGACCTTCGTAAGCAAGCACGTCCTTTAGGCCGATTACCATACCTGCCAGTTTGCCGGCATGGCCTGAAGCGATTTTCTTGTCTACGGCGTCAGCCTGGGCAAATGCTTCGTCCTCGAATATCTCCAGAAAAGCATTTAGCTCAGGTTTCTGCTTAATGTTATGAAGGTAGTGCTCTACCAGCTGTCTGCACGAAAGTTGCCCGTTGGCAATATCGCTGCGAATGTCACGTAGTGAATGGTATGGTTTCAAACTATTCAGGCTTTTTTATGTCCTTGATGGAGCGTTCGAGCTCGTTCTGGATTTCGTTTTTGGCATCGTTAAAGCTACGGAGACCGCGGCCGGCAGAACGTGCCATGCCTGGAAGTTTATCGGCGCCAAAAAGCAGAAGTACTGCGGTTAGTACAACAAGAATTTCTCCTCCTCCCAGGTCTGCCAGGAAGAGGAGAATTGCACTAAGTATCATAAAGCGTTATGCCGGAAATTACTTTACAGGAGTATCCTTTGTTGAGTTTTCCAGATCGTCTTTGATCTCTTTGGTCGCATCTCTAAACTCGCGGATACCACGGCCCAGACCTCTTGCAAGCTCTGGAATGCGCTTTGCTCCAAAAAGAAGCAGAATCACCACAAGGATCAGGATTAACGAACCACCCCCAATGTTCTGGATAAATGCTAGTGTGTTGGTAAGTACCATAGTCTTAAAATTTTAAGATGAATTGCTGCAAAAATAAAGCTTATATTTTAATTAAACCCACATTTGGCTACATTAGTTTACCAGCATGTCAATATCTTGAATTTCGCGCTGGAGTTGTATTCTTGTGGGGCAATTATAATGTTATCAGGCTCTTTGCAAGTTGGTTGCAACTTCAGCTGGCCGAAGGCGTATAGATTGGCAAATAAATTTCAGATTCTCCCGCAGACGCCATGTTTCTGAGCTATTTTGGTATATCTTTTTCCCAAAATGGAAAAATGGTTTCCTTTGGAGGGAAAAATTGGGTTGTGCGATACATGACTTAAGGCTGATAATCAGCCAGTTGGTTCTTTTGATATTTTTGGCAAGCTACTTGTAATATGCCTTACGCAGCCGAATCGCACTGAATCACCCAACCGGGGTAGAAATGAAGTCGCAATCTAAGAAGAAAACAAATATTAAGTTTTTTTAATCTTCTGTTTGCAAGTGTAATTTAAAGGTTGTAAATTAATCCTAGAAATTTAACACCGTCCTTCCATACTGGGAGAAAGTGTCTGAATATAATTTTAAGTTTGTTTTCATAGCTTGGAAAGGCACCCTGCTTTGTAGGGTGTTTTTTCTTTATAGGGGTATAGAAAGTGAACCTATAAAGTAATTAGAAGCTAAAAAGCGCAGTGGACACCTTAAATGGTAATCCGCTGCGCTTTTTTTATGGCAGATATAACATGAGGTCTACTTTGGTCTGATCCAGCTTTCAGGGTTTAGATTGGTGTTGTTTTTCCAAAGCTGGAATTGAAGTTCAGTAGTGCCGTTGGCATCCGTGTACACTGTGCCAATTACATCTTTCGGCTTGACATCCTGTCCCTCTTTAACACTGACCGTACGCAGCTTGGCGTATACCACAAAGTACTCTCCATGCTGCACCATCACAATGTTATTCATGCCCGGCACACTGGCGACTGTTAATACCTTGCCCTCAAAGATTGCACGCGCAGGTTCTCCCTGGCTGGTCTGTATGTCGATGCCATTGTTTTGAGTGACCACTCCTTTTAGTACCGGGTGGTTGTGGCGACCGAATTTCTGAGATATAAAGCCACGATCCACAGGCCACGCAAGACGTCCCTTATTGCCAGCGAAAGATGATGAAATCAGGGCCGCCTCCGGGGTGAGGGTGATCTTGCTTGCGCTTCCGCTGGTGGCGCGGCCTTCTTCACGAGCAGCTCGGGCGGCACGGGCCATTTCTTCCTTCACAATATCGGCGATCAGGTTATCGAGCTTTTTAACTGCCTGCTGGCGCTGGGCCACTTCTCTCTTAAGCTGCTCTTCCTGCTTGCTCAGTTTTTGGATCATGCCATCCTGCTGGGTGCGGAGCGATAGTAGATTTTTGTTCTCCACCATCTGCTTGTCAAGCAGACTGCGTTTTTCTTCCCGCTGCGATTCCAGCGTACGGAGCTGGCCGGTGAGGGCGGCCTGTACCTTGTTTATCTGCTCCACCTGTTTCTTGCGGGCCTCAGAGTACTGCTGCAGATAGCGCAGGCGTCGCACCATCTGGTTGAATGAATCGGCTGCGAAAACGAACATGAGCTTGTTGTAGCTGTTGGCGGTTTTGGAGGCGGCGTATACCATGGTGGCATACTCAGCTTTCAGGCTTTCCAGGTCGGCTTGCAGCTCACCTACAATGCCTTCTGTTTCCTTCATGCCTGACTCTAATAGCTTTATTTCGCGTGAAATAGTGCTGATAACACCTTTCTGAACAGTTATTTTTTCCTGAATGGCATTGAGCTGGCCAATAGAAGCTTCTTTCTGCACTTTGGTTTGCTGCAGAATGCGGTTCGCTTCTTTGATACGGTTTAGGTTTTCCTTTTTCTCTTTCTCGAGCTGCGCCTTCGATTTTTGTTTCTGGGCTTGGGTAATCAGCGGCAACAGCAGAACGATCAGAAAAAAGGCTGATTTGTAAAGGGCCTTCATCAGAAATAGGGGTATACTACACTTAGCTTACAAATATGGCAAAACTAAATGGCTCGAACCAGAACCCCGAAGATTTTATTCGGCTAAAGGCGCTTGTAACCAGAAGGAACGCTGAAGGGGAACTCCAGTACATCTTCAGAAACGGTGACTTTACTGTGGTTCAGATTGAAATCAGAAATCTGGCCTGACTGCAGTATCTGGGCCAGCATGTTGTGCGCAAAAGGGACTTTGCCCAAAGGCTGAAAGCCCTCATACTGTACCACAATGCTATTGCCGGAAAGCTGGTCTTTTACGTTGAGCTGCTGCAGCTTCAGGTTTTCGGAGCTGATGAAGTAGTCGAAGAGCAGGTTCTGCCGCAGCTGCTGCACATGTTGCATCTGCCCCTGGTTAATTGCTTTTTCGGAGCCGTTAGCCTGGTAGTTGCCCAGCAAAATAGCCTGTACTACCTGAAAGTCAAGGGCTACATTAAACCGCTTGCTCAGGAAAGCATAGTCAGTGGCGGCGTACTCGCGCTGAATGCGGTTCATCATATGCACGGAGTCTGGCGTGAGCTTGATGCGGGCTGCTTCTATACCTAGCCCCGGCAGCACCGAGATCCAGATCACGCTGTCTTTCTGCATGCGCAGGGCATAGCCTGAGGACGTGCTCTGGCCTTTGTCATCAAAGGTAAGCTGGCCACGGGCATTCAGGTAAGTGAATTCCAGATTTTGGACGGTGACATTACCAACTGTTTCAGTGGCGGCGGTTGCGGCAGAAGGGATCGTTTCTTTTTTGCAGGCGGAAAACAGGACTATGCTCAAGAGGCATAGCAGAAGCTGTTTATTCATAGAGTTTCTTTTCTTTTATCTTTCTGTCAAGGAAAGCGGAGGCTTCTCCCTTAAGCTTGGCTTTTTCCCACTGCCTGACAGCCTCGTCACGCTTGCCGAGTTTGAATAGCACATCACCGTAATGCTCCACGATGGTAGCGTCCTCGGAATAGGCGATGGCCTGCTCCAGGTATTTCAGAGCGCCTTCGTAGTCATCCATCTTGTACAGCACCCAGGCGTAGGTATCCAGGTAGGTGGGGTTGGCAGGATGTTTCTCTACCAGTCGCCCGGCCATAGCTTTGGCTTTGGGCAGCTGCTCGCCACGCAGCGACAAAAAGTAGCTGTAGTTGTTAAGCACATGCTCGTTGTCAGGATCGTGCGAAAGAACAGCCTCATACGCCTCGTCCGACTTTTTATATTCTTTTATGGAGTTGTAAGCGTCTCCTAGCTGGGCATTGAATTGTGCCACCAACTCGGGCTCACTCGCTGAAAGGCGCTTGCCATGTTCCAGAGATTTGGCAGCACGGTCAAAGTTTTTCTCGATCAGGTGGCCGGTACCGTTATAGAACCAGAACACAGCCTGGTTCGGGAATAGCTCCAGCGCCTGTTCGGAGTGTTGCACCAATTCTCCCGATTCGCCCAGCTCCGCATCCAACAGCACGATCTGCTGCCAGATTTTGAAGTGAGAGTCATCTAACTTCACAGCCTTAATGTAATTGCCGCGGGCCGACTCCTTTTTGCCAATGATCGTTTGCAAGTCACCGGCAACGGCATAAGCTTTGGCCTCCTCAGGATGAGATGCTATGGTGAGGTCAGCCAACTCAAGGGCTATACCTTCCACTGCAGGGTTAGGCAATTGCCTGATAAAGTCAACCAGGATGCGCACTTTGGTGTCGATGTCGAGGTCGGTGCTGGCGAATGCGATCTTCACCTGGTTTTCAGACTCCTGCAAATCACCTTTCTGGCGATGCAGGTCCGAGAGCATCAGATGCGCAAACGGGTTATTCGGCTCAATGCGCAGGGCACGGTTGAGCGTTTCAATCGCAATGTCTGGTTTTTTGCTGGCGTTGTACAGCTCAGCCTGGGCCAGCAGGTACCGGATTTCGGTCGGGTTGGCCGCAATCAGTTTTTCACCTTCAGCCAAGGCCTTGCCGATATTTTTCTGGCGCAGGTATATCTGCTGGCGGTTCATGGAGAGCTGCTCCAGTGCACCGTACTTTTTCTCAATGCGGTCATAGGTCTTGAGCGCATCGTCATACTTAGACTGAGCCAGGTATAGCTCGGCTAAGCTGAAGAGGTACTGCTCCTGGTCGGGCACATTGCGCAGCAGATCATTGTAAGCCTGAGCCGCCTCGGTGTACTGCTTCTGTTCGGTATAAAGCTGAGCGAGTAACAGGTAGTAGTAGGGATTTTGATTATCGCTGGCGATGGCTGCCTGTGCAAAAGAAACGCCCGCTTTCGGGTTTTCCATCAGCATGTAGGTTTCGGCCAGCTTGTAATTGAGTGCCGCATTGCCTGGCGTTACGGCATATGCTTTCTGAAACTGACTAAGTGCCTGCTTGTAGTCCTCCAGCATAAAATATTTCATACCCTCCAGAAACAATGCCTCGCTCAGCAGCTTTTCCTGCTCGCTGGGTTCGGGCTGGGGCGCAGGTATGGCTACCTGTGCTGTTTCGCTCTTCTCCTTGCCCTTCTTTTTTTTCTTAGACTGGGCCTGGCTTTCGCCGGTCGCGACCAGTGCAAGGCAGCAAGTAGCGAGCACAATGTTTCTGAATCGGGTCATAAAATGGGTATGCTAATCTTTAAGCGTATTGTAGTCGCCAATACTTAGGTCTGACTGGCGTCCTTCATAGGAAACAAAATTACCTATCATTGAGTTTGCTATGTTCCCGTTTTTGATGGTTGACTCCTTCTGAACGATGGAATTGCTCAGTATGGACTCCAATACGCTGGTATTGTCTCCAATAGAAACGTGCGGGCCTACCACTGAATTGTGGATCACGGCATTCTCTCCGATATACACGGGTGGGATGATCACGGAATTCTGGATATCAGCTGACGCGGCTACCAAACCCTTCTCATCTTTGATATATTCTAAATAGCGTTGATTCGTGAAAACTGTTGCATTTTTATTGCCACAATCGAGCCATTCTGAGATAACGGCAGGAATAAATTTCGTGCCTTTGTTTTTCATGTTCTCCAGCGCGTTTGTCAGCTGGTACTCTCCCTTGTCCTTGATGTCGTTATCAAGCAGGTACTGCAGCTCGTTGCGCAGGTAAGCGCCGTCTTTGAAGTAATAGATACCGATGATGGCCATGTCAGAAACAAACTCCTGTGGCTTTTCTACAAAGTCGGTGATCTCGTTATTTTCGTTGAGTTTGATCACACCGTAAGGACGTGGGTCCTCTACGCGCTGCACCCAAATGGTGCCGTCAGCGTTTGTGTCAAGCTGGAAGTCAGCTTTGAACAGGGTGTCAGCAAATGCCACTACTACCTTTCCCTCCAGCGAGTCCTGCGCGCACATGATGGCGTGCGCTGTACCCAGGGCTTCTTCCTGGTAATAAATGCTGCCCTTGGCGCCTACCGATTCAGCGATAGCTTTCAGGTCACGCTCAACGGCATCACCAAAGTGACCAATGATGAAAGCCACTTCCTCGATCGGCTCGTGGCAAACTTTGGCGATATCCTCTACCAGGCGCTGCACAATAGGCTTGCCTGCTATCGGTATAAGGGGTTTAGGAACAGTAAGTGTGTGTGGGCGCATACGCTTGCCCATACCTGCCATAGGTACAATAATCCTCATAGCTATTAGTTTATGGATTGAAAAATGTAGCCAGACGTGTTGCCTGGCCACTATTGGTTTTGATTAATACTGTATTTTGAATGTTTGGTTTTAGCCTGCTTTAAAAAGTGGGTAAAGGCAGGCTATACCTGGGGTGTAAAGACTATTTCGTGCCTGTGCTGCCATAGCCGCCAGCACCGCGCTCGGTGTCTGTCAGCACCTCAGCCTGCGCCCATGCCACACGCTCGTAGCGCGCTACGACCATCTGGGCCACACGCTCGCCATCCTCTACCACAAATTCCTGATCCGACAGATTAACCAGCAGCACCTTGATCTCGCCGCGATAGTCTGCATCGATGGTGCCGGGACTGTTCACGATAGAGATGCCATGTTTGTAGGCAAGTCCGCTACGGGGCCTGATCTGCGCCTCGTGTCCTTCGGGCAGCTCAATAAACAGGCCCGTAGGTATAAGGGCACGCTGTAGCGGCTTAAGCGTAACAGGCGCCTCTAAGTTCGCGCGCAGGTCCATACCTGCTGAGTGCTCCGTCTGGTAAGAAGGGAGCGCATGCTTGGATTGGTTAATGACTTTAACCGGTAAGTTCGTCGTGTTCATCTATTAAAGATAAAGATTATTTTTTAGTTAGAAAGTAGGCCCACTCCCTGAACCAGACCACCGCCAGGAAAACGCCCGAAAGTGACAAGTGGTATCCATGGCGCAGCCAGAAGTTATCGATAGGCACCAGGAAGGCGGCCAGCACAAGTATCGTGGCAAATAAGATGTACCCTAGAATGGTCTTGACAGGGTAGGGGATCGGGTAGTGCACGTTGCCTAGCAGGTAAGTAGCCAGTGCCATACCCACATAGCAGATGAGCGTAGCAATAGCAGAGCCCATGTAGCCCAGCACAGGTATAAGCAGCAGGTTGAAAACGATGGTAATAGCGGCGCCACCGAAGCTGATATAAGTGCCAAAGTGTGTTTTGTCTGTGAGCTTAAACCAAACAGTCAGGTTATAATAAATACCCAGGAACAGGTTGGCCAGCAGGAGCACCGGCACCACCATCAGACCATCATGGTATTCAGGGCCAATGAGCAGGGCAAAATCCTCGAGGTTAGTGGAGATGAACAGGTAGATGAAGGCGCAGGCGATTACAAACCATTTCATGACCAGGGCAAAGGCCTTTGGCGATTCTTTTTCTTTAGCTTGTGAGAAGAAGAATGGCTCAGCGGCATAGCGAAAAGCCTGTATGGTGAGCGTCATGAAAATGGCCAGCTTATAGCAGGCACTGTATATACCTACGGCTGCCATGTTGCTAGTGCCCGGGTAAAAGCCTTCGGGCAGGTAGCGCTCCAGCAGAATACGGTCAATCACCTCATTTACCATACCTGCCAGGCCCATAAACAGGAGCGGCCAGGCGTAGCGCAGCATAGGCTTAAGCTGCTCCACATCCAGTTTGAAGCGGAAGATGCGCAGCTCTTTCCAAAGCATCGGTATAAGCAAGGCATTAGCCACCAGGTTGATCAGGAAGATGTAGCCTACTCCAAAGTCAGGGTTGTAGAGGGATGTAGCCAGCGGCTGAAGACTCGTGAGGTATTGTCCTTCGTAGATGTGCCGCAGCAGAACCAGAAAAAACAGATTGGCACCCACCGTCAGCAGGATGTTGGCCAGTTTAATGGAAGCGAACTTAATAGCTTTGTTCTGATGCCGGAGCCAGGCGAAAGGTATAGCCACTAGTGCATCGATCGCCAGTACCAGCGCCAGCCAAACGATGTACTCCCGCTGCTCTGGGTAGCCAATGTAATCTGCGATTTGCTGCGTAAAAAGGAGCAGTATACCTGTAAAGATCGTGCTGCTGACCAGAATAGCGCTCAGTACCCTGTTGTAAACTGCTTTCGGGTCTTGCTCAGGTTTATTGGCGAAGCGGAAAAAAGCCGTCTCCATGCCGTAGGTATACACGATGTTGAAGAAAGCCACAAAGGCATACAGGTACGACACCACCCCATACTCCTCGGGCAGGAACACACGGGTATAAACCGGTACAAGGAGGTAATTGAGCGCACGGCCTACAATACTGCTCAGTCCGTAGGCAGCGGTTTGACCGACCAGTTTTTTGGCTATGCTCATGCGTTTGTTTGGGGCAGGTAGGTATTAGTGTCAGCTGAAAAACACAGAACGCGCTATACCTGCTTTTTATGATAGGTATAGCGCGTTCTGAGGGTGTAGGCTTATGCGCCTTTGAATACAGGCTTACGCTTCTCCAGGAATGCGTTGGTGCCTTCAATGAAGTCCTGTGAAGAGCAGCAGCGGGCAAAAGAGTTCGCCTCCGTTTGATAGCCGTCTTCATCTTTGTCGTACACGGCGTTCACGCAGTCGATCACCAGGCCAATGGCAAGTGGTGCTTTCGACAGGATTTTGTTCATGATCTCCATTGCCTTTGGCATCAACTCTACGGCAGGCACCACATGGTTTACCAGACCAAGCGCCTTGGCTTCTCCGGCACCGATCATGTCAGCGGTCATCATCAGTTCCATGGCTTTGCCTTTGCCGATTAGCTGTGTCAGGCGCTGTGTGCCACCGTAGCCAGGTATAAGACCCAGGTTCACTTCCGGCTGACCAAAGCGGGCACCTTCGCTGGCAACACGCATGTGGCAGGCCATGGCAAGCTCGCAACCTCCACCCAATGCAAAACCATTTACGGCGGCAATGACAGGCTTGGTGCAGCGTTCGATCATGCTGAAAACTTCCTGACCGCGCTCTGCAAAACCACGGGCGTTCACTTCGCTTAGTTCAGAGATCTCCGAAATGTCGGCACCCGCTACAAAAGCTTTCTCTCCGGCGCCTGTAAAGATTGCTCCCTTCACAGCCGGGTCATCATAGACTTGCTGGATGGCAGCCTTAATCTCCTTAATCGTATCGATGTTGAGCGCATTAAGCTTGTCGGCACGGTTGATGGTGATCACCAGGATTCCGTTCTCAAGATTGAGCAGCAGGTTTTCGTATATAGACATAGTTTTTATCTCTGAGTAGATGTATAGATACCAGCAGCAAATATAGCAGTGATTTGCTTAAATCCCTAAAATGCAATCTGGCAATGGCCCAGTTCAACTCTCCTTGCTGCAAACTTTCCTTTTAACTTCGGTGCTCCAACATCGTTTTGTTATCTTTGTGCGGTTTAATCAGCATACTGCTCACTTTATACCTTATTTTCATGCTTAAGGCTTTATTGCGCAATCTATTACTTCCGCTTTTCATATTTAACATCACCATATTTTCAGCCACTGCACAGGACACCCTTGTCGACACAGTGGCCGTTCGCAATATCTGGGATTTCGGAGGAACCGGCACAGTCAACTTCAGTCAGGTAAGCCTGAGCAACTGGGCGGCCGGCGGACAGAACTCACTGTCAGCGCTGGGTATCCTGAACCTCTACGGCAACTACAAGAATGGGAAGCATACCTGGAACAATACCCTGGACCTCACTTATGGCACTGTGAAGCTGCAGGAACAGCGCCTCCGCAAAAGTGACGACCGGCTAGAACTTAACCTGAAGTACGGTAGGCAGGCTTCCAGCAAGTGGTTTTACACGGCTCAGCTCAATACCCGTACACAGATCAGCCCAACGTATACCTCGGAGCGAGACTCTGTCATTTCCAACTTTATGGCACCCGCTTTTGTGCTGGCCTCCATAGGTATGGACTACAAGCCTAATCCTAAGCTTTCAGTTTTTATTTCACCTTTTACAGGCAAGTTCACGGCAGTGCTCAACCAGCGCATGGCCGACTACGGCGCGTTTGGTGTAGAGCCTGCTCAGCGCGATTTGGAGGGGCGACTTATACCTGGTACAGGGGAGCGTCTGCGGGAAGAGTTCGGTGGTTTTGTGAATGTTCGCTTTCGCAACGAGATTTTCAAAAATGTAACGCTGCAGTCGAAGGCCGACCTATTTTCGAACTACCTCCGCAATGCCAAAAATATTGATGTGAACTGGGAGAACCTGGTGAACTTCAAGGTGAACAAATTCCTGTCAGCCAGCCTCTTTTTGCACATGATCTATGACGATGATATCATGATCGATGTAGACCGCAGTGGGGATGGTACATTGGATGGGAAAGGTCCTCGTTTACAGCTCAAAGAAACCATGGGAATAGGATTTTCTTACAAATTTGAATAGTAAACTTTTGTCCTGCACTTCTTGTTATTCACTAAAAATGTATACTTTAGCGTATAATGTACGTTGTATAGATACATTATCAAAAGTGGATTTATGAAAAAAGTCATATCGTTACTATTCTCTCTAGCTTTTTTCCTGTTTGTGTCCGATGCGATGGCACAGACATCAAGTTCATCGAGTACTTCCCTGAGTTCGGGTAAAGATGAGTTCTGGGGTACTGCCAAAGTACAGGAAAAAGGTACTACCGTTGATGCCGTGGGAGCACGTGCTTCAGGTTTGGATACACGCTGGAATGCCTATGAGAACACGAACCGTTCCCGCTTTACTAAAGACCGCATTAAAGGAAGCAAACGAATGGAAGCCATTCTGAAAAAAGAGAAAGAAATGCATCGCAAGCATAAGCGCGACAAGCGTCGTCTAGCTCGGATGTCCTTATAATCAGTTGCTGAAAAAACAACGAAAAAGCCCTGCCTGGTTTATCCGGGCGGGGCTTTTTTGTATCTCCTGAATCTGAGTTAGCTTACTGTTTAAGGGATGGATACTTTATTGATAGGTCGAACGGTTATACAATTTACAGGCTTTCAGTTTAGAAGGTAGAGTATCTTCCTCAATCAATCGATACGGGTATTGGAGGTATGCCGCATCAGGTTTAGCTCCTGTCAGGCAGGTATAAATGCATGCTTCATATTAGGTGCAAAACAAAAGGCTCCCGCTTTCGCAGGAGCCTTTCTTATGATAGATGAAGTTGGCTGTATTACAGCGTGCGCTTCACTTCTTTTTCTACGTAAGCTTCGATCACGTCACCAACCTGGATCTCGTTGTATCCTCTCAGGCTGATACCGCACTCGTAGCCCTGGCGTACTTCTGATACATCGTCTTTGAAGCGCTTGAGTGCCAGAATTTCGCCGTCGTGCACTACGATGCCGTCGCGTACCAGGCGTACTTTAGAGTTACGCTGGATAGAGCCGTCTGTGATCATACAGCCTGCAATCGTACCAACCTTCGTAATCTTAAACACATCGCGCACTTCAGCGTTACCTGTGATCTCCTCTTTCAGGGTAGGAGCAAGCATACCTTCCATCGCATCTTTCACTTCGTTGATCGCATCGTAGATGATAGAGTACAGACGAACATCGATCTGCTCCTGCTCTGCCAGTCTGCGTGCATTCTGAGAAGGTCGTACCTGGAAGCCAATGATAATTGCATCAGAAGCCGAAGCAAGCAGTACATCGGATTCGGAGATAGCGCCTACGCCTTTGCTGATGATGTTCACCTGCACTTCGGCAGTTGACAGCTTCAACAGGGAGTCAGAAAGTGCTTCTACGGAACCGTCCACGTCACCTTTTACGATCACGTTCAGTTCCTTAAAGGTACCGATCGCCAGTCGACGGCCAATCTCGTCGAGTGTGATGTGCTTACGAGTACGCAGGCTTTGCTCACGCTGCAGTTGTGCGCGGTTGCTTGCAATCTCGCGGGCTTCACGCTCCGACTCCATTACCTGGAATTTATCACCGGCCTGTGGGGCACCGTCAAGCCCAAGAAGCTGTACCGGAGTAGATGGACCAGCCTCTTTCATCTTGCGACCACGGTGGTCAGTCATCGCTTTCACTCTACCATAGTGAGAGCCAGCCAGTACCACATCACCAATCTTCAGAGTACCTGTTTGTACCAGCACAGTGGCTACATAACCACGGCCTTTGTCAAGCGATGCTTCGATCACGGTACCAACAGCTTTTCTGTCAGGGTTAGCCTTTAGCTCAAGGAGTTCAGCCTCAAGCAATACTTTCTCCAACAGGTCAGGTATACCAGCACCAGTTTTGGCAGATACTTCCTGCGACTGGTACTTACCACCCCACTCTTCTACCAGGATGTTCATCTGGGCAAGTTCCTCACGTACCTTGTCCGGGTTAGCTCCTGGCTTGTCAATTTTGTTCAGAGCAATGATGATCGGCGAACCAGCAGCTTGTGCGTGGTTGATCGCTTCTTTTGTCTGTGGCATCACCGAGTCGTCGGCCGCTACCACGATGATAACAACGTCTGTTACCTTGGCACCACGGGCACGCATGGCCGTAAAGGCTTCGTGACCAGGAGTATCGAGGAAGGTAACGGTACGTCCGCCTTCAGTTTTCACGCTGTAGGCACCAATGTGCTGCGTGATACCACCGGCCTCGCCAGCTGTTACATTGGCGTTTCGGATATAGTCAAGGAGGGAGGTTTTACCGTGGTCAACGTGACCCATGATGGTCACAATCGGAGCACGATCTACCAGGTCCTCTTCGTTTTCTTCAATGGTTACCTCAAGCGCCTGCTCATCTTCTGATGTGATGAACTCAACTGAGTAGCCAAATTCGTCCGCAATGATGGTGATCGCTTCGGCGTCAAGGCGCTGGTTGATGGATACGAACATACCCAACTGCATACATACCTTAATTACTTCGTTCACGCTCACATTCATCAGAGCTGCCAGGTCATTGGCTGACACGAATTCTGTCACACGCAGTGTCTTAGACTCTGCCTGCTCCATCAGACGGCGCTCTTCTGTTGCATCAGCAATAGCGGAGCGTTTCTCACGACGGTACTTGGCGCGGTTACCACCACCACCTTTGCCGCCGCTCAGCTTCGCCAGCGTAGCTTTGATCTGCTCCTGAATTTCCTTATCAGTAACCTCTGCTTTTTCAGCGCGAGGAGACGGAGCATTGCGTGGCCCACGACCTCCAGGTCCGCCGCCAGGACGTTGTCCCGGGCGATTGCCCTGGTAACCACTGCCTGATCCACCAGTATGCTGGATCGGGCGTGACTGCGGGTTGGCTGTGCCTTGTTGTTGTCCTTGTGTGCCGCCTTGTTCTGTACCGGCCACAATAATGCGCTTGCGCTTTTTCTTTTTACCGGCCTTCCTGTCATCGGAAGACGCTACCGGCTTAGTGCCTTTTCTACGTGTGCTGTCTGGCAATTCAATCTTGCCCAGTACCGTAAGGCCTTTCAGCTGGTCGGCTTTTGCTGTAATTGTTTCTATTGGTTCTGTTCCTTTTTCGACAGGCGTTGCAGCCGGTTGGTCCGGAGCCTGTGGTGCCGCTGCTTGCGCAGGAGCTTTTTCTGTTTCTATTGTCTTTTGTTCCGCAGCAGGGGCAGGAGGCGTTGCCGGCTGCTGTGGTTTTTCTTCAGTTTTAGGAGTCTCCGGTTTCGGAGCTTCTGCTTTTGGCGTCGCAGGAGTTTGTTCGGCTACTGCAGGCTTCTGCTCAGCAGCTGGTTTCTCAACCGGCGCAGGAGCAGGTGCTGGTGTAACAGGTTGCTCTGGCGCTTTCGGCGCAGGGGCAGTTGGCTGCTCTGCAGCTGGCGCCTTCGGCTCTTCCGGTTTTGCTGCTGGCTTAGGCACTGGGCGACCTTTTGCGTCCAGGTCTATTTTGCCTAGCACTTTTATACCTGGCAGCTTTGCCTCAACTGGTGCCTCGGCAGGCTGTTCAGGCGCTTTTGGCTCTTCTGGTTTAGGCTTGGCCTCAGGGGTTTCTGCTTTCGGCTGGTGCACGCTCTTGATCAGGATTTCCTGCTCAGGCTCTGTCGTTTTCTTAGGCTCGTGATGCGGCTCCGATTCCACTACCTGGTTGCTTTGTGGTTTCTTGCCGATGTTGAGTTCTTCCGCTTCAATCTTGTCTTGCATTGAAGAAGCGAACTCCTTAGCCAGCATACTGAACTGCTCTGCCGTGATTTTGGTAGTGGGTTTGTTTTCCACGTCAAAGCCTTTAGCAGAGAGGTAATCCACAATGGTAGCTGTACCAATGTTTAAAGTAGTTGCAACCTGTTTGAGCCTCCTGATTTTGTCTTCTGCCATGTTCTGATATGCTGTCTTTAATTTATTCTGTTAATATGCTATAGCTGCCTTGCAAGGTATAGAACTGAGCTCCGTTCCGAATTTCTTTCAAAATTACAGGAACGAAGCTCAACTCACAACTATTGATTGTCTTCTTCTTCCAACTCTTCGCGCAGGATAGAGAGTACGCTTTCGATCGTCTCCTCTTCCAGCTCTGTTCTGCGAAGCAGGTCTTCTTTTGAAACTGCCAGTACACTCTTGGCAGTGTCCAGACCGATGCGGCGCAGTTCAGCGATCACCCAGTCTTCGATTTCGTCTGTGAACTCTTCCAGGCTGATGTCTTCTTCGTATACCTCAGACTCTCTGAATACGTCGATCTCCATGTCTACCAGTTTGCTGGCCAGCTTGATGTTCTGACCACCCTTACCGATCGCAAGCGACACCTGATCAGGCTTCAGGAACACGGATACTCTGCCGTTTTCATGGTCTATCTTCATGCTGGTGATCTTAGCCGGGCTAAGGGCACGCTGAATGTATAGCTCCAGGTTGTCTGTGTAGTTGATCACGTCAATGTTCTCGTTCTCCAGCTCGCGCACGATACTGTGGATACGGGAACCTTTCATGCCCACGCAGGCTCCTACCGGGTCAATACGGTCGTCAAACGATTCTACGGCTACTTTGGCACGCTCGCCGGGCTCACGCACGATTTTTTTGATCGCGATCAGACCATCGTATATTTCCGGTACTTCGTTCTCAAACAAACGCTCCAGGAATGCTGGAGATGTACGGGAAAGAATGATCTTCGGATTACCGTTCACGATCTCAACACGCTGTACCACAGCACGCACTACGTCGCCTTTGCGATAACGGTCTTTCGGGATCTGCTCGCCTTTCGGAATCAGCAGTTCGTTCTCTTCCTGATCAAGTAACAGTACCTCGCGGTTCCATACCTGGTATACCTCACCTGAGATGATCTCGCCAACAAGGTCCTTGTACTTCTGGAACAGGAGTTCTTTCTCCATGTCCTTGATACGCTGGATCAAGGTCTGGCGGGCAGTCAACACGGCACGGCGACCGAAGTCCTCAAGCTGTATCTCTTCCGATACCTCTTCACCTACCTCAAAGTCAGGCTCTATTTTCTGCGCCTCTGATAGGGCGATCTTGTCATGATCCCAGATGTCCTCCGAGTTATCGTCCACGATTTCGCGGTTGCGCCAGATCTCGAGGTCACCCTTCTCCACGTTCAGGATGATGTCAAAGTTCTCGTCGGTACCCCACTTTTTGCGGATCATAGTGCGGAATACATCCTCCAGGATGCGCATCATCGTCGGGCGGTCTATGTTCTTGAATTTCGCAAATTCAGCGAACGACTCGATCAGGACTGAACTGTTCATTATTTTATCATTTAAAAGATATTACAACATTTGCTTTTACAATCTCCCCGAAAGGTATTTGCACAGGCTCATACGTTGCCTTTTTGCCTTTTTGTTTGATTTCTTCTGTCAGGTTTATACCTGTCTCGGTTACCTCTTCCAGCTTGCCGGTCTTCTCGGTTCCATCCTGCATTTTCAGTTTCAGGTTGCGGCCGATGTTTCGCTTAAACTGCTGCGGCTGGGTAAGTGGAAAATCCACTCCCGGCGAACTCACCTCCAGCACATAAGATACTTCCTCGCCATATGTCTCCGCGATCTTTGAATTGACGCGGCGGCTGATGGTAGCGCACTGGTCAATGGTGATGCCCTGCTCGCCGTCAGCCAACACGGTTATCTTGGGGCGCACTGCCGAATCAGACACTGCCACATCTACGATGAACAGGTCACTTTCCGGAAGGCTGTCTTCCGCCATAGCGCGAATACTTTGTGCCGTTATTGCCATATTTATTTAAAGAAAATAAAGAAGGGGACCTCGCGTCCCCTCATCTCCTTGGAAATAATGTCACAAATTTACTATAAAAACATTATATAAACAACAATATGTGTTTAAGTGCACTGTAATTATATGGTTTCTGGAGATTTCGGGCGGCATTTTTGTGGCTGGTGCCAGCTGCCGGAGGGGCTTCGGTTCTGTAACAAGCACAAGTGCTGGAAAAGTTCTGCAGATTAAAATCATTTTAGCCACCGCAAGTGAATATATTCTGAAGCGTAGCTTGATATTCCTACAAGCATAATTTGTAAGTTTGCCACCGTGGCAGGTACATTCAAACAAATACGCCGGAGAATCTGGCTGATCCTGAACATCCTGGTGGTGCTATGGCTACTGCTGGGAGTGCTGAGCATGCGCGTGCCACCCTACGAATTCTGGCCGGCCGGCTTTGTTGCTTTCTCTCTTCCCGGCGCTTTGGTGCTCAACTTCCTGTTCTTTATCTACTGGCTGTTGAAGCGCTCGTGGTATGTTTTTCTGCCACTAGCAGTAATTGGCCTTGGCTGGAATCACTATGGCCGACTGGTATCGATCACCTGGGACAAGGAGCTGCCCGAAGGTGCTAAAACCCTCGAGGTGCTGAGCTTCAATGTGCATATTTTTAACGCCTACGAAAGGATAGTAGAAGGTGTGCCGCGGGTGTCGGAAGAGATGGTGGATTGGGTCGCCACACATCCTGCAGATGTCTTCTGTCTGCAGGAGTTTTACAGCCGCGTCAACTCGACAGAGTATAATAATTTCAACCGGATCGGGAAGCGCTACAACCGGCATGTGTTCGCCTCAACTTACCAGGGCGATCGTGTGAAAGCCGATTTAGGTATAGCCATATTTTCAAAATACCCGATCGTCAGGGGCAATACGATACGCTTTCCGAACACGCCGGAGCGGAGCGCCAACCGAGCCGCCTGGGTAGACATCAATGTAAAAGGGGATACCGTCAGGGTGTACGCCGTACACCTGCAGTCCATGAGCATCAAGGCGGAGGATATCGAAAATACGTATTCGGCAATAGGCGATGAGGAGAGCTTCCGGAAGGAAAGCCGCAACCTGGCCCGCCGTTTGCGCATGGGTTTCCGGGCCAGAGCCATGCAGGTACAGCAGTTGCTCGACCACGTAAAAACATCACCTTATCCGGTCATTGTGACAGGCGATTTCAATGACATTCCGTTCAGCTATACCTACAGTCAATTGGTAGGTGAATTGAATAATTCATTTGAGAAAGCGGGCAACGGGGTAGGCGCCACTTACAACGGACCTTTGCCATTCCTGCGTATTGATAATCAGTTCTTCAGTGAAGGGCTGGAGGCATACGACTTTAAAACGCATTACGAGATGCCACTCTCCGACCACTTCCCCATCTCGGCGACTTATGTCATCAAGCCGAAAGAGGAGTAAGGGACTGAAGGTATAATTTTTTAGTTTTGAACTTTGGTTGGCCACCAGGGCTCACCAGAATAATCAAGTATAAACAGAAAGCATGCCCCTTGCGCATGCTGTGCATATCGATACCATGCAACACAAACTGAACCTGTACAACACGCTCACACGCAAAAGAGAACTGTTCGAACCGCTACACGCACCCTTCGTGGGAATGTATGTCTGCGGGCCGACAGTATACGGCGAGCCGCACCTGGGCCATGCCCGCAGTGCCGTTACCTTCGACGTGCTGTACCGCTACCTCAAGTACCTCGGGTATAAAGTGCGCTATGTGCGCAACATCACCGACGTAGGCCATCTCGAAAACGATGCCGACGAAGGGGAGGACAAGATCCAGAAAAGAGCCAAGTTGGAGCACCTCGAGCCGATGGAGGTCGTGCAGCACTATACCAATGTGTACCAGCAGGACATGGCGACACTTAATACTAAGTCGCCCGACATAGAACCGCGTGCTTCCGGCCACATCATTGAGCAGATCCAGATGATACAGGAGATACTCGAGAATGGCATGGCCTACGAGGTGAACGGCTCGGTCTACTTTGACGTGCCGGCCTATCACAAGAATAACAACTACGGCAAGCTGTCGGGACGAATCATCGAAGACCTGCTTAGCAATACCCGTGACACAGAAGGGCAGGGGGAAAAGCGTTCACCGCTTGACTTCGCGCTTTGGAAAAAAGCCTCGCCACAGCACATCATGCGCTGGCCTTCGCCGTGGAGCGACGGATTCCCGGGCTGGCACCTGGAGTGCTCGGCCATGAGCCGCAAGTACCTCGGCGAGACTTTTGACATACATGGCGGTGGGCTCGACCTGATGTTCCCGCACCACGAGTGCGAGATTGCCCAGAGCCAGGCCAGCCACAGCCACAGCGATGCCGCCCGCTACTGGGTGCACAACAACATGATCACGGTGAACGGGCAGAAGATGGGCAAGTCGCTGGGCAACTTCATCAACTTGAGCGAGCTCTTTAGCGGCAAGCATAAAATGCTGGAACAGGCCTACAGCCCGATGACCATCCGTTTCTTTATCCTGCAGGCGCACTACCGCAGCACCCTCGACTTTAGCAACGAGGCGCTGCAGGCCGCCCAGAAAGGTTATAGGAAGCTGATGAACGGCATGCGGGTGCTCGAGAAACTGGTATACCCGGAACAGCCCGGCACACCGGACGAAAAGCTGAATGAGGATTTGTTGAAATTGACGGAGGACTGCTTCCGCGGCATGAATGACGATCTGAACACGGCTCGCACCATCGCCTCACTCTTCAATCTGCTCAAGAAGATCAACAGCCTATACCTGGGGCAGCTACAGATCGGAACACTGACACGTGACACCTTTGATACCATCCGCACAACCTATACCGAACTGGTGAATGATGTGCTTGGGTTAAAAGACGAGCCGACCGCTGATATGGAAAATATGCTGGAACTGGTGCTCGGCTTTTACAAGGAGGCAAAAGAGAACAAGGCTTATGATAAAGTAGATGCCATCCGTGCCGAGCTGAAGAAGCAGGGCATCGTGATCAAGGATCTGAAAACCGGAATTGACTGGGCTTATGAAGAATAATATGAAGCTACTGGCCATCCTGATGCTGAGCGCCATGGGACTTAACAGCTGCGACTCTTCTGATAACGGAAGCAGTGGTGAACGCACAGCTACCACTGAGGTAGAAGAAGCTGTGGTGCAGGCACCAGAATTTAATGCGGATTCTGCTTATAACTTTGTAGATCAGCAGGTGGCTTTCGGACCGCGTGTGCCGAATACGGCAGCGCATTACAAAACAGGGGAATGGCTGATAGAGACGCTGCGCAGCTATGGCGCCGAAGTGCAGGTGCAGGCCTTCCAGGCACGTGCTTTTGACGGTACCATGCTCAACCTGCGTAACATTATTGGCACCATCAATCCCAATGCAACCAAGCGTGTGCTACTGGCTGCGCACTGGGACACACGACCCTTTGCCGACAAAGACGAGGAAAATCAGAACAAGCCCATCGACGGTGCCAATGATGGTGCCAGCGGTGTAGGAGTGCTGCTCGAAATTGCGCGTGCCATACAGGTGGCGGAGCAGAAGCCAGGTATAGGTGTGGACATCATCTTCTTTGATGGAGAAGATTACGGCCAGCCTGACGAGAGCGACTACCCATACCAAAGCGATACCTGGTGTCTGGGGTCACAGTACTGGAGCAAGAACAAACACAAGCCGAATTACAAAGCGAACTACGGCATCCTGCTCGATATGGTGGGTGCTGAGAACGCCAAGTTTGCCCGCGAAGGTACCTCCATGCAGTATGCCCGCAATATTGTGGACAAGGTATGGCGTGCCGGAAATCGCCTCGGTTACTCCGACTACTTTAAGTATGTAAATGCCCCGGCCATTACCGACGACCATTACTACGTGAACACCGTGGCCGGCATCCGCATGATCGATATCATCGAGTACAACATGGCAGATCAGGATGACTATTTTGGACCTTATCATCACCGCCATACAGACACGATGGACATCATTAGTAAAAACACTTTGAAGGCAGTGGGGCAAACTGTGCTGCACGTGCTATACAACGAATAAGGGTATACCTTACGAACAGAAAAGGCGCTCCCAAGAGCGCCTTTTTTATTGCCTTACAACAGCTGGTAACACATTGTCCTCGGCCATTTTCTGCACCGTGAGCTCAGCAAACTGGCTTGCGGCTTTGCGCAGGCTGCGGGGGCTGTGCGACTTAGATTGAGCTGACCATACCAGGCGGTCCGTGTTGACGTCGTATAGGTTTGTTTCGAGGTAGTATACCTTGTCTTCGGTGTAGTAGCCGGGGTCGTAAAGGGTAGGGTACCAGAAATTGTAGTAACCCCTGAAGCTACCATACCATACAAAACGTGACATCGGCCGGTACCCCATATTGCCGGGTACATAGCGTGTTTCGGTTTGCTCGTCTACCAGGGCGGCGGTCAGGATGGCGTCATGGCCGTTTTCCTTGATACGCTCTATGAGCAGGTTTACATCCGGTCCGGTTTTAGCGGTAGCAGATGGCGGGAACAAATCAATACTGCGGGTTGCCTGTATGCCTCTCATCTGCAACTGCGCCTGCAGGTCATTTTCCACTTCCTGCCGGGCCAGGACGTTATCGGTAAGGGCAGCCACCACTACCCGCTGGTAATTCTGTGCTTCAATTTCGGGACTTTTCCAGGATCCCATGATCTGGGTGGAAGATGAGCATGCCGCTATACCTGCCAACAAGAGCAGGAGTGGCAGCCAAGCGTTCCTGATAAGGTTGTGTTTCATGTTTTTGATGCTTAATCTGCTTATACCTAGTGTATTGTATAACGAGTAGCGGCCTCGGTTAGGTTTAAGAACTCGGCTATACCTGGAGTAGTTGGTGCAGGGGTAGTTTGGAGATATGAGACAGGTGAATTTAGTGCTGTAATTAGAGCAACATTTTGAGGTCGGAAACGGTATGTGGAGGCAGCAATGCGCCACTTACAAGAGTAGTTAGGATATTTTCTGAAGTATTCAAAAAGCATTATATATTTGTCCTGCAATTCAATACGTCCCTTTTATTAAAAACTATTTAAAAAAATGTCGTACGATAACATCGTTTCCTTACTAGGTTCTGAAGCGGAAAACCTGCTTCAGTATGAAAGCAAAACAATCTCCAAAGACCTGATCCATGCACCGGGCCCTGACTTTGTGGACCGTGTGTTCTCTCAGTCAAACCGTAACCCGCAGGTATTGCGCAGCCTGCAGCAGCTTTTCAACCACGGCCGTCTGGCTGGCACAGGTTATTTGTCCATCCTGCCTGTTGACCAGGGCATCGAGCACACCGCAGGTGCTTCTTTCGCCCCAAACCCTATCTATTTCGACCCAGAGAACATCATCAAATTAGCCATTGAAGGTGGCTGCAACGCCGTGGCGACTACCTTCGGTAACCTGGCGATGATGTCCAGAAAGTATGCGCACAAGATTCCGTTCGTGGTGAAGATCAACCACAACGAGCTGATGACCTACCCGAACAAGTATGACCAGATCATGTTTGGCTCTGTGGACGAGGCCTGGAACCTGGGTGCTACGGCGGTTGGTGCTACCATCTACTTCGGGTCTGAAGAGTCTTCCCGTCAGATCATCGAGGTGGCCGAAGCTTTTGAAAGAGCGCATCAGCTAGGTATGGCCACCATCCTGTGGTGCTATACCCGCAACAACGCCTTCAAGAAAGATGGTGTAGACTACCACGTAGCCGCCGACCTGACAGCACAGGCAAACCACCTGGGCGTCACCATCCAGGCGGACATCATCAAGCAGAAGCTTCCTGAGAATAACGGTGGCTTTAAGGCGATCGGCTTTGGCAAGACGCACGAGAAGATGTACTCAGAGCTTTCTTCTGACAACCCAATTGACCTGGCTCGCTACCAGGTAGCCAACTGCTACATGGGCCGTGCCGGTCTGATCAACTCAGGTGGTGAGTCAAAAGGAGAGTCTGACCTGGCAGATGCTGTGCGCACAGCTGTTATCAACAAGCGTGCAGGCGGTATGGGCTTAATATCAGGCCGTAAGGCGTTCCAGAAAGATATGAAAGTGGGAGTGGAACTTCTGAACGCGATTCAGGACGTATACCTGGCCAATGACATTACACTTGCTTAATCTGTAGCAGAACTGCTGATTATTAACTAATTTTACAGCCTGCTTTGGAGTAGCTCCTTTGTGAGTAATCCGAAGCAGGCTATATTTGTGCCCAAATCTGCCTGAAACTGGTACAGAGGAGTATGGCAGAACAACCATTTAATGTGCGGTACGCACGACCGATACGATTATGATGCCTTGGTTTAAACGAGTAGAAAAAGGAATTATCACACCGACAGAGGAGAAAAAGGAAACTCCGGACGGCTTGTGGTTTAAGTGCCCGGATTGCAAGACAGTGACTAGCATGACCGAGCACCGCAAAAACCTGAAGACCTGCGTGAAGTGCAACTACCACGACCGTGTTGGTTCAAAGGAGTATTTCGCCATCCTGTTCGACGACAACAAGTTTACGGAGATGGACGAGGATATGACCTCGGGTGATCCGCTCAACTTTGTGGATTCCAAGCCATACCCACAGCGTACCGCAGAAACCCAACGCAAGACAGGTTTGAAAGATGCTGTGCGCACTGCCTATGGTAAGTCCGGTGGCAAGGACATCACCATCGCCTGTATGGACTTTGCCTACATCGGTGGCTCTATGGGATCAGTGGTGGGTGAGAAGATTGCCCGCGCCATCGATCACGCCCGCAAGACGCGCACACCTTTCATGATGATCTCCAAGTCAGGAGGTGCCCGTATGATGGAGGCTGGCTTCTCGCTGATGCAGATGGCCAAGACTTCTGCAAAACTGGCGCTTCTTTCAGAGGAGAAACTACCTTATATCTCGATGCTTACGGATCCTACCACAGGTGGTGTAACGGCATCTTATGCCATGCTGGGCGACTTCAACATTGCCGAGCCGGGTGCGTTGATCGGATTTGCCGGTCCGCGTGTTATCAAAGAAACGATCGGAAAAGACCTCCCGAAAGGATTCCAGAGTGCGGAGTTCGTACTGGAGCATGGCTTTCTGGACTTCATCGTGGACCGCAAGGAACTGAAGCAGCGCCTGGTAGATCTGCTGGGCATGATCATGCCTGTTACAGAAGAAAAAAACGGAACAGCCAAAACGCAGAAAGCCGCCAAATCGGCATAAGCGGATTGGATTAAAATAATAGAGCAGAAAAGCCTGTTAGTATTGCTGACAGGCTTTTTTGGTGGTACTCAAACACGACAAAATATAAGCTGAACGGGTGCAAACAAACTTTTTCAGTTTAGGAAAGTAATAGTTTGGGTAAAGCACAATATTGTGCCTAAGTTTGGCATTAGTATTGCGAAAGCACAAATACTAAGAATAACTAATACTACTATCAACCAAAAACCATTTTTCAAATTTATTACAAGACTATGAAACTAGTAAAACTATCGTTGACATCGATGCTGGCTGTAACCATGCTGTTCACTTCCTGCCAGACTACACGTCCGACTACTTCTGGTACAGGCGACACCTCAACTACAACAGGTAACAGAACCGAAACTTCTACTACCGGCGAAGAGAAGACAGGTATGAATAAAACCACTAAGGGCGGTATTATCGGAGCTGGTTCCGGCGCTGTAGTAGGTGGTATTATTGGTAACCGCATGGGCAACACAGCGGCGGGTGCCATTATAGGTGCTGCCGTGGGTGGTGCCACAGGCGCCGTTATCGGTCGCCGTATGGACAAGCAGGCCGAGGAACTGGAGAAAAGCATGGAGAATGCGAAGATCGAGCGTGTGGGCGAGGCTATCCGTATCAACTTCGACTCGGGTATTCTGTTTGCCGTTAACTCTGCTGAACTGAGCGCCAATGCTAAGAAAGACATTGACGGCCTGGTAAACACACTTCAAAAATACGAAGGCACGAACATCATCATCGAAGGCCACACCGACAACACTGGTAGTCGTGAGTTAAACCAGGGACTGTCGGAGCGTCGTGCGCAGGCTGTTGCCAACTATGCCCGTACCCGTGGAGTAGACGCATCTCGCATGCAGGCGAAAGGCTACGCCTTTGACCAGCCGATTGCTGACAACACGACTGCGGAAGGCCGTGCGCAAAACCGTCGTGTAGAGATCATCATCATTGCAAGCGAGGAGCTGAAGAAAGCTGCCGAAAGTGGTGAGATAAAATAAGCTACAGGTATAGCACTTGTTCTAAAGCGCCTGCCGGGTATACCTGGCAGGCGCTTTTTTATGCAACATGTTTTAACTAAAAAACCTCTTAACAGGCTGCCAGCGCTGCCTGCAGGCTACTTTTGAATATTCTCCCGTTGGTTTACGTATATAGTTTGTCTAATGAAGCTGGTGTAGGGGTTTGGGCAACGTGCTGGTTAACAATTACTTGTGGTATAGGTTCTGTTCAACTGCTATATCCAGATACAACATTTTAACACATTTAGAGTATTAAGGGCTTAATCTGACAACTATAATTGAAAATTAAAAAACAAGAACATGAAACATATCAGAATTTATTTCCTGGCTCTAGCCGTAATCGGTTTCTTATTTACATCTTGTAATGCCAGTCGTACGGCCAAAGGCGGTGCTATTGGTGCTGGTGGTGGTGCTGTAGTAGGTGGTGTGATTGGTAAAGTAGCTGGTAACACAGCGGCGGGCGCCATCATTGGTGCTGCCGTGGGTGGTACGGCCGGTGCCCTGATTGGCCGTCGTATGGATAAGCAGGCCGAAGAGCTGCGTCGTGACCTGGAGAACGCTAAAGTAGAACGAGTAGGTGAGGGTATCAAAATCACCTTCGACTCAGGTATCCTTTTCGATGTGAATTCTGCTGAGCTTCGCCCAAATGCGCAGGCTGACATCCAGAAACTGGCAACTACGCTGAAGAAGTATGAAGATACGAACATCATCATCGAAGGCCACACTGACAACACCGGTAGCCGTGAGCTGAACCAGCGTCTGTCAGAGCGACGTGCTGAGTCAGTTGCGGGCTATGCTACCCAGCAGGGTGTTGCCCGTAACCGTATCACAACGCAGGGTTGGGCATTTGACCATCCGGTAGCTGACAACTCTACAGCATCCGGTCGTCAGGCAAACCGTCGTGTAGAGATCGCGATCTTTGCAAACGAAAAAATGAAGAAAGCCGCAGAACGTGGTGATCTGTAATTAATTAAGAATCAGTAGAAAAGCCGGCTATACCACCTCAGGTATAGCCGGCTTTTTTTGTTTGATTAATCTCTGTTAGTTGACGGAGCTGTGCGCTTGCGGAGCACAATGGCAACCCCGATGGCAATACTGGCTCCCAGAAAGGCGAGTACCATGTCCTTTTGTGCATCCCAGATATCGCCCTGCATTCCCAGGTAAGCCATGCCTTGCTCGTCCCCATCGTACACGAGGTCAGCCACGATCCACTCCACGATTTCATAAACAGCACTCAGCGACAGAACGAGCGATAGCGTGAGCACACTGCTCAGGAACACACTCAGGCTAAAACCACGTCTTGCAATTTCATAAATGGGATATGTGAGCAGTAAACCAAAGCCGAAGTGCACAATGCGGTCGTAGTGGTTGCGCTGGAAATTAAATTGCCCTTTCATCCACTCACCAAAAGGGTTGTCGGCATACTGGTAATAGCTGCCGTACACATGCAGCATCATGAACAGGAAAACCAAGGTATAGCTGGTATCGGTGAAGCGGAAAATATTGTAAAACGCAGCCAGTAAGATGACAACAGAGAGTGTAAGGGAGTTTTCGAGGAGCCAGTTGAGCAGGTCAGGTGTGGTAAAGCCTGTATATGCCAGGAAAGCTATGAAAGTACCCATGTAGGCCATGTGCAGTGGCCTGCGCATGAAAGGTAGCTTATGCTTAGAGCGAAAAGTCATTATGAACGTCATGTGCCAACTGGTTTTGTGCAGTATTGCAGCATTAACCTAAAATTGATACACATGTTTTGCCTAATTGGATACAAGCTTTTTGAAATGCTTTAAGCCAAAAGGTCTTTTTGGTAAAACACCAGCCTGATTGGGTTGTCCCCCGGGTTCTGGGTAGGGTCACAGTGGTAGCCGAACATTTCTACGCCGTTCATGTAGGGGAGCAGCTTTTTGTAAAAGGTATGGCCCGTGTTTTCGGGGTTGAAGGTAATGTCGTGATACACGCAGGTAGGCAGCGAAGGCATGCGACTCAGTTTGTCAAAAAGCACATCGGGTTTGCCAAGATCGCCTGAGTATACGATACGGTTTTCTTCCTCTTCAAAAATGTAGGCAAATGACTGGAGTCCCTCTGAGTGCAGACCATAGGTATCAACGGCCTTTATACCTTCGAAACGGTCAAGCGGAACGAACTCAGCGTACTTGTCAGGGTTCTTCACCTGTATTTTCAGGAACTCGTATACCTGCGCCTTGAACTGGTCTGTTGGGTACAGGATGGTTGGCTTTGGAGCTTTGTCTACTACATGCTTGTGCAGCAGCAGATTGGCCAGACTGCCGCAGTGGTCGTTGTGCAGATGTGTGAGCAGGATATAGTCTACTCGGTGCAGCAGGTTTTTGTGCACCAGCGTCTGGTATGTTGTAAAGCCACAGTCAATCAACACACACTTTCCCCGCACTGTCACCAAAGCGGCAGAGTTCAGATAATCGATGTCAAAGGCACCCCCTGTTCCTAAGAATTTAATTTGCATAAAATGAAAGCTAATGCCGTTTTGAGCTGAGACTACAGGTATAGCGGTAATTGGAACAATTTGTTCTGATATATTACAATTTTTCTGAATAAATGTTCTAACATGTACTTTGGTGATAATAACCCTATTAACGGCAGTAACGCCATTTGTATAAAACCGTTAATTATTACCGGGCTAAACCTGGCAAGAAATGGAAGGATACGAACTACCTGCTGAAGAAAAAATAGTGATAACGCACGAACTGCTGAACCAGGAGTATAAGCGTCTGGTGCTTGACCCACGCCGTAGCCATATGCATGAATTAATCTCGACCATGCTCTCGCACCGCACTAACCACGCCGATGAGCAGCAGGCCTACTATACCATGCTGGAGCGCTTCGGAGACTGGGAAGGCGTATTGAACGCCCCGGAGGATGAACTCGCCGACGCAGTGAGCACCACCCGCTACCCTTTGCAGAAAGCCCCGCAGATACAGCAGACGTTACGCATGATCAAAGAGGACAGAGGGGAGATAAACATTGACTTTTTGGCCGACCTGCCCATAGACGAAGCCATGGCCTGGCTAACTAGGCTACCCGGTGTAGGACCAAAAACGGCTACCTTGCTGCTGCTATTCAACTTTAAGAAACCAGTACTGCCCGTCGATACGCACGTGTTTCGGGTGAGCCAGCGGGTGGGCCTTATCGGTGCCAAGATTACAGCTAATAAAGCCCATGATGTGTTGCTGGAAATGCTCCCCAAAGATGCCACTGAGCTATTCAACTTCCACAAGCACCTGTTCTGGCACGGGCAGAAGGTATGTACCTGGTCCTATCCAAAGTGTGAAAAATGCGTGCTGAACGGGATTTGTAACTATTACAGCCAGGTAAGAGCCAAGGGAATTGATAAGGCAGCGTAATGAACGCTACAATCGAGGTACATGCTGCCTATTTCTCAGTATAGTTTACTCTGACCTTGCTTTAAGCGGAGCTATTCTATTGTTACGAGTTCAGTCACGATCTCCTTTTGGTTGCCAATAAACTTCTGCTTAAAGAAATTAACTGTTTGCTGTGACGATTCAACCGAAGCGGGTACATATTCACCCCTCTTTTCTGCTTCTGCTATTGCGCCAACTACCCCTTTGTTCTGGCGCATATCAGCCAATTCAACAGGTGTCCAGGTCAAGTAAATGTCGCCAATGTAATAGACCTTTTCAGGCTCAGTGAGATTGACTGAGATATAGTTGGGAGGTAAATTTTTATAGAACCCAATATTATCTCGGTATTCAAGCAGCGAAAGAAAATGATTGCCTAACGGGAGTTTCATGTAAAAATAGCCGCTTTCGTCCAGCCAGACGGTGTGCTTTCCCCAAAGCCGTTCATTAAAGTGCAGCACTATTTTTTCGCTAGCCAACGGCCGGCTACTATCCAGTGTAAGTTTTCCAAATACGATCGTTTCATTAGGTTTCGTATTAGCGGTTGTCGCAATTCTGCCTGTGCTGCAGCCTAAGCTAAAGAGAGCTAAAAAAAGTAAGATTATCCTATACATAAAGTGTGATTGGCCGGACTTTGCCGTTAGACAGAATAAACATACTCCAAGCTCGCCCCATTCTCCTCAACTTCCAGCTTCGCTCTTCTCCCGCAAACCAGTGCCAGATTATCCGGCTCGTGACCGGTTGGGAAGCCGTAGCAAACAGGGTAGTCATACTTGCCAGTGTGTTCGGCGATGATCTCGTAGGCGTCTTTGCCGAAAGGTATAGCATTGTCTTTCATGTCACTGAAGTGGCCCACTATAAGGCCTGCCAGGTCTTTTAGCTTACCGGCACGGTCGAGGTGAACCATCATGCGGTCGATGCTGTAGAGGTACTCGTCCACATCTTCCAGAAAAAGAATCTTGCCTTTGGTCGTGAAGTCGGAGCTCGTCCCGGAGACGTTATGCAGGAGCGCCAAGTTACCACCTATCAGTTGCCCTTCGGCTATACCTGTGCGGTTAAAGGTATGGGGAGCGGAGCTGTAACTCAGGTTTTCGCCGAAGAGAACGCGACGCAGACTCTCCAGTGCTTCTTCAGTGCCTTTCGGGAAGAGCAGGGGCATAATCCCGTGCACGCTTTCTATACCTAAACTGTGGATGTGGCAGAGGAGGGAGGTGATGTCGCTGAAACCTACGACCCACTTCGGGTGATTCTGAAAATGACTGAAGTCTACCTGATCAAGAATGCGGGTGGTGCCGTAGCCACCGCGGGCACAAATGATTGCCTTGATATCAGGGCAGTCGAGGGCCTGCTGCAGGTCCTGCAGGCGAAGAGCATCATCGCCGGCAAACACACCATATTGCGCCCCTACCGTAGGGCCAACTTCTACTTCCAGCCCCCAGCCTTTGAGTATGTCGATGGCAGCAGCTATTTCTTCGTGGCTGATAAGACGGGCAGTGGCGATGATGGCGATTTTGTCGCCGGGCTGTAGTGGTGTGATCATAGGTAAAGCAATTTTTGATGATAAACGAAGGTATGGCTTTTTGTTAAAATTTGCGAGGCTGCAAAATTTTGGGCAATTTCGGAACCCCGTTTGCTATGGCCTTGACTGCCCGGCACCTGTACCTGAACAGGCGCTGAGTGGGCGGGAACCTTAAACCAACCTTTTTTATGACGCAAATCAAGAAAAAAAAGTCAGGGATTGACAAGTTCCTATCCATAGTGGAGCGCATCGGCAACGCCCTGCCACACCCGGCCACGCTCTTTGCAGGCTTTGCGCTGCTCGTGATCATCCTGTCATGGGTAGCCAGTTTGTTTGACCTGGCGGTAACGCACCCGGGCACAGGCAAGATCATAACACCGGTTAACCTGCTCTCTACTGAAGGCCTGCACATGATCCTGACCCGCATGGTGACCAACTTCACCGACTTCGCTCCGCTGGGTACGGTGCTTGTTTCCTTGCTGGGTATAGGTATAGCCGAGGGCACGGGTCTGATCGGTGCGGTGCTGCGTCTGGTAGTGCTTTCATCACCCAAGCGTCTGCTCACCTTCGTGATCGTGTTTGCGGGTGTTATCTCCAATACGGCTTCTGAAGTGGGTTACGTGCTGCTGGTGCCACTGGCGGCGGTGATCTTCCTGGCGGCCGGCCGTAATCCGCTGGCTGGTCTGGCGGCTGCTTTTGCGGGTGTGTCGGGTGGCTACAGTGCCAACCTGTTGCTGGGTACCATCGACCCGCTGTTGGCTGGTCTGTCTACGGAGGCGGCACGTATCATTGATGCCGATTATACCGTGAATCCGGCGGCCAACTATTACTTCATGTTTGTTTCTACCTTCCTGGTAGCTGGTTTGGGTACCTGGGTGACTGAAAAAATTGTAATTCCGAGGCTGGGCGAGTACAATGGCGACGAAAAGCCCCAGAGCATCGACCGCCTGAACAGTCAGGAGAAGCGTGGTCTTCTTTACGCCTCCCTGGCTATCCTGGCTTCGATTGCCTTTGTATTGGGCGGTTTGCTGCCGGAGGATGGTTATCTACGCAACCCGGAGACGGGGGAGATACTTAATTCGCCATTCATGTCAGGTATAGTGGCCTTCATTTTCCTGCTTTCTGCCATTGGCGGTATCGCTTATGGTATAGGCGCCAAGACCATCAAAAACGACAGCGATGTGATGCGTGGCATGTCTAAGTCAATGGAGACACTGGGCTCTTATATCGTACTCGTGTTCTTCGCGGCACAGTTCGTGGCCTACTTCAACTGGACTAACCTGGGCCTGATTCTGGCCATTAACGGAGCCGATGTGCTGCAGACCATGGGCCTGAGCGAGATTCCGCTGATGATCATGTTCATTCTGGTGGCCGCTGTGATCAACCTCGTAATGGGTTCGGCCTCAGCTAAGTGGGCGATCATGGCACCGGTGTTCATCCCGATGTTTATGCTGCTGGGTTATTCGCCGGAGTTCACGCAGGTAGCCTACCGCATCGGCGATAGCGTAACCAACATTATCTCGCCAATGATGTCGTACTTCGCTCTGATCGTGGCCTTCATACAGCGCTATGACAAGAACGCAGGTATAGGCACCGTGATCTCGACGATGCTTCCTTACTCGATCGTGTTCTTTATCGGCTGGGTAGTGCTGCTGATTGTCTGGATTATAATTGGTCTGCCAATTGGTCCGGGTGCCGAGATGTACATAACGCAGCCTTAACAGGTATGCTGCTAAGCAGAACAGCCGGTGCAGGATATACCTGCACCGGCTGTTCTGTTTTAAAGTAGCTTGGTTGCTGCATAAAGGCTATGCCTTAAAACAGCTTCAGTCCCAAACTCAGCAAGATCTGTTCATTAGCCAGGTCATAGTTACTCTGTAAAGACGGATCTGAGTAATTGCGGTTGATGCGCTCGTAACGCACATCTACGGTCAGGCGCTGTATGTCGAGGCCTATACCTGCCTGATATCCCCAGTCAGAGCCTGACATAAAACTCTTAATACTCTGTCCCTCCTGGCGCGCGCTCAATAGATTGGAGGCAACCGGACCTGCCTGTATACGAACCAGGTTGGCAATGCTTATACCTGCCATAATGGGCACATCGAGCCGGTTAAATTTGATGTCGGATACACGGTTTGTAATGGAGGTATTGGGATTAGATTCCAGTCGTCCGCCGGTTTGCGTGAAAATAGCTTCAGGCTGAATAAAAAAGCCCAGGATATTAACGCGGGCAAAAGCACCGGCATGGTAACTGGTTACAGATTCCTTGTTGGCGTACTCAGCGGGGTTACTGGTGACATCGTGTACACTTACACTCGAGGAGCCCACGCCAGCCTTCAGACCACCGGTTAAAAACTGTGCCTGTGCCGCCGTACTCAGGGCGACCAGCGCAAATATAGTTAGCACTAAATTTTTCATAGCTATAAGATTAGTTTCAAGATTTTATACCGAAGCCAAATCGGCACAGGTATAACGAATGATCAATAGCCTTTTAGTACGTAACCGTGTGAATATAGGGTATTCAGTATTGAATTATGGTACTATTCCTTTGTTTTGCTGGCTGTTAATGTGGGCTGCCATCCTGTGGTCCAGTCACTACACCAGGTATAGCACTTCGGTTAATTGGGTTAACCTTCTGAGCTCAGAATCGCTGTGACCTCAATTTCCACGAGCTGCTCCGGCTTGATCAGTGCCCGCACTTCTACCATGGTTGAGGTTGGCTTGATGTTGCTGAAGAACTCACCGTGAGCACGACCGACAGCCTCCCATTGGCTGATGTCAGTCACATAGATACGGGTACGCACCACCTGCTTCATCGTAGCGCCGACTTCTTGCAGCGCCTTCTCTATCTTCTGTAGAATGTACCGGGCCTGCTCGTAAGCATCGCCTATACCAATCACCTGATCGCCCTCAGTAGCCGTAGTGCCCGCCACCTCCACTATATTGCCGACACGCACAGCACGGCTATACCCAATAATATCTTCCCACACAGCGCCAGAAGAAATGTTTTGTCTTTTCATAGAGTTTAGAAAGTTAAAGAGTTTAAGAAATTAGGAGTTAGAAAGGCATACCTGTGCACGATTTAGCCATGTAACCATTTCCATTCTCAGGTATTTTAGCATCCAACCTCCTTCTATACCTGATACTCCGGCAGAATCCTTAATTTTGAGTGAACAACTCTCTACCAGATGCGCCTGAGATCGAAACCTGTGCTTTGCAACTATTACGTTACGTACCGCTGTAACGCAAAGTGCTCGTTTTGTGACATCTGGGAGAAGCCTTCGCCTTACATAACGCTGGAGGACGTGGCACAAAACCTGCATGACCTGAAGCGGCTTGGGGTACAGGTGATTGACTTCACGGGTGGCGAGCCCTTGCTGCACCGTCAGATCGATCAGATGTTGGGTATGGCACACGACATGGGTTTCATCACCACGCTCACCACCAACGGTATGCTCTATCCCAAACTGGCAGAACGGCTGAAAGGCAAGATAGACATGCTGCACTTTTCGCTGGACTCGGCTCACAAGGAAGTGCACGACACTGGCCGTGGTGTGGCCTGCTATGATTTCGTGATGGAATCGATACAGGTGGCGAAGTGGCTAGGTGAGCGTCCGGATATTTTGTTTACAGTGTTTCGTCACAATCTGGACCAACTGGAGGAGGTATACCGGACCATTACGCAGCCCAACAAACTCATGCTTATCATCAACCCGGCCTTTGAGTACAACGATGTGGCCGTGGGGGAGCAGCTAACGGAAGAAGAACTGGATTACCTGACGGCCTTCGGAAAGCGTAAAGGCGTATACCTGAACGAGGGTTTCGTACAGCTGCGTCGCGACGGAGGAAACAGGGTAGCAGACCCGGTGTGCAAAGCGGCCAGCACCACACTGGTCATCTCTCCGGAAAATGAGCTGGTATTGCCTTGCTACCACCTGGGCACCAAAAGTTTCCCGATTCAAGGCAAACTGGCTGAGCTATACCTGAGCCAGGAGGTGGAAGAACTGAAGCAGTTAGAGGGACGGTTACCGGCTTGCGAGGGCTGCACCATCAACTGCTACATGCAACCCAGCTTTGCCGTAGAAATAAACAAGTACTTCTGGAAAGCCCTGCCCAGCACACTCAAATATAACCTGAGCAAAGGGACCTGGAAGCGGCTTTTGAATGGTTGAATTGTTCTATTGTCTGAATCAGGATTAAGATCCGTGCATGATTCGGACAGGCCGTGGCCTGTCCCTGCGAGGGTGTACTTATAAAACTCTTTAACTCTCAAACTTCTAAACTTTCTAACTTAAAATATGCCAGTTATACTTCCTGTGAAAGGTATAAGCCCACAGATGGGCGAAGATTGCTTTGTG
The DNA here is from genome assembly GCF_900156415.1 of Pontibacter lucknowensis. Taxonomy (GTDB): domain Bacteria; phylum Bacteroidota; class Bacteroidia; order Cytophagales; family Hymenobacteraceae; genus Pontibacter; species Pontibacter lucknowensis. Next base: position 361,181 of record NZ_FTNM01000005.1, on the reverse strand, counting down.
GCTGAGAATGCTACGATCGTGGGCGATGTAGTGATGGGCCGCGAGTGTTCCGTATGGTTTAATGCCGTGATCCGGGGCGATGTAAATGCGATCCGGATTGGTGATAAAACCAATATTCAGGATGGTGCCGTGATCCACTGCACTTACCAGAAAGCCGCTATTACCATCGGCAACAACGTGTCGATTGGCCATAATGCTATTGTGCATGGCTGTACCGTGGAAGATAACGTTCTGATCGGGATGGGAGCTATTGTGATGGACAATGCGCTCGTGCAGAAGAACTGCATCGTAGCGGCGGGTGCCATTGTGCTGGAGAACACCGTGTGTGAGTCGGGATTTATTTACGCCGGTATACCTGCCAAAAAGGTGAAACAGCTGAGTCAGGAGCAGATCGATGGCCTGGATAAAGTGGCCAATAACTATGTGATGTACAGCGGCTGGTTTACTAATCCGGAATGATAGTAGCAGAAAAACAAAGGCCATACCGCACAGGTATGGCCTTTGTTTTTAATAGGTTGGCTCCTCTGTTTGCGGTTCTATTTGGGATCGGAAGTCATCTCTAATAGTGAAGAGTACCCATTCCACACGGCGGTCAGACTTTTCCAGTACCCGGATCGCATACTCATTGAACTCCGCCACCTCGTTTGCATCCTCTGGTATGTGGCCGTAGATCATGGTCACAAAGCCGCCAACCGTTTCATAGTCCTCGCCTTCAGGCAGCGCAAAGGGCAGGTAGTCGTTCGCGTCTGACACAGGGGCGGCGCCATTGACACGGTATTCAAAGTCGCTCAGGCGCTCCACAATAGGCACCTCCTCGTCGTATTCGTCCTGAATTTCGCCTACCAGCTCCTCGATGATGTCTTCTATGGTCACGATGCCCGACACACCGCCAAACTCATCGGTTACGATGGCCATGTGCATGTGGCGACGCTGGAACTGTTGCAGGAGGCGTGGGATCTTCTTCGTCTCCGGAACGAAATAGGCCGGACGCATCAGCTTTTCAATGATAATCGGCTCACCCAGGCGCATCAGGCTCAGGATATCCTTGACATAGAGCACCCCCACAATGTTATCGATGGAACCGTCGTAAACTGGTAAACGTGAGTAGCCTTCCTCAAAAATCAGCTCCATCAGTTCCGGCTCGGGGATGTTCACATCAATGGCCACCATGCGTGTGCGGGGTACCATGATCTGCTTCACCATGCGCTCGTTAAACTCAAACACGTTCTCGAGCAGCTCGTGCTGGGAGTCAACAAGCAGTCCGCCCTCTGCACTTTGTTCAAAAAGCAGGCGCAGTTCTTCAGGGGAGTGTACCTCGGAGCCATGCACGGGACGAATGCCCATAGAGCGCAGCACCAGGTTGGCAAAGCCGTTGAGTAACCAGATAAAAGGCCTGAACAGGTAGTAGAAAAAGCGGAGTGGCAGCGTAATGGCCAGTGTAGTGGCTTCAGAGCGCTGAATAGCCAGTGACTTTGGCGCCAGCTCGCCGAATACGATGTGAAGGACAGTGATGATGGCGAAAGAGATCGGAAGGGCTATTTTGTGGGCCAGTGCCTCACTGCCCTGGAAGCCAAAGAAATTCATCACATTAATCACGATCTGGGCAACGACGCTTTCGCCGATCCAACCCAACCCGAGCGATGCCAGGGTAATGCCAAGCTGTGTAGCCGACAGATAGGCATCGAGGTGGGTGAGCATGTGCTGGGCCAGCCTGGCCATAGAACTGCCAGCCTGCGCCCGAAGTTCGATTTGTGAAGCACGCACCTTCACGATCGCAAACTCCGCCGCCACAAAAAAGCCGTTAAGCAATACCAGAAATATAGTGAGTAGGATGTTTAGAATCATAGCGTGTTACGGCGCGGTTTGCTTCCGGCTGCGTAAAATTAAGCTAAAATACGTGGTTTTACTATATATGTATGTGCTATTGGCAAGAATACATGCAGCTGGCATCGTGGCACAGGCTTGCAGGGCCTTGTCTTAAAACAAGAAAAGGTGCCACAGGGCACCTTTTCTTGTTGATACATCTTCAGGTGGTTAGTATTGAACCTGCATGACGGGTGCCTGGGCGGTGCTGAACAACTCGCGGGCATTTTCCGGCGAAAGGAGGGGCATGAAGATAGCCTTAGCCTCTGCTTCGGAGATCATTCTATAAACATGCTCTGAAGAAGTATCGAGGAAGGGATTGCAGAAGGAGTAAATAAATTCGTCTGAAAAAGTACGGTATACAATATGAAAATTGTGTTTCTCGTCGCGCACAAGTTTGATCGCCTTGAAAGTAAAATCAAGTTCTTTGCCGCAGACAGTTTTGATAGTGGTGAATTCCTTTGGCTGAAAGTCTGTATTCATAGTTTTGAATGTAGGTTTTGTAAATAATCCAGTATAAAATATACGTTTTGGTAGCTCTTAAAATTCCCTGTCTGGCCAAAGAAGCTCTTTATATCCGTGAACGGCATGGAATAGCGGGTGAGAGTCAGAGTATTGGCTACCAGAGGCTTAGTATGCGTGCATACGATAATGGAACGTTGGTTTATAAGTGAACTAACAGTCTGAGAGTCTGTTTAGAAACTACCTGCTGTTAGTTTCTGTTATTTATAGCATCAGGACCGGCATTTGAGGGCAATAGGTTGTCATCTGTCTATTAGGTTGGATCGATGCAGCCAGACAGATGGGGCTTTCGATCAAAATCTCTACTTTTGCAGTGAGGCTTTCGGGCTTCCTTGATCTTAATAAATTAACTAGATATACCCTTATGAGAAATAATTTGAGGCTGACGCTTCGCCTTCACTGGCTGTTTGTGGTCCTGTTGACCTTTGCAGCACAAATGGTGCAGGCACAGGTGCTGAAGCCTGCTTCCTGGAGCTACGATGTTTCCAAAAAGGAAGTAAAAGTAGGCGATGAAGTCGAACTCATTTTTAATGTCAAAATAGACAAGGATTGGTACCTCTACTCTTCTGACTTTGACCCGGACCTGGGCCCGATGGTGACGGAGTTTAGGTTTGCCAAGCACCCTTCTTACCAGTTGGTGGGCAAGATCAAACCCATCAATCCGAAGAAGAAATATGATGAGCTGTGGGAAGGGGAGTATACCTATTTTGTGGGCACAGCTCAGTTCAGGCAGAAGATCAAGGTGCTGCAGCCTGATCTGGTAGTCAAAGGCTCTTACGAATACCAGGTATGTACTGATATTGACGGCAAGTGCATTCCGTTCGATGATGACTTTGCCTTTACCAATGCCCAGATAAAAGTAACAGCAGCCACTGGAGCCGCTACGCCTGCTACGGTGCCGGTGGAGACATCGGCTGCAGCGCTGGAGAAGTCCCCGAAAGAAGCTACCACCCAAGCCACAGCCCCCGATGGACTCGATACTTCTCTCCCGGAGACGGTGCGAGAGGATACGGCGCTTATGGAAACAGAGTCTCTTGAAGTAGCCGCATTTGGCGACACTGCTGCGACCGGTTCGGGTGATGTGGTAACACCGGCTCTTACCGGGGAAACCGGTGAGGCAGAGGATGCAGAAAGCCTATGGAAATTCATGCTGGTTGCTTTTGTCTTTGGTCTTGGCGCCTTATTGACTCCATGCGTATTCCCGATGATTCCGATGACGGTGAGCTTTTTCACTAATGGTAGTGCCAACCGCGGGCAGGCTATTTTCAAAGCGCTTCTCTATGGCTTCTCTATCATTGCCATCTATACCCTGGTGGGTACGATCGTAGCCAGGTTGTTTGGAGCCGATGGTGCCAACTTCATCAGTACACACTGGCTGCCCAACCTGATTTTCTTTGCCGTATTCATTATTTTCGCCATGTCCTTCTTTGGCATGTTCGAGATCACACTGCCTAGTTCCTTCCTGACAAAGGTAGACGCACAGGCAGACAAAGGGGGAATTATCGGTGTGTTCTTCATGGCATTCACGCTGGTGCTGGTGTCTTTCTCTTGCACAGGCCCCATTGTGGGCAGTATTCTCGTGGCGTCCGCCGGAGGCGAAACGGTGCGCCCGGTAGTGGGTATGCTGGGCTTTTCGCTGGCTTTTGCGCTGCCTTTCACGCTCTTCGCTGTTTTCCCTTCATGGCTTAACAGCCTGCCTAAATCCGGTGGCTGGCTGAACTCCGTGAAGGTGGTGCTGGGCTTTATTGAACTGGCGCTGGCGCTTAAGTTTTTGAGCATCGCCGACCAGGTATACCACTGGGGCATTTTGGATCGCGAGGTATACCTGGCCCTCTGGATCGTTATCTTCACACTAATGGGCTTCTACCTGCTAGGCAAGCTGAAGTTTTCACACGACTCTGACCTGAAGCATATTGGGGTACCGCGCCTGTTTTTGGCAATCGCCACGTTCGGCTTTGTGGTATACCTGATACCTGGTTTGTTTGGCGCTCCGCTCAAGGCCCTGTCAGGTTACCTGCCTCCGCAGTCCACTCACGACTTCGACCTGAATGCCATTGCGCGCCAGAGTGGTGGAGGTAGCACAACCACAGCAACACTGGCTGGCAGTCAACTGTGTGAGACGCCTAAATACGGTGATTTCCTGCACCTGCCGCATGGCCTGCAAGGCTATTTTGACCTGGAGCAGGCCAAACGCTGTGCTGCCGAGCAGGGCAAACCTATCTTCATTGACTTCACGGGCCATGGCTGTGTGAACTGCCGCGAAATGGAAGCCAACGTGTGGTCGGATCCGGAGGTGCTGAAGCGCCTGCAGGAAAACTATGTGATAGCGGCCCTTTATGTGGATGACAGAACAGAATTGCCTGAAAGTGAGTGGTACGTGAGCGAACACGATGGGAAAGAAAAGAAAACCATTGGCAAGAAATACGCCGACTACCAGATCACGAAGTTCAATGTGAACGCGCAGCCCTACTATGTGCTAATGGACGAAAATGAGAATATGCTGGTAGAGCCAGTGGCTTATGACCGAAGCGTAGAAAATTTCGTGAAGTTCCTCGACGCAGGCGTAGAGGCTTATAACAAGCAGAAGCAGGTCGCGAAGAAGTAACGGTAGACCTCACAGTGTCTTCCAGGCCTGTGAGTGTCTTGCCCCCGATACGGGAAAATACAGGCTTTCACAGGAACTACGCACACTGTGGGGGCAGAAACAAGAAAGCCCCACCTCTTGAGGTGGGGCTTTCTTGTATGAAGTATCAGGTATACCTTACTTCGCTTCGTTGTAGCGACGGGTTACTTCTTCCCAGTTCACCACATTCCAGAACGCGTTGATATAGTCCGGACGACGGTTCTGGTAGTTCAGGTAGTAAGCGTGCTCCCATACGTCAAGACCCAGGATTGGCTGACCGCCGCATCCTTCAGCGAATGACATCAGGGTGTTGTCCTGGTTTGGTGTAGAGCAAATCTCCAGCTTGCCGTCTTTTACGCAAAGCCAGGCCCAGCCAGAGCCGAAGCGTGTAGCTGCAGCCGCATTGAACTTCTCTTTCATCTGGTCAAAAGAACCAAAAGCAGAGTTGATGGCATCAGCTATCTCGCCTGAAGGCTGACCACCGCCGTTTGGAGAAAGGATCGTCCAGAACAGGTTGTGGTTGTAGTAACCACCACCATTGTTGCGAACGGCTTTGTTGTCTTCTTTTACATTGCGCATGATCTCCTCAATGCTCATGTTCTCCATCTCAGTGCCCGCAATTGCCTTATTCAGGTTGTCGGTATATGCCTGGTGGTGCTTCGTATGGTGGATTTCCATCGTGCGCGCATCAATATGTGGTTCAAGCGCGTCATAGGCGTAAGGTAGTTTCGGTAATTCGAAAGCCATAGTTTTATGTGGTTTTATGTGTGAAAAAATAGCATGCGTACAGATTTATAGGTGTACGTATGCATTTGAAATGTGAGTTTCAAAGATAGTTATTTTCTTTTGGCTGCAAAGAACGAAGCCATCAGTTCGGCGCACTCCTGCGCCATAACACCACTCACCATCTCCGTTTTGGGGTGCAGCAGATTTCCTACCCGTCTGTAACCACGCTTCGGTTCAGGTGTTCCGAACACTACCCGCTTGAGCTGTGCCCAGTAGCTGGCGCCAGCGCACATCACACAAGGCTCCACGGTCACATACAGGGTGCAGTCGTGCAGATATTTATTACCCAAGTACTCGGCAGCGGCGGTGAGGGCCAGCATCTCGGCATGGGCTGTTACGTCATTCAGCTTTTCGGTCTGGTTGTAGGCTTTGGCAATGATACGGTTGTTGCTCACGACCACGGCTCCAATCGGAATCTCCCCCTCTTCGAAGGCGTAAGTTGCCTGTCGGTAAGCCTCCTGCATAAAGTGATCGTCGCTGTGTATAGAAAGTAAGTCCACAGGTATAAGTGTATTGGTGTTTGCTTTTGCACAAGATACAAAAAAAAGCCCCTCCGGGAAAGGAGGGGCCTCAGTAACCAGGTATAGGGTTTAGTTCGCTTTTACGTTTTTATTCTAACTGAGCCCATAATCTCGCGGGCTGTGTCCTGCCAGTTGTTCTTCATCATAAATGGCATGTGCATAGAGAAGACCATCAACTGATTACCCTGCACGGTGTACTGCATGATGCTATACTTCTGCACCGGTGACAGGTGACTGCCAGAGCGCTCATCGGCCATCACTGATACAAACTCAAACACAATGTAATCGCGGCCATTGATCGTGGCTACTTCATCTCTGATAAAATCCACCTTCGTGAAGCGCTCCAGCAGGTTAGCCTTGTACACATCGCGAAGCATTTTCAAGTCCTGAGCGCCAAACTGCGACCGCTTCTGTGTCATGCTGAAATCCACCTGGCCATTGGGGCTGGAGTAAACGGCCACAGGTCGGTTGGCTGCCGGGTACTTGCGGGCAATACCATCGTCAGGGAGCGGCGTAAAGTCGCGGGGCAGCATGATGCTGACCTCCTTGGTGATCTGGGTTTTCTTAAGTTTAGTATCAGCCAGGGCTACGCCGGCAATCAGGATAATAGCTAAAAAGGCTAAGTAGCGCATGTTCATAGGGTTGTTCGGGCAAAGGTATCAAATAATAAGGACTGTGATAGACAGTAGCAATTATTTTGCCAAAGCTGCAGCAGTGCCTGATCAGAGCGTGCGCTCTGTGGTTTTATATCTTCTGTGGGTGAATGACGTTAAAAATGAAACAGCTGAGTTTAGCGGTATAATTCCAGCTGCCTGAAATTAAATATCATGTAAACGTAAAAGCTATGTTAGGAAACATCATCAACAGCGTAAAAGGACAACTGACTGGCGAACTGCAGGACAAGTTCAATATTGACTCAGGACAAGCCAACCAGTCCGTGGATCTGGCTAAGGACCATGTAACGGAGGGCCTGAAGAAAGAGGCTTCGGGGGGAGATGCCGGGGGGATCATGAACATGCTGAAAGGTCAGAAAGCGCCTCAGGACAGCCAGGCCATGAACAGTACCATCCAAAACTATATAGGGGATCTGACTTCTAAAGTAGGTATACCGGAGTCTGTGGCAAAGCAGGTGGGGCCCTTTGTCGTGTCCTTTCTGATGAACAAGATCGGCGGCAACGTCAACAGCCAGTCGGATCTGATGGGGATGCTGGGCGGTGGATTGACCGATAAACTGCCCAAAGGCATGGGAGATAAGCTCGGAGGGCTTTTTAAATAAGCTACAGGAGGGCCGAAATAAGAGAAGCCATACCTAGTAGGTATGGCTTCTCTTTGGTTGTGTTGTTGTGTTTTTTGGTTGCAAGTCGGCAACTTACTTACATCTCACCTTAAACAAGTGTACCTATAATTGCCGGAGCGGGGAGCTCCAAAGCAATATTTTTAAGTCAGTTATCAAAAACTGAGTCGTGTTTTCAATGATGACTTCTTAACCGTGCCAAGTCCTAAAAAGTTTAACAGTAGTAAAAAGAAAAGTCGGGAATCACTTCCAGTACAAACTGCTCCGATATGCAACAGTCGTACTGCGTTTGTGAGCGCGGCGCGAATATAGCATAAAAATTCTATCAGAAAACCATGTCAGGTACTAGGGGAGTGGTATTCTAAGCCAAGGTTTTGCAGGGCTATACCTAAGCAACACTAAGTAAGCAGCTTAGTCAGATATATCAAAATATACTATACAAATAGATGTAATTTATCGACTAAAGCTGTCTATGCTTCGCTTAATTGAAGTTGTCACTATGTACTAAAGTTCTTAATTTTACCTGCTAAATCGTAGGTTAAATCAGTTGCACACTCCAACTGCCGGCATGTCCGAAGGTATAGGCGCTTTCTTTCTTAAATTCCTGAAGTTTGGCTTGGTAGGCTTTACCGGTCTTGTCATTGATTTTGGTGTGACCTTTCTGGTGAAGGAGAAGCTGCGCTGGAACAAGTATGTGGCTAACAGCCTGGGCTTCATCCTGGCCAGCATCAACAACTACATCCTCAACCGCCTCTGGACCTTCCATAGCATGGACCCTGAAATCGGTTGGCAGTTTTCCAAGTTCCTGCTGGTGGCTGTGGCCGGGTTGATCATCAACAACCTGATCGTATACCTACTGACCGAGAAGGTTAAACTCAACTTCTACATTTCCAAATTTATCGCCATTGTGGTGGTGTTTATCTGGAACTTCCTGCTCAATTACCTCTATACCTTTACCCGCTAATTCTGGTCTTGGACGCGGTAGATGCGCACATGTTCGTCTTTGTGCACACGCGGGTTCAGGAAGTGCAGCACACGGTCGTAGAGCGAAGGCGTGATAGTCGTTTCCAGCTCCAGTGCAGGGTATAGGCTATTAATGCGTTGCATGCGCTCTTCCATGTCTTTCTGGCCCACCACTATAACATAGTCTGGTTGATAAGGATAGAGGCTCAGCTCTGTTTGCAGGCTGTCCAGCGACTTTTCCCCGTTCAGGCTGTAGGTCATCGCAAAATCCTGTGGAAGCGGCTTACCGGCCTTGTACTCGTCCCAGTCGCGCTTGTAGTTGAAGTGGTACTCGTGAAACTCGGCTGCCAGGCGGTTCAGGTAATAGAGTGGCGGCTGCTTCATGGATGAGTTGCCAAACTCGAGCAGTACCGCATCCATATCCTGCTTTTCAGACAGGTATACCAGCGGTGCTATGCGGCTCTTTTTGGTATAGGTGAAGGACATCGCCACGGCTACCACTATGTTGAGTATCCAGAAAAAAGCCCAGCTGGCTGCGAGCAGCTTTTTGCGTCGCTGCCAGAACTTAGCTGTACGCACGAAGTCCTGCCAGCCGATGACGCCCAAAATCATGATAAGCGGGAAAAGCGGTAAAATGAAGCGCTCCTGCTTGTTCGGGAACAGTGAGTGTACTACAAAAAACAGCAGCCCGGCCCAGAAGAGCATAGGTGCCAGCCTGGCCGTGCGGCTGTAGCCCAGCAGCAGGTATACGCTGATGGGAGGGACCATGAAGCCCAGTATGGTCAGCAGGAAACGGTATACCGGTCCGGTGCTGTAGTTGTAAGCATTGTCGGCGTTGTAGAAGAAATAGGTGACTACCGAGTGGAAAGGATAGTCGAAGAAGATCAAGTCAATGGTGCCCTGGATCAGCGTGGCCATGAGTACAAAGCCCAACGCCAGCCAAATGATATCCTTCCACTGACGACGGTAAAGCAATACCAGTCCGGCACCGCCTAAAAAGAGTGCTGCATGATAACGGAATACAAAGGCCAGTGCAAACAGCGCCCCTGCCCACAGGTAATGCCAGTTTCTGTTGCGGTCATCCTGCTTCAGCATGAAATAGAAGGCTGCCAGGTAGGGTGGGATGCACACCATCTCCACAAGGTTACGCACACTCATGAAGGGCATAAACCACATAAGCGCCAGCATCAGGCCCACAATGCGAGCATTGGCCTGGTTGGAAAGCCGCTCTGTGATCTTGTATCCGTAATACACGATCAGCAGCGAATACAGGCCGTGCAGCACCCGCACAAGGGTCATTTTGGTATCCGGGTTCGTGATGCCAATGCTCTCCATCAGGTAAAACAAACCGTAGTGTATACCTGCATAAAACATACTGTGGCGCGGCGGCATAGGCTCGTGCAGCCACGATGGTAAGCCATAAAGCCAGTGCTGCGCAATCGTGATCACGTCGAAGTGATCGTCGTGAAAGGCAAAGCCCTTTGAAAAGAAGGCGGCCACCATGCGGATGACAAAGGCAATCAGCATAATCAGCGACAGCGGCACCATGAGCCTGTTATGGACGCCAACCTGATCAGCAGTCATGAGCTTTTCAGGAGCGGTTTGGGGAGAGAATGACATACAGTAATATTAGGTAATGTGGATTGACCTTTGATTTTTTAAGAAAATCCGTTCCAAAGTTAAAAGATATACTCTTAAGTTTGTGTATGAATTTGACTGAGCCGAAGAACAAAACACCTTTTTTGGAACGCAAAAGCACTACCCTTTTGATTCTGGTTTTAGGTATAATCACGCTGGCATTGAGTGTGTATAATATCCTGCAACCCGAATCAGGCATTTACTCCCGCAATATTCTCGTGATAGGCCATGCGGGCTCAGGCTTTTTCTCCCCCTTGAACCCTTACAATCCGCTCCCCGCCAACAGCATGGCTTCTATTGTGAAAGCCATGGAAGAGGATGGTGCTGATGGAGTGGAAGTGGATGTGCACGTGAGCCTGGACGGCGTGCCGATTCTCTACCATGACAATACGCTGGAGACGATGAGTGAAGGTGTAGGTATCATTGCAGACTTGCCAGCTGCTGAAGTGGTTGGTACCAGGTATAAGGGAGGAGTGTTATACGACCTTTTCCACAGTGAGAATATCATTACGATGGAAGCCATGCTGCAGCGCTTCCAGACGTACCCGGAGCTACCCTACCTGCACATCGATATCCGGAACCAGGACCCAAGCCGTAACACCTTTTATGCCGAGTCAATCCTGACTTTGCTTCGTAAATATAACTACCCTGTTGAAAAACTGACATTTATTTTCAATCAGCCTGCCATACTGCACGCGGTGCAGGAACTGGAGCCGGAAGCAGAGCTGATGCTGGATGCTGGTGAAGACTTCGACCTTTCGGCGCAGGAAGCACTGGACAACAGGCTTCATGGTGTGACTGCCAATGGAAAACATGTGAACCGAGAGCAATTACTCAGGGCGAAAGCGCGGGGTTTGCAGGTGGTGCTGTTTGGGGGCAAGTCGAAAGGGAGCATCGCCAATATGCTGGAGATGGAGCCCGACGCCATTCAAGTGAATAACGTGAAGCGTATGCGCTCGCTTTTAGATGACTAACAGGCAGGGCTATCCCACCAGCATCATCAACAAGGCGAGTAGTATAATAGCTAAGGCGATGTTTCGGAAAGTGAACAAACTGCGTTTCATGGTGGTGGCTCTTGTTTCAGGTAATTCCAGTTACAGGTATAGTAACGTGTTTGGCAATACCTGGGATTTGTGTTAGAAGATTATACATGCTGAAGGCTTGTTTTCGAGGCATGGCAGTGAAACAATTATTACTTTTGCACTACATCATAACAAAACGACATTTATGCTCCGGACACATACTTGCGGTGAACTAAGAATAGATAATGTAGGTGAAGAAGTTGTACTGACAGGCTGGGTACAGCGCCTGCGCGACAAGGGCGGCATGCTTTGGATTGACCTGCGCGACCGCTACGGCATCACACAGCTCACGTTTGAAGACGGTGTAACACCCGCCCACTTATTTGAAGAGGCCCGCAGTCTTGGCCGCGAGTACGTGATCAAAGTGATCGGCAAAGTGATCGAGCGCTACTCCAAGAACGACAAGATCCCAACCGGCGACATCGAGATTCATGCCTCCAAAATAGAAGTGCTCAATGCGGCCAAACTGCCTCCGTTCATGATCGAGGACGAAACAGACGGTGGTGATGACCTGCGCATGAAGTACCGCTACCTGGACCTGCGCCGTACGCCTGTGCGCCGGAACCTGGAGCTGCGCCACCAGATGATGCGTGCCGTGCGTGCATACCTGGACGAGCATTATTTCATTGAGGTAGAAACTCCGGTGCTGATCAAGTCGACGCCGGAAGGTGCCCGCGACTTCGTGGTGCCAAGCCGCATGAACCCTGGTGAGTTCTACGCCCTGCCACAATCTCCGCAGACCTTCAAGCAACTCCTGATGGTTTCTGGTTTCGACAAGTACTACCAAATCGTAAAGTGCTTCCGCGACGAGGATTTGCGCGCTGACCGTCAGCCAGAGTTTACACAAATAGACTGTGAGCTTTCATTCGTAACCCAGGAAGATATCCTGAACACCTTCGAAGGCCTGATTCGTCATCTCTTCCTGAAAGTAAAAGGCGTACACATTGCCAACCTGCCACGCATGACCTATGCTGACGCGATGAAGTTCTACGGTTCTGATAAGCCAGACACCCGTTTCGACATGCGTTTTGTGGAGCTGAACCCGCTGGTGAAGAACAAAGGCTTTAAAGTATTCGACGATGCCGAATTGGTAGTAGGTATAAACGCCAAAGGCGCTGCCAGCTACACCCGCAAGCAACTCGACGAACTGACTGATTTTGTGAAGCGTCCGCAGATCGGAGCTACCGGCCTGGTATACGCCCGTGTGCAGGAAGATGGCACCGTGAAGTCATCTGTAGACAAGTTTTATACCGTAGAGGACCTGCAGGCCTGGGCTACTGCTTTCAATGCTGAACCAGGCGATTTGATTCTGGTATTGGCCGGAGGCAGAGACAAGACACGCAAGGCCCTGAACGAACTGCGTCTGGAGATGGGCGAGCGCCTTGGACTGCGTGACAAGAACGTGTTCTCGCCACTGTGGGTAGTAGACTTCCCGCTTCTGGAGTGGGATGAAGACAGCAACCGATTCCATGCCATGCACCATCCCTTCACGTCACCGAAGCCAGAAGACCTGGAGCTGATCGATGACCGCCCGGGCGATATCCGCGCCAATGCCTATGACATGGTTATAAACGGTGTGGAAGTTGGTGGTGGTTCTATCCGTATCCACGACCGCCGTCTGCAGGAGCAGATGTTCCGTTTGCTAGGCTTTAGCAACGACGAGGCCAAAGCGCAGTTTGGCTTCCTGATGGACGCCTTCGAGTACGGTGCGCCGCCACACGGTGGCATCGCCTTCGGCTTCGACCGCCTGTGCTCCCTCTTCGGTGGCTCCGACTCCATCCGCGACTACATCGCTTTCCCGAAAAACAACTCAGGTCGCGATGTTATGATAGACGCACCATCACCGATTGCCAATGCGCAGTTGGATGAACTGCATATCAAAATGAAGAACCTGCCTTCGTAAGGGATAGGTATATAGAAGTATGGGAAAGGCTGTCCGATAAGGGCAGCCTTTTTATTTTACTACCAGATAGGAACAAAAAAACGGCTACCCTTTCCAGAGCAGCCGCTTCCAATATCAGTTCGCTATACCTTACAGCACGTCGCTCAACAGAGCAGGCGCTATACCTAGCAGAATCGTCAGAGCAGTAATGATAAGCAGCATCACATTCATAAAGCTGGTTGAGCGGATAGTCGTAGCGTCTTCAGCAACTGGGTGCAGGTACATTGCGATAACCACGCGGAAGTAGTAGTACACACCCACAGCAGCCAGAATCACCGCTACCACAATCAGCCACATCATATCCGGGTTTTCGATCAGGGCAGAGAACACGAAGAACTTGCCGAAGAAACCAGCCGTGAGTGGTATACCTGCCAGCGACAGCATGGACACCGCTACCGAGAAAGCCAGCAGTGGATTTGTTTTGCCCAAGCCGTTGAAAGCTTCGTAGTTCTCGTTCTGACGCTGTCTTGATACCAACTGCAGCACACCGAATGCGGCGATAGAAGCAGTGGAGTACGCGAACGAGTAGAACAGGATAGCAGAAGTAGACAAATTGTTGAAAGCAAGCAAAGTCATCAGCAGGTAGCCTGCGTGCGAGATACTGGAGTATGCCAACATACGCTTCATGCTTTGCTGTACCACGGCGCCTACGTTACCAATCAGGAGCGTCAGCACGATGATGGCTACCAGTGTCGGCATCCAGCTACCGTACGAAGCGGCAAAGGCGGCGTCCATCAGTTTATAGAAAGCGGCTACACCAGCCGTTTTCACAACCGTTGACATATAAGCCGTCCATACCGTTGGGGTACCTTCGTACACGTCAGGTGTCCAGAAGTGGAAAGGAGCGGCAGAAACTTTGAAAGAGATACCGATGATAATCATCAGCACACCCAGCATGAACATTACGTTGTTCGCACCGCCTGTGCCCATGGCTTCAGCTGAACCGGCAATCTCCGCGATGTTGAACGTGCCGGTGGCACCGTAAATCATCACCATGCCGAAAAGTAGGATGCCTGTGAAGAATGAACCCATCAGGAAGTACTTCAGGGCCGCTTCTGCGGAACGCAGACTACTCTTGTCGCTGCCCGCAAACACGTACATGGCAATAGAGAGAATCTCTATACCTACAAACAGCATCAGCATGTTGTTGTAGCTCACCATCATGATGGCGCCTACCAGCGAGAATAGAATCAGGGCGTAATATTCACCAAGGTTCTCGTCGTTGCGGGTAGCAAAGTGCTGCGTGAAAGGGATAATCAGGAGCGTGGACAGTACCATGATGCCCGTGAAAGCCACCGCGAAATTGTCGATGGTGAGCATGTTGCTGAAGTAGCTCTGGTTCTGGTCCCAGTCGAAGAGGTTAATGCCGAATACAACCGCCAGAAACAGCAGCGCCATCGGTAACAGGACTCTTTTAGATTTCAGGAAACCCGCGAAGAGGCTTATAATCCCAAATCCAGATAGAAGTATAATCGAAATCATGTCGTTCTAATTTTCTTTTATCGTGCGGACTATCGGTTGATAATGCTCAGCAGCTGTCCAACCGCAGGCTCTGAAATGCTCAGGAACGTGTTCGGGAACAGACCAATCCAGAAGACCATAATCACCAGCGGAATCAGTACGGCTTTCTCGTGGAAGGTCAGGTCAGCGAAGCCTTCGGTGGCTTCTGACTTCGTGCCGAACATCACGCCCTGGAACATACGCAGCATGTATACCGCACCCAGAATGATGGTCAGGCCGGCCACAGCGCCGAAGTAGTGGTTGTACTGGAACACGCCCGACAGCAACAGGAACTCCCCGATGAAGCCGTTTGTGAGCGGAAGCGCCACAGAACCCATCAACAGTGTCAGGAACATGATAGAAAGCGCCGGCGTGGTCTGGGTGATACCGCCCAGGTTGGCAATCTCTCTCGTGTTGGTTCTGCGGAAAATGATATCGACGATGAAGAACAAGCCCACTACGTTGATACCGTGGCTCAGCATTTGAATCACGCCGCCCTGCAGACCTTGCTCGTTCAGGGTGAAGATACCTGCCGCAATCAGGCCTACGTGCGCGATAGACGAGTAGGCAATCAGTCGCTTCATGTCGCGCTGACGGATGGCGATGATAGAGCCGTACACAATACCGATGATGGAAAGCACCAGCACGAGGTCAGCCCACTGGCTCACGCCCAACGGCACCACAGGCAGCAACCAGCGCAGCACACCGTAGATACCCATCTTCAGCATGATACCCGCCAGCAACATCGTCGCCTGCGTAGGAGACTCAGTATAGGTGTCGGGCTGCCAGGTATGGAACGGGAACACCGGCATTTTGATGGCAAAAGCAAGGAACAGGAACCAGAAAATCCAGCTCTGCGTCGCGCTGTCCAGCGTCAGTTGGTAGAAGGCGTTCACGTTAGACGAGTGCGCCGCCAGCTCTGTGCCTGCCGTCTGGAAGTACAGGTATACGAAAGCGGCCAGCATGAAAAGCGAACCGAAAATCGTGTAGATAAAGAACTTGAACGTAACCGGAATCCTGCGCGCACCGCCCCAGATGGCTGCGATGAAGTAAATCGGAATAAGGGCCACTTCCCAGAAGAAGTAGAACAGGAACGCGTCCATCGCCACGAACACCCCAATCAGACCGGTCTGCATAAACAGCACCAGCGCGTAGAACACGTGCGGGTTTTTGTAGTCGTGCTTGAAAGAAGAAAGGACGATAAGCGGCACCAGGAAGGTCGTCAGAAGCACCATCAGGAGGCTAATGCCGTCCATGCCGATGGTGAAACCGATACCTGCACGCTCCATCCACGGCATGTCGAGGGCGAACTGTGTGGTGGCGTCCGGAACAAAGTTTACGATTGCAAACAGGGCAATGGCAAACTCAACTAGCGTTGCTATAAAAGCCACTTTCTTGGCACCTTCGCCTTTAATCAGCAGCACCAGCAGTGCAGCTAGGGCAGGCCAGAAAAGTAATAGAGCTGTAATCATCTTCTTAGAACCTTAAGCGATAAAGAAGTTTAAAAATAGAATCAGAACGATGCTGGCCACCATCACGAAGATGTAGAAGCCAGTTACGCCACTCTGTGTCAGGCGCAGCACGCGGCCGCTTGCCATCACCAGTTTGCCGAAGCCGTTTACAATGCCGTCCACTACAATCACATCCACAAAGCGGTGGAAAGCCGTTGACATGGCCATTACCGGACGCACGAACACGGTGTCGTAAATCTCGTCGATGTAGTATTTGTTGTAAATCAGATTGTGGATAGGAGACAGGCGCGTTCCCTCAGGAGCTGGCACTGTTTCTTTCTTCACATACATAAAGTAGGCAATGATAATGGCGATAAGCGACACGACAACCGAAACGCCCATCAGGATGTATTCCGTGGCGTGGTCGATGTGCGGCGCCTCCAGTGCGGCACCGTTGGCCTGACGCGCAAAGTTGTAGATTGGCGACAGGAAGTTACCCAAGGTATGCGTGTCGCTGAACACGGCTGGCAGACCGATGAAACCACCTACAGTGGACAGGATAGCCAGTACAATCAGCGGGATGGTCATAGAAGATGGTGACTCGTGCAGGTGCGAACGCTGCGCCTCTGTGCCACGGAACTTACCGAAGAAGGTCAGGAACAGGAGGCGGAACATGTAGAACGAAGTCATGAACGAAGCCAGCAGGCCGAGCGCCCACATCAGCTTGTTGTGCTCAAACACATGCGCCAGCAATTCGTCCTTAGAGAAGAAACCAGCGAACGGCGGTATACCTGAAATCGCGAGTGTACCAATCAGGAAGGTAATGAACGTAATCGGCAGCCACTTGCGCAGGCCACCCATGTTGCGGATATCCTGTTCGTTACTCACCGCGTGAATCACAGAGCCAGCACCCAAGAATAGGAGGGCCTTGAAGAAAGCGTGCGTGAGTACGTGGAAGATAGAAGAAGAGAAAGCCATCACACCGAGTGCGAGGAACATAAAGCCCAACTGCGACACGGTAGAGTAAGCCAGCACTTTCTTGATGTCATTCTGCGCTAGACCAATCGTAGCGGCCAACAGGGCAGTAGCCAGACCAATGATAGCGATAAACTCCATCGTGGTCGGGGCCAGCACATACAGTACGTTCGAGCGCAGCACCATGTAGATACCCGCCGTCACCATCGTAGCGGCGTGAATTAGGGCCGACACTGGCGTTGGACCCGCCATCGCGTCAGGAAGCCATGTGAAGAGCGGAATCTGCGCACTCTTACCCATCGCACCCACAAACAGGAGCATGGTAATGGCAATCATCACACCGCTATCGGTCAGGCCCGTCATCTGCGAAGCAGACAGGAATACCTCTGGGTAGCTCACGCTGCCAAAGGTGATGAAAATAAGGAAAATGCCCAGCAGGAAGCCCAAGTCGCCGATACGGTTCATGATAAAGGCCTTCTTGGCGGCATTGTTATAGTTGGTGTTTTTGTTCCAGAAGCCGATGAGCAAGTAGGAGCAAAGACCCACACCTTCCCAGCCCACGAACATCATCACGTAGTTAGAGCCCATCACGAGCAGCAACATTGAGAACATGAACAGGTTGAGGAAAGAGAAGAACTTGCCGTAGTTTTCGTCGTGGCTCATGTAACCCGCTGAGTACACGTGAATCAGGAAACCGATACCGGTTACCATCAAGAGCATCAGCAGGGTGAGTTGGTCAATCATGAACGAGAACCCAATCTCAAGGCTGCCTACCGAGAACCAGTTGTAGAGGTCGACGATGTAAGGCCGGCTGCCGTTGGAAGTGAAGTCGATGAACAGGTATACCGATATCAGAAAAGAGGCCAGCACGGTGCCAGAGCCCAGCAGCCCCACAAGGGCCTTGGGCAATTTGCGGTTGCCAAGTCCGTTAATCAGAAAGCCGATGAACGGCAGGAGCGGAACAAGCAAACACAGCAGCGCCATTTCCTGGTTGTTGAAGGGCATTACTACTTCTTGCATTTAGCGTATGATTTAGTTAAGCTATTCAGATTATTTAGGGGTGCGGCTACCACTTGAGGTAGTTCAGCAATTGCACGTTGGTTGAGCGGATATTGCGGTAAATCATCACGATGATGGCCAGACCAACTGTTACCTCCGCTGCCGCCACTGCCATGATGAAGAACACAAAGATTTGTCCATTCGGGTCAGAGCGGTAGGCCGACAAAGCGACCATCAGCACGTTCACGGCGTTGAGCATCAGCTCCACACACATAAAAATAACAATCGCGTTTCGTCTGGTGAGAACGCCGATTACGCCAATGGCGAAAAGGGCTGTGCTAAAATAAAGGTAGAATTCAAGCGGGATGGTCCGGATAACCTCTGGCATTTGGTTCATCGTCTAGGGTGCTGAACGTATTACTGGTAAATTACAATTCTGAAATCAAGTCGCAAAGTTATCCCCATTTTTGTAAAATCCATAACATATTTCTAATCTTCTTGCCCGATCTGTAACAAGGTTTCATGTCCCTGAAGATTTATATTTTAGTTAATGCAGGCACGCCTTGTTAAGCTACAGCTTATACTTTCCTTTTCAGGCTGCGTAGGGTATAAGACTTATTTTTGATGGCAAGTCGCACTCGTGCTATACCTGCACCTGATCAGGTATAGCGAAGCTGATTTGTCCATTCAGGATGCTATAACCTGGTTGCTCTAAAATTGTATGAAGTTAGAATACTTACCTCTGCTATACCTGTTTTGCCTGGTTGCACTGTTTTCGTCTTGTCAACAGCCAACTACCGCATCATCCGCTACACCTTATCATGCCGATCTGACTATGAAAGCTACTATTGAGAAGCACCTTCACTTCGATAACCTGCCATCTGCTTCCGGGCTTGAGATGCTGGGTGACCATTATTATGTGACTGGCGACGATTCTCCATACCTATACAAGCTGGACAAAAACTACCGGTTGTTATCCCATGAAGCGATCTTTGACACAACCGGCTTCGAAAATGGGCGCATCGCCAAAGCTGATAAAGCCGACCTGGAGGGCATGACCCTTTTGCAACATCAGGGCAAGCCCTATCTTCTTATGATGGGTTCTGGCTCAGCCCCAGCCCGACGTAAGGCCTATCTTTACAACATTTGCGGTGATGATATCTGTAGAGAGGGAGCAGACACTCATGGAGCAAAGGCCATAGATCTGGATCCTCTCTACAAAGAACTCGAAGCGCAGATGAAGTTAGGAGAAAGTCTGCTCAACATAGAAGGTGTAGCTGCCGGGCATGGGCGGCTTTACCTGATGCAGCGCGCTATCGGGACCGGTCAGAACATGTTGATTTCCTATAATCTGGCCGAATTTATACCTTATCTCTTGTCAGAATCTGCAGTGCAGTTGCCAAAGCCAGAGCTTGCCTATTTCCGTTTGCCCGAGTTGGAACTCCTGCAGGCGGGCTTTTCTGGTGCTTATGTATATGATGACAAGCTTTTTTTTACAGCTTCACTGGAAGATACGAACGACGCCTACGGGGATGGGGAGGTCCTGGGTAGTTACATCGGCTATATTCCTTTCAATGCGATAGGAAAACAGGATACTCTGCAAATTCCTGCCACACCTATGCTACAAGCGGATGGAGAACTTTATACAGGCAAGGCAGAATCGTTGGTCGTTAAAAAGCGAGAAGGGAAAGGCAGGTATCGCCTGGTAGTAGTTTCAGATGATGATCTGGGTGGGTCTGAATTACTTGAAGTTATGTTGACGGTAGAGCAATAAAATTTTTCCCATACCGCAAGTTTGAGTGAAGAGGTAACTTATGGTAATTCATGACGGCCAGTTTGAAACCGGCGTATTAAAAATTTGACCATGGTACCTGCCAGTTATAAACTGGCCCCAAGAACAGTCACAAGTTGCGCTACCGCTAAATTTGCGACATCTTACTTTATATCCATTTCCACGGATCCTAAAAATCCGTGGGGTAGGGACCCTCTTTAAATCCTGTAAATCCTGATTCAGACAAAAAGAAAAGCCAGCACTTTGCAGCACTGGCTCTCTATTTTTTTGAAGGTATAACTCGATTAGAAGTTCTGCTCTCCCGCTTCTCTCTTGCCAATCATCACAGCACCTACCATAGATACGAGGAATAGTACTGCTACTAACTGGAACGGCAGCATATACTTGGTGAAAAGCACTTTGCCCAGGTTCTCTACCATACCAACCTGCGAATTGAACGTGGCTGGATCCGGGTGGCCGAGTGTTACATCTTTCAAAGCAGCTACTACTACCGTGAACAGCAAGCCACCAGCTACTGTACCGGCTATTTTGGCCAGCACATTCCTTTTCATGGTGCCTTCCACGTTCTTACCTGTGTTGATGAACATCAGTACAAATAGGAAAAGTACCATGATGGCTCCTGCATATACGATGATGTTTACCGCTGCCAAAAACTGGGCGTTCAGCAATATATAGTGTGCTGATATGGTGAAGAATGTCAGGATCAGGAAGATAACGCTGTACACAGGGTTCTTGGAAATAACAACCATCAGGGCGCAAAGCAGCGTTAGCGAAGCAAAGAAGAAAAACAGACTTTCTGTCATCGGATTATTTGGTTTCAGTGGTTTTTAACGGTTCTACCAAGCGGTCTTTGCCGTAAATGAATTCGTCGCGCTCGTAACGGGCTGGGGCAAGTTTGTCGTCCTGCAGGAAGATGGCAGCCTTAGGGCAGGCTTCTTCGCACAGACCGCAGAAAATGCAACGCAGCATGTTCACCTCGTAAGTCACGGCGTACTTCTCTTCGCGGTACAGGTGCTCTTCACCTTTCTTGCGCTCACCGGCCGTCATGGTGATGGCTTCGGCAGGGCAGGCCACCGCGCACAGACCACAGGCCGTGCAACGCTCAGCACCGTTCTCATCGCGCTTCAGCACGTGCAGACCACGCCAGATTTCGCTGCGCGAACGTGTTTCTTCCGGGTAATTGATTGTCGCTTTCTTCTTGAAGAAGTGCTTCAGTGTAATCCCCAAACCTTGAGCGATAGCAGGCAGGTACATGCGCTCCGAAAGCGTCATCTCCTTTTGTGCTACGTTCTTTTTTCTATTAGATAGTGGTTCCATTGTATCTCGATTATGATTGCTGTCTATGCTGTCTGTCTATAACAGCGCCTGGCATGGCAGCATTCAATATTTCGTTATCCTTGTGTAAAATAGTCGTAGAGTAGAATGCCACCGCCCGTAAGCAGGATATTCAGGATGGCCAGCGGAATCAGGATGTTCCAGCCCAGCTTCATCAACTGGTCGTAGCGGAAACGCGGTAGTGTCCAGCGCACCCACATGAAGAAGAAGATGAAGGCGAAAATCTTCGCGAACATCACACCCACACCCAGTATGGTCACCACGTTGTTACCCAAAACAGGGTCATCGAACGCATTGCGCAGGTTCTCCATGAACGGGAAGTTGTAGGCCCCAAAGTACAGTGTCGCCATCACAGCCGACACTACGAAGATGTTGATGTACTCGGCAAACAGGTACATACCCAGTTTCATAGAGCTATACTCGGTGTGGTAACCGCCAATCAGTTCGGCTTCAGATTCAGGTAAGTCAAATGGAGTTCTGTTTGTCTCGGCAAAGGCACAAATCAGGAAAATCAGGAAGCCCAGCGGCTGGTACCAGATGTTCCAGTTAAATCCGGCTTGTTGCTCGGCAATTACTTTCAGCGACAGCGAACCACTCAGCATCAGTACCGCAATCAGCGAAAGGCCCATGGCTAGTTCGTATGAAATGTTCTGCGAAGCGGCACGGATGGCACCTAACAGCGAGAACTTATTATTCGAAGCCCAGCCACCAATCATCAGACCGTACACACCCAGCGACACCACAGCGAAAATGTAAAGTATTCCAATGTTTACGTCAATGGCTATCAGGTCAAATGATGTTTCGCCTAAAATAAGCGTGTCGCCGAACGGAATAACCGCACTCGTCATCGCTGCTACCAGCATTGCTATACCCGGACCCAGGATAAAGAGCGTTTTGTTTGCATTAGCAGGTATAAATTCCTCTTTGAAGAACAATTTACCGGCGTCAGCCAATGGCTGCAGCAAACCCATCGGACCCGCTCTGTTCGGACCCACACGGTCCTGGATGAAAGCGGCAATCTTACGCTCAAAGTAAGTCGAGTAGGTCGCAATCAGTAATGAAATACCGAAAATGGCCAGAATGTAAATACCCTTGTATATGAGAACTACAGAATCCATGCTTTATTCCGTTGGCATTTTTTTAACAGTAGATTTAGGCAGGTTCGGTACAATCGGCACGTTCACTACAGGCAATTCATAGTGGTTGGCCGAAATAACAGAACCTCTGTCGATGTGGCGTGGTCCTTCGATGGTCCAGTCAGTCATCTCTTTCTTGTCGAAACGACAGGTATTACAAATGAACTCTTCCACCTCGGCGTACTCGTCCTTGCGGGCGGTTACGCGAAGCACCGTGTCGCCACGTCCCCACAGCGTTACCTTACCGCTGCAGGTAGGGCAGTCGCGGTGCGCGTTCAGAGGCTTCGTGAACCATACACGGTTCTTAAAGCGCCATGTCTTGTCTGTCAAAGCTCCCACCGGGCACACGTCAATCACGTTTCCGGAGAAATCGTTGTCAATCACGTTTTCGATGTAAGTGCCAATCTCAGCTGCGTCGCCACGGCCCAATACGCCATGCACACGCTTCTCTGTGATTTGGTCGGCGGTGTACACGCAACGGTAGCACAGAATGCAACGCGTCATGTGCAGCTGGATATATGGACCTAAGTCTACTCTGTCAAAAGTACGACGCGGCTCTTCGTAGCGGGTAGCGCTCACACCGTGCTCGTAGGAAAGGTTCTGCAGGTCACACTCACCAGCCTGGTCGCACACAGGGCAATCAAGTGGGTGGTTAATCAGCAACATCTCCACGATACCCTTGCGGGCGTTCAGTACTTCTTCGTTGGTTGTGTTTTCCACCACCATGCCGTCCTGTACTGGCGTAATGCACGAAGCAACCAGTTTCGGCATAGGGCGTGGGTCGCGGGCAGAACCCTGCGTTACCTTCACCAGGCACACACGGCACTTACCGCCACTGCCTTTCAGCGGGGTATAAAAGCACATGGCAGGGGGCACTACATCACCACCGATTTTACGGGCGGCCTGCAGGATGGTGGTTCCATCCTCTACCTCTACCTCGATGCCGTCAAATGTTATTTTAGCCATCTTTTATCTTATTCAAAGCTCGCCTACCAAGGTATAGCAAGCGCTTAATTAAACTTTAATTATACAGTAGCTGCCGCTAACTGTCCTCTGTACACCGCGCCCGGAGCCGTAGCTTCCTGCGGATGCTTGATGTGCCACTCGAACTCCTCGCGGAAGTGACGGATCGCGCTGGCTACCGGCCATGCTGCGGCGTCACCCAGCGGGCAAATCGTGTTACCCTCTATCTGCTTGGCTACGCTTACCAACAGGTCGATGTCCTGCTGATGGCCGTGGCCGTGCTCGATGCGGTGCAACACGCGCTCCATCCAGCCTGTACCTTCACGGCAAGGGCTGCACTGTCCGCATGACTCGTGATGATAGAAGCGGGCATAGTTCCACGTGTTACGCACGATGCACTGGTCTTCGTCGAATACGATAAAGGCACCTGAACCCAGCATAGAGCCGCTCACGAATCCACCGTCAGACAGCGATTCGTACGTCATCAGGCGTTGCTCACCGGCAGCTGTTTTCATAATCAGGTCAGCTGGCAGAATTGGAACAGAAGAACCTCCTGGCACTACGGCCTTCAGTTGCTTGCCTTTCCAGATACCACCGCAGTACTCGTCAGAGTAGATGAACTCCTCCACCGGGACACCCAGCTCGATTTCGTAAACGCCGGGACGGTTGATGTTACCGCTGGCAGAAATCAGTTTGGTGCCCGTGCTACGGCCTATACCTATCTTAGCGTACTCCGCACCTGTGTTGTTTACAATCCAAGGCACAGACGCGATGGTCTCCACGTTGTTTACCACGGTTGGCGACTGGAACAGACCTTTCACCGCCGGGAATGGCGGCTTGTTACGCGGGTTGCCACGCTTGCCTTCCAGTGATTCTAGTAGAGCTGTCTCTTCACCGCAGATATACGCACCACCACCCGGCGCTACGTGCAGGTCGAGGTCGTAACCTGAACCCAAAATGTTCTTACCGAGCAAACCGGCTGCATACGCCTCGGCGATTGCTTTTTCCAGAATGCGCAGGACGAACAACAATTCACCGCGGATGTAGATATAAGACGTGTTCGCACCCAGCGCATAGCTCGATGTAATCATACCTTCGATCAGGGCGTGCGGGTTTTTCTCCATGAACACGCGGTCCTTGAAAGTGCCCGGCTCCGATTCGTCGGCGTTGCAAACTAAGTAACGCGGAACGCCTTCCGGCTTCGCCAAAAAGCTCCACTTCATACCGGCCGGGAAGCCAGCGCCACCACGACCACGCAGGCCTGATGTCTTCACTTCTTCCACCACTTCATCCGGGGTCATCGTCTTCAGGGCCTTCTCTACCGAGCGGTAGCCGCCATGCTTGCGATACACCTCCAAGGTTTCGATACCCGGTACGTTAATATGTTCGGTTAATATCTTGATTCCCATTGTGACAGGATATATAGCTCTGCAGTTGCTATGTTAAGGCAAGCTGCCTGATTTATCAATGAATTACTTCGCCCACTCAGGCGTTTCCACCTCTTTGTTGCGCATCATCTCGATGAACTGGTCCACTGCTTCTTCGCTGTCCAAGTTCTCGTAGTAGGTTTCGCGCACCTGCAGCATCGGGCCTGTGCCACACGAAGCAAGGCATTCCACTGGCTTCAGGGTAAACATACCGTCGGCCGTTGTCTCGCCTTCTTCGATGTTGAGCTTCTGTTTGAATGTCTCAATCATCTGGTCGGCACCGCGCAGGCAGCAAGGGCCTGTGCGACATACCTCGAGCACGTGCTTGCCAACCGGCTTCAGGTTGAACATGGTATAGAAAGTAGCCACCTCGTATACCTCGATTGGCTGTATGTTCAGGATTTCGGCAATCGCGTCCATCGCTTCAGGGCTCACCCAGCCGTTGTTCTCCGCCTGCGCAACGTGCAGGGCAGGCAACAGGGCCGACTTCTGGCGTCCTTCCGGGTAATGGCTGATATAGCGCTGAATCTCAGCAAGGGCCTTATCAGAAAACTTAAATGCGTTTTGTATCATTTGTCAGTTAACAATTAACAGTTAACAGGTATTTTTCAGTTAACAATTAACAATAAACAGTAATCAATCTCCTCTTTCAGTATTCTAATAATGTTTACTGATAACTGATTACTGTTCACTGCCTTAGGCGTCTAGTTCGCCGGCAATCACGTTCAGGCTACTCAGCGTCAGGATGGCGTCGGCCAGCTGACCGCCTTTGATCATTTCCGTGTAAGCCTGATAGTAGATGAAGCAAGGTCTTCTGAAATGCAGACGGTATGGCGTTCTGCCGCCGTCGCTGATCAGGTAGAAACCAAGCTCGCCGTTGCCGCCTTCCACGCTATGGTATACCTCGCCTTTCGGAGCGTCAATCTCACCCATCACAATCTTGAAGTGATAGATAAGCGCTTCCATGCTGGTATATACCTCCTGCTTTGGTGGCAGGTAGTAGTGCGGGGCATCGGCATGGTAAGAACCTTCCGGCAGGTTTTTGTAAGCCTGCTCAATGATTTTCAAACTCTGCCATACTTCTTCGTTGCGCACTAAGAAGCGGTCGTAAGTGTCGCCTTTCTCGCCAACCGGAATTTCGAACTCGAAATCATCGTAAGAAGAGTAAGGGTTCATCACGCGCACGTCGTAGTCCACGCCGGTGGCACGCAGGTTAGGACCTGTGAAGCCGTAGTTCAAAGCACGCTCAGCCGAAATGGCACCCACACCCACCGTACGGTCGATGAAGATACGGTTGCGGGTCAGCATTTTCTCGAACTCTGCCCATACCTTCGGGAAGCGCTTCAGGAACTCACCAATCAGGTGCAAGGCTTTTGGAGAAAGGTCGCGCTCCATACCGCCGATACGACCCATGTTGGTCGTCAGACGGGCACCGCATACCTCTTCGTAAATGTCGTAAATGTGCTCGCGCTCCTGCATTACGTACAGGAAGCCGGTGAAAGCGCCGGAGTCCACACCCAGAATGGAGTTACAAATCAGGTGGTCGGAGATACGGGCCAGCTCCATCATAATCACGCGGATGTACTGCGCACGCTTCGGGATTTCTATACCCAGAAGCTTTTCCACTGTCATGTGGTACCCCATGTTGTTGATAGGGGACGAACAGTAGTTCATGCGGTCAGTGAGCGGCGTAATCTGGTAGAACGGTCTGCGCTCGGCAATCTTCTCGAAAGCACGGTGAATATACCCGATGGTCGGCACCGCGTCCATGATAACCTCCCCGTCCATCTGCAAGATGTTCTGGAAGATACCGTGGGTAGCCGGGTGCGTCGGACCCAGGTTCAGGGTCGTCAGGTTCTCGTTCTTCTTGTCCTGCAGTTTCAGGTCGCGGTTATCGCGGAATTCCTGCAACTGGTCAGTGTCAGCTGTTTTATTATCAGTAGCCATAGTGGTTTATCTGGCTTAGCGTCCGAAATACGTATCAATTTTGTCTTCCCTTGTCTGGTCTTCCAGCGGATACTGCTTGAGCATCGGGTGATACTCCATCTCTTCGATGTTGAGTATGCGAATCAGGTTCGGGTGACCGGTAAAGATGAAACCGTAAAAGTCATAGGCTTCACGCTCCATCCAGTTGGCGGTGGCGTAAATGCCGGTCAGCGTCGGTAATACCGGGTCTTCGGCAGGCACAAACACCTTAATGCGCAGACGGTAATTGTGACGCAGGCTATGCAACTGGTACATCATGCACATCTCCATACCTTTGTGGTCCGGGAAGTGGATGCCTGCCATCGTGGTCAGGAACTGCACCTGCAGGTCCTTGTCGTCATACAGGTATTGAATCAGGGCGATGATGTTCTCACGGTTTGTCGTGAAAGTCATGATACCATCCGGGTTGTAAGCATCCCTGATGTTTTCTTCTCCAAACTGCGCAATCAGTTTACCAAGTACGTTTTCGTTCGTAAGCTCCATGCTGCTTATTTAATGTTGTAAGAAGCCAAAAGTGCCTGATATTCAGGTGAGTGACGACGGCGTAGTGATTCGTTTTTGGCCAAATCCTGTACGCGCATCAAACCGTCCAGAATCTGCTCCGGTCTTGGCGGGCAGCCCGGCACGTACACGTCCACCGGTACCACACGGTCTATACCCTGCAGTACAGAGTACGAGTCGAAAATACCGCCTGACGTGGCGCAGGCACCCACGGCCACCACCCAGCGTGGCTCGGCCATCTGCTCGTATACCTGCTTCACAACAGGTCCCATTTTCTTGGCGATGGTACCCATTACCAACAGGATGTCGGCCTGACGTGGCGAGAAGCTTGGGCGCTCCGAACCGAAGCGTGAAATATCGTAGGTAGAGCCCATGGTCGCCATAAACTCGATACCGCAGCAAGAAGTGGCAAAAGGCAGTGGCCAAAGCGAGTTTGCGCGGGCCAGACCAATCACTTTTTCGAAGGAAGTGGCAAAGAAACCAGCGCCGCTATGGCCCTCTGGTGCCTCTACCATGTTTATATCTTTATTTGTATCGCTCATGTTTCTGAAATTCTGAGTTTTAATCTCTGTTTACCCCTGCAAAAACACCGTTTACCCTATAAAAGTTTACTGGTGCCGAACTACTTGAGAATGCCTTTTTTGATTTCGTAGAAGAAGCCAGCCAGGATCACACCAAGGAATAACATCATCGGCAGGAAGCCTTCCAGACCGAATTCGCGGAAGTTCACCGCCCAAGGGTACATGAAGATAATTTCAATATCGAACAGCACGAACAGGATGGCCGTGATGAAGTACTTATAGGAGATAGGGGTACGCGCATCGCCCACCGACTCCACGCCACTTTCCCAAGAGGCGCCTTTTACCTCACTTTTTCTTTTCGGGCCGAGTAAATGCGTCACCACCAGCGCGAAAATAACGAAGCCGAGCGCTGCCGCAAATTGTATCAAAATAGGGAGGTAGTCCGACGGTAGATACTGAGTACCAGTAGTTTCCATATTGCTGTAATGCTTTATTGAAATTTGGGAGCAAAATTAGGGATAAATAGCCAACAATCAAAAGACTATATCCAATGTAAATAGCGTTTAAAATTGTTCTAAAGTATTATCGGTCGGTGTGAATGCAATTCTGTGTGGTTTTGGACTGAGAGGGAGGGGGTTGGTTTAAAATCGGCTGGTTTTAGAGCAAGCTTTTCAGGTATGGCGGGGTGGGTGTTGGAACATGGATTTGGCAGGTTGATGGCGCGAGCGTCCACGCTCGTGTCTACTATGGTGGGGCCTCTGGCCCCGTTGCGGTTATACCTCCGATAGAATAACAGCACTACTCGGATTCGCGCTGCTAAAAGTATAATAAGCCGCATCAGTTACCAAGCCAGCCACAACCGGGTTCTGCTCAATGTAGTCTATCTTTTGCTGCAGCATTGGTGTGTCTGTCAAGTCAATGGGATGGTTGTGCTGCTGCCAAAACAGGAACTCCTTATTATGCGTGTTGTGCTGCTTGAAGAAGCGGAACAGGTATAGCAACCATTCTTTTCTGCTCTCTATTGGATTGTTTTCAATTTGGGCTAATACTTGTTTAGCCGTATAACTCTTGAAATCCCTGAGCACACCACTTAGATTGCCATCTTCTACCGAGCAAATCATGTGCAGGTGGCTGGGCATTAAACAATAACTGTAAACCTGCAGTCCTTTGTGTTTGCTGCAGTAGTTTAGGTTCTGCACTACTTCGTCGGCATATTCTCTTCTGGTGAATATATCGATCCAGCCAACCACTATGAGGGTGACGAAGAAAAGGCCGCCTTTGTAAATCTTGTACTTCTCGGACATAAGCATAAATTTTGAGAAACAGTACGCAATTTATACTAAAGAGGCCAGAGGCCCCACCATAGTAGACACGAGCGTGGACGCTCGCGCCATACACTAGCCCAAATAAAAAGGCACCACGCCCTTAACGAGCGTGGTGCTTCCTATTTCAGGTATAAACTATACCTTATTTATTCTCACCCAGGAACGGGTAGCGGTAGTCTGTTGGTGTTACGAAGGTCTCTTTGATAGAGCGGGCAGACACCCAGCGTAACAGGTTCAGCATAGAGCCGGCCTTGTCGTTGGTACCCGAAGCGCGGGCGCCACCGAATGGCTGTTGTCCTACCACGGCACCGGTTGGCTTGTCGTTGATGTAGAAGTTACCGGCCGCGTTTTCCAGCTTCTTCGTAGCGAACTCAGCGGCATAACGGTCGCGGCTAAAGATGGCACCTGTCAAAGCGTATGGCGACGTCGAGTTCACCAGCTCCAGCGTCTCTTCGAAGTTGTTCTCGTCGTACACGTAGATCGTGATCACCGGTCCGAAGATTTCCTCGCACATGGTCACATACTGCGGGTTGTGCGACAGCAATACAGTTGGCTCGATGAAGTAGCCTTTCGATTTGTCGTAGTTACCACCAGCAATGATTTCAACCTCGTTGCTCTCCTTGGCGTTGTCGATGTAGCGGGCAATCTTGTCGAATGACTTCTCGTCGATTACGGCGTTGATGAAGTTTGAGAAATCCTCTGGAGGCCCCATTTTGAAAGTCTTCAGATCTTCCACCACATAGTTTTTCACGTCTTCCCAAATATTGCTCGGGATGTAAGCACGCGAAGCGGCAGAGCATTTCTGGCCCTGATACTCGAAAGCACCACGCACGATACCTGTCGCTACCTGCTTGGCGTCGGCCGAGCTGTGCGCCACGATAAAGTCCTTGCCACCCGTCTCACCTACAATGCGTGGATATGACTTATACTTGTGGATGTTCGTGCCGATCGTCTTCCAAATATGCTGGAATACGCCGGTGCTGCCTGTGAAGTGGATACCCGCAAAATCAGCGTGGTTGAAGATCACATCACCAGTAGTAGGGCCGTCTACATATACCAAGTTAATAACTCCATCCGGAAGGCCAGCTTCGCGGAACAGCTCCATGATCATCTGCGCGGCATAGATCTGCGTGTGGGCAGGCTTCCAAACCACAACGTTACCCATCATGGCAACAGAGGCTGGCAGGTTACCGGCAATAGCCGTGAAGTTGAATGGTGTCAAAGCAAAAACGAAGCCCTCCAAGGGACGGTGCTCCATGCGGTTCCATACGCCCGGTGATGACTCCGGCTGCATCTGGTAGATCTCAGTAGCATACTGTGCATTGAAGCGCAGGAAGTCCACCAATTCGCAGGCAGAGTCGATCTCGGCTTGATAAGCGTTCTTCGACTGACCCAGCATCGTGGCAGCGTTCATGCGTGCTCTCCATGGACCAGCCAGCAGTTCAGCGGCTTTCAGGAAAATGCTCAAACGGTGCTCCCAGCCCATGGCAGCCCACTCTTCGCGTGCGGCAAGCGCTGCGTTAATCGCCTGTTCCACGTGTGACGCGTCGCCTTCGCTGAAGTGACCCAGGATGTGCTGGTGGTCGTGCGGCTGAAGCATCGGCTTCTTGTTGTCAGTATATACCTTGTCGCCACCGATGTACATCGGCACGTCGATCTCCTTTGACTTAAGTTCTTTATAAGTGCGCTGCAGTTCCTCACGCTCCGGAGAACCCGGCGCGTACGATTTTACAGGTTCGTTTACTGGTGTTGGTACTCTAAAAAATCCTGTTGCCATCTCTTTTTGATATTTTACAGATTCAGAATAAGACATTCGAGTAACTGCATGCGGCAGCCACCCTATACAAAGGTAAGGCGAATTATTTTATTTTCCGGCCTGTAAAGGGTATAGCTTTGCTATAACATGGCCTGTAGTTCGCTCAGGCAGTGGATGTGGTAAGTAGGTTTAGGGGAAAGCTTGCTTTTGCTCTTCTCCGGGTTGAAGAAAACCTGGTCTATACCCGCCAGGCGAGCGCCATCAATGTCGCATTCTAAGTTGTCGCCGATCATCAGGCATTCCACAGGACGTACCTTTATACGGTCGAGTGCATGCTCAAAAATACGCTTGTCCGGTTTCTTATACCCACAGCACTCGGAGGTAATGATCTCCTTGAAATAATCTGTCAGCTTGGAGCCGTTCATTTTGATGTACTGCACATCCTTGAAGCCGTTGGTGATGATGTGGAGACCGTACTTGGGCTTAAGATAGTCGAGCACCTCAAAGGTATAGGGGAATACCGCCGTTTTCTGCGGGCACAGGTCGGTATAAGCCTCGGATATACCTGTCGGTACCTGATGTGGCTCCAGGCCCAGCCCGGTCAGGGTTTTCACAAAGCGGGACTCGCGCAACTCTTTCTGATCGATCTTTCCTTTATTATAAAGATCCCACAGGAGGTAGTTCACAAATTTGTACTTCTTATAAAAGGAGTCGCAATCGAATTTGCCGAACTCAGCCAAGCCAAACTCGTGGAATAAGGTATAGAGGGTCTCCTCGGAGTTTTTCTCAAAGTCCCACAGGGTGTGGTCGAGGTCAAAGAATATGTGTTTGTATGGCTTCATAATAAGAGTCTCAGCTATAGAGAAACGACTTGGCGGGCGGTATGTTTAAAAAATATGTGCAACAATAGCAGGCTAATTATACTAAAAGTTCTATATCACTGTTTAAACCAATGAACTAAAAACTTGTCTTAATAAGTGCTAAGTGTCTGTCCAGCGGCGGGTTTGCATGCGGTTGACGGCCAGTTCTCGGTTAGAGTACAGAATGCGGTAGGTTTCCAGATCTTTTTGCAGGATGGCGTCGCGTTCGAGGTATGTGAAGATCTGTTGAACGAAATCGGAGCCTTCTTCCTTTAGGGAATAATATACCCACTGGTCGATCTTGCGGGGCACCACAAGGCCGGCATTACGCAGGTAGGCGAGGTGGCGCGAGGTCTTGGTCTGGGTGAAGTCCAACACATGCTCCAGGTCGGAAGTGCACATTTCCTTGTTGCGCAGGATCAGGTGCAGCATGCGCAGGCGTGAGTCGTCTGCCAGCGCCTTTAAAACCTGTTCTCCGAAGGAAAGACTGAAGTGTTTGAGCCTCATATTTGAAAGCGTGTCAGAACAAAATTAGCCAAAAGCTGCTATAATAAAATTATATGAAGTATTATTGTACTACATGATGCCCCAATTACAAAGACTACTACTTAGAAATAAGCGTGCCCTCGGCTTCCTGTTGCCCCTGGCCCTTTTTGCTTTCCTGATAATGGGAGCGCCCAATGAGGCGGCAGCACAGGGCCATAAGCGGGTAGTGCAGCTGACCGGTTTCGTGACCATCGGCGACAGCCTTTATGGCGTGGCCGGCGTGAACGTGTTTGTGCCCAAGACTAGCCGCGGTACACAAACCAACGCCTATGGTTTCTTCTCAGTGCCTGTGCTGACCGGTGACAGTGTCGTGTTCAGCGCTATAGGTTATAAAAAGCAATACCTGAAAATACCGAAGAACTATCAGAGTCAGAGCTACTCCATTATCATGCAGATGCAGGAAGATCCGACGCAGCTGCCTGAGGTTCAGGTGTTCCCGTGGCCTACAGAGCGCGATTTCAGGGAGGCCGTGCTGGCCGTGAAGCTACCGGATGACGGGATGGCCATTGCCATGCGGAACCTCGACCCCAAACGGCTCGAAGAGCTTTTCAGTGTAACGCCGATGGACGGAAACGCCAACTTCAGGGCCTGGAACATGCAGCAGGTGCAGCGGCAGGAGCAACGCAATATGTTCCCCACTGTCAGTCCGTTCGCAATCATCAAACTGCTGGATAT
Source organism: Pontibacter lucknowensis (assembly GCF_900156415.1). Lineage (GTDB taxonomy): Bacteria > Bacteroidota > Bacteroidia > Cytophagales > Hymenobacteraceae > Pontibacter > Pontibacter lucknowensis. Next base: position 328,199 of record NZ_FTNM01000005.1, on the reverse strand, counting down.
GCTCCGGAACGGAGAGTTTAACAACAAGAAGTAATCACGTTGAAATTTTGAAGAGCCCGGCTCAGGTATAGCTATACCTGAGCCGGGCTCTTTTTATGGCTCAGATGAGCTGCGCAGCGCTCATAATTGCACCAAAAGTAACCAACAACATCAGGCTGCGTTAGTCCCCAATATAGAAAGAAACGTATACTAATTGGCCCTGTATAGACTTGCGCTATGTATGCTTTCAAAAGATAAAAATTCACATTATGCTGGATATAGATAAATTATCGCTCAATATACCTGATACAACCAAACCCCGTGTCGTGATCATTGGCGGTGGATTTGGGGGCATTAATGTAGCCCAAAAATTAAAGTGCAAGGATTTCCAGGTTGTGATGCTTGACCGTCAGAACTACCATGGTTTCTGGCCGCTGCTTTACCAGGTAGCCACTGCAGGTCTGGAGCCAGACTCTATTGCCGAGCCGCTCCGCAAGATGTTTGGCAGCGACGAGTTCGAAGACTTTCACTTCCGCTTGGTCAAAGTAAATGGTGTCAACCCCATTTCCAAGACCATTCATACTATAGTGGGTGATCTACCCTATGATTACCTCATCATAGCGACAGGTACCAAGACCAACTACTTCGGCAACGAAGAAGTGAAGAAAAATGCTTTTCCATTAAAGCAAATTCCGCATGCCCTGAATTTGCGCAGCCAGCTGTTTCAGTGCTTTGAGCAGGCTAGTATGACCGCTGACCCGGATCTGCAGCAAAGTCTGCTCAACTTCGTGATTGTGGGTGGTGGCCCGACTGGTGTAGAAACAGCAGGGGCCCTGGCTGAGATGCGCAAGCATATCCTTCCGACAGACTATCCCGGGGTGGACTTCAGCAGGATGAATATTTACCTTATAGAAGGTATGGACCGCGTGCTGCCACCGATGTCCCCGGAGTCGAGTGAGAAGACACTGAAATACCTGCAGGATTTGGGCATCATTGTGAAGCTGAATGCGCTGGTAGAAACTTATGACGGCTATGTGGCCACCATCAAAGGAGGAGAGCAGATTCAGACACAAACACTGGTATGGGCTGCCGGTGTACAGGGTGCCCTGATCGACGGACTACCGGCAGAGGCTGTGGAAAGAGGACGCATACTGGTGAACCGCTACAACCAGGTACTCGGCTACGATAATATTTTCGCGATCGGAGATATTGCCCTCATGAAAACCGACAAATGGCCTAAAGGGCATCCGGGGGTAGCACAACCTGCCATACAGCAAGGAAAATTACTGGCTAAGAACCTGAAACGCCTTATTAAAGGAGAGCAGTTGGAGGAATTTGAGTACTTCGATAAGGGCTCATTGGCCATCATCGGGCGAAACCGTGCCGTGGCTGACTTGCCGAAAGACATCCATTTGGGCGGTTTCTTTGCCTGGGTAACATGGCTGTTTGTGCACATTATGTATCTCATAGGCTTCCGCAACAAACTGGTGGTGCTAAGCAACTGGGTATACCGGTTCTTTACCTACGAAAACGGTACACGCCTGATTATCCGACCTTTTGTGCGGAAAGGTGACCGGGCGAAGCGTCAGTTTGTTGATAAGTATAATATGGAGTAAGTCGAATTGTTAAATTGTTGGTTCACAGTGCCGATAAACAAAAATGCCCCAGTTCTATAGAACTGGGGCATTTTTGTTAACCTCCTCGGAAGGGCAGGGGTGGGTTAAAGCAGTATAGACAAAAATCAGCGATTCGATCCGCTGTTGCCATTACCGGCACCACGACTTGATTCCTGACGCTGTTGCTGCATCGGGTTCGGCTGCTGCTGACGATTCTGCTTGAACAGGTCGAAGCGTGAAGGAGCCATGCGGCGTGGGTAGCTGTTGTTGGACAGGTCGGTGTCGGCTGTTTGCAGGAACGGATCCAGCGTGAAGCTAACCACTGGCTTTTCGGTTACAAATACCTTGGTCACTTCTTCGTTGTTATAGCGCCAGATCTCGGCAGGTATGTTCACCACTTCGTCGGTACCGTCTTCGTACTCCATGCGCACGATAAGCGGCATCACCAATCCGCCGAGGTTCCTGAAACCTACTTCATAGAAGTTCAGACCAGAGTCCAGCACTTTTTTCTCGTTATCTGACAGCGAAGCATAGAATTTCTGGTAACGCTCTTTGTCGGTGGCAGTAGTAGCCAGTGGATCGTACTTGTTGTAGAAGTCAGCCAGTTCAGGGCGCTCATCCAAACGGGTCCGCTTGATGTCCTGCAGGTTGCGCTGCTGCGAAAGCGTCTGCGGTGCCTTGTTCTGCTGCTCACGCTTCTGTGCGTTCACGAAATCGGGGTTCTGTGAGTCGATGGTAAACCATTTTACACCTTCGATGGCGATGTCTGTATGGTCGGTGGTGTAGAACCAGCCTCTCCAGAACCAATCGAGGTCCACGCCGGAGGCGTCTTCCATGGTGCGGAAAAAGTCAGCCGGCATCGGGTGCTTGAAGGCCCAGCGGTTAGCGTACTCTTTAAACGCGTGGTCAAATAGCTCGCGGCCCATTACTGTTTCGCGCAGAATGTTCAGGGCAGTAGCCGGTTTGCCATAGGCGTTGTTGCCAAACTGCAGTACCGACTCGGAGTTGGTCATGATCGGCACCTGTGTATTTTTGGCACTCTTCATATAGTCTACGATATTAGCCGGCTCACCACGGCGTGACGGATAGCCTTTCTCCCATTCCTGCTCAGCGATGTACTGCATAAAGGTATTCAGACCTTCGTCCATCCAGGTCCACTGGCGCTCGTCAGAATTGATGATCATCGGGAAGAAGTTGTGGCCCACTTCGTGGATGATCACCGTGATCAGGCCATACTTGGTGTTGGCTGAGTAAGTGCCATCTGCCTCCGGACGGTAGCCATTGAACGAAAGCATCGGGTATTCCATGCCGCCTACCGGGCCGTGCACCGAGATCGCCACCGGGTACGGGTAGTCAATCGTGTGTTTGGAGTATACCTTGAGCGTGTGTGCTACCGATTCGGTAGAGTACTGGCCCCAAAGCGGATTGGCTTCTTTCGGGTAGTAAGACATCGCCAGGATGTTCTGGTTGCCTACTTTCACGTTCATGGCATCCCAAATGAACTTACGGGAACTGGCCCATGCGAAGTCACGCACGTTTTTGGCACTGTATACCCAGGTTTTTTTGCCTTTCGCTTTGTTCTTCTCAGCCTGCGTAGCTTCTTCCTGCGTCACGATCAGGGTTGGCTTGTCGGCTTTGGCGGCATCGGCGAAGCGCTTCTGCTGCGCCGAGGTCAGCACTTGGCTGGCATTCTGTAGCTCTCCAGTAGAGGCCACAATATGGTCGGCAGGTACAGTAATGCTCACTTTATAGTCACCGAAAGGCAGCGCGAACTCACCGGCTCCCAGGAACTGCTTGTGCTGCCAGCCGTTCACGTCGTCGTACACGGCCATGCGCGGGAACCACTGTGCCATTTCGTACAGGTAGTTGCCGTCGCCCGGGAAATACTCGTAACCGCCACGGCCGCCGAGTGCCTTCTGGTCGTTAATGAAGTTAAACCAGTCGATGCTGAAGGTATAGGACTGCTTCGGCTTCAGCGGCGCCGGCAGGTCGATACGCATCATCGTGTTGTTGATAGTGTACTTCAAATCCTTGCCATTGCGGTCTTTCACGGCTCGTATCTTGTAGCCTCCATCAAAGGCTTCGCGTGTCAGGTGCTCCACGGCCGCAGTCGACATCCTGTCCTGCAGGGTGCCGGTCTGGGTCATGTTGCTCATCGACTTCGGCTCAAAGATGTTTTGATCTAGCTGCACCCACAGGTAGGTGAGCACGTCTGGTGAGTTATTGGTATAGGTGATGGTCTCGGATCCGGTTACGGACTGGTTTTCGTCATTGAGTTCCACCTTGATGGTATAGTCGGCACGCTGCTGCCAGTACTGGTGACCGGGAGCTCCGGAGGCAGTACGGTAGGTGTTAGGAGTAGGCAGCTCCTGCCCAAGTTGGCCGAATTTGGTGTCCTGTGCCATGGCAATAAAAGGCCCGGCCAGCAAACCAAAAAGTGCCAATCCTCTGATTAGGTTTTTCATGTAAGGTATAAGGTGAGTTGAGATTAGTTTGAAGGTATAGACTTGGGTTGTCCTGTATTTATGAATGTCGGACTAGAAAATATTTGTTTCGATCATCAGGATCAGTGAAATGCCGGCTGCTGCACTGGAAAGCACCAAAATCCAGTCACGTTTTTTGGCTCGGAACAGATTCATCATCAGGAAACCAATTACCAGTAGGATGCTCACAATCAGAAGCTGCCCCAACTCAATACCAATGTTGAAGGCCAGGAGCTGCTGCCAAGTATCGCCGTTGCGACCGAGCATCGACTTCAGAAAGTTCGAAAAGCCCATCCCATGAATCAGGCCGAACGTGATCGCCAGCAGGTTGTGGAAGGACCAGATCGGGTGCTGCTTCGAGGCGGCACCGTTCAGCTTAAAGAAGTTGATGAAGCAAGTGAATAGGATCGTCACCGGTATCAAAAACTCAATGAGTGCAGTATCGAACTTGATGATGTTGAAGGTTGAAAGCGCTAGTGTGATGGAATGCCCGATGGTGAAGCTGGTGACAAGCGCTACCACCTGGCGCCAGTCGCTCAAGGTATAGATGGCACAAAGGGCCAGTAAAAAGAGCATGTGGTCGTAGGCTTTAAAATCAAAGATATGATGAAAGCCCAGTTCAATGTAGGTAGAGAAAACCGATGACACGATAGAAGTATATAAGGGTAGAATAACGGCTAAGGTGCAAATTAATGTTTAGCCGGGAAGTTTGCAACAGGGCGCAGACAGGTAAAGCCAGATAAATATATTTTGGTTTAAAAGGCACTGGCATGCAGCCCCGACCATGGACAAGATAGCCTGACAGCGTATACCTGTACCCATGGCCTTCGGTGGCTCCTATACCTTGCAGACGGTGCCTTGACAGAAATCTCAGTAACCAGCGGCCAAGATAATTGCGGGGAAATTCTGTAAATTCCCCACATGTTTCGGCACATCGGGCAACGGCGCAATTTCAGACACAACATAAAGCTGGCGGCACTGCTTTGCCTCACGGCTGGCTTTGTGAACATAGCCGGACTGCTGGCTTTTTCCGTGCTCACCACCAACGTGACAGGACATGCCGCCTATTTTGCCGAGAGCCTGTCGCAGGGCGATTTCCGGCTGGCCCGCATCATCGGGCTCTGGATGTTCCTATACCTGCTGGGGTCTTTTGCGACGAGCTTCTTCATCAGCCGGGTGGGCCGGGACCAAGTCTTCGCCTATACCATACCCATTCTGGCGGAAATCATCATCTTGCTGCTGAACGCCGTGTACGGTGAAAACTACGATGGCAGCACCGTGATGAAGGAGGTCTTTGCCGGTAGTCTGCTGTTTGCGATGGGGCTTCAGAACAGCATGGTGTCTATGATTTCCGGCTCCGTTGTCAGGACCACGCACCTCACAGGCATCTTCACAGACTTGGGCATCGATATGGCGACCGCCACCCTCCCCGGAGCGGCACAGAAGTCCGGTATTGGGCAACGCATCACGCTCCGGCTAGTCATCATTTTCTTTTTCCTGGCCGGGGCTGTGGCGGGCGGCTACCTCTACCCGATGCTCCAGTACTATACCTTTCTGGTACCGGCCGCTATACTAGCCATCGCTATGTTCTATGACATCTCACGAGTGCGCATCAAGCGCGTCATACGGCAGCTGCGGTATCGATTTACTGCCTAGCCTTCTGCTACTCAGGGAGTCTTTTGCTGCTCCGTTAAGGCAGCCTTCTGAAAGAACAGCAGGTGATACTCCAACGCATTGCCCCAGTAGGCCCAGCTGTGGGCGCCGGGGCGCTCTATGTAGTCGTGCGACACCTTTTCGTATACCAGGCGGCGGTGCAGTTCGCGGTTGTCCTCTATCAGGAAATCATCCACGCCACAGTCAATGATCAGGTGCACCCCACTTTGCTTCAGCTGCGGCACCATGTGTACAATAGAGTTGGCTTTGTACACCTGCTCGTTTTCCGCTTTCGGACCTAGTACGGCCTCAATGCTGGGGAGTAAATTTTTGCGGTCTATACCTGATACATTGAGGGAGCCACTCATGCTGCCCGCTGCCAGGTATAGCTCCGGATGCCGTGCTGATAGGTATAGCGCCCCGTGTCCGCCCATGCTCAGGCCAGAGATAAAACGACCGCTGCGCTCCGATAAAGTTCTATACCTGTTCTCAATTTCCTGTCGGAGCTCCTGTGTGATAAACGTTTCATACTGGCTCGCTCTATCGACTGGGCTATCGAAATACCAACTGCCGAAGCCACCGTCAGGTGTCACGATAATCAGTTGATACTTATCGGCCATGGTCTGGAGGAGGTCCTTCTGGGGTGGCACTTTGAGCCAGTTGCTGAAGTTGCCGCTGTAGCCATGCAACAGGTATAGCACCGGGTAAGGACCGTTCTTTTTCTTCTTGTAGCTGTCAGGCGTCACCACGCCAGCCTTCAGCGTCTTCTGCATTGAAGGGCTTTGGATGACCAGGGTGTCTACTTTTGCCTGGGCTGTAAAAAGAGCGAGTGTCAGGAGAAGAGCAAGGGTATAGCGTATGAGAGTCATCTTTTTGATCAGGAAGCTTGAACCTGCAAAATAGGCATTCGGAAGCAAAATGCTCAAATGCGGCGCTGTTTTCCTGCAACTTAGTTTGTGCCGGCCATACCTGCCTGTAAAGTTTCGGAGGGATGTGCGTATGAACATGTAAAACCAAAAAGAAGAACGATGCTCGAAATACTACCTGAAACCCACGATAACATACTGGCCGTGCGCGTGCGCGACAAGCTCACCATACCTGATTTCGACCAGTACCGCAACATGGTGCGTGACCTGATGCTCAAGAACGAGGAAACGCACATCTACTATGAAATGGTGGATGTAGACTGGATAAACCCAGTGGCGACGATCGAGAATGGCCTGTTCGATGTCATCCACGGACTAGACTACGGCCGTGTAGCCATGGTGGGGGAGAAGAAGTGGCAGGAGCTGTCGGCCAAGCTGGCCAGCACCGTAAAAAAACACGGCATCCGCTACTATGACCTGGCTGATAAGGAGCAGGCGATGAAATATGTACTGGAGGGGGACAACCCTACTCCAACTCCATAATATCCTCGTTCCAGAGCTCCGGCTTCTCTTTTATAAAGTCCTCCATCATCTCAATGCATTCCGGCAGGTTCAGGTCCACCACTTCCACGCCATGCGACTCCATAAACTCACGGGCGCCGCTAAAGGTCTTGGACTCACCCACAATCACCTTGGGTATCTTGAACTGCACGATCGTGCCGGCGCACATGTAACACGGCATCAGAGTGGAGTAAATGACGGTGTTGCGGTAGGAGCCGATGCGGCCGGCGTTGTTGAGGCAGTCCATCTCGCCGTGCAGAATGGGGTTGTTCTCCTGCACCCGCTTGTTATGCCCAGTCGCGACTACTTTGCCGTCTTTCACCAGCACCGAGCCGATCGGTATACCGCCTTCGCTGCGGCCTTTCTTCGCTTCGTCTATCGCCAGTTGCATGAATTCGTCCATAGGTATGGGGCTTATTAAAATGTGGTGAATGTTCGTGCTTTGGGTACGGCTGCCCGCTACAGGTGGTTATAAAAACAAAAAGGCCTCCCCATACGGGAAAGCCTTTTGTTCAACTAAACTTTACTCTTAATACACAATCAATTCATTATTCGGTGGGCAGCTGAATGTCCACGTTATTGAAACGAATCTGACCGCCTTCTAGTACTGCTTCTACTACAGAATCTTTATTTATAGTGCCGGCCAATATCTCCTTCGACAGCTCGTTGAGCACCTGGCGCTGCAGCACACGCTTCAGCGGACGGGCACCGAACTGCGGATCGTAACCCTGCTCGCCCAGGTAATCCAGCACTTCGTCGGTTGCGATCAGTTTTATACCTGCCTCCTCCAGACGATCCTGGATGTGGCCGAACTGGATCGAAACTATCTTGCGGATATCTTCGCGGCTCAGCGGACGGAACATTACCAGTTCGTCAATACGGTTCAGGAACTCCGGTCTTACCGACTTTTTGAGCAACTCGAATACTTCGTCCTTAGTGCGCTCGATCACCTCATCGTGGTTGAACTCATCCATCTGCTCAAAGTTGCTCTGGATGATGTGCGAGCCGATGTTCGAGGTCATGATGATAATCGTGTTCTTGAAGTTCACCACACGGCCTTTGCTGTCAGTCAGACGTCCGTCGTCGAGCACCTGCAGCAGGATGTTGAACACATCCGGGTGCGCCTTTTCGATCTCGTCGAGCAACACCACGGAGTATGGCTTGCGGCGCACGGCCTCAGTCAGCTGACCTCCTTCGTCGTAACCTACGTATCCCGGAGGCGCACCAATCATACGGCTCACGGCATGGCGCTCCTGGTATTCACTCATGTCGATACGCACCATGGCGTTCTCGTCGTTGAACAGATAATCGGCAAGCGCCTTGGCCAGCTCGGTCTTACCCACACCGGTCGTGCCCAGGAAGATGAACGAACCGATCGGACGTTTCGGATCCTGCATACCGGCACGGCTTCGGCGCACGGCATCAGAAATGGCTTCGATGGCTTCTTCCTGACCTGCCACTCTTCGGCCCAGTTCGCGCTCCAGGTTAAGTAGTTTCTCACGATCGCTCTGCAGCATCTTGCTCACAGGTATACCGGTCCATTTGGCAACCACCTCAGCAATGTCTTCAGAGGTAACCTCCTCCTGAAGCATCGGGTTTTCACCCTGCATCTGGCGCACCTGCTCCTGCAGTTCCTTCAGTTTCGCTTCTGCTTCCTGAATCTTGCCATAACGAAGCTCTGCTACACGGCCGTAATCGCCGCTGCGTTCAGCCTGTTCAGCCTCCAGCTTATAGTTCTCGATGTTCTCCTTCTCCTTCTGAATGCCCTCGATGATTTGCTTTTCGTTCTGCCACTTGGCTTTCAGGTCATCTCGCTTGCCACTCAGGTCAGCGATCTCTTTGGAAAGCACCGCCTCTTTGTCCTTGTCGTTCTCACGGCGGATCGCCTCACGCTCGATCTCCAGCTGCATGATGCGGCGCTGAATCTCGTCCAGCTCCACTGGCAGTGAGTCGATCTCGATGCGCAGTTTTGCAGCCGCCTCATCCATCAGGTCAATGGCCTTGTCGGGCAGGAAGCGGTCGGAGATGTAGCGGCTCGATAGCTCCACAGCAGAGATGATTGCATCGTCTTTGATGCGCACCCCGTGGTGTACTTCATATTTGTCTTTGATGCCGCGCAGGATCGAGATGGCGTCCTGTACGCTTGGCTCATCCACCATCACCGCCTGGAAACGACGCTCCAAGGCCTTGTCTTTCTCGATGTACTTCTGGTACTCTTTGAGTGTCGTCGCACCGATGGCATGCAGCTCGCCACGCGCCAAAGCTGGCTTGAGCAGGTTGGCCGCGTCCATGGCGCTCTCGCCGCCTGCACCGGCACCGATCAGGGTATGGATCTCGTCGATGAAGAGCACGATGTCTCCTTCGGCATCCACCACTTCTTTGATCACTGCCTTTAGACGTTCTTCAAACTCGCCCTTATACTTGGCTCCTGCCACCAGCAGACCCATGTCGAGGCTCATGAGCGTCTTGTTTTTCAGGTTTTCGGGTACGTCGCCGGCTACAATTCTTTGTGCCAGGCCCTCTACAATAGCGGTTTTACCCACACCAGGCTCACCCAGCAAAACCGGATTGTTCTTGGTGCGGCGGCTCAGGATCTGCAGCACGCGGCGGATCTCTTCGTCGCGGCCAATCACCGGGTCGATCTTACCATTGCGGGCCATCTCGTTCAGGTCGCGGGCGTAGCGCTTGAGCGAGTTATACTTCGCCTCTGCATTCTGGTCGGTTACTTTGGCACCGCCACGCAGTTCCTTAATGGCTTTTTTGAGGTCTTTTTCATTGAAGCCCACATCCTTCATGATGCCGGACACCTTGTCGCGGCCTGCCAGCAGACCCAGCAACATATGTTCGATGGCCACATACTCGTCGCCAAACTCTTTCAGGTATGATGTGGCCTTTTGCAAGGCAGCTGCTGCATCGTTCGCCAGGTATGGACTGCCGCCGCTCACTTTCGGGTAAGCAGCAACCGTCTCATCCAGCTTGGTGTGCAGGATGTTGCCGTTAATGTTCAGTTTTTTAAGCAGAAAGCTGGTAACGTTCTCGTCCGTCTCCAGAATCGCTTTTAAAATATGCCCGGTCTCGATAGCCTGCTGCTGAAATCCGCCTGCTATCTCAGTGGCCTTTTGAATGGCCTCCTGGGCTTTGATGGTATAGTTATTAAAGTTCATATCCCTACTTGTTTCCCCTTAGTTTTAGTTCTACGAGCATCACAGCAAAGGATACACCAATGGGATTTAAAGATGATTTTACTGAAATAATGGCAGGTTTTGGGTTGGGATCTATACAAGAAACCGCCAAATTGTCTGAATCAGGATTTTCAGAATTAGAAAGGATGGACAGAATTGATAATGTCTGTTTGTATTGTCTTGCTCGCCAAATGAATTAATGACCTTAGTTATGGAAGTATAGGCAAATTGGGTAGGTAAATATAGGAGTAATAAGTATGTATCTGATTAGAATTTCATTTAATAGGTCTGTTGTTGAAAACCTTTTTGTATTGAAGGCTAAGTGCTCCGAAGTTTATCAGCAGGCCGATAGGATAGTTATAGGCCACGGTATAGTTCTTTGCCTGAGCTAGGTGGATGTCCTCAAGATTAACGATGGTTTTTAGCTCTACAACTACGGTGTCCTCTACAATAAAATCAGCTCTTCTGCTACCAACCTCTGCTCCATCATAATAAATTGTGTGTTCCTTCTCTCTTTCAAAGCCGAGTCCTGCTTTTTCAAATTCTATAGCAAGGCAGCGTTGATAAATCACTTCCTGAAATCCACTCCCAATAGTATTATGAACCTTCATTGCGCATCCTATATTTTGAACGTGATATCATCAGTCTGCTGCATAGTTTGTGGTGTCATTGTTTAAATGTCTACATATATATAGACATTATCAATCCTATTCATCCTTTCTAATCCTGAAAATCCTGATTTAGACAAGCTTTTTGAACACCGCCGCGTAGTGGTCTGCCAACCTCGTTGGTTCTGGCAATTTATACTTCGTTGCACAAGCCAGCGCAATCTCGGTAGCAGATGGCAGGTCCATCAGGTGGCCCGGCGAGATAAACACAGGCTTCACATTATCCTTGGTGCGCAGCACGTTTCCGACCAGTTCGCCTTTGTGCTCCAGCGGCGAAACAGAGCCTTTTAACGTATCGGGCTCCTTATACTTGCCAACCAGCACTTTTTTGGCTACACCCATCGTTGGCTTATTAAGTTGCAGTCCTAAGTGCGTGGCTATACCTAAGCGGCGGGGGTGGGAGATGCCGTGTCCGTCTACCATGATCAGGTCGGGCTTCTGTTGCAGTTTCTCATAGGCCTTGAGTAGATTAGGCGCTTCCCGGAAAGACAGAAAGCCGGGAACGTAGGGCAGCTCCACCTCACCATAGTGCCATACCTTCTCGAGCACTTCCAGCTCCGGGTACGATAGCAGCACAAAAACCGAAAGTATATGATCCTCCCCCACAAAAGAAGAGTCACAACCGGCGATCAGCTTCAGGTCAAAATCGGGCTTCTGGATGATGATTTGCTTCTGCATTTCCCGTTGCTGCTCGGTTAGGCGGGCAAGCAGGGCAGGGTCGGGAGCAGGTTGGTCGAAGCGACGGTAGTAGGGCATGGGGGATTTAGTGAATGAGTGAATGAGTGAATGAGTGAATATTTTTTGATTGAGATTACGTTTGGGTGTTTTAGCAGTTCAATTTTTTGTGTTTCTCTTATTGCTTCTCCCTTGGGATAAGTTTGAGTGAAGATTGGTTTAGGCTCTTCTCATTCAATCGTTCAACTACTAAATTAGAACTCACTCAATCACTCCCTCACCAACTCACTCAATAAATCACGCACTGCAGGGGTGGATCAGTTTGGCGAAAAGCAAGCGCCATTGTCCGTGTACAGGGCCAAAGTGAAACTCAAAGGAAGTGGCCGTGTGCAACACTGATCTTTGCACAAGAGGCAGGGTGGCCTTGATCTGCCTGATTTCGGTATCTGAGAGGCTGGCGTAGTCCCAGTAACCGCTTTGCTGAAATTTAGAGGGTCCTGAAACGAAACAGCCCTCTTTGCTGTACCCCGATTGGCCTTGGTCGTAGTCCATGTCGGCACAGTCAAACGAGGGCCATGCCTCTTCCTGCAGATCACAGGTTTTTACCTCATCGCCAACAGTAAAAAAAGACCTGTTCTGAAACTCCCGCTTGAAATCATTGATGTCCGTAACGTGCGTCATTTTAGGCATGGCTCCAGGCTGCTCGATGACCCAAAGCCCATGATCTGGGTGGATGAACTGATTGAGGATGTTGGCGTCAGATGCCTGCAAGGATGTCAGGAAGACGGAAAAGGCCTGCGCAAAAGCCATGGTATCCTGATTTGGTACGATTCCTCTACGGAGATGCTCTTCCTGAACCTCTTCCAGCCGCTGATGCTCATTTGCCCGCTGCTCTGCCATATTCTGCTCTGAGTCGCCGGACCCACAGGATGTTGTACCTGGTACCAGTAGCAGGCAAGCCATAAAAGTAAAGATAGTACTACGCATAGGTCTCGATTCTAGGTATAGCGTACTATACGCTGTTTTGAGCCGTACGGCTTATACCTGAGGGCTTTGGCAAACACCGTATTTTAACTATTGCTATTTCAAGACGTAAATCATACTGAAGCTTTACAAACGAAAACAAACTAAATGGCAAATTTCATATTCAACGATAGTGTACAGATTGAGGCTGGGAATGTGCGGCTCATCGGCGACCTGGCTGTGCCGGAAAATGCAAAGGGACTGGTGATTTTCTCGCATGGTAGCGGCAGTAGCCGACTCAGTTCACGCAACCGCTTTGTGGCAGACCATCTGCAGCGCTCCCGATTTGCAACGCTGCTGTTCGATCTGCTCACCGAAGAGGAGGACCAGCGGCAGGAGAACCGATTCGACATTCAACTGCTCACGACGCGCCTGATCGACGCAGTGAATTGGGTGCAACATCAGGAGCATGTCCAAAACCTGCGCATCGGACTATTTGGAGCCAGCACCGGAGCAGCCTCTGCCATAAGCGCTGCTGCTGCTTTGGGAGCAGACATAATTGGCGCTGTTGTAAGTCGCGGTGGACGCCCCGACTTGGCTAATGAAGTGCTGGCCGATGTGCAAACCCCGACGCTGCTGATCGTGGGAGGACTGGATGAAGAGGTATTAGAGCTAAACAAGCGGGCGCAGGACCAGATGCTTTGCCTCAAAGACCTGGAGATAGTGCCCGACGCCACCCACTTGTTCGAAGAGCCGGGAGCACTGGAAATGGCAGCCCAACTGGCAACTGACTGGTTCCGGAAATATCTGGAGCCCGGCAAACAGCACCCGTTGAGAGAGAGATAGTTGGTGAATGAGTGATTGTTTTTAAATAATGGATTGATGATTCGGTTGTTAGAAAGTAATACCCAGTTCAACATGATTCACCAATCAGAATCCCCTGCTGGAAACTCATTAAACCACTCATACACTCAATCACTCAATAAAATAAGAAACCATGGAAACGATACCCAACAGGCAGGTAGCTGCGGAGATGCTGGCCGATCGGCTGGAGCATTATAAGGGGCAGAAAGGAGTGGTGTTGGCTATACCTAGGGGAGGAGTGCCTGTGGCAGCACCTATCGCCAAGCGACTGGATATGCCACTGGATGTGATCGTGTCCAAGAAGATAGGCCACCCGGCTAATCCGGAGTTTGCGATAGGAGCGGTGAGTCTGGTGGATGTGGAGGTGGATAACAGGTCTGATGTGCCAGAGGAATACATACAGGCTGAGGTTGAGCGTATAAAAACAAGCCTGCGTCAAAAGTATAAGTTATTTATGGGCGATCGGCAGCCCGTTGACCTTCGCGACCGCATCGTAATCATTGTGGATGATGGTATTGCAACCGGCAAAACGCTGTTGTCTACCGTGAATATGGCCCGGCATAAGCAGCCCCGCAAGATTATTGTAGCTGTGCCCGTAGCTCCACAAGCTGCAATTGCACAGTTCGAGGCTATTGTGGACGAGGTGGTATGTCTGCTGGTACCCCCTTTCTTTCAGGCGGTGGGGCAGTTTTATGAAGAGTTCGGGCAGGTAAGCGACGAAGAGGTGATACGCCTGCTCAGGCAACAAGGTAATAGTCAGTAGGTATAGGCTGAGTTTAACGATCGACGAGCAGGTGGCGAATAAAGGCCCTGCCCGGTAGTGTAGCCCGAACCATATACATCACACCGTCACTCAGTTCTGCGGTGTTGAGCAGTTGTATGAAATTCCCCCGATTGTCAGCTTCTGCTTCAAACTCCTTTACAAGTTTTCCTTCCAGGGTATAGATCGAAATACTGAACTTCTCCATAGGCTGCAATGCCAGCATTTGGACCGTGACCGGGCTATCGCTTTTGGTGCGGGTTGGGTATACGCGCATCTCTTCCGTAGTGGCCTGCATCAGGCTCACAGCCAGCACCGGCGAGAAATTATCTGTGCCATCAAAATCTACCTGGCGGAGGCGGTAGTAGTTTACACCATTGCCAGCTTCTGTGTCCTGGAAGGTATAGCTCTGAGGTAAGGAGGTAGTGCCTGAACCTTCTACACGACCAATGACAGCAAACTCTGTAGCAGTTTGGCTGCGCTGTACTTCGAAATAAGCGTTGTCCTGCTCCGAAGCAGTTTCCCAATCCAGCTGTAAGCCGCTTTGGGTCGGCTTGCCTTTGAAACTGTGCAGCTCGACCGGAAGCGGAATGATAATCTCGTTCATAATGGCCTCAAACCAAACCTGGGCCATTTTTTCCATGCCACTATCGTTCGGATGAATACCGTCATAGGTGTCTTTCCCTTCTCTTGCATCAAAATCGGTGTTTTGATCTACTAATATAATGGGAGGACCATCAGAGGATTGCCCATTTGCTATTGCTTCGATTTGCTGATTTAATAGCTGGATGTTTTGAGCTTTAGTCGGTCCAACTACCTGGCCGTCTGCTGGAATTAATTTAGCTAGGAAGACAGTAACTCTTGGAGATTTCTCATGAATTGCATTGATTACGGCTTCTATTTCTTCTACAGTACCATCTATATCCTGATCAGAGAACATGTCGTTTGTGCCGAGGTGCATCAAAACAATGTCCGGTTTGTAGGTGTCTGCCCACTGTGCTATGTTGATCAGGATCTGGTCGGTGGTCCAGCCCCAATGTCCTTCATGTCTGTTACTAAATGATTGTCCCTCGTAATCTTCAAAATCAGGGGTACCACCATAATTCTCTGTTTGAGAACCCACAAACTCAAAGTTTACGCCTGAGTCAATCAGCTTTTT
The DNA here is from genome assembly GCF_900156415.1 of Pontibacter lucknowensis. Classification (GTDB taxonomy): domain Bacteria; phylum Bacteroidota; class Bacteroidia; order Cytophagales; family Hymenobacteraceae; genus Pontibacter; species Pontibacter lucknowensis. The sequence continues at coordinate 312,770 of NZ_FTNM01000005.1, read as the reverse complement.
CCACAGTGGGTACCTATAGCTAACAAAATCCATGTCCCCCTGCGTAATCGAATTGCCCAAAGGCATGATTTTGACTGGCTGGGCTTGAGGATAGGCATCTAAACCAATGAGCAGGAGCAGGAGAAGGGTATAAGCGTGTTTTCGGTAGTGGTTGAGAAAGGGGAGCATAGAGCTGTAAGCTAAGTGATTGGTACTAAGTAGCTCATAAAACGTGCGCAACCCTATTGAGTTGCGCCTATGAGTGGACTTCAGGTGCTACTCTCCTGACTCTCTGCGATGGCGTTGTGCTGCTAAACTGTACAATGTCTCTTCATTCGCTTTGATGGCATCATACCAACGCTTAGCGATAAATTTCTCGCCGGCAGTGTTAGGGTGCAGCGAATCATAGGTATAGGTGTCAGGATTGTAACCGGTATTGATGTCCACGACTATAATTGGAGATTTCTGAGTTGAAAGCCGTGAAGCCAGTTCAGGTATAAGGGATACAAAATGCTGTGTAGAATCAACATTGGCGTAAGTGGAAGGTATAGGTGTGATCTTGGCCAGCATGATAGCGACGTTTTCGTTATCTGCACGCAACAAACCGATGATCTGTTCTATCCGCTCCAGAGTGCCCTTTGTCGTCTTGCTATGAATCATGTCATTTGTACCCAGGTGCATGAGTACCACATCAGGCGTGTAGCCTTTAAGCCAATCACTTAACTTTCCTTTGTCACGCTTGTACTGGGTGGGTTTTTCGTAACCATTCAGCATGTCACTGGTCGTCCAGCCCCAATGACCTTCATGCTTGTTAGAAAATTTAGCACCTTTATATTCCTGCCCGATTACAGGCGAGGCTGCATCGGCACTCCGTTCCGGGTTGGTTGCATCAAAGTGCCAGTTCGTATCCATAGAGCCTACAAACTCAAAGTCCAGTCCGGCATCCACCAGCATTTTCCAGAGTTCGTACCGGTAACTGGGATGCGTTTCACCTCCCTGCGTAATGGAATTGCCCAAAGGCAGGATTCGAAGCGGGGACTCTTCCAGTTGGGGTTCTATTTCTTCTTCTGTCTGATTATCTGTGCAGGCGGTAGAAAATAGGATAAATGAAAGAAATAATAAATAGCTATAGTTAATCTTAAATTTCGAAAACATATCTAAGGGTACAAATTTCTGATAAGGTAAGCACATTGGCTAAAAACGAGAAGTATAAAATTCGGTTGCATTTGAGTGAGGGGTGGGACCTTATAATTGTCCAATTTTGCAAAAAAGAAGAGCTTGGAGAATGATGCAAATGAAACACCGGGCGAAGGTTTAGCCTTATCGAAAAAGACTCTTATATTTGCTTCTTAAACTAGCGCAGGGGAATTGTTGGCTCGCCAGCCAGGAAATGGCGGCAGGCTATGAGCTCCGAAATTAACTAATTAAACACTGACCTAAATGACGACAAAAACATCCAGAATCATCTATACTATCACAGATGAAGCGCCTGCCCTGGCTACGCGCTCTTTCCTGCCGATTGTGCAGGCTTTCACCAAAGCCGCCGACATCGAAGTAGAAACAAGAGATATTTCCCTGGCGGGCCGTATCATCGCTACTTTCCCGGAAAACCTTTCTGAAGAGCAGAAGCAGTCGGACGACCTGGCCTACCTTGGCGAACTGGCTAAAACTCCTGAAGCCAATATTATTAAACTTCCAAACATCAGCGCCTCTATTCCGCAGCTGACAGCGGCTATCAAAGAATTGCAGTCTCAAGGCTATAACATACCTGACTATCCGGCTGATCCGAAAAACGACACCGAGAAAGACGTGAAAGCACGCTACGCGAAGATCCTCGGTAGCGCCGTGAACCCGGTTTTGCGCGAAGGTAACTCTGATCGCCGCGTGGCCGATGCTGTGAAGCAATACGCCAAGAAGCACCCGCACTCGATGGGCAAGTGGTCATCTGACTCTAAAACGCACGTAGCCCACATGACAGGAGGCGACTTCTATGGCAGCGAGCATTCAGTAGTAGTTGATAAGGCTACCGATGTACGCATCGAGTTTGTTGGGGCCAACGGCGAAACCAAAGTGCTGAAAGACAAAGTAGCCCTGAAAGCAGGCGAAGTGATGGACTCTTCTGTGATGAGCCGCAACGCCCTGCGTTCTTTCCTGGAAAAGGAAATTGCTGAGGCCAAGGAGCAAGGCATTCTGTTGTCACTGCACCTGAAGGCAACCATGATGAAGGTGTCTGACCCGATTATGTTCGGTCATGCGGTAACCGTTTTCTTCAAAGAGACTTTCGAAAAGCACGGCACTACGTTTAAAGAAATCGGCGTGGATGCCAACAATGGTCTGGGCGATGTGTATGCGAAGATTCAGAACCTTTCTGAAGACAAGCGAGCCGAAATCGAAGCCGACTTGAAAGCGGAGATGGCGAAGCGCCCTGAACTGGCGATGGTGAACTCGGACAAAGGCATTACCAACCTGCACGTACCAAGCGACGTGATTATCGATGCCTCTATGCCAGCGGCTATCCGTTCGTCTGGACAGATGTGGGGACCTGATGGCAAACTGCACGACACCAAAGCGATCATTCCAGACCGCTCTTATGCGCAGATCTACCAGGAAGTGATCCAATTCAACAAAGAGAACGGTGCTTTCGATCCGACTACTATGGGCACGGTGCCAAACATCGGCCTGATGGCGCAGAAAGCCGAAGAGTACGGCTCGCACGACAAAACCTTTGAAATGACTGCCGCTGGTACTGTTCGCATGGTGGATGCCGATGGCAACACTTTAATGGAGCAGAAGGTAGAGGAGGGCGATATCTTCAGAGCCTGCCAGACGAAAGACCTTCCTATTCAGGACTGGGTGAAGCTGGCGGTAACAAGAGCGCGCATTACAAATACACCAGCTATCTTCTGGCTGGACCCACAGCGCGCCCACGATGCCAACCTAATTAAGAAAGTAGAGAAATACCTGCAGGACCACGATACCAACGGTCTTGAGATCAAGATCATGTCGCCGGTAGAGGCCATGCGCTATACCTGCGAGCGTGCCAAAGCGGGCAAAGACACGATCTCAGTTACGGGCAACGTACTGCGTGACTATCTGACCGACCTGTTCCCGATTCTTGAATTAGGCACAAGCGCCAAAATGCTTTCTATCGTTCCGTTGCTCGATGGCGGTGGATTGTTCGAAACTGGTGCCGGTGGTTCTGCACCGAAGCACGTGGAGCAGTTCGTAGAGGAGAACTACCTGCGTTGGGATTCGCTGGGTGAGTTCCTGGCCTTGGCAGTATCGCTGGAAGACCTGGCTTACAAGACTAAGAACGAGAAGGCGGAAGTACTGGCAGAAGCTCTAAATCAGGCGAACGCCAAATTCCTGGAGAACGACAAGTCGCCATCACGCAAAGTAGGCGGTATCGACAACCGTGGTAGCCACTTCTACCTGGCCATGTACTGGGCGCAGGCATTGGCTGAGCAGACCAAAAACCAGGAGCTGAAAGACCGCTTCACGAAACTGGCGCAGGAACTGACCGATAACGAGCAGAAGATTGTAGATGAGCAGATCGCTGCCCAAGGCAAGCCGGTTGACATCGGCGGGTACTACCACCCGAACGAAGAGAAAACCAGCAAAGCCATGCGTCCGAGTGAGACCTTGAATAAGGCTTTAGGTAACTTCTAGTCTAAGGTTTAAAGTTTAAAAGAAAGGCTGCCTGAGCGATCGGGCAGCCTTTTCTTGTTTTAAACTATTAACTTTGAAGCTAGACGCTAGCCATAGTTTGGAGCACAACGGCGACCTGAGAAGCAACAATGGAAGAGCAATACCCACCGTTCGAACCTTTCGATAGCACAGACGACCCGGAGTCGCTGTTTGCTGCATACCTTGCTTCCCAGCCACAGATAACCGGAGCTTCTTCTGATTCCAGAACGATCATTGTAATAGGCAGGCACCGCTATTATAACCTGTTCAGTGCCCAGCTTGTCTCTTGCAGCCTTAGCAGCACTGGTGAACTCAAAGCCCCTTTTACGGTCCTTAATCCGTTGGAACAGGTATGGCGAACTGATAAGCCAGACGAGTTGAAGTTCTATAGCGCCATTGCCCGCTTTCAGAGTTTTTACGAAAAGTCAGCTACAGATACAGCCAGTCTGAAGGCGCTGGTGCGTAACCCGCTCCGCTATGCCTTTTACCTGCATGATAGCAATGTCTCCGAGAAAATAACGCCTCGCTCTATTGCGCCTGTTCAGGTCACGCAGCCACAGATGGATTTCAAAGTGCGCATTGGGCTGAACAGCGACGTGTTCAGCGTCACCAGCGATTTGTTCATCAACGGTACGTATTATCCTCTCAGTCGCATCAGCGTCCACTACGATCATTTCCTGGTAGCCGATAATGCCTGGTATCTGTGCACCAACCCACACTTGCCAGCTGTGATTGCCTATTTCAAAAAGCACGATGGCGAGCTTCAACTGCCACACGATGCTTTTTTGAAGTTCCAGCAGCAGGTTCTGGCCAAAATGGAGTCACATGTGCCCGTGGAGCATACCTATCTGAAGCCTGCCACTAAAGTCCAGCTACGCAGCAAAGGTTTTAACCAGCCGCTGGAAAAGCTGCTATACCTGATCGAGTCGGAGAACTATGTGTTGCTGCAGCCTTTCATGCGTTACGGCGAAATCGAGATCCCGCTGCTGTCGAATAAGCTGATCTATGATCAGGATAATATGGGCAGGCCTTTTTTTGTAGCGCGTAACACCGAGATGGAAGCGGCCTTCACCAAATTGCTGATTCAACAGCACCCGCACTTCTGGGAGCAGCTGGATAATATGCTCGATTACTTTTACCTGCACAAAGACAGGTTCCTGGACGAGGCGTGGTTTCTCGATGCCTTCGACAACCTGGCGGCGCATGGGGTTACCATCCTTGGCTTTAATGACCTGCAGGGGAATAAACTCAACCAGCACAAAGCCGCTGTTTCCATCAACGTGGACAGTGGTCTAAACTGGTTCAATGTAACGGTTCAGGTAAAATTCGGTCGCAAAAAAGCATCCCTCAAGCAGCTGAAGAAGTCCGTCGTGAACAAAAGCAGGTATGTGCTGCTCGACGACGGCACGATGGGCATTATACCTGAAGAATGGCTCCAGCGACTGCAGCTCTATTTCGAAACGGGCGCGGTGGTAAGTGAGGAGGAACTGCAGATCCCTAAAACGAACTTTGCGGCGCTCACGGAGTTGTTCGAGGACTACATGCTGGACGAGCAGGTGCACAAAGAGCTGTGGTGGTACCAGGATCAGCTGAACAACGTGGAGAAGCTGGCCCCGGCTCCTATACCTGCAGGATTGCAAACCACTTTGAGACCATACCAGTGGCAAGGGCTCAGCTGGCTCAACTTTTTAGATGACCTGCAGTTTGGCGGCTGCCTCGCCGACGATATGGGCCTGGGTAAAACAGTCCAGATTATCGCCTTTATACTGTTATTGCGCGAAAAAAGGGAGCGACAAACACACCTGCTGGTCGTACCGACATCGCTTATATCAAACTGGCAGGCAGAGCTGCAGCGGTTTGGCCCATCTCTACAAGTGCACGTACATCATGGCCCGAACAGAGCAAAAGATACGGCTGCTTTTCAGGAGTATGATGTTGTCATCACGACCTATAACACCCTGCTCTCTGATATTGTCTTTCTAAAGAAGTATCTGTTTGGCTATACCTTCCTGGATGAGTCGCAGAACATTAAAAACCCGAACTCGCAGCGCTACAAAGCGGCCTGCCTGCTGCAGTCCTATAACAGAGTAGTGCTCACAGGTACGCCTTTCGAGAACAACACCTTTGATATTTACGCACAACTTTCCTTTGTCAATCTGGGTTTGCTAGGCACCAGAACCTACTTCAGGAATACCTATTCCATGCCCATCGATAAGTTTAAGGATAGGCGAAGTGCGCAAGCCTTACAGGAAAAGATTGGCCCCTTTGTGCTGAGAAGAACAAAGGCCGAGGTAGCCAGAGAGCTCCCCGACAAAACAGAGATGATTCTGTATTGCGAAATGGGAGAGGAGCAGCGCAAGGTATACGACACTGCCGAGCAGGAATTCAGAGACTACATCAACGCCAGTGGAGAAGAGGAGCTGGCAAAGCACCCAATGCATGTGTTGCGTGGCATCACCAAACTGCGCCAGATCTGCAACTCGCCTTTATTAATTGGCGATGCGAAGCTTTTCTCGGATACGTCTGCTAAAATTCAGGTGCTCATGCAGCAGATTCAGAATGTAGCGCGGCACCACAAGGTGCTGGTATTCTCTCAGTTTGTAGGGATGCTGGATTTGATCAAGGAGGAGTTAATAAAGGAAAATATCAAGTACTCTTACCTCACCGGCAGCACCCGCAATAGGGGCGAGGTCGTAGATCAGTTCCAGGCAGACGAGGAGATTCGTGTGTTCCTGGTGAGTCTGAAAGCTGGCGGAACGGGACTGAATTTAACAGCAGCCGATTACGTGTTTCTGGTAGACCCATGGTGGAACCCAGCCGTAGAGAATCAGGCCATCGACCGCAGCTACAGAATCGGGCAGGCGAAGAAGGTGATCGCCGTGCGCCTTATTTGTCCCAACACCGTGGAGGAGAAGATCCAGATCCTGCAACAGAACAAATCGAAGCTCGCCACTGATCTGGTAACGGCTGACAATAGCTTCTTCAGGTCGCTTACCAAAGATGATTGGCTGAACTTAAGTAGTAATAGCAGTAGCAAATAAGAAATGAGTCTTTAACCAATGTCCTTTCTTCAGGGAATGCCCATGGTTTGAGAGAGGCAGCCACCAAGGCTACTGGAGAAGAGTTCAGTTTGCTACGAGTTGGCGGAGTGGGTTTGCTGAGTGCTATCATAAAAGTTACCAAAGCGCTTACTCCTGCTAATAATGAGGTCTTTCCGGCCTGGGAGGGCATGCAGTATATGCGTGACATGTTCACAGGGCTTCCTAAACTCGAGCCGCTCGATAACGACCGCTACCCTGAGATTAAATGGACCAGTGTAGCAGAAGTGCTGGCTACAAGGAAATAAGCTTAACTGCATGCGGATTAAATTAAACAAAAGCGGCAGCCCAACCAGGCTGCCGCTTTTGTTTACAAGGTATAGCACGAAGGCTTAGTACCCAAATACTTCCTCTAGTGATAGTTGCTTCACTTTGCCGTATTTCTCCAGCTCTTTGAAGTTCAATCTATCTTTTGAGCCGATTACCAGAATTGCCTGTGGCTGGCCGCTCACAAATTTCTTCTGGAATGCCTGCAGTTGGTCGAAGGTCAGGCTGTTGGCACTTTCATATACGTCTTTGCGGATGTCATAATCCAGGCCGAGGCGCTTGGCTCGCTCATAGTCAAATAGGATGGACGACTTAGTGATGCGCTCTGAAGAGATACTATTACGCAACGAAGCTTTCGCCAGGTTGAAATTCTCCTCGGCTAGCGGCATGTTGGTCAGGAGTTCCTGCATACCTGCCATCGCCTCCGGCAGCTTGTCTGACTGTGTGCCGATGTAGGACATGATGTAGTTCGAACGGTCTTTCTTGGCGGCTGTACTGTAGCTGGAATAAGCAGAGTAGGCGAGCGCCTTTGACTCGCGCAGCTCCTGGAATACGATCGAGCTCATACCTGCTCCGAAGTACTGGTTGTACAGACGGATCGTTGGTACCATGGCTTTGTTAAAGGCATCTGCTTTTGTCAGGAACATCAGTTCGGCCTGCACCATGTTATAATCTACCCAGTATACCATCGGCTGCTTGATGTCCAGTTCGGCGTATACCTTCTCGGCAGGAACCGGCTTGAGTTTGGCTGGCACGATGTGGCCGGCATTAAGTGTTGCTACCAGTTTATCTGTTTCACGTGGGCCATAGTACAGCACGCGGTGCTCATAGGTCGGGATGCTCTTGATAAGATTCACCAGCTCCTGTGGCTTCACAGCCTTCAGCTCCTTCTCCGACAGCACCGATGTGAACGGATTCTTAGGTCCGTACTTCGCATAGTTCACTAACGCCTGGTTCAGGATCACGCCTTTGTTCAGCTTCGCATCGTTGCGGGCCTTCAGCATTCCCTGTACCATGTCATCCAGTGCTTTCTGGTCAGCTTTCGGGTTTTGCAGCACACTCTCAAACAAAGCCAGCGCCGGCTCAAAGTTCTCGTCAAGGCCAGACAGTGAAACGTATACCTGGTCGCCTGAAGCAGACACGTTGAAAGATGTGCCCAGCTTGTAGAACTCCTTCTTCAGCTCTTCAGCGGTATACTTGTCGTTGCCCAGGAACTTGAGGTAATTCACAGCCATACCCAACTTCGGGTCGTTGTCGCTGCCCATGTCCAGGATGTAGTACATCTGGAACAGGCCGTTTTCGTTGTTCTTCGTGTACAGTAACGGAATATCGTTTTTCAGTTTCGCCTCTTTGATGTCAGTCTTATAGTCTACAAACACAGGCGAAAGTTCAGAAGGGCCTTTGGCCATGAAATCGCTGTAGTAAGCTGACTGCGCCTCACGGTTTACAGGTACCGGTGTGATGCTTGGTTTTTCTACTTTTAGGCTAGCTGCGTTTTTGTCGGTGCGCTTGTATACCTGCACATAGTTGTTGTTGAGGTATTTGTTGGCAACGGCCATCACATCCTGCTTCGTGATCTTGGCAAACTCCTCCGGACGGTTCACATAGTCTGCCCACGGAATGTCATAGATAAATGCCGTTACAAAGGCATCGGCACGCTCTGAGTTGCGCTCGTAGGCACGCATCAGGCTGATCTTGTTGTCGTTGATGATGGCTGGGATCAGGTCATCGTCAAACTTGCCCTGCTTCACCAATTCTACCTGCGCCAGCAGCATGTCTTTTACTTCATCCAGACTCTGGCCCTGGCGTGGCGAACCACCCAAACGGAACACAGAGTAATCTTTCATCTGATTGTCATAGCCATAGGCCTGCAACACTTTCTGCTGCTGGTTCAGGTTCAGGTCGATCAGACCAGCCTGCCCGTTGTAGAGAATGGCACTGATCATGCTCAGCACCTGCGCGTCGCGTGAGCTCATGCCCGGGAAGCGGTAGGCAATTGAGATGTTCTCAGCGCTTGGGCCTGTCACTTCTTTCACGATCGGCTTTGCGATTGGCTGCTCCTGTGATACGTTAAAAGTAGGGGCGGTGCCAGGCTTCAGTTTGCCGAAGTGCTCGTCGATCATGCGGATCGTTTGGTCAAAATCGATGTCACCGCTCAGTGCGATGGCCATGTTGTTCGGTACATAGTAAGCATCAAAATACTTCTTGATCTCTGTGATCGACGGGTTTTTCAAATGCTCGATGGTACCGATAGTGGTTTGCGTGCCGTACTGGTGCGTCGGGAACATGGCCGCGTTCAGCGTCTCCATTACTTTCCAGCCGTCGTTGTCGAGGGTACGGTTTTTCTCTTCGTACACTGCCTCCAATTCTGTGTGGAACAGGCGGGGCACGAGTTCACCGAAACGGTGTGCTTCGAGGGCTACCCAGCGCTCTAGTTGGTTTCTCGGAACGTCATTGGTATACACCGTCTGTTCCACAGAGGTATAGGCATTCGTTCCTTTGGCGCCGATCGCCCCCAGAATCTTGTCGTACTCGTTTGCCACGGCATAAGTAGCTGCCACGCCAGAGATGGAGTCGATCTGGTGGTAGATTTTCTTGCGCTGTGCCGGATCGGTGGTGTTGCGATGCTGCTCATACAGTGCTTCGATCTTGTCGAGTTCTGCTTTTTCCTTTTCCCAGTCCTGTGTACCAAGCTGGCTGGTGCCCTTGAACACCATGTGCTCCAGGTAGTGGGCCAAACCTGTGGCATCAGCAGGGTCGTTTTTAGAGCCTGCACGCACCGCTATGAAAGTCTGCACACGCGGCGCATCTTCATAATCTGTCAGGTATACCTTCAGGCCATTGTCCAGGGTATAGACGCGGGCGTTTAGCGGGTCATTTGGGACGGTCTCGTATTTATACTCCTTCTGCGCAGAGGAGGCTACCGCACTGTCAGTGGCTGACGATGTTTGGTACGTTTCGTTCTTGCATTGCGTGAGCGTGAGCGCCGACGCAACCAGAAACAACGATAATCCTTTTTTCATGGGTTTTTAGTTAGGATACAGTATAGGGTACAGCAAAACAAACAGGTTGAGTCACGAAGCTTCCTTGAAGAAAACCTCATGACTCACCTTGTGTTTTAATTAGAACTTTACAAATATAAAATTTTTCCTGAATTAGAAGTCAGTGTCCAGGCCGAAGCGTTGCTTCAAATCGACGAGCACCGGATATTTCTCGGCTAGGTAGTTGAATTTGTCCTGTGAAGTGTAAAGTTTGTTTCCTTCCTGTATCTCCATTACTTCAGCTCTCAGCTTGATACTTCGGTTGCCGGTCTGTGCTTTCAGCTCACGGAGTATCTCCGGGCGCAGACTCGTGAACTGGTCCATCATCACATGGTTCTCCAGGTGCAGGATAATCTCGTTGTCCTCGCCGATGTGGTACTGTCGGTTCAGGAGGGTATACTCCATCATGTTCTCTGCCTTCTTGCGGCGCAGAATGGCATGCCACACTGTCTTAAGACGGTCTGCATCTACCGGCATGACAGCACCGTAGCTGGTTTCATCTTCTTCCTCCGCTACAGCCACCTCGGCTACTGCTGCAGGTGGGTTCTGCAGATCTTTCAGACTTGGCAGTTTGCCCAGCTTCTTCTGTGGTGGCACTGGTATAGATGGACGCTTTACGACTGGTTCGGGAGCTGCCTGTGCCTGAGGCGGTGTGAGGTGCGCATCTGGCGTGACCTGCTGCGGCTTAGGAGGCTGCTGCAAATCTTGCGACGGCACATGGCCCTGCTGGTGCGGCTGCTGCAAGCCAACGGAAGGCACGCCACCGCCTTGCATGGCAGCCGATGGCACTGTGCCGGCAGTTGACTGCTGCATCGTTGCAGAAGGTATAGCCGGGGCACCTGCTGGTTTGGTAGCGGCTGGTGCCGGGGCTGCTACCTTAGCTTTTTTTAATTCGGCTCCTTCCTGCGCGAAACTAAAGGCCGCGTTCAGGTGCGCCATCTTCATCAGGCACAGCTCCACATGTAGGCGCTGGTTTTTACTGCTCTTGTAATTGGTATCGCAGGTGCTCACCAGGTTCAGTCCCGAAAGCAAAAACGAAACCGATGACTTCTGCGACTGCTCCGCATACTTGGCTTTGATGTTATCAGACACCTCCAGTAGCTGCACTGTCTGTGGGTCTTTGCACACGAGCAGGCTGCGGAAGTGTTCGCCTATACCGATCAGGAAATTGTGCGAGTCGAAACCGTTCTTCAGAATCTCGTCAAACAATAGCAGTGACCCTGACAGGTTTTGCTCCAGAAGGTGGTCGGTGAGCCGGAAGTAGTAGTCGTAGTCCAGGATGTGCAGGTTCTCGACCGTAGCCTTGTAGGTCACGTTGCTGCCCGAGAAGGTCACCATCTGGTCGAAGATTGACAAAGCATCGCGTAGTGCTCCGTCTGCTTTCTGCGAGATAAGGTGCAGGGCATCGGGTTCTGCCTGTATACTTTCCTTTTGGGCGATATTACCCAGGTGGCGCACCATGTCCTCGATCCGGATTCTGTTGAAGTCGAAGATCTGGCAGCGCGACAGAATAGTTGGTATAATCTTGTGGCGCTCGGTGGTCGCCAGAATGAAAATGGCATAGGCAGGCGGCTCCTCCAGCGTCTTCAGAAAGGCGTTGAAGGCTTGGTTCGAGAGCATGTGCACCTCATCTATGATGTAGATCTTGTATTTGCCGGTCTGCGGAGCGTAGCGCACCTGCTCCACCAGGTTCCGGATGTCCTCTACGGAGTTGTTGGAGGCGGCATCAAGCTCATGTATGTTGAAAGAGCTGTTGCTGTTGAAGCTGCGGCACGATTCACACTCGTTGCAGGCCTCTACCTCCGGGGTGATGTTCTGGCAGTTAATGGTCTTTGCCAGGATACGGGCACAGGTTGTCTTGCCCACACCACGCGGTCCACAGAACAAAAAAGCCTGCGCCAGATGATGGCTGCTGATAGCGTTTTTGAGGGTGTTGGTGATATGGTGCTGTCCCACCACGCTGTCGAACGTGGACGGACGGTATTTACGCGCTGATACTACAAAATTTTCCATTACTACAAAGATAATCAATCTGAAGCTCAGATGGGAGAGCTTTTTATCCAGTAGTTTTCCAAGGGTTTATCCACAAAGTTGATTCTATAACACAGGGTGTTTAAAAGGGAGGTGTGTTTTGTATTATATGTTAATTCTAATCCAATTCATATATAGAAATATAGTATTGCTTATGCAATAGTTAGTTGGAGCTCAATAAGTTAGTATGTAAAATTATTTTATAAAATAAAGTATTATAATATAACTATAGTAATTAAATGGCGTAGTAAAATTCTATCCATTATTCTTTTATTCCTAACTTAAATTATTAACTATGACCAGAGCATTACGCATGTATTTGCAGCTAGTCCTCATTGTGGCTATGCTGTTCGGATCCACCGTCTCTTTTGCGCAAGGGAAAAGGCCTGCCGGTAAAAAGCAAGTACCCCAGGTAGCACTTGATCACATCAACAAAAACAAAGCGAAGCTAAAAGTAAAAGACAAGGATGTAGCTGATCTGGAGTTGAGCAGTGAGTCTGAAAGTAAAAAAAGTGGTCTAAAACACTACTACATCAAACAGCAAGTGGATGGTATTGAGATTCATGGAGCTATTACAAACATCAGTGTGAACAGCCGTGGTGAGGTGGTAACAGTTGGTAATCGCTTCCAGGAGGACATTAACCAGAAAATCAATGGAAAGCAGCCTGCTCTTGATGCAAACGGCGCCGTGGCAGCGGCGGCCCGTCATCTGGGTACTACTGTTAGTGAATCTCTGACGGTGCTCGAAAGTGCCAACGCTAAAAACAGAGAGGTACTGCTCTCTACTGGTGGTATCTCACTGGAGCCTATACCTGCCAAACTGGTATATCAACCCATGCTGGATGGGACGCTGCGTCTGGCCTGGGAGGTTTCCATTTATGAACTGGATGCTCAGAACTGGTGGAACATCAGAGTGGATGCCAGCACGGGAGAACTGCTGGACAAGGATAACATGGTCGTGCACTGCCAGTTTGAGAATGATGGAGCGGGTGGTGACTTTCTGCATGCCAACCATAGTCACACAACAGCTGCACCAGCAGTGCAGGAACTGGATATGACGCCTTACGCTCAGGCAGCAGGACCTGTCAACAACGGGAAAACACCTGGCTTGTACGAGGTATACCCTATGCCGATTGAGAGTCCAAGCCATGGCGGCAGAAAGCCGATGAACGCCGCAGCCGTAGCAGACAGGGTCGCGTCGCCTTCCGGCTGGCATACTACCGATAAAATGAGCTATACCATTACCCGTGGCAACAACGTGTATGCCTATGAAGACCCTAACAATACTGGTCATATCGCCAGTAACACCGACGATGGGGCAGACGTGGTACACGGGCATAGTCCTGATGGAGGTACCCAGCGTGTTTTCAAATTCCCGGTTGACTTCTCACAGGAGCCGGAAGCTTACCGGGATGCGGCTATCACCAATCTTTTCTATTGGAACAACCTGGTGCATGATGTATGGTACAAATATGGTTTCGATGAGGAAAGCGGCAACTTCCAATCTTTCAACTTTGGGAAAGGTGGTCTTGGTGGTGACCATGTAATGGCAGAGGCTCAGGATAACAGGAACGGTGTTTCGCGAAACAACGCCAACTTTGCAACACCTATCGATGGCAGACGTCCAAGAATGCAGATGTACCTATGGAGTGGCAAGCCCGATGCTGACATGTTCAGAGTTACTTCACCTTCTTCTATTGCTGGCAGCTACCTGGCAGTGCAGTCATCATTCGGGACGCCACTTAGTTCAACGCCGATCACAGGTAAACTTGTATTGGCGGCGGCCTCTAGCGGTAACCCGGTTGAAGGTTGCGATGCACTGACAAATGCAGGTGCAATGGCAGGGAACATAGCAGTGGTATACAGAGGAAGCTGTGAGTTTGGTGTGAAAGTACTGAATGCTCAGAACGCCGGTGCCATAGCTGTCATCGTGATCAACAACGCTCCTGGCACGCCTACGGTGATGGGGGTTGGTGCTACTAATCCAGCGCTTATTACCATCCCTTCTGTCATGATAACAGATGTAACAGGCGCAAGTATCAGAGCCTTGCTTGATGCAAACCAAGAGGTTATCGTGGCATTAAAAGACGACGGATCAGGCCCTGAGATCGACGGTGACTTCGATAACGGCATTATTGTGCATGAGTACGGTCATGGTATCTCCAACCGCCTGACGGGCGGTCCGAACACCACCTCCTGTTTGCCAACACAGGTACTGGCTGGCGGCATGGTGCTGACAACTGAGCAGATGGGTGAAGGCTGGAGTGACTGGTTCGGCCTGATGATGACCATGAAAAAAGGCGATACCCGCGAGAAGATCAGAGGTATAGGTACTTATGCGGTAGGTGAACCAACCACCGGCCGCGGCATCAGACCGGCTCCGTACACCACAGACTTCAGCGTAAACAACTATACCTATGGTGCGACTAATAATTCTGCTTTGTCAGCTCCGCACGGCATCGGCTTTGTGTTTGCCACTATCCTTTGGGAGATGACCTGGGACCTGATCGATCAGTACGGCTTTGATGAGGACCTCTACAATGGCAACGGCGGTAACAATATGGCGATGCAACTGGTGATCGACGGTCTGAAACTACAGCCTTGTTACCCAGGCTTCGTAGACGGCCGCGATGCGATCCTGCTGGCTGATCAGTTGAACTACGGAGGTGCTAACCAGGAACTGATCTGGAAAGCCTTTGCCAGAAGAGGTGTAGGCTACAGCGCCAGCCAGGGATTGAGCTACTATCGCTTTGACCAGGTGGAGGCCTTTGATCTGCCTGAGAACTTTAATCTTACTGCGACAGGAAATCAGTCCTTGCGGTCTTCTGAGCTGAACAACGGAGAGATTCTGTTGAACTACCCTAACCCATTCTCAGAAAGCACCACCATCAGCTTTAAGGCAAAAGAGACGGGTTATACCATTCTCAAGGTATATGACATCACAGGCCGTGAGGTGGAGACAGTGTTCGAAGGAAATGTAAAACAAGGTGAAACTTATAAGAATACCTTCAATGCGAAAGGCCGTGAGAATGGCATGTACATCTACAGAATTGTGAATGGCGGCAGTACCCGATCGGGAACCATGCTATTGCTGAGGTAACAATAACACTAAGTAAGAAGCAGGGCCGGTGAAGCAATTCACCGGCCCTGCTTGCTTTATGCTATACCTGTTCTTGCAGCTTCATTACCAGGAAAATAGCCATTTAAATTAATCTGTGTGTCGTTTTTAATGGGTGCTGGTCAAGACAGTTAAAAGTAAATAGTAGAAAATCTTAGTTAAGATATAAATATAAGAATAAAACTATGTGTGCTAAATGGTACTTCTTTACAATGATCACCGCAGTTGTTGTGGCTTTTTGTATCGTATTAGTTAAATTTTATCGTGCTAATTTTATAGTTACTTCTGCTCTGAATTATTCCTGTTTTTCATGCTCTAAGCTATTTACTTTTAGGGAGTTATTTATTCCGCTCCAACAGTCTGAGTCTTCCAACCTCGATTGTCTAACCCTTAAAAATTAGCGCATGAAAACACGTTTACAATTGCACTGGCAGCTGTTGCTGCTGGTCCTGTTCTTATCCGGCACTTTTACCGCCTTCGGGCAGGGGAGGTCTGACCAAAGACCAGTCCCGCAAGCCGCTCTGAATCACATTCAGAAAAACAAAAAGCAACTCGAACTGGAAGATGAAGATGTAGCTGAGCTTGAACTGGCCAGTGAGACTGAAAGTCCAAAGAGTGGCATGAAGCACCTGTACATCAAGCAGCTCTACAGAGGCATTGAAGTGCATGGTGCGGTGACAAACATCAGCATGAGTAAAGAGGGTCGTGTGCTCACCATGGGCAACCGATTGCAGAAGCAGGTAGGCAAGCGAGCGAAGTCAAACCAGCCTGGTTTGGATGCAGCAGGAGCCGTGGCCGCTGCAGCACAGCACCTGGGTATAGCCATGAAGGAGCCGCTCACGGTGCAGGAGCGAGGCAATGGCCGAAACAGAGCGGTTACCTTTTCCAAAGCAGGTATCTCTCTGGAGCCTATACCTGCCAAACTGGTATACCAACCTATGGAAGACGGCAGCCTGCGCCTGGCCTGGGAAGTTTCGATCTATGAACTGGATGGCCAGAACTGGTGGAATCTCCGGCTTGATGCCACAACGGGCGCTGTGTTGGACAAAGACAACATGGTGGTGCACTGCCAGTTTGAGAATGATGGTCCGGGAGGCAAGTTTCTGCACGACGATCATAGCCACACCACCGCATCACCCTATGTAGCGGCACCGCAGGCAAGTATTGTGCGGGTTTCCAATGCCTACAACGTATTCGCGATGCCGGTGGAGAGCCCTAGCCACGGACCACGTTCCATGGTGAGCACTTCTGCCGCGAATCAACTGGCGTCACCTCAAGGCTGGCACACCGAAACGAGAACCCGCGGCAACAACGTGTATGCCTACGAAGACCCGAATAACAATAACAGCTGGAGTACGAATTATAGCCCGGATGGTGGCTCTGAGCTGAGCTTTGACTTCCCGATCGATTTCAACAAGCAGCCGGTTGCCAACCGCGATGCCGCTATCACAAACCTGTTCTATTGGAACAACGTGGTACACGACGTATGGTATCAGTATGGCTTCGACGAGGCCAGCGGTAACTTCCAGCTCAATAACTATGGCAGAGGTGGTTCACAAGGTGATCCGGTGCTAGCCGAAGCGCAGGATAACCGAAACGGTACCTCCCGCAACAATGCAAACTTTGCCACTAACGTCGATGGCATCGCTCCCCGTATGCAGATGTACCTGTGGAGCAGCCCCCCTGATGCCGACATGGTTTCCGTAACCTCTCCGTCGTCAGTGGCTGGTAGCTACCCGGCAACAGAAGCAGCATGGGCACGAAAACTCAACTCAGACCCTGTAGTAGGTAAACTCGTGGTAGGACAAGGCACAGTAGGACTACCGCAGGAAGGCTGTGGCGCACTGACAAATACTACAGCCGTAGCGGGTAACATCGCCGTGGCGTATAGAGGAAACTGTCCATTCACGGAGAAAGTGGAAGCCGCTCAGCTGGCAGGCGCCATTGCTGTGATTGTGATCAACAATGCTCCCGGAGACCCAATCGCGATGGGTGGAACGCCAACAATGCCAATCACTATACCTGCTGTCATGATCAGCCAGGAGGCAGGCGCCCTGCTCAGAGCCCGTATGGATGCTGGTGAAGAAGTGATCGTTCGTTTGAAAGATGATGGCAGACCTGAACTGGATGGTGACTTCGACAACGGTATTATCGTGCACGAGTATGGCCATGGTATCTCAAACCGTCTGACTGGTGGGCGCACGGTTGCAAACTGCCTCAACAACGCCGAGCAGATGGGCGAAGGCTGGAGCGACTGGTTTGGCCTGATGATGACCATGAAGCCAGGTGACACAGGTGCCAAAGTAAGAGGCATCGGAACTTATGCCAAAGGCCAGCCTACAGACGGCCCCGGCATCCGGCCTGCCCCTTATTCTACTGACTTCGGTGTGAACCCGCATACCTATGCTTCTACTAACAATGCAGCGATCAGCCAACCGCACGGCGTTGGTTTTGTATGGTCTACCATGCTGTGGGATATGACATGGGCCTTGATCGACAAGTACGGCTTTGATGCTGATCTTTACAATGGCAAAGGTGGCAACAACATGGCCATGCAACTGGTGATCGACGGACTGAAACTGCAGGCTTGTCGTCCTGGCTTTGTAGATGGTCGTGATGCGATCCTGCTGGCTGACCGTCAGAACTACGAGGGAGCTAACCAGGAACTGATCTGGAAAGTATTTGCCAGGAGAGGTTTGGGCTTTAGTGCCGACCAGGGTTCTAACCTCAATCGCTTTGACCAGGTAGAGGCATTTGATCTGCCGGAAACTTACGCCTGTACAACTCCTCTAACACTTGATGCAGTAGCTACTTCTGATGTATACACAGGCGGTGTCGCATCAAACCTATACCTGGGTTACGGTCCGCAGAACGTGCGTCTGCAGGCTGGCGGCGATGCTGACAACGAGTATACCTGGAGCGGTGCAGAAGGCCTGAGCGCAACGACAGGTGCCAGTGTCATCTTCACTCCGAAAGCAGCGGGTACTTATACCTTCACTGTGCGTGCCGTGAACGGCGATGGCTGCATCAAGCATCAGTCGATCACAATCACGGTGGTAGATGTGCGCTGCGGCGATGGCAAGAAGAAAGACAAAGTGCTGGTATGTGTAGATGGTGTAGCTGAGTGCGTGGCTCCGAATGCAGTGCCATACCTGCTGACAGCTGCTAAAGGAAGCTTGGGTGACTGCGGACTGGCTGCGACGGCAACCGCTACTGCCAAAGCAGAGATCAGCGCTGAGAAAATGTCCCTGCGTGCTGTGCCTAACCCGTTCGGTGCTAAGACTGACATCGGCTTCACGCTGACGCAGGACGGCAGCTACAAGCTGGAAGTACTGGATATGCGAGGTTCTGTGGTTACCGTGCTGGCGCAAGGCAATGGCAGAGCGGGTGAGCATAAAACTTACCAGTTCGAGAAAGGCAAGCTGGCTGGTGGTATGTACATCGCCAGACTGGTGACAGATGAAGGCGTGTCCTTTATCCGAATTGTGATGCAAAAATAATGCGTGTTTAACTATCCTAACGAGGCGGGGCCGGTGATTCATTTCGCCGGCCTTTGCTTTTTAAGTAAAGCTTGTAAGCGGCACTGCAGTTGCCCCCCTCAGCTGTTCAAACTGCCCTTTTTTTTGTAGGGATTTAACAGATCAGATTCTGACTTGCTATACCTGATCCATATACCTAACGCACTGCTTCGTAACCGCCAGGTATACCTTTCTTGGAGAGCACAAACTGCCACAGCTGGTTGTTGCGGGCACGAAAAGAACCAGCGCTGGAGAGCAGGTAGTAGTTCCACATCCGGTAGAAGCGCTCCCCATATTCTCCCTGTAACGCTGGCCAATGCTGGATGAAGTTATGATGCCAGGCCATCAGGGTGCGGTCGTAGTCAGGGCCGAAGTTGTGCAGGTCCTCCACCACAAAGATGTGCTCCATGGCACCCGTGAGTTGCCGCAGCGAAGGGATCAGGCAGTTCGGGAAGATATACCGGTCAATGAAAAGATCGGGTGCTGTTTTAGAGAAGTTGACGCCGATTGTGTGCAGCAGGAAAAGTCCATCGTCTTTGAGGCAGCGGGCAGCTGTTTGCATATAAGTGCGGTGGTTGCGGAGGCCTACATGCTCGGCCATACCGATCGAGACCACGTGGTCGAACTGCTCTCGCACGTCGCGGTAGTCCTGCAGCCGGATCTCGATGGGTAGTCCTTTGCAAAGTTCCCGAGCCAGCGCCGCCTGCTCCCGCGATACCGTTACGCCCACCACTTCCACGCCATACCTTTCGGCCGCATACCTGGCAAAGCTTCCCCAACCACAGCCAATGTCAAGCACCCGCTGTCCGGGCTGCAGCCGTAGTTTGCGGCAGACGAGGTCGAGCTTGTGCTCCTGGGCCTGGTCCAGATTGTCAGCCTCTTTCCAGTAGGCGCAGCTGTATACCAGGCGTTTGTCGAGCATGCGCTGGTAGAGGCCGTTGCCAATGTCGTAGTGGCGTTGGGCATTGCGTGCCGCTCTTCCTCTGGCCTGCAGGTTCAGCGCCTTAGCCAGTAGCACTTCCAGCACCGTCCGCCAGCCAAACCTAGTCCTTCTGTACAGATCTGCCCGCATGACTTTGTTTACAAACTCGTCTATCCGCGTACAGTCCCACCAACCGTCCATGTAGGCCTCACCCAGACCCAGGGAGCCCTGGCTAAGCACCCGTTTGTAGAAGCGATCATCATGCACCTGCAGGTCCCAGGGATCAGGACCATTGACCTTGATATTGGCTGTAGCCAGCATGGCAGTCACCTGCTGCTGTAAGGAAGCGCTTTTCATAAGACAAGAGTATTTGGTAGGCGGTATATACTCGTTTGCCTATGAACGGAAGAGAAAGTAAATGGTTAGTAATGAGTGTGCTGTGCTAGAAAGTAAGGGTAAAGACAGAGCCCACGCCCTCCTGCGACTCGACCTGAATGGAGCCTTTGTGCAGCAGCATGATGTGCTTGGCCAGGCTGAGGCCTATACCTGAGCCGTCTTTGTGAGAGGTGAAGAACGGGATGAAAATACTTTCCATCAGTTCTTCGGGTATACCTGTTCCATTGTCCCGTACCTGGATGTATACCTTGCCGTTTTCCAACTCACCGGCAGTTAGCCATACCTGTGGTTCCGCCACCTCTTTTACAGCACGTGCCGCATTCAGGATGAGGTTGATCAGCACTTGCTCCAGTAGATTCACATCGCCGTTCAGGGTCAGGTCCGGCGACGACACCTGGCAGCTGAGGGCTATACCTTGTTCCTCCAGTCGGGGACGCATAAGGGCATTGATGCTGTTGAACAGCTCCTTCACATAAACAGTGGTCAGCAGGATTTGCTGCGACTTGTTGAGGTTGCGGTAGAAGTGGGCAAAGCGCAGCAAGCCTTCGCTTCGCTTCCTGATGATAGCGATTCCCTCCTCCGTGTCCTGCAGCAGCTCGTGGTTCGGCAGTAGCTGCCCCTGTGCTTCCTGCTCTTCGCGCTCCGCCTGCAGGTGCTTGCCCAGCGAGTCGGCCAGCGATGCAATGGGTGCCACCGAGTTCATGATCTCGTGGGTCATTACACGCAGCAGTTTTTGCCAGGCTTCCGTTTCAGTTTCATCCACGGCAGAACTCACGTTCTTGATGGCAACCAACGTGAGGTGATGGTTTTGCATGCTGAAAGCGGTAGCGGAGAGGAGCAGCTGGGTGGTGCCTTGGGGTAGCTTTTGCTTCAGCAGTTTGTTCTCTCCGGGCTGCAGCTCCAGGATCGCCTCCAGCAGCTGTGGGTAGCGACGCTCCAGGTTGTCGAGACTTTTGAGATGCGGTATACCTAGTATCTTCTTAAAAGCATCGTTCACCCATTCTACCTGCCCCTCCTCGTCATAGGCCATGATGCCGGTGTCAATCAGCTGCAGGATGGTCTGCATGTAGTGAAACTGCGCCTCTTTCTCGATCTGCAGCTGCTTAAAGGTATGGCTGATCTGGTTGAAAGCCTGGTGGAGGGGCCGTAGTGAGTGATTGGATGGGTTTTCGTTGAACTGCTGCGTAAAGTCCCGCTGCCTGACTGCCTGCAGGAACTTAGCCATCTCGTAATTGCTTCGGGTGACGTAGTTGGCCAACTCCCATACCTGCGCCAGCATGACCAGGATGCCAGACCCAACCTGCAGCCAGGTGAACTTCACCAGGTATAGCGAAGTCAGCAGCATCATGCCCAGCAGCAGGATGAACCGGATCAGCAGGCCAAACTCGAGGCGCTTAAATTTCATGCTTGTTCAGGCGGCGGTACAGGGCGGTACGGGTAAGCCCCAGTTCTTTGGCTGATTTGGAAATGTTGCCTTTGTTCTTCTCAATCACACGGCGGATCGTCTCCCGTTCAATCTCGCTGAGCGGCATCTGCTGGTCAAACACCAGTGCACCGGCAGGTGTAGTCTGAGGTGCATCAAACTCCATGGCCGAGAAGCTGAAGTCCTGTGGCTGTAGCACATTGCCTTCAGCCATGATGATGGCCCGCTCCACAGCATGCTGTAGCTCACGGATGTTACCCGGCCAGGCGTGCTGTCGCAGCTTCTTGAGCGTAGCAGGGTCGAACGCAGGTATAGCCTTATGATTTTTAGGGGCGTAGTAAGCGGCAAAGTGCTGTGCCAGTAACTCCACGTCGGCACCGCGTTCGCGCAAAGGAGGCAGCAAAATCTCCACCGTGTTGATACGGTAGATCAAATCTTTGCGGAACTGGTTCTGGGCTGCCAACTGGTAGATGGGCGCATTGGTCGCCGTGATCAGTCGGATATCAACAGGTATAGGCTGATTAGAACCCAGCGGTGTTACCTGTCGGTTTTGCAGCACGGTGAGCAGCTTAGCCTGCATGGGCAGTGAAATGTTACCGATCTCATCCAGAAACAGCGTGCCACCATTGGCAGCCTCAAAGCGACCGATGCGGTCTTCCTTGGCATCCGTAAAAGCCCCTTTTTTATAGCCGAACAACTCACTCTCGAACAGTGAATCGGTTAGAGCACCGACATCTACACTTACAAATGGCTTGTCGGCCCGGAAAGACTTCTGGTGCAATGCCCGAGCCACCAGCTCTTTGCCAGTGCCGTTTTCACCCAGTATCAATACATTGGCTTCTGTAGGCGCTATCTTGTCGATCTTATACAGCACCTCCCGTATGGCGTCAGACTCACCAAGTATAGGTATAGCATTGTCAGTTTTGAGCTTCGCAGCCTGGCCTTTCTGTTTCAGCTGCTTGGACTCCAGGGCATGGTGCAGGGTCTCGAGCAGCTTGTCGTTGTGCCAGGGCTTCACTATAAAATCGTAAGCGCCTTCTTTGAGTGAGCGCACGGCCAGTTCTACATCACCATAAGCTGTGATCAGGATCACGGTGGCGTTAGGGTCTTTCTCACGTATTCGGCTGAGCCAGTAGATGCCTTCGTTGCCGGTGTGCAGCGCGCTCTTGAAGTTCATATCCAGGAAGATGACATCGAAACGCTCCTTATCCAGCAGCCTCATCAGGTTCTCCGGGTTTTTCTCCGTTACGACCTCCTTTACCTCCGCCTTCAGCAACATTTTCATGGCGAAGAGCACATCTGTCTCATCGTCGACTACCAATACCCGTCCGTTTTTAACTGCAGCCATATGCAAAAGTTAAATTTCAATTCGAAGATAATTAGTATTTCGCAATTTTACCTTAGGTAAAGCCAGTTTTTTGCGCCCTGCACCATATGTTGCGAAAGCGCACAGGTGTATCGTCAGTATGTGTATCGGAAGCGGACACATTGATAGGATGGTGTTTTGGTAAGTGCCTTTAAATCAGCGGTTTTTGATTGTGGCATTTTTATTTCTTGCCCTTTTGCATACTAACTGCTCACTCCTATGCTGATTGGTATCCTGAGAAAAGAGTTTGATGATTTGATGACGAATAGTATGCTGACGAACTACCTCAAAATGGCTTACCGCAACCTGCTGCGGCACAAAGGTTTCTCCCTGATCAACGTCTCTGGACTTGCCCTGGGTATGACCTGTAGCATCCTGATCCTGCTGTGGGTGAAGGATGAGTTAAGTTTTGACCGTTTTCATGCCAATGTGGATCAGTTATACCGGGTGATGGGAAGGCAGCATTACCCTGGCTCCGATGACCTGACGACTGAGTCCGGACCGGGCAGGTTGGGGCCGGCCATGCAGCAGGGACTGCCGGAGGTGCAGCATGCCATTCGCGTGACCTGGGATCAGGAAAACCTGTTCAGCTATGAAGAGAAGGCAATAAAGGGAAAAGGCTACTATGCAGACTCCACCTTCTTTCAGGTATTCTCTTTCCCGCTGCTGCACGGTGACGCAGCACAAGTACTCATGCAACCTAAGTCAGTAGTCATCAGCGATAGCCTGGCCCGAAAATTATTCGGAACTACCGAGGTGGTAGGCAACATGATGAAGCTGAATGATATCGAAAGCTATACCGTATCGGGCGTGATGCACACAGTGCCGAAAAACTCTTCCCTTCAGTTTGACTATATCATGCCTTTTGTGGATTACGAAGCGCAACATAGTTGGATCAATGAATGGGGCAACTACTCCATACGGACCTATGTGCAGCTACAGCCGGGGGTAGATGTCGAAGCTTTCAACGACAAGATCAAGCTCTTCCTGAAACAGGGCGATAAAGGCACCCGTGATACAGACTTGTTTGTGCAGCCTTTAAAAGATATTCGTCTGTACTCCGACTTCCGGAAAGGGAAAACAGAGAGCGGGGTGATCATGTATGTCAGGCTCTTCTCGGTAGTGGCTGTTTTCCTGCTGTTGATTGCCTGCATCAATTTTATGAACCTGGCAACAGCACGATCCGCCAAGCGGGCTAAAGAGGTAGGCGTTCGTAAAGCCATCGGCGCCAGCAAAGGCTCACTGGTGCGGCAGTTTATGATAGAATCTGTGCTGATCGCATTTCTGGCGCTATTTATTGCCGCCAACCTGACAGGCATGCTGGTTCCGGCTTTTAATGAGCTCACAGGAAAGGCTGTAGTTTTTGATCTGACCGACCCAGAACTTATCCTGCTGCTCGTAGGAGTTGCTTTGTTCACCGGCATTGTGTCGGGCAGCTATCCGGCCTTCTTCCTGTCCTCCTTCGATCCGGTGGTGGTGCTCAAAGGCACGGTGAAGCTCAACGATCGTGTTACCCTCTTCCGCAAAGGACTGGTGGTGTTCCAGTTCATGCTGTCGGCATTGCTGATCGTGTGTACGCTGGTTGTATACCTGCAACTGCATTTCATTCGCACCAAAGACATCGGTCTGCAGCGTGAAAACGTGGTGCTCATACCTATAGAAGGACAAATACGAGACCGCCTCGAAGTTATAAAACAAGACATGCTGAAAATAAATGGTGTTTCGGCAGTAGCGGCATCAGACCAGAACCCACTGTGGATGGGGTCTAACACAGGCGATGTGGAGTGGAAGGGGAAGGAGTCCGGAGCAGATGTGCTGATAGACTTCATGCACGTAGACTACGGATTAATTGAGGCCATGGGTATGAGGTTGAAAGAAGGAAGGACCTTCTCAAAAGACTTTGGCGCAGACACTGCCAACTATGTCATAAACGAAGAGGCAGTACGGCTGATGCAGATGAGTGAGCCAGTGGGCCAGTGGCTTAAGTTGTGGGGCGTGGAAGGACGCATTATTGGCGTGATCGAGAATTTCCAATCCAGGAGAATGCAGGTTGGTGCTGCTCCTCTTATCATCAAGCTTGATCCGGATAACGTTAGCTACCTGTATGCCAGAGTAGAGCCCGGAAACACATCAAGTGCGCTTGCCGACATTGAAGGAGTGTTGCAAAAGTATAATCCGGCTTTCCCTTTTGAGTATCACTTCCTGGATGATGTTTTTGAACGCATATACAAGAGTGAGGTCATCATCGCAAAGCTGACCAATTATTTTGCAGGTATAGCCATCGTGATTTCCTGCCTCGGTCTGTTTGGGCTGGCGTTGTTTACAGCGGAGCAGCGCAAGAAGGAGATCGGTGTGCGCAAGGTACTGGGTGCGTCAGTGTCGGGTATCGTATTCATGCTCAGCAAAGACTTCCTGAAGCTGGTGCTCATTGCCAATGTCATTGCGCTGCCTTTGAGCTGGTACATGATGAACTCCTGGCTCAGCGATTATGCCCACCGCACTGAGCTTAGCTGGTGGATCTTTGCATCAGCCTTTGCTGCCACCATCATCATCGCCATGTTTACACTCAGTTTTCACGCCATCAAAACAGCCATGGCCGACCCGATCGGTTCGCTGCGGACGGAGTAAGTCATTCATGTAAAATCAAGCCAAAAGTATAAAATAACCCTATGAAAAAGTTTCTATTATTGCTGATGTTGCTAACAGGCTTTGTCACGAAAGCCCAGATTCCTAACACGCTGTCTGCTGCTGATAAGGTATACGGGCTGTCGAAGTTCTGGCAGGAAGCAAATTATAATTTCGTATACCTAGATAAGGTGGACCGGACCAAGTGGGACAATGCCTACCGTGAGGCGATCAACATCGTGCAGCACACCAAAAACGATTACGAGTACTACCGCGAGCTGCAGAAGTTCTGTGCCCTGCTCAACGACGGTCACACCAACATCTATTTCCCGAAAAGCATCGATACCCTGCTGTACAACGACATGTTTGGCAAGTACAGGATTTTCCTGAGCAACATCGATAACAAAGCCATTGTCACAAGGACCAACCTTAGCATAAAAGATGAGGTGCCGGTGGGCAGTGAGATAATTGAGGTGAACGGACAGCCGACAGCGGACTATCTGAAGCAGCACGTGTTGCCTTATATTTCCTCTTCTACGGATTATGTGCTGATGGATTGGGCCGTTAGTAATATGCTGAAAGGTCTGAAAGGGGAAAAGTATGACATCACCTACAGAACCCCGAAAGGTAAGGTGAAAGCATTGACACTGACGCATGACAAAACTGCCGAAAAGGAAGTATTCCCTTCCGTTGAAAAGCGGGAGCTGCTGACCCTGAAGTGGTATCCCGACCAGACAGCACACCTGGCCCTGAATGGCTTCCATGATCCGAAGATAAATGAGCTGTTCCTGGAGAAGCTTCCGGAGCTGCGCAAAGCGAAAGTCCTGATAATAGACCTGCGCTCCAACGGCGGCGGTTCTACCACCATAGGCCGTGAGATACTCGATTACCTAAGCCCCGATACGCTGCTGTACGGTTCGAAAAACTCCACACGCCAACACCTGGCTAGCTATAAAGCATGGGGTGCATTTACAGCTCCAAAAGATACGGTTGATAATGCCTGGGCCGCTAAATCATTGAACGCTTTCCAGGACAGGCTGATGCATGAGTTTGACTACAGTCCGGCCCAGAATAAAGTAAAACAGAACGATAAGGTAATTGTGCCTACCGCCATACTCATCGGGCACAACACAGCTTCTGCCGCCGAAGATTTCCTGATCTACGCCGACAACCAGAAGCACATGACCAAAATTGGCGAGAACTCCTTTGGGAGCACAGGCCAGCCTTTTATATTTGATCTGCCTGGAGGAGGTGGAGCCAGGATCTGTACGAAGAAGGACACCTACCCCGACGGCCGTGAGTTTGTGGGCTATGGTGTAAAGCCTGACATAGAAGTGAAAAGGACGCTGCAGGACTACATCCAGAAGAAAGATCCGGTACTGGAGCGTGCGCTTAAGCACTTAAAAGGACAGAAGCTGGCATCAAAATAAACCAAACCTACTTTTAGCTAAACCATGAAGAAGAAGATCCTGAAATATACTTTGGGAGTAGCATTAGCCTGCGTCCTATCTGCTGGCTATATATGGCAGGCAGGGCATGATAAAGCCATTGCCGGAATAGTGGATGTGCCTAAGAACGTAAACTTTACGGAGAAGTACATTCGTGAGCATCAAGGCAAATTTGCGGTAGAGGTGCCAGAAGTGCACGAACTGGCAAACATTCTGGTGGCCATATCCACCATAGGGCAGCAGGACTCGAACATGGTGGATATGACCACACCCTACTATAGAGAGGTGATGGCGCATTTCTCACCGTACAAGAATCACCCTGTTATGGATGTGGTAAACAAGCACATTACGGAGGTGTTCGACAATGACAGCTACTGGTACTACTATGCCATGAAAATGAATGCCTGCGCCTACGTGTTCGATAAAAAAGGCAACATTAAAAACGAAGGCATCATTCAGAAAATGGGTTTTGATAATCAGGACGACCCCATCAAAGCCAATCTTGCATTGATTGAGGACTTTGCCCAAAAGTCTGATTTTCGAAAATTCTACAAGCGGCACCAGCCATATTATAACGAGTTGATAAAGACTTACCGCTCCCTGAATCCGATAGACCAGATGCAGGCCTGGCTGGAGAGTAAGTTTAGATTTAAGTATGGAAACTACCGTGTTACGTTTTCTCCCCTGGTGGGTGGTGCGCATGCTACCCAAAGTTTCGAAGATAATGGCTTTAGCCAAACAGTAATGTTCGTATGCAGAGCCGAGTCCGATTCTCAATATAACACACAGGTAAATGAGATGCTGGAAACGCGTGTGGTATTCACAGAAATCGATCACAATTTCGTGAATCCGACATCAGACAAGTACATTAAACAGATTAACGAGATTTTTTCAGACAGAGGAAAGTGGGTTGTGGAAATGAATGGTACCAGCGCCTACAGCTCGCCTTACAACGTGTTCAACGAGTACATGACCTGGGGTATCTATTCGCTCTACTGCCTGGACAAGTTCTCTGCCGAGGATGTTGCTACGTTTATACCTTTGATGGAACGCCAGATGGAGCAAAGTAGAGGCTTTGCCCGGTTCGGTGATTTTAACCAGAAGCTGATCTCACTCTACAAGGATAATCCACAGATAAGCATAGACGAACTGTATACAGAGATGTTAGACTGGAGCAAAGAGCTACAGGCAAAACGATAAAACAGCACAGCATTTTGGACTGAGCGATTGATCAGGTCAGAAACAGACCCTGCAAGCAACCAGCTTGCAGGGTTTTTTTATTTGGTAGCTATTGTTGGCAGCAGAAATTGTGCGACGAACCGGTAGGTAAAAGATTGTCTCAGAAACGCACAGATGTGTCAGATGCAGGTGTATCGAAAGCGAACAGGTATGTATTTTATTTATAGTTAATTTATTGATTTATAGCATTTTGTGTTTTTTTGGCACCGATCTTTCTTATACTCTTTCAGCAGGCCAGCAGGTATAGCGTTGAGACCAAGCCCGCAGGTAAGAGAAAGATAAAGATCACATAAAAGCGAAATAAAAAATCATCTATAACACAGTATTAAGCGCAAAATAAAATTATGAAAAAGTTATCATCAATCCTGTTCGTGTTGTTCGTGTTGGCCATGCCTGCCTTAGCGCAGCAGAAGTACAAAGGCCTGCCTGTAATCAAAGCCAACGCTGCCAAAGCCGACTATAAGATCGGTAAGGAGTGGACAAAAGGTACCTGGAGCATTATGCCAGAGCTTTCGCCTGATGTAATGTTGGTGCCGGTGCACAACAAGAAAACGTATGTGATGTTCCGTACCGACCTGGACTCTATTTCTTTCCAGGTGAAGCCGGGTAAGTCGTACCGGTTCTATGTGCAGCTCAACGAGGAAGACTATGCCCTGACTAAGTTTAAAGGTTACGGCCACGAAGCTCTGAAATTCAACAAGGCGCAGGAAGTGTCGGGCTATACCTTCCTGTACGAGCAGAATCAGAATAACGAGTTTTTGCAAACGCTGCGCAAGCAGTACCAGCTGGATGCGCTAGTAGCCGGTGCTAAAAACGATACTGAAAAGGCGCTGCGTATTGTGAATTGGGTACACCGCCAGTGGAAGCACGATGGCATGAACGAGCCAAGCAGCCCTGATGCCCTGACCATTCTGGCCGAGGTGAAAGAGGGCAAGAACTTCCGCTGCGTGGAATACGGCATCGTAACGACAGCTGCTCTGAATGCAATTGACCTGCCTGCCCGCACCATGGGTCTGAAAATGAAGGAGGTTGAAACCATAGAATACGGAGCTGGTCACGTGGTACTGGAGGTGTTCTTGCCGGACCTGAACAAATGGGTAATGCTCGACGGCCAGTTCGACGTAATGCCAGTGCTCAACAACGTGCCACTCAACGCAGTGGAATTCCAGCAGGCAATTGCCACTAACTACGAAGCGCTGGAGATTAGAAGCCTATCGGGTACTTCCAAGAGCAAATACGTGAGCTGGGTATACCCATACCTGTACTACTTCGACGTGAAGTTCGACAACCGCGAAGGTATAGCCCTGCAGCGCGAAAAGATCGACGGAAAGTCTTCTCTGATGCTGGTGCCTGCCGGCGCTAACATCCCGAAGGTGTTTCAGATAAAGTACCCGATGGAATACCTTAAGTACACGCACTCCCTGATTGACCTGTACGAAGCGCCTAAAATGACAAAGCAGGAAATGCTGACCGTAAAGTAAAAGGCTACGCAAGCATGAAACCTAGAACCAGTTAATTGTGTTCTATACACAGAAAACAGATAGAAGTATGCCGCAAATTGCTTATATTTGTGGCATACTTCTTGAAGTATAATGCGTAGGAATACGACGTTCTTTAATTTATGGGGATGACTGGAATTGACAGCTTGTGCAGATTGCGTGTAAGCATGTCGGGTGATGAACGTACCACCTGTTAAAAATCCGTTCGAACAATAACTGGCGAATATAACTACGCCATGGCTGCTTAATCTAGGTATTAAGCACTAGCCATAGTCTCGTGCAGGTTTCGTGAATCTGCTTGCACATACGAGGCTTCGATCCGATTTACTAGTCTGTGTAAAGGTGCGGTGCACAGGCGAAATAAAGCATCTAAGGAGTGCGCATAAGTTTGACTTATACTTGCAAGCTCCCGACAATCCGAATAAGTCTAAGCATGTAGAAAGCCCGTCGATTTCCTTGTCTGGACCAGGGTTCGAATCCCTGCATCTCCACAATCCTAAGCAGAAAGCCCCGCTGGTGATAAACCGGCGGGGCTTTTTTTGTTTTTTATGTATAGGGCATCTACAGCCTTGTTGGGTGTCTTTCTATACCAATAGGCACTATGCCATTTTATCTCTGTTATTGCTCAAGATCAATGTAAACCGGGGCTGCAACGGATAGAATCGCTTGTTACTAAAGCGCAGGTATAGAAACACGGCTTGTAGGTCCATGAACCTTCTGGCATGGACTTTTATGGAGCAAATCCCCAAATGTTCGTTCGAACCTGTTATTTTGGTGCTGCTGTTCATAATACGAATATATGACCATCTCCCATGATTTTGACCTAAACGATATAATAGAAGTCTCGTCTGACTAATATAGGCTTAGGATGCTTTGATTAGAGCTGATCTGTGTTCTGCGTAATGGGAAATTGCATTAACCGGTTTTTGATTTATGAAAGTATTGTTCTTAGAAGACGAGCCCAAAGTAGTCTCTCTTGTCAAACGAGGGCTTGAAGGTGAGGGAATTGAATTTGCGGTGGCGATGGATGGCTTTACGGCTGTAAAGATGGCCGGGCTGAACCAATATGACCTGATCATACTCGATGTAATGGTGCCCGGCATGAGCGGACTAGAGGTTTGCAAAAGCATCCGGGATGCAGACCCCGATACGCCAATTCTCATTTTATCTGCCTTGGGTTCTACACAGGATATAGTGGCTGGCTTTAACAATCTGGCTGATGACTATATGGTGAAGCCTTTCAACCTGGCTGAACTTCGGGCACGCATGCAGAGCCTCGTGAGAAGATCGGGCAGAAGTATGGTGCAGCAGAATGTGATGACCATAGCGGACTTAAGCGTTAACCTCGACACAATGGAGGTGACCCGCAACAACAAGGTCATTGCGCTTACTGTGCGGGAGTTCAAACTGCTGGAGTACCTGATCAAGAACAAACGCAAGGTGCTCCCACGGCTGGACATTCTGGAGCATGTATGGGGCGCTGACTTCGATATGGGCACCAATGTGGTGGATGTGTACATCAACTACCTCCGCAAGAAGATAGACAAAGACTTTAGCCCGCGCCTGATCCACACGGTGGTAGGTATAGGCTATGTGATGAGGACGCAGTAGCATGAGATTACAGTATTCGCTGATCGTTTTATTTACCGGCCTGATGGCTTTGATATTACTAGGTATAAACCTGGTGATGTACTCCATGTCGTCTGGCTACAGGCAGCATAACTTCTTCCTGAGTCTGGAGAACAGCTCCACTGTTGTGGCAAGCGCCGTGCTGCAGCAAGAGAAAGCGGAAGATTACTATGCCGTTAAGAACAGTATGCTGCAGCATTTGGCAGATGAAGAGGAATACATCCTGCGTATCAACAAAGGAAGCGAACAAATTCATTTTCCAGCCTCACTGCCACTCGACGAGTCATTTTACTGGGAGACTATCCGTAACGGAAGAGCCCGGCATTATGAAAACGGAGTGCATTATGTCGGACTGTTTAGAGAAAATGTCACCGGAGAAGAGGATATACTGGTGGTGTCTTCGGCACGGGATGTGGAGGGTGACGCTTACCGTAAACGCCTGAAAACAACGCTGGCCATTGCCTTTCTGGCGGCTGTGTTTGTGATGACGCTCACCACCGTGTTTTTCTCTAAAAGACTGTTTGGCCCCATGGTCAAGATCATAAAGAAGGTGAACAGTATCAATGCCTTCAACCTGAACGACAGACTTGAGAAAGAACATAGCCTGGACGAAATCAGTGAACTGCAGGATACGTTGAATGATATGCTGCAGCGGATAGAAACGGCTTTTAAAGCACAGCAGGCCTATGTCAGCAACATCTCACATTCGCTCCGCACGCCGCTCACTGTTATTGCCGGGGAGGCTGAGATAGCCCTTTTTCGACTGGAGCAGGGGCACCCGGCTACCTACTCGATACAGATGATTATGCAGGAAACCGAAAAGCTCAAGCACATCATCAATACCTTGCTGGAATTGGCAAAAGCCGAGGGGAACGGGCAGGACCAGGGCTGGAGTGTGCGCAGGATGGATGAAATACTGGAGTCGGTGCAGGAGGTGGTGAGTAAGATGGATGAGCGGTATAAGCTTAAGATGGACTACAGCGAATTCCCGGAAAACGAGGCGATGCTGTTTGTTAATTGTAATGAGCAATTGCTGATTCTGGCTATCTGCAACATCATTCTGAACGGGTTTAAGTACTCAGATAACCAGGCTGTATACCTGAAACTAACCTCAACAGGGCAGAAGATAAGCTTGCAGATAACAGACTCAGGCATTGGCATACCCGCTTCTGATCAGAGCAAAATTTTCAATTCTTACTTCAGGGGTTCCAACACGGCTAATTACGAAGGTTTTGGCATCGGGCTGCCGCTGGCCATGAAAATCATTGAAACGCACAAAGGTACGATTCGGGTAAGTTCGCAGGTTGGTAAAGGTACTATCATGGAGGTAGTACTGCCTGCGGCGTATGCTGCCCATCACGCTACCATGCAGGTATAGCCCGACTGCCTGCGGCCTGCCGAATGTAGGTTAAATCATTTTTTTTATTTATTACCGGATCATCTATCTGAAGCCCTACCAAGTGTAGGGCTTTTATTTTGGTTATATTTCCTATCTATCTGTCTGGCTATCGCAATGCCCTACACGATCTGGTAAACACAGAAACAGGCAGCTCACACCATGTAAAGGGCTGCAAACTCCTTCTCTCTAATCTCATTCTAATCTCTCTCTTAAATCAGCTTAATAGGTCATGTCTAACTTGGCGCTTGAGTATGAGCTAGTTGCCTTACAACCTTTTAATGCTAAGGTAAGTAAAACTTATTTCAGTACAGAGCAATACGGGTATAATGATATCAATACAGGGGCGTTTAGGAGTATTTGATTTTTTTGTTTCAGCATACCTTTTAGGGGTTGTGCCTCTCTGTACACAAAATGCACCCAGCTGTCAGCGAGACCCCTTACTCAATAGCAACGAAAGAAAAGATTACTATCTCCGGTTCATGCTCTGGAGTCAAAAAATCTGTGCCCGTGCAACAGAGAATAACCCTTAACTCAGCAGCATAGTGCCCATATAAACTTCCAACACTTACTAAGTCCTTACTAATAGCCACGGAAATGACCGATGGGCGGCGGAATGGGTTCATTGTTCAGTTTCAGATATTTCTATAGTCAATCTTATTAACACACAGTTATATGCACTTAAATCCGATTGAACACGAAAAACTATTGCTTCACCTCGCAGGTGAACTTGCAGCCAAGCGGCTCAAGCGAGGCGTGAAGCTGAACTACCCGGAGTCCATTGCCTACATCTGCGGCATTTTGATGGAAGAAGCCCGTGATGGGAAGAAAACGGTGGCGCAGCTGATGGAAGAGGGAACCAAGCTCCTGAAAAAGGATCAGGTAATGGAAGGTGTGCCCGACATGCTGCACTATGTGCAGATTGAAGCAACCTTTCCGGATGGTGTAAAATTAGTCACGGTCGACCACCCTATACGCTAAAACAGACTAAGAACAATTAAAACATTTATACTATGAAACCGGGTGAATATATACTACAGAAGGGTGAGATAAAGGCGAATGACAAACGCAGGACAGTGCGTGTCACCGTGGCCAATACCGGAGACCGACCGATTCAGGTAGGCTCGCATTACCATTTCTTTGAGACCAATAAGGCGCTCGAGTTTGACAGAGCAGCTGCCTTTGGCATGCGCCTCAATATACCTGCCAGCACGGCTGTGCGCTTCGAGCCAGGCGAGAAAAAGGCAGTGTTCCTGGTAGAATTTGGGGGCAACAAACTGATCAGCGGCTTTAACAACCTGACGGAAGGAGATGTGACGAAGAAGAACGTGCGCGACGCCGCTATTCAGAAAGCACAGAAGGAAGGATTTAAGGGCGCAGGAGGTGCTGCCGCACCTGCCAAGGGTAGAAGAAACAGAAAATAACATCATTTAATCAGGAAACCATGTCAAATTGGAATAGACGCGAATGGATTAAAGTGGTCGGACTCTCGACCGCCGGGCTTTCACTGCTTGACTTCAATGCATTGGGAAGCGATTCTTCTTCGGTAAAATATGTAGACGGCGAATTATACATCCCGCGCGACCGCTATGCTGCACTCTTCGGTCCAACTACGGGCGACAAAGTGCGCCTGGCCGATACGGAGCTCTTCATACAGATCGAAAAAGACTTTAACGTTTACGGCGACGAAAACAAGTTCGGCGGCGGCAAAACCGTACGCGACGGTATGGGCCAGTCTACCTCAGCAGGGCAGGACGAAGTGCTCGACCTTGTGCTGTTGAACGCCATTATCATTGACCACTGGGGCATTGTGAAAGCCGACATCGGTATAAAAGATGGCAAGATTGTAGGTATAGGAAAAGCCGGTAACCCCGATACCCAACAAGGTGTGACCAAAGGCATGATCATCGGTGCGGCCACCGAGGTGCAGGCCTGTGCGGGCAAGATCGTTACGGCAGGAGCTATCGATACGCACATTCACTTTATTGCGCCGCAACAAGTAGAGGTAGCGCTTTTCAGTGGCGTTACAACCATGATCGGCGGTGGTACAGGTCCATCAGACGGAACCCTTGCTACAACCGTAACGCCAGGCAAGTGGTGGATGGAACGCATGTTCGAGGCGTCGGAGTCTACCCCAATGAACTTTGGTTTCCTGGGCAAAGGCAACACTTCTACCTTTAAAACAGCTGCACAGCCAATCGAGGCAGGTGCACTTGGCCTGAAACTGCACGAAGACTGGGGTACTACGCCCTCTACGATCGACATCGCTTTGCAGGTGGCTGACAAATATGACGTACAGATCGCCATTCACTCGGACACGCTCAACGAAGCGGGCTTCCTTGAAGACACTGTGAAAGCGATCAACGGCCGTGTGATCCATACCTACCACACCGAGGGTGCAGGTGGTGGCCACGCTCCGGATATCATCAAGATTGCCATGTACCCGAACGTGCTGCCTTCCTCTACCAACCCAACCAAGCCGTATACCATCAACACCGTGGACGAGCACCTGGACATGCTGATGTCGGTGCACCACCTGGATAAGAGCATACCGGAGGATGTTTCATTTGCCGACTCCCGTATCCGTCCGCAGACCATTGCCGCCG
The DNA here is from genome assembly GCF_900156415.1 of Pontibacter lucknowensis. Classification (GTDB taxonomy): domain Bacteria; phylum Bacteroidota; class Bacteroidia; order Cytophagales; family Hymenobacteraceae; genus Pontibacter; species Pontibacter lucknowensis. The sequence continues at coordinate 277,482 of NZ_FTNM01000005.1, read as the reverse complement.
AGGATATCCTGCAGGACATGGGTGTGTTCAGCATGATGTCGTCCGACAGCCAGGCCATGGGGCGTATTGGTGAAACCATCATGCGTACCTGGCAGACCGCTCATAAAATGAAAGTGCAGCGTGGCCCGCTGGCAGAGGATAAAGCCTCTGGGGCAGATAACCTGCGTGTGAAGCGCTACATCTCCAAGTATACCATCAACCCAGCCAAAACACACGGCGTGTCCGATTATGTGGGCTCTATCGAGGTAGGCAAGTATGCTGACCTCGTGTTGTGGGAGCCAGGTATGTTTGGGGTGAAACCAGAGATCATTTTCAAGAATGGCGTGGCTGTGGGTGCCCGTATGGGTGACCCGAACGGTTCTATTTCCCTGCCGCAGCCTGTTATTTACCGTCCGATGTGGGGGTACTACGGCAGGTCTATCCAGACAAGCGGTTTCAACTTCGTGTCGCAGATATCGATGGAGAACGGCAGCATCAACAAACTGGGGCTGGGCAAAGGGTTCCTGCCAGTGAGAGGATGCCGCAAAGTGACCAAGAAAGACATGGTGCACAACAACGCCACACCGAAACTGGAGGTAAACCCAGAAACCTACGCCGTAACGGCCAATGGCGAGTTACTCACTTGCGAGCCGCTGAAGGTGCTACCAATGGCGCAGCGCTACTTCCTGTTCTAAACTTGTTACAAAACGTGCTGCCGGCTGGGTTATACCTGAACTGGCAGCACCTTTATCACCCTATGCTACTAGTAGAAAAGGTCATCGGCAACCTATCCAACACCAATACAGGTAACCTTTCGATTGATTTTTTGGACCTCGATTGGTTTGATACGGGCAAAACTACCCTACGAAAGCGGACTAGGGCGGGACAGGAGATCGGTATACGCAAAGACTCGACACCGCTGGAAGACGGTGACTTGCTATACCTGGACGGAGAGCGGGCCATTGCCATCAACATACTGCCCTGCGAGTGCATCGTGTTCAAGCCCGACAACTTCAAAGACATGGGCACCATTTGCTTCGAGATCGGAAATAAACACATTCCTGTTTTCATCAACGAGGAGGCAGAGGTCTTGGTCGAGTTTGAGAACCCGCTTTACCGCTTGTTGGAGCGCTCAGGCTACGAGCCACGGCGTGAGGTGCGAAAGCTCCTGAAAACACATGCCTTGCGTGTGCGCCGGCATGGAAACAATTACACCAGAAAAATAACCATTAAATAACAGCTATGCAGCCACTCTTAACCCTCCTGCAGATCAACGACTCCATGTTTCCGATCGGAAGCTTTACGCATTCTTATGGGCTGGAGTCTTACGTGAGTCAGGGCATTGTGCACAACACGCCAACGGCCAAGGTATATGCTAACAACATGCTGCGCCATAGCATTTACTACAACGATGCGGCCTTTTTGCAAAAAGCCTGGGCCTTGCTGGAGGCGAAGAAATCGGTGCGGGAATTTCAGAAGCTGGACGAAATGATTACAGCCCTGAAGGCACCTGCCGAGATTCGGGACGCGAGCAAAAAACTGGCTGTCCGTTTCCTGAAGCTGACGCAGGAGCTGCACCCTGTTAAGCGCTGCAGTAACTACCTGTCTAAAATTCAGGAGGGCAAGCTGCACGGGCACTATGCCGTCGCCTTTGCCATGTATGCGCATGCCAGTGGCATCACCCTGAAAGACGCCTTGCTGGCCTTTTACTACAACACCCTCAATGGCATTGTCACCAACTGTGCCAAGCTGGTGCCCATTGGGCAGGGTGATGCCCAGAAGATCCTTTTCGACCTGCAGGCCACCATTAAGCAACTGGTGGATGAGCAGGAAAACATGGAAGAGGAGATGGTCGGGCTCTGCTGCATCGGGCAGGAGATACGTTGCATGCAGCACGAAAAGCAATACTCAAGACTATATATATCCTAAAGAAACCACCTAAACAGATACTTTATGTCAAAAAAACATGTGAGAATAGGGGTTGCTGGTCCTGTAGGATCAGGAAAAACGGCTTTGATTGAACGCCTGACCCGCAAGATGAGTGAAGCGTACAGCATCTGTGTCGTGACCAACGACGTGTATACCCGCGAGGATGCTGATTTTTTGACAAAGAATTCCTGCCTGCCTGCCGACCGCATCATGGGTGTGGAGACGGGCGGCTGCCCGCATACTGCCATACGCGAGGATGCCTCGATGAACATTGAGGCCGTGGAAGAACTGGTAGAGCGCCACCCCGATACGGAGATCGTGTTCGTAGAGAGCGGCGGCGATAACCTGTCTGCCACCTTCAGCCCCGATTTGGCTGATGTGACCATTTTCGTGATTGACGTGGCCGAGGGCGACAAAATGCCCCGCAAGGGAGGCCCGGGCATCACCAAGTCTGATTTGCTGATCATAAACAAAACGGACCTGGCCCCTTATGTAAATGCCGACCTGGACATGATGGACCGCGACACAAAGAGAATGCGCGGCGAGCGACCGTACATCTTCACCAACCTGATGAAACTGGAAGGTTTGGATGATGTGATCAACTGGATCAAGACGTATGCTTTACTAGAAAAAACAGAGGCGCATGCTTAAAAGTACCATCAAGGTTAACGCGGAGAGGGAAGGGGCGCTGACACTCCTGAAAGAGAGTTGCCACAATGCGCCCTACAAAGTGATCCACTACGGCTCCCGACATCTGCATGAGCATCTGGAGCTGATCATGATGAGCTCTTCTCCGGGTATCATGGATGGGGATGAAATTGACATTGAGGTGAACGTGCATGAGGATGCCCGCCTGAAGCTGTTTACGCAGTCCTTCAACAGGCTGCACCCCATGGAGAAAGGGGCTGTGCAGCGTACGAATGTGCTGGTCAGGAAAGGCGGCATCTACAAATTCATCCCACACCCGATCACGCCATTTGCTAATTCTATTTTCAGGACGGTGAATGAGATCCATGTGGATGAGCACGCCAACCTGATCTGGGGCGACATCATCGCTTCGGGGCGAGTGCACTCGGGAGAATCGTTTCAATTTACGCGCCTGCACAGCATCACCAAGGTATACAGCGGCAAAAAGCTGGTGCTGTTCGACAACCAGTTGCTCGAGCCCGGCAACCAGCCATTTGACTCGATCCTGTTTTATGAGCGCTATACCCACCAGGCTACGCTGATCTATGTATCGCCTTATGCGGCGGAGCTGAAAGCAGAGCTGGACGAGATCCTGACGGCTCAGTACGAGGAGTTCACTTTTGGCTTCACGCAGTGTGCACCGAATGCCGTGATGATACGAGCACTGGGCAACGAGGGCGTGATGCTCTATGACTGGCTGAGCGCCATGGGGCAGCTGTGCTGGGAGTTTACGGTGCACAAGCAGGAAGAGGAGCAAGCTAAGCTGGAAACGGAGCAGGCACCTGCACCAGAAGCCGAAGAAGCGGCGCCAGTAGCTGAAAAACAAACTAAGCGAAGCAGCGCCAAACGAACAAAAAAAGACGCAACCGCAAAAGGCTCAGCTAAAAAAGCAAAAGCTATGCCTGAGGCACCAGCCCAACAGGATTTGGAAGAAGTGCTGGCCGAGGTGGTGGCAGAGAAATAGAGAGAAACCATGCACGAGATTTCGATTGTACGGAACGTCTTTGAAACACTGCAGGAAACCTATCCCGACAAGTTTGAGCGGATAACGAAAGTGCAGATAGAGGCGGGTTTGCTGAGCAATATACAGCCCATCCTGATCCAGAACGCCTTTGAGGCCCTGATCATGGAAGAGCCGCAACTGGCCGACATTGAGCTGGAGGTGCTTTTGCTGCCCATTATCGCCCACTGTGCCGCCTGCGACAAAGACTTCGAAGTGAAACGGCACAAGTTTGTGTGCGACTGCGGCACTCCCTCCAAAAACATTGTGCAGGGAGAGGAGCTGCAGATCAGCCGCATTGAATTTTTAGAGAATTAACCCTAAGACTTAAAAGATATAGATATGAGTACACCATCCATGCCTAAAAGCAACAGAATGCCGGTAGGCTCTGTGCAGTGCGATAACACCACCCTCAACCTGTTAAAAGCTAACGACTTCGTCGCCAAAGCCATCCGCGACAGATTGCCTGATGTGCTGGTGATCAACGTGTGTTCCTCTCCGGGCAGCGGCAAAACCACCCTGATGCAGGAAACCGGCAAGCGCCTGAGCGACAAACTGAATATGGCTGTGTTGGTAGGTGACCCTGAAACCGACCGCGACGCCATCCGCATGAAAGAAGTGGGTATTAACGCGCTGCAGATCGTAACAGGCGGCATGTGCCACATCGAGGCCCAGATGATTCTGCAGGCACTCGACCACATCGACCTGACGGGCGTTGATCTTCTCTTCATTGAGAACGTGGGCAATCTGGTTTGCCCTGCCGCCTTTGACCTGGGCGAAGACATTCGGGTAACCGTGCTGGCTGCGACCGAGGGCGACGACAAGCCAAAGAAATACCCGCGCATGTTCCTGACCAGCGAGCTGATGGTGGTTTCCAAAGCCGACCTGCTGCCTTATGTGCCTTTCTCGGTAGAGGCCGCCACGCAGGATGCCCGCGAAGTGAACCCGACCATAGAAGTGATAAGCATCAGCAGCCTGAAAGGCGATGGCATGGACGATTGGTGCAACTGGCTGTTGGCCAAAGTAGAAGAGAAGAAAAAAGCCAAGCTGGCGACGGCTTAGTAGTACATGGCAACCGAGTTATCTATGCTGACGGAGCCGCTAGTGGTGACGCGGGCGCTTGCCAAGGAGCAGAACCTGAGCGGCCGCATGATCGACTTTTTCGAGATAGAATGGTACGAGGCCTCCAAGTCGCGGATGAAAAAGAAGACGCAGGGCGGAGTAGAAGTGCTGGTGGAGAAGTCGCATAGAGGCCCGCTGGAAGACGGGGACCTGCTATACCTGTCAGAGGAGCGGGCGATCATGCTGAAGATAAAGCCATGCGACTGCATCGTGCTATACCCGCGGGGTCTGCAGGAAGTGGGCACGATCTGTTTCGAGATCGGTAACAAGCATGTGCCGATTTTCATCACCGAACAGAACGAGGTATGTGTGGCCTACGATGCGCCGCTGTACCAGTTGCTGCTCAGCGGAGAATTCGTGATTGAGATTGAGGAACGGGTGCTGCACCCTGCGCAGATGGTCAAGGCCTATGGTAATAAGCGGCAGATTGAGAGCGAGCGACAGGTATAGATGAAAATATAAGTTTAGCTAAAAGCTGAAAAGCAGACTGTTCCAGCCAAGGCAAGCGGAACAGTCTGCCTTTTGGTAGGCAAGAGTCAAGGTATAAAGACTGGATAATTAAAATGGTCTCAGGAAAAAGCACTCAGCGATTTTGTGAAGAAAGTATGACGTATTGGAGAGAGAGAATGGCCGCTCGTCTGGTGATGGTTATGTGTGCTTGTATGCTTTTGTTGAGCGCCTGCCAGAGCGAGAGCGGCGACGTGAAGGCAACAGCGGCTGATGCGATTGTAGTGAATGATATTCGGGGGAAGGAGATCCGTTTGAGCGAGCCAGCCCAGCGTGTGATTGTGCTGTATCAGGGCGCTTTGGACGGCATGTATATGCTGAATGCGGAGCATACCGTGGTAGGTATACAGAATAACATCTACACCAACCCCGAGACCTTTAAGTATTTCAGCAAACTGGACCCACGCATTGCCCGAAAAGAGCTGCCCGCTCCAGGTAACTGGGAAACCTCCACCAACATCGAAAGTGTGCTGGCCCTCAAGCCGGATCTGGTGATCATCGCCTCCGGCCAGACCGACGCCATTCGTTTGCTCGAAAGTTTAGGTATAAACGTGTTTGCCGTATCGCCGCAGAACAACGAGCAATTGTTTGAGGAGATCGAGAGCATCGGCAAACTGACAGGTACGCACGAGCGGGCCGTAGAATTGCTGGGCTATACCCGTCGCAAGCTCGATGAGATTGCGAAAGCGACAGATCACATTGAGCAAAAAAAGTCGGTGTACTATGCGTGGTCAGGCGGGCGAATCTACTCCACTTCGGGCCAGAACAGCCGCATGGCGGAGTGCTTCCGGTTAGCGGGTGTGAACAACGCCTGCACCTTTGAACTGGACCAGCCCAACATTAACCCCGAAACGCTGATAGCATGGGATCCTGACCTGATTTTGCTCTGGAGCACCGAACCGCAGGTGCTGTATGACAAGAAAGAACTGGCGGTGCTCAAGGCTGTGAAAAACAAAAACGTGCACGTGCTGAATCCGCCGTTTTTCTACGACCCACATACTCTCAAAATTATGTATGCCGCTATCGAGCTGCACAATGTTGCTTATGGCGGCAGCGAGAACTTCGACCTCGACGAGAACCGAAGGGATATCATGACGAATTTGTATGGTGCCAAAGCCACTGCCTTGCTTGAATGAGAAAAGTACTGACTGGCTTCCTGATCTACGGCCTGCCTATACCGCTGTTGCTGTATTCCCTGACGGTAGGTCCGTCGCAGGGGCTGGTGTTCGCGGATTATTGGGATTGGGGCAAAGCCGCGCTGAACGGCGGCATTCACGAGAACTCGACCAAGGTATACATGCTCAACAACATCATCGAGAATGTGCGCCTGCCCAGGGTATTGCTCACATTTATCATTGGTGCGGGCTTGGCTTCCTCGGGAGGAGCCTTGCAGGGTATCTTCCGCAATCCGCTCGTGGACCCTTATGTGCTGGGTATTTCCTCGGGCTCTGCTTTTGGAGCGGCGCTGGCGATTGCCTTCCCGCTGTTGCACATCAACGTGATGGCCTTTGTGTTGGGAGTGGCCTCTGTTATTATGACTTACTCCTTTGCCTTTAGCAACAACAAATCCTCTATTGTGGCGGTCATCCTTTCAGGTATGATTGTGTCGGGCATCTTTACGGCCTCGCTCACGGTGGTGCAGTACATCAGCGATCCTTATAAATTACAGGCGATTGTGCAATGGACGATGGGCAACCTGCACCACGCCTCCTGGGATAAACTCAACACGGCGGCATTGCCGGTAGGTATAGGCATTGTGGGCATGTACCTGATGCGCTGGCGCCTTAACTTATTGGCACTGGGCGAACAGGAGGCAAAAGCCGTGGGCGTGAATCCGACGGCAGATAAGGCGACTTTGGTTGCGCTGGCTACGCTCACGACGTCCACCTCAGTGGCGGCGGCCGGTGTCATCAGTATGTATGGTCTGTTCATCCCGCACCTCACCCGCATGATGGTGGGGCCGGATAACCGCAAAGCCATGCCAGCCAACATCTTCTTTGGCGGGTCCTTTCTGGTGATCATCGATAACTTCTCCCGCTCACTAATGGACTTCGAGATCCCAATCGGCATTTTCACGATGCTGCTGGGGGCACCTTTTTTCCTCTTCTTAATGAAGAAAAACAAAATCAACTGGGTATGACAGATGTGGCGATAGAAGTAGAGAACCTCAGTTTCGGGTATGGCAAAACGCCCATACTCGAGAGAGTGGATGTGGCCTTCCCAGCCAACCGTTTCTCGGTACTGCTCGGGCGCAACGGCAGCGGCAAGTCTACGCTTTTCAACATTATGGCGGGCCTGCAGAAGTACCAGTATGGCTCCGTGAAATTGATGGGAAAGGAGCGCAGCAAAATGTCTTTCTCAGATTGCGCCCGTGTGCTCGGCTTCCTGCCGCAGTTTCACAAATCGGTGTTCCCTTTTCAGGTGAAAGACGTGGTGTTGACGGGCAGGGCGGCTTTCTCGGCTTTCAGTCCGAAGAAGAGCGACATGGAAAAAGTAGGGCAGGCCATTGAGGAACTGGGCATCAGCCACCTGGCGGACAGGCCTTATACCGAGCTGTCGGGTGGGGAACAGCAACTGGTCATGATTGCGCGGGTGCTGGTGCAGAACCCCCGCATTATTTTGCTCGACGAGCCCACCAACCACCTCGATGTGTACTACCAGACCTACGTGCTGGAGAAGCTAAAAAAGCTGACGGAAAATGACCTGACGGTGATCGCCATCATGCACGACCCGAATATGGCTTTCCTGTACGCCGACCAGTGCTACTTCATGAAAGACAAAACCGTGGTGACGCCAACAGAAGCGTTCGACTACCACGACAGCAATTTCCTGGAATATGTGTATGACGTGCACTTTACGACTGTGCAGGTGAACAACAAAATGATGGTGGTACCCGGCAGAAAGATAAACTAAATGATACAGATAAAACCTATAGCAAAGGAGCTGATACCAGAGTTGGTCGCTTATGTGATGGATTTCCGGAAGGAGCTGTTCCCGATGATAGACCATGGCAAATTGCCGCACGACCTGGCACATTTCGAAGCTTCTTACATCGAGGACAAGTATGCCGTTTTTTTGGTAGCTACCGATCTTTCTGATACTATCGTTGGCACCATCGGCATGCGGACCTATGACCACCGCTTTACCCATCTCAACTACGAAAGACAGCTGACTACCGAAGTGCAAAAGCTCTACGTGGAGCCTTCTCTCCGGAAAGTCGGTCTGGGGACCTGCCTTGTCAGCGCCCTGAAAGAAGAAGCCGAACGCAAAGGCATCGAAATGCTCTACCTGCATACCCATCCTTTTCTTTCCGGAGCACAGGAGTTCTGGGCAAAGCAAGGTTTCCGGCTGGTTTGTCAGGATGAAACACCTGTTTACCAGGCCATCCACATGGAGCTGCAACTGAAAGAGCTAAGCGAAAACAATATAAACCAACACAAAGCGACGGAGCTAAAACTGACCTGACCGATGTCTGCAAGATCGATGCAAGGTATACTGAGCCTGCTGGTGCTATACCTACTTTCTATACCTGTCTTTGCCCAGCCAACTGGCAGTGTGGGCGGTAAGGTGAAAGACGGAAAAGGAGAAGCCTTAGTCGGGGTTTCGGTAGGTATAAAAGATGCCTCAGTTGGGAATGTAACCGCCCTGGATGGCACTTTCAAAATTGACGGGCTGCCGTACGGACGCTATACCTTGTTGGTGAAAGGGCTGGGCATGGTGGACAAAACCGTTCCTTTTACCCTGACCGAACAGTCGCCCCATGTATGGCTGGACGTGGTGCTGGACCGCCAGACGCACGTGATGCAGGAGGTGCTGGTGACGGGACGCAAGGAAACCAACTACGTGAACGACTACAGCTTTTTGGGCACCAAACTGCAGAGCAGGGTGGTGGACGTACCGCAGACCATCTCTTCGGTGACTAAGGAGCTGATAGAGGACCAGCAAGCTTTTCTGGTAACGGATGTGGTGCAGAACCTGGCGGGAGTAACCCAGTACTCGGCCTACGACGACCTGACTATCCGCGGCTTCCGCAACGGCTACGATACAGGGTATAGGCTGGTGAACGGACTGCGCTCGGGCTACGGGTTTGGCACGAGCTTTTTTCGGGTGCCGCTCACGGTGAACATTGAGAGTGTGGAAGTGCTCAAAGGTCCTGGTGCCGCCCTCTTCGGCGACATCAACCCGGGGGGTACAGTGAATCTGGTGACTAAGAAGCCGCTGGACGAAAGCCGCAAAGCGGTGAGTTTCTCTGTCGGCAGTTTCCAGACTATGCGCACCACGCTCGACCTGACAGGTCCGCTCAACGAAGACAAGTCTTTGCTCTACCGGCTCAACATCGGCTACGAAGACACCAAGACCTTCCGGGACGTGAACGACCGCAGCTCCCTGATGATTGCACCTACCGTTACCTTTCGCCCCACCGCAAATACCACCGTCAACGCCGAGTTGGTCTACAGCCAGTTCGACGGCTACCTCGACCGCGGTATGGGTATACGGGGCGGTGACCTGTATGCCTTGCCGCGTTCTTTCACCCTGAGTCAGCCCAGCGACTACTATCGTGTAAATGACATCTCATTCAACGGATCGCTCAACCACCGCCTCACCGATTGGCTGTCTTTCAACGCGGCCTACATGAAATTTGTGTACCACGAAGAACTGAGCGAGCACCGTACCCTCAACACCTTTGCCGATGCACCTGCCAATACCATCATGAACATGCGGTATCTGGAGAAAAAGATAAACGACTATACCGACAACCTCTCCGTATACTTCGCCCTCAGTGGCAACACAGGCTGGTTGCGTCACGATGTGGTGGCAGGTATGGACTACATCAAATTTGAAGCGGATAAGCGGGGACACCAGTGGGAGGCGCGCCGGATGGAAGTGGATGGACAGCCTGTTCCCCTTACTTTCGACCTCAACAACCCGACCTACGAACTCCGCGACCCGAGCAAGTACATTCGCCTGCCGCTGTCGCCGTTCTTTGTAGACTACCTCAACACCAGCTACAGCACCACAGGGCTATACCTGCAAGACCAAATCACCGTGACCGACCGCCTGCGCCTGTTGCTGGGCCTGCGGCAGGAGTTCTTCCGTGACCAGCGAGTGTATGACAACGGAGAAGAAAAGGTGCATCAGAATGTGCTCCTGCCAAGAGCGGGGCTCACCTACAAGTTGCTCGACAACCTGAACTACTTCGCCAGCTACAGCCATGGCTTCAAACCCATTGATCCCGCTTTCGTGCGCAACCCCGAGAATTACGGCAGCGACGCACCTTTCAATAGCGAAACCAGCTTTCAAGCGGAGTCAGGGCTCAAGGGTGAGTTCCTGAACAAGCGCCTGTTCGCGTCGCTGTCGGCCTTCCACATCGAGAAGCGGAACACGCTGGTGAACACCGGGCAGGTGACAGACACGGGCAACCCCATCTACCGGCAGAACGGGCGCATTAAGTCTCAGGGCGTGGAGCTGGAGATGAACGGCAGTGTAAGTGCCGCCTTCAACCTGAGCCTGAACTATGCTTTTAACCATACTGAAATAGTGACCACTGAAATGGAATCCGAAAAAGGGACCATGACACCCAATGCGCCGAGGCACTCGGCTGGGTTGTGGGCTAAATATACCTTCACGGGTGCTGGTCTGGAAGGCTTCGGGCTGGCCTTGGGCGGCAACTACGTGGGCGAGCGTAAGATGGAGCGACAGGTGCAGGACACGCACACAGGAGATTGGGTCTGGGGCTACTGGCCTGAATATGCGGTACTGAACGCGGCGGCCTTTTACCGTGCCAATAAGTTTAGGCTGAGCCTGAACGTCAACAACCTGTTCGATGAATTCTACTTCGTGGGCGGCTACGATTATCAGCGGGCCTTTCCCGGTGCCCCACGCCACTTTATTCTATCGGTCGGCTATACCTTTTAAAACCAATATACTAGTAACATGAAACAAAACTTACGCACAGGTTTTACGGCCTTTCAGGAATGTTTATCTAAAACCATATCAATGAATAAGTATTTCCTCTCTTTTATTATCCAACTATTTGTAGTTCAGTCTGTATTTGCTCAAAATACCGGAATCGAGAAGAGTAGTACGGATAGCACAAGCTCTAATAAAACGCCTACAATTCAAGGAATCTCAGATGGCAGCTTATCGGGTTTGAGCGAAAGGATAGATGTGAATTTTCTACTTCGAAGCTCAGTAGATTTCCCGAGTGGTGCTTCCAATCAGGCATCCGTTAATTTGAACGAAGCACGGATGGAACTGAGGGGAGATGTCACGCCGGATCTGAGTTTTCGCATACGGTACCGGCTAAACAGAAGCTTTGCTCAAAATAGTTTAGATAATGCCCCAGGCGCTGTTGATCATGCGAATTTAACTTATCGGTTTGGCACCGGAAAGAAATGGCATCTGACAGCAGGAAAGCAATCCGCGAGTGTGGGGAGCTGGGAGTTTGACAAAAACCCCACTTTTGAATACCAATATACCGAATACGTGAACAGGCAGCTGAACCTGTTTTTACTCGCCATGAAGCTCGGCTACGATGTCACTGAGAACCATACCTTCCAGTTACAACTGCACAATACCTCTAACAGCAATTTCAACACGATCTACAACACGACAGGCTACAACACAGACGGACTAAGGCCGTCAAAAACACCTTTTGGCTTATACGTTGCGTGGCTGGGCAATCTATTGGATGAAAAATGGCAGACTTTTTACAGCTATAATATTTCGCAGTTCGCCAGGGGTAAAACAGATCATGCCGTATCCATCGGCAACCAGGTTGTGCTCGACCGGTTTAAAGCTTACCTCGACTTGCAGAGCACCAACATGTCCGTGGACTATCCTAATATTGGGTCGCCGGCTGTCAATACATTTATGGCTCCTACTCCGGGGTTTACTCCGGTTTTTCTGCAAGACATCAATTACAAGACAGCCGTGCTCCGCGTAGATTATGAGTTTATACCCAAGTGGTTTGTAACTGCCAAAGGCTTTTACGAAACGGCCAGTCACCGAAAAGACAGCGAGATCGGAGACAATTTCAGAGAGCATACCGGCCTTTTGGCAGGCCTTGAATACAAGCCTATTGCCAGCCAGGAAATGCGGTTGTTTAGTTACTATTACTACAACACGTCACAGTATAACAATGCAGTAGGGGTAAGTAACCCGAATCAGAAGCTGCACTTGTTCTCGGTCGGTGTGCTTTACTTTGTGAATGCCCTTTAGCTGAAGCATTGTGCGGCAATTGTAGCTGCTGTAAGGACAAGTATAGCCGGTAAAGTGGTTGTTTCCTTGCTTTTATGGGGCTTTATCCGTTACTTTGAAAGAATACTATCAGAACCGTGCTGCCACCTAACAGAAAAATTCATCTCTTTTCAGAGCCGCTTACAGGCTTTGTTGCGGCATCGCATCACGTATCTCAAAGTGATGTGCTGAATGGCTATTGTCTTTTCTTTTATACAGCCCCTAAGGCCTTCATTAAGTAAGCCGGAAACCTCCGGCCCCGGGCGCAAGCCACCATACCTTGCTACAGGTTATCCCTGTTCAATATTCTAGCATTTATCTTTTCGCAAAACACCTTTACGCAGCACAAAGGCTGCAAGTAAGGGAGTTTTTGCGTGTTTAATTTTTTTAAAACCTCCGTGCTGCATGCGCTGGAGGTTTTGCGTCTGCCTTTGGGGCATGGCAAGGCGCTATACCTGCAAGATTTTTCAAAGCTTTAAAATACCAATGATATGAACCCGATTTATGTAACAGAAAAGGATTTACAACGGCTGCACAACCTGGTACAGGTGCAGCGCCAGGTAAGCGGTGCCCATTCCGTAGAGGCCCTCAGCAGGGAACTGAAGCGAGCGAAAGTGGTAGCCTCCGAGGAGATTCCGGAGAATGTGGTAACCATGAACTCGCTGGTGAAGCTGAAGGAGCTGAAAAGCGGTGCCGAGATGGAACTGACTGTGGTATACCCCAAGGACGCTGACTTACCGAAGTTCAAAATCTCAGTGCTGGCACCAGTGGGGACGGCCATACTGGGCTGCAAAGTAGGTGACAAGGTGGAGCGGCCGGGCCCTAAAGGCACGGTGGTGTACGAGGTGCTGGAGATTTTGTATCAACCCGAAGCTGCAGGCGATCTGGCCCTTTAATTTACCGGCCGGATTGGTCTGTCGGAGGAGAATATTTTTACCATAAAGAATGGGTTTTTTAGATTTTTTCAGAGAGGATATTGCCATTGATCTGGGCACAGCCAATTTTCTGGTGATGCAAGGCGACAAGGTGGTGGTGGACGAGCCTGCCATTGTAGCCTACAGCCGTTCATCAGGAAAAGTGCTGGCCATTGGCCGTAAGGCGATGCAGATGGAGGGAAAGGCGCATGAAGACATCCGTATTGTGCGGCCGATGAAAGATGGCGTGATCGCTGACTTTCATGCCGCAGAGCACATGATGAAGGGGATGCTGCAGCTCATTAATGGAGGGAAAAGGAAGCTGGGTGCTTCGTTCCGGATGGTGGTTTGTGTGCCTTCCGGTATAACCGAGGTAGAGAAACGCGCTATACGCGACTCGGCCGTTATTTCTGGGGCGAGGGAGCTATACCTGGTGCACGAACCAATTGCTGCGGCCATCGGTATCGGGCTGGATGTGGAGGAACCGAACGGGCACATGATTGTGGACATTGGGGGAGGTACCACCGAAATCGCCGTGATTGCCTTGAGCGGGATTGTCTGCGACCAATCCCTGAAGGTAGCGGGCGAAAGCTTTAATGCCGATATTGTGCACTACATGCGCAAACACCACAACCTGTTGATCGGACAGTCTACCGCCGAACGGATCAAGCTGGAAGTAGGTGCTGCCCTGCCTGAGCTGCAGGATCCACCTGCTGATGTGGCCATCAAAGGCCGTGACCTGCTCACAGGTCTGCCGAAACAGATACACGTTTCCTATACGGATGTCGCTTTTTTTCTGGATCGCTCACTTTCCAAAATAGAAGAGGCGGTGATGAAAACACTGGAGATGACACCACCTGAGCTCTCCGCAGACATTCACCAGACCGGTATCTACCTGACCGGTGGCGGCGCTCTGCTGCGTGGTCTGGACAAACGGATAGCTGCCCGAACGAAACTGCCCACCCACGTGGTGGAAGACCCACTCCGCGCTGTGGTGCGGGGCACGGGCACGGCTATGCGAAATATCGACCGCTTCCAGTTTTTGATGCGCTGAGTTAGTGGCAAATTTGTGCAACAGGGTATACCCTGGCAGTTCGTATAGCAGCATTGCAAAGAGCCCCGCTGGAGATAAACTGGCGGGGTTACTTTTTGTAAGAAATCACCGGAATGTATAAGTCTATAGCCACTGCCTGAATAGCTTTATTATTAAATAATCTTTAAATTTATTCTGATCGTCGGCGTTGCACTTTCAGTTTGTCTGGCAAGCTTTTATTTTTGCATAAAATCAATCTACATGCTTCCGGATTGTACCGTTGGTGCATTTTAGGTTGCATTTCCTTAGAAACCTTTAGTCCTTCATCAGAATGTATAAATCAAAGAAAGAGCATATTTTAGAAACAGCGTTGGACCTGTTTGCCGATAGGGGATACGAGGCTACTCCAACAAGTCTCATTGCCAGGGAAGCTGATGTTTCAGAAGGACTTATTTTTAAGCACTACATTAACAAATCGAACCTGCTGGAAGAAGTAATCAAGGCAGGTTACAGGCGCATTACGGACAAGAGTAAAGGCCTGGCCATGGAGAATGACCCGCTGAAACTGATCAGCAGTGTGCTGGATATGCCCCAGCGGCTGGTAGAAGACGAAAGGAATTTCTGGCGTATGCAGTTTCGGTTGGTTGATGACGAGATCGCGCAGAAGCATCACAACCGTTATACCCACTCCGTGATGCAGAAACTGGTGGAAGCATTCAGGGAGTTGGGCTACAAAGATCCCGAAATGGAATCGGAAGTGTTGATGCTACTCGTGGAAGGACTCTGGCGACTCTTCGTGACTAACGGTGACAAAGAGCATTACAGAAAAATGGTGGAGTTGATAAAAGCCAAGTACGCTGCGTCGTAAGGGCAAGGCCGGACCTTTATTGTACTACAGGTTTAAGGAGCGGACGAAGCTCCTTTTTTTGTATTCAGCAACAAGCAAGGTAAAAAAGAAGTCTGCCAGACAATCAGAAGAAACACTCCTGCTATACCTGACAGACTCTTCAAAAAAAACAATCAAAAAATACGAGATGCTATGCTTTGGTTTTAGCGGCCATGGCAGGTGCCTTGTGACGGACTGAAGCTGCCTCGCCGGTCCACAGCGCCTCCATCTCTTCCAGCGACTTGTTCTTTGTCTCTGGTACCATCTTCCAGACAAACAGCAGCGACAGCACACTCATCACACCATAAAAACCGTATGTGAAGGCCCCGCTGAACTCCATCATGGATGGGTAAGTAGAGGAGATGAAATAATTGGCTGCCCACTGCGCCGCCACGGCCACCGCGACTGCCTTACCCCGGATCTTGTTCGGGAAAATTTCCGAGATCAATACCCAGCAGATCGGTCCCCATGACATCATAAAGGATGCCGTGTAGATGATGATGAAAACGAGCGTGCTGATACCGATCACCTCAAAATAGGAGAGACCTGCAATAGCGAACATGCCGATGGCCATACCTACTGAACCCACCATCAGCAGTGGTTTTCTGCCCCATCTGTCAACGGTAAGTATAGCCACGACCGTGAAGATCACGTTGATGATACCCATCACAACTGTCTGCAGCATCGAGGCGTCCTTGCCGGCACCCATGCTTTCGAAAATGCGCGGCGCATAGTACAGGGCCACGTTGATGCCCACAAACTGCTGAAAAACCGAGAGCAGAATACCGATCACGATTACCGTTTTGCCATACGACAAGAGTTTGCCAGAGTGGTGCTCCACCGTGTTTTTAATGTCTGCCAAAATAAGGCTGGCGCGTGACGGGCCGTTTACTTTTGTCAGGATTTGCAGTGCCTCGCGGTCCTTGCC
Source organism: Pontibacter lucknowensis (assembly GCF_900156415.1). GTDB lineage: Bacteria > Bacteroidota > Bacteroidia > Cytophagales > Hymenobacteraceae > Pontibacter > Pontibacter lucknowensis. Next base: position 261,258 of record NZ_FTNM01000005.1, on the reverse strand, counting down.
CACCATGCTCAGGTAGCGGGGCGACTCCGGAACGAAAAAGAGCAACACACCAAATAAACCAGCAGGTATAGCCTCCGACAGGAACATCCTTCTCCAGCCCACTTCATTGAGCCACTCCGGTGACTGTCCGCTGGCAATGCCCCAGTTCACGAAATATACCACCAGCATACCAAAGATGATGGCAAACTGATTGAGTGACACCAGGCGACCACGCAGGTTGGCTGGCGCGATCTCTCCGATGTATACCGGACAAACCGCCGAAGCCAGACCTACCCCTATACCACCAATGATGCGGTAAAAGTTGAACATGTACAGCAGGCCCATAGTGGGTTCGCCCTGGTTAAAGAACAAAAACTCCGGATATGCAGAACCCAGCGCCGAGAGAAAGAACAGGAACGCCGCCAGGATCAGCGTTTTCTTACGGCCGATGCCAGAAGAGAAGAACCCTGAAATGGCACCTCCAATGATACACCCAATCAGGGCACTGGAAATAGTCGCCCCGTGTACCCAGGTGCTCAGGCCCTGGCTCGTGATCAGGTACTGCTGCACCGATTTCTCGGCACCAGATATCACGGCCGTATCGTAACCGAAAAGGAGGCCGCCCAGGGTGGCGATTAACGTGATGCCAGCGATGTAGGGTAAGTTCTGCTCCGCCGATAGGTTTTCGTTCTTTAGCATAGAGATGGGGTTTAGAAACAACTACTAGATAAAGCGATTGATCAGGTTCTCCAGGTACTCCTGGCGGCCACTTCTCACTTCCGGCTCACCTTGCTCCACAGCGTAGTCGCGCAGATTCTCCAGCGTCAGTTTGCCTTCCTCGAACTCCTTGCCCTTGCCGCTGTCAAAAGAGGCATAGCGCTCTTCCCGGATTTTTTTGTAATCGGAGTGTTGCAGGATGTTGTCGGCCGTAATCAGGGCGCGGGCAAAGGTGTCGGCACCTCCGATGTGGGCGTAGAACAGGTCGGCCGGATCGGTGGAGTTTCTGCGGATCTTGGCGTCGAAGTTGATGCCGCCGCCCTGCAGACCACCCGCCTCCAGGAATACCAGCATGGCCTCTGTCAGCTCGTTGATGTTGTTCGGGAACTGGTCGGTGTCCCAGCCGTTCTGGTAGTCGCCGCGGTTCGCGTCGATAGAGCCCAGCATACCCGCATCAGCGGCCACCTGCAGCTCGTGCTGGAAGGTATGGCCAGCCAGGGTGGCGTGGTTCACTTCGATGTTCAGTTTAAAGTCACCGAGCAGGTCGTACTGGCGCAGGAAGCCGATCACAGTGGCGGCATCGTAGTCATACTGGTGCTTGGTCGGCTCCATCGGCTTCGGCTCGATAAAGAAGGTGCCCTTGAAGCCCTGGCTGCGGGCATAGTCTTTGGCCGTGTGCAGAAAGCGGGCAAAATGCTCCTGTTCGCGCTTCATGTTCGTGTTGAGCAAGGTCATATACCCTTCGCGACCACCCCAGAACACGTAGTTTTCGCCGTTCAAAGCGATGGTAGCGTCCAGTGCTGCTTTTACCTGCGCGGCCGCGTGCGTGAGCACATGGAAGTCGGGGTTGGTAGAGGCGCCGTTCATGTAGCGGCTGTGCGAAAACACGTTGGCCGTGCCCCACAGGAGCTTTATACCTGTCTCCTGCTGTTTTTGCTGGGCATAATCTACCATGGTCTGCAGTCGGCGCTCGTTCTCCTGGATGTCGTTGCCGTAGTCCACCACGTCCACATCATGGAAACAGTAGTAAGGCAGCCCCAGCTTGGAGATGAACTCGAAAGCGGCGTCCATTTTATCTTTGGCTCTGCCGATCACGTCGTCCTGTTTGTTCCAGGCAAACCTGAGCGTAGGTCCGCCAAAAGGGTCAGAACCGTCGGCGTTAAAAGAGTGCCAGTAGGCCACGGCAAAGCGCATGTGCTCTTTCAGGGTTTTGCCTGCCACCACGCGGTTCTCGTCGTACCAGCGGTAAGCCAGCGGATTGTCCGATTCAAGCCCCTCGAACTTGATCTTGTCGATGCCTTTGAAATATTCAGTCTGGGATAAGGTATGATTTGCCATAAGGTTTGCGGTTTAGCTATATGAGGTTAAATTTCATTCAGTTGTTTCTCCAGCAGCGCTTTCCACTCTTGGTACACCGGTTCGTACTGGTCGATGGCTTTGGGCTCTACCACCTGTATTTTCTTGCTGTTGGTAAAGGCCTCTTCCTCTGATTGAAAGGCTTTCACCCCGATGCCTGCCCCCAGTGCGGCGCCTACGCTGCCGTCGTTCTGGTACAGCTCCACGGGCACATGCGTGGCGTTCACAAAGGCTTCGGTAAAGGAATCGCTCAGAAAAAGGTTAGCTTTGCCTGCCCGGATGATGTTGGGGTTCATGCCGTTCTCGCGCATAATATCCAAGCCGTAGCGGAAGGCGAAGGCGATGCCCTCCTGCACGCCGCGGAACAGGTGCGCCTTGGTGTGCAGGTTCAGGTCGATGTGGTGGAAGTGGGTGCCAACGATTTTGTTGTTGAGCATGCGTTCGGCCCCGTTTCCGAAAGGTATAACGCGCAGCCCGTTGCTGCCGACAGGTATAGCAGATGCCAGTTGGTTCATCTCGGCGTAGCTTATACCCGTGCCGGCAATGGTTTTTATCCAGCGGTTGAGGCTGCCCGTGCCGTTGATGCAGAGGAGCACACCCAATCGTTTTTCGTCGCCGGCATAGTTTACGTGGGCAAAGGTGTTCACACGCGACTGCGGATCGTAGATCAGTTTGTCGCTCACGCCATATATTACCCCCGAGGTGCCTGCGGTGGCGGCTACTTCACCGGGCTTCAGCACGTTCAGCGACAGCGCATTGTTCGGCTGGTCCCCTGATTTATAGGTCACGGGTATACCTGCTTTCAGCCCCAGCTCTTCGGCCACAATTTTGCTCACAACGCCGTGCTCCGAGAAAACAGGTTTGATGTCAGGTATAAGGTTCCTGTCGAATTTGTAGTAGTTGAGCACGTCCTCCGACAGCTGGTCATCCTGAAAATCCCAGAATACGCCTTCTGACAGCGCCGATACGCTGGTGGTGATGCTGCCCGTCAGTTTCATGGCCACGTAGTCGCCGGGCAGCATGATTTTGTCGATGTTGTAGTACAGTTCCGGTTCGTTGGCTTTCACCCAGGCCAGTTTGGAGGCCGTGAAGTTGCCAGGAGAGTTGAGCAGGCGGGCCAGGCTTCGCTCTTCGCCGATGGCTTTGAAGGCCTTGTTGCCAATCTCCACGGCGCGGCTGTCGCACCAGATGATGGAGTTGCGGAGTACCTGCTGCGCTTTGTCCACTACCACGAGGCCGTGCATCTGATAGGCGATGCCGATCGCGCCGATTTCCTGCGGATTATACCTGCCGGTGGCGTTGGCTTTTTGCAGCGCGGCCTTGGCGTGCTCCCACCACATCTCCGGTGACTGCTCGGCCCATCCCGCCTTCGGGGAGATGATGTCGGATTCTTCTTCCGGATACTGCGCCGAGGCCAGGCAATCCTGCGTTTGGGCGTCTACTACAGATACTTTGATGGACGATGTGCCTATATCTATACCTAGTAAAAGCATAAAGAATTATTGTGCGTTGGCTTGTTTGTTTACAGGTTGCAATACCGCCTCCAAGGCTGGTTTCGGTTGGTAGTTGCGGTCGAATAACAGCGGGTAGCTGGTGCGGCCCTTGATCGGCCAGTCATTGAGCCAGGAGTTCGCATCAGACACTCCCCAGAAGGTCACGCGGCTGATTTTGTCGCTGTGCTTGCGGAAGAGCGCAAAGATGTCGGCGTAGCGCTGGGCCAGTTTCTGCTGCACAGAATCAGGTAGGCCGTTGGTGTAGACATTATACTGCTCGTCAAACTCAAATGTCGCGTCGATGTCGGCGCCGTTACGGTTGCTCGGGTTGGGCAGCACGTCAATGTCCAGTTCAGTGATCATTACTTTGCCTAGTTTAGAGAAGGCGATGATGCTCTCTTCGATCTGCGCTATACTGGGGTTCTCCAGCCCCCAATGCCCTTGCATGCCGATGCCGTCTACGCGTATACCTTTCTCCTGCAGGTTTCGCACTAATCGGATGGCCCCGTCGCGTTTGGCAGGCTTCCACATGTTGTAGTCGTTGTAGTACAGCTCGGCCTCAGGGTCTACTTCGTTGGCCAGGCGGTAAGCCTTTTCCAGAAATTCCTCACCCGCAATGGTCAGCCACTTGGACTGTCGCAGCGTGCCGTCGTCGTTTAGCGCTTCGTTCACTACATCCCAGCCGTGCACCTTGCCCTTATACCTGCCCGCCACGGTGCGGATGTGCCCTTCCATGCGCTGCAACAGTTGCGCTTTGCTGGCGGGCTTGCCTTTGCCGTTCTCAAACACCCAGTCCGGTGTCTGGTTGTGCCACACCAGGGTATGGCCAATCAGCTCCATGCCATGCTGCTCGCTCAGCGCCACCAACGCATCGGCTGGCTCGAAGTTATACTTGTCCGGCTCCGGGTGGATAGGACCCCACTTCATGATGTTCTCTGCTGTGAGGCTGTTGAAATGCTGCGTGATGACAGGTATAGCGTCCGCATCCTGGCCCATCGCCTGTCGTCCGTTGAGTGCCGCGCCTATTGTGAATTCACCTTCAAAAGCAGCCTTAAGTGAGTTCGGAGCTGCTATAGCTGCCTCTGTTTCGGTAGTAGTAGCGTTGGCATTCTGCTGCGCATCGTTACAGGAAAAGGTTAGTGCGGCAGTCAGGAGCGAAGAGGCGAGTAAGGTCTTGTGTAGGCGCATAATGTTGGTTTTAAGTGTCTCGGAAAATTTTAAGTAGCTTAACAAAAGAACTTAAGTCAAAGGCTTCTGGGCTTTAAGCAAAACCAATCAGCTCGTTCTATACCTTGGTTTCTCTGTTCCTCTTTTAAGCAAGGCGCCTTACTGATGGCGGTATCCCTTATTTAAAAGCGGCAAAGCACCGATCAGAGCTTGTGCTGTCGTTACTTTTCTAGAAACCGATGGAGTTGCCACCGTCAACGGGCAGCACGGTGCCGGTTACGTAGCGGGCGCCTTCGGTTGAGAAAAAGTAAACGGCATCGGCCACGTCGGCAGGTTCGCCCAGTTTGCCCATCGGTGTTCTGGAGAGCACCTTGTTTTTGCGTTCCGGATCGTTGTTCAGGGCTTTGGCCGACATGTCGGTGGCAATGAAGCCAGGGGCCACACAGTTCACGCGTATACCTTGCGGCGACAGGTCCACAGCCATGGCTCTCGTCATCCCTTCGATGGCTGTTTTGGAGGCGGTATAGGCAATCACCTTCGGTATACCGTATTGAGACGCCATGGAACTGATGTTCACGATGGCACCGCTGCCGTGTGGGAGCATGGTCTTCACCACTTCCCGGCTCAAAGCGAAAACGGAGCTTACGTTGGTCAGGAGTATCGTCTGAAATTCCTCGTCGGTCACTTCCGTAAAAGGCTTTTTCATGTTGATGCCCGCGTTGTTCACCAGAATGTCGATGCGGCCATATTCCTCCACAATGTGCGTTACCAGTTCCGGTATCTGTGGCAGGTTAGTCAGGTCGAAGGCGATGTAGGTGCACAGCTCCCCAAAAGCCTCTTTGGCTGCCTGCAGTTTTTCTTCGTTTCGGCCAATGATGATGGTGCGGATGTTGTTTTGCACGAACTTCCGGGCAATGGCATAGCCCAAGCCGGATGCACCGCCTGTTACGATGGCTGTTTTTATACCTGTGTTTGAATCTGAATGCATAATTTCTGTGTGTTTAGATGCCAGGAACAAATTTTGGGTCCAGGCGCATATAGTGCTCCAGCGTATAGGCTGGCTTTTCTAAGTCTTGCGGAATCGGGCGTTTGGAGAAGGTCTGAAAGTAGAGGAGGCAGGCATCTCGCCACCATTTCGCTTCTTTTTCCTGCATATTCAGGAAGGTTTTCACGTGCTGGAACCGCTCTTCGTCCACCTGCTCCTGCATGCTGTCCCAGATCTGTTGCATCTGCTGCACGCCTTTCACACCGTCGCTATACCTATAGCACAGCTCGTCCCACAGCGTTCTGCCCGATTTTACTTTGTAGTCCCAACCCACATGGTGGAACCACAGCAGATATTTCTCGGGCACCTGCTTCAGGTTGCCAAACTGCTTGGCTACTGGAGGGAAGTACTGTGCTACGGCATTGCTACCCGTCTTGGTGCGGTCAAAACCGATACCGTTTTCATCTGCCTTGTGGTAGTACACCGAAGTCCAGTCGGCGCGGTGCTTGTCTTTTATCCAGGGGCCGGGGCCGTAGTGGTGGTCCCAGGCCATGATGTGGTGCAGGCCAAGCGGAGTCATATAGTTCACCACCGTTTCATGTGAGCCCAGCATGATTTCCTTTACCGGCTTCACAAAGGCTAGGGTGTTCGTAAACGTCATGCGCACCCATTCATCCGCGATTTCTTCAGAAGAGAGGCTGTGGTCCCAGGCGAGGCGGCCGAAGCTATACCAGTTGGCCTGCCCGAAGTGGTGACCTGTCCAGTTGCGGTCAGTGCCGATGTTGGCCACACCCGCTATACCTGTGAGCGAGTGCTTGTGCAGCGTACCGTCTATGTCTTTGGCCACCGTGGAGCCTTTGCCCTTGGCGTGGGTGTCAGCGTCCAGCGTCTCCTTGTACATCGGGGAGAGGTAGGCCAGACTAGTGCCCTGCCCCAGGTACTCCTGCGTGATCTGGAATTCCATCATAAGCGGAGTTTTCGGCATGGCACCGAACAGTGGGTGGAAAGGCTCGCGCGGCTGAAAATCGATGGCCCCGTTCTTCACCTGAACCAGCACATTGTCGCGGAAGGTGCCGTCCAGTGGTTTGAATTCGTTGTAGGCCTGCTTGGCGCGGTCGTCGGGCTCCTTGTCGTCGTACACGAAGGCGCGCCACATGACAATACCCCCGTAAGGGGCCACGGCATCGGCCAGCATATTGGCACCTTCGGCATGGTTGCGGCCATAGTTCTGAGGGCCCGGCTGCCCCTCGGAGTTAGCCTTCACCAGGAAGCCGCCAAAGTCAGGTATAGCCTTGTAGATTTCGTCTGATTTTTCTTTCCACCAGGCTTGCACCTGTGGCTCCTGCGGGTCTGCAGTTTTCAGGCCGCCAATCTCGATGGGCGCACTGAAACGGGCAGTCAGGTATACCTTCAAACCATAAGGGCGGAAAGCATCAGCCAGCGCGGCCACTTTAGCAATGTAGTCTGCCGTGAGCACCAGGGCGTTGGCGTTTACGTTGGTGAGCACCGTGCCGTTGATGCCGATGGAGGCGTTTGCGCGGGCGTAGTCGATGTAGCGCTGGTCAATGTAGTCGGGAAGGCGGTGCCAGTCCCAGAGCGAGAAACCGGAGTAGCCCCGCTCCACAGTGCGGTCCAGGTTATCCCAGTGGTTGAGCACGCGGTGCCGGATTTTTGGCTTGCTACTCAACGAGAGCTTGCTGATGTCCTGGTTCGTTTGCAGGAGTCTCAGGAAATGGAAGCTGCCATAGAGCACCCCGATGTCTGAGTTGGCTGCAATCAAGGTATAGGAGCGGCCGTTTTGCTGTGTGCTGAGCAAGAGGTAACCTTCGTCACCAAGCGGTTTCAGGCGGTCTGTTATACCTGTGTTTTTGATGAAAGCGGAGCTGGCAGGGGTTCCCGCCACCAGCGCAGGTGATTGGCCGGGCGCCTGCGACACTTTCACCGCCTGCCCCAGCAAGCCATTCAGGCCCGACTGTAACTCTTTGCGTACGGCGGCAATAGTGGGGGAGTCGCCGGTAACAACCAGCTCACCAATGGCCTGCCGGTAAGCGGACAACTTGGCGGCGTCCTGCACCAGGTCATAACGCTGCCAGAGTCTGTAGCCGTCTTCGGCGCATACCTGTTGGTGCGTGGTCAGGCTCAGGAGCAAGAGAAGCAAAACGAGTAAAGGTTTCTTGTGCATGCGGTTTGCTTTTAAGGTATAAACCGGAACAGGTATAGCACTACTACAGTGCTATACCTGCCCGACAGAATTAGGCCAGTCTGGCCTTCGCTTTCTCTTTCTTCTGCGAAGATTCCCGCACTACCAGTTCCGAGTTTAGTGTGATAGTGTTGGTGATGCTCACATCTGACACGCCGTCCAGATAATTGATCAGGCTTCTGACAGCCACTTCGCCCATCTCGTAGCCAGGGTAGTTCACAGAGGTCAGGTTAGGCTCGATGATGCGCGTGATAGGGTCGTTGTTGAAGCCCACGACGGCAATATCATCAGGTATAGCGATGCCGGCTTGTTTGAGGGCCTTGATGCAGCTCACGGCGCAGTTGTCGTTGGCCACGAAAATGCCGTCAGGCCGCGGGTCCATCTCCAGAATTTTCTGTACTGCCTCTTCACCCGCCTTCTCGCTTAGGTCAGTCTCTATGATATAATCCTCCCGAGAGGCGATGTTGTGATCCATCAAAGCATATTTATATCCCTTGAGCCTGTCTTTGTACACATTGATGCGGTGGTTGCCGCTGATGTGTATAATGCGCTGGCAGCCTTGCTCGAGTAGATGTGTGGTAGCTTTGTGCGCAGCCTGAATATTGTTGATCACAATACTGGTGCATTGCTTGTGCTCTGGCACCCGGTCATAAAACAAAAGCGGTATGCCTTTGCTGAAGAAGGGCTCAAAATGGTCGATATTCTCCGTGTCGTACGCCACTGAAACCAGTAGCCCATCTACACGGCTCTCGAACATGGTTCTGGCATTGGCGATCTCCTTCTGCGCATTTTCCAGTGACTGGCTTATGATCAGGTTATAGCCGGCCTCGTTTGCCACTTTTTCCATACCCGCCATTACCGACGACTGGAAATTACTGTTCAGGAGCGGCACGATAACACCGATGGTATTGGTGCGCTTTTTTCGGAGGTTGCTGGCGAAGGCATTGGAGCGGTAGCCCATCTGCGCTGCCGCATCAAATATTTTCTGTTTGGTACTCTTGTTTACAGCCGGGTGGTTGTTTAGTCCCCTGCTTACTGTGGTAGGGGAGATAGATAATTCCCTGGCTATATCATATATGGTTATTTCCTTCTCCATTGCGGGTTCGTAGCATGTTTAAACAAAGTAATGAAATCGGTTGCAATAATAAAAGTCTATGTACGGTTTTGTTTTGCAAGAAGACTAAAAAAATTGAGTACTTAATCACCTTTTATAATACGAAATATTGCGATCTGGCTTAGTTATGTGCTAGGTTAAGGTGCTTTGTGTGTTTTTGTATGATTGTGCTGTATTTTTAATAGCAAAATATCTGCTCAACCAAACAGCTTTTAAAGCGTATCAGGGATAAAATCTTAAAAAAGTTTCTGCAATCGGTTGCAATTAATAAAAATAAGTTACAAGTTTACTTTGCTATTGAGCAATTACTCACTTTTAGAATGCCGCCTATAAGAGGTGTTGTTATAAGAGTGCCAGTGCAAGTACCCATAAGCATGAGCAATATAGTGATTTTGAGGTTTGGGTGCTGAGATGGAAGTGATGGAGTAAGCAGATGAGCAAGATTAGATATAGCCGGTAAGTGTGAATTGGAAGTGAGAATGGCTAAGGTTTAGAGAATGCTCTAGTGGTCCGGCAGCAGTGCGTGTCGGAATTGATAATACCAGATCAAAGGCAATAATACCAAGCAATACCATTAAAGCAAATTCAAATCAAACCTTAGCACTTATGAAATGTGATTTTACTGAAAATCTAAAATTGTTAACCAGGCGGTTGTGGGAACCGAAGGTTTTCAAAGTAATAACTGTGCTGCTCATGTGCATGGCAACAGGCTTTCATGCGCTGGCACAGGGGAACGCATTCAGTGTTTCTGGCCGCGTGACAGATGCTGCAACAGGAGAGGGGTTGCCAGGGGTGACGGTGCTGTTGAAAGGCTCGACCACAGCCGCTCCGACTACTGCCACTGGCGACTACACGATCAACCTGCCTGACGGAAACGGCACACTCGTGTTTACCTATATAGGCTACACTTCTCAGGAAGTGCCTGTTAGTGGGCGCTCTACAGTCAATGTGAGTTTGCAGACCGATGCCAAAGCGCTACAGGAAGTTGTGGTGGTAGGCTATGGTACCCAGCGAGCTGAAGCCGTGACAGGTTCAGTCGCATCGATAGGTGGAGAGGCCATGCGTGACGTGCCATCAGCCAACATCTCGCAGGCCCTGCAGGGGCGTCTGCCAGGTGTTGAGTTCACACAATCTTCTTCACAGCCGGGTGCCGCCATGCAGATCCGTATTCGTGGCACGCGCTCGCTTACTGCCGAAAACGACCCGCTGGTAGTGCTTGACGGTATACCTTTCGCCGGTTCTATAGCCGACATCAATCCCAATGACATTAGAAGCATTGATATTCTGAAGGATGCCTCTGCAACAGCTATTTACGGTTCACGTGGTGCTAACGGGGTGATATTGGTAACAACTTACAGAGGAAATGCGGGGCAAAAAGCGAGCATCAACTACAACAGCTTTTTTGGGGTGAAGAATGTTTTCGCCAAGTACCCGATGATGAACGGGCCTGAATTTGCGCAGCTTCGTCGTGATGCAGGTGGTGTTTTCACTAACTCACTGGACGAATCGGATGATGTAGACACCGATTGGCAGGACCTCTTTTACAGAACCGGCATCATCACCAGCCATGACCTTGGTATATCAGGGGGGATGGAAAATGGGAGTTACAACTTTACTGCCGGCTACTTTAATGACAAAGGGGTGGTTCCTACCCAGCAGTACACGCGCTATTCTGTCCGTGGTTCTCTTGATCAGGGCATTGGCAAGCTTTTCCGGGTGGGCTTTACGACCTATAACAACTACAATGTTACCGAAGGTTCTAACATAGGTCTTTACAATATCCTGAGCATGTCGCCTCTTGCAGATCCTTACAACCCGGACGGAACCTTTAAGCGCATTATCAGAATGCCGCAGGATGACCAGTGGCTATACACAAGAGAGACGCTTAAAGGGATAAGAGATCAGTGGTTGAGTGAAACAAGATCATTCGGCTCCTATAATACATTGTATGGCGAAGTGGCTATACCTGGGGTGGAGGGTTTGAAATACAGAGCCAACCTGGGCTTGAACTATCGCCAGAGCCACGGTGGTGCCTACACAGGGCAGGGGATCAACACTGTGAACGAAACAACACCTTCTACTGCCTCGATCAGCAACGCGCAGACTGTGGATTGGACCATCGAAAACCTGTTGATGTACGACCGCACTTTTGCGGGTAAGCACAATGTGAACTTAGTGGGTCTTTACTCTGCCTCCGAGAACACTTATAACAGATCGCGTATTGCAGCCAGAGACATTCCGGCCGACGCTTTTCAGTTCTACAACCTGGGTCAGGCCGCCGGCGAGATCACCATCAACCCGGGTGAGCAGCACTATACGAAATGGGGTCTGCTGTCTTACATGGGGCGTGCCATGTATTCCTACGACGACCGCTATATGCTGAGCCTCACCGTTCGTTCAGATGGTTCTTCGCGTCTGGCTCCAGGCCACAAGTGGCATACCTACCCAGCCGTATCAGCCGGTTGGAACATTGTCAGAGAGTCTTTTATGGAGAATGTGAGCCTGGTGAACATGCTGAAACTGCGTGCAGGCTACGGACAAACCTCTAACCAGGCTGTTGAACCTTATGCAACGCTCGGCCGCCTCGGCACCAGACCCTACAATTTCGGTCCTGACAACTATCAGACGGGCTTGTATGTAACCGAAGTGCCGAATGCCGGTCTTGGCTGGGAGTTCTCCAAAACCTGGAACTACGGTTTGGATTTCTCCATCCTGAATAGCCGCCTGTCGGGTACTGTAGAATACTATGTGACCAATACGGAAGATATTCTTCTTAGAGTGAATCTGCCTTCCACATCAGGTGTGAACTCGGTGGTGTCGAATATCGGGGCTACCCAAAACAAGGGCCTTGAGATCGGTTTGAATGGCGTGATCATCGAGAACCTGAACGGCTGGACCTGGGAAGCCGGCTTGAACGTGTATGGCAACCGCAATAAAATTGTGGCCCTTGCCTCGGGAGCTGAGAGAGATGAGCAGAACTGGTGGTTTGTAGGCCAGCCGATCAATGTGATCTACGACCACGAGCGTATCGGCATCTGGCAGGAAGAAGACCCGCATCGTGATATTCTGGAGCCAGGCGGAAACGCAGGGATGATCAAGGTGAAGTATACCGGCGACTACAATGCCGACGGCACACCGACCAGGGCCATTGGTCCTGAAGACCGCCAGATACTGAACGTGAATCCAGACTTCCAGGGAGGTTTCAATACCCGCATATCATACAAAGGCTTTGACCTGAGCGCTGTGGGTGCCTTCCAGAGCGGCGGTATTCTGATTAGCACGCTACACTCAGCCTCCGGCTACCTCAACATGCTGAGCGGACGCCGTAACAACGTAAGTGTTGATTACTGGACCCCGGAGAACACCGGTGGCAAGTATCCAAGACCAGGTGGCATAACAAGCGGTGACAACCCGAAATACGGCAGCACCCTCGGTTACTTTGACGCCTCTTACATGAAGATCCGCACCATCTCACTTGGCTATAACTTCGGAAGCAGCAACTGGGTGCAGCGTGCCGGTATTGGCAACCTGCGTGTGTACGTAACGGCACAAAACCCATTCGTGCTATTCTCGCCATTCCACAAAGAGTCAGGCATGGATCCGGAGACCAACTCGTACGGCGACGAAAACGCGGCAGTAACTACTGCCTACCGTCCACGCTTGCTGACTATAGGTACAAACTCACCATCGACCCGCAATTTCCTGGTTGGTCTTAATGTGACATTCTAAAAGAGATAATGATGAAACGTTTCAATAGAAAATTTTACATAGGCTCAGCCCTGATGATGGCCTTGTCCCTGGGGTCCTGCGAGCACATTCTGGATGAACAGCCACGCAGTATCTACGAGCCCGGCTTCTTCAGAACGGAGAAAGGCGTTCAGGGCGGCATAACTTCCATGTACGCGCACCTGCGCTACATCTACGGCCAGGCCTACTACTACAACGCCACCCAGACAGGTACTGATGAAGTAACCTACGCGCAGAGTGCGGATCAGAACTTCCTGGTGATGGACCTCTCGGGGCAGGGAGAAATCAACTCCTCCAGCAGCCGTGCCGACGTGCTGTGGGGCGCCGCTTTCCCAAACATAAACACTGCCAGTGGCATCATTGAAAACGCCGCTGAAGTAGGCTCTATACCTGCTTCGCTGATTGCCGAGGCCAGGTTCTTCCGTGCCTTCGACTACTTCCTGCTGGTGCAGACTTTTGGTGGTGTGCCTTTAGATTTGGGAGCCGGAGAGCTGAAATTCAACACCAACCCTGTGCGGACCTCGGTGCGAAACACCGTGCCGGAGGTATACACGAAGGCTATTTTCCCGGATCTGCTGAAAGCGATAGAAGACCTGCCGGACAACCCGCGTGTGACGGGCGGTGTGACCAAAACGCTGGCACGCCTGTATCTGGCAAAGGCCTACCTGACCTACGGCTGGTGGCTTGAGAATCCGAACAATATCCCTACTTATCCGGAGGCTCCCCGGGTAGACCCTGACGGGCAAAACGCACAGTGGTACTTCCAGCAGGCGTATGATGTGGCAATGGCCGGTATCAACAATCCGGGGCCTTACCGCTTGCAGGATACCTATTATGATGTGAACCGTGGCTCGAATGACCGCAACAGTGAAGTGATGCTGTTCGCTGACCACACGGAGACCAGCGAATTCTATAATGGCGCCAGTCTGACCTGGAGTAACGGCAACGCGCCGGAGAACTTCGCCGGCTGGATGATGACCTGGAACTACACTAACCTTAGAAGCGCTACCGACCAGAACTGGTCCAACGTGATCAGCTCCGTGCAGCGCGAAGCGCATCAGGCCCTGGGGCGTCCGTGGACGCGTATGGCTCCGACCATTGGTGTCTTCACCAACACTTTTGCCGACAAAACCAACGACTCCCGCTACGACGGCACTTTCACAACCGTGTACCGTGGTAACTGGCCTAAGGCAGGTGTAAGTGCACCGGTGGTGTACAATGCGAACGGGTTGCCGGTAAGTCCGGGAGGGGCCATCCTGACTTTCCTGAACGAAGAGCCGTCAACAGCGATCAACTATCCGAGTGGAGCTGGCAAAAGCAATGTGGGGGCTGGCGAGATTCCGGGCAGATCTGACTTTGTGATCTCTCCACGCGGCATCAACCGCATCGTATACCCTGGCCTTTGGAAGCTCGGCCCGTACCGTACCGATGGTGGCAACGGATTGGGACAGCCGAACGCAGCCAGTACCCGTCCGTTCAACATCGCCAAGTTCTCGGAGTTATACTTTGTGGCAGCAGAGGCAGCCGTGAAAGGTGCAGCTGGCAGTCAAAGTGCCCGTGACCTGATCAACGTGATTCGTGCACGTGCCGGCAAGTGGCGCTGGGACAACAATGGCAATGTAGCGAAAGCAGAAGACCGTAGCGCCGAGATGATTGCCGCAACGCCAGCCACCATTGACATCAACTACATTCTGGCTGAGCGCTCACGCGAGTACTATGGCGAAGGCTACCGCTGGTTCGACCTGGTACGCACCCAAAAGTGGGGAGAACTTGCCGGTACTTATGAAATTGGTGGTATGGGCTACGGAGACCATACGCCGCAGCGGGTAACGCGCAACATCCAGCCGCACCACTACCTGCGCCCTATTCCGATCGGGCAGATAGATGGTATGGAAGGCGAAACAGGCGGTTACCAGAACCCTGGCTACAATTAAACATAGATTATGGTGAATGGGATTGGTTGCCTGTCATGGGCAGCCAGTCTTTCATCACAATAAAAATGCAGGTATACTGTCATACTCATTCGGACTGTAGCTATATTAAGAATCCTTTATCAATTGAATAATGAGTTTTGTTAGGTAAGTACATAAAGCGTGTATGGTCGGTCGGGGTCTGTCGGTCGATCATATGCATTTTATGCACGGCTTAAATCCCAAAGTATGCGAGTAGCTTTTACGCAAAAATTTATACTGCTATACCTGTTGCTGAGCATCAGTACGGCGGCACACAGCCAGGTGAAATTGCCCCGCCTGATCAGCGATGGCATGGTGCTGCAGCGCGACACCGAAACCAAACTGTGGGGCTGGGCCAAACCAGGCGAAGAGGTGAGACTCTCTTTCAAACAAAAAGATTACCGCACCACCACCGGCCCCGACGGCAGGTGGACCATGCAACTGCCCCCACAGCAGGCAGGTGGCCCTTATGACATGACGTTTGCGGCTAGCAACCGTATCACACTCACAAACATACTCTTTGGCGATGTTTGGATCTGCAGTGGACAGTCCAACATGGAGCTCACCATGGACCGGGTGCAGGACACCTATCCGGATGCCATCGCGAAAACCAACTACCCCAACATCCGGCAATTCGAAATTCCTGACCGCTATGATTTCAAACAAGAGAAACAAGACGTGGAGGCGGGGGAATGGCTGCCGGCCACGACACAGAACATACGCAAGTTTTCCGCTGTCGCTTTCTTTTTTGCGGAGGAGATTCACAACCGATATAAGGTACCGGTTGGCCTGATCAACGCAGCGCTGGGCGGTTCGCCTGCCGAGGCCTGGATCAGTGAAGGCGCTCTGAAGAAATTCCCGACACCCTACCAGGAACTTCAGAAATTTAAAGACGATGCCCTGATTGCCCGCATCGAAGCCGATGATCAGAAGGCAAGCCAGGCCTGGTACTCCAAACTAAACGAGACAGACGAAGGAAAGAAAAACAACTGGGCTGCCGCTGATTTGAACGACAGCGATTGGGCGCAGATGGCTATACCTGGCTACTGGGCCGATGGTCCACTGGGACAGGTGAACGGAGTTGTTTGGTTCAGAAAAGAAATCAATGTGCCCAAGAGCATGGTGGGCAAAGAAGCCAAACTGATGTTGGGCAGGATAGTAGACGCCGATGAGGTATACCTGAACGGAAAGCTCGTAGGCACCACCAGTTACCAGTACCCGCCACGCCGCTACATGCTGCCAGCCAATGCGCTGAAGGAAGGTAAAAACACGCTGGCTGTGCGGGTGATCAACAACTCCGGCAGAGGGGGCTTTATTCCTGACAAACCCTACGACATCACAGTAGGCGGCCTGGCCCTCGATCTGAAAGGCAACTGGAAGTATAAACTCGGCACCACCATGGAGCCAGCGCCAGGGCAAACCTTTGTCCGCTGGAAACCAACCGGCCTTTACAATGGCATGATTGCCCCGCTGACTGACCTTTCCATTAAAGGCGTGCTCTGGTACCAAGGCGAGTCCAATACCAAAAACCCGGGAGAATATGCCAGTCTGATGGAAACGCTGATTGCCGACTGGCGCACACAGTGGGGGCAGGGCAACTTCCCTTTCATTTATGTGCAGCTGGCGAACCTCAACGAGGCAAATAAAACTCCCGTCGAAAGTAACTGGGCGGCACTGCGGCAGGCCCAACTTGATAACCTGGCTATACCTAACACCGGTATGGCCGTGGCCATGGACCTGGGCGAATGGAACGACATCCACCCGCTCAACAAACGGGATGTGGGTTTGCGCCTTGCACTACAAGCCCGGAAGCTGGCTTACGGTGATAAAGCGGTTGTCGCTTCAGGGCCTTTATTCCAGTCGATGCAGGTGCAGGGCAATAAGGTAACACTCAGTTTTACGGACATCGGAAAGGGCCTGCTAGCAAAAGGAGATAAGCCGCTGAGCGGTTTCGCTATTGCCGGTACAGACGGCAGGTTTGTGTGGGCGAAGGCGGAGATTAGGAAAAATAAGGTTGTGGTTTGGAGCGATGCTGTTGCCAATCCAACAACAGTGCGGTATGCCTGGGCCGACAATCCGGAAGGGGCCAACCTGTATAACAAAGAAGGTTTACCCGCCTCACCATTCGAGGCTAAACTGGATACAAGCACCAGTAGCAAATAGCCTGAGAAGCAGATAACACAGGTGCTGAACCTGCAGAACATACAACGGATAGTAAAGGTGATTTTTAGGTGAGATAGGGAAGGAACTGCTTGTAGGCGGTCTCCTTCCTTCATCCTGGCCGAGCATCGTGGGAAGCTAAAAGTCCACCATAAGAGACAATAGGAACAACAATTGAAACACATACACCATGGCACTAATACAAAGCTGGAGATGGTACGGACCCAACGACCCGGTTACACTACAAGATGTGAGGCAGGCCGGAGCGACAGGTATAGTGAGTGCGCTGCACCACGTACCACACGGGCAGGTATGGCCGCTGGAAGAAATACAGGAACGCAAACGCATTATTGAGGCAGCTGGTCTGGAGTGGGTAGTGGTAGAGAGTGTTCCCGTGCACGAATCCATCAAGACCCGCCGCGCCGACTGCGCACTATACCTGGAAAACTACCGCCAGACGCTCCGCAACCTGGCCGCCTGCGGTATCAAAACCGTGTGCTACAACTTTATGCCGGTGCTCGATTGGACCCGCACCAACCTGGCCTACGAGCTTGAGAACGGAGCCAAAGCTCTGTACTTCGATTGGGTGGAGCTGGCCATTTTCGACATGTTCATCTTAAACCGCGAAGGTGCCAAAAAAGACTACCCTGAAGCGGTGGTGCAGCAGGCAGTGGACAGGTATAAGACTTACTCCGAAGAAGACCTGCAAAAGCTGAGCGATACCATTTTGATGGGTGTGCCCACCGAAGGCAGCGTGACCATTCCGGAGCTGTTGCAAAGCATCGAGATATACAAAAACATCGGCTACGACGGGTTGCGGGAGAACCTGGCGTATTTCCTGGAGGCCATTATACCGGTGTGTGAAGAGACGGGCATCAACATGACCATCCACCCCGACGATCCGCCTTTTGCCATACTTGGGCTGCCGCGCATCGCTACTTCCAAAGAAGACTTGCTGCACATCATCACACGGGTAGACCATCCTGCTAACGGTATCTGTTTCTGCACAGGCTCCCTCGGGGCTGGCAGCCACAACAACCCAGTTGAGATCCTGAAAGCCTTAGGGCACCGCGTATACTTTGCGCACCTGCGCAACGTGCTCAAAGACGAAGCGGGCAGCTTTCACGAATCCGACCACCTGGCCGGCGACGTGGATATGTTTGGCGTGATGCAGGAACTGGTGCAAATAAACGAAAAGCGCGAGCAGCCAATCCCTTTCCGTCCGGACCACGGCCACCAGATGCTCGATGACCTGCACAAAGTAACCAACCCCGGCTACTCTGCCATCGGCAGGTTGCGCGGGCTGGCTGAGCTGCGGGGCCTCGAAATGGGTATAGCACGTTCCATGAACCAAACTGACTTACATGAACAGACATACGACACTGCCAACCGCCACTAACACCAAGACGGCAGCGGGTTTTTTGAGCGAAGATTTTCTGTTGCAAAACGAGGTCGCGCGCGAGCTATACCATGGCTACGCGAAAGACCTGCCCATCATCGATTATCATAACCACCTTCCTGAGGAGCAAATCGCCCGGAACGAGAATTTCCGGAATATGACACAAATCTGGCTGGCTGGCGACCATTATAAGTGGCGCGCACTCCGCACCTTAGGTATAGACGAGCGCTACATCACCGGCAATGCCAGCGACGAAGAGAAGTTCGTCAAGTGGGCCGAAGCGATGCCTTATACCATGCGCAACCCGCTCTATCACTGGGCGCACATGGAACTTAAAAATCCCTTTGGCGTGACCGACTTGCTTTCCGGCGCCAATGCCCGCGAGGTATACGACCACTGCAACGAGTTGCTGCAGCAGCCCGAGTTTACGCCGCAGGGTTTGTTAAAGCACTTCAATGTGGAAATGGTCGGCACCACCGACGACCCCGTGCATACCTTGGCGTACCACAAGCAACTGGCTGATGGGCAGCTCAGCACAAAAGTGCTGCCTTCTTTCCGCCCTGATAAAGCGCTGAATCTGTCTGGAGGAGAGAGCTACCGCAGCTACATCCGCCGCCTTTCGGACGTCAGTGGCATACACATTTACAGCATCGATACCTTGCTGGAGGCACTGCAGAACCGCATGGAGTACTTTCATGCCCATGGCTGCCGCATCTCCGACCATGGCTTGTCGCAGCTGCCGGCAAGAGGCAAACACAGCGGCAAAATAGAACAGGTATTCGCCTGCGTGATGGCTGGTCAGGATGGCGAGGGTGCGAGATACCAGGAGGAGTTCTCCCGCTTTATTTTGCTGGAACTTTGCAAAATGTATAGCCGAAAAGGCTGGGTACAGCAGTTCCACGTGGGCGCCCTGCGCAACACCAACAGCCGCATGCTGCAAGTCAATGGTCCCGACACGGGTTACGATTCCATCGGGGACTATGCACAGGCCAGCAACATGGCCGCTTTTTTCGACGATTTGGAGCGTGAAGGTATGCTGGCCAGGACTATCATCTATAACCTGAACCCAGCCGACAATGCCGTATTTGCCGCCATGATTGGCAACTTCCAGCAGAGTGGCATCAAAGGCAAAATGCAGTTCGGTTCGGGCTGGTGGTTCCTCGACCAGTTAGACGGCATGAAATCACAAATGGATGCGCTCTCTAACATGGGCCTGATCAGTTGCTTCATCGGCATGCTTACTGATTCGCGCAGCTTCCTGTCGTACTCACGGCACGAGTATTTCAGAAGGCTGCTCTGCAATATTTTCGGGCAGGAAGTGGAGCAGGGCCTGTTGCCTGCCGACACCGCATGGATTGGCAAACTGGTACAGGACATTTGCTACTACAACGCCAAGAACTATTTCCCTTTTGATCAAGATTAATCTTTTCCCTTAACTCGCCTGCTATGAACTCACCTCTCCTCAAGAAGCCCAAGCTCGTCACTGAGAAAGTCAAGATAGGTTCCTACCGTTGGACGATCTGTGCGCTCTTGTTTGCCGCCACCACCATCAACTACCTCGACCGGCAGGTGATGGGCTTGCTGAAACCGGCACTGGAGCAGCAGTTCAGCTGGACCGAAAGCGACTACGCAGCCATCGTGACGGCCTTTACGGCAGCTTATGCACTAAGTATGGTGGTGTTCGGGCGCTTCATCGACAAGATCGGTACCAAGATGGGCTACTCCATCTCGATTGTAGTGTGGAGTGTGGCCGCCATGGCGCATGCCGCGGCTCGCAGCACCTTCGGCTTTGGTGTGGCACGTGCAGCATTGGGTGCGGGAGAATCAGGTAACTTTCCTGCCGCCGTAAAAACAGTAGCGGAGTGGTTCCCCAAGAAGGAACGGGCACTGGCTACGGGCATTTTCAACTCAGGAGCCAATGTGGGTGCTGTGGCTGCACCTATCATCGTGCCCTGGATTTTGGGTGTCTACGGCTGGCAGGAAGCCTTCATTATAACAGGGGCCATCGGTTTTGTCTGGCTGGCTTTCTGGTTATACTACTACGACACTCCGGCCAAGCAGAAGCGCCTGAGCCAAGCAGAGTACGACTACATTCACAGCGATGACGATGCGGCTTCTCTGGAAGCTGAAGAGAAACCGTTGAAATGGTCGAAGCTCCTGTTCATCCGCCAGACTTGGGTATTCATTTGTGGCAAGTTCTTCACCGACCCTATCTGGTATTTTTTCCTTTTCTGGCTGCCTTCCTACTTCAGTACGACTTTCCAGCTGGATTTGAGCAAGCCTAGTTTGCCGCTGGCCATCGTATATACCGCGACCACAGTGGGTAGCATCGGCGGGGGTTATCTTTCTTCCTATTTCATCAACAAAGGCTGGCCCGTGTTCAAGGCCCGCAAAACGGCCATGCTGATTATCGCTTTGCTGGTGGTGCCCATCATGCTGGCCCGCTATACCTCCGACATCTGGGTAGCTGTAGGTTTGATTAGTCTGGCGGCTGCGGCACACCAGGCCTGGAGTGCCAACATCTATACCATCGTGTCAGATATGTTCCCGAAAAAAGCGGTGAGCTCGGTGGTAGGTATAGGCGGCATGGCTGGCTCAGTGAGCGGGGCGCTTTTCCCGCTCTTCATCGGCTTCATTCTCGACTATTACAAAGTACTCGGCAATCTGGTGGCGGGCTACAACATCATCTTCACGATTTGCGGACTGGCCTATCTGGTAGCCTGGCTGGTGATTCACTTCCTGTCGCCTAAAATGAAGCAGGTAGAACTCTAGCAACAGGATGTAATAAGCAGGCAATTGGCTTAACAAGAAATATCAATGCTTACAACGCTCTTAATACATACGACATGAAACACTCCTTGCTATACCTATCACGGTTGTCCTATACCTTGTTGCTGATGGCAGTTTTTACGCTGGTTGCACAGTCAGCGCAGGCTACGCATGACAAATCCTACATCAGCAATTCTCAAGAGAAAGGCAGCTTTACTCTGGCGGCGGCTGGCAAACTGGCCCCGCTGTATGTGAGCAATCAGGACCACGCGGGCGTTATTCGCGCTGCCCGCGACCTGCAGGCTGATATCAAGCGGGTAACCCAGGCCGAACCGAAACTGACTGTCGATAAAAAGGCTCCGAAAACGAAGCAACTGGTACTGGTAGGTACATTGGGCAAAAGTCCGGTGATTGACAAACTGGTGAAGGATAGAAAACTCGACGTGTCAGGTATAGCGGGCAAGTGGGAGACCTTTCTGGTGCAGGTAGTGGAGAAGCCGATGGCGGGTGTAGATCAGGCCTTGGTAATTGTGGGCAGTGACAAGCGCGGTACCATTTACGGCATCTATGATGTTTCGGCTCAAATTGGCGTGACGCCCTGGTACTGGTGGGCAGATGTGCCGGTAAAGAAACAAGAGAATCTGTACGTACTGCCAGGCCGCCATACCTTGGGTACGCCCGCTGTGCAGTACCGGGGCATTTTCATTAACGATGAAGCACCTGCGCTGGCAGGATGGGCTACCGAGAAATTCGGCGGCTTCAACTCGAAGTTTTATGTGCATGTGTTTGAGCTGATTCTGCGCATGAAAGGCAATTACCTGTGGCCGGCCATGTGGGGACGCTCTATTTATGACGACGACCCCAAAAGCCCAATACTGGCCGATGAATATGGTGTGGTGATCGGCACCTCACACCACGAGCCCCTGTCGCGTGCCCACGTGGAGTGGAGCCGCTACGGCAAAGGCGACTGGAACTACCAAACCAATAAAGCAACCCTGCAGGAATTCTGGCGTGAAGGAATTAAGCGCATGGGCAATAACGAAAGCATCGTGACGATAGGTATGCGCGGCGACGGCGACGAGCCAATGAGCGAGGACAGTAACATTGCCTTGCTTGAGCAGATTGTAGAAGACCAACGCAAAATCATTGCAGAAGTAACGGGCAAACCTGCTTCTGAAACGCCTCAGATCTGGGCGCTCTACAAAGAAGTGCAGGACTATTACGACAAAGGCATGCGTGTGCCGGACGACGTAACGCTTTTGCTGGCCGACGACAACTGGGGCAACCTGCGCAAACTGCCCAAGCCAGGCGAGAAGCAGCACTCGGGCGGTTTTGGCATCTACTACCACTACGATTATGTAGGTGGTCCGCGAAATTACAAGTGGATCAACACCAACCCGCTACCCCGCATCTGGGAGCAAATGCACCTGGCCTACCAGCACGGCGCGAACAAAATCTGGATTGTAAACGTGGGCGATATCAAACCGATGGAGTTCCCGACCGAGTTCTTCCTCGACTATGCCTGGAACCCGGAGAAGTGGCCTGTAGAGCGGCTCGACGAGTACACCAGACTGTGGGCAGCGCAGCAGTTCGGCGAAACCCATGCCCCAGCCATAGCCGGGATGCTGGCCAAGTATGCCAAGTTCAACTCACGCCGCAAGCCTGAGCTTTTGTCAGCCGAAACTTATAGCCTGACTAATTACCGCGAAGCGGAGCGGGTAGTAGCAGAATATCAGCAACTAGCGGAGCAGGCTGAAAAGCTCTACAACCAGCTTCCCGCCGAAGCCAAAGACGCTTACTTCCAGTTGGTGCTGCATCCTGTTAAAGCCGCAGCCAACCTCAATGCGCTGTGGGTGTCCGTGGGCTTTAACCGACTGTATGGCAAGCAGGGCCGCGCCGCCACCAATGCCATGGCTGAAAAAGGCAGAAAGCACTTTGCCCTGGATCAGGAGCTTTCCCGCATTTACAACGAAGACATTGCCAACGGCAAGTGGAGCCACATGATGGACCAGACGCACATCAGCTATACCTATTGGCAGCAACCCGAAAAGGACGTGATGCCGGATGTAACAGAAATCAAACTGCCAGCCGCCGAGATGGGCATCGCCGTGGAAGGTTCCACTGCCTGGTGGCCAGCCGCCAAAGAAGAGGCCATATTGCCTGAACTGACCCCGTTTGGCGAGAAAGCCCATTATATCGAAATCTTTAACCGTGGGCAGGCACCTTTCAACTATTCTGTGAAAACGGGTGCAGCCTGGCTACAGGTAGACCAGCAACAGGGCAAAGTAGAAGACCAGCAGCGCCTCTGGGTGCGTGTCGATTGGAGCAAAGCCCCGCAAGGAAAGCAACGGGTGCCGATTACCATCACAGGCCCGAACGGCAAAAGCGTGGTGGTGCAGGCGCAGGTGAACAACCCAGCTACGGCCAGCACGGCCAAAGGCTTCGTGGAAAGCAATGGCTATGTCTCGATGCAAGCCGAAAATTACAGCCGCAGCATACCCGCTGGCAACCTAAGCTGGAAGCTGTTGCCCGACATGGGCCGCACCGCCTCTGCCATGACGCCTTTCCCTGTTACAGCCTCAAGTCAGCAGCCTGGCGCCAACAGCCCTGTGCTGGAGTACGACATGCACCTGCTGACCAGTGGTGAAGTGAACGTGCAGGTACACGTATCGCCCACGCTCAACTACCTCGACCTGCCGAAAGGTATACGCTACGCCGTTTCCATTGACGATGCAGCTCCGCAGATCGTGAGCATCCACCACGACAACACCACCCAGTCCTGGGACGAGTGGGTAGCCAACAGCATCATCGTGACGCAGTCGAAGCACCAGGTGAGCAAGCCAGGGCAGCATACGCTCAAGGTATGGATGGTAGACCCGGGTGTGGTGGTGCAGAAGATTGTGGTGGAAACAACAGGAGCGAAGCCAAGCTATCTCGGTCCGCCAGAGAGCGTGCAGGCAGGAGCGGAGACGGCGGTGAATTAACCGACCTTAAGCTGTCATCTCGATGATAGGAAAGAACTGGATGTAATGACTTTCAGATTTCTCCCAAAGGTCGAAATGACAAGAAGACTTTCATAGCGCCAGCGAGAATGCTCGCGCCATGGGTAACAGCAGTGTTTGAAATTCCCTTTTTCTGAAGGGCCAAGTTTACAGCAACTAAATCTTCATTACAGCAAAAAGATAACATGGCAGGTATAACCAAGTATAGCAGCATCCTGAAAAAGGCAGGCCTGGCGATGGCTTTATTTCTGATTTCATTGGCAGTGCAGGCGCAGGAGAAGTTCCTGAATCCGATTCTGGCAGGCTTTTACCCGGACCCCAGCATCTGTCGGGCGGGCGATGATTTTTACCTGGTGCACTCTACCTTTTCTTACTACCCGGGTGTGCCAATTTTCCACAGCAAGGATTTAGTAAACTGGAAACAGATCGGCAACATACTTGACCGTCCGGAGCAATTGGACGTGGAAGGTCTGGGTGTGTCGCGCGGCATTTTTGCACCCGCCATTGAATACCACGACGGCGTGTTTTATATGATCACGACGCTGGTGGACAAAGGTGGTAACTTTGTGGTAACGGCCACCAATCCGGCAGGGCCATGGTCTGACCCGGTGTGGTTGCGCGAGGTAAGCGGCATCGACCCATCCATTTTTTTTGACAAGGACGGTAAAGCCTACATTCTCTACAACAGCGACGCACCTGACAACAAGCCGCTTTACGATGGACACCGCACCATCCGGATACTCGAGTTCGACTACAAAAACCTGAAAACAGTGGGCCAGCCAAGCATCCTGGTAAACGGGGGAGTAGATATTTCCAAAAAGCCTGTCTGGATTGAAGGGCCGCACATTTACAACGTGAATGGCTACTACTATCTGATGGCGGCCGAGGGGGGGACCAGCGTGAACCACTCCGAAGTGATTCTGCGCAGCGAAAAAGCAACCGGGCCTTATGTGCCCTACGATAAAAATCCCATTCTGACGCAACGCCATCTGCCCAACGACCGTCCCAACCCGGTATCCGCCACGGGCCATGCCGACCTGGTGCAGACAAAAAACGGCGAATGGTGGGCTGTGTTTTTGGCTACCCGCCCGTACGATACGGAGGACCACTACAACATCGGCCGCGAAACATTTCTAGCCCCGGTAACCTGGCAGGACGGCTGGCCCATTATCAACGCTGAGCACGAGCTGGTACAGTATAGCTATACCCGTCCCAATCTGCCAGAAGCCAAGCTGAGCGATTTCCCGCTGAACGGAAACTTCAGGTATAGAGAGGACTTTAACGACAGCAAACTGCCGATGCACTGGCTGATGCTGCGCACTCCGCACACCGACTGGTACAGCCTGAGCCAGCCATCCGGAAAACTGACGCTGGCGGTGCGCCCCGAAGAACTCTCTGGCAAAAGCAATCCGTCTTTCCTCACCAGAAGGCAGCAGCACATCGCGGGGAGCGCCAGCACTATAATGGAGTTTCAGCCAACAGGCGACAGCGAGTTTGCAGGTATAGCCGCCTTTCAGGGAGAGAAGCACCATTACCTACTCGGCAAAACCATAGCTAAAGGTAAACAGGTGGTGCAGCTGCGGAAAGCCGACGGCACGGTGCTGGCCGAGCAACAGCTCAGCAAAAAGGAAAGCAAACTGCCTTTGCAACTTAAAATAGACTTCGACGGAGCCAGGTATGCCTTCTCTTACGCGACTAAAGATGGCGCTTGGAAATTGCTGCAGGGCGAGGTCGACGGTCGTTACCTGAGCACCCGCGTATCGGGTGGCTTTGTGGGCGTGACGCTGGGTATATTCGCTACCTCACAGGGTAAATCATCCAACAGCAAAGCCGCCTTCGACTGGTTTGATTATGAAGGCAACGACGCGATCTACAACAGCACTTCCACTTCCCTGAAACAATAAAAAATTAAGCTTTTAACTGATTTATAACCCTATACCTATCATGATAGCAAAAAAGCCATTTAAACACACCGCGTTGGCCATGCTAGCGGTATCTGTTCTGGCAAGCGGTTGCCAGAGCACAGCATCCGAGAACCAGACAGAGGCCGAACAGCCCGTAGCGCAAGAAGTAGTCACTGTAGCAAACGACCCATTGGTGACGCACATTTACACCGCGGATCCATCAGCCCATGTTTTCAACGGCAGAATATACATTTACCCTTCGCACGATATTGAAGCAGGTATACCTGAGAAAGACGATGGCTCACACTTCGCTATGAAAGACTACCATGTGCTGTCGATGGACAGTGTAGGCGGTGAGGTAAAAGACCATGGCGTGGCGCTGGATATCAAGGATGTGCCTTGGGCCGGAAGACAAATGTGGGCACCGGATGCGGCTTACAAAGACGGGACCTACTATTTCTTTTTCCCGGCAAAAGACAAGCAGGATGTTTTTAGGATCGGGGTAGCGACCAGCAACTCACCAACCGGACCGTTCAAAGCAGAGCCGGAACCGATCAAGGGCAGCTACAGCATAGACCCTGCCGTGTACGAAGACAACGGCGAATACTATATGTACATTGGTGGCATCTGGGGAGGTCAGTTGCAGCGCTGGAGCACGGGCACCTATAACCCAAACGACGAATATCCTGCTGATGACGCACCAGCCTTGATGCCGAAAGTAGCCAAACTGAGCCCTGACATGAAGAGCTTTGCTGAGGAGCTGCGCGATGTGCAGATACTCGACGAGAACGGGAAACCACTGCTGGCCGGCGACAATGAAAGACGCTTTTTTGAGGCAGCCTGGGTACACAAGTACAATGGCAAATACTACTTCTCATATTCCACCGGTGACACGCACAACATAGCCTATGCTACCGGCGACAGCCCATACGGCCCGTTCACCTACCAGGGTGTTATCCTGAAGCCCGTGCTAGGCTGGACCAACCACCATTCTATCGCAGAGCACAATGGCAAGTGGTACCTGTTCTACCACGACAGTTCTCTGTCAGGGGGTAAAACACCGCTGCGTAGCGTGAAGGTAACAGAACTGAAGCACAACCCGGATGGAAGTATCCAGACAATAGACGCGATGGTGAAGTTATAGTGAGCTCGCATCAAAAGTCTATTTTTATACCCTGTTGATGCTTATCGGCAGGGTATTTTTTTGGCATTTTGGGTGAGCTATACCTGAAATCAGGATATGAAACAGCCTCGAGGAACGCAGGCTTTATTTTCTGGCTTTTTTGACTATTTCGATAGCCTGCTGCGTTAGTTTTTCCAGTTTCGGGTAGTCCCTGTTGTCCAGTATGTCTTTGCTGATAAGTTTGGAGCCCATCCCTACGGCGCAAACGCCGGATTTAAACCAGGTGCTGATGTTGTCAAGGTCAATCTCCACGCCGCCTGTCGGGATGAACAGCTGCCCTGCGAATAGTTCTTTGATAGACGCTACATAACCCGGTCCGAGTACATTGGCCGGAAAAATTTTAATAAGCGCTGCCTGGTGCTGCTGGGCCACATGGATTTCGGTTGGAGTAAAGCAGCCCGGTATCCACAGCAGCCCGGCTTTGTGTGTGAGATCACCCACGGCAGGGTTCACAATCGGACACACAATATAATCTGCGCCTGCCTCTATAAAAGCCTCAGCTTCTTCAGTGGTTTTGATCGTGCCAATGCCTAGGTGCAAGTCAGGGTATAGCACAGTGAGTTCTTTCTTGAGAAATCTGAAGTTTTCGAGTGCCGCAGGACCTCTGTTGGTGTATTCGAGGGTGCGGATGCCAGCCTGGTAGAGCGTCTTCACAATCTGCAGGCTCACCTCTGGGTTTTCATAAAAGAACAAGGGCAGTAAACCCTGCTTCAAGAGAGTGTTCAGGGCATTTTCTTTAGTTTGCATGGGCTAGGGTGGTATCGTTGATCTCGGCCACGGTGCTGGTGGTGGCATCACTCGGGATAAATAATTTCCTGAAGGCGGCGGCAGTGGCGAATTCAACCGTTTCGGCAGGGGGAAGCTGGTTGTAGTAGCCGTAGATAAGGCCGGCCATAAAACAATCGCCACTTCCTACCTTGTCCAGGATCTGCGCCACCTGGTATTCGTGGGAGGTATACAGGTTGCCTGCTTCGAATAGTGTAGTAAAGTACCGAATGCCTTGCCGGAAGTCAAACCGGAAGGTGTTGGCTACCGTGCGGCACTTAGGAAACTTCTCCAAAATAGCTTTTGAAGTGCGGGCGGCATGCTGCTGCAGGCTCGCCTTGTTAAGGTTAGCGATCAGGTTTTCATCAAGCGGTATACCCAGCATCTTATTGGCTGCCCAGATGTTGCCCATGATCAGGTCACAATACTGTGCCAGCGCAGGCATCACTTCCAATGGGTCCTTGCCATATTTCCAAAGCTTAGCGCGGTAGTTAAGGTCCAGCGAGACCGTGATTTTTTTCTGTACTGCAACTTGCAAAGCCTCTTCGCAGACATCGGCTACGGATTGGTTGATGGCAGGGCAAATGGCGCTGAAATGAAACCAGCTCACATCTTCGAAAGCTTTCTCCCAGTCAATAGTGCCCGGTTTCAGGTCAGCATAAGCCGATCCGGCCCGGTCGTAAATCACGCCGGCATTTTTCAGGTCTTTTCCCTTGGGTAGGTAATACAGCCCGACACGGTCGCCCTGATACACAATCTGGTCCGTTTGTACCTGGCGGCTGTTGAGGTAGCCAACCAACTGTTCTGACACAAAGTTGTCGGGCAGGGCGGTAAGATAGGCGGATGGTATACCCCACAGGGCCAGCGCCGTTGCCACATTGGCTTCTGCACCGCCTACATAAAAAGGTAAGCTATTTTCCTGAAGCCACTGCCCCGCTTCATCCGGACAGATACGCAACAACAACTCACCAAAAGAAAGTACCTTTCCCATTTCTTGATCAGAATTAAGTCTTGATTCGGCACATTTCAGATGCTGCTACTCACTGTTCTGAACATGCCGGTTTACTAGCTGGAAGTTCGCTATTTTCTGCACCACTGCCAACCCGTTTGCGCAAAATACACTTTAATATTTGCGGTTTAGGTATGAAAAAATATCCTGCAACTGTCGGTATCTTGCTGGGTCTAACCTATGCTCTTATACCTGTCTGTGCGCCCTGTTTTTGAATTCATAAACCGGAGCAAATTTTCAGCGCATAATCAGCTATATAAGACAGGAAAGTTGAAGCATAAGAAACCTTTTTAAAATAATTGATGTATATACATTTAAAGTCTATACATTTATTGTAAGTTTGTAGCAGAAAACATTTTAACCCAAATAAAAGATAAGATTATGGCAAACGTAAAATGGTCAGTAGACCCAACGCACAGCGAAGTACAGTTCAAAGTAAAGCACCTGATGATCACGACTGTGACAGGTTATTTCGAAAAATTCACGGTAGAGGCCGAGAGTGAAGACGAGAACTTCAATGGTGCCAGCAACATTGTGTTCACGGCCGATGTGAACTCGATCAGCACCAACAACGAGCAGCGTGATACGCACCTGAAGTCAGGCGATTTCTTTGATGTAGAGAAGCACGACGAGATTCGCTTTGTTGGCAAGAACTACGAGAACGTAGGCGGCAATGAGTACAAACTGCACGGCGACCTGACCATCCGTGACGTAACCAAGCCTGTTACTGTGGACGTGGAGTTTGGCGGCACGGTAGTAGACCCTTACGGGCAGCACAAGGCAGGCTTCACGGTGACTGGAAAGATCAGCCGTAAAGAGTTTGGCCTGACCTGGAACGCGGTAACGGAAGCCGGTAGCGTCGTAGTGAGCGACGAGATCAAGCTGCAGGCTGAAGTGCAGCTGGTGAAGCAGGGCTAAGTTTGCAAATTGTCATTTCAGATGCAATGAGAAATCCGGATAATAAATGCCTTCAGATTTCTCATTGCATCCGAAATGACATCTTAACTCCCTCCTCGCGTATACCTTTTAACAGCTAAACAATATTACCATGGAAGACAGAATCTTAGGACTTCACCATATCACAGCCATTGCCGATTCGGCAAAAAGCAACCTGGACTTTTATACCAAAGTGCTGGGCTTAAGGCTGCTCAAAAAGACGGTTAACTTTGATGATCCCGGCACCTATCACCTCTATTATGGCGATGAGGCGGGCAGCCCGGGAACCATCCTGACCTTCTTCCCTTACGCAGGTGCACGTCGTGGCAAGGCTGGCACAGGTATGGCCACGCACATTGGCTACGCTGTGCCTGAGGGCAGCTTTGACTTCTGGATAAAACGCTTCGAGGAACACGGAGTAAGTTACGGTCGCCCTGCGGAGAAATTCGGGGAGCAGTACCTGCCTTTCCAGGACCCGGACGGGTTGTTGCTGGAGCTGGTGATCCCTAAAAATACTGACAACCGCAAGCCCTGGGAAACCGACGAAGTGAAAGCAGACGTGGCGACCAAAGGTTTCCATAGTGTGACGCTGACATTGGGTAAGGCTGAAAAGACGGCGACGATCCTGACCGACATCTTTGGCTATACCTTGCAGGACCAGACAGGAAACAGCTACAGGTATAGCACCAATGCGGTGGAAGGCGCCAACAACATTGACATCGTGGAAAACCCGAATGTCAGTCGTGGAGAAGGCGGAGCAGGTACAAACCATCACATTGCTTTCCGGGTGAAAGATGAGGAGGTGCTGATGCGATTCCGTGAAAAAGTGGCTAGCAAAGGCTTCAATATTACTGAGAAGATTGACCGCAATTACTTCTACTCGCTTTACTTCCGTGAGCCGGGCGGTGTGCTATTCGAGATCGCAACCGACAACCCGGGCTTTGCGATAGACGAGCCGGTGGAAGAACTGGGTCAGAAACTACTGCTGCCACCGCAGTACGAACCCCACAGAGCCAAAATCGAAGCCGTTCTGCCAAGTCTGGACTAAGGCAGTCATCTTAAACTGAACGAAAGATATAGCATGTACACACACGAAAAGCAAGTACGCACGCAGGGCAAACCCTTGTCTGAAACTGGCAAGGCGCTGATCCTGATCCATGGGAGAGGTGCCACGGCGGCGAGCATATTGCCCTTGGCGCAGGAACTGGGAGCGGATGATTTCACGCTGTTCGCACCGCAGGCTACCAATAATACCTGGTACCCTTACAGCTTCATGGCGCCGGCCGATCAGAACCAGCCTGCTTTGGACTCGGCCCTGGAACTGATCAATGAAACCGTGCAAAGTATAAAAGCGCAAGGTATAGCCAGTAAGGACATTTACTTGCTCGGCTTCTCGCAGGGCGCCTGCTTAACGGCAGAGTACGCTACCCGGCACGCACAGCGCTTCGGTGGTCTGCTGATCTTCACGGGCGGACTGATCGGTCAGGAACTGAACACGAGCAACTACAAAGGCGATTTCGAAGGTACACCGGTGTTCATTTCTACAGGAGACCCGGATCCGCATGTGCCGGTAAGCAGGGTAGATGAAACCGTGAAGCAAATGGAAGGGATGGGCGCGAAAGTATCCCGCAAGGTATACCCGGGACGCCCGCACACCATCCTGCAGGAAGAGTTAGAACTAGCCAGAATGATACTGGCTTCTAAAGAATAGTTTAATTGTTTAGCTGTAAACGATAGAGCCGGAGGCGTCAGCCTCCGGCTCTATCGTTTTATAAGACGTACTAATTCTGACTTTCGTATCCAAAATCCTTAAAGGTCTTGGCGATGTTCTCATCGCTGGCTTTGCTCTTGTTCTTCCAGCTGGCATCCAGCTCCAGGGCGACCATGCCTTTCAGATTCATCACTGCTACAAAGTCATCCACATCTTTGAGGAAATCCGGCCTGCGGCGGGATGACTTGAGGGCATACTTACGGGCGAAGACATCGCCTTTGGTCTGCAGTTCGTTGCGCTTCTCGATGATGTAATTCAGTCGCTCTACCAGGTCTTTGGTGGAGCGGCCTATCACCTCCGTCGCCTCCAGCGTGCCGATGGTCATGACAGTTGTACCGCCGATGGTGGTGATCTTTTTGCTGGTAGCTGGCTCGTCTATGATGACAGGGGCCACACCCGTTACAGCACCCATCGAGGCATTGGCCAGGGAGCGACCTTTCTTGCCTTTACGGGCGCGGTTATATTTCTTCTTCAGGTCTTTTTCAGTCTCCTTAAGCTGCTCCATCAGGTCCCAGGCACGCACCAGGGCAGCGCGATACTCGTTATAAAGCTTCTGATCTTTTTCACCTTCGTTTACGGCATTGATAATGGTGATAGACACGGTGCGCTCATCGCGCTTGTTGGATTTGTCCAGCACAAAAAAGGTCATCTCAAAAGCCACAGAGTCGAGCGGGTCGCGCACAAAGTCGTAGCCCGGTCGCCAGATGAATTCGTACTGCGAGGCTGTGTTCTTCACGAGGGCAGTAGCCGGGACTTTGGGGTCAGTGGAAATAAAGCTGAAAGAAGCGATATCGGCCTCCCCGTTCGGGTCATAGATCTGGAACTTGATATTAAGTGTGGCGTCTTCCTTGTAAACAAAACGCTTCTGAGACGGGATCATCTGCAGGGTAGGCGGCAGGTCCTGCTGCGTTACCTCCACTTTGAAAGAGCCGCGGGTTCGGGCCTTGGCTGGCTGGTCTTCTACATAAAACTCTACTTTGATCGGGTTGTTACGGAGGCGATTGAACTGCGTAAGAGAAGGCTTCCAGGTAAACTCGCCCTGCGCCGAAAGCTTGGCACCTTCCGGCATACCGTCCGCAATGGCTACAAACACGATCGGGTCCTCGTCTTCGTCCTGCACCGCCGCTGACTCAATGGTATAAGTATTCTGGGTATTGTAGCGTACATAGAGCGGCTTCAGTTCGCCCACCACCGGCGGACGGTTTACATGCTCTACTTTAAAGTCAACGACCTGGCTGGCGCTCTCGTCTTTCTCGTTGCGGACTTCAAAAATCACCTGCAGCACACGACCTCCGCTCAGGCGGTCCACAAAATCGTAGCTGGGCGTCCAGGAGAAATAGCCGGTTGAGTCGAAGATCATGCCATCGACTTTGCCTTGCTTGATGCTATACCTGAAATCGGTGCCCGTGCCACCGCTGGCCTGCACGTCGAATTCGAGTTTCTGTCCCTCTTTAAGCACGTTCCAGCCGGGATCAGTGGGGAACTGTAGCTTGATAGGCGATGACCTGGAAGATTTGCCGGAGGGTGTGTCCTGGGCAATTGCTTGGCTGATAAGGAGTATCAGGAGAGAAAAAAGAAGTAGACTCTTTTTCATATAAGGTGAATTGTGCAATAAGGTGCGTAGAGAATGCTTAAACTTTTATTCGGCCCTTGGGAGCGGGTAAGAGCAAGGCTTCAGAATGGTACTAAAGCCGCATGGCTGAGCAGCGCGTCCTGAGATAGCGAATCGTGGCTTCCGCTGCAAAGTGGGTACTATATGAAAGATAAAGTTTGAACATGCTCTTTTAGAAGCCTCTAAGTTAGCAAAGACTTCTGCGTTTATCAAAGCAGGCCCTCTTCTAAAATTTCAGGCAGCCTTGTTCTGAATAGTGATAGGGAAAAATAGGATACATAATTGTAATATACCAGGTGTTAAGATGTGCGGTATAAGTCTATGTCGTAATGAAGTGTGTCCTGAGAGTTTGTATATTTAGGAGCCTGTTAGCATCGGCCATGCTAAACACCTGAGGGATTTCTTCGTTTGAAGTCAGGCCTGTAAAGCTGATGTGCATACAGGTATATTGCGCTGCGTTTCGAGGCAGCTATGCAGGTGGCCGATGTATACCTGAACTTAACCACACATGAATATGGTGCAGGAAATTATTATTCAATTTAGAGCACGCTTTAAACAAGAGCCAGTGGTAGTCCGCTCACCCGGCCGTGTAAACCTGATCGGCGAGCACACGGACTACAACGAGGGCTTTGTGCTGCCGGCTGCTATTAACAAGGAGATTTACTTTGCCTTGGCTCCGAATCAATCCAACATGTTTCGGGTATACGCTTACGACCTGCAGCAGGCAGCGGAGTTTGATCTGCGCCAGGTGCAGCGGTCTGAGCTAAGTTGGGCGAATTACCTGCTGGGTGTGATCGCGCAGCTGCAGCAGGCCGGATATGAAGTGAAAGGATTCGACCTGGTATACGGCGGCAATATTCCGATAGGGGCCGGGCTGTCGTCTTCAGCGGCCGTGGAGTGCGGACTGGCTTTTGGGCTGAACCATGTCTTCGGCTATGCTATACCTAAGTTTGACCTGGTGAAGATGGCGCAGATGGCTGAGCATACCTATGCCGGGGTGCGCTGCGGCATCATGGACCAGTTTGCCAGCATGTACGGCCGTCAGCAGCACGCCGTTAAGCTCGACTGCCGCTCTCTGGAGTTCGACTACTACCCGCTGGACATGGCGGACTACCGCATCGTGCTTTGTGATACGCAGGTAAAGCATAGCCTGGCCTCGTCGGAGTACAACACCCGCCGACAGGAGTGCGAAGCCGGTGTAACTCTGCTGCAGCGCCACTACCCGCAGGTGCACAGTTTGCGTGACGTTACCGTGGCTATGCTGGAGCAGCACCAGGAAGAGTTTAATCCGGTAGTGTACAAGCGATGCTCTTATGTCGTGCACGAGAACATCCGTTTAGAGGAATCCTGTCAGGCTCTGGAGCAGGGCGATATGCATGCCTTTGGCGAAAAGATGTACGCCTCGCATCACGGTCTGCAGCACGACTACGAAGTAAGCTGCCCGGAACTGGATTTTCTGGTAGACCAGACAAGCGATATGGAGGAAGTGATGGGAGCCCGCATGATGGGCGGTGGGTTTGGCGGCTGTACCATCAACCTTGTGAAGCTGGATGCACTACAGGCCTTTACTCAAAATATGGAGGAAGCTTACAAGCTGCGGTTCGGCATTAGCCTGAGAACCTATGTGGCCGAGATTGTGGATGGGACAAGCCTGGTACAAGCATAAGTATTAGAACCCTGGTGAAATGAATAACCAGTAGGCAGCGGGCTTATTCTCTTACTGTCTGCCACCAGGATTCTTTTAGAATGACAAAGAGATAAAATGGACTTGCTTTCGAAGCAGCAATCTAACTAAATATACCATGGCTACTTTTGATCTGGCAGAACATCCGCATCGTCGCTACAATCCGCTCACCGGTGAGTGGGTGCTGGTGTCGCCGCACCGTTCCAAACGCCCCTGGCAGGGACAGCAGGAAGAGGAGAGCTGCGAGACACGCCCCGAATATGATCCCAGCTGCTATCTGTGCCCCACCAATACCCGCGCCAACGGCGAGCAGAATCCTGCTTATACCTCCACTTATGTGTTCGACAACGACTTCGGTGCCTTGCAGGCCGATGCGCCCCAAGGGGCCTATGTGGTGGGCGACCTGATTCGGGCAGAGAGCGAGCGTGGCATTTGCCGGGTCATCTGTTTCTCGCCAAGGCACGACCTGACATTGGCGGACATGGAAGCTGTCGACATCCGACAGGTAGTAGACCTCTGGCAGAAGGAGTATGCCGAACTCGGAGGACTGGACTTCATCAACTACGTGCAGATATTCGAGAACAAAGGGAGTATCATGGGCTGCAGCAACCCGCATCCGCACGGGCAGATCTGGGCGCAGAGCACCGTGCCGGTAGAGCCCGCTAAGGAAACCGCTCAACAAACCCAATACTTTGAAAAGCACGGCCGCAGTCTGTTGGCTGATTACCTGCAACTGGAGCTGGAGCAAGGAGAGCGTATCGTAGTGCAGAACGAACACTTCGCAGCGCTGGTGCCCTTTTGGGCAGTGTGGCCTTTTGAAGCCATCATCATCAGCAAACGCCATTTTCAGCACATCGGGCAGATGAGCGATAAGGAGAAAGACGGCTTCAGTCAAATCATTCAGTCGCTCACGGCCACGTACGATCGGGTGTTTGGGGTGTCATTTCCTTACTCTTCGGGCATCCACCAGAGCCCAACCGACGGACAGGAACACCTTGGCTGGCACTTTCACATGCATTTCTACCCGCCACTGCTGCGCTCGGCCACTGTCAAGAAATTCATGGTAGGCTACGAGATGATGGGAAATCCGCAGCGCGACATTACTCCGGAAGCTGCTGCCAGGCTGTTGCGCAGTCTCGTGAATCTGGCCTGATAGTCAGACAGCGGGGCCGATCGAAAATAACTGCTTATGCCTGTACTATTTATTAAATCTAATATTCTATATTAGCTATTCTAAATAACCATGCAATGAATTTTTCTACACTGGATTTTGCCATTTTCATTGGCTACTGTGTGCTTATTATAGCGGTCGGCATTTGGGTGTCCCGCGAAAAGAAAGGCCACATCAAAAACTCAACGGACTACTTCCTGGCCAGTAAGTCCCTGCCCTGGTGGGCGATCGGAGCCTCGCTCATCGCCTCAAACATCTCGGCCGAGCAGTTCATCGGGATGTCGGGCTCCGGTTTTGCCATTGGTCTAGGTATAGCCAGCTACGAGTTTATGGCGGCAGCTACGCTTATCATTGTAGCCAAGTTTTTCCTGCCCATCTATATAAAAGAAGGTATCTTCACCATGCCGCAGTTCCTGAAGTTGCGCTACGACGACCGCATCCGCACCAGCCTTGCCATATTCTGGATCATGCTCTATATCTTCGTGAACCTGACCACGGTGCTATACCTGTCGGCGCTGGCCCTGAGCGTGGTGTTTGGCGTTAGCACGATGTGGGCAATCGTCGGCCTTGCCGCAGTGGCCGTTTCGTACTCGATTTACGGTGGTCTTAAGGCGGTAGCCTGGACTGACGTAATCCAGGTGGTGTTCCTGATATTGGGTGGTTTGGTGACTACTTTTCTGGCACTCGATGCCGTGAGTGGTGGCGAAGGCCCGATGCGCGGCATGGCCATGCTGTTTGAGCAGGCGCCGGAGAAGTTCGACATGATCCTGTCAGAGGAGAATCCTTTCTACAAAGACCTGCCGGGTATGACAGTGCTCTTTGGTGGCATGTGGATCGCCAACATTAGCTATTGGGGCTTTAACCAATACATTGTGCAGCGTGCCCTGGCAGCCAAAAGCCTGAAAGAAGTGCAGTGGGGTCTGGTGTTCGCTGCCTTCCTGAAGCTGCTTATTCCGTTGGTGGTGGTGATTCCAGGTATAGCGGCCTTTGCATTGAATGCCGAAATCAGCCGGTATGACGAGGCCTATCCATGGCTTCTGAGTAACCTGGTGCCGACTGGTCTGAAAGGCCTGGCCTTTGCTGCCCTGATGGCGGCAGCCCTGTCTTCGCTCAGTTCTATGATGAATTCCACGGCCACGATCTTTACCATGGACATCTACAAAGCTCACCTTAAGCCAGATGCCAACGAGAAGCAATTGGTAGTGATCGGGCGACTGGTTAGTTTGACAGCCATTATCATTGCCGTACTGGTAGCAGAGCCGTTGCTGGGAGGGGAGGAGCAGATCTTCCAGTTCATCCAGAAATACACGGGCTATGTGAGTCCGGGTATCGTGGTGCTGTTCGTATTCGGTCTGTTCTGGAAAAAGGCGACTTCCAATGCAGCGCTTGCTACGGCTATCGCTTCGGTGCCTTTCAGTATCATCATCGACCAGCTATTTCCGACCATGCCGTTCCTGGACCAGATGGGACTGGTATTCCTGCTTCTGTCTACGCTGATGATTGTGTACTCACTTTATGAGAACAAATCGCGCGGCATCGTGCCAGCCAATCCAATCCAGTATGACAGGTCGTTGTTCCGGACAGACATGATCTTTAATGTGGCATCTTTTGCTATCGTATTGACTCTGGCTGCGATCTACATAATCTTCTGGTAAACTAATATAGAACCAGCAGTAACAAAGGGCAGGTATAGCGAGACTATACCTGCCCTTTGTTATTATCGATTATCAAATTGCTAATATAGTCCCGTGTTTTATGCATGTTTTTGCGGATTTGATAAAATAGTCAGCATAAAATTTGGTATATATAAATATAAATGAGTTAATTAGTGAAGGAAAAAGCAGGAATAGCAAAAGAGCTTGCATAAAGCTGCGTATTTCGCTTCTTGCCGGGCCTTTATAGCGGGTCAGGTTGCCGGAGTAATTAACTAACTATGTATACTTCCTTCAAAGTAAAAGTGCTGGTAAACAGCGCGCTAGCTTTAGTGCTGGCGGCCGCATCCTGCAAAGCGCCGCAACAGAGCGAAACCACGCCAGCTGCGCAAAGCACTGCGACAGCCCCTGAAGCCAAGCAGGCTCCGATTGTGACCGGTGCTGACCAAACCGAAGCCTATCTGCCTTACCTCAAGGGTAAGCGCATTGGAATGGTGGTGAACCCGACTTCCATTATCGGCAATAAACTGAGTGTTGACAGTTTGCATGCGCTCGGAGTGAACATTGTGAAAGTGTTCGGTCCTGAGCACGGCTTCAGAGGTGATGCCAGTGCTGGCATTAAGGTGGAGGATAGTGTGGACCCCAAAACAGGTATACCGGTAGTGTCGCTTTATGGTAAGCGCAATAAGCCTACAAAAGAAGATCTGGCCGATGTAGACCTGATGATCTTTGACATACAGGATGTAGGCACCCGCTTCTATACCTATACCATTACGCTGCACCGTGTGATGGAAGCCTGCGCCGAAAACGGCGTAGAGCTGATGGTGCTGGACAGACCTAACCCTAATGGTTTCCTGATAGATGGTCCGATTCTGGAGCCAGAGAACAAATCAGGGATTGGCATACATCCTATACCTATTGCGCATGGCCTGACGGTGGGTGAGTTTGCCCAGATGATCAACGGTGAAAAGTGGCTGGCAAATGGCGTGCAGTGCAAACTCAAAGTTGTGAAGGTCAAAAACTATGACCACGATATGCCTTATGACTTACCCGTATGGCCTTCCCCAAATCTTAACACACAACAGTCTATTCTGCTATACCCCTCTACCTGCCTATTTGAAGGCACGATTTTCAACCATGGACGTGGCACGATGTATCCTTTTACAGTGCTGGGTCATCCGGTCATGAAAGATAAATACTCCTTCAGCTATACCCCTACAGGTATAAAGGGCATGGCTGAAACGCCTTTGCACCAGGACAAGGTATGTTACGGGCTGGACCTGCGCAACTATGATGTGAATACCTTCCGGGAAACAGGTAGAATCAACCTGAGTTGGATGATCGAGCTTTACCAGGCCTATCCGGATAAGGAGCGGTTCTTTGATCAATCACAGAGCAATCAGATCGGTAATATTGACCGGCTGGCAGGGACTAAAAAGTTTAGAGAACAGATCATCGCAGGTGTCTCGGAAGAAGAGATCCGGCAGAGCTGGGAACCTGGGCTGAGCCAGTACAAGGAGAAGCGCAAAAAGTATCTGCTATACCCTTGATACAAGAAACCGACCGGATTGAAAAATTTCGGGACACGATAACTGATGCTGTTAACCTGATTGGAGACACGTGTAATATGTTATGGGTTAATAGTTTGCCGGAATCAGTTGTGATAACACGGTTTGAGGTCTTATGTTATGAAGGTTTTGTTTGTGACAGGTTTGCCGAAGTTTGCATGTTTGTTCAAAAGGCCTAGTTCACGGTATCAGTGGGGATGCTGTTTTAAAAGCTAATTAAGCAGGTTTTTGTTACGCATAAGGTATAATTAGATTTATAGTTAAAAATTATATTAAATAATTATAATTTTATATGCATGAATTTGCGTTTTTGCGTATAGCATCATGTTGCTGCTTTTTTCTTTTTTAGCTAAAATCATTGCAGTAACCTGTGCGCTGTGTTCCTTTTTTAGTAGCTTTAATGTGAGTTTAATATATACTGATATACAGTAACATTAATGTAGCTGGCTGAATTGTATTTTGTTTATATGATTTGCTGCAATGCTTAGCCGGAGAGTTGGAGAGAGTTTATTCTATGTTTTACCTATAACCAATAATCAATCTACCCACAATAATCTTAACCAATAGCCACGTAGTTATGATGAAAAAATTACAATGTTACCTATGGGGGATATGTTTCCTCCTGTTTCACTTTACAGCCAATGCCCAGAGCACGACTGTGACCGGCACGGTAACTGCCGCCTCCGACAATTCCCCGCTACCTGGTGTGACGGTAGCCGTTAAAGGCCAGCCGCGTGGTACGAATACCGACGTGGATGGTAAATTCTCGATTTCAGTAGCGCCTTCTGATGTGCTGGTGTTCAGCTTTATCGGGATGAAACCTGCTGAAAGACCTGTGGGTACTAACACAGTAATCAATGTTGCACTGCAAGCAAATGCCGAAAGCCTGAGCGAAGTGGTAGTAACAGCCCTTGGTATCAAGCAGGAAAAGAAAGCGCTTGGTTACGCCGTAACAGAGGTTAAAGGTGCTACCATTGCCCAGACACAGCGCGAGAACTTCGTGAACGGCCTTGCCGGTCGTGTGGCTGGTGTGGAAGTAAATGCTTCTTCTGGTCTGCCAGGTTCTTCTTCTTCTATCGTAATCCGTGGTATCAGCTCCCTGAGCGGTAACAACCAGCCACTGTTCGTGGTAGACGGTCTTCCGATCAGCAACAACACAACTTCTACAGGGGTGTTTGCTTCTTCTATCGGTGCTGGCGCTAAGTCCTTCGAAAACAGAGGTGTTGACTTTACCAACCGTGCTGCCGACATCAACCCGGAGGACATTGAAAGCATCACCGTACTGAAAGGCCCTGAAGCGGCCGCTCTTTATGGTATTGAGGCTGCTTCTGGTGCGATCGTAATTACCACCAAGCGTGGTCAGGCTGGCAAAGCCCGTATCAACTACAGCAACAGCTTCCGTATCGACCGCATCGTGCGCTACCCTGAAATTCAGCAGAAGTACGACAGAGGTATTAATGGCTACACAACGGAAGGTGATGAAAGCCTTTCTTACTTCGGTGCGCCTTATCCATCTGAAGTACAGTTCTATGACAATGTAAAGAACTTCTTCCAGGATGCTTTCACTCAGAAGCACAACCTGGCCTTTACTGGTGGTAACGAATCTGCACAGTACCGCATTTCGGGTTCCTTCACCGATGCTCAGGGCTTCATCCCGAACACAGGTCTGGAGCGTATCACGCTTTCTTCTGCTATCACAGCAAAGCTGAATAAGTTCATGTCAACAGACGTGACATTCGACTATACCCGTTCTGACAACGACCAGGCATTCAGAGGTGCTGGTGGTCCTTTGCTGCAGTTGTTGCGCTGGCCATCTAACGACGACGCAAGCAACTACCTGACGCCGAGCGGAAACAGAAGAGACTTCGGTGCTTACTCAACTGCTATTGAGAACCCGTTCTTTAACGTAAACAAGAACATCTTCAACTCCCTGACAGACCGTTACAGACTGAACGCCAGCTTAACAACTGACGTGACAGACTGGATGAAACTGGTAGGCCAGGCAGGTGTTGACTACTATACTGAGAAAAATACAATCGTGCGTCATCCTGAGTCTAATGCAGGCCGCTCTTACGGTGGTATCTTTGACCAGGCGCTTATCACGAACCGTAACCTTACTTTCCAGTACTACGCACAGTTTACAGCGCCTACTTTGTTCAACGACAAACTGCGCACTGACCTGAAAGTGGGTAGCACAGTATATGACTGGAACACGTTCAGTGCAGCCGCTACAGGTGAGCAGTTCATGGCGCCTGATCTGTACTCGATCAACAACACGGCACTTACAACACAGCGCGCCTACAATAACCTGACGCAGCGTCGTCTGGTAGGCGCATGGGGTAGCTTCAACGCCAGCTACAACGACATCCTCTTCCTGACTTTGACAGGTCGTAATGACTGGAGCTCTACACTGCCAGTGCAGAACAACTCTTTCTTCTATCCATCTGCCGGTCTGAGCTTTGTGTTCACCGAGTTGGAGCCATTCCAGGGGTTCAAAAATGTACTGTCTTATGGTAAGTTGAGAGGCTCAATTGCCCAGGTAGGTAAAGATGCCCGCCCTTACAGCATCCGTCCGTTCTACGAATCGGCTCAAACGACAGGTGGTGGCTTCCGCTACGGTTTCACAGGCCCAAGCCTGAACCTGCGTCCGGAAATGACAACCTCTTACGAGTTTGGTACAGAGTTGAAGTTCTTCAACGACCGCTTCGGCATCGACGCGACATACTTCAAGAAGAAGTCTGTTGACCAGATTGTGCAGAACCTGCGTCTGAGCTATGCTACTGGTTTCGTATTGATGACCTTCAATGCCGGTGAGATGGAGAACTCAGGTATAGAACTTCAACTGAACGGCACGCCTGTAGAGAACAGCAATTTCAGATGGGACGTGTTGTTGAACTACACGAAGAACAACAGCAAACTGACGAAGCTGCCTGGCGACGTGCAGGAGTTCTACAACTCTGACACCTGGCTGTATGGCAACGTGCGTGTAGGTTCACGTGTGGATGGTCCGCTTACAACCTTCACGGGTTATGACTACCAGCGCAACGACAACGGTGATGTGTTGATCAACCCATCTACCGGTCTTCCTATCCT
This sequence comes from Pontibacter lucknowensis, assembly GCF_900156415.1. GTDB lineage: Bacteria > Bacteroidota > Bacteroidia > Cytophagales > Hymenobacteraceae > Pontibacter > Pontibacter lucknowensis. The sequence goes on along the minus strand of NZ_FTNM01000005.1, from coordinate 218,870 downwards.
GAACACCAGCGAGTGGGCTATAGTAGGTGACCGTAACCCTGACTTCAACATCGGCCTGACAAACACTTTCACTTACAAGAATCTGTCGCTTAACTTCCTGCTTGACATCCGCAAAGGCGGTGACGTGTACAATGCAACAGAGCACTACCTGACGGTAAATGGTCTGAGCAAGCGTACGTTGAACAGAGAAGAGCCACGCATTGTAACAGGTGTGCTGAAAGACGGTCTGGAGAACACGGCCAACCCAACACAGAACAACATTCCGATCGACCTTTACAGAAACTCTTCTTACTGGGCTTCTATCTACCCGCACCAGAGCTTCATTGAGAAAGACGTGAACTGGGTACGTCTGCGTGACGTGACATTGAACTACCGCATGCCGACGAGCATCATGCAGCGTGTGAAGTTCATCGAAGACCTGAACGTGTTTGTAACAGGTACAGACCTGTTCCTGATCACGAACTACTCTGGTCTGGATCCGGTAGCAAACGGTAACTCTGCCGCAGTAGGTGGCGCCGGTGGTGGTGGCCTCGACTATGGTAACTTCCCGTTGCCAAGAGGAATTAACTTTGGAATTAGAGCAGGATTTTAATTGAAATGAAAATGAGAAAGATATTAGTAGCTTCTCTTATAGCGGCCAGCGTGTTTTCGGCATCTGGCTGTAAAGATTACCTAGACGTAAACACAAACCCGAACGGTCCGGACTCTCTGTTGCAGCCGGAACTGTTCCTGCCGCAGATACAGTCTGAAATGGCAGTAGCGATGCAGTGGGATGGTCGTTTTGCAGGTCAGTACGTGCAGAACTGGGCTTCTACAGCTGCAGACAACGCACTTGACTTACACGCCAATCCACTTTCTGACTCCTATGCGCAGCTTTGGAGAGCCGTGTACTGGAGCATGGGCTACAACCTGTCGGATATGATCGAGAGCGGCGAGCGCAGCAAAAAGTACGACTTTGTAGGCGTTGGCCACATCATGCGTGCTTACGGCTGGCAGGCGCTGACCGACTATCATGGTCCGGTGATCATGACGGAGGCCTTTGATCCAGACAGACGTGTGTTCAACTACGATGAGCAGCAGGCTGTTTACCCTGAGATCAAGCGTCTGTTAGAAGAAGGTATCAAAAGCCTGGAGAGAACTGACGGACTGGATGCTGCTAGCTCTGGTCTGAGCAAAGGTGACCTGATTTACGCAGGTAATCGTGAGCGCTGGAAGAAGTTTGCCTACGGTATGCTGGCGATCAACGCACACCGCCTGACAAACAAGTCTTCTTATGACCCGAACAAAGTGATCGAGTACGTGGATCAGTCGCTTGCCAGCAATGCCGACAACGCTATGATCCGCTTTCAGGGAGAAGTAAGTGCTAACACAAACTTCTTCGGGCCGATCCGTAACAACATCGCTTCTAATCGTCAGACAGATTACATCGTTGGTTTGCTGGATGGTACTAACCCATCGCTGCGTGACGAGGACCTGGCAGGAACTGATCCTGTGTTTGAAGGACAGCACCTGAAAGACCCACGTTTGACGGCTATGCTGGCACCGTCGCCGGACGGTCAGTACAGAGGTCTTCGTTCAGGAAAAGGTATCACAGGTATACCTGCCGCGGAGGTTCCAAACAACCTGTGGGGTTCTGTAGGTGTGTCAACTGTACAGCCTCGCCAGATCTACATTTTTGGTAACTCGGCTCTTTTCCCACTGATGACTTACTCGCAGCTGCAGTTCATCAAAGCAGAAGCAGCCTGGATCGCAGGTAAGATGGATGTAGCCCTGGATGCTTACAGAAAAGGGGTGACAGCACATATTGACTTTGCCCGTACTTATGCACCAGATCCAGCTATGTTTGATCAGCGCAAGGCCGCTTACCTGGCCAGCGAGGAAATGATGCCAACTTCTCCTGCCGGCCTGACACTTTCTAAGATCATGCTGCAGAAGTACATCGCTACATGGGGATGGGGCTTCATCGAGACTTGGTCTGACATGAGAAGATACCACTACAACCAGGATGGTGAAGTGTATACAGGCTTCGTACTGCCTGAGCAACTGCACGTGTCTAACCAGGGAGTGCCGGCTTACAGAGCACGTCCGAGATACAACTCAGAGTATATGTGGAATCAGGAGGCGCTACGTGCTATGGGCGGCTTCGATGAGAACTACCACACTTATGAAACTTGGTTCAGCAAACACGAATAATCCGAAAAAGAGATGATGAAGATATTTAAAAGAGCATTCCTGTTTTTGGCAGCAGGCTTCCTGCTAGGAGCCTGCGAAAAGAACGCCATCCCTGAAGTAACAGAGCCAGTGCAAGATGGCGCTTACGTGAAGTTCTTCTTCCAGGTGGAAGGAGCACCCCGCGCCAATTTTTACCTGGACAGCAAGAAAGTGACTGGTGTAGCGCCTACCACGACTGACATTGTGCTGGGCAACCTTTATGGTTCAGTATACCCTAGCAATGCCTACGCATTGGTGCCGGCTGGTAGCTTTAATATGAGTGCGATCGACACAGTGGCAGGAGCCGGCACGGCCGATGTGCTGGCAAGTACTTCTGTAAGCCTGGCTAACAACAAACACTACTCAGCTTACCTGGCGGGTACTCCGGAAAGCTACGAAGTGTTCATGGTAGAGGATAACCTGCCTCCAGCAGATTACACCAAAATCTGGTGGCGCTTTATGAACACAATGGCGAACATGCCGTTTGCTGTGGATGCTTACGCAGTGCGTTCTGCTGTACCAGCAACTGACACAAAGCCAGCTGAGCCAGTTGAGGTGTATGAACTGGGCAAAGGTCTTGACTTTAAAGAGCACGGCCCATACGTAGAGCTGAAGCCAGGAACCTATACCTACAAGGTTTTTGCCTCCGGTACGGAGTACGATCCTGCTACTTCAACTTCTTATATCCAGCAGTCATTCGCAATAGCGTCATTGGGTCGTGTGTACACTACGCAGATTCGTGGCACTTACGCTGAAAAGCCAAAGGCTGCCCAGATAGATTACTGGAGAGAGAGATAAGGTGGTAAACCCGGGGCAGCGCTGGTCCCGGGTTATTTCCCGCTTTTACTTTCTGCACAAGGTAAGTCGGTTTCAGACCTGGCTTGCATCCTAGTACAAATAGTAATAGATTAGCTTACGAATAGTTTTATCAACATGAAAGAGCCCCTCCTTTACTAAACCTATTGGAGGGCTTTTTTTTAGCCACCCTATACCCAACCGGAACAATGATTAGAAACTTTACACTTTTAGCCGCCTTGCTACTCAGTTCAGTCAGCCTGTTTGCACAGGTTTCAAAAGATCCTCCTAAACGTGAGTTCAGAGGCGTATGGATTGCCACAGTACAGAACATCGACTGGCCTTCCAAACCAAAGCAGGGTGTAGATTCCCAGCAGCAGATGCAGGAACTGGTTGACATCTTCGACACCCATCAGAAAACAGGTATAAATGCTGTGATGCTGCAGGTTCGTCCCTCAGCCGACGCTTTCTATGCCAAAGGGCGTGAGCAGTGGAGTATGTTCCTGACCGGCAAGCAAGGCACGCTGCCGGAGCCGTTCTACGATCCGCTGGAGTTTGCCATCGAAGAAGCCCACAAGCGTGGCATGGAACTGCATGCGTGGATTAACCCTTACCGTGCCTCAACCAGCCTGGTCGATTCGCTGGTGAGCAGCGAGCACATCTCCCGCATTCAGCCGGACTGGTTCTTTACCTACGGCGACAAAAAATACTTTAACCCCGGCATACCTGAGGTGCGCCACTACCTCGTGGATGTGATCATGGACGTGGTGCGCAACTACGACATCGACGGCATCCACTTCGACGATTACTTTTACCCTTATCCGGGCAAAACAGCCCTGCCAGACTCCATCACTTATATGTTGCATGAGCAAGGCATTAAGAACATTGAAGACTGGCGCCGCAACAATGTGGACCAGCTGATCAAAGACCTGTCAGAGGCAATCAAGAAAGAGAAAAAGCATGTGAAGTTCGGTATCAGCCCATTTGGTATCTGGCGCAACAAGTCACAGGACCCGCAGGGTTCAGAGAGCAATGGCCTGTCAGGGTATAGTGCCTTATATGCCGATGCCCGCAAGTGGGTGCAGGAAGGCTGGATCGACTACATCAACCCGCAGCTGTACTTCCCCTTCGGCTATACACCGGCACCTTACGAAAAACTGCTGGACTGGTGGGCTGCCAATTCCAATGGTAAGCATGTGTATATAGGCCAGGGAGCCTACCGTGCCATGGAAGACCGTGAAGGCTGGCGCGACCGGCAGCAGTTGCCAAACCAGGTGCGCTACCTGCGTGAGAACCCACGGGTGCAGGGCAGTGTGTATTTCAGTTCACGTTCGCTCACCAACAACCTGGCTGGTTTTCGCGATTCCCTGCAACACGACCTGTACCGCTATCCGGCCCTGCAGCCAATTATGCCATGGTTAGGTATGGCCAAACCTGCCAAGCCTGTTAGTCTGCGAGAAGACAAGTTCCTGCTCTTCTTACCGCGACTTCGCAAGGCGATTATCAAATGGGATTACCCGGATCAGGAAGAGGATGTGTATGGTTTTGTAGTATACCGCTTCGACGAAAACGAGCCGATCAACCTGGAACATGCCCGCAACATTCGCCACATCCAATTCAACGATTACGAACTGGGTTTCCACGACGAGACAGCCGAACGCGGGAAGACCTACAAATATGTGGTAACATCCATCGACAGATTGAAAAATGAGAGTAAGCCTTCTAATGTTTACCTAAAAAAGCTACGCTAGCCTTATGAAGAACAGGAAAAAGACCATATTGGCGCTGGTGCTGACGACGATGATCGTGGCAGCCAATGCCATTGCTTTCTCGAACAAAGCTACCCCTGCTATAGAGGAGGCAGGTATAGCCGCCAAAGGTCCTGCCTGGATTCGCATTAACCAGTTAGGTTATACCCCTCAAGGTATAAAAGTAGCGGTGTGGGGAAGTAAATCGAAAGAAAAGCTTCGCCGCTTTCAGCTGGTAGACGCTAGCACTGGCAAAGTAGTATTCAAAGGCAGAGCTGGTAATGCTTTTGGTGCTTACGGACCGTTTGAGGAATCTTACCGCCTGAACTTCACCGAGTATAACAAGCCGGGTACTTACTACCTGCAGGCCGGTAGTGCTAAGTCGCCCGAGTTCCGGATTGGCGCCGACGTGTACAAAGGTACCGCAGACTTTGCGCTGCGCTACATGCGCCAGCAACGCAGCGGCTTCAACCCTTACCTGCAAGACTCCTGTCATACCCAGGACGGCTATACCATGTATGGCCCGATGCCCGACAGCACCATCATCGACGTGTCGGGTGGCTGGCACGATGCCTCAGATTACCTGCAGTATGCCACTACTTCGGCCAACGCCACTTACCACCTGTTGGCTGCCTACCGTGACTTTCCGGACGTGTTCACTGACAAGCACCAGGCCAACGGACTCGAGGGAACGAACGGTGTAGCCGACGTACTTGACGAGGCAAAGTGGGGACTGGACTGGCTCGTGAAGATGCACCCGCGTGAAGACTGGCTCTTCAACCAACTAGCTGACGACCGCGACCATCAAGGCATGCGGCTTCCAACGAATGACCCCGTTGACTATGGCATGGGCAATGGAGGTCCGCGTCCGGTATACTTTGCCTCCGGGGAGCCGCAAGGCCTGGGCAAGTACCAGAACCGGGCGACCGGCGTTGCCTCTATTGCCGGGAAGTTCACAAGTGCCTTCGGACTGGCCGCTCAGATTTACAGCACCAAAGATCAGAGACTTTCTAATCTCTTTGGTCAGAAGGCACAGTCTGCCTACAAACTGGGCCTGGCCAAACCAGGCGTTGCACAGACCGCTCCCAACAGGGCGCCTTATTTCTATGAGGAAGACAACTGGGTAGACGACATGCAGCTGGGTGCAGCGGCGCTTTACCAGCTGACCGGCAAGCAGGAATTCTTCAAGCAAGCCTACACCTATGGGCTTCAGGAAAAGGTAACCCCTTGGATGGGGGCCGATACAGCCCGTCATTACCAGTGGTACCCGTTCCACAACTTCGGTCACTTTGAGCTGGCCAAGAAATCTGACGACAAGACGAAGGCAGAGTTGATCGGATTCTACAAGGAAGGTATAGAAAAGGTATACGCCAAGGCAAAGAAGAATGCCTTTTACCGTGGTGTGCCATTCATCTGGTGCTCTAATAACCTGACTACCTCTTTTGCCATCCAAAGCTTCCTGTACCGCCAGTTATCCGGCGACCAGACGTACGCTGAGCTGGAGCAGGCGAACATAGACTGGCTGTTCGGTGTGAACCCTTGGGGGACAAGCATGGTGTATGGCCTGCCAGCACACGGCGATACGCCAACAGACCCACACTCCGCCTTTACCCGACTGAACAAGTACCCGATTGACGGAGGGCTGGTGGATGGTCCGGTGTATGGCAGCATCTTCAACAACCTGCAACATCTGAAGCTATACAGTGAGGATGCCTATGCCGAGTTTCAGTCTGACCTGGCAGTATATCACGACGACTTCGGCGACTACAGCACCAACGAGCCAACCATGGACGGTACAGCTTCTCTGATCTACTTGCTGGCAGCCAAAGAACATAGCTCGCAGGAGGGGAGGCAGCCAAAAAAGTAATAGTAGACAGCCACGGAGCGATCATCCGGGGTGACACGACAGTCCGGCAGATCGCGCTGATCTTCACCGGGGATGAGTTTGCGGACGGTGGAGAAGTGATCAGCCATGTGCTGAAAAAGCACCAGGTCAAAGCCTCCTTTTTTCTCACGGGGCGCTTTTACCGGAATCCCGCTTTCAGGGCCTTGATCAGGGGGCTGAAGAAAGAGGGCCATTACCTGGGAGCGCACTCCGACGAGCACCTGCTTTACTGCGACTGGACAAAACGCGATAGTCTGTTGGTAACGCGGGAGCAGTTCAGGGAAGACCTGCGGAAAAATTACCAGCGCATGGAAGCCTTTGGTGTGAAGAAGAAAGACGCGCCTTATTTTCTGCCGCCATACGAATGGTATAACCGCAGCATCAGCAACTGGACATCGGAGGAAGGGCTGCAATTGGTTAATTTTTCGCCCGGCACCCGTTCTGCCGCCGACTATACCTACCCCGAAATGGGCAACCGGTATATGGACTCGGAAACGGTGCTGCAGTCGATCATGGGCTATGAGGCGAAGGACAGAAACGGACTGAACGGCTTTATGCTGCTCCTGCACATTGGCACAGACCCGAGGCGGACGGATAAGTTTTACCACCGGCTCGACGAAATGCTCACGAAGCTGAAAGAGAAAAACTATCGGTTTGTGCGGCTGGATGAGTTGTTGGAACAAGAAAAGTAGCGCGCTATACCTGCGCTTTAAAAATTAGAGACAAATGAAAAAAGTTCTGATACTGGTGTGCGCCCTTGCCGGCTTTGTTGGTTGCCAACAACCTGCTGCCACTTCCGATGCGCCGCTGATACCGGAAGGTATAAGCTACCTGTCGAGGGAGGAGTGGGGAGCTAACGCGCCAGTGCTGCCGATGCGACCGCATAAGCTGACAAGGCTGACCATCCATCATACCGGTGTGCCGCAGTTGTTTGACCGTAGCCTGACTGATAAGCTGCGCAATCTGCAGAAGTTCTCACAGGAAGACAGCCCCCTGGCGGATGGTCGCATGAAACCGGCCTGGGCAGATGTGCCCTATCACCTTTATGTGGATGTGCATGGAGCTGTTGGAGAGGCGCGGGATCTCAACTATGCAGGTGATTCCAACACCAGTTACGATCCGGCCGGCCATCTGCTGGTGGTCGTAGAGGGCAACTTCGAAAAAGAGGCTATCACAGAGGCGCAGCTAAAGACGCTCGAAAAACTGGTGCCGGCCCTGACGAAGCGCTTCGGCATACCTGCCGACAGCCTGGGGGCACACAAGGATTTTGCTGAAACCAGCTGTCCGGGTACTGGTTTGTATGGGGAGCTGCCACGATTCAGGCAATTAGTGAAAGGCCATTAAGTGCCGGCATCAATAGCTGAACCACAGCCTGAGGTAAGTGCCGGAATATATAGATTATTAAAAAGAGGTTTTTTGCGTGTTTTTGCCGGTTTTAGAAAAAATCTTGCGAAATAGTTTGAACTTTACGAACAAGTGCTTAGTTTTATACAAAATAAAGGGACAGTATTCGTTTTGCTCGTGCGCTTTTGTGCGGTTTCTGCGCTAGTTTACCAAACAAAAGGCAGCATGAGCAGAATGGGTACAACTACTCTAAGTGCTGCCATCGGTCTTTTTGCTTCAAGAGGAAATAAACAGATGAATTTACGGAAGTATGCCGCTTTGTTAGCACTGTTTCTAATCGCCAATCTTGGCTATAGTCAGTCTTTCCAATTTGCTTTTGTATCCGATACCCACATCGGCAATCCCACTGCACAGGAAGACCTTGAGCGCACCATCGCCGACATTAATGCTAACCCCAATCTTGAGTTTGTAGTCATCACCGGCGATATCACCGAGTTTGGTTCTGATGAAGAACTGAAACTGGCTAAACAGCTATTCGATACTCTCCAAAAGCCCTGGTACATTGTGCCTGGCAATCACGACACCAACTGGTCAGAGAGCGGCAGCAACAGCTTTCGGGTTGTTTTCGGGGCAGAGACCTTTGCATTTACCCACAAAGGTTACCTCTTTGCAGGCACTGGTTCAGGGCCAAACATGCGAATGGGGCCGGGGCAGATTCCGCGCGAGAATATCGTGTGGCTGGACTCGGTACTGACTCACATGCCCGATCCGGAAATGCCGGTCATTTTCCTCAACCACTACCCACAGGACTCCTCGCTGAACAACTGGTACGACGTAACGGACAAGCTGCGCTCTTACAACACTCAGCTGATCCTGCACGGCCATGGCCATAACAACCGCGAATACCGCTACGACGGTATACCTGCCGTGATGGGTCGCTCTAATCTGCGTGCAAAAGAAGAAGTGGGAGGGTATAATATCGTGACCTTCGCCGATGGAAAAGCCAGTTTTGAAATCCGGAAGCCAGGTATAGCATCCTTGCCAAAATGGATAGAGGTGCCGTTGGTAAAGCATGATTTCGCCAACGACCCGACTAAGCACCACCGTCCGTCTTTTGCCGTAAACAAGTTATACCCAAATGTAAAACTGGTATGGGAATACCAGGATGATAGCGATGTAGGAGCGGGTACGGCTGTTTATAAAGATCTGATCATTGCCACAAACACCACGGGCGAGGTATTCGCACTGGATAGTAAATCCGGAAAGCGCAGGTGGACTTACCGCACTAATGGCAAAATCTACTCTACTCCGGCTGTGGCGAATGGCTATGTGGTGGTAGGTTCTTCGGATGACCATATTTACTGCCTCTCTGCCGCTACAGGCAAGTTAGCCTGGAAATTTAAAGCCAACAGACCTGTGCTGGGATCGCCGCTTATCGAGAAAGGTGTCGTCTACATAGGTGCTTCGGATGGGCATTTTCGTGCACTTGATCTAAAGAAAGGCAAGCTGCTGTGGGATTTTGACCAGGTGAACAACTTTGTGGTGACCAAACCGCTGCTTTTCCAGGGCAAAGTATACTTTGGTAGCTGGGGCAATGAGTTTTATGCCCTTGACGCCAATACAGGTCAGCTGGCCTGGAAATGGAGCAACGGCTCCAGTAACCGGATGTTTTCACCAGCTGCCTGCTACCCGGTAGCCGCCAATGGCCGCATTTTTATCGTGGCCCCTGATCGCTTTATGACCTCACTGGACGCTAACACAGGTGAAGTAGTGTGGCGTGAGCAAATGAAAGATGGCCGCGTGCGTGAGTCGATGGGGATTTCGAATGACGGCAAACTGATCTACGTGAAGACCATGGACGGGCAGGTATACGGCGTTTCAAGCTCTGCAAATGCCCTGCAGCTACACTGGAAATCGCCGTTGCAGCTGCCATACGAGCTGGCCCCTTCAGCTATAATCGAACACAACAATATAGTACTGGTGCCTTCGCACTCAGGTCTGGTCAGCGCATTGGACCGGCAGAGTGGGGAAGTACTTTGGAAATACAAGAGTTCAAACAGTCTCATGAACCCGGTGATGCCGCTCGGCAAAAACAGGGTAGTCGTGAGCACAATGGATGGGAAGATCGCCTGCCTGGAGTATGTGCCTGCCAAATAAGGTATAGCAACAGGTATAGCGATTGATTTAGAAGGAATTATTTAAAACACAACATGGAGATTACAACCGAGAAAGACTCGAACTATAACAACCTGGAAAAGATGTCGGTGAGGGAAGTGCTGGAGAACATCAACCGTGAAGACAAAAGCGTACCCCTTGCCGTTGAAAAGGCAATTCCTCAAATAGAAAAACTGGCTGAAGTAGTAGCGGACCGCATGAAAAAAGGCGGCAGACTGTTCTACATCGGTGCCGGCACCAGCGGCCGTCTGGGCGTAGTGGATGCTTCTGAGTGCCCACCGACCTTTGGTGTGCCCTTTGACATGGTAGTAGGCCTGATCGCCGGTGGTGACACGGCTATCCGCAAAGCGGTGGAGTTTGCCGAAGACGACATGGAGCAAGCTTGGGAAGACCTGAAAGAATACGCTCTCGATGAAAATGATGTGATCGTAGGTATAGCCGCATCGGGCACGACACCATACGTGATCGGCGGTTTGCGAATGGCCAATGAGTATGGTCTGGCAACCGGCTGTATCGTGTGTAACACCGGCAGTCCGGTAGCAGCCGAGGCGCAGTACCCGGTAGAGGTGGTCGTAGGCCCGGAGTTTGTGACAGGCAGCACCCGCATGAAAGCCGGTACGGCTCAGAAACTGGTGCTCAACATGCTCAGCACCACCGTGATGATCCAGTTGGGTCGTGTGCGCGGCAACAAGATGGTGGACATGCAGCTGACGAACCACAAGCTTTACCACCGTGGCGTGCGCATGGTCATGTCGGAGACGGGTGCTGACGAAGCAACAGCGGCTGCATTGCTGGAGAAACATGGCAGTGTGCGCAAGGCCGTAGCCAGCGTGCTGGTTTCGAAGTAGTAACGCTGGCCAATATTGCCGCCAATTCGGCAAATCTGTGTAACTTACCATCCTATGTGGTTAAGAAAGGAAAGTGATAGCTGCTTTTCTTTCTAATCCTCTGGTGGTTAATTAACTTATTATGTCTCCAATCGTTCTTTTATCTTTTCTGATCGGCTATTTTGCGGTGCTGATAGGTATATCCTACTTTACTTCGAAAGGATCATCAGACAACTCCAGTTTCTTTATCGCCAACCGCAACTCGAAGTGGTACTTCGTGGCATTTGGTATGATCGGTACCGCTCTGTCGGGTGTGACTTTCATCTCGGTGCCGGGGGCGGTGGTCAATAGTAGTTTCGGCTATTTCCAGTTTGTGCTTGGCAACACGGTCGGCTTTGTGCTGATCGCTTTTGTGCTTCTGCCGCTCTACTACCGCATGAACCTGATCTCCATTTATACCTACCTGGAGAAGCGCTTCGGCTACTGGAGTTATAAATCGGGTGCCATGATCTTCCTGGTGTCGCGTACCATTGGCTCAGCTTTCCGTCTATACCTGGTGGCTATTGTGCTGCAGCGTTTTATCTTCGATGCCTGGAACGTCCCTTTTGTGGCTACTGTGGCTATTTGCTTGATTCTCATCTGGCTCTATACCCACAAGGGTGGTCTTAAAACGATCGTAATCACCGATACCCTGCAGACGCTCTTCATCGTGTCGTCGGTTATTTTCTCGATCATCTTTATCGCCAGCAGCCTCGACCTGAACGTGGTGCAGACCTTTGAGGCGGTGAAAAACAGCTCTTACTCCAAGATGTTCTTCTGGGAGGATTTCCTGGGTACGAAGAGCCACTTCCTGAAGCACTTTATCGGCGGTATTTTTGTGACCATTGCCATGACAGGCCTGGATCAGGACCTGATGCAGAAGAACCTGAGCTGCAAAAACATCGGCGAAGCGCAGAAGAATATGCTGACGTTTACGGGTGTTTTCGTATCGATCAACATCTTCTTCCTGAGTGTAGGTGCTTTGCTGTACATCTATGCAGAAGCCAATGGCATCGACGTAACGGCGCTTGCTACGCCTGACCACCTGTTCCCAGAAATCGCCCTGAACCACATGGCCATGATCCCGGCCATCATCTTCATGCTCGGCCTTACGGCAGCTACGTTTGCCACCACTGACTCAGCGCTGACAGCACTTACCACGTCTTTCTGCGTGGACTTTCTGAACTTCACCAAAAAAGCCAACCACGACGACATCAAACTGATCCGCACCCGCCACATGGTGCACATTGGTTTCTCAGTAGTCATGCTGCTGGTTATCCTCGTGTTCAAGATCATCAACGATGACTCAGTGGTGAACGCGATTTTCAAAGCGGCCGGCTATACCTATGGTCCGTTGCTGGGCTTGTTTGCTTTCGGCATGGCTAACAAACGTGCCGTGGCTGACAAACTGGTGCCGTACGTCTGCGTGATTTCACCTGTGCTGACTTATATTCTGGATAGCAACTCTGTGGAGTGGACTGGTTATGCCATGGGTTTTGAACTGATTGTGGTGAATGCTGCCATCACATTCATCCTGTTGCTGGTAACAAGCAAACCAGGTGGCGGCATGATGATGGACGCCCTGGAGGAAGCCGAACGTGGCCCTAAAGTAAAACAGACAACTTATTAAGCTTATACCTGTAATGTGTGAACGGTCATACCTCAGGTAAGTGCGAAATTGAAACATCGTAAGTGTTTTCTTAACTAAGAAAACATTGAGTGGGACAGTCTTTTGTCCTTTATCTAAAGTTCTTTTGTACTCATGCTTATGAATATAGCATTGCTTTTGGAGAGTGTTTTGCCAAAAGCGCGCATTCGGGCACGCCTGATCGATGTCGTGTCCTACGCTTCTGACGCAGGCTTTTACTACCTTAGGCCGAAGGCTGTGGTGCAGCCGGTGTCGGAGGAGGAGGTTAAACAGTTATTTGCTTTTTCGCACCAGCACAAGGTGCCCCTCACGTTCCGTACAGCTGGTACCAGTTTGTCGGGTCAGTCCATTACCGATGGTGTACTGGTTGACCTGAGTCAGTACTGGAACAAAGTGCAGGTAGAAAACGAGGGGGCTCAGGTACGTGTGCAGCCCGGCGTGATTGGTGCCATCGTGAATGCGCATCTACGTCCGTTTAAGCGCAAGATCGGTCCGGACCCGGCCAGTATCAACTCAGCCATGATGGGTGGGATCCTCTCAAATAATGCCAGCGGCATGTGCTGTGGTGTGAGCAAGAACTCCTACCATACCACGAAGTACATCAGCTTTGTGCTGCCCAGCGGCCAATGTTTCACCACCGAAAAACAGATCGACTACCTGCGCTTCAGCGAGGAATGTCCTGAGCTATACCTGACACTTCAAAAGATCAAGCAGCAGATTCGAAACAACCCGGAGCTGCACTACCTGATCCGGCACAAGTATAAGACCAAAAATACGGTCGGCTACTCCGTCAACGCGTTCATCGATTACGAGCACCCGCTCGATATCATGGCGCATTTGCTGATCGGGGCAGAAGGTACGCTCGGCTTCATTGCTGAGGCCGTATTGCAAACTGTGCCTGATTATCCGGCAAAGTCAACAGCGCTACTATACTTTCCCGATATCTATGCCGCCTGTCAGGCCATTGTGCCGCTGACGGAGGCAGGTGCCGAGGCCGTCGAGTTGATGGACCGTGCTTCGCTGCGCTCCATCGAGCACATGGCAGGCGTTCCGGCCGTTATCAAGACCTTACCCGACACCGCGGCAGCTTTGCTGGTAGAGTTCCAGGCGAACACGCACGAAGAGGTGCAGGAGAAGATTCTGAAATTTATGGCGCTGTCGCCGGAGCTGGCTTTGCTGGAGCAACCTGTTTTCACAACCGACCCGATCGAACAGGGCTTGCTGTGGAAGGTACGCAAAGGGATGTTCCCGGCCGTAGGGGCTGTGCGGGCCAGCGGTAGCACCGTGTTGCTCGAAGACATAGCTGTACCGGTTGCACAACTTGGTGATGCCATACTCGACCTGCAGGAGCTCTTCCGTAAACACGGCTATCTCAACGCCATCATCTTCGGTCACGCCAAGGACGGCAACATTCACTTTGTTGTCACACAGGCTTTTGACACACCTGCCGAAGTCACCCGCTACGACCGCTTCCTGAAAGAAGTGGTGAAGCTGGTGGTGAAGAAATACGAAGGCGCCCTGAAAGCCGAGCACGGTACAGGTCGTAACATGGCGCCGTTTGTGGAAACAGAATGGGGGCCAGAGGTATACCGCATTATGAAGGCGCTCAAACAGGTGGTGGATCCGGAGAACCTGCTAAATCCCGGCGTGATCATCAACCATGACCAGAATGCGCACATTCAGAACCTGAAGGACTTGCCAAAGGTAGAGGAGGAAGTGGACCGTTGTATGGAATGCGGTTTCTGTGAACACAAGTGCCCGAGCCGCAACATCACTCTCACACCGCGTCAGCGCATTGTGGTGCGCCGCGAACTGCTCAACCTGCAACGCAAAGGAAAGAAGAAAGAGCACAAAGAACTGCTTAACCAATATCAATACGACGGGTTGGATACCTGCGCCGTCGATGGCCTCTGCGCCACCGCCTGCCCGGTTGACATCAACACCGGCGATCTGGTGAAACGCCTCCGCCGCGAGAATCACAGCGAACTGGCAAATCAGGTGGCACTGATGGTAGCCAAGAACTTTAAACCCGTTGCCGCGACTGTTAAATTCGGTCTGCAGGCAGGTGCGGGTGTGAACAAACTCCTGGGAGCCAATACTGTCGCAAGGCTGACAGAGGAGGTGAAAGACATGATCCCATCTTTCCCGCTCTGGACAAAGCAACTGGCGCCCGCCCCAGGTATAGCCAAATCCATTGCCTATGCGACAGCTCCTGTAGCAGAAGCCGCTGTGGTCTACTTCCCGACCTGTATTTCGCGTACCATGGGTGCCGCTGAGTCAGGTAAGAAAAACATCATTGACACGTTCAAAAGTGTATCAGATAAGGTAGGGCTGAAGTTTACAATTCCGCAGGATGTACAAGGCGCCTGCTGCGGACAGATCTTTTCTTCGAAAGGATACAGCAAGGCATTCGCCTACACCGCCAACGAAACAATAGAGAAGGTATGGCAATGGACAGATAAAGGCCGTCTGCCGCTGGTACTCGACATTACTTCCTGCACCCAAACTTTGCAGAACTGCCGTCCGGTGCTCACCGCCGAGAACAAACAGAAGTTCGATAGCATCAAGATCATCGACAGCATTGACTACATTGCCGATTTCATCCTCCCGAAAGCCACTGTGCAGCGTAAGAAGGCAAACGTAGTACTACACCCGGTTTGCTCCCTGCAGAAGATGGGATTGGAAGGATGCTTTGTAAGTATAGCCAGACAGCTGGCCGAAGAAGTAACGGTACCGATGCACGCCGGTTGCTGCGGTATGGCCGGCGACCGTGGATTCCTGGTGCCGGAGCTAACAGCATCTGCCACTGCGCCAGAAGCGGCGGAGGTGAAGCAACGGGAGTATGATGGGTATTACTCTTCCGGTAAGACCTGCGAAATGGCCATGACGGAGGCGGTTGGTCGTAACTACGAGTCAATTGTTTATCTGCTGGATGAGTGTTTGTAAAAAGTCTATTTCATCACAAAACAAAGAGGCCCGTTCAAGTGACGGGCCTCTTTGTTTATGCTGTGTATGGTTTCTTAGACTGTTTCGACTACTGCTGCATACTCTCTCAGACTTGCGTCCTCAGGATTCAGATCTGTCACCAGGTAGTGAATTGAGTTGAGATCGCATACTTTCATGTTCTGGTCGGAGCCGAGTTTTTCGGCTATACTCATGATAGCGGTTTTCTTAGCAGATCGAATCATTGCTTTCTTTACCTGCACTACTTCCCAGTCAGAATCAGTGAGGCCGTCTTCTACGGAGAGGGAGTTGGTGCCGAGTATACAGAGATCCACTTTGATCTCAGAAAGCTGGTTTACCACCTGGGCACCGATCATGATGTGGGAGTTTTTGGAGAGCTGTCCGCCCAGCAGGATCACGTTGATATTCGGACGCTCTGCCAACTCCAATGCTACCAACGGACTTACCGTAAAGAAGGTGCAGCGCAGGGTATCCGGAATCATACGGGCTACTTCGATCATAGTGGTGCCGCCGCCTACCAGTATGCTCATGCCGTCTTTTAGCAGGTCAATTACCTTGCGGGCAATTTCCTTTTTCGACTCTTTGGCGTATACCTCCGACTGACTGAATGGGTAATGGAAGGATTTCGACAAAGCGCCACCATGTACCTTCAGAATCTGGCCGCTTTCTGCCAGTTCGTTCAAGTCTCTTCTAACCGTATCTTCCGATACATTGAGCTTCAAACTCAAATCTGATGAAAGCACCTTGTTGTGCAGATTGATCTGCTTTATGATAAAAGCCTGCCGTTCTTCCTTAAGCATTCTGGTCGTGTTTAATCTGTAAAAATCAAATATAGATTTTTTTCTGAAAATATGTAGTCGGGATCTTTAAATAGGGCCCCAACCCCAAGGATTTTTGGTATTTAAGAATGCTTCTACCCCATGGATTGGCAGGATTTCTGGAATTGAATGTTTAATATGTAGGGACAGGCCACGATCCAATTTCGTCAACTAAAGCGTTTTTACTGTCATTTCGACCCTAGGGAGAAATCTGAAGAATTACCACTAATCTCAAAGAATTCAGGTTTCTCATTACATTCGAAATGACAGTTTGTGTTCAACGTTTCTTAAGTATGCAGTAGTCGGTCGCGACCTGTCCCTGTCGAAATCCTGTTAATCTTTAAATCCTGAAAATCCTGATTCAGACAAAAAAAGCCTGCCCCACTTAAGGGACAGGCTTTCAAAGTCAGGAATTGTAAATTGTTACACCTTCACATAAATCTTCTTCTTATCCATCCAGAAGCCGATTACCCACATGGTTAGCATATAGCCTAGTGCGAACAGGAGTGAAGCTGTTTTCCCTTCGGACCAACTCAGGAAAAGATGGGTATAAAGCCACTTCTGCAAGCTCATGTCATCTATTCGGATGAAGTTAAGCAGCTTAATGACCAGTGTGGCAAAAGCGAAGATGAAGAGCGGATTTTTGCCGAAGGCTTCAAAGAAGTAGGACCACTTTACAAAGCCCAACACTTCGATCACCAGCATCAGCCCAGCGATCAACATCACGCTCAAGCCAACCGAGTGCAGTACGTAAGAGCTTGTCCAGATCGGCTTGTTGATCGGGAAGTAAATATCCCAAACCAGTGCCATAGCTACTAGTATGGCGCCAGCCACCATCAGCTTGAAGACGGTGCTCAGGTTGTTGCCGTTTTTCTGGATAAACAGACCTGCAAAGTAACCGGCGATCACATTCACAGTGGCTGGCAGTGTGCTCAGCAATCCTTCCGGGTCGAAAGGTATGCCGAAGCCTTTGTAGAGGTTGGTTTCAGGTATGATCAGGTCGTCGAACTTGCGGGCGGCATTGCCAGCAAGACTGTACGGATCAGCAGCATCACCGAAGAAGTACATCACAGCCCAGTATCCCAACAGTACTACCACACTGAAAATGGCAGCTCCCTTGAATTTTAAATAGTGCACCGCCAGTGATGCAATGAAATAGCAAAGCGCTATACGCTGCAGTACGCCCATAATACGAACCGCCGTGAAATCTTTCATCACGATTGCCCCTTCCGGATTGCGCATTACGAATGGAAACAAATTCAGGAACAAACCGATCAGAAAGATAAGGGCCGTACGCTTGAGGACCTTGCGCAGGAACACACTGTCCGGCTGCGTCTCGAATTTGCGCATACTGAAGCTCATGGCATTGCCTACCACAAACAGGAAGGACGGAAACACCAGGTCGGTGACCGTAAAGCCGTGCCAGGCAGCATGCTTGAAAGGGGCGTAAATGCTGCCCCAACTGCCGGGGTTATTTACCACCACCATCAATGCAATGGTAAGGCCACGGAGCACGTCGAGTGAAAGGTAACGCTCATACGTTTGCGGTCTGAGTAAACCAGCGTCTGTCAGGGGAGGGGCTGTCGAGAGTTTAGTCATGGGTATAAGGCGGTTAAGGTATAGCGTGTTTCGGGGAGGTATAAAAAGATAGCCGCCCCGTTTTTACCCGGGACGGCTATACCTTATATTTTAATTCACAGAAGCTTCTGCAGGCTGTTTCTCTTTGCTCTTGCCCATGGCGTCGTACACCACTTGCAGCACACCGGTGCGGGTATTGAGTTTGCTCAGCTTGTTGTTCTCGCGGGTCGGGTTCACACGGTTGCTCAGGAACACATACACCAGGTTGTTCACCGGGTCAACCCAGGTATAGGTGCCCGTGAAACCTGAGTGACCGAAGCTCTCCACCGGAGCACTCGGAGCGGCGTTGCTATTCTGAGCACCCGGTTTGGCCGGACGGTCGAAGCCGAGGGCGCGGTAGTTGCCCTGATCGCAGAACTGGCACTTGCTATACTCCTTCACCACGTTCTCGCCGATGTAGCGCTTGTTGGCATACAGGCCGTCGTTCAGGTATAAATGCATCAGCTTAGCTACGTCGTTGGAGTTACCGAACAGACCAGCGTGACCACTCACACCGCCCAGCATGGCAGCGCCTTCGTCGTGCACAGTGGCATGCAGAAGCTGCTTGCGGAAGTGCGGCTCAAACTCGGTTGGTACTACACGGGAGGCCGGATAATGTTTGTATGGGTTGAAGGTCAAAGTTGTCGCACCGATCGGCTTGTAGATCATGTTCTGCAGGTATGTCTCAAAGCCCACGCCTGTGATGTTCTCTACTACTTTCGGAGCCAGGATAAACGAGAGGTCGCTGTATACATAGCCTGGTTTTTCGTTCAGCGGCGACTCCATGATCTCCTTGTAAATCTTTTCGGCGTACTTGCGGTGGATGTACAGGTTGTTGGCTACCTTGATGGGGAATCTTCTTGTAGAATCCGCCTTAAACGTACGCCACTTGAAGTTACCGTTTTTCCTCACGGTCTCTTTCCAGAACGGAATCCAGGACTTCAGGCGGGCTTGGTGCGTGAGGATGTCGCGGTAGTTCAGGTCGGCTTTGTTCGTGCCGGCAGCCATTGGCAGGTAAGTGCCCAGTGTTTGGTTTTCGTCGAAGCGGCCTTCTCCTTTCAGGCGCATCAGCGCGGCCATGGAGGTACTGATCTTAGTCACAGATGCAAGATCGTAGATATCGTCAACACGAACCGGTTGCTCCTTGTCGTAGGTATGGTATCCGAAAGCTTTGTGATAGATCACTTTGCCGTCTTTGGCCACGAGTACCTGGGCACCTGGGGCAGCCTCTTCACGGATAGCCTGATGCACAAGCGAGTCTATACCTGCCAGGTCCTGTGACTTTAGACCTACGGCCTCCGGCATGGAGTAAGCCATACGCCAGCCGCCTCTGGTCAGCAAACCGTCGTCGATCTTGAAGGCATTGCTCACTGTAACCGGCAGTTTGCCTGTAGCGCCTATACCTCCAAATATCAGCTGTGAAACAAGGTCCTGCGTGGTGGCATTTTCCTGGTAAGCGGCAATCACGGCGTCGGCTTTGTCGAGACTCTCCATTTCGGCGAGGCTGTAAACGTTGCCAAACACGCTCACGATGGTTTTCTTGTTACGGATAAGTTCTTTCAGGAACAGGTTCATCTCGGCGGTGATACCGAAATTGCTACTGCCCGCCTTCAGTTGAAGCGAGTGTACACCCGCGATGATCAGGTCGTAGTCTTTCAGCTTCTCCTTCATAGCCAACAGTTCTTCGATAGAGTTGGTTGGCTGCAGGAAGAAGGTGTCCACTTGGGTATAGCGGGCAAGGTCGCGCTGGAAAGCAGTTTCTTTCTTCGTGCCAATAGCCAGTGCCGCTACCTTTAAGGTGTCCAGCGTCTGGATCGGCAGGATGTGGTTCTTGTTGCGCAACAGCGTAAGCGACGCTTCAGTCAGCTGACGGTTCAGGTATTGCGCATGCGGGTTGTTAAGGTCAGCGATCAGGTTCTTCGTCTCGATCGGTTTCCACTTGTCGAGGCCCACCCATTGTTTGGCGGCAAGCACTTTGCGCACGCGGAAGTCAATCTCATCTTGCGTGATTTCTTTGTTGGCAATGGCCTTTTTTACTTCCTGAATGGTTGTTTTCACATCCATCGTGTTCAGCATCACGTCGTTGCCAGCTATCAGAGCTTTCACATCTACAACTCCCGGAGGATAGAACTTGGCTACACCCTGCATGTTGAGGGCATCAGTAAACACCAGTCCGTTGTAATTGAGCTCATTCTTGAGCAAGTCCGTCACGATCGGCTTCGACAGGGTAGAGGCCAGGTTTGGCGTGTTATCCAGCACCGGGATGTTCATGTGCGCGACCATCACGCTACCCAGTCCTTTGTCCATAAGGGCACGGAATGGGTGCAGCTCGATCGAGTCGAGACGAATGCGGGAGAAGTTGATCAGCGGCAGACCATAATGTGAGTCCACGTTGGTGTCACCGTGGCCTGGGAAGTGCTTTGCGCTAGCCAACACGCGGTTGTCCTGCATGCCTTTCATGTACGCCAGTGACTTGCTGGCTACATTATGCTTCTCTTCTCCGAAAGAGCGGAAGCCAATCACGGGGTTGTTGGCGTTATTGTTAATATCAACAGTAGGCGCAAAGTTCACGTGCACGCCCAGTCGCTGGCACTGACGGGCGATCTCGGCACCCATCTCATAGATCAGGCGCTCGTTGTCGATGCCGCCCAAAGCCATTTGGTATGGGAAACGGATGGTGCTGTCAAGGCGCATGGCCAAACCCCACTCACCGTCAATGGATATCATCAACGGCACCTTGCTTTCCTGCTGGTAGCGGTTGGTCATTTTAGCCTGACGCACCGGACCTCCCTGGAAGAAGATCATGCCGCCAACTTTATAGGTCTTCACGATGTTGCTGATCGAGTCGATGTGCGCCTGGTTCTTGTTGGAGTACACCGGAATCGAGATCAGTTGAGCGATGCGCTCTTCGGGTGTTAGGGTTTTCATGACAGAGTCAACCCAGCGGCTGTTCACGTACTGCAGGAATTCAGCATCACGGCCCGGTGTATAGCTGGTAGCAGTTGCTTTCTTAGCGGCAGCCTTGCTTGTTTTTGCTTTGTTGGTCTGGCCTTGCAGGTTGTTTGTGCCGAAAATCAGCACCAGAACAAAGGCCAACGAGAAGTAATAGGATGGTTTCAAGGTGATATAGGTTTTTGTAATATCAGATATACTGCAATTTAACAGTTTTCAGGTATATGTATTTTTATTTGCGGTAATTTTTTAAATTCCTGCAAATAAAAGCAATATTAGAGGCGTCAAGCAAAGGATTATTGTCAAATATACGATGTTGCGGCGGGTATACCTATAGGTATGGGCTTGGGTATGATGGAGGTGCATAATTAACACAGTCTTGCCCCTCTCGAGAGGGAAACCTCTGTGCGCTCGAATGGAATTTGTGCACGATTGTCATCCCCCTGCCCCCTTCTAAGGGGGACTTTGGGTATTGCAGTTGTGGAATTTAAAAGCGCTGTAGTTTCTATTATAGACCTCAGGTACGCATTGAAAAGGTAACTCGCACTTGAGCAATGAAACAGTCAGCATTAGCCAGGTGCACTTTTTGACGCTCCACTGTTGGGGGTGAAGGGGGCCCCCTTTCGAGAGCGTTCAGCGAGTGGGGGAAGGGGCCCTCGATTTGGAGCGTCTTGACTTTTTTGCTTACTGGGGGTAGGGGGCCTCGATTTTTGTGTCAAGACAAAAAGTGAGTGCCCGCCGCACAGGCGAAGCAATGAAACAACACAAGTCGCTATACCTACAGCCGCCGCTACGCCAGCTATAAACTGGCCCTATGTGCTACCACAAGTTACGCTTTGCTAAACTGGCGGTATGAATAGGTATAAACAGCACCGACAGGTATAGCCAAATTGATTTTATACATTTACTGAACAAGTAAACACAACATGAAACGCATTTTAACGCAAGCACTGAGTCTGATACTAGGCTGCGGCCTACTGGCAAGCTGCGCCACAAACCCTTACGGCGCAACTAATAAGTCCTATAAAAAGCAGGCCAAAGCTTACGCCAAATCGCTGCGAGCTATACCTGCGGCACCCAATGGAGAGCACACCTATCCGCAGGGAGACTACTGGGTAGGTACCACAAACTTTAACCTGCGCAAGCCGAATTTCGTGATCATCCACCATACGGCGCAGAACTCCACGGAGCATACCCTGAAAACTTTCACGATGCCTTCTACAAAGGTGAGTTCGCACTATGTGATCGGTCGTGATGGCAAGGTATACCAGATGTTACACGACCACATGCGTGCCTGGCATGGCGGCAACAGCAGGTGGGGCAGCAATACCGACCTTAACTCGTCTTCGATAGGTATAGAGCTTGATAACAACGGCTCTGAACCCTTCCCGGAGGAGATGATCAACAGCCTGATCGCCGTGCTGGGCAAGCTCAAAAAAGAGCACGGTATACCTGCCGAAAACTTCATCGGTCACGCCGACATCGCCCCGGTGCGTAAGGTAGACCCGAGTCCGCTATTCCCTTGGAAGACATTGGCCGACAACGGCTTTGGACTATGGTTTGACGAAGATGTGCTGGAGAAAGAACAAGTGTTGCGCGAGGTTCCTGTAGGTGGTGAAGGTGATCAAAGTCCTTTGCTGGTGATGGAGACGGTACCAAAGTATACGCTGCCCGAGCACTTCAACCCACTTGACGCCCTGCGCATCATCGGTTATGATGTGCGCAATCCCGAAGCTGCCGTACGTGCCTTTAAGATTCACTTCATTCAGACTGATGTGAATGCACCCTTGACAGAGGATGAGAAACTGATTCTTTACAACCTGTATCAGAAGTATTTGTAAATTGGGGAGGGGATAACCGCCTGACAAAAGATGAACAGATACTTGCTCTTAATCCTAATACTAAGCTTAACTACTAGTTGCATGTCCCGAAAAAGTCTATCAGAATTTGAGGAGAGTAGTGGCAATGTTCAGGTTTCGTACAGAGACTTTGCTGGCGATTATCAGTTTGGCGATTGCTTTCTTTATCGAGAAGACGGGAAAGACTATCTGCTATTAGTATCAGGTACTGATCAAGATGGGGCAATAGAATTAATTCCAATTGCGATCCCTTCCCCGGAAAGCATTTCTGACTCTTCTATAGGCACACTTACTATCAATTACTACTCAAGAGAGCCCAAAATTATTGATAAGTTACTAGGCGGAGAGATACCATCAGGAGGCTTCGGTTTTTACGTTTCAGCCGATGATCTGCCTAAGGTCCATAGAGAACTTGAGTATTTATTCACGCTTAATCTGGACCCGGATAAATTTGAGACATATGGAGGAACCTCTCTTTTTGCTGATAAAACACTTGGCTACGCTATTGAGTTTTGTCTGGATTTTGAGGATACGAATAAGTATGCTCCCGACAGAATTATAATGGCAAAGCTCCCTTTAGAGAATCTGTGTAAATAAACCAGACACCACCCATGACCAGACCCCTACTCACCCGCTATACCTTACGCCTTATACCTTGTCTCAGCTTGCTCTACCTGCTCGGCTGTAGCGCAGCCAAACCTGTGGCGGAAACGCCTGCGCCTTATGGACCAGCGGAGATTCAGCGGCAGGTGATGGAGGTGGCGGCCTTGCAACAGAGCTTTGTGGGCTTTGTGCTGTACGACCCGGAGCTGGGCAAGGCGGTGGTGGAGCACAATGCCGACAAGTATTTTGTGCCGGCCTCTAACACCAAGCTGTTCACGTTTTATGCGGCCTCCAAAATGCTGGGCGATTCTATACCTGCCCTCAAGTATGTAGCTAAAGGCGACTCTTTGATTTTCTGGGGTACCGGCGATCCAACCTACACGCACATGGACCTGCAGAACAACATCGCCTACGATTTCCTGAAAAACCGCAAAGAGAAACTCTACTACATCGAAGCGCCCATGACCAGTACGCCCTTCGCCACCAACTGGGGCTGGGACGATTACAACTACTACTACCAGCCGGAGCGTAGCCCTTTTCCGATTCACGGCAACATCGTGAAGTTTAAAAAAGACAGCACCTCGGCCTATACCACCACCCCGGCTTTTTTTCAGAAGCACGTTAAACCTGACACCTCCAAAAACGCCCACCGCGACACCTTCCGCAGGGCATGGCGTACCAATGATATCGCCTACAACCCGAAGCGTGCTGCCATTGCCTTTTCACAGGAAGTGCCTTTCATTACCTCGCCTGAATTGACGGTGCAGCTACTGGCGGACACCCTGAAACGCCCTGTAAAACTGGTAAAGCGTCCTATACCTGCTGGTGGCCAGATCTTGTACGGTTTGCCCGCCGATACCGTATTTAAGCGCATGCTGCAGGTGAGCGATAACCTGATGGCTGAGCAGTTAATGATGCTGAGCTCCGGTACTTTTTCGGATACCCTGTCAGTAGAGCGGGCTATCAAGTATGCCGTGAAAACTTACTTGTCCGATTTGCAGGATGCGCCGGTATGGATTGATGGATCAGGTCTGTCTTCCATGAACATGTTCACGCCACGCAGCATCATTGCGCTGTTGCAGAAACTGCATGCTGAGCGTCCAAGAGAAAAGTTGCTGCCTATGCTGGCCGTCGGAGGCAGACCAGGCACGTTCCGGAACATCTACAAAGCAGAAGTGCCTTTCGTGTTTGGCAAATCCGGCACGCTCTCGCACGTACACAACCAAAGCGGTTATATCATCACGAAGAGCGGCAAACTGTTGATGTACAGCTTTATGAATAACAACTTTAAAACATCTTCGTCGGAAATAAGAAACGCCATGGAGCGGATTATGACGGAGGTGCACGAGAAGTATTAGTATAAATAGGAAGTCCTTTATAGCGCGAGCGTCCTCGCTCGTGTTTATTATAGAGGGGCCTCTGGCCGCTTTGAATAAAATGGGGCCAGAGGCCCCGCAATAGTCGTCACGAGCGAGGACGCTCGCGCCATGCGTAGAAATTAAAGCGGCATAGTCCACCTGATAGCTCACACTCGCGGGACGCGAGCGAAGGCAATTGAGACTTTTTTAACAAAAACAACAACCAACAATTAACAACCTGTACCTTACAAACAAACCAATACTATGTTGAAACTAACGATACGCTCTTTTGACCTGCCGCTACGGCATACCTTCACCATTTCCTACGACTCACGCGATGTGCAGCCGACCATGATCGTGGAGCTGCAGCACGGGGAGCACAAAGGCTATGGCGAGGCGACCAGCAACCCGTACTACGGCTTCACCATCGAGAGCATGACCGCAGCGCTGGAGAATATCCGCGAGCAAATCGAATCTACGGAGCTGACTTCGCCGGAGGAGTTCTGGGCACAAATGCAGCCACACCTGACCGACAATCCCTTTGCTCTCTGCGCACTGGACCTGGCTGCCAATGACCTGTTCGGCAAAATGAAGGGCCAGCCGCTCTACAAGATCTGGGGCTTGGAGGCGAAGAACATGCCGCTCACCAACTACACCATCGGTATCGATACAGTGGAGAATATGGTGAAGAAGCTGCAGGAAATGCCGTGGCCGCTTTACAAGATCAAGCTGGGTACGAAAGAAGACGTGGCCATCATCAAGGAACTGCGCAAGCACACCGACGCCATTTTCCGTGTGGACGCCAACTGCGCCTGGGGTATGGAAGAAACCATTGAGAACTCAAAGCAGCTGAAGGAACTAGGCGTGCAGTTCATCGAACAGCCCATGAAGGCCGATGATCTGGAAGGCATGAAGCAGGTATACGAGCGCTCCGAACTGCCCCTGATCGCCGACGAAAGCTGCATTACTGAGTCTGACGTATCCAAGTGCCACGGCCTGTTCCATGGCGTGAACATCAAGCTGGTGAAATGCGGTGGACTGACGCCTGCCCGTCGTATGATTGCCGAGGCCAAGAGCCTGGGTATGAAAGTGATGGTGGGCTGCATGACTGAGTCCAGCGTGGGTATATCGGCCATTGCGCAGTTGTTGCCGATGCTCGATTACGTGGACATGGACGGCGCCCTGTTGCTGAGCAAAGACATCGCCACTGGCGTGACCATCGAGCAAGGCAAGGTAAGTTATAGCGAAAATGTGAACGGTACCGGCGCCGCTCTTATAGCATAATGGCCAACAAGGTATACACAAACCAACTGCCGGGCCGCACCCTGGTGGTAGACGGAGAGGAGTTCCTGTTTTTCAGCGGGACCTCCTACCTTGGTATACCTGTGAACGAGCAATTCAGGAACTGCGTGCTGGAAGGGATGGCCCGCTACGGTACCAACTACTCCAGCTCTCGCAACTCGAATCTACAGTTGCGGGTTTTTGAGGAGGCGGAGGAGTATCTGGCCAGGTATACCGGAGCCGAAGCTGCTTTCACGATGTCGTCGGGCTATCTTGCCGGGCAGGCGCTGGTGCAGACTTTGCAGGGAAGCGGACACTTCATTTACGCCCCCAACACGCACCCGGCCCTCTGGCGCAGCACTTCCGACGAAGTCACGGGCGATTACGATGCTTGGGTAGGCCCTATGCTGGAGCAAGTGAGGGAGTCAAAGTACGAGCACATTATCCTGGTCTGCAACTCCCTCGATTCGCTCAAAGCCCGCAACCACGGTTTCAGCTGGCTAAGTGCTTTGCCCACAGACAAGCAGATCACGCTGATCGTGGACGATTCGCATGGATTTGGAGTGACGGGGGAGGACGGAGCCGGTGTGTTCGCGCAGCTGAAAGCCCGTCTGCAGGCTAATGTGCAACTGGTGGTGGCGAGTTCGATGGGGAAGGCCTTGGGTATACCTGCCGGAGTGGTGCTGGGGGATAAAGAGCTGGTGGATAAGCTGCGGCACAGCCATTATTTCGGTGGCGCATCTCCGGCTATACCTGCCTACCTGTATGCCTTTTTGCGATGCGAGTCCTTGTTTAAGGAAGCGCGGCAGAAGCTGTTTTCAAACATTGTCCTTTTCCTGCAGCATTTGGAGCGACCGGATCAATTCAGTTACTTTGAAAGATACCCGGTATTCGGGGTGCATGACCATCGCATGGCGCCATACCTGCAGGAGCAGGGGGTGATCATCTCCAGCTTCCGGTATCCGACACCAGCTGATGATCCGATCACGCGGGTGATCCTGAGCAGCGCGCATCGGGAGGAGGATATACAACGATTAACGGGGTTGATTAATCAGTTTGCTCAGGTATGATGTTGCTTGGTTAGCAGGGCCATGTGCTATGTTTAGAACCAGTAAGAGCAGCTACTTTAACAAAAAGAAATTTATTTACGACTACTACACCACTTCATGGAAGAAACTAACGCCGCAGCACCTCTGATCACCAACGATGCCGTTGTGCTGGGCATTCTCGTCGTCATATTAGCGATCATATTTAAGACATCATCCAGCGAACGCACTGTCTTTAAGAAATTCTACTCGGTGGTGCCCTCACTCTTGCTGTGTTACCTTATTCCGAGTTTGCTGAACTCCCTGAACATCATCTCCGGAGAAACCTCAGCCCTGTACGGGATGGCGTCGCGCTACTTGTTGCCAGCGAGTTTGGTGCTCTTTACCATCAGCCTCGACCTGAAAGAGATATGGAAGCTGCGCCACAAAGCGGGACTCATGTTCATTACCGGTACCGTCGGCATTGTGATCGGTGGTCCATTGGCGATTCTGATTGTCTCCACTTTTGCACCCGATGTGGTGGGAGGAGCGGGGCCTGACGCTGTGTGGCGCGGACTGACGACCATTGCAGGCAGCTGGATTGGCGGTGGTGCCAACCAATTGGCGATGTACGAAATCTTCCAGCCTAGCCCGAACCTGTTCTCTGCCGTGATTGCCGTGGATGTGATCGTGGCGAACATCTGGATGGCAGTATTGTTGTACGGATCAGGAAGATCAGAAAAGATAGACGCTTTCTTTAAGGCCGACAGTTCGGCTGTAACTAACCTGAAGAATAAGATTGAGCAATACCGCAAGAGTATCATGCGGGTGCCTTCCATGCCTGATCTGATGCTGATAGCAGGTATAGGATTTGGTCTGACGGGGCTCGCGCACTTCTTTGCGGATATTATCGCTCCCTGGATTGAGGCGAATGCACCAGAGTTGGCTCGTTTCAGCTTGACATCCGGCTTCTTCTGGCTTGTGGTGCTGGCCACTACGTTCGGGATGCTTTTGTCTACTACTAAAGCCCGTAACCTGGAAGGGGCGGGTGCTTCGCGTGTTGCCAGTATATTCCTTTACATTCTGGTGGCGACTATCGGTATGCAGATGGATGTGACGGCCATCGTGAGTCAGCCGGGACTTTTCCTGGTGGGCATTATCTGGATCTCGATGCACATGTTGCTGCTGTTCATTGTGGGTAAGCTGATAAAGGCGCCGTTCTTCTTCCTGGCTGTAGGTAGTCAGGCGAATGTAGGAGGTGCGGCTTCGGCTCCTATTGTGGCGGCGGCCTTCCATCCGGCGCTGGCTCCTGTTGGAGTACTGCTTTCTATATTGGGTTATGCCGTGGGTACCTATGGGGCTTATATCTCCGGTATACTCATGCAGCTCGTGGCGGAGTAGCGAATTATTGTTAATGTATTAATGTTCAGTATGTAATGCTGTTGTCAGGCCCTGGCGCCTGCCCACATTTTAAAACCTATACTATGATTAGAAAGAGTCTTTTTGCGTTGTTGCTCCCACTGGTGCTTTCGGCTTGTGCGGGCACACAAACCACGACATCTGAAACTGCAACTACCACAAGCGCTGCTACCGCTGCTTCTCCTGCAAAGGTGCACATTGATGCAGTGCGTCAGCAGTTCGCCCCTGATAAACGTGTGGCGCTGTTTGATGTGGAGCCTAATGGCAAGGTGCTACGTGGCGAAACCAACATGCCGGAAGCCAAAGCGGATCTGCTCAAGCGTCTGCAGGCGGCCAATGTGTCGTTCGTAGACAGTATACAGGTGCTGCCGGAAGCAGAACTGGAAGGTAAGCACCAAGCTATCGTAACGATCTCGGTTGCCAACCTGCGCTCACAGCCAAAGCACTCAGCCGAACTAGCCACACAGGCAACAATGGGCACGCCGCTCAAGGTATGGAAAAAGCAAAACGGCTGGTACCTGGTGCAGACGCCTGACCAGTACCTGGCCTGGGTAGATTACGGTGGCGTAGCCCTGATGGATCAGACCGCCTTTAACAAGTGGCAACAGGGCAAAAAGCTGATTTACACCAAAACCTATGGTTTTGCGCACGCCACGGGAGACAAGAACGCTACGATTGTATCGGATATGGTGTATGGCGACGTGATGGTGTTGAAGAACAAAACGAAAGATTTCTATGAAGTGGCTTTCCCGGATGGCCGAACCGGATTTGTGTCTGCTGCCGAAGCCATGGACTTCAAGGAGTGGGTAGCCACCCGTAAACCGACTGAGGAGAACCTGGTGGCTTCCAGCAAAGAAATGTTGGGTATGCCATACCTTTGGGGCGGCACTTCCGTGAAAGGGATGGACTGCAGCGGCTTTACCAAAACCATCTTCTTTATGAACGGCCTGGTATTGCCCCGTGATGCTTCGCAGCAAATTCACATTGGAGAGTTGGTGCCTACTGACAAGGGTTGGGACGAATTGCGTCCGGGTGACCTGTTGTTTTTTGGCGTACCTGCCAAAGATGGTAAGCCGGAGCGTGTGGTGCACGTAGGTATGTGGATTGGTGGGAATCAGGAATTCATTCACTCCGCCGGACGTGTACGTATCAACAGCATGAATCCGTCAGCTGAAAACCATGATGCTTCCGAACTGGCCCGCTTCCTGCGTGCCAAGCGTATATCCCCGGAAGCAACGCTGGTAGATTTGCGTCAGAAGCCGCTGTATGAATAAGGTATAGCAAGAGGTTAGTGGAAAGGCAGTAGCGAGAGCTACTGCCTTTTTTGTGGCTGCTGAGAGGTTTCACAGTGTTGTGAGGCTCCTGTATGCGGATGGGGGAGGACAGTCTCAGGATATGGATTCAACATAGGTAAGAGATGTTTTAACCCTTAGCAATAGATCTAGTTTTGATAAAAATTAATATGAATGTATGCTGTTAAATTATTTTTTATTTGATTGGCTTATACTTTAATAAAAATTTAATAAAAGTTTTTGGATATAATCTCTTAATCCTCGTACTTTATATTATAACACCAAAACTGATAGCATGAGCGCATTCCTGGCACTGGAAGAAGGATATCTGGAGAAGCTGAACCACGTGGAACGGAAAAAGCATCTGCAGAAGATCAAGATCGTGCGGCACTTGTATGTAAAGGGCGCTCGCTCTAACGCTGATATCTGTAACCGCTTCAATATCAGCTCACCGACTTCCATGGCTTTGCTAAACGAATTGATGGCTGAAGGGCTGGTGGAGAAGCAGGGGCGTGGCGAATCAGTAGGAGGGCGAAAGCCGGAGCTGTATGGACTGCGCAATAATTCTCTTTTCGTGCTGAGCATTGAAATGGAAAAGTTCAGCACCCGCATGGCCATTTTCGATGGGAATAATAACAACATCACCGGTATCCATACCTTTCCACTAAATCTCTCAAAAGATATCAGTGCTATTGAGGAGTTGTACCAGCATGCCAACAGCCTGGTGCTTTCGGCAGGTATAGACACAGATAAACTGATGGGCATAGGCTTGAGCATGCCGGGACTTGTGTCGTCACGTGAAGGTGACAGCTATACCTATTTGCTCACGGGGCAGAACAAAACGCCGTTGCAGGATCTGCTGGCCCTCAAGTTCAGCAAGCCGGTTTACATCCAAAACGACGTAAAAAGCATCACTTTGGCGGAGTACCGATTTGGGGCTGCGCAGAGCAAACGCGACGTACTGGTGCTCACACTGGACTGGGGTATCGGTCTGGGCATCATCATGGACGGCAAGCTGCGTGTAGGCACCTCCGGTTTTGCGGGCGAGTTCGGCCACATTCCTTTTATCGACAACGGCGTGCTGTGCCATTGCGGCAAGCGAGGCTGCCTGGAAACGGTGGCCTCTGGAAGTGCGCTGGCACGTATGGCCCGCGAAGGGCTTCAGGCGGGGCAGGATACTTTGCTTAAAGCGCTGTCTGACCACGAACCGGGGAAAATTGAACCACAGGCCATCATACAGGCTGCACACGAAGGGGACCAATACGCCATAAACATATTGGCCGAAACAGGCCGAAACCTGGGCAAAGGCATTGCCATGCTGATCCAGCTGTTTAACCCGGAACTGATCATCATTGGTGGCAAAATGGCCGAAGCGAGGCAGTACCTCACCACACCGATACAGCAATCGATCAACACGTACTGCATGACGCAGCTGCGCGAACGCACTGAAATTGCACTCTCCAAATTGGGGGCACAGGCAGGTATACTGGGGCCGGTGGCCACGGTGATGGAGCGCATTTTTGAGCACCGCATTGAATCAACTAAATAACAGAACAACGAAACACAACATCACATTATAGCACAAATAAAATGGCACGATTAAATCTTCTGGAAGAAACCCGATTTGAGAAGCTTC
The DNA here is from genome assembly GCF_900156415.1 of Pontibacter lucknowensis. GTDB lineage: Bacteria > Bacteroidota > Bacteroidia > Cytophagales > Hymenobacteraceae > Pontibacter > Pontibacter lucknowensis. The sequence continues at coordinate 187,374 of NZ_FTNM01000005.1, read as the reverse complement.
CGGTTACTGTTTACTCCGATGAATATGTCGCTTCCGTAAAAGTGGCTCAGCGCATTGCGGAGTTGATCCGATACAAGCAGGGGCGCAACGAGAAGGCTGTGCTCGGTCTGGCCACTGGTGCCACGCCGGTGAAGGTATACGCCGAACTGGTGCGCCTGCACCGCGAAGAAGGTTTGAGTTTCCGCAATGTGATCACCTTCAACCTGGACGAGTACTACCCGATGCAGCCGACTGCGGTGCAGAGCTATGTGACGTTCATGAATGAGAACCTCTTCGACCACATTGACATCAACAAAAACAATGTACACATACCGGATGGCACCCTGCCGCAGGAAAGAATCCATGACTACTGCCTGGAGTACGAGCGCAAGATCGAAGCCGTAGGCGGACTGGATCTGCAGCTGTTGGGTATAGGCCGTACAGGTCACATCGGTTTCAACGAGCCGGGTTCTGCGCCAAACTCAGGTACACGCCTGGTGACGCTCGACGACCTGACCCGTCGCGATGCTTCCCGTGACTTTGGTGGCAAGGAGAACGTGCCGCGCAAAGCCATCACCATGGGCATCGGTACCATCTTCAAAGCCCGCGAGATCATCCTGATGGCCTGGAGCGGAAAGAAAGCGCCGATCATCAAGAAAGCCGTGGAAGGCGAGATGTCAAGCGACGTGCCGGCTACCTACCTGCAGCTGTCTGACAATGTGGAGTTTGTGCTGGATATGGACGCCGCTTCGGATCTGACTCGCTTCAACACGCCATGGCTGGTGAAAGACTGCGTTTGGGATGATGCCCTGATCAAAAAAGCGGTAATCTGGCTGTCACAGACAGTGAAAAAGCCGATCCTGAAGCTGACCGAGGAGGATTACAATAACCACGGCATGGCGCAGTTGATCACCGAGAAAGGAACTGCTTACGAGATCAACATCGATATCTTCAACAAGCTGCAAAGCACCATCACTGGCTGGCCGGGTGGTAAGCCGAACGCTGACGACAAGCGCCGTCCGGAGCGTGCCGAGCCTGCCCGCAAGCGTGTCGTGATCTTCTCGCCACACCCGGATGATGACGTAATCTCCATGGGCGGTACGTTTATCCGATTGGTAGACCAGGGGCACGACGTGCACGTGGCTTATCAGACTTCTGGTAACACCGCCGTGTGGGACGACGATGTGCTGCGCTACATGGAGTTTGCCATCGACTTCAACAAGAGCATCGGCCAGGAAACGGATCACCTGGAAAACATTTACGAAGACATGCGCGGCTTTATTGAAAACAAGCAGCCGAACCAGCTCGATACGCAGGAGATCCGTGATGTAAAAGGCTTTATCCGGAAGAGTGAGGCCATTGCCGGCGCTCGTTATGCTGGTCTGGATGATGACCATATCCACTTCATGGCGCTGCCGTTTTATGAAACAGGTAAAACCGTGAAGAAGCCGGTGACAGATATTGACGTGGAACTGACCATGGAATTGCTGCAGCAGGTGAAACCACACCAGGTGTTTGCCGCCGGCGACTTTGCCGATCCGCATGGTACGCACATTGTCTGCTTCAATATTGTGCTGGCCGCCCTTGCCCGCCTGCGCGAAACAGAGGACTGGGCCAAAGACTGCTGGCTGTGGATGTACCGCGGCGCCTGGCATGAGTTCGCTACCCACGAGATCGAGATGGCCGTGCCGCTGTCGCCGCAGGAAGTGGAACGCAAGCGCAATGCCATCTTCAAGCACCAGTCTCAAAAGGACCGTCCGGTGTTCCCGGGAGACGATGCCCGCGAGTTCTGGGTACGTGCCGAAGAGCGCAACCGCGAAACTGCCAAGAGCTACGACGACCTGGGCCTTGCCAACTACGAAGCGATGGAAGCCTTCGTGAAATGGAAATTCTAGTTTGACCAATGACAGCTAAAACGAAGCAAATTGCTTAGCTTTGTTTTAGCTGTTTTTTTATCATCCGGACGAGAGTAGCTGCTTCCGACTTTACTATAACAAGGGGCTGCCTCTTTCTAATTTTTTCATCCTGTAGGGATCTTGTTTGCAAGTTGCATAGGCTTGATTTTTTGGAAATATGCCTTATTGCTCAACCATGCATCTTCAGAGAATGAAGCTGGATTTTGATTTTTTTTCCTGAAAAGGACTGGTGCTTATCAGTTTCGAAACCAAGCTAATGTCTCTTCTCCCAATGCCGGATGAAGTCGGATCAGGAAAATTCAAACAGCCATTGCATTACAATTAAGCATTACCAACACCATTATAACACGCATTTCTGACATGATTATCAGGAAAAGTTTTCTTACCCTTTTGCTTTTGTTTTTCTGCACGGCAGGTATAGCTACGCTTTCGCAGGCGCAGGTAAAGCCTGAGTCGCTATCGCTGATACCGCAGCCTGTGAAACTGACCACTCAGAAAGGAGGCTTCCTGGTGCAGCCCTCCACCAAGGTATATGTAGACCCCAAAAATGAGGATCTGCTGCGTGTAGGCGAGTTTTTGGCCCAGCACATCGAAGCCGCCATCGGCCACAAGCCGGAAGTGATCCAGAAGAAGCCGAAGAAAAAAGAAACGAACCTGATTCATCTGACGCTGAAGACAGAGAACGACACACTGGGTGCGGAGGGCTATACCTTGAACGTAGCACAGGGTCGTATAACACTGGCTGCAAAGGAGGCACATGGTGCTTTTCTGGGTATGCAGACTGTGCGTCAACTCCTGCCAGCTCAGAAGACATCTGAGTCGGCGCTTATACCTGCGCTCCAGATCGTGGACAAGCCCCGCTATACCTGGCGCGGCATGCACCTGGATGTGACCCGCCATTTCTTCCCGGTGGAGTTTGTGAAGCAGTACATCGACTACCTGGCTATGCACAAACTGAACAGCTTTCACTGGCACCTGACCGATGACCAGGGCTGGCGCATCGAGATCAAAAAGCACCCGAAACTAACCGAAGTTGGCGCCTGGCGCGACAGCACCCTGATCGGCCACTACTGGGACCTGCCACAAACTTACCGCAAGCGCCGCCATGGTGGCTATTATACCCAGGAACAGATCAAAGAGGTGGTGAAGTATGCGCAGGACCGCTTTATCAACGTAGTACCAGAAATCGAAATGCCAGGTCATGCACTGGCGGCGCTGGCTGCTTATCCGGAGCTTTCGTGTACCGGAGGTCCGCACAAAGTAGAGTCGAAGTGGGGGATTTTTCCTGATATTTTCTGTGCTGGTAACGAGCAGACGTTTGCGTTTCTGGAAGATGTGCTCACGGAAGTGATGGAGCTCTTCCCGAGCAAAGTGATTCATGTAGGTGGAGACGAAGCTCCGAAGACCCGCTGGAAAGTATGTCCGAAATGCCAGAAGCGCATTAAGGACGAAGGCCTGAAAGATGAGCACGAGCTGCAGAGCTATTTTGTGCAGCGCATGGAGAAGTTTGCCAACAAGAACGGCCGCACCATCATCGGCTGGGACGAGATTCTGGAAGGTGGTCTGGCACCGAACGCTTACGTGATGTCGTGGCGCGGCACCAAAGGAGGTATAGCTGCCGCTAAAGAAAAGCACTACGTCGTGATGTCGCCGGGTACGCCTCTTTACTTTGACTACTACCAGGGCGAGCGTGACCTCGAACCAACCACTATACATGGATATAACCCGCTCTCCAAGGTATACGCCTATGATCCAACGCCAAGCGAACTGTCTGCCGAGGAGAAAAAGTACATACTGGGCGCGCAAGCCAACATGTGGACCGAATACGTGTCCACGGAAGAGCACTTAGAGTACATGGTGTTCCCACGCATTGCTGCCCTCAGCGAAGTGCTATGGACACCTGCGAAACTGAAAGACTGGAAAAGTTTCCAGAACCGCATGACCCAGCAGTACAAGCGTTACGATGCGTTGGGAGTCAACTACGCCCGCAGCGCCTTCAATGTGAACCAGCACTTGCAGGTAGACTCGACAAGCAACCGGGCCACCGTGACCTTCGATACGGATGCGGCTGATGTGACCATCCACTATACCCTGGACGGATCGGAGCCAAACACCCGATCACAGGTATACAAAGGACCGTTCTCGCTCAACAGAACCTCAACTATCAAAGCCGGTTCTTTTGTGAATGGCAAGCTGGTGGGCAAGGTGAGTACCCGTACGTTTGAGGCGCACAAAGGCTTTAACAAAAACATCACACTCACTACGCCAGCTCATCAGAACTTCGCTAAGAAAGCAAAATTGGTGGACGGCCTGAAGGGTTCGACCGACCAGTATGACGGTCACTGGATCGGCTTCCTGGACACGGACGTGGAGGCGATCATCGACCTGGGGAAAGAGCAGCCGATCAAAAGGATAAGCACCAACTTTATGCAAAACATCGGCTATCGCATCTTCCTGCCGGTGCAGGTAGAGTATGCGCTGTCAGTGGATGGCATCCGATATGTGACCGTAGACACGATCGACGATCCAAACCCACTGGGTGCAGAGGGCATCACGACTCACGAAGTAGCTGCCACGCTGCCACTTACCCGTGCCCGCTTTGTGAAGGTGAAGGTCAGAAGTGTGGGTGTAAGCCCTGACAAGTACCCTTCAGCCGGACAGAAAACCTGGCTGATGCTCGACGAGATCGTGGTGGAGTAATCTGTAGTTCAAATTTAAAGGTTATAACACCTGATATAAACGAGATAAATTTTATATTGTACCCTTATTCCCGGGCTTAATCTCCGGAAACAGTTTTGCACCTTACCTATATCTAAACTTTTATCATGACTAAAGTAGCCCCTTCCACAAACAGCAAAACCGGGCAGGAGAATGCTTCTGGTGGGTACATGCGCTCGATCATCATCATCGGTGCGCTGTTCTTTATCTTCGGCTTCGTTACCTGGCTGAACTCCCTGCTGATTCCCTACCTGGAGATTGCCTGTGAACTTACCAAGTTCCAGTCTTTCTTCGTGACTTTTGCTTTCTACATCGCTTACCTGGTCATGGCGCCGCTGTCTACCAGAGTGCTGACGAAGTTTGGTTTTAAGAATGGTATGTCGGTGGCTTTGGTCGTGATGGCGGTTGGGGCGGCCCTGTTTATACCTGCCGCCATGACCCGCATCTACCTGATGTTCCTGGCCGGCCTGTTCATCATTGGCTGCGGTCTGGCGATCCTGCAGACGGCTTCCAACCCTTACATTACGATTCTTGGTCCGGCCGAAAGTGCTGCCAAGCGCATTAGCATCATGGGTATTTGTAACAAAATGGCTGGTGCAGCTGCTCCGATTATCCTGGGCTTTTTCCTGAACCTGGAAGATGCAGATAAGCTGAAGTCAGAGGTGCTAGGTATGACGGACGCCGCTCGTGAGGCTGCTTTGAATGAAATGGCGCTACAGGTGATCCCGCCTTACATAGGTATTGTGGTGGTGCTGCTGATACTCGGGTACTGGATCTACCGCTCCAGCCTCCCTGAAATAGACACCGATGCGGAAGATGAAACAGTAGCAGCTGCCAACACCGGCAAGAAGAGCGTGTTTGCTTTTCCGCACCTGTTGTTGGGCGTATTCTCACTCTTCCTGTATGTGGGTGTGGAGGTAATTGCCGTTGACTCGATTATCAGCTACGGCGTCTCTTATGACATTGCGCTTACCACGGCACAGTACTTTGCCAGTGCGACCATGGTTGCGATGGTAGTCGGTTACATCATCGGTATCATTGCCATTCCAAAGTATATCAAGCAGGAGAATGCCCTGAAGTTCTGCGCCATCCTGGGTGTGGTGTTCTCGCTGGGAGCTATCTTCACGTCAGGTTACGTTTCTGTTGGTTTCATTGCCCTGCTTGGTCTGGCAAACTCCCTTATGTGGCCAGCTATCTGGCCGCTGGCGCTGGCTGACCTGGGCCGCTTTACCAAAGCCGCCTCTTCGCTGCTGGTAATGGGTATAGCCGGTGGAGCTATTCTGCCGCTGGTATACGGTGCCCTTGCCGATATCATCAACTCACAGCAGGCTTACTGGATCATGGTGCCTTGCTACCTGTTCATCCTGTACTATGCAATAGCCGGACATAAGATCAGAACAAGATAACTTTCAGAACCTCATAAACAGCGACAGGAGCCCCGAAAGAGGCTCCTGTCGCTGTTTATAAGGGATAGGCAATCTGCTGCGATGCTTAATATCTGCAGGTATAGCCGAGATATCGTTTTACTATATAGTATTTGGCAAGATTGTTGATTCTGCAGCTACAGTTGTTGTTGCAGTAGTTGCATCTGCAGCCTGCGCCTTGTTATCGTCACAGGAGTTGAATAAGGCGAGGATGAGTAGGGTCAGCAGCAGCACCCCATATAGTCTGTTCAGCATGGCTTCTCAAGTTTACAGTACCAGGAGTTTGGCACTTGGAGTAGTACGCAGGTGGCTGCAGCTTAGTTGAGGCGAAACACCCAAAGCTGCAGAAATTAATTTTATAGGACGGAAGCTATGGATAGTTTAGTTTTTAAAACAATTGCACTAAATACAGACACAGGCATGACAAGGTATTCAGGTGAATACATACATTTGTACCTGCCGAATAGATTTTATCTCTCACAATTATAAAATAAACTTAATATGCAGCGCCTTAAACTCTTACTCCTGGTTGTACTGTCTGTTGCCACGATGGCATCCTGTACTACCTCCCGCAAGAAAAACAGCAACACCGGACAAGTAGTTATCATCAAAGACAGCAAAGCCGGACATAGAGGCTATAAAAAAGGCTGGACCAAGAATACAAATAACCCGCATCACCCACGCACCACCAACCCAGGTCATACCAAGCACAAGCAGGGGAAGGGAGGCAACACCGTGATCATCGTCAATAACAACAATACCACTGTGAAGCAGGCTGCTCCAAAAGGAAAGCCGGGTAATGGCAATCACCACAATGGCGGAAAAGGAAAAGGTGGTCAGGGCAAAGGAAATCAGGGTAAAGGAAAAGGCGGTAAGAAATAAGCCGCTGTACGCTTGCATCCTGCTATTGTCAGGTATAGGCAGGTCCGGTTTCGGGCCTGCTTTTTTTATTCTTAAGAGTATGTAGTCAGGGCTTGGTCGTGAGAATAGTCTGATTTGTATATAGAAAACGGAAATAGGTATAAATATCCTGTGTTATGAAATTAAAATTACTATGTTTATAATATTCCTGCATTCTATTGCATGGGATGAATACGTGCGGCCTTTTCCAGGCAATGAATAACAACCTTAATTTAAAAATCTTTTAGATGAACAAGAAGTTTTACACCTTGGCTCTGACCGCCATCCTGTTGGGTACGTCAGTAGAGCAGGTTGCGCTGGCTCAGAAGCCGGTGACGACAGCAGTAGCAGAACTGGATCAGCCTATTCCGCTCAACCCGAATGTGCGTACCGGCAAGTTAGCTAATGGTCTGACTTACTACATTCAGAAAAACGGCACGCCTGAGAAGCGCGCCGAGCTGAGACTGGCTGTAAATGCTGGTTCTATTCTGGAAGATGACAGCCAGCAGGGGCTAGCGCACTTTGCTGAGCACATGGCCTTTAACGGCACCAAAAACTTTAAGAAGAACGAGCTCATTAACTACCTGCAGTCAGTAGGGGTGAAGTTTGGTGCGCATCTAAACGCCTACACCGGTTTCGACGAGACAGTGTACATCCTGCCTATACCTACCGATAAGCCAGAGATCATCGACAAGAGCTTGCTGATCTTGGAGGACTGGGCATTTAACGTCACCTTCGAAGGGGAGGAGATTGACAAAGAGCGTGGCGTGATCGTGGAAGAGAAACGCTCGCGACAGGAGGCCGGTATGCGTATGGCTTACCAGTACTTCCCGGTGCTATTCAAAGACTCCAAGTATGCGCAGCGTTTGCCAATCGGTACAGACGAGGTGCTCAAAACCTTTAAGCACGAAGAGATCCGTCGCTTCTACAAAGACTGGTACCGTCCGGACCTGATGGCCGTGGTAGTAGTAGGCGACATCGACGTGGATGCGATGGAGCAGAAGATCAAAGCGAGCTTCGGCAAGTATAAGGCTTCTGCCAATACAAAAGAGCGTAAGAGCTTTGAGATTCCCAGTCACAAAGAAACACTTGTTGCGATTGTACGCGACAAGGAAGCGACCATGCCTGGCTTGCAACTGCATTATAAGAAAGACGCCCAAAAGCTGAAGACACTGGGGGATATGCGTAACAAGCTGGCCCGCGACATGTACAACGGCATGCTGAACCAACGCCTGAGCGAACTGCAGCAGCAGGCCGATGCGCCGTTCCTGTTTGCCAGCACGTCTTATACCTCATTGCAGGGCCTGAGCGCAAAAGATGCTTATTCATCTTACTTAACCACAAACGAAACGGGCGTGGTGCGTGGTCTGCGAACAGTGGCTGAGGAAAATGAACGCGTTAAACGTCATGGCTTTACGGACTCTGAACTGATCCGTTACAAAACCCAGATGCTTGCTTCTTATGAACGGGCCTATAACGAGCGCAGCAAAACCAATTCGGGGGTATACGTGAACCAGTACGTGGCCAACTTCCTCGACAACATGCCAGCCACAGGTATAGAGTTCCAATACGAGTTCATCAAGAAACATCTGGAAGGCATCACGTTGGCAGAAGTAAACCAGCTGGCCGCTCAGTGGATCACAGAGGATAACCGGGTGGTTGTGATCACCGCACCTGATAAGGAAACTGTTAAGTTGCCAACGGAGGCGGAGGTATTGGCCATTCTGAAAGAAGCCTCTACCGCTGACCTGCAGCCTTACGAAGATAAAATGACAGCAACCGCCCTGATGGAAGAAACACCAAAGGCCGGTACGATCGCCAGGGAAAGTAAAATCGAGAAGCTGGGTGTAACAGAACTAACACTCTCCAACGGAGTACGTGTTGTGCTGAAGCCAACCGATTTCAAAGACAATGAGATCCTGATGTCGGCTTACAGCCACGGTGGTCACTCGCTTTACAGTGATGCCGATTACCACACCGCGACGTTTACTTCCGAGATCGTGTCACGCAGCGGCTTAAAGGATATGTCGGCCGTGGATCTGCGCAAGGTAATGGCTGGTAAGAGTGCCAATGTCAGTGCTTTCATCTCTGAGTTGCGCGAAGGACTCTCAGGTATGGCGACGCCTAAGGACCTGGAGACTATGCTGCAGCTGACGCATCTGAAATTTACGGCACCTCGTAAGAGCGAGCAGGACTTCCAGGCCTTCCTGACGCAGTACAATGGCATCTTGCCTAACCTGATGGCCAGTCCGCAAAACTATTTCTCTGACCAGGTAGCCCGCATCATGACGCAGGACCACTTGCGGGGTGGCAGTATACCTACAGTAGAGCATCTGCAGAAAGTAAACCTGGACCGGGCTTATGAAATTTACCAAGACCGTTTTGGCGATGCCAGCGACTTTACCTTTGTGTTTGTGGGTAATTTTGATGTAGAGCAGGTGAAGCCGATGCTACAGACTTACCTGGGCAGTTTGCCTTCAACTAACCGCAAAGAGCATTTCAAAGATGTAGGCAAGCGTGCACCAAAAGGAGTAGTCACCAAGGACCTGGTAAAAGGCACTGATCAGAAGAGCAATGTGATGATCAGCTTCCGCGACCAGACCAAGTATAGCAAAGAGAAAAGCTACCACCTGGCTGCGCTGTCTGAGGTAATGAAGATCAGGCTGACGGAGAAGCTCCGTGAGGAAATAGGCGGCGTATATGGAACCAGCGTGTCTGCCAGCACAAGCCGGGTACCTTACCAGAACTACGCCTTCAACATCAGCTTTACCTGTGCCCCCGAAAATGTTGACAAACTGGTAGCTGCCACTTTCGAAGAGATTCAGAAGCTGCAGAAGAGCGGTGCGATCGAGGCTGACCTGGCCAAAGTAAAAGAGGCGGACAGACGCAGCATCGAAACCAGCATGCGTGAAAACCGTGCCTGGCTGAGCTCACTCGAAAGCGCCTACTATTACGGCGAGCAGCCTACTGCCATCAACGATAAGTTGGAGCTGGTGGAGAAACTCAACTCCAAAGATATCAGCAAGGCCGCTAAGAGCTATTTGAAAATGAATAATTACATTAAAGTAGTGATGAATCCGGAACCTGCACAGTAGGCAAGAGTCCATAAATAAAATTAAGGTGCTGCATGTGGCATGGTTTTGACCTGCTCCATGCAGCACCTCTTTTTTTGTATAAATAAGCGATTAAACAGAACAATCTTGGATTGTATAAGTATATATAGTATCTTAAATACTTGATACTCACCAAACACCCAGAATTTCATGGCATTCCTAAGATTCACCCTATTCATCATGCTGGTAAGTACTCTGGCATTTTTTACTTCATGCTCTCCTCTCCACCGCAGCGACAAGGCAATTGTGGTCGATGACTACGGCAGCATGCGTTACATCAAAGGCAAACAGGACAGAGTGCACAAAAAGTGGAAGGCAAAATCATCTTATAAGCCTAGAAACAACAAAGTAGCGACACGCAGAAATGCTGACTGGTAGGCTTTGCCTGAGGAGTTATCAGAAGATGCTGCTGATACATTTATATACAGCTTGCGTATAGGCAGCTATGGAAACGGCAAACACGCACTATACACGCACACCCCGCACCGAAAACCTGAAATGGGTTGACCGGATCACCCACCTGATGGACAACCAGTTCCGCTTGCCAGGCACTAACTGGCGATTTGGGCTGGATCCAATTCTCGGGCTTTTTCCTGTGGTGGGTGACCTGGCTTCGTTTAGTGTGTCGGCTATGCTGATCCTCACCATGGCCCGCTATGGCGCCAGTGGCAAGATGGTCACCCTGATGCTGCTCAACGTGGCATTGGATGCTCTGTTTGGCAGTATACCTATCCTTGGGAATATCTTTGACTTTGCCTTCAAAGCAAATGAACGTAATGTGCGCATGCTCCGGGCGCACTACGAAGAAGGCAAATACCAGGGCAGCGGCAAAAACATCATTCTAGGGGTTGTCATCGGTATTGTCGTGATCTTCATTCTGCTGATATGGGCTATCTGGGAGCTGCTGGCTTTTGTGTACCAACTGGTGCAGGGCTGGTTCTAAAAAAGCTTACATTCTGCCCAATGCCTTTGCCACAGCCACTGCCTTGTGTGCGCTGGCTTCTTTGTCTTTTATTTCCAGTATGATATCCATGTTGATGCCCTCAGTCTCCACCAGGAAGTCGTGGAAAGCCTGCTCGCCGATGCTCTGCACATGCTTGCCTTTGCGCTCTCCCGGCGATTGGGCGCTGTAGTCTACCATCAGTACACCGTCACGTTCGGGTTGCCAGGTCTGGGCAGCCAGCATTACTGCCTCCCGCATCGGTTCACCGTTGTTCACACACTCGTGGTGCAAGTTGTCGAAAATGATAGGCATACCCGTAAGCTCGTGCAGCACCAGGCAGTCGGTGAGGCTATAGGTGCGGTCGTCGTTCTCTACGCAGAGGCGGGCCTTTACCGTCTCAGGCAGCATGGTGTGGTATACCTCCGCAAAGCGATTGAGCGCAGTCTCCTTGTCACCATAGGCACCGCCACCATGTATCTGTAACTTAGCGGTAGTGTCAAGTCCCATCAGGTCGAGGATGCTGCCCTGGTATACCAGTTCGGCTATGCTGTTTTGCACTGTTTGAGGGGTAGGGGAGTTAAGCACCACAAACTGGTCAGGGTGCATGGATATACGGAGGTTGTGACGCTTAACATAATCGCCTAGCCGGCGTAGGGTCAGTTTAAAGTGTTCCTGCCAGTTGTAGGTATTGACAGGGTGCGATGCAAAAGGCACCAGATCGGACGTGAGCCTGAAAAAGTACAGTCCATGCTCCACATTGAATTCCAGTATGCGGCGCAGACAGCTCAGGTTTTGCTCCACTGTCTGAATTAAACGTTCTTCAGAGTAAGAGGCTAACCGAAATGTGCGGGAAGAGGAACAGTCCAGGGTCTCGTTAATGCAAGGATATCCGATTTTCATAAGGTATAGAGGTATGGCTATACCTTAACCTACGCACAAGCAAATGGTTTTGGTGAAATCTAATTTCAGGAAGGGATACTTTACCGGTCTATTTCGTAGCCAGTGTTGTCCTTAAAGAAGCGGTTGTAGTTCTCTTTTTCCTCCCTGCGTCGCTTTAGCTCCTGAATCATCAGCAATTGCTGCAGCTTCTGATTTTGCTTCCCTTCTTTAGAAAACATATCATACAGTAGCGAAATTGGGCTGAGTGGGGTAGGGGCGACAGGAGGTGGCGGAGGACCGGGCTCTAGCTCAGGGCGATAGCCTTTGCGCTTTACATACTCAGGCTCTTCCGTTTTCATGTTGCGCAGCGCCCGTCGTATCATTTCCTCGGATGGCCGGCTGGTGATCTCCACTTCGCCGAGCATTACACTGTCAGGCTGCAACACAATATTGACGCGAAGCTCTGAAACGGGCAGGTTACGGGGCAGGTATAGCAGGGGCTTAAAGCCAACGGCACGGATCAACAGCGTATCGCTCTGGTCGATATCAATAAGGAACTTGCCTTCTGCGTCAGAAATAACGCCATAGTTCGTGCCATAGCGGATGACTCCTGCGCCAGGTATAGGGGTGGTTTTGTCAGGTTCGAGCACGGTACCGCTCACGCGTATGTTGCGCTGCGCCAATGCCGGGAGTGCACTCACAAGCAACAGGGCAGAAAGAAGCAGTAGTCGTAGCAGGTATAAGGGCATGTTACAGCAGCGGCCACTTTAGCGGTGGCAAGGGATTAATGTCAATACGCCGGAAAAGGCTAAAAAGTATGCCGCCGCCAAAATATATAACTGCGGTGTGGCATGGTGCTAAATTACAAAATTTAACGGAAAGCGGGCACTAAAAGCGAAAGCCCATAGCTACGGGCGCTATGGGCTTTCAATACTATTTATACGGCCAGATACCCTATTGGTTGTTATCTGTGCCATTGCCAGCATTTGAGTTACTTCTAGGCAAGTTGTTATTGCTGCCTGAGTTATCAGTCTGGTTAGTGCCATCATTGCTCATGCCCCAGTAGTTTGCACGTTTTTCCCGGTACTGACTGTACTGCTCCTTTGATAGGATTGATTGTAACTCACGGTCTGTCTCCTGCATAATCTGTTCACGCTGTGTGTCCAAATCAGAAGTGCCCGTGGTATTGTTCTGTGTGTTCGTGTTCATATTGGTTCTGGTGTCGGTCATGGTGCCTCCATCCATGTCATAACGATCCTTCTCAGTAGTTGCCATATTGTCCACTTCATCTGCTACCTGACCACCCATCCGATTGGTTTCGTTGTAATTATACTCCAACTCGCTCAGACGACGCTCACGTTCATACAGTACCTGCTGTACTTGATTTTGGGTCGCCGTGTCGAGTCGCATATCCGTAGCCATCTGGCCGGCTATACGCTCTGAGTTGCTGCGCCACATGGCGTCGGAGCCGCTCATGTCTGTCGTGGTGCCCATGGCTGTCTCATTGCCTCTGATATGGCTTTGGTTTACGTTTTCGTCCTGGTTTGCGTCCGCTGTTTCATAGGTTCTGCCTCTGTCTTCACTACAAGACGCAAACATCATGGCACTCACTACAGCTATCGAATAAAATATCTTTTTCATCTTCTTATACTCTAAATTAAACTTTAAAAAGCCTGTTGTATTTGCTTTGAAATAGTATAAAACAAATACGGCTTGCTCTAGTGTTTTACGGCGGACGGTTCGATAGGTTTATATGACGCTTTGTAATAGCTGCTTGTGGCTGTCGTCAAAATTTGTTTGAAGATGTTTTTTGATGCAGTTTAAGCCTGTTTAAAAAAGTTGTTATAGATGAGATGCCATGATGGGTAATTCAATTGAGGGAAAGATGGAAATATGATAAAACATATATTTGGGTATAGCTTACGTGGAGCTGTATCTACTGATATAAAAAAAGAGCCGACAGTTAAGCCGGCTCTTTCTATGTGATAAGGGTAATTAACTACTGCTTAGGCCCTTCTCAGTTCAAAAACTGTAATCTCGGGCAGGAAACCCACACGGCCCGGGTAGCCGATAAAACCAAGTCCGGTATTCACATACAGGTGCTGCCTGCCACGCTTGTACAGACCGGCCCACTGCTCATATACATACTGCACCGGACTCCATTTTAATCCAGGTATGTTCACCCCGAACTGCATACCGTGTGTATGGCCCGATAGAGTCAGGTCGATGTCATCGTATTTCTGGTTGATCTCACCATCCCAGTGCGAAGGGTCATGCGAAAGCAGTACTTTGAACGGACTGCTCTCTGCACCACTGTAAGCCTTACTCAGATCACCATATTTCGGAAAGCCCGCCCGGTTGCCCCAGTTCTCCACACCCAGGATCGAGATGTGCTCTCCGTCTTTTTCGATGCGGCGGTTCTCGTTCAGCAGCACGTCCCAGCCCATGCGGCGCTGGGTGTCTACTAGTGTTTGCAGGTTCTGCGTCTTCGCCTCACGGCTCTCCCAGCTCACATAGTCACCGTAGTCATGGTTACCCAGCACCGAAAACACACCTTGCTTCGCCCGGATCTCCTTTAGCGTGTCTACATGCGGCATCAGCTCAGTGGCCACATTGTTTACCAGGTCACCTGTGAAGAACACCAGGTCCGCCTCTTGTTTGTTGATAAGGCGCACAGCCTCTTTCAGCGGTTCCGTAGAGGTAAAGCTGCCTGTGTGCATATCTGAGATCTGCAGCATTTTGAAGCCCTCAAAAGCAGCCGGCAGGTTTGGGAAGCGGAGTGTGATGCGCTTTACACGGTAGTCATATGCGCCTTTCACCATGCCGTAAATGAAAGCTGAAAAGGGCACCGCTGCCACGAGCAGGCCCATTTGGTTGAGGAACTTGCTGCGGGAAGGGTCAAAGGTCGTTTCTCCGCTGTTCACGTTGTTGAACACCAATTTACCCAGGCGCAGCGCATCGTCCACAAAGAGGAAGAGCACAACCACCAGCTTAGAGGCAAAGATGATAAAAAGCGTGCTGGCCAGATATGTTTTGAAAGCATCCGGTGGCGTGCCACGAGTAAATGAAGCCAGTGCAAAGGTGCCCGCAGTAATGGCGAATATAGCCCAATGCAGGATGTAGATGATACGCTGGGTGCTAGCGGACAGGTTTTGGCTGACTGTTTTAATAGCCTGAAAGACATAAAAGTCCACCAGGAACAGGATGAAGATGACTATTCCTATCGAAAAGAATCGTTGCATGTTGTATGATAATGACTGCTAAGGAACAGACCCCGGCAGCCTTTGTTTAAAATTGGATATTATGATAAAAAAGTAAGCAAACTGCCCACATACTCTGAACTATTTTCAGGTGAAACAGATTCACTTAACAATCTTTTATCTAACAAAATCTGTACCGCAGTGAAAGAAGAAGCTTCGTCTGCACTTTTGGCATACGATACCGCCAGTCTCAACATCAAAACCTGGGCCGAAGAAGACCGTCCGCGCGAAAAGCTGCTGCTAAAAGGCAAGTCCGCCTTAAGTGATGCCGAGCTGATCGCCATCCTGATCGGATCTGGTACCCCAAAACTGACTGCTGTGGACGTAGCCAAGCTCATACTGGCGGCTGTGGGCAACGATCTGAACGAACTGGCCAAACTGACAGTGAAGGACCTTACGAAGATTAAAGGTATAGGCGAAGCGAAGGCTATCTCGATCGTGAGTGCGCTGGAACTGGGTCGCCGACGCAAAGAAACCGCCGCTGCTGCCAAAACCCGCATCACCTGCTCCACCGACATCTACAACTACATCAAACCCCAGCTGCTTGACCTGCCGCACGAAGAGTTCTGGGTGATTTTGTTAAACCGCGCCAACGTGGTCATGAAAAAAGAGAGCATCAGCAGCGGGGGAGTAGCGGGTACCGTGGCCGACCCGAAAATGATTTTCAAGAAAGCCATCGAGCAGCTGGCGAGCTCTATAATCCTGGTGCACAACCACCCGAGCGGCAATACTAAGCCAAGCGGCGCCGACATCGCCCTGACCAAGAAAATGAAAGAAGCTGGCCAGTTTCTCGATCTGCCGATCCTGGATCACATCATCTTTACCGACAACGACTACTACAGCTTCGCCGATGAGGGAATGCTATGAGTCAGAAGTTTTAAGAAGTTTGAAAATTAAGAACGGACAATAATGTGATTTCGAACGCTAGTGAGAAATCTGGATATAAAGCGTCGTTACTTTAGGTTTCTCACTAGCGTTCGAAGTGACAGGGTTGATTAATCTTCTTCCAAGATTTCCTTCACTCTTCCAACTTCCCCTGTCTCGAGTCTGACCTTGATGCCATGTGGATGGTTGGGAGACTTGGTGAGGATGGCCTCTACGTAACCCTCAGTTAAGTCGCCGGTGCGCTGGTCTTCTTTGAGCACGATGTTCACGTGGGAGCCTATTTTGATGTTGCTGCGTTTGGTGCCGTCCATGATGTTTATTTCTTGGTCTGCGGTTTTGAGGTGATATACAGAAACTCTTCTTCGTCGTTCAGGCTCCAGCGTACAGGGGCTGTGATGTCCTGCTTTTTCACTTCTACTTTTTCGATCTGCTCCAGGTTGGCAAGTATCAGGCTAGTGTCTTTAACTAACTGATTGTTAATGATCACGCGCAGGTATTGCTGGGTAGCAGGTATACGGTAGTGGGTGTAGATATCCTGTATGGTAACCCACTTCGCTTTAGGGTCAGTTTTCAGAAGAATAGCCCCGTCTTTGGCTTTGTCGCCGAATTTTTCATCCTTCAGTACTTCGGCGCTTTCAATGTGCCTGGCTGTAATAAGCACCAGACTAGCTTGCGCTACCTGCTTGCCATCAACTTCAATGTAAGGTTGTGGTTGCTGCACGATTCCTTGCTTTTGCTGCTCTTTGGGATGGATGAGTTCTTGCTGCGCAAATGCCTGCAGACTGCAAGTAGCGAAGAGGAAAGAGAAGATAAGTTTTTTCATAAAAAGGTGTTTAAATAAGTGTGGTGGTCAGTACAGGACACCAAATGGAACAAGCTTCAAGCGTCATATTTTGCTCAGGATGAGACTTGCTTTCTGACGAGCCAATCTTCCTTCGCGATCTTGTATACGTAGTTTAATTTGGGCAACTCTCCGAAATACGCCACCTGTTGTTCCGAAACCTTTTCGGCACCCAGTCGGCCTATCGCTATCTGAGAACGAATGTTGTTAGCGCCGATATGAAAGTATACTTCTGTCACATGTTGGAACAGGTAGTCCAATAGGAGTGCTTTTACGGCATGGTTGACTCCTTTGCCCCAATAGGCGGTGGCATAGAAGGTATAGCCGATCAGTATGCTATTGTTTTGTGCATTGTAATCGTACATGCGAGTGCTGCCAGCGATACTGCCGGTTGCTTTATCCACGATCTTAAAGGCGCCCTTACTCTTCATGGCCCCATCAAAAAAAATCCGGAAAACATCTTTCTTCCAGCGGTCATTGTTGGGATGCTGCTCCCAGATCTTAGGATCAGACGCTACTGCATACAATGCTTCAAAATCACTTTCCTGCAAAGGATAAAGTATGGCTTTGTCGTTTTCTAATGTGGGTTGTGTGCTAAATGACATTGTAGATGATAGTATGGTCAAATTGCGGCTAATGAATAATTCGATTCTAAATATGCGCTCGTTTGTGCAATTGTCAGTGAAGGAAAACCATGTTTCATTGTCTAAAGGTATTTTGAAGCGCTGAGTTGAATGTGGCAATCATATTTTCTGATATGCGGATTAGCTAGCGTATCTACCGTTTATGCTTTCGGATATTCAGCCATGTATTGATTACAGCCAAAGCCAAGCCGGCTCCTATAAAGGCCCAGCCAATATACCTGCTCTCAAAAAAATGTCCGACATTAATTACGAGGCCCGCAACGGCCAGTGCTACTGCAAAGATGCCCACCAGGTTAAAAGATTTCATTGTTTTGCAGGTATAGGTATAAGCAAAATACAGAGCTTGCTTGCAGAAATATACATAGAATTACCTATATAATTTCCCCATTTGAAGATTCCTTTCCAAACCTTAAGCCTCTTAAGCTCCCAACTCTCAATCCAAAGAGTTTAAAAAAGCTCTCTCAGCCACTGTATCCACTTTGGTCGGGTATAGGCTACGGCACCCATGTCGGGTGCCGCAGCGTCATGAATGGGATGGCCAAGGATGTCCTGTTCGGCTGGAGTGAATGGTGCTGGCAGGTCAACAGCTATACCTTGCCCGATAAGCGGTGATTTTTTCTGGAGGCTATACCTGTCGCGGAGGGTTTGCAGGTTGAGCGGGTAGCCCAAGGTGCCTGCTGTACCCGGTGCTGTAAGCTTGGGGTCAGCTGCCATACCTGTTGGCTGGTTCTGATCAGTTTCCTGACCGGTGGCGGTACGGAAGTCCTGCAAAGAGGTATACCTGTTATCACCCCATACAAAGGTATAGCGGTCGTCTTCGCTGTACCAGGCGTTGTTATGAAAGAGCACGTCAAGCGCTGCCGTGTCGGTGGCAAGTAGCAGTGGAGCGCCGTTGCGTGTGTAGAAAATGTTGTTGTAAAACCGCACGTTGTGGTGCTGGCCGCTTTTGAAAGAAACGCCTCCTCCCGTTGGCGTAACGGCTTTGTCGGCAAACACGGTATTGTTGTACACCAGCAAGTCGCAGTTGCCTCCGTTATTTTTCTGGTCTGCCACCCAAAGTGTAATGCCTTTGTAGTCGTTTTTGCGGCCGTCGTTTTCAGAGATGTTATACCTGATGATGTTGTTGTGCATCGGCCGCGCCCACTCAAACTGGGCGATCAGGAAACCTGCCCCGTCGTTGTCGTGGGAGTAGTTGTACTGCATAATAGAGTTGGTGATGCCCCCGTCCAGGTCGAAACCACCGCCGTCGCAGCCACTGCCTGCGCTGATGTTGTAAGCTTCGTTGTACTGGATGGTCACCTTGTTGGCATCCCAGGCCCAGATACCAACCGGGCCTCCGCAGTTTGTGTTGCCCATACCGGAGCTGTGCACTACACTATATTCTACCGTGCCGCCGTCCACATCCGAGAGCACAATGCCGCTGCCACTGTGCTTGTCGCTCAGGGGCAGGCCGTATACCTGGTACACATGGCAATGGCCTATGTACACGTTGCGATGCGCGTAGCCTTTTTTGTTTTGGTCGAATTGACCCCAGGTGTTGATGCCCTCCGAACCAATGTGGTGAACCACGGCGCTGGTGATACGCACCTCTTCAAAACCGCTGTTGCCGCTCCATGATCCAATCGTAATACCTGATTTGCGGAAACCCGTCACTTCCACCTGGTCTATTACGATGTGCTTCAGTTTTATGTCGCCGGGCAAATCGTTGTAAAACAGAATACCGTTGTTGCTGTTACTGTCAGGGCCGCTGCCTTTGAAGTTGAGTTGGCGGATTTCTATACCTGCCACATTATGCGCGTAGATGCCATAACTCGTATCGGCATCGATGGTAGCGCGACCATCACCAAAAGAACTGATGACTAACGGAGCGCCTTTGCCCTGAAAGTTATCCGGATGAAAATAAAGCCCGCCCGCAAAGGTATGGCCAGCCTCGAGCAAGAGTGTGTCGCCTGCGCTATACCTGTGGCTGTTGGCTTTGGCGATACTTCGCCAGGCAGCAGTAGGGGAAGTACCGGGGTTGGCATCATTGCCTTTGGAAGTGATGTAGTAGGTGTGCGCCAAGGTATAGGGGGCTGTGCAGAGGTATAGGCTGATATAAAAAAGAAACGCAAGGGCCTGTTTCATTGTCAAGAGTTTTCATGTGCAGGTATAGTCGGGTCACAGCTTTACCCGCCTGTGTTTAATTGGCAGTATCGCTGGTAGGCATTTCCAGCTCCGATACGTGCAATAAACGCAGCATGGATGTTTTCTTGTGCTGGTGCTCCTGCATGCGCTTGAGAATATCGTCCAGGAGTTCGATGGCCCGCAGCACATAAGGTCCTTTGTTGAGCATCACGCAGTCAGCCCGCTGTGACATGGCGGCGTCGGTGATCTCGGCCCTCGACGGACGGCCCTTTTTAGAGAGCGACTCCAGCACCTGCGTAGCCCATACCACGGGTATGTGTGCTGCCTCACTGAGCCATAGAATCTCTTCCTGCACCTCAGCCAGCCGCTCCCAGCCGCACTCCACAGCCAGGTCGCCACGGGCTATCATCACACCGGCAGGATGGTTTTTCATGACGGTAAGCAGCAACCGGGGCAGGTTGCGGAAGCCTTCCTTGGTTTCTATTTTAAGCATGATACCCAGTTGCGGAGCCCGCAGCTCTTTCAGCTCCCGGTGCAGCGCCTCAACCATCTCAGGCTGATTCACGAACGACAAACTCACGGCATCAGCATGCTTTGCCACAAAAGCCAGGTTTTTGCGGTCTTGTTGCGTCAGGCCCTCCAGGTTCAGCTTGGTTTCTGGCAGGTTAATGCCCTTGTCGTACAGCAGGCGACTACCCGATTCCTTGGCTTCCGTAATCTTCACCAGCAGGTTATCTTCATTGACTTCCATGATCGTGCCCGCAATTTTGCCATCATCAAACAAAATCGGTTGCCCTGCTTTTACGCGGCTGAATACCTCCGGCAAGGTGCAGGCTATGTGTGCGGGCTTCACGATGTGGCCTTCGGCATCGTAGAGGGCGGGTTCGCCGGGCGTTTGCTCCTTAGTGAGCACCAGCAGATCGTCTTTGCGCAGGTAGATAGGTGCTTCGCTGGCAGGCAGCTGGCCTACCTTGGCGGAGCGCTCCAGGGCACTTTCCTTTTTGATGGTAAGCTCGGTGCCTGTGCCAATGTAGGAGGTCTTGAACAGGTGCGCGATCACACCTTTCTCTTTGCGCTGCATGACAGTAAGGGTGCGCTTTCGACCACGGGTGTCTCTGAATCTCAGCTTATCGCCCTGTTGGAGCTGCGCAACCCAGGCTTCGTCGAGTGGCAGGCTGGCATCTACAGGTACTTCGCTTACTTCGCCGGGCGGTGCAAGCCATACCTTGGCAGGGGACACGAGTTGGCCCAGCTCGTTTTGTATGGGGCGTATTGGTAACAGGGCAGGACCAGGCTTGAGCGGACCCGTACGCAATTTCGGCCCCATCAGGTCCATCAGTATTTTGCAGTTTCGTCCCGTTTCTTTCTCAGCCTTTCTGACGGATTGCACCATGGCTTCCCACACCTGCTCGTTGTCGTGGGCACAGTTGATGCGGGCGCAGTCCATACCGGCCAGCAGCATGCGTTTCAACAATTCATGGTCATGTGCCAGGTCAGTCGAGAAGGTGACCATGATGCGGGTGCCGTGTTTTTTAGGAGAGGGCCCGAGCAAATCGTTGGTGTGCTTCTCAAGTAACTCGCCGCTTTCATCAAATGAAACAGGAACAGGCTTTTTGATAACCTCGCAACTTCGCAACTGACAGAGCATGTCGCGCACGGCCTGCAGGCTTGCCAGCACATGCCCCTCTGCGCGACCCAGTGATGACAGGCCCATGCGGGATAGGCCCTCCTGCAAATGCCGAATGTCGTGCTGCCGCAGCGACAGGTAGTGCAGCAGGTTGCGGGCACTTTTACGAAAAGACGGATGCACGCTTTTAATGGCGATGGCAAATTTCTTTTCCAGTTCAAGGGCGTCGTGGTGCAGCTGGTCGAGCTGTGTGATCATCTCCTGAAGGTGTTTCTCGTCTGTTTGCATCATGGTAGAGGTATGGCATATTATCAAACTGAAGAGAGGCGGGTAGGGTTTTTTAAAAGCTGTTGATCATGGCCCGTTGCAAAGATGGCGCACTCCAATACCCGCTGGCGATAATGCGGCGGATGCTGTGCAGCGGGTCCTGCGGATCACGCTTTCCGGCAAGTTGAAAAGCTCCGGCCATGCCCCGTTGTTTGAGTTCAGGTATAGCCTTGGGGTTCCAGAGCCCAAAAGGGTAAGCGAAGTACTCTGTTGGTTTGCCCGTGATTTCGGTTAGCTGCCGCGAGGGCTTCTCCACCTGCGTTACCCAGTCCTGGCCCTGATATTTCTTCACATTCTGGTGGTCCCAGGTATGTGAGCCAATCACGTGGCCGCGGTCCGAAAGCTCCTTTACCTGCGCCTTGCTCATGTAGTTGGGCCTGCCCAGCGACACGGTCATGATAAAGAACACGCCTTTGAAACCGTACTTCTCGAGCTCAGGTGCGGCCACGGTGTACTGTCCCAGGCTGGTGTCGTCGAAGGTGAGCATCACGGGTTTTTCGGGAAGCGGAGCGCCTGTGGTCAGGTACGCCATCAGTTGATCGGGTAGCACGGTTTGGTAGCCGCTGTCGGCCAGCATTTTGATGTGCTCTTTAAAACGCTCTTCAGGTATAATATAGTCCTTGGCCTGCTTGGAATCCTTCTCGCGCCAGTCACGCACCTGGTGATAACACAGTATCGGTACCTGCTTGCGGGCGATGATGGTCTCGGCATCGGCTATGGAGCTTGCTACGAGAACTGGGGGCTGAGACGATTGTTCAGGTATAGCTGCCTGTAAAGTCAGAGTGTCAGGAGCGGGTATAGCATTACTCTCCGCATCAGAATCAACAGGTATAGCGGCTTCAACTGGCGACTGAGCCTCGGCAGTTTTACCTCCCTGCATGCAGGATGACAGACTGACCAGAAAAGTGATTAAAAAAGTGATGATTGGTAAGCGGAGGCGGGAGTAAGGGTAGTTCATGGTAAGATTTGTAAACGGTATAATATTAGCGATTTTCTGTGTTGATTCCACGTCGTTCGTTCTGATAATTTACAGTGAAGCACAATGGAGAAGCATATCTGCAAGCAGGAAGACTTAGTGTACAGTTGAATTGCGCAGTGCCTTTCAAAACCTAATATCCAGAAAGGTTTATAAAGCGAAAATTACTTATCTTGATGGAGCTATCATATTCCAGACATCTACATACTATACCTGAAAATCAATGCCAGCTATACCCTTTAACCGTGAAGCCATGCTGCGGCAGCTTGCTGAGGTGCCTGAGTGGGATGTGCTCGTGATCGGCGGCGGTTCCACAGGTTTGGGTACCGCCCTGGATGCTGCTTCGCGTGGGTATAAGACGCTGTTGCTGGAGCAGTCCGACTTTGCCAGGGGCACTTCGAGCCGCAGCACCAAGCTGGTGCATGGTGGGGTGCGTTACCTGGCGCAGGGCAATATCCGGTTGGTGTTCGAAGCCCTTCGGGAGCGGGGTCTCCTTCTGCGCAACGCCCCGCATGTGGTGTCGGTGCAGCCCTTCGTTATCCCCTGTTACAGTTGGTGGCAACGTTTTTTCTACGGCACGGGCCTGACGCTCTACGATCTGCTGGCGGGCAGGTACAGCCTGGGGCGCACCTCCTGGTGGAGCCGCAATGCCGTGCTGAACCAGATGCCCACCATAAAATCCGAAAAGCTGAAAGGCGGCATTGTGTACTACGACGGACAGTTCGACGACGCCCGCCTCGCCTTGAACATCGCTCAATCCTGTGCTGAACAGGGCGGTACGGTGCTGAATTATGTTCGTGTGACTGGCCTGATGAAAGGTGCCGATGGGAAAGTGACAGGGGTAGAAGCACAGAGCGTGGAAAGCGGCAGACCCTACACCTTGCGCGCCAAAGCGGTCGTAAATGCCACAGGCGTGTACGTGGACGAGGTTTTACAATTTGACCAGCCTGCCCAAAAACCGCTGGTGATGCCAAGTCAGGGCGTGCACGTGGTGCTCGACAAGTCTTTTCTGCCAGGCGATACAGCTCTGATGATACCTGAAACGCCTGACGGCCGCGTGCTTTTTGCCATACCCTGGCAAGGCCAGGTGCTGGTCGGCACCACCGACACGCCGCTGCAGGGACTGAGTCTGGAGCCTGTGGCGCTCGATGCTGAGATCAACTTCATTCTGCAAACGGCAGGGGCTTATCTGCAGAAAGCCCCAACGCGGCAGGATGTGCTGAGCGTTTTTGCCGGACTGCGCCCCTTAGCCGCTCCCGACAGCGAAACAGGCAATACCAAAGAGATTTCCCGCAGTCACAAGTTACTGGTGGCATCTTCAGGATTAATCACGATTACAGGGGGGAAGTGGACCACGTATCGGCAGATGGCCGAAGAAACCGTGAACGCGGCTATTCAGGTAGCGGGTTTACCTGATAAACCTTGTATTACCAAAGAGCTACCCATCCATGGTGCTATACCTGAGCAAAGCGGTCGGAGCAGTTCACTGCCATCCTGGCTGTCCGCTTATGGCAACGATGCGCCTGATCTGCAAGCTCTGATGCAGTCGGAGCCTGAGCTGGCGCAAAAGCTGCACCCTGGTTTTAATTATACCTTGGCTGAAGTAGTCTGGGCGGTGCGCTACGAAATGGTCCGCACCGTGGAAGATGTGCTGGCGCGGCGATTAAGAGTGCTGTTCCTGGATGTCCATGCTGCCATAGAAATGACGCCTGTAGTAGCTACTATCCTGGCCCGGGAGCTTAAGCGTGACGAGGGATGGCAGCGGGGGCAGGTAGTGGCCTTTGAGTTGCTGGCGAAGCACTACCTGCCGCAAGCCACCGAAAAGCCTGCCGTGCGGGCACTTTGACGAAATTTTTTCCGAAATTGCAGCAAAATCACCTGGCCCAATGCAACGACCTATTAAGCTCATTATCATAGCCGGCATCGCGCTGGTACTTTTTTATTTTGTGCGTGAGTCCTTTATGAGTGACGACAATTACCTGATTCCACTGCAGAAAGAGCGTGAAGACAAAGACTTGTCATTCCGGAGCCGCACGAATAGCCCTTTTGAAGAGGCCGATCGCAGAATGTTCAGCAATCTGGTGTACTACGAACCCAACCTCGACTATCGTGTAAAGGTGAAACTGGAGGAAATTGAGCCAAAAGACACGCTGCACATGCCCATGACCAACGGCAGCACCGAGGCTTACCTGCGCTATGCCATCGCCAATTTCGAACTGCACGGTGAGCCGCAACGCCTGACACTCTATAAAAAAGTAAAAGAGCAGGAGGAAAAGTTGTTTGTACCCTTCACCGACAAAACAAACGGTTTCGACACGTATGGCGGCGGCCGTTACCTGGATGTGCCGTTCAAGGAAGGAGCTACAACGGCTACGCTCGACTTTAACCGCGCCTACAGCCCTTTCTGCGCTTACAATCCTGAGTACGTATGCCCCGTGCCACCCAAAGAGAACCGCCTGAG
The DNA here is from genome assembly GCF_900156415.1 of Pontibacter lucknowensis. Taxonomy (GTDB): domain Bacteria; phylum Bacteroidota; class Bacteroidia; order Cytophagales; family Hymenobacteraceae; genus Pontibacter; species Pontibacter lucknowensis. The sequence goes on along the minus strand of NZ_FTNM01000005.1, from coordinate 162,357 downwards.
CGTAGCGGTAGAGGCTGGCGAGAAAAACTACGAAAAAGTACATCCGGTAGTGGAGTAGAGGCTTTCAGCAAGACATGAAGCTTGTCACTTGGCATGACTTCGATGAACTGGCAAAGATCTGCAATCCGGAAGAGTGTTGAGAGGAGCGGCAGGAGTAGAGCAATTGGGCTAATTACGAAGTGCATCTCGCGTGACATGGCTTCGGGGAAACTGTCCCTGGGCCAAAATTCTATGAACATGTAGGCTTTTGTCCCGATGTCTTTTGTCGAAGAGCAAAGAAAAATCCTTAATTTTGGGAATTAGCTTCAACCAAACGGGGCTATACCTTACAGAACAACAGAAATAACCATGCTGATTTCATTCGACTGGCTGAAACAACTCATTCATATAGATAAAACCGCTGAAGAAACGGGTGCCTTGCTGACAGGCGCAGGTCTGGAAGTGGAGGCGATCCACAACTTCGATCAGGTAAAAGGAGGCCTGGAGGGGATCGTAATAGGCGAAGTGCTGACCTGTGAGCGCCATCCTGACGCCGACCGCCTGAGTATAACCACTGTGGACATCGGCACAGGTGAGCCGAGCCAGATCGTGTGTGGTGCGCCAAACGTGGCCGCCGGGCAGAAAGTGGTGGTGGCGACCGTGAATAGCACACTTTATCCAACAGGCGGAGAGGCTTTCAAAATCAAGAAATCGAAAATACGCGGTGCCGCTTCCGAGGGTATGATTTGCGCTGAAGACGAGATTGGCGTGGGTACCTCGCATGCAGGCATCATGGTGCTCGACACTGACCTGCCGAACGGTACGCCAGCCGCCGAGTACTTCGGCCTTGGCTCTGATAAGGTATTCGAGATTGGCCTGACGCCAAACCGCGCCGATGCTGCTTCGCACCTAGGCGTGGCCCGCGACCTGAAAGCCCTGTTGCGTGTGCCCTATACCTTACCTTCGGTTGAAGATTTTAAAGTGAATAACAATTCCCGCCCGATCGAGGTGGTGATTGAAAATACAGAGGCCTGTCCGCGCTACGCCGGTGTAACCGTGAGTGGTGTGAAAGTGGGCCCCTCACCAGAATGGCTGCAGAAGCGCCTGCGTGCCATCGATCTGGCTCCGATCAACAACATCGTGGACGTAACCAACTACGTGCTGCATGAGCTGGGCCAGCCGCTACATGCTTTCGACGCCGATAGGATCAAGGGCAATAAGATTGTCGTGAAAACTGCCAAAGCTGACAGTGTGTTTGTGACCCTGGATGGTGTGGAGCGTAAGCTCAAGGCTAATGACCTGATGATCTGCAATGCCGGGGAGCCAATGGCGATCGGTGGTGTGTTTGGTGGGCAGGAGTCTGGTGTTTCAGACGAAACGACAAGTATTTTCATTGAGAGTGCCTACTTCTCACCTGATTATATCCGCCGCACAGGTATGGCACATGGCCTCAAAACTGATGCGTCTTTCCGCTTTGAGCGCGGTACCGATCCAAACATGGTGATCACTGCTCTGAAGCGTGCCGCATTGCTGGTGCAGGAAGTAGCGGGCGGTGAAATCAGCTCTGAAATTGTAGATGTATACCCACAGCCTGTTCAAAACTTAGAACTGACGCTGGACATCGAACGAGCCCATTCGCTTATCGGCCAGCACATCGGTGCCGAGCGCATGAAAGCCATTCTGACAGACCTAGGTATAGAAATCACAGGTGAAACAGAAGAGAAACTCCACGTGTCAGTGCCGCCATTCAAAGTGGACGTAACCCGTGAGGCGGATCTGGTGGAAGAAATCCTGCGCATCTACGGCTTCAACAACATCGAGGTGAGTGAGCACATGGCCACTACCTACATGGCCAGCTTCCCGAAGCCTTATCCGGAAGATATCAACAAGACTATACTTGACTATATATCGGCCAACGGTTTCCACGAGATCATCACCAATTCCATCACCAACTCCAAGTACTACGCCGCCGGCGGAGAAGAGGAGACGGCCGGGCTGGTGAAGGTGCTCAACTATAACAGCGAAGACCTTGACGTGCTGCGCAAGAGCATGGTGTTCTCTGGCTTAGAAGTGCTGCGCTACAACATCAACCGTCGTCAGCGTGATCTCAAGGTATACGAACTCGGCAAGGTATACGAGCAGCTGGAGGACGGCTACAAAGAAAGCCGTAAACTGGCGCTTTACATGATAGGCAACACTACTGCCGAAAGCTGGAAGCAGCCTGCCCAGAAAGTGGCATTCTACGACCTTGCCAGTGTGGTGCAGAACATGTTACAGAAACTCAATGCCGCCGACTACGAAGTACAGCCGGTGGAGGCTAGTCGCTACATGCGCCAGGGTATCACCTATGTGAAGAACGGCACTGTGATCGCGCAGGTAGGTTTGCTGGACGCGGCTGTGACTAAAGCTATGGACGTGAAAGAGCAGGTATGGTACGCCGAACTCAACTGGGACTATCTCCTCAAGAAATACAAAGATAAACTGGTGGCCGAGGAGCTACCGAAGTTCCCGGAAGTGCGCCGCGATCTGTCACTGGTTGTGGATAGGAACCTGACCTTTGAGCAACTAAAGCAAGTGGCGCTTCGCACCGAGCGTAAGCTTTTGCAAGGCGTAAACGTGTTCGACGTGTACGAGGGCGACAAGATAGCCGCAGGCAAGAAAGCCTACGCCCTGAGCTTCACTTTGCTGGATCGCCAGCAAACTTTGACCGACAAAGTGATCGACGGCGTTATGAACCGCCTGATGCAGCAATTTGAGAAACAGCTGGGAGCTATTATCCGCAAGTAGTTATGGCAAAAGAAAAACAACTGCAACAGCTTCAGTCCATTGAGGACAAAGTGCGCAAGCTTCTTAGCAAGCACGACGACGTGCTACACAAGCTTGTCGCCGCTCAGGAAGAAATTAAATCGTTGGAGGCGCTGTTAGAAGAGAGAGAACAGCAAATAAAAAATTTTCAAAATCAAGAGAATATTGTTAAGATTGTAGATGCGATAGCAGGAAACACTGCAAATTCGACAGAGTTAAAGCTGAAGTTAAACGAATATATAAGGGAAATTGATAAGTGTATCGCCTACTTGCGTGACTAGCGGGAGGCAGTGAGCCGAAGCCGGATATACGGCTGGCCATTGCAGGAAAGCAAAGAAACCAGGTAGCCCTATGCCAAAAGAACGCAACGGATGGGTGAATTAGCAATTAAGATTCGCATCGCAGAACGCGAGTATCCGATGCGGGTGAAGGAAGAAGAAGAAGAAAGGCTTCGGGTTGTAGGTAAACTTTTGAACGAGCGTCTGCGCTTTTTCAAAGACCAGTTTGGCATACAGGATAAGCAGGATTTGCTGGCCATGGTGGCTTTTGAGACCATGGTGGACAAGCTGAAACTGGAGGATGACAAAAACAACCATCTGGCTAAAGTGGGAGAGCAACTGAGCGTACTGGACGATCTCTTATCATCAAGTAAGTAAACATATTCCGAGGCGGCTTCCCAAGCAGCCTCTTTAACTACGGTGTGGTTTGCAAAACCACTTCACTGTCCTGCTGCAGGTACTGCTATAGTTTTTATAAACCATAAAAGCTTATAGTTATGCCCGATATTTTATTCATTTTAATCACTGCCATTGTAGCGCTCGGAGTGGGCGTGTACATAGGGCGTGTCATGCTGCAGAAGGTATACAAGCAGCAGGAAGAAGCCGCCCGCCAAAAGGCAAAATCCATTATCCGCGAGGCCGAGATCAACGCCGAGAGCATCAAGAAAGACCGCATGTTGGAGGCGAAGGAGAAATTCCTGAAGCTGAAGTCTGAGTTCGAGGAAGAGTCGAACAAGAAAAAGAACATCATCATCCAGAACGAGAACAAGGTAAAGCAGCGCGAGCAGCACGTGGCCAAGCAGATGGAGCAAACCAAGCGCCGCGAAGCCGAACTCGACAAGGAGAAAGAAGCCCTCGATCACCAGTTGGAATTGCTCAAAAAGCGCAAAGAAGACGTAGAACAGCAGCACAACGAAGTAGTGGCTCAGCTTGAGAAAATAGCCGGTCTGACCGCAGCCGAAGCCCGCGAGCAAATGGTAGAGGCCCTGAAGAGCGAAGCCCAGTCGCATGCTTCTTCATACGTGAAGGACATCGTGGCCCAGGCCAAACTGACCGCTACAAAAGAAGCCAAAAAGATCGTGGTGGAGACCATCCAGCGTACCGCTGCGGAGCACGCCATCGAGAACTGCGTATCGGTATTCAACATCGAAAGCGACGATATCAAAGGCAAGATCATCGGTCGTGAAGGCCGTAACATCCGTGCTCTCGAAGCCGCCACAGGTGTGGAGATCATCGTGGATGACACCCCAGAGGCGATCATCATCTCTGGTTTCGACCCGGTTCGCCGCGAAATTGCGCGTCTGTCGCTGCACCGTCTGGTAGCCGACGGTCGTATTCACCCGGCCCGTATCGAGGAGGTAGTTTCCAAGACCCGCAAAAACATCGAAGAGGAGATCGTGGAGATCGGTGAGCGCACGGCCATCGACCTTGGTATACACGGTCTGCACCCTGAATTGATCAAAATGGTGGGCCGCATGCGCTTCCGTTCGTCTTACGGTCAGAACCTGCTGCAGCACTCACGCGAAGTAGCCAACCTGTGTGCCACTATGGCTGCCGAGCTTGGTCTGAACGTGAAGCACGCCAAACGTGCCGGTCTGTTGCATGACATCGGTAAAGTGACGCCAGACGAGCCGGAATTGCCGCACGCGATCATCGGTATGGAGCTGGCCAAGAAATACAAGGAGCATCCGGATATCTGCAACGCCATCGGCGCTCACCACGACGAGATCGAGATGACCGCGATGATCTCTCCACTCATTCAGGCTTGCGACGCCATTTCCGGTTCAAGACCGGGTGCCCGCCGCGAGATCATGGAGTCTTATATCAAGCGTTTGAAGGATCTGGAGGCAGCCGCCGTATCATTTGACGGAGTGAACCAGTGCTACGCTATTCAGGCTGGCCGTGAGCTCCGCATCATGGTAGACGCCGATAACGTGACCGACGAAAAAGCCGCACAGCTTTCGTTTGACATCTCCCAGAAGATCGAAAAGGAAATGCAGTACCCGGGCCAGATCAAGATCACGGTGATCCGCGAAATGAGAGCCATCAGCTACGCCAAGTAAGGTATAGCATCAGGTATAAACAAAAAGCCCCTTGCCAGTAACAGGCGAGGGGCTTTTGCATTAAACTAAAACCAATCGTCACTTATTATCTTAGCTCAGGAAAGCTCTTAGCATCCAAAGCGTCTTCTCGTTTTCGTTGATGTCCTCACTCACAAGTGCTACTGTACCCTCGTCGTCGCGCTCTGCAGCCATAGCCAGAATATCGCGCTCCAGGTTCACGATTACAGAAAGGTTCTGATGCGTTGCCTCCACTGTCTCACGGTCGCCGCTCAGGTTCGAAGTTTCCTGTATGCTGGACACACGAAGGTAATCCGAGAAGGTATGCAGTGGCTTCTGTCCGATCGTTAGGATACGCTCTGCCAAGGCATCGATACGGGCCAGAGCATTGTTGTAAAGCTCCTCGTACTTGGCGTGCAACTGGAAGAAGTGTATCCCTTTAATGTTCCAGTGGAAACCGCGCAGGTTCTGATAGTAGATGTGATAGTTAGCCAATAGCTCGTTCAGCTTGTCAGCAATCTCTACAGAGTCTTGTTTTTCCAATCCGATATTCGTTAGCTTATTCATAGTTTTTTGTGTTTTATCTTTCATTGTTTGTATATACAAATATACAGCCTGTTAGGTTATCAATCAAATCAATTATGTCTATTTATATATAGGTATGTTCTATAACTTAGCAGGGTGTTGCGACACTTGGATACAAGGATAGACGGAGGCAGAAGACGTATACTACAACATACATTTATATTACCACTATACGGTTATTAACATGACACTGGTACAATTGGAATACCTTTTGGCGGTAGACACACACCGCCATTTTGCCACGGCAGCGGAGCATTGCTTTGTCACGCAGCCCACCCTAAGCATGCAGCTGCAGAAGCTGGAAGAGGAGTTAGGAGTACAGCTGTTTGATAGAAGCAGAGTACCGGTGCGCCCGACCGAGCTAGGTAAAGAAGTTATAGCCCAGGCACGCATCGTAGTGGCTGAGGCGAAGAAGATCAAAGAGATTGTACAGAACCAGAAGCAGGAACTGAGCGGCGAGCTGCGGGTGGGCGTGATACCGACCCTTGCTCCCTACCTGATCCCGCTTTTCGTGACCAGCTTTATGGAGAAGTACCCCGATGTGCGGCTGGTGGTGCAGGAACTGCTGACGGAGGAAATCGTGCAGAAGCTCAACTATGAGTTGCTGGACGTAGGACTGCTGGTGACGCCACTGGAGGATAAGTCTATCAGAGAGCTTCCCCTGTTCTACGAGGCTTTTGTAGCGTACATTAACCCAGCCCATCCGCTGGCCCAAAGCAAAGCCATTAGCCCCGAGCAACTTGATCTGGACGAGCTGTGGGTACTGAACGAAGGACACTGTTTCAGAAGCCAGGTGCTCAACATCTGCAACCGGTCTGGGAGCGGCCTAAGCGGCGCAGGGCATTTGGATTACAAGAGCGGATCGCTGGAAACGCTGAAGCGGATTGTGGAGACACAGCGTGGCCTCACCTTGTTGCCGGAGCTTTCGGTGCTGGATATACCTGAAGAGAAACAGGCGCTGGTTCACACCTTCCAGGAGCCACAGCCACAGCGGGAGGTGAGTCTGGTCGTGCACCGCAGCTTCCTGAAAAAGAAACTGATCGAAGCACTGCAGCAGGAAATCGTAGCGGCTATACCTGCCCACATCCGCAACCGCAAGAAAGAGCAGGTGGTGGGAGTGAGGGGGAGTTAGAAGAGTATAAACAAAAACGGGCTGCCTCTTTCGAAGCAGCCCGTTTCTATGTTTATACCTGCAGTCAGGTATGGCTAACCAAATTAAGCGTTGATCATGCCAGCGCTTTTCAGCACCTCTACCATCGTAGCACCGATCTCAGCAGGAGAGTCTACCACATGGATACCGTTCTCACGCATGATCTTCATTTTAGCGGCAGCTGTATCGTCAGCACCACCTACGATTGCACCAGCGTGGCCCATACGACGACCAGCAGGAGCAGTCTGACCCGCAATGAAACCAACCACCGGCTTCTTGTTGCCAGTTTCGCTGATGTACTTCGCAGCCATTGCCTCGTAGTTACCGCCGATCTCACCAATCATCACGATCGCGTCTGTCTCAGGGTCTTCCATCAGCAGCTGTACTGCGTCTTTGGTTGGCGTTCCGATGATCGGGTCACCACCGATACCAATAGCAGTAGAAACACCAAGGCCAGCCTTCACGATCTGGTCAGCAGCCTCGTATGTCAAGGTGCCTGATTTAGAAACAATACCGATACGACCTGGCTTGAACACGAAACCTGGCATGATACCAACCTTCGCCTCGCCTGGCGTGATCACACCTGGGCAGTTTGGACCGATTAGGGTCACATCTTTGCCTTTCAGGTAGTTTTTGGCCATCACCATGTCTTTTACAGGAATGCCTTCTGTGATCGCAACGATTACTTTGATGCCCGCGTCAGCAGCTTCCATGATCGCGTCAGCAGCGAAAGCCGGTGGCACGAAAATGATAGAAACATCGGCACCAGTTCTCTTTACAGCTTCTTCCACTGTGTTGAAAACTGGAAGGTCCAGGTGATTGTTGCCACCTTTGCCCGGTGTAACACCACCCACTACGTTTGTGCCGTACTCGATCATCTGAGAGGCGTGGAAAGAGCCTTCTGAGCCGGTGAAGCCCTGCACGATCACTTTCGAATCTTTATTTACTAAAACACTCATGTGTATCTTATTAAGTTGATGAATGATGGTCTAAAATAAGGTAGTGCAAAAATAGCCTTTTTTGTGGCGCTTCCAAAAAATAGTTAAAGCTAATATAGGCGCTAAATCAGCCCGGCGGAACGGGAACGGGTATGCCTTCTGTTGTACGGGAGGCAGGTGGCTATACCTGTTAAGTATAATTTTAATTACGTACCTTTGCACCCGTATCTCAAAAAAGCATCTAAATGAAATACCTGAATCATATAACCGAAGCAATCGGTAACACTCCCTTAGTAAAGCTTAACAACGTAACTGATGGCATTAAGGCTACAGTGCTGGCCAAGGTTGAATACATGAACCCAGGCAACTCTGTGAAAGACCGCATGGCGATCAGAATGATCGAAGACGCCGAGAAAGCTGGCATCCTGAAGCCGGGCGGCACCATCATAGAAGGTACTTCCGGTAATACAGGCATGGGTCTGGCATTGGCGGCGATCGCCAAAGGCTATAAGTGCATCTTTACGCTGGCCGACAAGCAGAGCAAGGAGAAGATGGACATTCTGCGTGCTGTTGGCGCTGAGGTAAGAGTGTGCCCTACCAATGTGTCTCCTGACCATCCGGATTCATACTATTCAGTGGCTAAGCGCCTCAATGAAGAGATTCCAAACTCCTTCTACCCAAACCAGTACGACAACCTCTCAAACTGGAGAGCGCACTATGAGAGTACCGGTCCTGAGATCTGGGAACAGACCGCGGGCAAAGTGACGCACTTCATCACAGGTGTAGGCACAGGTGGTACCGTAACAGGTATTTCGCGTTACCTGAAGGAGCGTAAGCCGGATTTGGCCACCATAGGTATAGACACGTATGGCTCTGTTTTCAAGAAGTATAAAGAGACCGGCATTTTCGATGAGAACGAGATCTACTCTTATGCCACTGAAGGTATAGGCGAAGACATCCTGCCCAAGAATGTGGACTTTGACGTGATCGATACTTTTGTGAAAGTGACTGACAAAGATGGTGCAGTGATGACCCGCCGCCTGGCCAAAGAAGAAGGTCTCTTCGTAGGATGGTCCAGCGGTACAGCCGTGTACGGAGCATTGGAGTATGCCCGTGAGAAAAATCTGACAGAGGACGATGTCATCGTTGTATTGCTGCCAGACCATGGTACCCGCTACCTGGGTAAAATCTACAACGACGACTGGATGCGCTCGCAGGGCTATATCGACTAAACAATCTGGTTATAACGAAATTGGAAGTTTAGAATTTGTTTCAGGCTTTCAATTGTGTACCTTGTGCTGCGGTAAATACATAGCCTTGGGTACCGTATTATTTCATCTTCTCAGAAACGTCAGCTTGGAATAGACAGCTTGCGTATTATTACAAGCTGGGTATAGTGTATTTATGAAAAAATTATCAGGCGTTCTTCTTATTGACGACGACGACACCACAAATTTTCTGAACCAACGTTTGCTTGAGCGAATGCAGGTGACCGATAATATACGCACGTTTGTGAACGGCAAGCAGGCATTCGACTATCTGTACAATGTAAGCAACAACAATTACGAGCAGACGGATGGGAATTATTTTCAGCCAGAACTGATATTCCTGGACATCAGCATGCCGGTGATGGATGGATTTGAAATGCTGGACCTGTATGAGCGGTTGAACCCGGAGTTCAGAAAGAATATTATACTGGCCGTACTGACTACCTCTACCCATCCACAGGATACGGATGCAGCTCAGAAGTATTCGGCAGAATATCTGACAAAGCCCCTTACAGCAGATAAAGTAAAGAATCTGATTTATAAGCACTTTAGCTCCGCGAAACAGGAGGCATAGAAAAAGCAATAGTTACAAAAAAGAGCCGATGCGCTTGCCTATTCACAGGCTGTGCATCGGCTCTTCCTGCATTAGGAGGGTATAGGAAAGAAATGCAGCAATAGGGATTTCAAGTGGAGGCCTGTTTTAATACGTACAGACTGCCGGATCAGGGCTCTGTGCTATACCTAAAACGAGAAACCGAAATTGGACTTGATCAGCAGGTTCAGAATAACACCTAAACCTGCCAGCAGCAGGCCGATGCCAATCAGCTTTTCGATATCCTGCATTTTGCCCTGTCGCTTCTTGAGCATGTTTCCGCCGATAGCCCCAAGGGCAAAGGCTGCCATGAGCGGCAGGCTGCGGCTCCAGATCACGTTGCCCAGCAGGTAGTGGCTGATAAAGCCGGTGAAACTTGTGATAACCAGAATGAATAGTGAGGTGGAAGTGGCGATCTGAGGTGGTATCCGGAACAGTTTGATCATCATGGGAGTTTGCAGGAAGCCGCCTCCTATACCGAAGAGGCCGGCTATTATACCTGAAGCAAAACCAAAAACCCCTACAACACCGCCATTGAGCCGGTAAGCCAGGTGCTTGGCTCTGTTCTTCCGGATAAAGGAGGTCGGCACGCGGCGTATCCTATACATCATGCCAGAGTGGCGAATATGCTTTTCTTTTTGCTGGGGCTTCACCATAAAGATTCCCACCGTCACCACAAAGAGCGCAAAAATCACCTGGAGCTCTGTTACGGGTAAAAAGGCTACCATAAAGGCACCCAGCACCGTGCCCACTACCGCCGGAAACTGAATGAGCGAGCCTACCAGGTAGTCGATGCTGCGGTCGCGGAGGTTGAAGACGGAGGCAATGATGGAAGCCGGCACAAGTGCCGACATAGTGGCCCCGATGGCGATCTCGATGTTGTATCCGAAAAAGATGATCAGGATCGGCACCATGAACACGCCTCCCCCGAAACCGATAATGGTGCCAAACCCACTCACGAGCGCACCGACTACAAAAATGATGAATTCCTCCATTCGCAATAGCCCTTCTACTATTCCGCTACAGGTACGAATTTAAAGTCATCACCGTTAAACAATCCTTTGTCGCTGAGCTTGAGCGAAGGTATAACAAGCAATGCCATGAACGAAAGCGTCATGAAAGGAGAGGCCAGCTTGCTGCCCATCTCTTTGCTCATGCGGTCGATGGCCGAGTAGGCGTTGGCCACTTCATAACCATCGGCCGCAGACATGATACCCGCCACTGGCAGCGGCAGCAGCTGTTCGTTGTCGCCGTCCACGGCGGCTACACCGCCTTTGGCGCTGATGATCAGGTTCACGGCGCGGGCAATGCTTTTGTCATCCACACCCACGGCAATGATGTTGTGCGAGTCGTGGCCTACGGAGGAGGCAATGGCACCACGCTGTATGCCTACATTCTTGATGAAAGCAACGGCCGGCTCGGCATTTTCATATCGGTTCACCACCGTGATCTTCAGCACATCTTGCGCCACATCCGATTCGATGTAGCCGTTCTCTGTTTTCGGTTCGGCCCATACCTGGTGCGTAATCAGCTGCCCATCAAATGCCTCGATCACCCGGATCTTGCTGGCGCTGTCGGCTGGCAATCGGAATTGCTCCGGCGTCTTCGGTTCTGTATTGAAGTTGTTGATCTCTTCGCTTGGTGTAAAAGCAATGTTCGATTTGCCGTTCTCTGCTACTTTTTCGCCATTGATGAAGGTGGCTTCCACAGCAAAGTCCTCGAGATCGTTCACCACGATAAAGTCAGCAGGATCGTGTTCGCGTAGCAGGCCTACTTCGAGTTTGTAATGCTCGACCGGGTTGAGGCAGGCGGCACGCAGCACATGGAACAGGTTGTGACCTTTAGCAAGGGCACGCTTTACGAGCAGGTTCAGATGGCCTTCCACCAGGTTGTCAGGGTGCTTGTCGTCGGAGCAGAACATGATGCTCTCCGGATGGGTGGCAAGCAAAGGTATAAGCGCTTCGAAATTTTTGGCGGCACTGCCTTCGCGGATCAGAATCTTCATGCCTACGGCCAGTTTGTCGAGGGCTTCTTCAGCAGTGAAGCACTCGTGGTCGGTGGTGATGCCAGCCGATGCATAGAGCGCCGCCTGTTCGCCGCGCAGACCGGGGGCGTGACCATCCACAGCCTTACCATATTTTTTAGCCAGTTCTATCTTCTCCATCACCACCGGGTCGCGGTGCAGCACGCCGGGCCAGTTCATCATCTCGGCCAGGTACTTGATCTCGTCACGCTGAAACAATGTTTCGATGTCGGCGGCCGTTATCTCAGCGCCAGCTGTTTCGAAAGGAGTGGCAGGTACGCAGGAGGGAGCACCGAAGTAAAACTTAAACGGCACCTTGTTTCCGTTCTCCACCATGTACTCTACGCCGGCTATACCTAGCACATTGCCGATCTCGTGCGGGTCCGACACAGTGGCCACGGTGCCGTGCGGCACAGCCAGGCGGGCAAATTCGGAAGGTACAAGCATGGAGCTTTCTACGTGCACGTGGGCGTCCACAAAGCCCGGCAAAATATAACTGGAAGAGGCAGTGGCCTCACGAACTATTTTAGAAATGCGGCCGTTTGACACATGGACCGTTCCCTCAAAAATCTCTTGTTGGTGCAGGTCGATGATGCGTCCGCTGACGGTATAGGAGCTATGCATGGGTAGGACTGTCTTGTTGATATAAAATGCCCGCTGATGGGGATTGAACCCGTAAATTACTTTATATTTGCGTTAAATTAAGTCGTTTTGAGAAAGATAATTTCATACCTGATCGTTGTATGTGTTTTGTCCTCCGGCACTCTGGCGGGTTGCACAGCTAAAACACCACAGCAGAAAAAGACGGCCTCCTACATGAAAAAGAGCAAGCGCGGCAATGTGCCCTGCCCTTGTGATTCGAACTAATTTCTGATAGCTTACCATGAAAAAAATTGTAATCGCCATAGATGGCTACTCCTCGTGCGGTAAAAGTACAACGGCCAAACTGGTGGCTGCCGAACTGGGCTACGCTTACATCGATACCGGGGCTATGTACCGGGCGGTTACGCTTTATTTTCTGGAGCACCACGTGAGTCTCACCAACCCCAAGGAGGTGAAGGACGCGCTGGATAAAATAGATATCACGTTTCACTATAACCCAAAGGCCAAAAGAAACGAAGTATTCCTTAACGGCCTGAACGTGGAGGATGAGATCCGCAAGATGTACATCTCCAATCAGGTGAGTGAGGTAAGTGTCGTAAAGGAAGTACGTCGCGCCATGGTGGCCCAGCAGCAGAAAATGGGAAAGAAACGCGGTGTGGTGATGGACGGTCGTGATATTGGTACAGCTGTGTTCCCGGATGCAGAAGTGAAGATCTTTATGACAGCCGACGTGGACACCCGCGCCAAGCGCCGTCAGGATGAACTGTTGGCTAAAAAACAGTTGATCAACCTCGGTGAGATAAAGGAAAACCTGCTCAAGCGCGACCTGATCGACTCGACCCGAGCCGAGAGTCCGCTGCGTCGCGCCGATGATGCCTTTTTACTGGACACGTCGCACATGACCATTGATGAGCAGGTAGAGTTTGTGCTTAATAAGGTAACTTCCCGTATCTTCAACAGTGATTATGCTTTGCAGGAATAGAGGAAAGAAGAGATGAATGTAACGATAGACAAGAATTCCGGTTATTGCTTTGGTGTGGAATTCGCCATTCAGATGGCGGAGGATGAAATGGAGAACTGCGAAGAACTCTATTGTCTGGGTGATATCGTGCACAACAGCATGGAAGTGAAGCGGCTTTATGAAAAAGGGCTTCGCATCATCGACCGCGAGCAGCTCAAAGAACTGCGCGACACCAAAGTGCTGATCAGAGCCCACGGCGAACCGCCGGAGACTTACAAAACAGCCTTAGAAAACAACATTGAACTGATCGATGCTTCCTGCCCGGTAGTGCTAAAGCTGCAGAACCGTGTGAAGCACGCTTTTGATGCTGATAAGCCGAAAGGTGGACAGATTGTGATTTACGGCCAGGTGGGGCACGCTGAGGTGATCGGACTGGCGGGCCAGACAGGCGATGAGGCTATTATTGTGACGACAGAAGAAGACCTCGACAAGATCGACTTTACCCGTCCCGTTACCCTCTTCAGCCAGACAACCAAAAGCACCAAAGGCTTCTACCATATCAAGTCGCTGATAGAAGAGCGCCTCCAGCAGGCTAATCAGGACAGCACCGCTTTCAACGCTAACGACAGCATCTGCCGTCAGGTGTCGAACCGCGAGCCTCAACTGACTAAGTTCTCAGTGGAGCATGATGTGATCATCTTTGTGAGTGGCAAAAAAAGCTCTAATGGAAAGGCACTCTACAGCGTATGCAAGCAGCACAACCCCAACAGCTACTTCGTGGAGAACGAGGAGGAGCTTGAGAAAGAGTGGTTTGCCAATGCAGAGAGCGTAGGTATATGCGGGGCTACTTCCACGCCCATGTGGCTGATGCAGCAAGTAGCCGACAGTATCAAAAAATTTGACTTTGAAACAGTATAGGTATAGCCCTATACTACAAAATAGTGGCTTTTTAGCTACATTTAGGCTTTGCTTCGGCAAGGCCTATTTTATTAAGCACCAGCAGACATGAGACGCATTTTACGCTATTTTTTGAACGGCCTACTTATTGTAGCACCTTTCACCATTACGGTATGGATCATCGTGGCCATTATCGACTGGCTGAATAGCATGTTCGACTTAGGGATACCCGGATTAGGTATATTCCTGATGTTTGTACTTCTTACTCTGATCGGTTTTATCAGCTCGTCTTTCTTTGTAAAGCCATTCATTGTCATCACGGGGCGTTGGTTTAATAAAGTGCCGCTGGTGGGCATCGTCTACTCCAGCATTAAGGACCTGTTCGACGCCTTTGTGGGCGATAATCAGAAATTCAACAAGCCTGTTATGGTGAAGATGTCAGAAGAGTCTGATAACCTGAAGTTTGGCTTTGTAACGCAGGATGCTTTGAGTTCAGTGAATGTTGAAGACCGCGTAGCCGTGTACTTTCCGCACTCTTATAACTTCTCGGGTGAGCTCTTTGTGGTACCCAAGCGCAACGTCGTATACCTGGACCTACCCAGCAGCGACGTAATGAAGTTCATTGTGTCAGGTGGCGTGTCCCGTCTCTAATGAGCCGTTAGTTATACCTTTCATAAAGAGCAATAAGGACACTCACCAAATATCTCAAAATTTCAAGCCCTTTTGTGTATCTTATTTGTATGCATGCCGAATAAGTTAAGGGAGATTCATTAATTCAGAATGCCTTACATCATACATAACGGTACGAAGCTGCACTACAGGGTGCTGGGAAAAGGCACGCAGCCTTTGCTGGCCTTTCATGGCTATGGGCAGAGCAGTAGCTACTACCAGCCCATGGGGCATGCGCTGGGCAGCGACTACACCATCTATGCCTTCGACCTTTTCTTTCATGGGCAGAGTTCCCTGCACAAGGAAAATATGCCGCTAGACAAGGATTTTCTGCAGGAGCTGATCGGGCTGTTTCTGGTGAAGGAAAAGATTGACCACTTTTCGCTGATGGGCTTCAGCATGGGAGGCAAATTTTCCCTTACACTAGTGGAGCGCTTCCCAGAGCGCATCGACGAACTTTTCCTGATCGCACCGGATGGCATTAAGACAAGCTTCTGGTACAATATTGCCACTTATCCAGGCTGGCTGCAGCAGCTCTTCAAACGCACCGTGCTCAAGCCGGAGCCTTTCTTCAGGCTACTGAATGTGCTCAACAGGTATAACATGATCCACAAAAGCCTCGTGCGTTTCGCCCGCTTTCAGATGGATAGCACTGAGAAACGCCTGCGGGTATACCGTAGCTGGATTGGTTTCCGCGAACTCAACTTCGACATCCGTGAGATCGTGCGGCTGCTCAACCACAAGCAGGTGCCGGTTACGATGTTCCTCGGTGAGTTTGATCAGATCATCTCGCCCAAACGAGTAAGTGTGTTTATTAAAGCTTTGCACAAAGGAGAGCTCGTGGTGCTCAAAGCCGGACATTCGCATTTGTTGCAGGAGGTTGCGGAATTGCTGCATGCGAAAAGAACGCAGTCTATACCTCCTTCCAGCTAAGGACTATACCTGAAATAACATGTATGTTGGAGTATATAGCCAGTCCCTTCTTCAGAGGGGCAGGGTTGTGTTAATCGTGCACCGCAGCATTATCAATCCTGAAAATACCGATACTGATGCATCGTACATAAAGCAGAATGCTTAAATTGGCCATTGATGAAAGAGGAGAACCTAAAAAAGCTCAAACCAGAGAAAAAGATCATCGGGCGGCGCGAGATGGTAGCCTTTCCTGAACTGGATATTGACGAGATAGAGGCCAAGATCGACACAGGTGCATACACCTCCGCGATCCATTGCTCGGATATTCATGAGGAGACCCGCGCTGACGGAACTAAAGTGATCTGTCTGGACTTATTAGACCCGTCACACCCACAGTACAATCACAAAAAGCTGCGGTTTTCTGACTATAGCCTGCGCGATATCCGTAACTCGTTTGGGGATGTGCAGGAGCGCTACGTCATCAAGACCAAAATCAAGTTTTTCGATGAACTGATCGAGGCGGAGTTCTCTCTTTCAGATCGAAGCGATATGAAGTACCCGGTGCTGATTGGTCGGAAACTGCTCAAAGGCCGGTTTATTGTGGACGTTTCCCGTAAAAACGTCTCACTCAAATTCAACAACAAACAAAAGAAGAATAAATAGTTTTTATGAAGATAGCGATTCTCTCTCGCAACTCTAAGTTGTACTCTACCCGCCGCCTGGTGGAAGCTGCCCAGCAGCGTGGCCACGAAGTGGTGGTGCTGGACCACCTGCGCTGCGACCTTGTGATTGAGCAGGGCGACCCGCACATCCTATACAAGGGAGAACGCTTAACCGATATCGATGCCATCATTCCGCGAATCGGTGCCTCCGTTACTTTTTACGGCACGGCCGTGGTGCGTCAGTTTGAGATGATGAAAGTGAAGAGCGCCGTAGACTCCCAGAGCATCGTGCGCTCCCGTGACAAATTGCGCAGCAGCCAAATCCTGTCGCGCGCCGGACTCGGTATGCCGAAAACAGCTTTCACGAACTACTCCAAGGAAACATCGATGCTGGTGAAAGAAGTAGGCGGTGCCCCTTTGGTGATCAAATTGCTGGAAGGTACGCAGGGCTTGGGTGTGGTGCTGGCCGAGACTAAAAAGGCGGCTGAGTCGGTAATTGAGGCATTTCACAATCTAAAGGCCCGTATTATCGTGCAGGAGTTCATTTCCGAGGCGGCAGGTGCCGACATCCGCGCTTTCGTGGTGAACGGCGAAGTGGTAGGAGCCATGAAGCGACAGGGCAAAGAGGGCGAGTTCCGCTCTAACCTGCACCGTGGCGGCAATGCTACCCTAGTCAAACTGACCCGCCAGGAGAAAGCCGCGGCTTTGCTCGCTGCCAAGTCGCTGGGCTTAGGTATAGCGGGTGTGGACATGCTGCAGTCTAAGCGCGGACCGCTGATTCTGGAGGTGAACTCCTCGCCAGGGCTTCAGGGTATAGAAAAGGCTACAAATAAAGACATTGCGGCTAAAATAATTGAGTATGTGGAGGGACTGGTTCAGAAGAAAGTCTCCAAAAGAGTGAAAGAATAGCATGCCCGAAACGATTAAGATCAACGGTGTAAGTATAGACCGTGGAGAGAAAGTATTGACCCGACTTGTCATCTCCAAACTTCCCAGTGGTACCGTCATCGATATTCCGGTTTATGTATTCCGCTCCGTACACGACGGGCCGGTGCTCCTGCTGATGGCAGGTATGCACGGCGACGAAGTGAACGGCACGGAGATCATCCGCCGCATGATCACCAAAAAGATGCTGTACCCACTTAAGGGTACGATCATCGCGGTGCCCATTCTGAACATCTATGGTTTCCTGAACTTCTCGCGTGACGTGCCTGATGGTAAAGATGTGAACCGGAGTTTCCCGGGCAACAAAGAAGGTTCGCTGGCCAGTCGTGTCGCACATCGGTTTATGAAAGAGGTCATGCCTTATATTGACTACGGTGTGGATTTCCACACAGGCGGGTCAAGTCGCGGCAACTACCCACAGATTCGTTGTGTGCTGGCCGAACCGAAGAATCAGCAGCTGGCAGAGGCATTTGCTGCACCTTTTACACTGAACGCCTCTTACCGGCAGGGCTCACTCCGCAAGGAGGCTGCTAAACTGGGCAAGCACATTCTGGTGTATGAAACCGGTGAGTCGCTGCGCTTTGACGAAAGAGGCATAGCAGCAGGTATAGAAGGCACTCTGCGCCTGATGCACCACCTGGGTATGGGCAATGCCGCTCCTTCACCTTCAGAGCCGACCACCATCTGTATGAAAGACATTTGGGTGCGCGCCAAAAATGCGGGCCTGTTCCGGAGCAATGTAGCGGAGGGTGGCTATGTAAAAAAAGGACAGATAGTAGGTACCATTACCGACCCTTACGGTGAAATGGAAGTGCGCCTGAACGCGCCGGCAGCCGGCTATGTGGTAGGGCTCAACAATATGCCTGTGGTGAACCAGGGCGATGCTTTGATGCACATCGCCTTCTAGGGTATAGCTACTCAGAAGTGACCAGTGTGATAAGCAGCTGATCGTTTCAGAATCGTGTAAGAACAAAAGCGCCCGCTACTGAGCAGTAGTGGGCGCTTTACGTTAGGGCTTTTCAGTTCTTAGAATACGTAACGCACGTGTAGGGCAGAATCCCAGAAGCCACGGCCATGCGGGATGTTGATATACGGCTTGATATCAGCACCGATCGTGAACGGGATGTCGCGGATGTAGTATTCCAGGCCTAATACGCCATCAATACCAAAACCTACGATGTTGTCATCATAGTATCTGTCGCGTCTGTGCTTGTCATAGTAGTAGTAATAACGACCTTCATAGAAGCCAATGTGGCCACCCAGGCCATAGTACCACTGCAGGCCTTTTGCATTGAAGGCAGGTGCATGTTTTTCATAAAGTACTGTCAGCACAGCGCCTCTGTGGCGGAAACCTGTGCTTAGGATGCCTTCGATAGCGGCGTCGCTTTTAATAAAATGCTTTATAGTAAGACCAGAAGCTACACCACCTCTGAAGCCTATACCTGTACTGTACTCCTGTGCCTGTGCACCGAAAGCAAGCGTCATCACCAAAGCCATGGCGAAACCTACGCGAAGAAATGTTTTCATTGTTCTATTGAAAAAGTTATATCTGGCTTGCCAGACAGGTATGTCCAGCTGGCGGGTGCAAAAATATAACTTCTTGCGTTTGAAAAAATTAATAATTGCAATTTGAATAAAAAAATTACCGCTGTCATTTGTAAGACTGCAGGTAAGCTGTTTTGGATGTTCGTCTGCCAATAAGCTTGAAAAACGTGATAAACTTATCTTTGTCAAGCTCCAGGGCTTTCGCAAAGGCATCTGCCTCCTCAGAGTTTTGATAGTCCTTTATGTATTGTTCCCGTACCAGGCCTGCCTCAGTCAGCTCGGCGGCAGCTTCTATTTCCACAAGTCCGGTCTTTTCCCAAAGCCTGCGCCACCAGTCAATGGTATGAATAAAGTACCAATAGTTCTGATAATCTTCTTGTAGAAATTCGGGTACCTGATCGTGGCTTTCAATCTCCTTGGTGAAGCAAACGTCCACAATGGCTATATGGCCTTCTGGCTTGATAAAGCGGGCAATATAGGGCAGGTACTTCTCGTCAGTGCCAAAATAGGTATAGGAATCCACGACGATTACGGCATCGAAGTATTCTTCAGGAAAGGGGAGTGAACGAGCTTCCATTTCAAGCGGAAACACCTTGTCTTCACAGCCCTCGGCACAGATGCGCTCGTAGTTGTCGCTGGCAGACACGGCCTCGTCCACGGCCCAAACGGTAACTCCGAACTCTCTGGCCAGAAAGATAGAACTGATGGCTTTGCCGCAGCCCAGGTCGAGTACCCGCATGCCGGGCTTAAGGTGGAGGGACTTGGTTAGGCTCTCAAGGTTAAAGAGCACGTTTTCGCCCATAGAGTGCTTGCGCACCCACTTTGGGTCATACTGTGAGGCTTTGGGGAATGCACGGCGAAGGCTTCTGTTAGGCATAGGTATAGGTATAAGTTGCCTTGCAGCTTACGGGGCAGGTATAGGGAGGGTTAGCGGCCCAATCGCTCTATTTCATCGGACAGGTATACCTTGTCGCCTTTCTGGTCCTGTGCAGCGGCACGCAGCATGGCGCTGGCCACCGTCTCCGCTTTAATGGGGCGGTATTTGCGCATGGGGCCGATCATCAGCATAGAGAGCGGCTTCATGATCCTGGCACTGATCTCTTCGCCGGTGCGGTGCTCTTCACGCTCTCCCAGCAGGAGTGCCGGCCTGAAAATATGCAGCGAAGTAAAGCCCAAAGCCTGAATATCCCGCTCCATTTCGCCTTTCACACGGTTGTAGAAAATGCGGGAGCTGGCATCGGCACCCATGGCCGACACAACCAGAAACTGCGTGGCGTTACGGCGCAGCGTGATCTCGGCCAGCTGCGTGACATAGGTATGGTCTACTTTGTAGAAAGCGTCTTTGGTGCCGGCTTTTTTGATGGTGGTGCCCAGGCAGCAGAACACGTCGTCGGCAGCCAGTTCAGATGCGCTTTTCTTGAGATTGTCGAAGTCGACTATCTGCTGGTCGAGCTTGGGGTGGATGATGGCGAGTTCGCGACGGCCAACGGAAATTACCTGACTGTAGCGGTCGCTTTGCAGCAGCATAAGCAGCAAGTGACTGCCTACCAGGCCGCTGGCGCCGGCAATCAGTGCGGTTCGGGTTCGGTGCATGTAGGTTTGCGTTTCGCTGAATTACGTGAATGCCCGCCACATTGGTTAAAAAATGCGGTGCTTTCCTGTAAATAATCCTTTTGGGGCCGTTTTTGTTGTGAATTCAGCTCGAATCGTGTAGTTATCCTGTAAGTTACAGCGCAACTTACTCCTCGCCTTTCAACCGGATGTGGTCTGTGTCGATCTCGATTTTACCTTCTTTGTACAGGCCGCCAATGGCCTTTTTGAACACCTTCTTGCTCATGCCTAACATGCGGTATACCTCGTCCGGGCTGCTTTTGTCAGACAAAGGTAAATAGCCTTTGGCCGCCACCAGTACTTCCAGTACTTTATCCGCCGCTTCGTTCGATTCGCTCAATCCGGTGGTGCCGGGCTTGCGGAGGGTCACGTCTATTTTATTATCCGGGCGGATGGTTTTGATATAACCGCGCAGCTTGTCGCCCATATGCAGTTCTTTGAACACCTCGTTCTTGTAGAGCATGCCCATGTAGCGGTTGTTGATGATCACCTTGATGCCGATCTCAGTGAAGCCGGCTACCAGCAGCTCCACTTCCTCGTTCTCGGTCAGCTCGTTTGGGGCCTCGTCGTTGTGCAGGTACTTGCCGAGCTTGGTTGTGCCCACGATGCGGTCAGAGGTGTCATCGAGGTATACATACACGCAGTACTTACGGCCGGTTCGCATCTTTTCTTTCTGGTTGTGCAGCGGCACGAGCAGGTCTTTCTCCAGACCCCAGTCCAGGAAGGCGCCAAAGTCGGTGCTGTCTTTGCACATCAGGCAGGCAAACTCGCGCACGGTGGCGTAGGGCGTCAGGTTGGTAGCAATCACACGGTCTTCAGAGTCACGGTACACGAACACGCGCACCTTGTCGCCTACCTTGGCTCCCTCCGGAATGTACTTGCGGGGCAACAGAATGTCGCCGTCCTCAGAGGTCAGGTATACGCCGAAGTCCACTTCACGCGCTATCTCCAGTTCATTGTAATTGCCAAGATCTACCATGGTATTGCTTTGATAAGTATAGAATGCTGCAAATATAGCGAAAGCATTTCAGGTATAGCCCTCCGGTTTCGGCTGTTCCTCTTATACCTGAAGAGGCAGGCAAAAGGATACAAAAGATGGTTAGCTGAAGACAGCTGAATTTGTTCAGACCTGTCCCAGGTAATAAAACAGGCAGCCCACATGGACTGCCTGTTTTGTAAGGTATGGGCAGGCTATAGATTAAGCCTTGGACTTCTTCGTGGTTTTGGCCTTTCCGTTCTGTCCTCTGGCTGGCTCACCGTCTTCCTCCATGATATCATCCGGTTTCGCGATCAGTCCAATGGAGAGGCCGTCTTCGCCCAGGAAGTGCTCAATGTGGTGGCAGCGGTCTTCGGTTTTGAGAAGGATGCCCTCCAATAGCGACTTGGTGGCGAAGTCTTCCTGCTCAAAGGCTTTCTTGATAGACTTGCGCAACTCCATGGCAATCGTCTTTTCATCTTCCATGTCTTTCTTGAGCATCTCCCGGATACGGAAAACACCTTCTTCCTCGTGCTGGATATAGGAAAGCTCCAACTGTTTCGCCGGGTGGCAGGTAGGGCAGTAGCCCATCACGGTAAGGCGCTCGGCTATGGCATCGTACTGCTCGTGAATCTGAGTATAGTGCTCCTCAAAGAACAGGTGCAGGTCGCGGAACTGAGGGCCTTCCACCATCCAGTGGTGCTTGTGGTATTGGTTGTAGAGGGTGATGAACGACGACAGATGGCGGTCCAGTTCGTTGGCCATTGCCGTGGCGGTGGTTTTTGACAGCCCGACCGGGTTGCCTTCATATTCTGATTTTTCTCTTAGCTTTTCCATGTTCAGGGTTTGTAGAATTACTCTGCCTTTGTACCCCGATCAGCTCAAAAAGATACAGAAAGATTTACCTGAACTCGGCTATACCGGGCTGGGTGAAGCGGAAGTCTTCGAAGTCGTAATAGGAGCGTGACGACTCGTATATGCGCAGGTTGTTGAAGTTCTCGTTAGCCGGGATCTTCGGGTAATAGCCCACCAAGATCTGGATCGTGCTGAATGACAGGTACTCATTGCGGAAGCGTATACCTGCTCCGAAACCCTGAAAAGGAGTGCTTTTGAAAGGGGAGCTCTTGTTGCCGTAAGAGAGCCAGGCCACATCCGCAAAAACCAGTGTGGCAAGTCGGAAGCCGAACAGTTTGAAGGGGGTATAGAGATTGGCTTCGTAGTTGATCACTACGCGGCGATTGCCCCGCAATAAACCCGATCGGAAGCCGCGCAGTCCCTCTTCGTTGTTGATAGAGAGCAGCTCTTCGGGGTTGCGGTTGATGCCAATGGTGCTGCGGCCGAGTATAAAGTGGCGTAGCTTCCAGTTGCCATTTTCGTACAGTCGCGTAAAGTACAGCGACTCCAGCTCCAGCATGCCTTGTTCCCATTTACCGTTTCTAATAAAGGAGCCATAGCCGGCGCGGCTGTAGAGGTAGCCGGCTTCTTTGTTGTAGCGGGCAAACGAAAGGTCCAGCCCGAAATAGCGCCGGTTGAACAAGTCGCCCCGCTCGTAGCCGTAGGATACGGAAGCCAGCGTGCCGGCCGGAATATCCTCTGTTCGGCCAAAGCCATACAGGTAGCGGTCTTTGTAGTAGCGGCGCACACTGTAGCCCAGACTGGCGATGCCCAGCACATTATCCTGAAAATTCTCGGTAGGCTTGGTATAAAAATTTGTATTGATGACCCGCAGCGCCGTAATCAATCGTCCGCGTGGCTCAAAGCCCAGGTTGTAGCTCTTGAACTTGAACGAGCGGCCCAGCCATAAGTCCTGTCGGTGGTAGCCCACCTCGGCGAAGCGCTGTATCGTGTCCTCCGGCACTGGTGGCAGCAGCAGTTGCTCGTCTATCTTGCTGGCCCCGACAGCACCGGCGTAGCGGGTATTGGTGGCAAAGAAGTCGCGACGCAGGTAGGCGCTGCGCTCTTTGTAGAAATTCTGATCGAAGTAATTGATGTCGGCTGTAATGTAAGTGTTGCCGATGTTCTCCACCGTATACCCGGCCGTAGTCTCCCAGGACCGGGGCGCATTCATGTTGAAGCGATAAGATCCGCGTATCTGGTGGCCAAGTCCCAGGAAGTTGAGTTCACGCAGGGCAACCCTGCCCGAGCCCGAGGACGGAGTGTAGGAGCCAGACCCGCCCAGGCTGAAAATATCTTTGGTGATAACCAGCACATCCACGCTGTCATCGGTGGTCGTGCGCTCGTCCACAATGATCCGGGCATCGAGCAGGTAGTCAGTCTGGCGCAAAAGACGCTCCGACTCGACCAGTGCCAGTGGCTCGAGGGGCTCCATCCGCTGGAAGAGGAGTTTGTTGCGCACCAGGTGCCGGCGGGTTTTGACGTGTAGTGAGTTGCCGGCCTTTTCCAGAAAGCTGCGCGGCACCCGCGTTGTGTCGTGTATGGAATAACCCAGTGCGTCGAGCGTCATGATGTTGATGTGGCGCACTACCTTATAATTGTGTCGTTCGTACTCGCGCTGAATCAGCTCAGCATCCAGTCCCAACACCTCCTCATCACGACGGTCGAAAACCAGTATGGCTTTTAGCAGCTTTCCCATAATGGTCTTGCGTTGTGAGATTTCCCGCAGGTTGCTCATCACGCGCTCGTCGAACTTCTGCTTTGTAGTATCGGCTGGTGCCGCGACGGTATCCTTTCGGGTCGGTATTTCCTGCGCCCGCACATCGCCGGCCAGCAGCCATGCTCCCAGCATGCAGGCTAACATACAGCATAAAAAGGGCGAACGTGGAAAAGCCATGGAAGTATAGGGGCGCTTACTGTTTGTTGTAAGTGTTTGTACGGTACAACCTCCTAATATAGTCTTTTCGGCTCTATGTGGAAAATTTCAGACTGAAATCCCGAAAACAGCCCCTGCTAATCACATTAGTATTTTTTGGGTGTGGATAGGATGTTGATAAATATTATTGCTAATAAAATTGGGGTTTGTGCTAAGGTTTTTGTAATTTTATAACCGTCAAGCAGATAGAAGAGGCTAGGATGAATGATAAAGTAATAGGTAAGCTAAAAATATTAGCAGATGCTGCAAAGTACGATGTTTCCTGTTCGTCGAGCGGTGGGAAGCGCAAGAACGAAAACAAAGGCTTGGGCAACGCAGAAGGCATGGGTATCTGCCACAGCTATACCGAAGATGGTCGTTGCGTTTCCTTGCTGAAGATCTTGCTGACCAATTTCTGTATTTACGACTGCGCCTACTGCGTGACACGCAAAAGCAACGATGTGCAGCGGGCCGCTTTTACGGTGCAGGAGGTGGTGGATCTGACCATCAACTTCTATCGTCGCAACTATATTGAAGGCTTGTTTCTGAGCTCGGGCATTTTCAAAGATGCTGACTATACCATGGAGCGACTCGTGCGGGTGGCTAAAAAGCTGCGGCAGGAAGAGAAGTTCAACGGTTATATCCACCTCAAAACCATACCTGGTGCGAGTGATGAGTTGATCAAAGAAGCTGGCCTTTATGCCGACCGATTGAGCGTGAACATAGAGTTGCCTTCAGAGCAGAGTTTGCAAAGTCTGGCGCCGGAGAAGAACTATGCCGAGATCCTGTTGCCGATGGACTCGATCAAGAACCAGCTGGTGCAGGCGAAGGAGGAAAGCAAGCTTTTCAAGGCGACGCCGAAGTTTGCGCCGGCCGGGCAGAGTACGCAGCTGATCGTGGGGGCCACTGCCGAGAGCGACCGCCAGATTCTGCAGCTATCAGACCAGCTTTACAAAGGGTATAGCCTGAAGCGGGTATACTACTCAGGCTACGTGCCGGTGAGCACAGACAGCAGGCTTTCGATCATCACAGAGCCACCGATCATTCGGGAGAACCGCATTTATCAGGCCGATTGGCTGATGCGCTTCTATGGTTTCGATGTGAAAGAGATACTGGACGAGGCGAACCCGAATCTGGACCTGGACATAGACCCAAAGCTGGGATGGGCGCTGCGCAACCGCCATTTCTTTCCGGTGGAGATCAACACTGCCGACTACGAAATGATCCTGCGCGTGCCGGGCATTGGGGTGAAGTCGGCTAAGAAAATAATATCAGCCCGGCGGTTTGCGCCGCTGCATTTTGACCACCTGCGCCAGATGGGTGTGGTGCTGAAGCGGGCCAAGTATTTTATCACCTGCCAGACCAAGAGCCTGCAGCGGCAGGACTTTGACTCAGAGCAGCTACGCCGCCGCATCCTATTTGGCGAGGGCTCTGTGCGAAGTGCACTGCTTACGCAGCAGCTGGACTTGTTTCGGCAGGTAGGCTAATATTAAAAAGTGTGACATGGAAGAGGGGAGAGAAGATCATAAGACAGAATTGTGTAACAAAACAGATCATACATCATTTCAAACCATTCATAAGACGATGAGAAATTCTACTAAAGTTGCCCGTGTATCCTGCTGCTGCAAACTCAACATGCTGGTACCTCACCTGCAGAGCCTTTCTTCCAGATTGCAACACGATAGCAAGCGCGAGAAGGGGCGTGTGAATTTTAACGCCAAGCAGTAGCGAAAGCGTCTTGCCAATGTACTTCTATACCTACGATGGCTCTTTCGAGGGACTGCTCACGGTAGTGTTTGAGGCATACGAGCGCAAAGCCTGGCCTACCGCCATTGAGCCCGAGCAATTGGCCCAACCCTCTATGTTCGGAGAAACGATAGCAGTGGTGACCGACGAAGAGAGGGCCGGACGGGTATGGTTGGGCCTGAAGAAACGCTTGTCAGCAACTGCATTGGACTCGCTCTACTATACCTACCTATGGGAGCAGAACGGATTTGAACGGCTGATCTTTGACTATGTCCGACTCGTGTTCGACTCACCCGAGAGTGTGGAAGGAAACTATACGGCCCCTTTTATTCTGCAGGTGCAGCAGATCCACAAGCAGGTACACCGTGAGAAGCATCGCATGGAGGCCTTCGTGCGCTTTCAAAAAACAGTCGATGGTCTGTACTACGCCAGCATCTCGCCTGACTTCAATGTGCTGCCCTTAATCGTGCGCCACTTCGAGAAGCGCTACGCTGACCAGCGCTGGGCCATTTATGATTCTACCCGGCGCTATGGCGCTTACTACGACCTGCGGCACACAAGCTTTGTGCAGTTGGAAAACCCGGCACTAACTCCTAAACAGCAGGGCAAGCTCAGCTCCGATCAGTTTGATGAAGATGAAACCCGCTATCAGATGCTCTGGCAGGTATATTTTGACCATGTAAACATACCGGAGCGCAAGAATCCCAAACTCCACCTGCGCCACATCCCCAAGCGCTACTGGAAGTATCTTTCTGAGAAACAGCCCCGGTTACAATAAAAATTCGGACTGTAACGAGTTGTATTTCAGTTGTGTTTCATGGCGAGGGTTAAAATTCGTCCTTCATTCTCAACTTTTTCGCAACACAGGACAACCCGAAAGGTCATTTTGGAGTATAAGTGTATATAGATATTTTATGAAACCTATTCAGTTGGAGCCCACTGCACAAAGTAGAGGGTGTTGTCCGCTGTCCTTCATTATCTAAGAAAGAAAGATGAATACACGCGTACGAAAAAAACTCATTCAAGTAGCTCGCGGTCGCGCTCACCTGATGTCATTCCAGAATCTGATATTAGAAGCCGAACTGGGCCTGAACCTTGAAAACTCTTACGAAAAGTCACAGCTTAACGAAGTAATCGACGAAATTTCAGAAGCGGAGCATGCTGCAGGCCGTCCCCTGCTAAGCTCACTGGTTCGTATCAAAGGCCGCCAAAACCAGGGCGACAGCTTTTTCAAGCTATGCGAACGTCTCGGCTACGGCGACTGGAAAAGTCTGAAGCGCGACCAGGAGTTTCTGGAGAAGCAGCGTGAAACCTGCCGCGAATTCTGGCAAAACAGCACTAATTTTTCATCCTACCTGTAATACTAAGCAAAGAGGCAGGCCCGCCTTCACTCCCTGGGTCTGTTTCTTTGCAGTTTTCACCCTTGTACACTAACTGGTAGCGGCCCCACAGAAAATTTTTTCTGTGGGGCTGCGTCTTTTTAGCCCTCCCACCGTCATCAAGGTGTAACAAGAAAGAATCACCTTAAATAGACAAAGCCATGAAAAGATTTCACGTGAATGTGCGCGTTAAGAACCTGCAGGAATCCACTGCCTTTTATTCAGCATTATTTGGCACGGAGCCTACTGTGCTGAAAGAAGACTATGCCAAATGGATGCTGGAAGACCCACGCATTAACTTCGCGATATCGCTGCACCCCGAGAATGCAGGTATAGAACACCTAGGCATACAGGCCGAGAGTGAAGAGGAGTTGGCTGAGGTATACGGCCGCTTGAAGGAGGCTAAAGGGGCCATTCGGGAAGAAGGGAAGTGCACCTGCTGCTACGCCAAGTCTGAGAAATCGTGGATCACAGACCCGCAGGGCGTGGACTGGGAAGCTTTCTATACCTTCGGGGAAGCCACTGTATACGGCGAAGGAGCAAATGCCCGCACCACCTCAACCATTGAAACTACTGCCATTTAGTACAACTTAAAACTACGAAGCCGGACCACGGCAGGTATAGCCCATACCTGCCGTGGTCCGGCTAGTTTTATGTACTTTCAGAAGTTGTTTTGAATTTGCCTTTTCCATGTTTTTCTTCGTAAATTGATGTATATCTCCACTTGCTATCACCATTAAAATCTTTGCATCATGGAAAACAAAAGCTGTCATGCCTGTTCGGGTGATCATGTTGTCTCTTCGATAGACACCTGCGCTGCGGTAGCGCCTGTATACCTGGAGTACGAAGCCAAACTGCGCAGCTTTGTGCTGAAGCGTGTTCGTGACAAAGACGAGGCCAACGATATTCTGCAGCAGCTCTACGTGAAGCTCTACAAACATTGCGAGCAGCTGCAGGATGTGCGCAACATGAACGCATGGCTTTACCAGATTGCCCGCAACGCCGTGTACGATTACTACCGTGAGCAGGGGCGTAGCATGCCGCTAGAGGACGAAGGTAAGCTAGAGGAGCTAAGCCAGGAGCCGGAGCGACAGGACACAGAAAGTCTGATCTTGCCACTCATCAACATGCTGCCAGCCGAGTATGCCGAGCCTTTACGCCTGAGCGAGATAGAAGGCATCAGCCAGAAAGAGATTGCAGAACGGTTGGGAATGTCTTACTCAGGAGCCAAGTCGCGGGTGCAGCGTGGGCGTGAAAAACTGAAAGAGCTCTTTGTGGAATGCTGCCATCTGGAGCTTGACAGAAAAGGGGCTTTGGTAAGCGCCATCGCGAAGGAGAGTTGCAAGCCATTACAAGTGCAGTTAAAGGGGGAAGAAAGTTAAAACCTATACCTTGTCTGCACCCTGATATCAGATCTGCGCGGTCCTTCAATCGTCTCTAGTCCTGAACCAACCGTGCGCTGGTTGCGGTAGTGCGTGAGGCCATACTTAACCCACACATCCATACGGCGCATCGGCCTGAATTGCAGTAAGGCATACAGGCGGGTGCCTCTGCCACTGAAGGCAGGTATAGAGAAAGCATAAAGCACATCCCGTTCAAAGGCGTATTGCCGCGTATCGTAATTGTCCGTGTCGAAAATGGCGTAGCGACTACTCAATCGTATTTTGTTGAAATTGAAGTTGATGTCCTGCGCAATCAAATAGCCCGTAGTCTGCGGTGACTCCAGCTCGAAACTGCTGAACTGTACACGTGAGCGCAAGTTTACAACGGGCGTAGGCGTGAATTCATAGTACAACAGGTAGTTCTTGCGGTTTGCCTGTCCCACATAGTCTATACTGGTGCTGTTGTCGGCTACATTGCGGCCTTTGCTTTCTGCTCGGAACTGAGCGTATAGGGAGCTCTGTCTGTTAGGCCGGAAATAGAGGCGGAGCATGTACTCGTCGCCATGTGATGGAGCATCGACGCGATAACGCAGCCACGGGAACCGGAAGCGATCATAAAAAGCTGTCAGCTCCCACTTCGGGAAGGGCTTGATTTTGATGCCTGTGTAAAAGCCTTGTTCGTTGATGTTACGAGTGCTCTCCCCGAATGCGTTGCCGTAAAAAGTATGGAAGTCGCGGGCGTAATAGCGGTAGAGCATGGCCAGTTCCACTTTGTTGGAGAGGTTGGCCGTCAAACCGTTCACAGTGCCCAGGCCACCACTTTTAGAGATAGCCGTTTCACCGAACAGGTAGACGTTCTGCCAGGTATAGGCGTAGTTTGTGCCGATATTGTAGTTGCTCGTGCCGCCAAACTCGAAGCGCTGGTAGGGCAGACCCGCTTTCTGGATGGGGGAACTGTAGGTAGTAGCCATCGCTGTGATGCCTGCCAGCAAAGTGCGGTTACGGCTCTGGTAAGTAGCATTCCCCCCGATTATTTGCTCCCGTACCCGCCCTCTGTTCGCCAGTTCGGTAGGTGTGCGGTGAAAGCCGGAGGTCTGTATACCTGTAAAGAATTCCCCGAAATTATCGAGTGTGTCGAGTTGTGCCTGCAGGTTAGCATCGACCCGCTTGCTCGACACAAAACCCGTTACATCTACTTTGCCTAAGGTATAAGTGGCAGCCGCTCCCCGGTAAAAGGCATGCTCCAGCACCGAACTGTAGGGTCGTATACCTACATTCGGACGACTGACTGTTGTGATGGTCTCACTGCCTTTTCCCACGGTATAGCCTGACGAAAGCAGCAGTCCCTGCCCGAACTGTAGTTGATAATCGCCAAGCGCAATCGACTTGAACTTGCCCTTGTTGTAGAGCTGCAGATGTGCCGAGTAGAAATCAAAACCGTATCGTCGGGTGTCGGGATCCCATGTCAATTGCTCCCCGGCATCTTTCTCAGCAGTAAAGCCCAGACTGTAGTCGCGGGTATGGCTTACGCGGTAGCGCATCAGCACTTTGTCAGGAGAGCCAAGGTAGCGGGTTCTGGAGCGGCTGGTGGTGTCGACCGAGGTATAGCCGCGGCGCTCCTGCAAGGTCCGCTCGTAGCGGACAATCAAGGCATTGTTGTCTTCGCCGACAATACGCTGCAGTAATGGCCGCTGGTCGGCATTGAGGCCTGCATCATCAACCCGCACAAAGTATACGAGTTTATAAATCGTGATCAGGTCGAAGTCAGGTATAGCCTGTAGCTCATAGATGCTCAGCAGAGGGCCGTTTTCGTTGATGTGTCGGAAGAAGGAGGCAATCTGCGAACGGGACAGGATGTAGAGTGAGGCCAGTTCTTCAGGGGTGGTGCGGTTGAGGTCGATGGGGCGTTGGAAGTACTGGAAAAGGGTTTCATAGAAGTCCTCGTATGGCACATTTTCGTCTTCCTGCTGCGCAAAAAGCTCCTGCACGAACAAGTCAAAGTCGAATGTCTGGCGTGGGTAGTCCTGTGCCTGCAGTGGCATGCAGGTGCAAAGTATCAGAAGGAAGATCGCTATACCTTGTTTCATGGCTACTCGCCATGGTCTTAAACGATGCACTCTATACCTGAAGCCTTTTGCCATACCCTGCTTCATGTGACTTTACTTTTGGAAGGTATAGGAAAGTGATAGGTGGTGGCTTTGGCCGAGCAAAGTCGTGGAGCCAAAGGCATAGTCAACATAAAGTTGTCTTGCCCGGAAGCCAAGTCCGAAGGTAGCGCGATTGGTAAGTGTGCTGAAGCCAGAGCGCAAGGCCAGTTTCTCCTGCAGCAGCTGGTATTCTATACCTGCTTTGAAGTTGGCGGGGAAGTTAATATGCTTTTCGGTTTCGGCAAGTAAGAGGAGTTTCTGATAAGGGCGGTAGGCTAGGCCGGCTTTCATGACAGTGGGTAGCCTTTCGTCATCAAACTCGGCCAGTTTGGCCTGGTTGATATTGTAGGCATAGGCTCCGAAGAAAAAGCCCGGCACGATCTCCGCCTGTCCGCCCACCGACAGCGCTACTGCCTTTCGACTGCCATAGCCCTCAACAGTCACCTGCCACAGGTCTATTTTCCCGCCCAAGCTGAACTGACCCAACTTGTGGCCTATACCTATTCCCACATGCTGCTGACTGAACAATTCGTCGCCAAAGCGGCTCATGCTCACACCGTAGTTTCCATACCTGGCAGTAGGGTATACCGCCTGTAGCGCCACCGTCGAAAAAGCCCGTACGCCAAAGCGGTTCTCGACATAAGCCCCGACCTGTGCCTGTTCCAGGGTACCTATACCTGCTACATTGTTGTTGAGCGCCCAAAGGTCAGGCAAGGTAACAGAGGCATTACCCAGTGCAGCGGCACGTGCACCCGCAGGTACATCGGCCTGCGCCTGTGCAAGGCAAGGCAGTAAGAGGAGAAGCAGGAAATTAAGTTTGTTTTGTAGAAGTTGCGTTATCCCATCCGGTTTTGTTTATAGCTAAAGTGCTATGTACGAGGGGGTAGGGAGATAGTTTGTCAGAATCCTTTTTAATCCTCAAAATCCTGATCCAAACAAAAAGGCGCTGAGGATATCCCCAGCGCCTTTGCAATTACTGACTAAAGAAAGTTTCAGCTTAGTTCTTCACTTCCACTTTCGCTCTTTTCTTGCCGTCCTTTTTCTGAACTTTCACTGATTTCTTACCTGCAGCGAGTTCAGCTTTCGCTTCTTCGATGGCGGCATTCAGCAGTTCAGTTGAACCATTGTCGCTAGGAGTGCCAGCGGCAACGCCCGCGTCAGCTGGGCCTGGGCTGTTGGTGCTCACGATCGTCATCTCGTTAATCAGGTTAGAAGCACCGGCGTATTTGTCTACCATGAACAGCACGTAGTTGGCGCTCACGTTGATGCAACGCTTGTAATCCGGATCATACACCAGGTCACCAGTCATAGCTTCCCAGTTACCGTCGAAGGCCAGACCGATCAGCTCACCGTTACCGTTGATCACCGGAGAACCTGAGTTACCACCTGTGATGTCATTGTCGGTGATGAAGTTCACGATCAGCTCGCCGTCCTTGTTGGCATAGCGGCCGTAGTCTTTCGCTTCGTACAGCTGCTTCAGTTTCGCAGGCACGATGAACTCCTCGTTGCTTGGGTCTTCCTTCTGCATCACACCTTCCAATGTAGTGAAGGTCTGATATGTCACGCCGTCGTATGGCTGATAGTTCTTAACTGAACCGTAGCTCAGGCGGATAGTAGAGTTCGCATCCGGGTAGTATACCTTGTCCGGGTTCATCTGGCGCAGACCAGCTACGTACAGGCGGTTCGCACGGGCCAGTTTGGCGTTGCTCTCAGCCAGTTTAGGCGCGATGTTCTGCTGATAGTTCTCCATGATGGAATTTACCAAAGAGAAAGCCGGGTCATTAGCCAGTTGTTTCTGTGTAGGGTTGTTCAAAAACTGGTCTACCTTCTGCTTGTTTACCACAAACGAGTTGCTGTACACATGGTCAGCCATTTTGTTAAAGTCGCCTTTGTACTTGGCCACCATCTGCTTGAAAGCCTCTGGCTGCTGATCTTTGGCGATGTCTTCATGGTAGTACTTCATCATGGCGGCAAACACTTTCTTGTCAGTAGCCATGTTATAGTCTTTGAAGAAAGCGTCAGCTCTTGGCTTCAGGTCCTCGGCTGCTTTTTTAGCGGCATCAGCGTTACCTGATTTCAAAGCATTGAAAACCGGCGTCATGCGGTAAGCGAACAGTAGGGCTTCTGTGCCCAGTACCGCTTCGTTCAGGTATACGCTGCCTAGGTTATACTTCTCGATCTCTTTATAAGCCTCGTTCATGTCATTCAGGGCGCTGCCATACATGGCTTTGCGATCTGCATTGGCATCGGCCCAGGCCTGGAATTTCTTCTCGTCCGCACGCTTGCCTTCTACCGTCTTCATGCGCTTGATGCCTTCATTCTGACCGATAGAATACTTGTAGTAGTTGGCAGTTGAAGCATACTTAGAGGCATACTGGATGCGGGTAGCGTCGCTCTTGTCCATGTCTTCTTTCCACAGAGCCAGTTTCTTGTCACGCAGTTTAATGCGCGATTTGTTCAGCTGCTCTACATCAAGAATTAAACCCTCAGAAGTCATGAAACGCTTCGTGCGGCCCGGGAAACCGAATACCATGGCGAAGTCGTCCTGTTCTACACCGCCAATGTTGATCGGCAGGTGGTGCTTTGGCTTGTAAGGCACGTTCTGAGCAGAATACTCAGCTGGCTTGCCGTCCGGTGCCATGTACACACGGAACATCGCGAAGTCACCTGTGTGGCGCGGCCACATCCAGTTGTCGGTGTCGCCACCAAACTTGCCAACGGCAGATGGAGGCGTGCCCACCAGGCGCACATCGTTGAAGCGCTCGTAGATGAACAGGTAATACTCATTTCCGTTGAAGAAGTCGCGCACGTAAGACACGTAGCGGCCATTCTCACTGGCTTCCTTGGCGATTGCCTGCGCGCGCTGCGAGGCAAGCTGCAGACGCTCTTTCTCAGGTGTGTTGTTATCAATACCCTCCAGCACTTTGGCAGTCACGTCGTCCATACGCACCAGGATGTCCACGAACAGGCCTTCGTTTGGAAGTTCCTGCTTGCGGTCCATGGCCCAGAAGCCATTGGTCAGGTAGTCTTTCTCAGGGGTAGAGTGTGACTGGATCTGTCCGTAACCACAGTGGTGGTTGGTCAGCAACAGACCTTCGGCAGAGATGAACTCACCTGTACAGAAGCCGCCGAACTGCACAATGGCGTCCTTGAGGCTGGAGTTGTTCACGTTGTAGATTTCTTCGGCAGTCAGCTGCAGGCCTTTTTTCTGCATGTCAGCGTGGTTCAGGCGCTTGATCAGCATCGGCAGCCACATACCTTCGTCCGCTTTGGCGAAGGGCACGCAAAGCGAAACTAAAAGAAGGAGTGAAAGGATTCTTTTTAACATGAAATTTTGTTTAGATTAGTTAAACTGTGACAAATTTATTTAAAAATTGCGTTACCTAACAGTTGTTCGGCAAATAAAACGCACCAAAACCGTACCATGACCTGGCTTTTTAAAAAACTATTGCTCGCACTCCTTTGGGTATACCGCAACATGATTTCCCCTCTGAAGCCAGCCACTTGCCGTTATACGCCGACCTGCTCAGCCTATGCACTTGGTGCCGTGAATAAGTATGGACCTTTTAAAGGCGGTTGGATGGCGCTCAAGCGGATTGGGCGGTGCCATCCGTGGGGTGGGAGTGGTTATGATCCGGTGCCGTAGTTAAGAACCCGCAGGCTGCCTGAAGAATATAATATGTAATAAACCAGTTATCGCTATTAGCTCTGCTTTTATTTTGTTAAACTGCAGTCTGTTCGGCAATTCAGCCACAGCCTAGGTTTATAATACATTTATCAGCATAGGCCATGATTATAAGATTAATAGAGTCTAACGGCTCTGTGAAAGCTTCCATTCCACTTGTTGACATTAAACGTGTCGAAACCCGTACGCTAAACTTTTTCGGTGAAAGTACACACAACCTGTACCTTTTCATGGGGGAGGAGGGTGATGAGTATTTTATGCTGCTCACTTATTTGTGCCCCATCCATATGGAAAAGGCAGGACGTAAGTTACAAGGCCTGATCAGGCAGGCGGCGCAAGATGGTCCTACTGTCGGGGAAGTTGTGTTTGAGCTACATCCCGACGCAGCACCGGCCACAGGTTTAACTCCAGATGTTGCCCATCCCTAATAACCTGCGATAGCAGTCATAAAGCAGGCCAATCAGGTAAAATTCAGGAAGAAGATTTCGGGAGATAGCGGAGCATCTGCTTGACCATTGATTCGGCTGTGCTGGCGTAGTCCTCCTCGTATTTTTTCATTAGCTCTTCGCGGCTGGTCTTTTCTCCTTTGGCCTGTTTCTCCCACAGCACCGAAAGCGAGGCATAGGGAGGCAGTACCATACCCACTGCATTATAAAAGTTACTGATGTTGGCAATGATGTGCTGCGCACCGTCAGAGTCGCCCGTTATCACAATGCCACCTACTTTGCCCTCTAGTCTGGATTTTTTGCCTTCTAAGATTTCATCGTGCAGCTCGTCGAGTCGCTCGATCACCCGCTGTATCTCTGACGATTGGTTGTTCCACCAGATCGGTGTGGCAAATACAATAATGTCGGCAGCGAGTATCTGTTGCAGTATACCTGGCCAGTCGTCTCCTTCGCCCATATCGCTGTAAGTGCCTGCCAGAATGTTATGCTCAACCAGCTTGACGATGCTGCAGTCAATGTCCTGCTTCTTAAAGTATCCTGCCAGAAACTCGGACAGAACCTCCGTATTGGACATACCTTCTTTTTTGAGAGTGCCTAGTAAAATGAGTGCTTTCATACTCTGCTTACTCAGAACAACTTCTGTATGTTTGGCTTTGCAAGGCCTTCTAACTGAAAATCAAGGTATGGATGAGGAGTTACAGCTTATTCGCAATCTTAATCAGCGTTTGAAATAACATACTCGGACTGCTGGCCTGGTTGATAGCTCCTGTTACAAACGCACTTTTGGCAGGTATGTAAAAAGCTGCGGTGCCCGTAGAGCCGCAGTGGCCAATCAGGTCAGGTATGGCTTTGAAGGGCGAAAGGAGGCGGGGCGTGTAGAATTTCTGTATGCCGATGCCGTACTTGAACGGGAAGAAAATGCTGTTCCATTGCTCAAGCTCCTGCAATCTGTTTTTCGGGTAGAAATGTCCGTTGAAGAAGGCTTTCACAAAAGTCATCAGGTCCTGCGTCGTGGAAACTATGTCGTACCGGGAGGAGGACAGGTATAGCGGCAGGCTGACCTGGTGACTTTTGTGATAAAAAGGGCTGAACGTCCTGCTCTCTTGCAGGCTGATGACATAGGTAGCGGCCATACCTAACTCTTCGAAAACAGCAGCCAGGATTTGATCCAGTGGCTGCGCCATTACCGACTCCAGTATCCGCCCCAGCAACTTGAAATTGGTGTTTCCATAACTGGCCTTGCCTGGCTGGCCAGGAGCGAACTTCGTGCGCATCTGCTTTACCTGCTCTATGGTTTTTTCAAGTGGCCAGGCGGCGTCCTGGCTGCTGAGCAGTTCCTTCATCAGTTTTGGCTGCCCCGGACACTTGTCTATGAGGTAGCAGGGCAGACCGGATGTCTGGGAGATGAGGTGCCTGATCGTCAGTTCCTCTGCATAATCCAGACCCTTGTATACATGCAGCCCCTGCATCAACCCGGCAGGCAGGTATGCCCTGATTTTATCGTCCAGGCCCAGTCTGCCATCTCTTACAAGCCGGAGCGTCACAGCGGCCAGTATAATTTTGTTGACGCTCGCGATGTAGAAGGGAGTATCCGGCTGCATGTTGCCAGCAGCGCTCATCAGTGAAAATGAGCCATCGGCAGCCTCCACCCGAAAAGCGGCGCCGTGGATGTGTTTTTTTGCGGCAGTACTCGCCAGGATCTTGTCGAGTGCTTCCTGGGTTAGGTTTTTCATAGTGCAGATAAGGATGAAGCTGCAAATGAACAGAATTTCGGGGTAATTTTTATACCTGCCCGAAAAGAGCAAAAGCTACTGTAGCGTAACAGGCATGTCGAATACTTTTTGCTCTTTGCTTTCCGTGAAGCCAGTTTTCTGGTAGAAAACATGAGTGTCGGTTCGTGCGGTATGGCAGCGTACCCGTAGTCTTCCAACTGACTGGTCAGCAGCCCACTCGTTTACCTTATGTACCAGCTGCTGCCCTATACCTTGACGACGAAAATTCTGATCCACGACCAGGCCACCGATCTCCACAAATGGCTCTGACTCCAGGCGAAAGGTATGGAAGCCATGTATCCAGCCGACTATCTGATCAGCTTTAATTGCTACAAATCCGCAATGCTCTTTTCGGGCCAATACCTGGCCTATTCGCTGCTCCATTTCCTCTGCCGACACGTTATAGCCAAACTGTTGGGAAAGGCTGGCAAGGGCGCCTGCATATGCCGGGGCAATTTTTCTGATTGTGATGCTCATTGTGTTTTATTTTACCACCTCCTTCATCCACGCGCTGATCGTCTCCAGCGCCACAGGAGCCATGGTTTCCTCAATAGTAGCATACTCGCCGGGCAAGCCGGTGTCAGCCGTCTGAAAGATGTGGTTGAGGCCTGGCAGTTCTTTGATGGTGTTGCGTTTGTTGCCAGCGGCTTTCAAGGCTTTTTCGGTGGCGGAGAGATTGGCTGCAGCAGCTACTTGCAAGTCTTTGCTGCCGTTAAGGGCGAGCACGGGCATTTTCAACTGGCGCAGGGCAGGGGCTGGGTCGTAGGCCAGGAAGTGCCGAGCCCAGGGTAGGCTCAATTGCGCTACAATGGCATTCTCCGCTTCAGGGCTCAGCTGCAGCTGTTTTATTTCCTGCTCCGTCATACCGGCTTTTGCTTCCTGTTCGAGCGCTCTTATCTTTTGGCTGGCTGCGTACACATCGACTTCCGTTGCGGCGGTTTCGAACTGCGCGCGTCGCAGCTTCAGTAGTTTCTGCAGCGTTTCTTCAGGTATGCCCCCTTTTTTATAAAGCGCTTCATTTTGCTGCACGAGCAGCTCAACACCCGGCATGGCACTGCCAGCCAGCAGCACTACAAAGGCTACATCTTTGTTAGTGGCGGCAACACTACTCGCTATCAGAGCGCCCTCGCTTATACCTAGTAAACCCACTTTCCTAGGGTTCACGGACTGGTGCGACTTCAGGAAGGTATAGGCAGCCTGTGCATCTGAGGTAAAGTCCTGGGTAGTGGCCAACATAGCATTGCCTCCCGACTTGCCTGCACCACGGTCGTCGAGGCGCAGCACGGCAAAGCCCTGGCGGGTGAGGTGGTCGGCCAGCACCAGAAAAGGCTTGTGTCCCATCAGGGTCATATCGCGGTCCTGGGTGCCGGAGCCGGTAAAGAGGATCACGGCCGGATGCCTGCCTTTGCCCTCAGGTATAGTGAGTGTGCCCGCCAGTGTGATGCCTGCTGCCTTGTTCTCCACGGTCACTTCCTGCTCCTGGTAAGGGTACGGCTTTGCAGGCGTCTGCGGTCGGCGCACTTCGGCTGCTATTCCTTTGGTCAGGGCTAGCGGGAAGGCCATGCCACTCTGCTTCCAGTGCCCTTTTATAGACTCCGGGCCAGTCCGCTTGCCGGCGTATTCGATGCCACCGTAAGGTATGCGCAGGTATAGGCTGTCCCGGGTGAGCTCAGCCTCAGGTATAGCCATGCCCTTGACCCCCTGCAGCGGGATGTCCATGGTAGCAGTGAGTTGCCCGCTTTCTGTGCTGCTCAAGTGGAAGACTATCGTGATTTTATTGCCACCTGCCTGCAGGGTGCCGTTCCAGCTGCCATCAAGTTGGCCGGGTGGTGTCTGCTGTGCCATGGCGGTGTTAAAGAGTAGTAGCGTCAAGCAAAGGATAAGGGCTAATTTGTTCATGCTATACCTGTTGTGTGTGGATAAATGCTTTGCGCGGATAAGTCGCCGGCTTATGACTGCTGTCTTAACCTTTGCTCTTTTCGGTAAATTGTGAAGGAGTAGATGGTCGGGATCAGGACAACAAGCGCTATAATGGCGATAAAGAAGATATGCTCTAATCCGGGTATGGGTAGAGCCCCCAGTAGAATCAGCAGTATCCCCCCGATGATCCAGAGGATGCCACCCAGCCGGTGCGTCTTGCGCCATACCTGTTCGCTCTCCAACGTCCAGGGTGTGCGGATGCCGATGAAGTAGTTGGGCTTCACCGCCTGGAAGTAATTGCCGAGCGCTACCAGCAGCGCCCCGATCAGGATAAACAGGCCGTTAGGCTTGAAGGTAGCCGGATGAAGCGATGTGTGAATGAGGAAGATGCAGAGCGCCGCCATGAAAGAGATCAGTATAAAGCGCAGCTGGTGGTACTTACTGCCCATGGATTTCAGTTTTCCCTTCGGGTCGATGTACGGCACGGCCAGCAGAATAAGATTGAGCAGAGCCGTCGTGCCCACCACTATCAGGATCATGGTTGACTTCCCTGCCCAGCCATCGGCCTCGCCTTTCAGGTTGAAGTGCACCGGCACTTGCTCTGGCATACTGTTCCAAACCACCGCCAGGTATACCAGCGGAATGCAAATGATCACCCAAAGTATGATCTCTCGGGTCAGGTTTTTGGTTTTCATGCGTCTAATCTTTAAGCGTGATGATCCATTTCATAATGTCGTCCAGCACCGTGGTGTTAAGCGAGTAAATCACAAACTGCCCTTGCTTCTGAGAAGTGACCAGCTCGGCCTGGCTCAGAATGTCAAGATGGTGCGAAATGCTGGGCTTGGTGATATGAAAAGCCTCTGCAATGTCGCCAGCGGTCAAATCCTTCTCCTTAAGCAGGTTAAGGATCTCTCTGCGGGTTTGATCATTGAGTGCCTTGAATACTTTGTTCACGTTGCTTTTAGGTATTTAGATAAATATCTAAATATTATACGAAAATGCAAAATATTAGTCAGATAATTATTGCGCTTGCGATGCAGCACCTGTTTATGAGATTGTGTAACTTCGGTTTTCAGAAAGAAACCATGCAAGCACCTGACCATACTTTAAGCGCTAACTCAGTCAACCTGGTACTGCACGTGCTCACGCTGCAGGGGCAGGATGCAGCGGCCTTATGTGAGGTGGCAGGTATAGACTCAGAGCAGTTACAGGATGTGCATGGTCGTGTTACCATTGCCCAGATGGTGGCGCTCTGGCAGGCAGCTGTCAGGGCCACTTCCAATCCTGATCTGGCACTGCATGTGGGCGAGGCCCTGAACCCGACCTCGGCAGGTATCATCGCCTATGTGATGATGAACGCCCCAACCCTGCACGAGTCGCTGCGCAAGCTCTGCATGTACCAGGATATCGTGTGCGAAGGTATACGGACCAGTCTGCAATTGCGGGGGCAGGAGGCGCATGTGCTGCTGGAGGTCATAAGTCCGGCATTGCGCGAGCCCCGGTATGCGATCGATTGCGAAATGGTGATCTATAAGAATGCCTTCGAGGCTCTGATCGGGCAGGAGCTGCCACACAGCAAAGTCATGTTTGCTTACCCACTGCCTGACAGCATTCGGGAGCATCGTCGCCTGTTCGGGAAAACTACAACCCTGGAGTTCGATGCTGCCTACAGCGGCTTCGTGTTCGAGGCGGATTGGCTGCAGAAGCCGGTGGTCAGTGCCAACCCTGAGCTGAACCTGCTTTTTGAACAGTATGCAAACGAGTACCTGCAGCGCTTGCGTGAACCGCGCTCGCTGACAGAGCGGGTGCAGCGCGAACTGGCCCGGCAACTGAAAGGGGAGGAGCCTAATGTGACCAGCGTGGCCCGCAGTCTGGCCCTGAGTGTGCGCTCATTACAGGCAAAGCTAAGTGAAGAGGGAACTACATACCAGCGTGTGCTGGACAGTGTGCGGCAGGAGCTTGCCAAGCAACACCTCAGGAGCGGACACCATACCGTGGCAGACGTGGCCTACCTGCTCGGTTTCTCTGAGCCAAGCGCTTTTAGCCGCTCCTTTAAGAAGTGGACCGGACTCCCGCCGCAACTCTACCGGCAAAGCTTAGCTGAGGCCTGACTCAGGCTTTGAATTGCTTAAAAACTATGTTCAGCCATTATTTTTTATTAAATTAGCGGAATCGCATATTTTACCCAGCTAATACCCGTGCTCCGATCAAAACCTTTTTTTTATTCTGTTTTTCTGTTCATCACACTAATACTGGCAGGCGGATGCGCTGAATTTGACGAGTCCGCCAATAACAAGGCAGAAACTACTCCCGATTATGTGGCTAGTGTAGATGAGTGGCACCAGGAGCGGGAGGCAAAGCTGAAGGCACCAGACGGCTGGCTCACTTTGGCGGGCTTGTTCTGGTTGCAGGAGGGCGATAATACCTTCGGCAGCGGGCCTGACAACACGCTGACTTTTCCGGAAGGCAAGATCTCGGGTAAGGCTGGCGTGATCACGCTGAAAGGCGACACAGTAACCACCAGCATCAACCCGGGAGTGGAGGTATTGTTAAAAGGGCAACCAGTGCGTGAGGCGCTGCTTTATACCTCCGGCATGGACTCAGTGCCCAAACTGACGCACGGTACGCTGACCTGGTTTGTGATCAAGCGAGGTGACAGGTATGGCATCCGTCTCCGTGACCTGCAGAACGACGTCCTGGTGCACTTCAAAGGTATAAAGCGCTTCCCTGTGAAGGCAGACTGGCGTGTTATGGCCAGCTTCGTGGCACACCCCACCCCGAAGCAGATCGCCATTACCAACATGGTTGGGCAAACGTCTATGCAGGACTCACCAGGTACGCTAATTTTCACGCTGAACGGGCAGCAGTATCAGCTGGACGCGCTGTGGGAAGGGGAAGAACTCTTCATCATCTTTGCTGACAAAACAAACGGCATCGAAACCTACGGGGCAGGCCGCTATCTCTATGCGGCCAAGCCGGGGCCAGATGGCACTACAGTGCTTGACTTTAACAAAGCCTCGAACCCGCCCTGCGACTTTGTGTCCTATGCAACCTGTCCGCTGCCTCCGCGACAGAATTTTCTGCCCATTATGATTGAGGCAGGAGAGAAATCTTACGGAGAGTATTAGGCTGCCTTCTCGCTTGGTTTATGGTCAGGCAGCTGATTCTTTCCTGAACCAGTCCAGGGTATCGGCAATGGCCTTCCTCATCGGGGTTGGCTTAAAGTCAGGCAGGGT
Organism: Pontibacter lucknowensis; assembly: GCF_900156415.1. Lineage (GTDB taxonomy): Bacteria > Bacteroidota > Bacteroidia > Cytophagales > Hymenobacteraceae > Pontibacter > Pontibacter lucknowensis. Next base: position 120,376 of record NZ_FTNM01000005.1, on the reverse strand, counting down.
CTGCCGGAGCTTCTCATCGTTCAGCAGGATGGTGTTTTCCCACAGGTAGCCCATCTCGGCAATCTCGCGCATCATGGGCATGAACAGGCCGAGCAAACGGAACAGCCACTTGCTGTGCAGTTTGTGCTTTGGTTTGGTGCCGGCTACCTCCGCAGTCTGCGCTTGCCAGGCTTTTATGCTGGGCACCACCTCGCCCCCGAAGTTGTATACCTGGTAGGGAGTGTCTGGCTGCAGTTGGAGTAGTTTATAAAAGGCACGGGCAGCATCAGGGGTATAGACCAGTTGGTGCGGTATGTCGTTGCGGTAGAGCCAGGGCATGGCCTCCCCTTGCAAGGCTGCCCTGAAGATCGGGGCTATACCTTCGTTCATGACGTTGGGTCCCCAGAAGTCGGGCAGGCGCAGGATCAGCACGCGGCAAGTCCCCTGCTGTGCCGCCGCTCCCAGCATCTGCTCCAGTTGCACACGCAGCGCTCCTTTTCGGGTGTTTGGTTGCATCGGGGAGTTTTCCTTTATTTCAGGCTGCAGGTTGCCATAGTTGTACACATTGCCCGGAAAAAGGATCGTGGCTTTGTTAACGGCTGCAGCAGCAATGACATGCTGTGTCACACGCTCCATGTTGTCTTGCCACTTGTCATAAGGGTAGTTGATGCCATGGAAAATATGCGTGGCCTTATGGCCTAAGTCATGCAGCAGCTCTTTGTCCTGCGCATCGCCCTGCACAATGGTGAGTCCGGCCTGTGTGCCGAACAGGCGGGATGCTCTATCACGGTCCCGTACCAGGATGGTGACCTGCTCCTGCTGCGCCAGAAGCACCTGTGTAAAGGCATAGCCAATGCTGCCGGTTGCGCCAAGTACGAGAAAATTTCTGTCCAATTTGTTCATTGCGTTGGTGTTATAAGTTTTATGATGCTGCAAAGATGGGGCTTAAAACTGCTGTTGTACTTGACCGATTCTGCAAAGCGCTTGACAGAAAATGCAAACAATTCAGTGCAAATGGGGTAAAATAAAAGGGAGGGCGGGGGGACTCCTATGGTGAAGGAACTTATGTGAACATCTATCTGTTAATATATAGTTCCGCGAAAATTTAAACAAAAAATTATGATAACAGAGACTATGTCTAAAACAGTAATTACGAGTGAACATCTGGCGAAAGCTATAACTTATACCCAATACCGCGAGTTAATTGACACATTGCTCGCAGAAAATAAAACCACAGGAACAAACCACTCTGAGGCTATGGTAGAGTATACCCGCATGAACGCCCAGCGCATGCGCCGCGTCGAGAAAACCACCGTGCTCGACAACGAAATGGTGGACCTGATGCTGAGTGTGCAGAATAAAATGATATGGGTGATCCTGACGGAAGCCTGGTGTGGTGATGCAGCCCAAACAGTGCCGGCTCTGGTAAAAATAGCGGATGCCTCGCCCCTGATTGAGGTGAAACTGATGCTGCGTGACGAGCATCCGGAAGTAATGGATGCCTACCTCACCAACGGAGGGCGCTCTATACCAAAGCTGATCGTGCTTGACGCCGAAACCATGGAAGAACTAGGTACCTGGGGACCACGACCTGAACCTGCCCAGAAGCTGTTTATGGATATGAAAACCCAGGAAGTACCATACAACGAATTTGTAGAGAAGTTACATGGTTGGTATGGCAAAGACCGCAGCAAAACCTTGCTACAGGAATTCAAACAGCTGATTCCACAGTGGGGCCACTTGCAGAAAATTGAAGAACAGCCAGTGGAACGATTCTAATAGCTCGTTTCATATAAAAGCGGCGACCTTAACATAAGGTCACCGCTTTTTTTTGTGCCTGCTTTTTACAAACTTAACGGGTCTTAGCCCGCAGTATCAGATTTACCTGCCTTATCTTATCGCCCACCTCCAGTTGGTGCACCACATCCATACCTTCTACCACCTTCGCGAAAATTGTATAGCGGCCGTCCAAATGTGGAGTAGGAGAGTGCGTGATAAACCATTGGTTGCTTTCCGTGTCTTTTCCGGCGGAGGCCATGCCTACGTAACCTTCGCGGTAGTGTAATGGGGCAAACTCAGATCGGATAGAGTAGTCGGAGCTTCCCCAGCCATCGCCACGCTTGTCGCCGCCCTGCGCCACAAAGTTTGGCACCACGCGGTGGAAGTACAGCCCGTCAAAGAACTGCTTGTTTGCCAGCTCTACAAAATTGGCCACTGAGCCCGGGGCATCCTCCACAAACAGCTCCAGTGAGATCACGCCTTTCTCAGTTTCAATCACCACCTGCTGGTCAGGGTGAATGGTTTGCACCAGTTGCCAGTCGATTGGGTGGGTGAAAGGATTCTGTGGAGTTTCAGACTGCTCTTTCCCGCTCAAATAATCGATGGTCTTCTGTAGCTCAATATTGGTTTCCATGTCACGGGGCAGCACGAGTTTCTGCTGCGCCTGGGTCAGGAAGGTATGGTCGCTGTAAACCTCCCGGAAGTTGAGTTTGGAGTTGCGGATCACGCCAGCCGCCAGGCCTGCCAGCGATACGTCGCCGGAGGCTATACCTTGTTTAAAGATAGCGGCAAAGTCCTGCTCCAGGGTTTTGGGGAAATCGGCCTGCTGGCGCATGGCGGTAAGTGCCTCCATGCCATAGGTGCCAATCACCGGTTGGGAAGCGGCAAAGGTTTCTTTGGCGATAAACTGGTAGTTGCCGTAGTCAGCAGAGAGTGCCTTGAGCAGATGCGCCTTGTCGTAAGGGTTCTCGGTGCGCAGGTATAGCTGCTGGTACTCCTGACTTAGTTTAGCCTTGTCGGGACTGTTGCGCAGGATCACCCAGATCAGACCTGCCCGCACACGGCCATCCTCTACCTGGCTGAGCGCCTTGCGGAGCGTACTGGTGTTCACACCGGCATGATTAGCCTGCAGAAATTCAGCCGTGGCCACTGCCGTGTTGATATTTTGATCGGTCAGGCCAGCCAGTATCGCTTCGTCTATCTCTTCAAATTCAAGTCCTGTCATGGAGCGGATCGCACTCAGGCGCACGCGGTAATCAGGGTCGCTTTGCACGATGCCGGAAAGTAGCGCTGCTTTGTCACGGGCATTTACCTTGGAGAAAGCCTGTGCCACCGTCATGCGCACATCCGCCGATTCATCTGAGGTAACCACGGTGGTCAGTTGCTGGCGGTAGGGTGTCAGGTCGAGCTTGGGGGTGCGGGCCAGCAGGTGAGCGGCAGCCAGTCGCACTTCATACGACTTGCTTTCGGCCAGCCACTGCACGGCACGTTCCACAGCTTGTGCACTGCTGATCTGCCGCAGGCCAGCCCGGTACAATCCCCATGCCTGTCCGGCCTCTGCTGTCTCGTTTGTTGCCCGATAATTTACCAGGAAGTTGAGTCCTCCGCTGTCAGCCAGTTTGCCGATTGCTTCCAAAACCTCTGCCTGCACCGCAGGGCGCTGTTCCTGTTGCAGATGCCGGATCATCGCCTGCTGGGCTTTTTTATGTCCGATCTGACCCAGTGCGTAGGCGGATGCAACACGCATCGCTGCGCTGGTGTCAGAAAGAGATGTCAAAAGTTGTGGTATGGCCAGTGTGTCCTGCACCGAAGCAAAGGCAAGCGCTGCCTCCTGACGGTACTGCAATGTCGGGTGGTTCAGGAAGTTGAGCAATTCAGCGGTTTTACGCTCGTCTTGTAAGGTATAGATCTTCCGAAGGGTAGAGTCAGCAAATTTGTTTATGCCCTGCTGTTGTGTATCGGTAGCCATGGGAGCGCTTTGCTGCGGCTGCTGCCGGCAGGCCGCAAAAAGGCCAAAGGCAAGTAAGAAGGTATAGCTTTTTTTCATCTGTTAGGCTTATGCGCTTTCAATATACTAAATGCCTTTAATATAGTCCGGTTTTAATGTTTTGGTATAAATTTCTTTGGTAACTATGTAATAATTAGTATATTGATCTCTTAAAGTTATACCCTACGATGCAGCACACCGGCATTAGCGTACGTTTGTTTTCCAGACCTTATGGCGTTCGGTCGCAAATGGAGCGTCTGCTGCTTGTACTTGCCTTGCTGTCAGTAGTATTGCATGGCTGGTTACTGTACCAGCTCATCGCTGTGCAGGACTTCCACTCAGCCATGACCTTCCTCTACCTGTTCAGTCTGTTGCCCTTTGCACTTTTTATGATCTCGGTGTGGCTCGACCATAACCCGGGCTATCAGCGTCACCTTACCATATCGGCTTTGGGACTGCGGTACCGGCTTGGGTTCATGCAGCGGGAGCACGATTTTGATTGGGAGGAAGTAGAACGCATGGCACTAGACAGCCATACGCTGACATTTGAGCTGAAAAACGGAGAGCAGCATGCCATTTCCCTGGATGCAGTGAACCATGAGCAAACGCTCCAGCGCATACGTGCCGAACTGATTCGGATCGCAGCCGATAAGGAAATAACCATTGAAATGACGCAAAACTAATCCTATGTATGTAAACCTATACCCAAACAAAGAGCTTAAAAAGACAAAGCGAGTGTTGCTTTGGATAGGTATACTGATGCTCTGCGGAGGCCTCTCAGCCTTGTTCGGAGAGTTTGTTGCCCGTGAAGAGGTGCGTTGGAGCTGGGCAGGAGGCGCACTGGCTGTCAGCATTATCGGGACGCTGGGATTTGCCGTTGGCGCCAGCTACGTCCGCCTGAAAGACGCTTACTTCTCCATGACCCCAGAGCGTATCGCCTATAGACTCACCCTGTACGGTGCTGAGCATACCATTTATTGGGATGCCATTGACAGCATTCAGGCATCGGAGCATGCGCTGGTATTTGATTTGAAAGACAGTGAACAACTGATCATGCGGCTAGGGCACATTCAGAGCCCCGAAATAGCCAATCATGTAAGCGTCAGCATACAATTAGCAGCCATTCAACAGCACGTGGAGGTGAACCAGGTGCCAGTAAGTGCGCAGCACGTAAGTTTATAGCATCTGTTAACCTATAGCATTTGCAACATCTCTGAGCAGACTCAACACATCTAAAATAAATCTCGAATACTTAATATAAATTGTGTTTAATTTATTTTAGTTAAAATTAAACCTGTATTTGTGTCAATCGTATTTTACTTTAATTCAATTTTAATGCCTCTTTTTGCAGCATTTCCTTGTCTGACATTTTGAGTTGGCATTGCCTTAAGTCCATCAGCCCAATATCGTTTCCATGTACATCAGTCTTTATACAGCCCGACAACTGCGTAAGATCAAAGACCGGCTGCTTTGGTTAGGGCTGTTCATGGCAAGCGGAGGCGGCTCGGCATCTCTTTACAATCTCATACTGATAGATGAAATACGCTGGTTGTGGGGTATTGCAGCCATCATTATTGTTTTGGCTGGGCTATACCTGGTGGCGCTTGGTGCTGATAAGGTGCCCCTCAAAAACGCCTTTGTAGCCATATCTCCGGTTACGATCAGTTACAGACTTAATTTTTACAACAAGGAAAACAGGTTGAACTGGAACACGATAGCTGCAGTGCAATTGAGTGATCACTGTGTGCTTTTTGACCTGTATGGCGGTCAACAGAAATCACTGCTCTTGTCTGATATCGAAAGTCAAAACGTGGCCAGTCAGGTGGCTCTTAGTTTGCAGCTAGCAGCGCTGGAGCGCAATGTGGCTGTTAACGGTGTCCGGTTCAACGTCCCAAAACCGGTTGCAGATATATAAGCTCCTTATCTCTTGCTCCCCCCCAATGCCGGCCACCTCTCTTTCGGGATGGTTCTTATTTTCAGCGTTTCCCGGTCGAATTCTTAGCACTCAAGCACTGCTTCACCACTCACATTCGTGCTCCAATTTTAGAGTGTCATGGAAAATTTAGTGGTTGTTTTGTAATATGTAAATAAAAAATATAACTGAAAGTTTTTTTAATATATATTTTAAGTTTAATATTGCAATAGATAGTCTTCTCTCACCTATAACAACCAGCTAATGAAACTAAAATTCTATACAGCCTTAATTAGTGCCCTGATGTTTTTGTCATTCGCCAGTTTTGCTGATGCTAAAGTAAAGTCAGATAAGAGCGAGAAAATAACCAAGAGCAAAAGACAGGCAGTATCCAGCAAGAAAACAGCCGAATATTTTTCATTCAAGTCATCAGTTTATAATAAGGATGGCCTGGTAAAAAAGAAGCGTAACAGGAAGGGATGCCCTAGTTTCGACTAACCTTCAGATTGACCGCTATAAATATCATTGGAGCAGCCCGAGGGGCTGCTTATTTTTTTTGCGCATAATCTGGCTTAAACACAGGGGAATAAACTTACTAGCTGGCTAGGCAAACCACAGCATGTCATCCTGGCTATAGTTTTGGAGCGATTGTTTTCGGAACTTGCGGCTTTAATCTGACTATGGCCGAGCTGAAAACACGTGTGTATGGACTTCAATTTGGATTGCTGTGCCTGAGCTCTTTTCTTTTCTTCGCAAGCTTCAACATGATCATTCCGGAGCTGCCCAATTATATTACACAACTGGGCGGTGCTGAGTATAAGGGGCTTATCATTTCTCTCTTTACCCTGACGGCTGGCTTGTCCAGGCCATTCAGCGGACAGTTGGCCGACAAGATGGGGCGTATACCTGTCATGCTGATCGGGGGCACTGTCTGTATATTGTGTGGCTTCCTGTACCCGATCACCGGCACGGTAGCGGCGTTCCTGCTGCTGCGCCTTGTGCACGGCTTTTCAACAGGTTTTACACCTACTGGCACTGCCGCCTACGTGGCCGACATCATCCCAATGGAGCGAAGGGGAGAGGCAACGGGGCTATTGGGGCTAGCGGGCAGTCTGGGCATGGCTGCAGGACCTGCCATGGGAGCCTCAATCGCCAATAGCTTTTCGCTTGACGCCATGTTCTACTCTTCTTCAGCGGCTGCCTTCCTGTCCGTGGCCGTCGTAGCCCGCATGCACGAAACGCTGGACAACCCAAACCGCTTCCGGATGGGACTGCTCAAAATTTCCCGCAAAGAGATATTTGAACCCCGTGTTCTGCATTCTTCCATTGTGATGATGCTCACGGTGGTTTCGTTCGGTATCATCCTGACGATCATTCCTGACTTCAGTGAGCATCTCGGTATTCAGAACAAAGGGCTCTTCTTTACCAGCTTTACACTCTCATCGTTAGCTATCCGTTTCCTGGCTGGCAGGGCCTCTGACAAGTATGGGCGTATCCGGGTACTGAAAATCAGCTCCGCCTTACTGGTGGTGGCCATGGGGCTGATCGGTTGGGCCAGCACGGCTACAGAGCTTCTGCTCGCTGCGGCTGTGTTTGGTGTAGCCGTAGGCATGAACTCCCCGACAGTCTTTGCCTGGACCATTGATCTGAGCCACCCGGAGCACCGGGGGCGGGCAATGGCCACCATGTACATCGCCCTCGAGGCAGGTATAGGGTTTGGCGCGCTGGCTTCCGGTTGGATCTATGCCAACGATGCTTCCAGGTTCAGCATGGTGTTCTGGACAGGAGGGGCCTTTGCTCTGCTAGGGTTTTTATACCTCAACTTTGTGGTGAAGGACCGAAAGTAGATAATCACAGGTATAGCCCTTGTCCTTTTAGCATTTGCAGAGAGGTCTCCTCAGGTAGGGGCCTCTATTTTTGAGCGGAGCGCTACACTACTCCAGCCGGTATTTCACGTTAATCATAGACACAGGCCACAGCTGCCCGTATAGCTATTTACTGTATATACTTCAGTTAAACTTTAATCAGGCTACTTAGTTTCTTCTGCATTATGACAGCAATCAGCCAGGCTTTTATTGAACACTTGACGGCTGTGCACAAGCAGTCCCGCCACGTAGTGCCACACTCGATGAGCTGCGCCTTTCTGGATGGCCTGCTGCAACTGCTCTTTCCATCCCTTTCGGAGCGCTCCTTTAGTTCCCGGTCTGAAGTTGAAGCCTACGCCATGCTGCTGCGTGCTGATTTGGAGAAGATTCTGTACAGAATAGAAGAACGCCTGCCCGGCAAACCTTATGAAATAGCAGATGCTTATTTTGAGGCGCTGCCGGACCTACAGCGCCAGCTCAATGACGATGCCGCTGCCATAGAGGCAGGTGACCCGGCCGCAGTGAACGTAGACGAGGTGATCCGCACTTACCCAGGCTTTTTTGCTGTGGCCGTATACAGGCTGGCCCATCAGTTTTGCCGTATGGAGGTGCCATTGCTGCCACGCGTGCTCGCTACCTACGCACATACCAAGACAGGTATAGACATCCATCCCAAAGCTAGCATAGGAGCCCGCTTCTGCATAGACCATGGCACCGGCGTTGTGATCGGAGAGACAGCCGACATTGGCAACAATGTGAAAGTATACCAGGGTGTAACGCTGGGAGCACTAAGTGTAGAAAAATCAATGGCGAACCTCAAACGCCATCCTACCATAGAAGATAATGTGATCATCTATGCCGGAGCGACCATACTGGGTGGGAATACAGTGGTGGGCCACAGCAGCATCATAGGGGGAAATGTGTGGCTGACCGAAAGTGTGCCTCCTTTTGCAAGAGTGTACCACCGCCCACAAATAAAAGTGAGTTACTACGAAGACAGAGCCGATGTTCTGAATTTTTCAATTTAAAAAAAGATACAAATATGAAAGCGCATAGCATACTTGAAACCATAGGCAAAACGCCCCATGTGAAGATCAACCGCATGTTTAAAGACAAAGCGGAAGTATGGATGAAGTTGGAACGTGCTAATCCGGGCGGCAGCATCAAAGATCGCATCGCTTTGGCTATGATAGAGGATGCCGAAACAAGAGGTGTCCTGAAAAAGGATAGCGTGATCATTGAGCCCACTTCGGGTAATACCGGAGTCGGACTGGCCATGGTCGCTGCTGTGAAAGGGTATCACCTGATCCTGGTGATGCCGGAGTCCATGTCCATTGAGCGACGCAGGCTGATGGCGGCTTATGGGGCCAAGCTGGAGCTGACACCCCGTGAAAAAGGTATGAAGGGAGCGATAGACCGGGCACGTGAAATGCTCGAAGAACACGATAACTCCTGGATGCCCATGCAGTTTGACAACGAAGCCAACACACAGGTTCACATCGAAACCACAGCACAGGAGATTATGGCTGATTTTCCGGAAGGCTTTGATTACCTGATCACCGGGGTGGGCACAGGTGGGCACATAACTGGTGTGGCCAGGGTGCTGAAGCGGCACTTCCCCAATCTGAAGGTATACGCTGTAGAGCCAGCCGCCTCGCCGGTGCTGAGCGGTGGCCAGCCGGGCCCGCACCCGATACAAGGTGTAGGAGCCGGGTTTGTGCCCAGTATAATGGATACCAGTCTGCTGGATGGTGTGATAACGGTGGCAGCTGACGATGCATACGATTATGCCAGGAGAGTAGCTATGGAAGAAGGAATATTTGTGGGAGTGTCTTCAGGGGCCTCTTTAGCAGCGGTGCAGCAGAAACTGGACGAAGAAATTCCGGATGGTGCCAGGGTGCTGACCTTTTGCTACGACACAGGCGAGCGCTACCTGTCAGTAGAGGGATTGTTTGTATAACGCAAAAGCATATCTAAAAAAGCTGCGCCGCCTGTTGCTCTAAGCAGCAGGCGGCGCAGCTTTTTTATCAGGCAGCCAGCAGTTCCTGGATGTCCTCGTTTAGCGACTGCTTCACTTTCTCCAGCTGTCCGTCGGTCATGGTGCGCTGCAGAGCCCGGAAGACAGCCCGGAAGGCCGCTGTGATTTCTTCATCCTGCTGAAAGTCGTTATTAGCCGCAAAAGCATTCTTGTTGCGGATGTAATTGATCCAATCGTTCGCATCCCGTATCCTGACTGGCACCTTGGATGTGTCATACTGGTCGAAGTAGATGCCCTTCCAGAAAATAGGCAGCTGTGCGGCAAATTGTACGGCATCATTTACAGGTAATCTGTCCCGTATAGATTGCAGCACGGCTCTGAAAATGCGGCCGGCTTTGTTGAGGTCATCTGTTTGCAGCTCTGCAGCTACGTCCTGCAGCATTACTGTCGCGTTCTTGATGTTATCTTCAAAATTAAATGGCATTGACATAGATCCTCCCTTCTTTAAGCATTGCGTCCTATATGGTACGGGCAGTATGGGGGCATGTTCCGGAATATTTAACCCCTCAGGTATAACCAGTCTAGGCGTATTGGTATAAAATGGAGTTGCGTTTGCGCCATAGCTTATAAATGTGCTGTATGATTGGAATTAAGGGATGTCGGATAATACACACCTTCTGATAACGACTGATTTTGAGGAGTAAATCTGGCCCTCTCATGGAAGTAGCGGCAGGTATAAGTATAGTGGTTATAAACATTTTACATAGATAAAAGAATGCAGGAAGGCCAAAATACCCAATTAGGGGCACTCTAATCAGTCAAAATTGTAGAGCTGGTAGAATGAAAATAATTTCCGTGGTTTTAGTATAAAATTATCTATATATTGTACCGGTATTGAAGCAATGTGAATTATGAATGCCCAAGTCTCCTCGGTAGCTCATTCGATATATAATAACAAAGGTGCATTTGCGCTCTTATTAGGCTCTGGTGTTTCCAGCGGTGCAGGCATACCTACGGGTAGTGACATAGCCCTGGACCTGATCAGGCAGATAGCTGTGCTGGAGAATGCGAATTGTGAGCCGGAACCAGAGGAATGGTTTTTTAAGCGGTTTGGAGAAAGGCCGGGCTATGCAAGCCTGCTGGAGCCGCTTACGAACACTGAGACGGAGCGGCAAAACCTCTTGCGAAGATATTTTGAGCCTAACGAAACCGAACTTGAGGAGGGGCTGAAGAAGCCAACACTTGCCCATCAAACAATTGCCCGGTTAGTCAGCAAAGGCTATGTGCGGGTAATCATCACAACTACCCTCGACAGGCTGGTAGAAAATGCATTGAGATGCATCGGTATAGAGCCTGTTGTGATAAGCTGCCCCGGCCATATCGTAAACTCCCTGCCTATTGTTCACTCCAGAGTCACCGTCATTAAAGTCAACGGAGATTACATGGACTCCAGCTTCCTGAATGTAAAGAGTGAAGCAGACAAGTACGAGGAAAGACTGTCGGAGCTGTTGCGCTATGTGTCAGATAATTTTGGGCTGATCACCTGCGGATGGACGGCCACGAGTGATCGTGTGCTCAAGGAGGCTTTGGAAACTTCAAACAAGTTCAGGTTCTCTAACTACTTCACGTATTCAGACGAGGTTGGTAATGAACTGGAAGAACTAGCCTACATTAGAAGAGGGAAGGCTGTGAGCATCACCAATGCTGACTTGTTCTTCAAAGAACTGCATGAAAAGATAGAGGTGCTTGAAACCACTAAGTCTGCACATCTTTCAACATCGCAGATTGCACTGACCAAGTTGAAGAAGTTTATCGTGCATGATGAGCAGATCATATCACTTCATGATCTTATAAGAAGTGAAGTTGATCGGATAAACTTTAATTTCAATGCTTTGCCGGTCGCTGGCACCCCAGCCAAAGAAGAGATCAAGACACGGGTAAATTATTATTTCAAGCAATGCAGTTCTCTGAGCAGCTTATTTGTAAATGGGGTTTACTGGGGTAAAGAACAACACCATTCAATCTGGCTTAACAGCCTAGCCTGTTTCACGTCTGCAAAAGAGAGAGAAGAGGAAGGAGGCGTATGGCTGGATCTCGAAACGCTACCAGGGCTTATCTTCCTTTACAGCATCGGGCTTGCCAGCATCATGAAGAAGGACTACAAGTTGTTGTCTAAGATGTTCTCCATGACATCCCACCTAAGGTATGGCGAAGCCTCTATCCTTGATCATGTCAATGCGGCTAAAGTATTGGACTATGACACGCTGCGGGAAGCCCTTGGCAACAGGCAGCTTGTGCCTATGTCTGAGTTGTTGTTCTCAGAACTGAAACCACTTTTCAATTCTTTCCTGCCGCACAGTAAGGACTATGAAAACATATTCGATATGTTTGAGTACCTGCTAGCTTTGGCTCATACCAAGAAAATGGGTAAAGGGCGGGTTCCTGTTGGCAGGTTTGGGTATAGAGTAAAGCAGAGTGGCGTCAAACATCCGTTTGAACAAATCGCTAATGAACTAGGTACTCACAAAGAGGCTGAAAACCTGTTTTCTTCTTCTCTCTTTGTTGATATAGCAGACCTGAAGCATACAGAGAAGAAATTCAAAGAATATTTTGACAAGCTTTCTGGTTATTATTTCTAGAGGATAGAAGGCCATATAATAAGTAAGGCAACCTGTATAGGTTGCCTTTGTTGTAAGTATCCAGTTAACTGGTGAACATGAAAAGCCTCTGAGTTGTGCTAGCCAGCTTGATCAGCGGCTCGATGTACTTGCGGCTCTTCTTTCTTTTTATCTCTGCTTCCCTTTTGCGGGCGAGTTGCGTGATGGGGTAAGTCTCGCTATACCTGAGTGTCCACGGTGCTCCTGCTTTGGTGGAGGTATTCCGTCCAGCATTGTGCTGGGCCAGCCTAATCTCCCTGTACTGCAACTGCACACATAGTAGTGGTCCGTTATCTCAGAGTAGCGGGTATAGGGCATAGTTGTGTGCAATTTGTATAGGCCCTAAATAAAAAACCCTTACGTTTTTGACGTAAGGGTTTGATTATCAGTGTGGAGAATATCGGAGTCGAACCGATGACCTCTTGCATGCCATGCAGAAGATTGGTATTTTCCTTAGTATTCATCCTTTTCTATTTTATCTGTAAATGCTTGGTTATGACTCCGTAACACATAAATTTACTTAATATATCCTTTCTCGTATTTTCATTTATTTTATACATTTGTGTGTACCATTGTGTGACCCCCTTTGGAGGGATACACAGTATAATTCATGAATGTATGTTTGAATTCTCTGACAGTGGCGTAACGTTAGCCACCATACTTGAAACCCGTAAAGCCAACGCAGATGGGCTATGTCCTGTTAAGGTTAGGGTAACCCACCAACGGCAGCGAGCTTACTATTCGACAGGGAAAAGGTTAACCCTTGAAGACTGGGAAAAGCTACCGACCACAAAGGCACGGGAGTTGAAAGCCATTCGGGAATCTATACAGAAGTTTGCTAATGAGTTTGAAGCAACGGTAAGGCTGCTAATTAAGAACGATCAGTTTAGTATCGATAACTTGCAAGCACAGTTGAGCAAAGGACAGAGCAGTACTGTAGATGCAGCGTTCTCGGCTAAGATAGAAGAGTTGAAGGCACGGGGTAAGATAAGTACTTCAGACTGGTACAAGTACACGCTTAGGAGCATCGGGCTGTACAGGAAAGGCAAGAAGACAGAGTTTAAACATATCACAATAGATTGGCTAAGGCAATACGAGCAGTATCTGTTGGATGAGGGTAAGAGCTATACCACTATTTCCATGTACATGCGGGCATTGCAGGTTGTTGTCAATGACGCAAAGGCCGCAGGTATCATCAAGCCAGCTCAACACCCATTTGGTAAAGGCCGCTATGAAATTCCACAGCATGCAGGCCGTAATATTGCCCTAACCCTTAGCGATATCAAGAAGATTGTACAGTACGAGTGCGAAACCGACACAATAGAGAAATGCCGGGATCTTTGGTTTTTTTCCTACCTGTGCAACGGAGCTAACATCACTGATATCTGTAAGCTAAGATATTCCAGCATCCGCAATGGGGAGGTATGTTTCTACCGGCAGAAGACATTGGCGAAAGCGAAGAAGAAGAAGTTAATACACGCCACCCTTTTACCAGAAATGCAGGGTATTATTGACCGCTGGGGAAACATAGAGGAAAGCCCTGAAACATTTGTGTTTCCTATCCTGCAAGGTGAAGAAAGCCCAGCAGAAGAGCGCACTAAGATCAAAAATATCACAAAGCTCATGAATACCAAGCTTAAAGCCATTGGCAAGAAGCTGGGTATACCTAACATCAGCACTTATACAGCCCGACACAGCTACGCTACAGTATTGAAGCGATCAGGAGCAAACATAGCCTTTATATCAGAGAGTTTAGGCCATAACGACCTGAAGACTACTGAGAACTATTTAGCCTCATTTGAGCAGGAAGAGCGAGTTAAGAACGCTGCATTGCTTACTAACTTCTAAGAAGAAATATAGATGAACAATTTAAGGGATTGGCAAAATTCAGTAGGAACAGAAGTTAACTGGGCGCTACACGTTGCAAATGATGGGAACGCCATATTTAGAATTATCAAAGGTGACAAAAGCCTAAGTATTGCGTTAGAGCCCAGCAAAGTAACTCCTCTACTTCATCCCCTTTTTGAGAGGTACTCGATATGGTTTGAGCAGCAGTCTAATGTTATTGCTAAAGAGTTTGAAGAACTAAAAGAAGGTATTGTTTTGTGGTTACAGGATAGGTACCGTATTACCCCAACGGTAAAAGCTTTTACAAAATGGTTCGTGCTTAAACGTCTAAGTGCAACTATGATCAAGCTTGATTTTAGCGTTGATGAAATAACTGGAGACTTATTGCCTAAGATTAAGCTTAGTTTCAACTTCTCAAATATTGAAGAGACATATCCACCTGCTGTCTTAAAGAATGATTTAGTGGAGTTCTGTCATTGGGAAGATCAGGAACTTAATAAGATTGATCAATCCATAAACAGTAGTTTTCAGAGCAGTAAATTACCTCTAATAAAGGATGAAAGTGCTACAGATAAGTACGTTGTAAAATCAGGGTTGCTTGCAATAATCTATAGTACATTTGATGGTGATCTCTGGGAAGAATTACCACTGGGTGAGTTCTTACTTGTCTTTGCTAAAAATCCTATAGGCATACTAAATATCAAGAGTGGGAAGAAAGAATTGTTTTGTGGACTCCTACGGAGAATGCACGATTTGGGAGGAGATGGTTTTGAGTTCCAATATGAATGGGTAAGACCATTTATAGATCGTCATGGCTTGAGTTATGGAACATACGAGAACATCCACAATAAATTGTTTCACAAGCCTCACAAAAGTGACCCTCAAAAGAAGTTTCTAAAGAAGTTGGATCAGGTAATGCCACCAATTGAAAAGTAACTCACTAATGACTCACTAATTATTTTAGTTTAGAATTTCAATTGTTTGACTATCAATAATTTAATGTGCGAATTAAAGTAATGACTCACTAAATTTCTCACTAACCCCATAGCGTACTTTGTTGGAAATCAATCAAGTACATTATGGAACTGATAGTAACAACAGCAGATCAGCTATCAACTCTAATTCAGAGAGCAGTAGCAAGGGCAATAGTCCCAACATCAACACCCACCCCCAAACCAGACCGCTGCACATTAGATGAAGCAGTAGAGATCACAGGGCTTAGTAAGTCTAAGCTTTACAAACTCACTTCATCTAATGACATACCTCACAAGCGGTATTCAAACAGGCTTATTTTTAGTCGTAAGGAATTAACAGACTGGGTAGAAGAACAGACTATTAAGAAGAACAGCGATGATGCTACATTAGCATTGGCTGCATCTGCACGACGTAAAAAAAGGAGGGGTTAAGCTATGCGGAAACATAACCTAACCCCCATGCAATCTTTGGTAACTCGACAGACCAAAGGTAACAACCACCTAAACCAACTGCAAACCATATTTAAGTTTTTGCAGTCGCATGTAGCCACAGCCTCAATGGTTTCTGCAGAAACTGGCATCCCTCAGAAGTGTATCACACGCTATAAGCGAGATCTTGAGAAAGCTGGCCGCTTATGGGAAGTAACACGCACTAACTGTAAGCTCACAGGCTTCAGGGCATGGTATCTAACTACCGACCCCGAAAAAGCACCTAACTCATCTTCTCAACTTAGCCTGTTTTAGCGATGGATAGTTTAAACAATCATACACCCACCAATGGGGATACGTTTCCTAAACACGCTCTTCCTAAGGAGTTGCAATACATGGTTGAAATGTTGCAGGATGCCTACCAATTCCCGGTAGATTATTCTGTAGCTGCGATGATTTATGCTACCTCAATAGCCATAGGGAATACCCACAAAGTAGAGGTCAAACGAGGTTGGCAGGAAAGCCCAGTTATTTACATGGCACTCGTAGGCAGACCAGGTTCAAATAAAAGCCACCCACTCACATGGGCTCTTTCACCAATATTTGAGAGAGATGGTGAAGCTTATACTTTCTATCAGAAAGAATATGATGCATTTAAAAGCGTCATGAACCTCACTCAGAAGGAGAGAAGAGGGCAGGGGATCGAGGGAGAGCCAGCTAAACCAGTCTTAAAGAAGCATATTGTGCAGGACTTTACACCGGAGGCACTGACTAAAGTGCACGAACATAATCTAAGAGGTCTGGGTGTGTATGCAGATGAATTAGCCAGTTGGTTTAAGAATTTTGATAGGTATAGCAAAGGCAGTGAAGAGCAATTTTGGCTTAGTAACTGGAGTGGAAAGCCTATTGTAATTGACCGCAAAGGAGATAATCCCATTCTGATCAAAAAGCCTTTCATATCAGTTTGCGGCACTATTCAGAACGGCATCCTTACCGATTTAGCGAAAGACAGCCGTAGTCGGAATGGATTTATGGATAGAATGCTTTTTGCCATACCAGAATGCTCGAACAAGCCTTATCCAAGTGAAAAGGATTTGCACCCGCAGGTGAATCAGAACTGGTTTACATACCTATCTAATCTGCTTGACCTATCAGGCATAACAGATGGTGAAGGTAATACCAAACCTCAGCTTCTAAAGTTCACTTCTAAAGCTAAAGCAGTATTGAACGATTGGAATCGCACCAATACTGACCTGATCAATGGGACTGAATCTGAGAGTATTGCAGGGCTATACACAAAGCTTGAGGTGTATCTAATCCGGTTATCACTAATACTCCAAATGTTGGATTATACCACAGGAGAAAGCGCACGGGAGTACATTGAGGCTGATACCGTGGAGCGGGCTATTCTATTAGTGGAGTATTTCAGGCAGACAGGATTAAAGGTACAAGGCATACTAAATAGTACTCCTTATGACAGATTGAGCATTGTGCAGCGCAACGTATACGACCTATTACCCGACAATTTCCACACTAAAGCAGGGTTAAATATTGCTCACAGTGAGGACATGCCAGCAGTTACCTTTAAGCGACTACTGCAACGCTCTGATCTGTTCATAAAGGAGAGGCACGGGCAATACTCAAAGAAATTCTAAAAAGTGCAGGGTGTGATATTATTGATACTCCTGACACTTTCAGCACTTAATAATATCAATAGTATCAATAATATCATACCTGCACAATCTGTAAAAATCGATTGATAAGCATTATGGAAAGTGTTTTAAATGTACAGGTATCTTGTTTTAAAAGATGTTTCATACCAAGCGGTATGGCAACGGTGAATTTGTGTACATGGCTAACGTCTGATAAGTACGCCAAAGAAGTGCTGGCCATCAGGAATGAAGAGTATGATACTGAGCGAAGTATTTTGAAAAGGCGGCTACTGCCAGTAATTACACCATCAGGGATATTCCCATACCGGAACGAAGGAAACTGCAAAAGTCATAGTGGCTTAATACAGTTTGATATTGATGAGAAAGAAAACCCAGCTATGAAAGATCTTGATGCAGCCCGTGAAATGTTGGCAACACTGCCATACGTGGCGTATTGCGGACTTAGCGTAAGTGGGCGGGGTTTATGGGGGTTGGTAAGTATTTACGATTCAGCCCATCACACAGAGCATTTTGAATACCTGTATAGAGAGATTTCATCAATGGGTATGAAGCTTGACACAGCACCCCGCAACATAGCCAGTGCACGGTTCTACAGTTATGATCCTAACGCATACTTTAACCATTGGGCTAAACCATTGCGAGGGAGATATAAAGCGCCTAAGCAAGAGTACCATGCCACCACCACAGGTAACCCAACAGAAGACCAAGCAAAAGTTGAAGCCTGTATTAGTGAGATTATAAGGCAGGGGATAGATGTTACCACCTCCTACCATCAGGACTGGTTGCCCATTGGCTGCAATTTTGCCAGCACGTTTGGCGAAAGCGGGCGGGAATATTTCCATCAGGTAAGCCAATTCCATCCAAAGTACAGCCAAAGGGAAACAGATAGGCAATATGATAGATGCTTATCTAAGTGTAATGGTATTGCCGCAATAGGCACTTTCTTTAGTCGCTGTGCAGATAAGGGTATCAATTATAAGGAGTTATTGAAGCGGGGAGAAGTTTAAACAATCATCAGCATGGAAAATAATGCATTAACACCCAAACAGCAGCGGTTTTGCCTTGAGTACATCAAAGATAGCAACGCTACACAGGCTGCTATTAGAGCTGGTTACAGCTCTAAGACAGCCAATGAGCAGGGAGCACGGCTGTTAGCCAATGTTAGTATTCAGCAGGAGGTGCAGCGGCTGCAAAAGCAGGTAGCGGATGAAACAGGAGTCCAGGTAAAGGCATTGGTGCAGGAGCTCGCTAAGATAGCCTTTGCAAGTGTTCCTGATTTACTGGATCCTGTTACTAAAGAACCTAAACCATTGGATCAGCTTTCAGCAGCAGAGCGGGCCTGTATAGTGGAGATAAGTGAAATCACAGGCACTACAGGCATAACCCGAAAGGTAAAGCTGCACTCCAAGCTAACAGCCATTGATATGCTAATGAAGCATTTGGGTGGCTATGTAACGGCATCAGATATTATTGACAAGCTGCCACCGGAAAGGCTGGATCAGCTAATTGAAGACCTGCTAAGTAAGTTAAAAAGTAATAATGATCGGTTATGAAAGACCAGAAACGCAGCATACTGAAGCAAATAGTGAATGGCAATGTATCCGGTAAGGAGGCCGCTAACCTACTCAATAGAGCTAAAGGGGGCTATAATCTTATCATTGTGTATGTACAGGATGATGGTTCTTATTTAATCGATGACGTACGCTACCTGACAATGGAGCAGGTTAAGGAAAGGGTACAAGGGAATTCGCATGTTATCGTTCCGGAGAAAGCCCGTAGATTAGGAGATGCCATCCCTGAGAACTAATCGCTTCATTCCGTTGTCTGCCTTGCATGGAATGGTATCATGTGATTTTGTCACTGCCGGCAGTTGTTGCCGGTTGGTGGCTGTTAGACAAGCAAAAGAAGTTCATTGGACGTAGCCTGCACGGGTATAACCCACGTCGTAGGAAAAAGAAGCATTGGAAGTAATAGGTATAGATTAGGATGGATAAGCTCAAACTACGGGAGTATTTGCAGAGCAATACGACAAGGCTGTTTATGATTGGTGGCAGGGCATCTGAGGATATTTACCAAAAGAAGAAGCAGATAAGACTTGCAATGGTAGGTAGGCCTTTTGAATTCGTTTATGATGGACCTGTCAGACGTGTAAAGCCGTTCCAAGCTAAACTTTGGGTAAGACCCGCTCCTAAAGTTGGAAGCTATGCAGGCTTTGGATACCTGAACTATTTGGATCCAGATAACAGAAGCGGATTGGAAGCAATGGAATCTTTTGATTCCGCTTGTAAGGCTTATGAAAGGGAGTTTGGCTATTATCCAGATAGCATTCTTTTAGTGAGGGTATGATTATCTCACTATCACTGTCCACCTGAAAATTTTTTAAATCATTTCACTATAGAGTATCCTGTTGATTTGATTAATCTATTTAATATCCCTAAAAACTCATCGAATTCTTGTGGATAAGAATTGGAACCATAAGAGTTAATATTGATACCATTTCCTTTAACTTTCAACTCCCACTGAGTACCATCAAGTATTTCACTATCATACCTTTTATTCCATCTACAGCTTTTTAAATAACTAATTAAATAAAGCCAGTCGTTGTCGCAATCAGTTTGAATTAATTTGAAGTGTTCAGGCAGAGGTATACTATGATAGGTTGAAATGTAAAGGTTCTTATCCCTCAAGATTATATTGAAATTATTATCACGTCCATACCCACCAAGATAAAACTCAAAAACCATGATTGAAATAGTCTTGATTTTGCATTAAGTGCATCAATAAAAAACTATTTGTTTATGTATTTTATTTTTTCTTTTTCCGCCTTTTCAATAATAGAGATATTGAGAGCCCTAAGCAGTTGGTCTCCAAATAATTCAACACTCATTAAGTGTTTAGTTGATAAGTTAATTTCTTCTCCTACCTTAAAGTTGAAGCCCATTGAGTACGGCTTCTTAGATATTTCAGCTAAATCCTCAGGTACAAACTTCTGTCCATGTGTAAGACAATTCCTCAGAATAGCTATCCCCTTTAATGTTTCAACCCATGTTTCAGGAGACGTGTGTTCATAATCTTTAGGTTTCTCAAGACCTACTGTATTCATGTAAGACAGAAACACCTGTGGAAGACTTTCATAAAGCTTCTTCCTCTGCCAGTTACCTAATCGCTCCTCAAATGCTGAATTCCATGCTTCAGGATCACTTTCTCTATTATTGTAAATTTTCCTAAAATCTTTATTAGCAGGACCTACAAGAAATACATCTGGTTTATGCTTAAGATAAGATTTATAAAAATCGAAAATCAACTCTTCAAAGCAGGAGTACAAATCAATAATGCCATAACTGGCAATCATATTCACTGACTTCAGGTGAGCATCAGCAGCAACATTCCCGTCCCACTTTGCAATAGGAGCATCGACTATTTGGACCTCATTCCGCATTCTAAATCCTGTAACAATAAACTTTTTCCCGCTACGTCTCCATTTTGGGTCACTATAAGTTTTGCTTGCTTGATGAAGACCATTTATAGCTAAAGCCCAGCGGATGTATGTACTTCTAAATATATCACGCCATTCACCTATTTTATAGGTTGCTTCTTCTGCCCATTTAAGCTCTTCGATTGTAGTCTTATAAATGATATTATCAATTTGAGGTAAGCTCTTGAAGTTAGGTTCAGAGATATGATGAATCTCATGACCAACAAACCTTATGTTACGTCCTAATGACATTTTATTAATTACTTAGGACAGCCTCCTCAACTTCATTTAGTTTCATAACATCTAATTGCCTGGCAGAAGGCTCAAAAGCTTCTTTAAGTACCGCTTGCATCAGCATTTGTGCGTGCTTATCACTTTGGTCTATTTCAGCATCTAATGAGTGTAACTTTCCCATTAGTAAATCGACTTTATGAACTATGGCTTTTTGTTCTTCAAAAGGAGGCAATGGAACAGGGAATGATCGAATTCTCCCCAAATTAAAATTTCCCGCAGAGGCTCCTATACTACTCATATTACCAGTAGCGTATAAGTTCCCGTATGGTGAATTCATCACTATTGCTAAATACTCAGGAGAGGTAAATTCTTTGAATGTTTTTATCAATCCAAGACTAACATAAAAAGCAAATTCTATATCCCTATCGATTACCGCCGTTTCTCCTTTAGATCCAACACGTCCTACCAACAGGTCTCCTCTCTCGGCTAATCTGTTTTGAATATACTCCCTATAATCTTCCTCAGAAACATACTTATGATTCTCGGGTAAAAATTTGAAGGGCTTAACATTTTGTGCAGATAAAAATATTCTGCCTTTCTCAGTATAAGTTGGCGTTAAATGAGTCCCATCTGTAATATACTGTGATATATCATCCATATCTGCAAAAAGCCAAGTCTTAGGCAATTCAAATTGTATATTACCTAAATCGTTGGATAATTGCTTTTTACCTTTCTTTATTTTTTTCTCTTTTATTAGCTTCTCTTTTTCAGTTTTGATACGCTTAATCAATTCGCAGGCAGGTTCTACTTCAGGGTTTTGATTTCGCCAATCTATTGTCAATTTGCCTTCTATGGCTTCCTGAAGTATAGCTTGCTTGAGTTGGGAAAGAAGCTTTTTTTGATTTTTTAATTCATCTAAAAGCTTGAAACTTTGATTACGTGTATTCAAGAAGCTCTTCTCTATTTTCTCTTGCTCAGCTAAAGTTCCTAATGGGATTTTCCACTTTAAAACATCTTTAGGTCTGATTGCCGAATAGTTAGTAGAACCTTTAGCTTTTATTTGATCTTGAATGATCTCGGTTTGAATAATAGCTTCAAAATACTCTTTTCTGATTTTAGTAAAATCTACTTCAAACAAAAAGTAATGACTACTTACAATAGCGTTATCTAAATCTTCTGGTATAAAACCATAACCTCCTACTTTGGCATCCATTTCAGCAACTATAAAATCTAAATGCTTACACACTTGCTGCTTTTTGGTTTTAATTAGGCTGCCATATTTATTTTCGCGCAAGACAACACCTTTTCTGTTTGTTTGAACCCTACAAAGCTTATAATTCTTAGAATCAGAAATGTTGATAAAAACTTTCCTTAGGCTCAAGACCTCACTCAATTCAACTAATTTCATTCCTTTATTTTTTTGCCAACTCTTCAAGAATTACTTGACACTTACTAAATGAATTGAGTAACATCTCCTGCAACTCTATGCTGCTATACTTAATTTCTTCTTCAACCTTTGTCGGGTTTTTTATATCTAAATCCCAATCTTTCAGGTTCTCTACCTTCACTTTCCAAGCTATTTCATTTTCTACACGGTTATGCCACCAATCAATTAACGGAGTAAATTCATGAAATTGTATTGGCTTGGTTTTAGAGTAGCTTTTCTGCCCTTCTGGTAATTTATGTTCATAATACCATATCTCTTTAGTAGGGCTGCCTTTCTCAAAGAATAGTAGATTAGTACTAACTGTAGCTGGGAAAAAGGTACTTTGGGGCAAGCGCACAATCGTGTGCAAGTTAGTGTCAGACAATAACTTTTCTCGTATACGTGCTTTTACACCTTCACCCGTAATTGAACCGTCTGGTAGAACTATTGCACAACGACCTGTTGACTTGAGCAACTGTAACATTAGGACCACGAACAGATCAGCACTTTCCTTGCAGCGATAGTTCGCAGGAAAGTTAGAATCAACACCATCAGCAATAGTTGCCCCAAAAGGGGGGTTAGCCAGTATCACATCTACCTGATCCTTTTTACTAATGCTGTTGTATTCTTTTTTAAGACTATCGATGTAATGATAGTCAGGAACGTCCATTTCGTGTAGAATCAAGTTTGTAAGGCCTAAGACATAGGCCACAGGCTTCAATTCCCAACCTGTTATGCTATTCTGTAGGAGACTTTCATCATCTACCGTCTTTACATAATTCTCCCTCACATGGTCAATTGCTGCTGTTAAGAAGCCACCTGTACCTGCTGCTGGATCAAGAATCTTCTCACCAAGCTTAGGATTCGTTAGTTGCGTCATCAACTGGGTAACAGCTCTTGGAGTGTAGTATTCCCCTTTATTACCCGCATCTCGAAGCTCCTGTAATATGCTTTCGTAGATATTGCCAAAGATGTGCTTATCTTCTGAGTTATTAAAATCAATCTCGTTAAGCTTGTTGATGACTTTCCGCATCTCATAGCCCGACTTCATGTAGTTGTTTGAGCCATCAAATACTTCTTTCACTATAGCTGCTCTCTTAGGGTGAGCCGGTACATTCAAATTTCGTAAAGTAGCGAACAAACCTTTATTTCCCTCAGTATTGCTATCGATGAATTCAAGCAATTCATCCCCTGTTACGCCTTCAGGATCAGCGGCCCAATTACGCCACTGAAACTTTTCAGGGATTACTGAGATATAATCATCTCTTAGTATTTCAAGCTCCTGATCCTTATCATCAATAATCTTCAGGAACAACATCCATCCAAGCTGTTCTAATCGTTGTGCGTCACCAGATATACCTCTGTCCTGACGCATAATATTTCTTATGCTGCTTATGACAGCCCCTACATTTGCCATTTAATCTATGCTGATTGGTAAAGTTCTTTTTCTAATTCTTTCACTGCCTCCATGTACTGTGCTTTGTTGCCAAAGGCCTTTATTAGCTCTATAGGAGTACCTAACTTATTCAATGGATCAAGCTTCAGTACTTCAGTACTCTCAATAGTAAGCAAACCATCATCAGCATACTTATCCAGTAAGCTATTGATAACAGCCTGCGCTTTTTCCCCATACTTTGTAAAGTAGTTCTTCTTCTTAACGTTGTTAGCCCGCTCTTTTCTGGTAAGGGGCTTTGAGTCGTAAGCCACATGACAAATTAAATCAAATAAGTCGAAGTCTTTGCCTACTTCTTCCTTCAAGGCATCAAAGAAAATACCCTGACCTTCGAGCTCTTCTATAAGTGCCTTCTTCTGATCAGCACTATTCCAATGGGTTAGGAATTCGTCTAATGATTTGAAGTGCTTAATCAAATTCTTCTTAGTGTAATCCCTAAGATCTTCTGTGATGATTTTGCCGTCAGCATCCAAGTACTGTACTCTTTCATTGAGGATCTTCACCTGGACCCCATCTACCCTTACTTTTATCTTTGGCTCTTCTTTGATAGGACCACCTCCTTCAACTTCAGGCATTTCAGGCTCATCAGGAAACTCTACTTCTTCGCCTCCTTCACCTGTAACAGGATCATCAGGTGTTTCTTCATCTGCACCTCCTAAGTCCTCATCTTCGTTTACTTGCTTAATCATTGCCGGATCACCATCAAAGTCAGGATCTGCAAAAAGGTCTGTCACATTCCGGAAATCCATGATGGTGAAGTAGGTCTTTCCATACTCTTCATTAATGCGTGTACCTCTTCCGATGATCTGTTTAAACTCAGTCATAGAAGCAATATTGCTATCCAGCACAATCAGCTTACAAGTTTGAGCGTCTACACCTGTAGTCATCAGCTTTGAAGTAGTTGCAATCACCGGATAGCGTTCACTTGGGTTGATAAAGCTGTCCAGTTCCCTTTTGCCCTCTTCATTGTCACCAGTGATCTGCATGACATATTTAGAGTTCTGAGCTACCAGATCTGCATTGGCATTGGCCAGAGCCGTACGCATTCCTTCAGCGTGTTCTATATCAATACAGAAGGCAATGGTCTTAGCAAACCTATCATTACCTTTTAGAAATTCTGTAATCTTATGGGCTACAAGCTTTCTCCTTTCCTCAACTACTATATTCTTATCAAAGTCAGTCCGATTATAGATCCTATCCTCAACAGGATTGCCGGCCTTGTCTAAAAATCCTTTAGAGGGTCGCCATCCTTCAGCATCAATATCTAATGTCACCTTCACTACCTTGTAAGGAGCAAGGAAACCATCATCAATACCCTGCTTAAGTGAGTATGTGTAGATAGGCTTGCCGAAATAATGAATATTGGATACTTCTTCCGTTTCCTTTGGTGTGGCGGTTAGGCCAATATGTGTAGCTGTATTGAAGTATTGAAGTATCTCTCGCCATTTACTGTCCTCTTTGGCACTACCCCTGTGGCACTCATCTACTATTATCAGGTCAAAGAAGTCACGACTAAAATCCTTAAAAGCATCTGGCACTTCAGGATCAGAGTTACTTAGTCCTTGATATAAGCCCAAGAATATGTCATAAGCTTTATCAGCTGTATCTATACCCCGTTTCTTGCTTGACACCAGCGTCTCCTTCCCATCTAACACTACAATCTTCTTTTTGATGACGGTCATAGCATCTTTGAAGTGTCGGAAATCACCCCTGAGCGTCTGATCAACTAAGGCTGTCCTGTCAGCAAGGAAAAGGATCTTTCTCTTTGCTTTAGACTTGAATAGGCGATAAGCAATCTGAAAAGCTGTGTAGGTCTTACCTGTTCCTGTAGCCATCACCAGAAGGATACGGTCCTGCCCTTTGGCTACGGCCTCCACAGTACGGTTAATGGCTATTTGCTGATAGTATCTTGGGGCTCTTCCTGTACCATCTTGGAAGTACTCCTGAGCCACAATCTCTTCTTGCTTTTTGCTCTCAATTCCTTTGTACTGCTTATACTTCTCCCAAAGCATCTCAGGGCTTGGGAATTCATCGAGTATTAGCACTTTCTCTATTAGACCATCTGTAGCGGTTTTATCATGGAAATGAAAGCCATCACCATTGCTACTGAATACAAAAGGAATATCAAGAGTGTTAGCGTATCCTAATGCCTGTTGAATTCCGCCGCTGACTGAATGACTGTTATCCTTTGCCTCAATAATGGCAATGGGCATATTAGGCTTGTAGAATAGGATGTAGTCAGCAAATTTCTTTTTGCCCCTTGCAGTTAGCTTACCCTTTACATAAATACGACCAGCAGTGAAGCTTATCTCACGTCCTAACTGTGTCAGTTCATCCCAACCTGCTTTAAGTATAGCAGGTGTGATAAACTTAGCTTTGATATCTGCCTCTGATAAGCCTTTCTTATTCATTGCTTAACTTGGATTTTAACCCCTAAGTATATTATTTAGCTAATATATTAATAATTTAGCATAACAATCCCTTTTTATTTGATAACATCTCAGATTTTGGCGCTATAAAGTTTCCAAAATTGCGCTCAACCTTTAGTACTATAAAGTGTAGCTACAATTGCTTAATTAAAATGGTTTAACCTCTTACACTCCTCATATCAGAATAGGGACAATGGCTGTTTCGACAGAGGGCAAATATTAGATGAGGTAATAATTAGAATGTATCGAGAAAAGACCAATACACAAGAGTATTGAGAGCAATTGATGACATTGTGAATAGAATTAAAATCTATGCAAGCGAAGAAAGTAGCCAGCCCCCTATGATTTATTACTTTCTCAGCAGTTCTGATAAATCAATCAGGTTTAGGTAAGGCTCCAAACAGTTCTTACTCTTAAAGCTTCTGGTACGCTCTATTTGATTGTTGTAGGGGTTATACCAGACTTCTGCAAAGAACTTTCCCATGTGGTATAAGACGATACTATAAGACGCTTCACTCCTAATAGCGAGAAAAGAACCATGCTCCCAAACAGCTGAAATGCGCTCAGGCAGGGGTTTTAAGTTGAATTCGTACAGATTCATAATGTTGCATACGGAACTAGTTAGAATAATAGATACAGCTTTCTTCACATAGAAATGGATGTATATTAACCTTAGAATTTACTAATAACTTACCAACATTTTTAGCAAAATATGAATGGGGATTATTCACCCCAGCTTACAGGCTTGACTTAAGAGGGGATCTATTTATATTTATGGCTTTAGAACTAGACCCTTAATCTTTAATTGATGTCAAATCCTATACCTACAACTCGGGTATTTACTCCAACACAACCAGCAATAGATTCATTTGTAGAGAGAGGAAAAATTATTAACGGTCACTTAGTGGATGCGTTGTATACTCCAGGAAAACAAATTGTGCTTTATGGGTACTCAGGTTGCGGTAAATCATCTTTGATTATAAACAAGTTATCACAGACCTATGTAGGTTACATAAAAACACCATGCACCGAAGGTATGACATACGAAAGCATCTTACTTGATGCCTTCGACCAGCTTGGCCAATTACATACAGAAACCACTCGTACAAGCGGAATTAAATTTTCACCGGCTTTCACCGTCAGCTATGATGACATCAAAGCATCTCTAAGCTTGGGCGAAATCACTAACCAGAAGCATACATCTACAAAACAATTCATCCCACCCCAACTTACAGCAAGACGATTGGCTACTTTATTTGGGGAAGCTAAGTTCTGCTGGGTGCTCGAGGATTTCCATAAAATCAAAGGCGCTGATAAAACCAGAACTTCACAGCTCATGAAAGTCTTTATGGATATGTCGTTGGATTACCCAGAACTCAAACTTATTGCGATTGGTGCGGTTGGGACTGCTCGACAGGTAATAGAATACGATAAAGAAATGAATAATAGAGTCGCTGAAATTTCTGTGCCTTACATGAGCAATTCAGAAATTATATCCATAATAACAAATGGCGAGGAGAAGCTTAACCTTAAATTTAATCAGAAAGCAAAGTATAAGATCATAAAGTATTCATGCGGCTTGCCCTCAATTTGCCATCAGCTATGCTTAAATATTTGCTTGACTAAACGAATTTACTCTACTAATCCTGAAAAACACGCTATTATTATCAATCTCGAAGATTTAGAAGAAGCGGTGGAGAAATTTCTGTACGAAAAATCTGATACCTTCAAATCTGAATTCGACCAAGCCATTAAAATCGGAAATAATACCCAACTGAATTTACCTAAAGAGGTGCTCAAAACCGCGTTAGAGATCAATAAAGATGAATTCTCTTTCGACGACATTTACAATAAGTTGAAAGGCATACTTAGGTACAAAAACACAAAACTTAAGGCCGAAGATGTTGAGAAAATACTAGGCGAACTATGCTCCGTGAAGCGAAGCGAGATATTGGTTCATGATGATAATTCTAACAAGTATAGGTTTAATAATTTATTCTTGAAGGCTTACACTCAGCTGCAGTTTAAAGAAGAGCAGGCAGAGATTAAAATGCTGACAGATAAGAACAGAAGATTAGTTGAGCGACTAATGGAGATAATTGAGCACGATGTTTCCGATATGGATGAGTATCCTATGGGTGATCTTCTAGAGGATGAATATTAACCATACCAAACTAAAAAAGGCTGCTCATCACGAGTAGCCTTTTTCTATAGTCCCAATTCTAGGTGTAGAATAGGAGAAGTTGTGTGTACTTTTGTGTGACCCCCTAAACAAAAAGCCCCTACGCTTTTGACGTAAGGGCTTGATAATGAGTGTGGAGAATATCGGAGTCGAACCGATGACCTCTTGCATGCCATGCAAGCGCTCTAGCCAGCTGAGCTAATCCCCCGTTTGAGTGTCACAAAATTAGGACAAATTTTGAATATGCAAAAACTGGAGCGCTATATTTTGAAAATAAAAAAGGCGGGACATTGGTCCCGCCTTTTTGCTGTATAAGCTTTTCTGCTTAGTTGAAGATGTAGCGCAGACCAAGCTGCATGCTCCATGTACTAGATAAGCTGAAGTTCTCACGGAATGGAGAGTCTGGCAGGAATGTGTTGCCATCATTGTCACGTACCGTGATCATGTTGTAAGTAGGAACACCGTCAGCTGAAACTGCAGCAACTCTCAACAGCTGGTAGTGGAAGTTAGAACCACCGTTCAGTTGGTCTCTTACACCCCATGCAGAGTTCAGCATGTTACCGATGTTGTTCACGTCAACGCTCACCTGAAGTGTGTTGCGCTTGCCACCGATGTTACCGAAAACGTCCTGCAGCAATCTGAAGTCAAACTGGTTGAACCATGGCATCAAACCATTGTTACGCTCAGCATAAGCACCTCTTTCCAGACCTTGGTTAGCTACGAATGTATCAAAAGCCTGACGCTGCTGCTCAGCAGTGAACTGTACCTGACCATTGCTCATGATAGGAGCGAAGTTCATTTCAGCAGAGCTGGTTGGGATCCAAAGCAGGTCGTTGCTGATACCGTCTCTGTTTACGTCACCGTTGTAGATGTAAGAGAAGCGGCCCTGAGAAGAACCCTGGTAGAACAAGGATACTGTAGTAGCAAGACGGTTAGCATACTCCAGGCGGTAAGAAGCGTTAGCTACTACACGGTGAGGAGTCGCGAACTGAGAAATACCCATCAACAGTTCGTTTGGATCGTTGATAGAGTAGTTGTTAGACCAAGCAGAACCAGCGTTAGAACCTGGGTTGCCAGTGATGTCTTTCGCCTGCGTGTAAGTATAGAAAGCAGAACCGAAGAAGCCTGTTCTAGAGTTAAGTGACAGACCAGCAGTTGCTGACAGCGAGTGGCCTTTGTCTGTGTTTGACAGAACGATAGCCTCACGAGTGGCAGTAGTGTACTGGGCGTTAGAAGAACCATTCCAGAAGTCACGGTTGTCACCGTTGTTGTTCAGCTGCTGTGTAGCTGGCTTTCTGTTAGCGTTGAACTGGTAAACACCTACCAGGTCTTTTGTGTAAAGGATGTCAGCAGTAGCTACCAATGGAGTACCAGGGATTGTGTAGTCAGCACCTAAGCTGCTTCTCCATACCTGTGGCATTTTGAAGTTACGGTCAACAAGGGCAAAGCTGCCAGGAGCACCAGCGTTTGGCTGACGGATGAACACGTTAGACGGGCCATTCTCTAACCAGTACAGACGCTCAGGCTGGAAACGAATCACGTCAAGTGCGCTTGAAGGAACACCTTCCAATACGTTCTGGATTACACCAGCGTTAGTTGGCATGTTTGTCAACCATACAAAAGGAATACGGCCAGAGAAGATACCTGTACCACCACGAAGTGACAGTGAACGGTCTTCCAGCAGATCAAGGTTGAAACCGATACGTGGCGACAGCAGAACTCTTGACTTAGGCCACTCACCGCTAGAGTAAGTTGTAGGGTTTCCGTCAGTGTCGAGCAGTGTCAGGTTGTCGATTGATGAGTTTGGAGTCAGGTCGTTCATGTAAACTGGCAGCTCAGCACGCACACCCATAGTCAGGTTCAGGCGGTCAGTTGCAGCGAATTTATCCTGTACGTACAGACCAGCCATACCGAAGTTGATGCGTGAATATGGATCCTGACCTTCATAAGGGTAAGTCAGACCAAACTGAAGTGGACGGGCATCATTGATGAAATCATCCACAGAAGCATAACGGTAGTAAGAAGTACCGTAACGCTGGTAGCTGTTACCGAAGTTCTGTACCTCAAAGCTGGCACCACCTGTCAGGTTGTGCTTGCCCAGCATGTAAGAAAGGTTGTTGATGAACGAGTAGTTGTTGTTGATTACGTCGTTGTTGTAAGTGAACAGTTCGTAACCGAAGTTCATGTACTGGTCGCCGTCTTTCCAGATGTCAACAAATGGGAAGATGCTGCTTGGAGAAGTACGCGTGTCCTGAATACGGCTGTAAGTAGCCAGGAACTGGTTAGAAAGTACAGAAGAGAATGTGCTATTCAATTCAGCTGTTACGGAACGTACAGAGTTTTCGAAACCGTAGTTAGAACCAGCGAAAGAAAGCGCGTTCTGGCCGATACGGGCAGAGCTGGCACGTGGGTTAGGAGCAGAGCTGGCGTTTACTGTCTGGTCGCTTGTACCTACTACCTGGTTGTAACGAAGTGTGAACTTGTGCATGTCGCTGATGTTCCAGTCGATACGCGTCAAGAACTTCGTGTTTTTGTTGTTAAACTCGTTTGCGTAGTTCTCATAAGCACCTGGGTCATAACCATACTTGGTGATCAGGTGCTGACGAACGCGCTCTAGGTCTTCTGCAGTAGTTCTGGAAACGTTTGGACCACTAAGGCCTGGACGGGAAGCTACCCAGTTTACACCAGGGTAAGTTTCGTTCTCGTGCTCGAAGTTAGCGAAGAAGAACAATTTGTTTTTGATGATCGGACCACCAAGACGGGCACCGAAGATCTGGTTCTTTCTTTCAGTCTGCTCTGGCAGTTCGTTGTCACCAACTTTTCTACCGTTGAAATCCTGGTTTCTGTAGAAGGTATAAGCAGAACCAGAGAATTGGTTTGTACCGCTACGTGTTACAGCGTTGATGCCAGCACCAGTAAAGCCTGACTGACGTACGTCGTAAGGAGCGATGTTTACCTGAACCTCTTCGATCGCGTCAAGAGAGATCGGCTGAGAGTTGCCACCAGGAAGTGGATTAGAGCTAAGACCGAAGCCGTTGTTGAAGTTAGCACCGTCTACCTGAAGGTTGTTGAAACGACCGTCACGGCCAGCAAAACCGTTACCGTTTGCCTGTGGAGTCAGACGTGTGAAGTCTGTTACACTTCTGTTGATAGTAGGAAGTTTCTCCAGCTGCTGTATGCCTACGTTAGTAGCGGCACCTGTTTTGTTAGCGTTGAACACAGAAGAGCGGTCAGTGCTAACAATTACTTCCTGAAGCTGCTGACCACCGTCAGCCATTGTTGCATCAAGCTGGTAAGGAACACCCAGGCTCAATGAAATGTTGCTGTAAACTTTTGGCTCGTAGCCAATGTAGCTTACTTCGATGGTGTAAGGACCACCAACGCGAACGTTAGGAACGTTAAAACGACCCTCAACATTCGTTACACCACCGTACGTGGTGCCTGAAGGACCGTGTGTTGCTCTTACGGTTGCACCGATCAAAGCTTCACCTTTTGAATCCTTAACGGATCCGGTAATACTACTTGTTGTTACCTGTGCGTGCATAGTAACCACGCACAGCAACATAAGCAGTGTTGATAGTAATAACTTTTTCATAAAAGATTGATTGATTTTTGCCCGCAAAATTAGAGGGTATAATTCGAAATGCAACTACTTAATGATTAAATTATTATTAATAATCTGTCTTATGTTATTTGCTTTTTAGCAACAAAAAATTATTGTATGTTGCGAACATACTACTTGTCTAAACACTGAGTGCCAAAAAGAAAGGCGGAGCCATACAGCTCCGCCTTTCTTTTTGGCACTCAGTTAATTTTTGGACAGAGTTTACTTTTAATTGAAAATGTAGCGAATACCGAACTGGGCTCTCCATCGTGACGAAAAGTCATTCACAAAATAGGGATTTCCGTCGGTCAGACCGCGACCGGTGTAGTTGAAGCGGGGTGTTGTGGTACCGGGCTCGTAGCCTACAAAATCAATGGCCTGAAAAGCATTGAAAGTGGCAGTGTACTGTCGCCCCCAGTCTTTGTTGAGCAGGTTCGTAAAATTAAAGATGTCAAAGGTCAGTTGCAGCCGATGGGCGTTATCATTTTGCCCTACCCTGAATTCCTGCATAATGCGCAGGTCAATCTGGTTAGTCCAGGGGAGTCTGTCTCCGTTTCGCTCGGCATACTGGCCTCGTCTATCGCTTAGATAGTCATTGCCGCTGATAAAGGCATCCAGCGCCTGCCACTGCTGCTCAGGTGATACGACCGTTCCATCCCGATCGGTAAAAGGGACCAGGTTTATCTCTGAGGCATTGCCTGGTACATAGATCAGGTCATTGGTTCTGCCGGCATCATTGTTCACGTCTCCATTGTAGATGTAGGAAAGCGGTACCCCTGTCTGCCCATTGTAAAAGGCGGAGATGGTCGTACCTGCGAAGCCCAGGTAATTGAAGTTATACGTCAGGCCAGCCACTACCCTGGAGCGCACATCATTGTCAGCAAAGGCTTCCCTTACATTATTGAGACCTTCCACCTGGTTTACGTTTATCCAGTTAGAGCGGGCCTGGCTGGAGTTGCCGGGGTTCACATCCTTAGCTCTGGAATAGGTATAGGCCAATGAACCTGAGATGCCGTTTTCCATGAAGGTCTTTTGTAACTGACCTGTCAGACTGTAGCCAAAACCACGGCTGGTATTGGTCAGGTAGATGATGTCCTGAAAATTATTGCCCTGTATACGGCCAAACACAGGCCGATTGTCTGCTCCTGTCAAAGTGCCGGTTTGCTCTAGGTTCAGGTTCTGGTAATAGATGTTGTTCAGGTTCTTGGAGTATATACCTTCCAGCGTTGCGATCAGATCAAAGGGGAGGCGATGGTCAACGGCCGCGTTTACCCTGAACAACTGCGGAAACTTAAAGTCAGGATCTGTGATATTGATCTCAGCCGTTCTGTCTGACAGGCCAACCGTGGTAGCTGTTGGCTGGGTGTTCGGGTTTGGGTTGAAGCGAATCTGCTCCAGCAGCGGGCCTGAAGTGAGTGCCAGACTACCCAGCATTTGCCCTGTATTGGTATATTGATTTGCTATCCACACGAAGGGAGCTCTACCGGTGAAGACCCCGGCTCCGCCACGTACCTGCGTATTGCCATCATCAAACACATCCCAATTGACACCAACACGGGGGGAGAGCATAAACTGAGCGCCAGGGGTCTTGTCAGTGGCCAGGCCCCTGCTGGCAAACGCCTCATTGAACTCTGCATTGGCAGCCGGATCATCATTAAACGTCGGGATGTCGAGGCGTATACCTGCTGTTACCTTCAGGTTATTGCGTACGGCGTACTCGTCCTGTGCATAAAATCCGAGCTGAAAAGCAGAGAACTCTGCGCCCTGCTGGCGATTGTCGGTGCGGGAGTAGTTGCGGAAGAAAGCCCCTGGCGCAGCTTCGTTTGGTGTGCCAATCGCTTCGAAAGCTTCGAGGGAGTTGTATTCGTAGGCTCCAAACTCCTGCCGGATGAATAGGTTGTAAGTTTTGTAAAACTCATTGTGCGTACCCAGCGTGATCGTGTGCTTGCCCAGAAATGCGTTGAAGTTATTCGTAATAGTGAGTACATCCTGGTCAAGCTGGTTTTGCACCGAAAACGGCTCACTACCCAGCGAAATAGTTCGGCCACCAGACAAACGGATCAGTACGTTCGGGAAAGGGTCACCGATGATATCACGGTCGTCACGCACTGCCGTGAAGCCGATCAGAGCCTCGTTGGCAAACTGCCCCCCAAACTGACTGCGCAGCTGCATAACGGTCGAGTTAGTGGTACTCGGGAAAAATTCAGCATTGTTGGCAAAGCGGAGGGCATTCGGAGTGCGGGAGTTGTCACGGTTTTCACCATATACGTAGCTGTGCCGGAGGGTAAGTTGGTGGTTGTCGGTGATGTTCCAGTCGAGCCGGGCAAAGATCTTGTCACTCAGCGTTTCGTCATCTATCCCCCTAAAGCTGCCCGGATCGTAACCAAGGCGATTGGCAACGCTCAGCACTCTGTTTGCTTCGTCCACTGTAATATTTGAACCGGGGCTTCCGGGTTCGAACAGCAGCGGAGCGACCCTTTTGGTCTTCTCGCCATTCACAAAGAAGAACAGTTTGTCGCGGATGATCGGGCCGCCAAGTCGCAGGCCCATCTGGTAGTCTGTGAAGTCCGGCAGCCTGGTTCTTGCGTCATCAGGGCTTTTGCCCACTAATGCTTCATTGTTGCCAAAATAGTAGGCAGACCCCGTAAATCGGTTGGACCCGCTGCGTGTAATCGCATTGATACCACCGCCTGTAAAGCCGCTTTGTCTCACATCAAAAGGAGCAATTACAACCTGTATCGCCTCAATGGCATCCAGCGAGATCGGCTGCACGCCGGTCTGTCCGCCGTTAGTACCACTGGCCGATAGACCAAATACGTCATTGTTTACGGTGCCATCTATCGAGAAATTGTTGAAGCGGTTGTTTTGGCCGGCAAACGATATACCTGACCCGGAGGTGGAGGCCTGTGGCGTGATACGGGTGAAGTCATTCAGGCTTCGGGAGATCGTGGGAAGTGACTCAAGCTGCTCTGTAGACACGTTGGTGGAGGCACCTGTCCTGTCGGAGTTGATCACTTTGTCCTGCGTTGCGGTGATCTGCACTTCACCGAGGGTGGTTGTACTTTCGGAAATGGTGAGGTCCAGTCTGAAGTTTTGGCCGAGCGCCAGATTGATGTTTTCGAATCGCTGCTCCTGGTAACCCACATAGGAGGTTCTTACCGTGTAGGGGCCGCCTACACGCATGTTCTGGATATTGTAGCGACCTTCTGCATTCGTGGCGGCTACGTACTGCGTGTTGGTAGGTGTGTGTACCGCAATAACTGTTGCGCCTGGTAGAGGGGAGCCGCTTTGGTCCTGTACCACACCGTTCATAGCCGCCGTTGTCGTACCCTGTGCCCAGGCTAGGTGGCCACTCATTAGCAGCAATATGGTCACAAGCAGCTTTGTGTAAATAGTCCTCATAATACTTATAAGCTAAATTGAAAAAATATAACTTCTTATAAGTACGTATGTATGAGTATTTTATCTCTTTTTTGTCTTGAAATTTTGTGGCCTTACAGGCTAGGATGAAGGCCCCTATAATGTATTCGGCTATAGGAGTTGATTACGCCTAACCACCTATGGATTTTGGCTGTATCGGCAAAGCTTAGAATTACACCAGTAACCAATCAGTTACTATGCAGGACTTGAAATAAAATTTTGAAGAAATACAGGACGCAGCTTATTCTTCAAAAGGCCGCACCGCTTTGATAAAGATTTTTTGCCAGTAGTCAGAGTTGAGATTGTTTTCAATCACACCAAGACTGGTGGAGGCATGTATGAATTTAACTTCGCTGTCGTTTACAATTTCAGTCACCATGCCCACATGCGTGATCTCACGACTGTTTTTGTTAGCCCCAAAAAATACGAGGTCCCCTTCTTTGAGCTCCCTCACTTTTACTGTTTTACCGAAGCGGCTCTGCTCCTCCGATGTGCGCGGCAGGTTCACATTAATGCTTTGGAAAGAAGTACAGAGCAAGCCGGAGCAGTCCATACCTACGCGTGTCGTGCCACCCCACTTATAAGGAGTGCCCGTGTAGGAGCGGGCTGTATGGATGACAGTGGCCACATGCTCGTCGAGGCGGCGCGGGTTGGGTACATTGGTGCGACTGGTACGGTCTTTCGACGCTACAGTGCCTTTCCCACCGCTTCGGGCGGCCATTCTGGCTCTTTTGCGCTCCTGTCGCTTTTCCTCAGCTATCTCCCTGGCCGACTTATAAGTGTCGCCACGCTTGCTGAAGGTAGGCTTTGCTGACTGACAGGACGCCATCAATCCAATAAAAAAGATAAATAAAAGGTAACTGGTAATTGATGTTCTCAAAGCGTAACTTGGTAAATTGTGGCTAAAAAGATATTAGGCTTGCTAAATTAAGCATAAGCTATTTAATATAAAATGAATTTTAATAAGATAACCCCGGATC
Source organism: Pontibacter lucknowensis (assembly GCF_900156415.1). Lineage (GTDB taxonomy): Bacteria > Bacteroidota > Bacteroidia > Cytophagales > Hymenobacteraceae > Pontibacter > Pontibacter lucknowensis. The sequence continues at coordinate 84,092 of NZ_FTNM01000005.1, read as the reverse complement.
TGGTTGAAGCTTTCACCGCCATTGTCGGGCAGGAGCACCTTGTGCTGCCTGCTGATCAGGAGGGATTCGTACGCTATACCCACGACGAAACAGAGGATTTACGCTACCTGCCTGAAGTGGTGCTCAAACCAAAGAACGCAGAAGAAATCAGTCATATTATGCGGTTGTGCTACGACAACAGCATACCAGTGACACCCCGTGGGGCAGGTACCGGGCTAAGCGGAGGGGCGCTGGCCGTACATGGGGGCATAGTGCTGTCGATGGAGCGGCTCAATGCCATTATCCAGATAGACGAGCGCAACTTACAGGCCACGGTGGAGCCTGGCGTAATCACGCAGGTGTTTCAGGAGGCTGTGATCGCCCGCGGGCTTTTCTACCCGCCTGACCCGTCGAGCCGGGGCAGTAGCCAGCTGGGCGGTAACCTGAGCGAGTCTTCCGGTGGGCCCAGGGCAGTGAAGTATGGCGTTACCAAAGACTATGTGCTGAATGTGGAAGTTGTGTTGCCATGCGGGGAAATCACCTGGACGGGGGCCAATGTGCTCAAAAACGCCACGGGGTATAATCTGACGCAGTTGATGGTCGGGAGCGAAGGCACCCTGGGCATCATCACCAAAATTGTCTTTAAGCTTATACCTTACCCCACTCAGAACCTGGTGCTGCTGGTGCCTTTCCGGAAAGAAGAAGAGGCGGCAGCAGCTGTATCCAGCATATTTACCGCAGGTATAGTGCCCTCTGCCCTCGAATTCATGGAGCGTGAAGCCATTGAGTGGACTTGCCGTTACATGAACCTGGAAGTGCCTATGGCAGCTGATGAGCGGGCACACCTGCTCATAGAGCTCGATGGTAACGACATGGACCTGCTTTACAAGGATGCGGAGCGGGTTTATGAAGTGCTGGAAACATTTGATGTAGGGGACATACTCGTGGCCGATACTGAAAAACAGAAAGAAGACCTCTGGCGTTTACGTCGTAATGTAGGCCATGCTGTGAAGAGCAACTCCATTTACAAAGAAGAAGACACGGTGGTGCCCCGTGCCGAACTGCCCACTCTATTACGTGGTGTAAAGGAGATTGGGGCAAGGTATCACTTCAAGTCTGTGTGCTACGGCCATGCCGGTGATGGCAACCTGCATATCAATATCGTGAAGGCTGACATGTCAGACGATGACTGGAACAACAAGCTTCCTGAAGGTATAAAGGAGATTTTCAGGCTTTGTGTGTCACTGGGTGGTACCATATCTGGTGAGCATGGTATCGGTCTGGTGCAGCGTCCTTACATAGGTATAGCACTTAGTGAGGTCCAGCTCCGGCTTATGCAAGGTATAAAGCAGCTCTTTGATCCGAAGGGCATCCTGAATCCCGGGAAAATATTCTGAAAAAGAAAGCGGCAGTCATAAAATGGCTGCCGCTTTTTATTGGTAGAGAACCGGTATAAGTTCTGATTCTCGGTATATATCAGGATTTACGTTCATGGTTTGGCTTTTTGTCTTCCAGGGCCTCATCCAACTGTCGCAGGGTGTCCCATGATTGTAGCAGGTTGCGTGGTGATTCGTGCAGTTCAGGTATAGAGTTGCCTTGCGTCTCTCCCGCCTGCTGACCTGTACTCATGTTATACAGCTTGTTCTGGGCTTGGTTAGCCTTTTCTGTCGCCTGGTGACTGCGAAACAAGGCCTCTTTTAAGGTTTTATCGGGTTCCGTCATAATCGCTCGTTTTATGTTTATGAATTGTGTAATGTCTTTTCTTTCTTTTTGTCTTCCTCTTTTATAAAGTTGCTCACGTACCGGGAAACCTCATCGGCGTGCTCTTCCATCAGAAAGTGGCCGCTATCCTCAAAGTGCAGCACATAGCACTCATGGAAGAATTTTTTCCAGCGCTGTAATGCCTCAATTTTAACAAGCTTGTCACGCTCTCCCCATAAGATGAGGGTCGGAGTATCCTGAATCTTTTTGCGCTCTTTCCAAAGTTCATCATACCACTTGCTTACACCTACCAGCTCCCGGGCGCAGGCCAGTGAGCTTACGGTGTCGTCAGGGTCGCCAAGTGCGCGGGTATACTGCTCTTTAAGCTTTTCTGGCATCTTGCTCTCCTGCCCAAACAGTTCGTGTACCAGTTGGTCTGTGGTGAGGTTGAGCTTGGAATGCAAAAACTTGCCTAGCGGGCCTACCAGGTACTTACTGGCCTTTGAAAACACCTGATGATTGGACAGGGACCAGGTCCAGGTATTGAGCATAACAATATTCTGCACCTTTTCTGGATGTTTGATCGCATAGGCCAGCCCAATCGGTGCGCCAAAGTCATGTACCAGCAAGGTGATATTGTCAAGTCCCAGGTGCGCCATTAACTGCTCAAAGTTAGCGGCATGTGCCCTGGGCTTATAACTCCAGTCCTTAGGTTTGTCGGACAAGCCAAAGCCGATCAGGTCCAGAGCCACACAGCGGTATTTTTTGCTCAGGATCTTGATCAGGTTGCGGTAGGCAAAAGACCACGAGGGCGTACCATGGATCATAACGATCGGGTGGCCCTGCCCTTCATCGATATAATGCATCTTGCCCGCTTCTAATTCCAGAAATTTGGATTTAAAGGGGTATTCTTTGGTGTCCAGCCAGTCTGGTTTCATAGGTGACTCAGGGTGTGTTCTACCCTTATCTATACTTGAGACAGGAACTCAGGTTGTTGAGAAAAGTAAAAATATATCAGTTGCATCAATTTAGTGGGAGTACGGCGTTACTGGCAGATAATACTGACGTATATGAATGTATCCTAGCAACACAGGCTGTCGGATAGGAAAGAAGTAGTATTGATTTATTTTAATTTTTGAGGATATACCGTAACACTTTTGTCCTGAACAAAGTAAGACAAGTCGCCGGTTCACGGTATTTTGAAGGAAAGGCTCTGCCAGGTGATCAGATTGCCCGGTATTCCTGCGGCCAACATTAGTAGCCAAATTCAACTCCTTCTTAAAAAATGTTTAATTTTGACTTTTTAACTGTGTGGGTTTCATGGGGAACATCCCTGTGCAACTGTTTACATTTTATCAGGAGACAGGTGCTGGCTGCATAAGTTGATGCTTTCGCTCGCAAAATAAACTGCTCTGTTTAGTGAGTGGTTTATGAGAATTGGCAGCAATGGGATGCGGATAAGCTCGTTTAGATTGCATATTGATTTTTTAAAAAACTTTAAGTTTGTACTTCATTAATAATATTTACCTATGAGAATAGCTGTAGTTGGCACGGGCTATGTTGGCCTGGTGACGGGCACCTGCTTTGCCGAGGTGGGCATCGACGTGACCTGCATCGACATCGACTCCAAGAAGATAGACAACCTCAAGCAGGGCATCCTGCCCATCTACGAGCCGGGCCTCGAGGAGATGGTGACGCGCAACGCCCAGAAGGAGCGCCTCTCCTTCTCCACCAGCCTTGCCGAGAGCGTGCAGGGCTGCCAGGTGGCCTTCATCGCCGTGGGCACGCCCCCGGGCGAGGACGGCTCGGCCGACCTGAAGTACGTGCTGGCCGTGGCCCGGGAGATCGGCCGCTCGATGACCGACTACCTGGTGGTGGTGACCAAGAGCACCGTGCCGGTGGGCACGGCGGCCAAGGTGCGCCAGGCCATCGCAGAGGAGCTTGAGGCGCGCGGCGCCGACATCGCCTTCGACGTGGCCTCCAACCCCGAGTTTCTGAAGGAGGGGGCCGCCATCGACGACTTTTTGAAGCCCGACCGCATCGTGGTGGGCGTGGACTCCGACAGGGCCGAGCAGGTGATGGCCAAGCTCTACAAGCCGTTTTTGATGAACGGCCACCCCTTGATCTTCATGGACATCCCGTCCGCGGAGATGACCAAGTACGCGGCCAACGCCATGCTGGCCACCAAGATCTCGTTCATGAACGACATCGCCAACCTGTGCGAGATCATGGGCGCCGACGTGAACATGGTGCGCCGCGGCATCGGAAGCGACGTGCGCATCGGCAACAAGTTCATCTACCCGGGCATCGGCTACGGGGGATCGTGCTTCCCCAAGGACGTGAAGGCCCTGATCAAGACGGCCTCCGAGAACGGCTACTCCATGGAGGTGCTCAAGTCGGTGGAGACGGTCAACGAGCGTCAGAAGTCGGTGCTCTTCAACAAGGTGGACAACTACTTCTCAGGCGACCTGACGGGCAAGACCTTCGCCGTGTGGGGCCTCTCCTTCAAGCCCAAGACCGACGACATGCGCGAGGCGCCCTCGCTGGTCATCATCGAGAAGCTGCTCGAGCGCGGTGCCAGGGTGAAGGCCTATGACCCGGTGGCCATGAAGGAGGCAAAGCACTCTTTGGGTGACCGCATCGAGTACGGCAAGGACGAGTACGAGACGCTCATCGACGCAGACGCCCTGCTGCTGGTGACCGAGTGGCCCGAGTTCCGCTCCCCCAACTTCGCCGTTGTCAGCAAGCTGATGAAGGAGAAGGTGGTCTTCGACGGAAGAAACATCTACGACTGCAAGGAGATGGAGGAGAAGGGCTTCACCTACTTCGGCATTGGCGTCAAGCAGGCCAAGGTGGCCCAGGAAACTAAAGCAACTGTATAAGTATGGCCAGAAAAAGAGTATTGGTAACGGGGGGAGCCGGCTTTCTCGGCTCCCACCTGTGCGACAGATTCATAGCCGAGGGTTACCACGTGATCGCGATGGACAACCTGATCACGGGCAACCTGGAGAACATTGAGCACCTTTTCAAGCTGGAGCAGTTTGAGTTCTACCACCATGACGTGTCCAAGTTTGTGCACGTGCCGGGAGAGCTGGACTACATCCTGCACTTCGCCTCGCCGGCCAGCCCGATCGACTACCTCAAAATTCCGATCCAGACGCTGAAAGTAGGCTCGCTGGGTACGCACAACCTGCTGGGCCTGGCCAAGGCCAAGGGCGCGCGCATGCTCATCGCCTCCACGTCGGAGGTATACGGCGACCCGCTCGTGCACCCGCAGAACGAAGACTACTGGGGCAATGTGAACCCGGTGGGACCTCGCGGTTGCTATGACGAGGCCAAGCGCTTCCAGGAGGCCATGACCATGGCTTACCACATGCACCACGGGCTGGAGACGCGTATTGTGCGTATTTTCAACACCTACGGTCCGCGCATGCGACTGGACGACGGCCGCGTACTGCCTGCCTTCCTGAGCCAGGCCCTGCGCGGCGAGCCGCTGAGCATTTTCGGCGACGGCAGCCAGACGCGCTCCTTCTGCTACGTGGACGACCTGGTGGAGGGCATCTACCGCCTGCTGCTGAGCGACTACCCGTACCCGGTGAACGTGGGCAACCCGTCCGAGATCACCATCAGGCAGTTTGCCGAGGAAATCTGCCGGCTGACCGGCGCGGAGCTCAACATCGAGTACCAGCCCCTGCCGACCGACGACCCGCAGAAGCGCCAGCCGGACATCTCGAAAGCCAAAGAGGTGCTAGGTTGGGAGCCGAAGGTGGACCGTGCTGAAGGTCTGCAGAGAACACTCGAGTACTTTAAGGAGAAAGTGAAACTGCCTGTTGAACGTGTAGTAGATTAGGCGCTTTGCAAATAAACACAGAAGGGCCCTGACACTTGGCGATGTCAGGGCCCTTCTGTGTTTACATCCTTTGGTGAGGTTAGATCTTTTTGTGCGCCTTCATAAAGTCCTTCGCTTCCTTATTAGCCGCATGCTTTTTGTCGGTTGTTTCCAGTACAATCCCGTAATAATGCTTCGCTGTTTTTAGTTCGCGCTCCTGTTTGGCAATACGGGCAAGGTTCAAGTATGAATTGACGAAGTAACCGGAATCACGCTCATTGCTCATTTCAGCGTAAGTGATTGAGTTCTGGTAGTAAGCCTTTGCCTTTTGGAAATCACGATACTTATTCTGGTTGATATAAGCCAGAATATAAGAGGCGTAACGTCCACTCACAGCTTCGTAGCCTGGCATACGCCGGTCGAGCTTACTTAGAATGTCAAGACACACCCGCTCTGCCATGGTAAAGTGGCCCTGCACGAAAAGAGCACGTGCATAGAAGCGCTGGAAGTAGGCATTGTTCGGGTATTTTTCAACCAGCCCTTTTACCAGATCCAATGCGGCCTCCATGTTCCCTTCCTCATTGGCATATATCTTCATTAGAAAGAATTTAGCCTCCGTGCCGGTATAGAAACCGTTATTTGCTACATAACGCAACTGTTTTATACCTAGTCGCTTGTCGCCACTCGGGAAAAAAGCCAGCACAGGACGCAGCATCTTGTAGTTTTCGTGAATCCAGATGGAGTAGTAGTTGAAGAGCGCTTCCCCAAACAAAAACTCAGGGCTCAGGCCGTTGCCAGCCTTGGCTTTCTCTAAATATTCCAGTGATCGTTTGCTGGCAATGGTGGCTTTGCGCCAGTTGCTGCGCTCTGAGTGCAGGCGACCGGCAAATCCGTTGGCAGCCGATAGGAAAAAGGCTGCTTCATAGTCTTTGTTGTTCTGATCATAAAGTGTCTCAGCTTTTTGGATGGTTGAATCCATATAGGCAAAGAACAGATCGTCGTATTGCGTAGTCTGTATATTGGTAGGTACGATCTTCCACCATTGGCTGAGGCCCATCAGGAAGTAAGGAAGGGGGTGATTCGGATAACGGCGGCGCAAAGATTTGAATTGCTTCTCGGCCAATTCGTACTTAAAGTTGTACATGTTGTCCACGGCGCCCTCCAGTTCATACTGGATGTCTTTATCCATGAGCAGCATGCCTTTGATGTTCCCAGCCGCAGGTATAACCTCTACCGATTGTATTGTGACTTCTCGTATAGCTGTATCAGACTGCGCCTTAGAGCCCTGGCCCAAAGCAAAGTGTGACAGGGTGATACCGAGAAATGCAAGTACAATCTTCTTCATAAGTAAAAAGGAAAATCCGGCGTATCGTGTTTGTAGCCTCCTTATCTGGTAAACAGGTAATAAAAGTACAACAATTATATTAATTTTGAATTGATACAAAAGAAATATTGCATGAAACTTCTGAAACAACTCTGCAGCATACACGCACCGTCCGGCAACGAGAAAAAACTAACCGATTTTCTGCTTAACTACATTGAAGAACATAAAGTTCAGTGGAAACAGCAACCTATTATACTTTATGGGGAGGGCTTTCAGGATTGTATTTTGTTAATATTTGGGAAGCCCCGAACTGCCATTTTTGCCCATATAGACTCCATTGGCTTTACAGTGCGCTACGGAAAGCAGCTCGTAAAAATCGGAGGGCCTGACCTGGAAACCGGCTATACGCTGGTGGGTGAGGACTCACAGGGTAAAATTGAGTGTACGCTGGAGTTTGACGAGGAAGAGCACGAGATTAGTTACAGCTATGAACGTGAGATAGAACGTGGAACAGAGCTTGTGTTTAAGTGCGATTTCCGGGAAACGGATGAAACAGTGCAATCCTGCTATCTTGATAACAGACTTGGTGTGTGGAGCGCTTTAAAAGTTGCTGAGACATTGGAGAATGGCATCATTGCGTTCAGTAGTTGGGAGGAGCACGGTGGCGGTTCAGTGGCATACCTGGCCAAGTATATTGCTGAGCGCTACGGTGTGCATCAGGCGCTAATCTCGGATATTACCTGGGTAACGGAGGGAGTGAAGGCAGGTGAGGGCGTGGTGATCTCTATGCGCGACAGTCTTATACCGCGTCGGTCATATGTCGAGAAGATCATAGGTATAGCCAAAGCCTCCGGTATACCTTATCAACTGGAAGTAGAAGGCTCGGGCGGCAGTGATGCTAAAGAATTACAACACGGGCCTTATCCATGGGATTGGTGTTTTGTAGGAGCGCCGGAAGATAATGTGCATACCCCAAATGAGATCGTCAACAATAAAGACATCGAGAGTATGGTAGCTTTGTACCGGGAGTTGATGGAGAAGCTCTAGGTACTTGAGATTAGGATTTAGACAAGGGCTGCTAGGCATAAGCAGCCCTTTTTTATGTCTTTTAGGGTAGTTGAGGCGGTTGAGGTTAGGTTGAAGCCCTTTGGTACAGGATAAGCAGCGCAATAGCTTCAGGTTTAGAAATATAGCCTATATCTGCTAAATGCAGCTTTGCAGCCAATTATTTGGAAAAGTCAAACGAATAGCCTTTCTTTAATAGCTCTATATAGCAATTTCAGAATCTCAACCCTTATTAACAAAACTAACTCTTATTGAATGGAAACTATTCTCTACGCAATTCCTGGATTTGGTCTGGCGGCCCTCCTGTATACCTTTATCAGGTCGGCTTGGGTAACGAAGCAAGCAGCAGGTAACGAACGCATGACGGAGATTGCCCGTCACATTGCCGATGGTGCCATGGCCTTTTTGAAAGCGGAGTACAAAGTGCTCTTCTACTTTGTGGTCATCGCCAGTATATTTCTTTTTTATCTGGGCTATACCGGTGAAAACTCCCACTGGACAATTGTCATAGCCTTTATCATTGGTGCTCTCTTTTCGGCCATCGCCGGTTTCATTGGTATGCGCATTGCCACCAAGGCCAATGTGCGTACAGCAGAAGCAGCCCGTACAAGCCTTTCGCGTGCACTGAACGTGTCATTTGCAGGTGGCTCCGTAATGGGTATGGGTGTGGCAGGTCTGGCGGTACTGGGCCTTGGCTCACTTTTCATCGTGCTTTACTACTTCTTTGTATACAGCGTGAACGGTAATGTGAACGGCCACGAGATGGAAGTGGCGCTGGAAGTACTCACCGGCTTCTCACTGGGTGCTGAAAGTATTGCCCTCTTTGCCCGTGTCGGTGGTGGTATCTATACCAAAGCAGCCGACGTAGGTGCTGACCTGGTAGGTAAAGTAGAAGCAGGTATACCGGAGGATGACCCGCGTAACCCAGCTACTATTGCCGACAACGTGGGCGATAACGTGGGTGACGTAGCAGGTATGGGGGCCGACCTTTTCGGTTCGTACGTGGCTACTATCCTGGCAACCATGGTGTTAGGCCGCGAAGTGGTTTCGCAGGACAATTTCGGCGGCATGGCCCCGATCATTCTTCCGATGTTCATTGCTGGTCTGGGTATTGTCTTCTCCCTGATCGGTATGCTCTTTATTCGTGTAAAGGAAGGTGGCAATGTGCAGGCGGCTCTCAACCTGGGCAACTGGATCTCGGTAGCGCTGACGGCAGTGGGTGCTTATTTCGCTATTCACTGGCTGCTGCCTGAGAACATGAACCTGCGTAACTTCGAGTTTACTTCAAACGGTGTATTTATCGCTGTGATTGTGGGTCTTGTAGTAGGTACGCTTATGAGTATCATTACAGAGTACTACACGGCAATGGGCAAAAAGCCTGTTAATTCTATCGTACAGCAGTCTTCTACCGGGCACGCTACCAACATCATTGCTGGTTTGGCAGTAGGCATGCATTCGACTGTATTGCCTATCATTGTGCTGGCCGCGGGTATCGTACTGTCTTACGCCTCGGCTGGTCTTTATGGCGTAGCTATTGCGGCGGCGGGTATGATGGCGACAACAGCCATGCAGCTGGCCATCGACGCTTTCGGTCCTATTGCCGACAACGCAGGTGGTATAGCCGAGATGAGCGAACTGCCAAAAGAAGTGCGCGGTCGTACCGATATCTTGGACGCCGTAGGCAACACAACTGCTGCGACCGGTAAAGGCTTCGCGATCGCTTCGGCTGCTCTCACCTCACTTGCGCTGTTTGCTGCGTTTGTAGGGATAGCGGGCATCTCGAGCATCGACCTTTACAAAGCCCCTGTGCTGGCGGGTCTCTTCATTGGTGCCATGATTCCGTTTATCTTCTCGGCATTGGCAATCGCGGCCGTAGGTCGTGCGGCTATGGCCATGGTGCATGAAGTGCGCCGTCAGTTCCGCGAGATCCCAGGCATCATGGAAGGTACAGGCCAGCCGGAATATGAGAAATGCGTGGCTATCTCTACTAAAGCCGCTATTCGTGAAATGATGTTACCGGGTGCTATTGCCCTGATTGTGCCGGTTGTAGTGGGCTTTGGTTTCAGAGGTGTTTTTGATGAAACGCCTTCAGCTGAAATTCTAGGTGGCCTGCTGGCTGGTGTAACCGTATCAGGGGTACTGATGGCGATGTTCCAGTCTAACGCCGGTGGCGCCTGGGACAATGCCAAGAAGTCGTTTGAGAAAGGCGTGGAAATCAATGGCAAGATGGAGTACAAAGGCTCTGACGCCCACAAAGCGTCTGTAACGGGCGACACGGTAGGTGATCCGTTCAAGGATACATCAGGCCCGTCTATGAACATCCTCATCAAGCTGATGTCGATCGTGTCATTAGTAATTGCGCCTCACATTGCCACAGAGCGTACCCCAGCTATACCTGAGGAACCAAACCTGAACATGCAGCTAGAGCAGGAGGCACCATCTACAGTGCAGCATATCAATCCTGAGAATACAGTTATTGTTGCCGGTCTGACGGCTAGGTAACCAACACAAGTATGCGAAGTATAAATAAGCCCAACTATTCGGTTGGGCTTATTTTTTATTATCCTTACCTTTGTTTACCAACAAGACCGATACGCTATATGGATCCCCGTACAATCACGATTCACGATTGTGACTTCAGTACCTACATGTACGAAGAAGAAATCATTGCACGCATAGTGATGCTGGCAGAGCAAATTGAGCAGGACTATGCTGGTAAAAACCCACTTTTTCTGGCAGTACTGAACGGGTCGTTCATGTTTACAGCCGATCTGATGAAGCGCATCAACATACCTTGCGAAATATCTTTCATCCGCATGTCGTCCTACCAGGATATGCAAAGCACCGGCCATGTGAAGGAAGTACTGGGTCTGACTGAAAACATTGAAGGGCGTGACGTGCTGATCATCGAAGACATCGTGGACACAGGACACACCGTAAATGCGCTGCTGCACCAACTTCAAGAGAAGAATCCTTCCTCGCTCGAGATCGTAACGCTGCTGATGAAGCCTGAATGCCTGCAGCACCAGCTGGATGTGAAGTACGTGGCCAAGTCTATCCCGAATGACTTTGTAGTTGGCTATGGACTCGACTATAATGGATTGGGCCGCAACCTGCGCGATATTTACAAAATCGTATCTTAAGGAGTCTGGCGTGCCTGAAGCAGAAAGGGCCGACTCAGATTAGGCGCAACTCAAAAATTATTGAACAATACACCGATTTTATACTTAAATTTGTTTTTTATCATAAATCAAAGATATGCTCAACATCGTTTTGTTTGGCCCTCCTGGTGCTGGTAAAGGTACGCAAAGCCAAAAGCTGATAGATAAATATAACCTGATCCACCTTTCTACTGGTGATTTGCTCCGTTCTGAAATTGCCGCTGGCACCGAGCTGGGTATGAAGGCCAAGTCGTTGATGGACAACGGTATACTGGTTCCAGACGAAGTGGTGATCGGCATGATCGAGAACAAAGTGAAGGAGCATAGCCACGCAGGTGGTTTTATCTTTGATGGCTTCCCTCGTACTGTGCCTCAGGCGCAGGGACTGGATAAACTTTTGATGGACCATGGCACCGAAATTTCGTGCATGATCGCGCTGAAAGTAGACGATGAAGAGCTGACCAAGCGACTGTTGCTGCGCGGTGAGACTTCTGGCCGTCCGGACGACCAGAACGAAGAGCTGATCCGCAAGCGCATACAGGAGTATAACACCAAAACTACGCCAGTGGCTGATTACTATGCAGGTCAGGACAAGTACTGCGCAGTAGATGGAATTGGCGAGATCGAGGAAATCTTTGCTGAACTTTGCAAGCAGGTTGACTCCTTGAAAGAGAAGCAGCAGAAGTAATCTTCTTCAAAGCTTTATTTAGAAAGAACATAGAAGGTATAAGCAGGCCGGAACTTTGATGCTCCGGACTTGCTTATACCTTATAATTTATACCTATTAGCATTACCTACATTGGCCCAATCCAACTTTATTGATTACGTAAAAATCTGTTCCCGCTCTGGTCGCGGTGGCGCTGGATCTGCGCACCTGCACCGCGACAAACGCACTGCCATGGGTGGTCCTGACGGCGGCGATGGGGGCAGAGGAGGCCATATCATCCTGCGTGGCAATGCCCAGCTGTGGACTTTGCTGCACCTGCAGTACCGTAAACACGTGATCGCCGAAAACGGCCATAACGGAGGCCCAAGCCACTCTACTGGAGCACAGGGCAAAGACGATGTACTGGAGGTTCCACTTGGAACAATCGCCCGCAATGCCGAGACCGGCGAGTTCATGTGCGAGATCACCGAGGACGGACAGGAGATCATCCTGACACCGGGTGGCCGTGGAGGACTAGGCAACGCCCACTTTAAATCACCTACTAACCAGACGCCGCGCTATGCACAGCCAGGCGAGCCAGGTATAGAGGAGTGGGTGATCCTGGAACTGAAACTTCTGGCAGATGTCGGGCTGGTAGGTTTCCCGAATGCCGGCAAGTCTACTTTGCTTTCAGTAGTATCAGCGGCAAAACCAAAGATCGCCAACTATGCCTTTACCACGCTGGAGCCTAACCTGGGGGTAGTGGCCTACCGCGATTACAGGTCCTTTGTAATGGCCGATATACCTGGTATTATCGAGGGAGCTTCGGAAGGCAAAGGTCTTGGTCTGCGTTTTCTGCGTCACATCGAGCGTAACTCTATGCTGCTGTTCATGATATCCTGCGACAGCCCGGATATAGCTGAGGAGTACAAGGTGTTGGTAAACGAACTGCAGACCTACAATCCGGAGCTACTCGACAAGAAGCGCATTCTAGCCATCACAAAGACGGATATGATTGACGACGAACTGGAAGCTGAAATGCGCGAAACCTTACCGAAAGATATTCCAACGGTGTTTATTTCGAGCATGACCCAGAAGAATATCACGCAGCTAAAAGACATGATCTGGTCGGCGCTCAACTCATAGTTGCTGCAGCCAGTTTGAGAATACACATCGGTAGAGGCTGCAAGGCTTGCTACCGATTTTTTTTGAGATGCACCAACCAAATAAATGTCAATCTGACACAAAAACAGAATTGGCAAGACAATTGAAAAGACAAAATAGACCTATCAACCTATAATTCTTAAGGCATTATGTCAGAGAAAGATATCAAGAAAGAGCAGGAAAACACAGAACTAGAGGATAACACTGCCAATACAGAAGAAAACAACGGACAGGAGCAGGCTGAGGAGACAGTAGAAGAAACTGGCTCTGAAACCAAAGCAGAAGCCGAATTGGCAGAAATGAAAGACAAATACATCCGTTTGATGGCAGAGTTTGAGAACTTCAGACGCAGAACTGCCAAGGAGCGCATGGACTTGCTCAAAACAGCCAACGAAGACCTGATGAGCGAACTGTTGCCTGTACTGGATGATATGGAGCGTGCCCGCCAATCAATGGAGGCAACTAAAGATGTGGATGCGATGTTGCAGGGCCTGGAGCTGGTGTTCCACAAGCTGAAGCACGTGACGCAGCTCAAAGGTTTGAAGCCAATCGTGATCAACGCTGGCGATGATTTCGACAGCGATCTGCACGAGGCGGTAACGCAAATTCCGGCGCCATCAGAGGAACTGAAAGGCAAAATAGTAGACGTAATCGAGAAGGGCTATACCTTGAATGAAAAGGTGATCCGCTTCGCGAAAGTTATCATAGGAGCTTAAGCAATGGCTAAGAGAGATTATTACGAGATTTTAGGTGTAAGCAAAGGAGCAAGTCAGGAGGAGATCAAGAAGGCTTACCGTAAGCTCGCCATCAAGTTTCACCCCGACAAGAACCCCGACGACCACACGGCGGAAGAAAAGTTTAAGGAGGCGGCTGAGGCTTATGAAGTATTGAGCGACCAGCAGAAGCGCCAGCGCTATGACCAGTTCGGTCATCAGGGCATGAACGGTGGCTTCGGCGGAGGTGGCGGCATGAATATGGAGGATATCTTCTCCCAATTCGGCGACATCTTCGGCGGGGCTGGAGGCGGCTTCGAGAGTTTCTTTGGCGGCGCTGGCCGTCAGGGAGGCCGACGTACCCGCAAAGGCAGTAACCTGCGCATCAAGTTAAAGCTCAACCTCGAGGAAATTGCCAACGGCGTTGAGAAGAAGATCAAAGTAAAACGCTACGTAGCCTGTGGCACTTGCGGCGGCAACGGTGCCAAGAACGGTACCGAGATGCAGACTTGCGGCTCATGTCAGGGCTCAGGTCAGGTGCGCAAGGTAGTGAATACCATGCTGGGCCAGATGGTGAGCACAGCGACCTGCCCTACCTGTAACGGCGAAGGCCGTATCGTGACCAAGAACTGCGAAGCCTGCCACGGAAGCGGCCGCGAACTGCAGGAAGAGGTGATCACGATCAACGTGCCGGCTGGCGTGATGGATGGCATGCAGCTTTCCATGAGCGGTAAAGGTAACGTGCCGGAGCGTGGCGGTGTGCCGGGTGATTTGCTGATTCAGATTGAAGAAGAAGAACACCCAAGCCTGAAGCGTGACGGCAACAACGTAATTTTTGACCAGTACATCAGCTTCATTGATGCCGCACTGGGCGCTGACATTGAAGTGCCGACCATTGGTGGCCGCGTGAAGATCACGATCAAGCCTGGAACGCAGAGCGGCGAAATCTTCAGGCTGCGCGGCAAAGGCGTGAAAGACATCAATGGGTATGGGAAAGGCGATCAGCTGATCCACATCAACGTCTGGACGCCTAAGTCGCTGAGTAGCGAGGAACGTGCCGCACTGGAGCGTCTGCGTGACTCCAACAACTTTGCACCGCACCCCGGTAAGAGCGACAAGGGTTTCTTTGAGAAAGTGAAAGACTACTTTCAGTAGGCCTCTACATGACTAGATAAACAAAAGCCTGCCTTTTCAGTAGAGAAGGCAGGCTTTTTTGTTGCTAATAAAAGCCAGCACTCGTATTTGGTATAGCCTATACCTGCGTTAGTCGATTAAGTATAGTGCTTTATTGATATTGCTTGTCACTCAGCCCCAAAAAGGCTATTTTTGAACATACCAAAAGGTTAACAGCATTGAGCATTCTTAAAATAGATGGCGTAACCAAGCGATACGCCAACCACACGGCCCTTGACAACGTCAGCTTCGACATCCCGCAGGGCTGCATCTTCGGCTTACTGGGGCCAAACGGAGCAGGTAAAACATCCCTGATCCGTATCATCACCCAGATTACAGGTGCCGACTCCGGCGAGATATACTTCAAAGGGGAGAAACTGCGCCCTTCGCACATCAAGGACATGGGCTATCTGCCTGAAGAACGCGGTCTGTATAAAAAAATGAAGGTGGGGGAGCAGCTGCTATACCTTGCCCAGCTCAAAGGCCTGACCAAAGACGAAGCCATTGCCCGCATTAAGGAATGGGTGGCCCGCTTTGAGATAAAGGAATGGATGAATAAGAACATTGAAGACCTTTCCAAAGGGATGCAGCAGAAAGTACAGTTCATGGCCACCGTTATGCATCAGCCTTCCCTGATAATCCTTGACGAGCCTTTCTCTGGTTTCGACCCCATTAATGCCAACCTGATCAAAGACGAGATCCTGCGTTTGCGTGACAACGGGGCGACCATCATTTTCTCGACGCACCGCATGGAGTCGGTAGAGGAGCTTTGCGATAACATTGCCTTGATCAACCGCTCTCGCAAAGTGCTCGACGGTCCGGTGCGTGAAATTAAAGACACCTACAAGACGGACACCTACCAGGTAATCGGCAACGGACAATTGCTGATTACGTCACCTGATTTTGAAGTGCTGGAGCAGCACGACAACCACGGTGTGTTCCGGGCTTCCATCCGCCTGCTCGATGGCGCTTCGCCAAACGACCTGCTGCGTTACCTGATTCAGCGTGTAGAGGTACACTCGTTTGTGGAGCTTGTACCGAGTATCAATGACATTTTTATCCGAAAAGTAAAAGAAACTTACCATGCATAAGATCTGGCTCATTATACAGCGCGAATACCTGACACGCGTGCGGAAGAAAAGCTTCATCATCATGACCTTCCTGACACCGCTGTTGCTGGCCGCCTTCATGATCATACCTGCCTGGCTCGCCACTATTTCGGACAGTGAAGACGTGGTGATGGTGCTGGACGAAAGCGGACTCTTTGCAGATAAGCTGGAAAGCCGCGAGGACCTGAAAATTATCCCGATAGCGGCCAGTTCGCTGGAACAGGCAAAAGTTGCCTATCAGGAAACAGACTACACCGCACTGCTGCACATTCCGAAGCTTGATCTGGATAAGCCTGAAGGTATCCGCCTCTATTCAAAGAAGAATACCAGTCTGCAGGTGAAGTTCAGGCTGGAGAATATGCTGGAGAAGGAAATTGAGAGTCAGCGCTTCATGGCCTCCGGTATAGACCGTGATATGCTCAATAAAATGAAGGCCAACGTGACGATGACCACCGTGAACCTTAGCGAGAGCGGCGAGCGCGACAGCAATGTGTGGGTAACGTCCGGGGCTGGCATCATCGGGGCTGTTATCATTTATTTCTTCATCTTCCTGTATGGCGTGCAGATCATGCGCGGCGTGATAGAGGAGAAGACCAACCGCATTGTGGAGGTGATGATCTCCTCAGTGAAGCCTTTTCAGCTCATGATGGGCAAGATTGTAGGTATAGCCGGTGTGGGATTGACGCAGTTTTTACTCTGGGTTGTATTGTCGGCTATCGTGGTAAGCGGTGTGCAGGCAGCCTTTGACATTAAACCGGCGCCTACTCCAATCGAGCAGATGCAGTCTGGCCGTGCAATGGCAACAGGTGAAGAGGAGTCTGCTGAGACAGAAGAATCAAGCCAACAGAATACCTTGTCCGAGGTGAGCAGCGCCATCTCGAACCTCAACTTCCCACTTCTATTAGGCAGTTTCCTGTTCTACTTCTTGGGCGGGTACTTGCTGTACGGTTCTCTCTTCGGGGCCATTGGTGCGGCTGTGGACAACGAGACGGACACACAGCAGTTCATGTTCCCGATCACAATACCGCTCATCATTTCCTTCATCATGTCTTACACGGTGGTGATACAGAATCCTGATGGGCCAGTGGCTTTCTGGATGTCGATCATTCCGTTCACATCCCCGATTGTGATGATGGTGCGTATCCCATTCGGCGTGCCTGCCAGCGAACTCCTGCTTTCAATGGGGCTCCTCATTCTGGGCTTCATCTTCACCACCTGGATCGCCTCCAGGATCTACCGCGTAGGTATACTGATGTACGGCAAGAAGATCAACTACAAAGAACTATCGAAGTGGTTGTTCTACAGGGTATAGCCACTCAGGTATAGGTATAAAATTAGCATAGCTGGTTCTTCGGAGCCAGCTATTTTTTTGTAACTTGATTGGGCGAAATACTCCATAACTATGATGAGATTTTCACTCCTGACACTCCTGTTGCTTATGTTCACCACAGGTATAGCCACTGCCTCCGAAACCGATAAAGATAAACCTGCCTACCAACTCTTCACGGCAAAGGGCAAGCAGGTGAAGTATGGCAAAATGCTGGAAGAACTGCAGAAGGCCGATGTGGTGCTGTTTGGTGAGCAGCACAACGACCCGATCGCGCATTGGCTGCAATTAGAAGTGGCCAAAGACCTGCACAAGGCTCACCAGCAGCGCTTCACCATAGGAGCCGAGATGTTTGAAGCCGATGTGCAACTGGTACTGAACGAGTATCTGTCAGGGCAGGTAGCGGAGAAGAATTTTGAGCAGGAGTCGCGGCCTTGGAATAACTATCAGACGGATTATAAACCAGTGGTACGCTTTGCGAAAGAAATGTCCATACCTTTTGTCGCGACCAATGTGCCGCGCCGTTACGCTGCCATGGTATCAGGAGGTAGCTTGAAGGCGTTGGAGCATGTATCGGCAGATGCAAAACGCTACATTGCGCCGCTGCCTGTGCAGGTTGATATGGACCTGCCCGGGTATAAGAATATGCTGGCGATGTTTGGCAAAGGCACTCATGGCAATACCAAAAGCGAAAACATTGTGCAGGCTCAGGCCCTGAAAGACGCCACCATGGCTCATTTCATCCTGCAGCAGGTAAACAAAGGCAAAAAGATGTTACATCTGAACGGCGCTTATCACTCCGATAATTTTGAGGGTATAGGCTGGTATCTGAAGCAGGGCAATCCGCAACTCAGGACCATGACCATTACCACCGTGCTGCAGGAAGACCTGGACAAGCTGACAGAGGAGCATAAGCAGAAGGCGGATTATATTCTGGTAGTGCCATCGAGTATGACGAGAACCTACTAAGCGCGTACCTATGCTGGTAGCTACATTCTCCTGGTTAATTTACCTTATAGCAGCCTTTGTAGGACTCTGCGTCGTGAGTTATTTCAAGCTTAGGCCTGTAATGCAAAGGTATGGGCTCGGAAAATTTACAGTATGGGCTGGTGCATTATCTTTCATCCTTTTGAGTTTCCTGCTCACTTACTCTTCAAGCCTGGCTATCTGGCGCTATTACCCAAAAACAAGCTTTGATCAGGCAAAGTGGTGGGAAAAGCCGGATAAAAGGTATAAGATGACAGAGGACCTAATTGCTCGTGAGCTACTTATTGGGAAGAACAGATCGGATGTTGAAAAGTGGCTGGGTACTACAGGAAGAGAGAATCAAAGGAATGAACGGTGGAAATATTATACTGGGCGTTTGCCAGGTCCTTTCTCTTTATTACCCCATGTAATTGACATTGAGTTTAAAGAAGGCACCGTAGTTAGGGTTACGCAGTATGATGATCGCCACTGATAAAACAACAAAGCCCGGCCATTTGGCCGGGCTTTGTCTTTCTAAAGAGAAAGAAGGTATTTTTAGCTTATGCAGAGAATGAGCTGCCGCAACCGCAGGTGCTCTTAGCCTGTGGGTTGTTGAAAACGAAACCACGGGCGTTCAGACCGTCCTGGAAGTCAACTTCCATACCCAGTACATACATCGCGTGCTTCTTGTCCATGATCAGGTTCAAACCTTCAAGGGTGTAGATCTCGTCAGAGTCCTTTGCTTTATCAAAGCCCAGCAGGTAGGACATACCAGAGCAGCCACCGCCTTGCACGCCAATGCGCAGGCCGTATTCAGCAGGTACGTTTTTCTCTTGCATTATATTTTTAACTTCAGCCAGTGCTTTTTCAGTAAGCGCTATCGGTGCAGTTTTTGTTTCAGTTGCCATAGTCTGTTCAAATTTGAAATGGAGCTGCAATTTACGCAATTACTTGCAATTTTGCTGCAGCACTCCGGTGTATTAGCTAAACAGCTGTACCTGGAAAATGATTCATGCCAACCTAAATTAATTTTTTCCGATATTTAAGGTTCAAAACAATCGCAAATGGAAGAAGGCACCAACATTATACTCGATATACTTAAAATCTCTATACCTGCCATTTTGGTGGCCGCAGTAGCTTACTCTATGCTGAAAAAGTTTCTGGAGCGGGACTATAAGCTGCGCTTGCTGGAGCTACGCCATAAAAATGCGGAGGTCGTGACGCCTATCCGGCTACAGGCCTATGAGCGCATTGTGCTGTTGTTGGAGCGCATTACGCCAAGCAACCTCTTGCTGCGGGTGAGTGGGGGAGGCCACACAGCCGCCGAGTACCACCGCATCCTGCTCACCGAAATCCGAAACGAGTTTAATCACAACATGTCGCAGCAGGTATACATGACCGAGCAGGCCTGGCAGCAGGTAAGGCACGCTCGCGAAGAAGTTGTGAACCTGATCAACAAATCCTTCCAAAGCCTCGATGAAAAGGCAAAAGGCACGGAACTGGCCAAACGCATTCTGGAAAACGTGCTCAACAACGAAATCGACCCAACTGCCAAAGCTATCAGCTATCTGAAGCAGGAGATCGGGCAGGTGTTTTAATATAAGATCCTGAACTTGATGGTAGCCGGAACCCGCTTCATCTCCTCGATCACTTTCTTATCATATAGCTTGTCGATGTCGGTGATCACGTAGCCGATCTGCTCATTGGTTTTAAGGTACTGACCTAAGATGTTCACCTGGTTGCCGGCCAGCACGCTGTTTATATTGGCAAGCACGCCCGGCACATTCTGGTGGATGTGAATCAGGCGGTGCGCATTCTTGAGCTCTGGCAGCTGGATGTTCGGGAAGTTCACGCTCTGGTAGCTGTTGCCAGTGTTGATATACTCCATAATGCGGCTTGGCACAAAGGTACCGATGTTCTCCTGCGCCTCCTGTGTGCTGCCACCGATGTGCGGGGTCAGGATGACATTGGGCAGTCCACGCAGTTCACTTACAAACTCCTCGTCATTAGTGGCCGGCTCATACGGGTACACATCCACCGCCGCGCCACGTACCTTCCCTGATTTTATGGCTTCCACCAGAGCAGGTAAGTCCACGATATGGCCACGACTGAGGTTCAAAAAGATGGCCCCGTCCTTCATGGCGGCAAACTCTTCTGCACCGAACATGCCCTGGTTGCTGGTGCGGCCGTCTACGTGCAGGCTCACAATGTCAGCTATTTGAAGCAGTTGTTTCAGCGTTTCGCATTTACGGGCATTGCCGAGCTGTAGTCTTTCAACCACATCGTAGTAGTACACCACCATGCCCAATGCCTCCGCCAGCACTGACAGTTGCGCTCCAATGCTGCCGTAACCGATTATGCCCAGTTTTTTGTCACGTACCTCTACGCTGCCGGTAGCCGACTTATCCCAAATGCCCTGATGCATTTTAATGCTTTTGTCAACGGCATTACGGCAAAGCATGATGATCTCACCGATGGCCAGTTCCACTACGCTACGGGTATTACTGTAAGGCGCATTAAACACGGCTACACCGGCGTCCAGGCAGGCGCTCAGGTCGATCTGGTTGGTGCCGATGCAGAATGCACCGATACACATCAGTTTGTTGGCATGCTCGAGTACGCGCTTCGTCACCTGCGTTTTAGAGCGTATACCCAGCACCGACACATTCCTGATCCGCTCGCACAGCTCATCCTCACTCAAAGCTCCCGATACAGTCTCGATCTGGTAGCCCTCACGCTTGAACAACTCGACGGCTTTGGGATGTACGTTCTCCAGCAAAAGCACCCGAATGCGGTTTTTGGGATAGGAGATCGCCATCGGCAGTTTGTGTTGATACAGAAACTCGTCCAGACTTGGAGCCACGTCGTCAGCTTTCGCTACTACGCTGTCGCGCACCACGTTTTCGGTGAAAGCATAGAACTTATTGGCCAGTCCGGCTTCTTTTATCTCGTAATCGGTATACCCATCGCCCAGCACATACACATCGCCTTCCAGCGCCAGCTCTTCAAGTAGCTTTATCTTACCCCGGTCCAGGCACAGCAGGTTCTCTTCATCAAAGCCAATGATGTTGCCTTGTTCGTCAAACCTGAAGGTATTGGCGTAAATGTTTTCTTCCTTGATGCCATACTCGGTCACGATCGGGGTGATGAACTCTTTGAAGCCACTTGATACGATCAGGATATGGTCGGCATAAGTCTGGAAGAACTCTTTGTTACGCTTGATGGAGTCCGACACCTTGGTCTGCAAAAGCTGAATCAGTGGCTTCAGATGCCGTCGGTTCGCTTTGAGTAAAGCCAGCCTTTTGGACAGGCCTTCGGTAAACGAGCTCCTCCCTTCCATGGCGCCATTGGTCAGATCCTTAATTTGCTGCAGGATTTCGTCTTTGTTCTCCTCACCCGCCAGACTTATTTCGCCCAGTTCATCCAGTGCCTCTACCTGTGTAAAAGTGCTGTCGAAGTCGATGATGTAGTACTTGTCTTTTGCCATAGTTTGGTCGGGTAATAGAGTTTAATTGTAAGGTATACGCATGGCGCAAGTGTCCTCGCCCACGCTATATTCGCGCTATATTAAAGTTAAAACTTCCCTCTTGAGAGGGGTGTGTTTCATTCTAAGAATACAGACTCAAAAATTATTGTCATTCCCTAAAGAAACTTGGTTGAAATAGGGGGGCCAACCCCGGGAAGTTAAGCTTATACTATTGGGGGGTAGAGGCCCTCTTTACCAGGATCTTTTCAGGATGACATAAAAAGTAAAGTGAAACTGCTCTCCTTTTGAGAGGGGCAGGGGTGTGCTCTTATTTTACATCCTTACATTGGGATGACGGCAATAATATAACACACCAAAGTAAATATAAGGCATAAAAAAATCCGGCAACAGGTATAGCGGCCGGATTTTTCTTCAATTTATTTCTGCTCTATAAGGGGTTGCCTGCTTCAGCCAGTTGCGCGTCGATGATGCGCTGGTAGAATTGCTCGTAGAGCGGCACAATCTTATCGATATCAAAATGATGAGCACGGGCCAATGCATTTGCCTTGAAGGTAGGCAGGTTGGCATCGTCGAGGATGTGCAGGGCGTTTTTCACCATGTCATCCACATCGCCTACTTCGCTTACGAAGCCGGTTACGCCGTGCACATTGAGTTCAGGTATACCGCCTGCGTTGGTTGAGATAACAGGTACTTCGCAAGCCATCGCTTCGAGTGCGGCCAAACCAAAACTCTCTTTCTCGGAAGGCATCAGGAACAAGTCAGCAATGGACAGCACTTCTTCTACTGCCTCCAGTTTACCCAAGAAACGCACGTCATTGCAGATTTTCAGGTCGCGGCAGAGTTTCTCCATTTTAGGTCGCTCTGGTCCGTCACCCACCAACAGGAGCTTCGATGGCATTTTTTCACGCACCTTGGCAAAAATCCGGATAACGTCTTCTACACGCTTCACCCCCCGGAAGTTGGAGGTATGTACCAACAGCTTTTCGTTGTTCGGACTGATGGCTGCCCGGAAGTGCTCTTTCTTCTGGCGCTTGAATTTTTTTAGATCAATGAAGTTTGGAATCACTTCAATGTCTTTCTCGATCTGAAAGAACTCATACGTTTCGGTTCGGAGACTCTCCGAGACAGCCGTCACGCCATCTGACTGGTTTATGCTGAAGGTGACTACCGGCTCAAACGAAGCATCCTTGCCTACCAGGGTGATATCCGTGCCGTGCAGGGTGGTGATAACAGGTATGTAAATGCCTTTGGTTCGCAGGATCTGTTTGGCCATGTAGGCTGCCGACGCATGGGGTATGGCATAATGCACATGCAGCACGTCAAGCTTCTCAAAACGGGCTATGTCTACCATTTTGCTGGCCAGCGCTAGTTCGTATGGCGGGTACTGAAAGAGTGGGTAGTTCGGGATGTATACCTCGTGGTAGGAAACATTCTCGTTAAAAAAATCCAGTCGGGCTGGCTGGCTATAGGTGATGAAGTGCACCTGGTGGCCTTTTAGCGCCAGTTCCTTGCCGAGCTCTGTGGCAACCACGCCACTTCCCCCAAAGGTAGGATAACAAACTATTCCGATTTTCATGGTTTTATGCTGAGGAAACAACAAGTGCAGCCCTATGCGGAGCTGCACTCGTAAAATTATCCTTTTTATTTAAGTTTTAGGTACTATCGCTTTATAGATCACATCGTGTATACGGGTGCGGATGTTGTACTTCACGAGTTTGGAGTTGCTCGCATCCGGGTATACTCTGTTGGAAAGGAATATGTAAATCAGTTGGTTGTCAGGATCTACCCAGGCCCCTGTTCCGGTAAAGCCTGTGTGGCCAAAGGTTGCGTTTGAGGCCAGATTCGACGTTGGGCCATTACCGTCAGGGTCTGGTTTGTCCCAGCCCAATCCGCGGCGACTCGTAGTTGATTGTCTTTTCGCAAACTCGCTCACCACCTCCGATTTGTAGAACTGGTGTCCGCCGTACTTACCGTTCTGCAGGTTCATTTGCATAAGCACGGCTAGGTCGTTGGCGTTGGAGAAAAGACCTGCGTGGCCACCCACACCGCCCATCATGGCAGCGCCCTGGTCATGCACCGTGCCCCAGATCAGGTTCTTACGGAAATAATTGTCATCCTCTGTCGGCACGATCACGTCGCGCTGGTGCTTCAGGAGTGGATTATAGGTCATGGTGCTCAAGCCGAGCGGACCGTAAAAGTTCTGATCCATAAACTCGTTTAGCGGCTGGTTCAGCATGCGCTCCGACATCCGCTTGAGAATGTAGAACCCAAGGTCGCTGTACTGGTAGTCATACGTCTTGGCAGCCTTTGGCTTCACCAGCAGGGGTGAACGCACTGTCCAGGCCCACAGCGAATCTTCCATCGATTTGATGGAGTAGATACCTGGCACCACTTCGTTCGGGAACACATCATTCTGAGCGCTGGCGTAGAAGGTCTGGTTCAGTTGCAGCTTGTCCAGCGTTTTCTGCCAGTGCGGTATACCTGCCCGTAAACCTGACTGGTGGGCCAGCACATCACGAATCACCAGGTTAGCCTTGTTGGTGCCTTTCAGCTCCGGCAGGTAAGTCGATACTTTCTCGTCCAGGTTGATCTTGCCCTGGTCTTTGAGGAACATCACCGCCTGCAGCGTAGCCGCCACTTTGGTGATGGAAGCGATATCATATACCGTGTTATTTGTAACAGGCTTTTTCTTGTCGTAGGTATAGTGGCCGTATGATTTGTTGAAGATCACGGTGCCGTTTTTCACCACCAGCACCTGCGCACCCGGCGTTGCGGCATAGGCAATGGCTTCAGTGGCTATGTTATCGATCTGCGCCAGGGTCTTGGAGTCCATTCCTACACTCTCAGGAGTGCCGTACTTCAGGCGACCGAGGGCAGGAGTAGCTATACCTGTTCCTGCTTTCAGCGTAGCCGAAGCCGTTACAGGTAATTTGCCTTTGGCGGCGCGGGCACCAAACAGCACCTGCGGCACCAGCGACTGCGAGGTTGGGTTGTCTTCGTAACCAGCTAACAGCCACTCACTCTGGTCAAAGAACTTCAGGCTATAGGCATTGCCGAACACAGCTACCACTACTTTCTTATTAGTGCTCTTCTGCAGGTATTGCACAAAAGCACGTGTGCCCAAGCCAATTCCAAAATCCTTGAAAGGCGTATTGTTCATGCCGTGCACGCTTACTACCACCACATCATGGTCCTGCAGCTTAGGTATAAGCTTAGTGAAGGCGGAGTCCGGTGCAAATCGGTCCTTGATGTTAAACTTGGTCACCGGAGCGTAATTGCCCAGTGTCTGCTGGAACACACTGTTCGGACCTGTACCGATGGCCACCGATGCAATGTTCAGCGTATCCAGGTTACGGAAAGGAATCAGGCTGGCCTTGTTGCGGGCTACCGTTACAGCATGCTCATACAGCTGCTCCTGCACCACATTGCTCAGCGGACGATCCACATCCTGCTGCAGGTTCGTCAGCGATACCGGCTTATAGTTGTTCAGACCAGCCCAGTATTTAGCGTGCAGAATCTTGCGTACACGCTGGTCAATGTCTTCCTGCTTAATTTGCTTGGTTGTGATAGCTTCGTTGATCTTACGGATAGCGGTTGGCACATCCTCCGGGAATAAAAGCACGTCGTTACCAGCCATCAAAGCCTTCAAATCGACTTCACCGGGCTTGTAGAAGCTGCTCACGCCTTTCATGTTCAGAGCGTCGGTAAATACCAGGCCCTTGTATTTCATTTTCTCTTTCAGAATGCCCGTTACGATCGGCTTGGAAAGTGTAGCTGCCTGATTTTTAGTGGAGTCGATCTTCGGCATGTGCAGGTGCGCCACCATCACGCCCATCACACCGGCCTCAAATGACTTATGGAAAGGGTATAGCTCCACCTCCGAAAGGCGTTTCATATCGTGGTTTACCACCGGAAGGGTTAGGTGGGAATCAGTATCTGTGTCGCCATGGCCGGGGAAGTGCTTGGCAACAGCAATCACACCGTGGTCCTGCAGCCCTTTAATGTAAGCTACACCGCGACGGGCTACTTCTTCTTTAGTCTCACCGAAAGAACGGTTACCGATCACCGGGTTGGCTGGGTTCACGTTCACGTCCAGTACGGGTGAGAAGCTCACGTGTACGCCCATGCGCTTCATCTTGAGCGCAATCTCGCGGCCCATCAGGTATATGTACTTGTCGTCGTTGAGCGCGCCCAGCGTCATTTGCTTGGCAAAGTGCATGCTGCTATCAAGGCGCATGTTCAGGCCCCACTCGGCGTCCAGGGCGATCAAGGCGGGTACTTTTGCCTTGCTTTGGAAGCGGTTGGTCAATTGTGCCTGCCTTACCGGACCACCCTGCATGAACATAATGCCACCCACATTGTAGCGGGCTACCAGGGTGTCGATCTGGCGGAAGTGTTTTTCGTCTTTGTTGGAGTAGGCGGCCACCATAAACAGCTGGCCGATACGCTGATTCGGAGTCATGGATGTGAAGACACTGTCTACCCAGCTCTGCTCTTTGGAGGCCACAATGATGTTGTCTGACGGTGTCAGTGACATCAGCGGTCCCATTCCGAGAAAGATAAGTATAAGTAATCCTAAGCTAAAACTCTTCAACATCCTGTACTGGTATTATTATATTGGAACAAGTCGAAATTAAGCCTATTTTTGCAGAAGGCGGTTCAAAAAACGAGAAAAATTATTTCCAGTCTTTCTGCCCCTGACAGGCGGTATAGCGGATGGCCTTTGTAGATGCTAACGCCTCGAGAGCCACAAGCCATACGTCGGTCTCTTGTTAAAATCAGAATCCAGACTCTCTTCTAATTTTCGACCCATTTCGCAACTGGTCTGTAAATTAGTAATAAAATTTGTTCTGAATAAGTTCTGTTTTGACAAAATAGTATATTCAAAAATCCGACCGTTTTTATTAAAAACGCAAGATTTTGCCTGGAAGATACCCTAAATTGAATTAGAAATAGCGGATGTCCGATATTATACACTTATTGCCCGATTACCTGGCTAACCAGATAGCCGCTGGTGAAGTGGTGCAGCGGCCTTCATCGGTGGTAAAAGAACTGCTGGAGAACGCCATTGACGCCCGTGCCACAAGCGTGCAACTGATCGTGAAGGAAGCTGGCAAGCAGCTGGTGCAGGTAGTGGACAACGGTATCGGCATGTCGGAAACCGACGCCCGCATGTGCTTTGAGCGACATGCCACTTCTAAAATCAAGTCCACAGAAGACCTGTTCCGGATCCGGACGATGGGCTTCCGGGGAGAGGCCATGGCTTCGATCGGGGCGGTGGCGCAGGTAGAGCTCAAAACCAAGCCGCACGGTGCCGAAACGGGTACCCGCTTGCTGGTGGAAGGCTCCACGGTGGCCGCGCAGGAACCAGCCGCAATAGCTGCTGGTACTTCCATTGCTGTCAAAAACCTTTTCTATAACGTACCTGCCCGCCGCAATTTTCTGAAAACGAACGCGGTGGAAATGCGACACATACTCGACGAGTTTCAGCGGGTGGCCCTGGCTTACCCGGAAGTGGCCTTTACACTGCACCACAACGATGTGGAGATATTCAGTCTGCCGGCCGGAAAGCTGAGCCAGCGCATTGTGGGCGTGTTTGGCAACAACTACAAAGAGCAAATGGCCGGCTGCGAAGAAGAAACGCCCTTTATGAGCGTGCGCGGCTACATTGGCAAGCCAGAGTTTGCTAAGAAGACCCGTGGCGAGCAATTCTTCTTCGTAAACAACCGTTTTATCAAGAGCGGCTACCTCAATCATGCCGTGATGACGGCCTATGAGGGGCTCCTGCCGAAAGACAGCCATCCGTTTTATGTGCTCTTTATTGACATTGAGCCGGAGCGGATCGACATTAACGTGCACCCGACCAAGACCGAGATCAAGTTCGAAGACGAGAAGACAGTGTACGCCATCGTGCATGCCGCTGTCAAGAAGTCGCTGGGCACGCACAACATTGCCCCTTCGCTCGATTTCCAGAGTGACGTGAACTTTGCTCCGCTGCAGCCGATCCGGATGCCGCATGGGGGAGAGGGTTTTGAGAAGGAAGGCACCTTCCCGGGCTTTAAAGTGCCGTCCTCGCCTAAAAAGGCTAGCGTTAATGGCTGGGAGCAATTGTACGAACCGCTTCGGAACGGTCAGGCGATAGAGCAAGAAGAAGAGCGGATTACCTCGCCATCCGGTATGGGCTTGCTCGACGATACTTTTGCCGCGCCTATGACCACGTCCAGCAAAACTTTGCAGGTGCATCACAAGTACTTGTTGGTGCAGGTAAAGTCTGGTGTGATGATCATTGACCAACAGGCGGCGCAGGAGCGGATTCTATACGAAAAGTACATGGCTTCGCTGCAGAAGAAGATGGTGACCTCGCAGGCGCTTCTTTTTCCGCAGACCATCGAGCTCTCACCCACCGATTCAGCTTTGGTAAAGGAGCTCCGGGCAGAGTTTCAGGAGTTGGGCTTCCAGTTCGAGGACTTTGGCGGCAACACCATCATCCTGAACGCTATACCTGCCGATGTGCAGGCGGCCAACGAAAAAGAGCTGCTCGAGGAGCTGATTGAGCAGTACAAAAACAATTTGGCCACGCTCAAGTTGGATAAGCGGGAGAACCTGGCCCGGGCCATGGCCAAACGACTGGCTTCCAAACTGCAGCCGCGCATGTCAGACCTTGAGATGAACTCACTCGTAGACAAGCTGTTCGGCTGCGAAGTGCCCAACTATACCCCCGGCGGGCAGAAGACGCTGGTCATCATGGAGCTCGGTCAGCTGCATGAGCTTTTCCTGAAGGGGTGATTTGAATTGTTAAATTGTTGATTGTTAAACTATTGATTTTGGTTTTCGGGGCGTAGTCTCAGGTATAGCGATCAACTCGAGAAAAAGAAGATAAGATGTTCAATATAACCCCCATGGTCAGGAATCTCCTGATCATCAACGTGGTCGTATTTATACTGCAGGCAAATGGTGTGTTCGACTACCGACAGTTTGCGCTGCACCATTTTGCCTCTGATTATTTTCAGCCGGTTCAGATTTTCACTCACATGTTCCTGCATGGCGGCTGGGCACACCTGTTCAGCAACATGTTCAGCTTGTTCATATTCGGGCCCTTGCTGGAGCGTTTCTGGGGCTCACAGCGCTTCCTGGCCTTTTACCTGATCACAGGTTTGGGAGCCAGTATGCTCTATTCCGGTGTTCGGGCATACGAATTGAATACGATTGAAACCGAGGCGGTACAATACATCGAAAACCCGACCCCAACAGGCTTTTATAACTTTATGGAGTCACACTACGCAGGTGGTTACGAGAAGCGCTTTGCTATTGAGTACCAGCGCAATCCAGACAACGAGGGATATATCTCAGAAAGTAAGAAAGCTGTACGTGCCGTCTTCAATCAAACTTTCAACATGCCCATGCTAGGAGCATCTGGTGCAGTGTTTGGAATACTGATGGCATTTGGGATGCTATTCCCAAATCTGGAGCTTTTCCTGCTCTTTCTGCCCATACCTATAAAAGCCAAATATTTTGTACTCCTGTATGGGGGCTACGAGCTATATGCGGGCTTTAACCGTATACCCGGCGACAATGTGGCCCACTTTGCGCACCTCGGTGGTATGTTATTTGCGTATATTCTTATAAAAATGTGGCAACGCAACGATTATCAGGATACGTAATAGTAAAAACAATAAGTATAAGGTAGTAAGGCGCAAAAGCCTTCCCGCTCTTTTCAGCTAACAGGTATAATGAGTATTATCCAAGACATAAAAGACTCTTTCCGGCAGCCGAACAACACCCTGAAGCAGCTTATCCTCATCAACGTCATTGTTTTTGTGGTGCTGATCACGCTCCGGACGGTGTTGTTCCTGACCAGTAGCAGCTGGGCTTACAGTGGCTTGATGCGGTTTATCGCACTGCCCTCTGACCCGCTCGTTTTCATCACCCGTCCCTGGACGATCATTTCATATTTCTTCACGCACGAGGGTTTCCTGCACATCATCTTCAACATGCTCAACCTTTACTGGTTCGGGCAGTTGATCAGGGAGTATCTGGGTGAAAAAAAATTACTGAGCCTCTACA
The DNA here is from genome assembly GCF_900156415.1 of Pontibacter lucknowensis. Taxonomy (GTDB): domain Bacteria; phylum Bacteroidota; class Bacteroidia; order Cytophagales; family Hymenobacteraceae; genus Pontibacter; species Pontibacter lucknowensis. Next base: position 54,384 of record NZ_FTNM01000005.1, on the reverse strand, counting down.
TACTGGGAGGTATAGCCGGTGGTTTGCTCTACATCCTGAGTTACAACCTGATTCCATACTTTGCCGATCGTGCCGCGTATGCCGTGATGATCGGTGCCTCAGCGAGTGTACTGGCGGTGGTTGTAGCAGCTGCCACGCTGATACCGAACTATACCTTTAACCTGCTTATCATCGGTCCGGTGCGCATCAAGTACATCGCAGCCTTTCTGGTGATACTTTCTATTTCCGGAGCGATTGGCGACAATGCCGGTGGTAACATCGCCCACTTAGGCGGCGCCCTCTTTGGGTGGCTATTCATTAAGCAGTTGCAGCGCGGCCGCGACATGGGCCGTCCGTTGCATGGCACCATGGACTTTTTTACCGGTCTGTTTAAACGCCGACCGAAACTGAAAGTAACGCACCGGCAGAAAGCGACTGTGGGGAATAATGGCGCCCGTAACAACTCCGGTTACCACACTGGCTATGCCGGTAAACCCAGCCAGATGGAAATCGACCTGATCCTGGACAAAATCTCGGTTTCGGGATACGAGAGCCTTTCAAAAGAAGAGAAGCAGAAGCTGTTTCAGGCTAGTCAAAAAGATTGATTATCGCACAAAAGATACAAACAAAAAAGCGCCGCTCCTTTGCAGAAGCGGCGCTTTTTGTATGGATAAGCAGGTATAGCGATTAAGCTTTGGCTGCGTTGATGTTATCCAGCGCATCCATTACTTCTTTCACGTGACCGCGTGACGTCTCCAGCAGTTGCTTCTCGTCTTCGTTCAGTTGCAGTTCGATGATCTTCTCGATACCGTTTTTGCCCAGGATTACCGGAACACCCAGGTATACGCCGTCGATGCCGTACTCACCTTCCAACTTCACGCAAACAGGGAATACACGACGCTGGTCGCGTACGATTGCCTCCACCATCTGAGCAGCTGCTGAACCCGGTGCGTACCAGGCAGAAGTACCCATCAGTTTCACCAGTTCGCCACCACCGTTCTTGGTGCGGTCAACAATAGCGTTCAGTGTTTCTTCGTCGATCAGCTCCGTTACAGGTATACCGCCAACCGTCGTGTAGCGTGGAAGTGGAACCATGGTGTCGCCGTGGCCACCCATCAATACTGCCTGTATGTCTTTTGGAGATACGTTCAGGGCCTCAGCCAGGAATGCACGGTAACGGGCAGTGTCCAGGATACCAGCCATACCCATTACGCGGGTGCGTGGCAGCTTGGAAGTGATGTGTGCCGCATAGGTCATCACGTCAAGTGGGTTAGAAACCACGATGATGATGGCGTCAGGAGAGTGCTTTACGATGTTCTCAGTTACCGACTGCACGATGCCGGCATTGGTAGAGATCAGGTCATCGCGCGTCATGCCCGGCTTGCGCGGCAGACCAGAAGTGATCACTACCACGTCAGAACCAGCAGTCTTGCTGTAATCGTTGGTTACGCCAACAGTGCGCGTGTCGTACAGGTTGATGGGGGCTTTCTGCCAGATATCAAGCGCTTTGCCCTCAGCAAAACCTTCTTTAATATCCACTAAAACTACTTCGTTCGCGATTTCGCGGTAAGCCAATACATCGGCGCACGTTGCACCCACGTTACCAGCTCCAACTACGGTTACTTTCATTGTAGGATATACTTTAATTATGGTTTGAGATTCGGTTTACTTCCGTAAAATTAGAAAAATCTATTATTAAAAGCGTGTTTAGTAGCAAGTATCACGCAACACATTGCACGATTTTTCATATTCAAGGCTTCAGACAAAAAGAAAGTGACTGTCTTCCTGAAACAGTGACCTGCTAGGAGGCGCCTCACTCTAAACGTCTACACCAAAATTCTGCTACTTGATACGTGCTACGATGTACGTTTCAAAGAAATCTCCAGCACCTGCTCTGTCTTCTCCGTCACTTTAAAGCGGTTGTCAAGTCGGTGGCCGGCTATCCAGACGATAGACTGGTCAGATACCAATACCAGCGTTTTTGCTTTAAGGTTGGCTGGAATCTTCTTGTCGATCAGAAAATCACTGATTTTTTTCTTGCCGTTCATACCCAGCGGCACAAACCAGTCGCCTTCCTGCCATGAGCGCAGTTTCAGCGGGAATTTAAGCAAGCCGGCATCCAGGGCAGCTACATGCGGTTTGGTGTTGAGCTTATACGCACTGGCAGGTACGTAGCGCAATGTCATTTGCACGTGTTCCTCATCCACTTCCGTCTGGCCTTCTGCAATCGTCACACTCCCAAAGCGGCTCAGGTTACGCGGGGTGATCACAAGCTGTTCGCGGTCCTTTATCAAGGTATGGCTAGGCGAGTCGAACTGTTTACCGGATAGGCCTTCCAATGCCTTTACCAGCTCCAGCACCACAGTATAGCTGAAGTTGAAGGGGCGAAGCAACTCATGTAGCACTACTGGCAGACCGGTTGCGTTCTGTAGGGGGACCAGCGACAGGTATACGGCGTCTTCGGCCTCCTTTATACTTTGCTGGCGCAGGTTGTCAATGTAAGTGTGTACGATGGCTTCGGCCTGGCTCACCCGCTCGGCTGTGTGCTGCATGGTTTCCTCGAGGTTTGGGTTGATTTCCTTGAGCACCGGAATTACCTCATGCCTGATTTTGTTGCGCTGGTACTTGGTCGTCTCGTTTGAGGTGTCTTCGCGCCAGATCAGCCGTTGCTCCGTCACGAAATCGAAGATATCGTCTTTGGTAACGGTAAGCATTGGCCGGATGATATGCCCGTTTTTGGCAGGTATGCCATGCAGGCCGGCTATACCTGTGCCCTTGGTCAGGTGGAGCAATATGGTCTCTGTCAGGTCGTTGCTATGGTGGGCCGTGGCGATGTAGTCGTAACCTTCCTGCTGGCGAACCTGTTCAAACCAGGTATAGCGCAGGGTGCGGGCCGCCATCTGGATCGAGAGTTTCTCCTGCGTGGCGAAGGCGCGGGTGTCGAAATTTTCGGTAAAGAAAGGCACATCGTACTTTTTGGCCAGCTTTTTGGCGAAAAGCTGGTCAGCCTCAGCATCTTCGTCGCGAAGGCCAAAGTTGCAGTGCGCAATGGCAAAGGTATATTTGAGCTGGTGCAGTACTTCGCAAAGCACAATTGAATCGATGCCGCTGCTGACAGCCGCCAGTATTTTGCTGTCGGGCTCGCAAAGGTTGTGTGATTGTATGAAACCGGAAACTTTCTGTAGCATAAGGCAGCGGCTGGTATATTTTTTATAATTTTGAAGTTAAGAACAGGCAAAGGCCGCAGGTATATGAAACGTTGAAACGAAACGTCATACTTAGCAGGCCATCGTCTTTTGTCCATAAAGCATGAACATCACAAAATTAGTTTATTCTATTCTGTTTACGCTATTGTCGCTGACAGTTTTGGCGCAGGAGCAACAGCAGCAGAAACCACCGGTGACTGTGCGGCAGGCTACGCAGCAGGTAAAGCCGCCACAGCCGCCCAAAATTGTGCCGCAGCAACAGCCACCGCAGCCGCGCATGAATCAGCCACAGCAGGCCCCTTCACAGCCCCGCATGAACCAGCAGCCGGAGTCCGCACGTCCGGGGCAGACGCCGGCCCAGCAGGGTCCTCAACAGCAGGGCCAGCAGGATCGTGTGCAACTGGAGAGTGCTGATGACCTGATTGGTACTACGATCAATGGGAGACGCGTGAATAAGCTGATTGGGAATGTGATCTTTAAGCAAAAGGAGACGTTTCTTTATGCCGACTCTGTGTACCAATACCGTGACAGTGAGATACTGGAGGCATTCGGCAACGTGCGTATCAACCAGGCAGATACTGTTACCATGACCGGTACGAAAGCCATCTACGATGGTGCAAAACGCACTGCCAGAATGAGTGGGGGTGTGACCATGCAGGATCCGCGTATGACACTGACCACGCCTACGCTTGATTATAACCTGGAAAACCGCACGGCAGTCTATACCGAGGGCGGAACCATTGTAGACCCCGAGAACCGCTTGCAGAGCCAGCGCGGTACTTACGATACCAATACCAAAGTCTTTACCTTTCAGCAGAACGTGAAAGTGTTTTCAGCTGACTACGAGATCACAGCGCAGAACATGCGCTACAACACAGAGAGTAAAGTGGTGTACTTCCAGGGACCAACCTTCATCAAAGGTCAGAATGGCGACCTGTACGCAGAGCAGGGTACTTATAATACTATTACCAAAGTATCCCGTTTCGGACGTAATGCCTATATCGTAACGCCGGAATACCGCTTGGGGGGAGATGATCTGTATTATGACGAAGCCCGCGGCTATGGAGAGGCGAAGGTGAACATGACCATGCGCTCGCTCAAAGACGACGTGACCATACGTGGGCAAGTCGGCCGCTACTGGCGAGATCAGGGGGTAGCCAAGGTATGGGGCAGTCCGGTGATGGAGTCAATCATGGATGGTGACACGCTATACATGGCCGCCGATTCACTTATCTCCCGCGAGGCTAAGGCAGATGGACAGCCAAGTATGCTGTTTGCTTTCAATAACGTCAAGATCTTCAAATCAGACCTGCAGGGCACCTGCGACTCTCTCAGCTACAACCGTACCGACTCGCTGATGTACATGCACCGCAACCCGACCCTGTGGAGTGAGCAGAGCCAGATCGTGGGCGATACCATCCGCATCCACATGCGAAACAAGACCATCGACAAGATGTACATTTTCAGTAACTCCTTTATCACTTCTGAAGACTCACTCCGGAATTACAACCAGGTGAAGGGCCGTAACATGGTGGCGCACTTCCAGGACGGGCGTATGCGACGTGTAAATGTGAACGGCAATGGAGAGAGTATTTACTTTGCCTTGGAAGGTGATTCGGTGCTAACAGGTATGAACCGGGCTGTGTGTAGCGACATGGTTTTGAACTTTGCGGAAAATAAACTGAAATCTATTTCGTTTCTTGTAAATCCGGACGCAAAGTTCATACCGCCGCACGAACTGCAGGCTAGTGACCGAAGGCTTGAAGGATTTGCCTGGCTCGAAGAACTCAGGCCTGATAAAAAAGAGGTACTGGCTCCGCGCGAACCGGTGAAAGCGCCGGATGTGCCTACTAAAGCCGCTGCTCCTGCCAAAGGCAAAGCAGCTGGCAACAAGTCAGGCCAGACGCCAGCTAAAAAGCCTGCTGCAGGAGCTGCCAAGCAGTCGCCGGCCCGCAAGTAAACACGCTATATTCACGCTTGTAAATCACAGGGATATTGTATAATTTTGCCCGTTCATGAACAGAGGAATCCTGCATACCGTCGTATTGTTGTGCCTGTTGGTTTTTACAACCAGCTGCAGCAACTTCCAAAAGCTGTTAAAAAGCAACGACGTTGATCTGAAATACAAAGCCGCACTCGAGTACTACGAGAAAGGGGACTACTACCGTGCAAACCAACTGCTTGAGCAGGTGATGCCTTTGATGACAGGTAGAGAAGAGGCTGAGAGAGCCCGTTTCTACTACGCCAACACGCACTACCAGCAGCGGGAGTACATGCTGAGTGCCTTCCAGTTCCGTACCTTCTACGAAACCTACCCGCGTAGTGAGATGGCTGAGGAGGCTATGTTCCTGCAGGCTAAGTCACTTTACAACGACTCACCGGACTTCGAGCAGGATCAGACTAGCACCATCACGGCTATGGAGTCGATCCAGGAATTCCTGGTACGCTACCCAAGCAGCCAGTTCTCAGCAGAGGCCAATAAGATGTTCGATGATCTGAGCGCTAAGCTGGATCTGAAAGCTTTTGAAAGTGCCCGCTTATACTACAAGCTGCGCTATTACAAGTCTGCCGTAGTGGCATTTACGAACTTTTTGCGCGAAAACCCGTCTTCGCCCTACAGTGAGCAGGCAGCTTACCTGAGAGTGGATGCACAATACCGCTTTGCGCTGGAAAGCGTGCCGGACAAGCAGCAGGAGCGTTTCATGGAAGCTATTGATTTTTACCAGGCCTTCATCGACCAGTATCCCGACAGCAGTTACCTGCGTAGTGCTGAGCAGGTATACGCCAACGCGCAATCTGAGCTCGAGAAAATAAAGAAAAACAACCCAAGCAATTCATAAAGCAAGTATATATGGCAATCGTTCCATCATCAATCGTTACCCGTAACATGGCCGACTTTGCAGAGCAGACCGGCAATGTGTATAAGTCTGTTTCGGTTATCTCTAAAAGAGCCAACCAGATCTCTGTGAAGCTGAAAGAAGAGTTGAACTCTAAGCTGGCCGAGTTTGCCACCACAGTGGACAACCTGGAGGAGGTGTTTGAGAACCGTGAGCAGATCGAAATTTCTAAATACTACGAGCGCCTGCCAAAGCCTACCAGCCTTGCTATTGAGGAATTCCTGGAAGGTAAAGTATACGTGCGCACACCAGACGAAGAGACTGACGAAATATCGCTGTAAGGCGCATGCTCCGGAATCGGAAAATAGTATTGGGGGTCTGCGGAAGTATAGCTGCGTATAAGGCAGCCATGCTAGTTCGCTTACTCGTAAAAGCAGAAGCAGAAGTGCAGGTCATCCTGACCACTTCTGCTTCTGCCTTTATAACCCCGCTCACTTTAGCTACCCTCTCCAAGCGGCCTGTGCTCACTGAATTCGTGCTCAATGAGCAGGGTGTCTGGAACAACCATGTGGAGCTGGGCCTCTGGGCCGATGCCATGGTGGTAGCACCTGCCAGTGCCAACACAGTGGCCAAGTTTGCCAACGGTTTTTGCGATAATCTCTTGTCGGCTACCTACCTGTCAGCACGCTGCCCGGTGTTTGTGGCACCGGCTATGGACCTGGATATGTACCAGCACCCTGCGGTGCAGGCTAACTTTACCAGGCTGCGCGGCTATGGCAACTTCATCATTGAGGCCGGATATGGCGAACTTGCCAGTGGACTGGTGGGGCAGGGGCGTATGGCAGAGCCAGAGGAAATTATTCGCGTACTAGAAAATCACTTCACAGGCATTGGAAAAACTGTTTAAGGGCAAAACCGTCGTCCTGACTGCCGGCCCGACATACGAACCAATTGATCCGGTGCGTTTTATTGGCAACCACTCAACAGGTAAAATGGGCTATGCGCTGGCCGAGTGCTTTGCCAGCCGCGGTGCTCAGGTGCAGCTGGTAGCAGGGCCAACAAACCTGCAGGCGCAGCATGATGCCATCAAGGTTATACCCGTTACTACTGCCGATGAAATGTATGCGGCTGTAAAGCAGCAGGCTCCTGCGGCTGATATCTGGGTATTTGCCGCTGCCGTTGCCGATTACAAACCCAAAGTAGTAGCAGACCGAAAAATAAAAAAAGCCGGTGCCGAACTGACAATCGAACTCGTTAAGAACGTTGATATAGCAGCGGCACTCGGCAAAGAAAAGCGGCAAGATCAGTTTGCCGTGGGATTTGCCCTGGAGACGGATAATGAAGACAGCAATGCCCGCGAGAAGCTGCAAAAGAAGAACCTGAACATGATTGTGCTGAACTCCCTCAATGATCCGGGCGCTGGTTTTAAGCACGATACAAATAAAATCACTATTATTGAGAAAGATACGACCACGGCTTTTGAACTGAAGCATAAAAGCGAAGTGGCACAGGATATCGTGAACCTGATTTGGGAGAGACTCTATGCTTAAGCGACTGTTTGTTTTGCTGTGTGTGATGGGAGTAGCCTTGGGAGCCCGTGCCCAGGAGTTGCAGTGCGATGTGGTGGTCAACAGCGAACAGGTAGCTTTTGCCAACCGGCAACTGTTCACCGAAATGCAAAACCGCATTTTTGAGTTTATGAACAACCGCCGCTGGACTAATCAGTCTTACCGGGTGGATGAACGCATCAAATGCCGTATGCTCATCAACCTGACTGAAATGCCCGAGGTAGGTACTTTCCGCGCCAATGTACAGATCGTATCCGTACGGCCAGCTTATGGCACCGGCTACGAGTCCACGCTTTTCTCTTTTATCGACCGTGACTGGCTTTTCCAGTTTAACGAGGCCCAACCGCTCGACTTTGCCGAAAACAATTTTACCGGCAACCTGTCAGCCATGCTGGCATACTATGCCTATATGATCATCGGGATGGATAACGACAGCTTTGCCAGATTAGGCGGCTCACCTTCCTTTGATCGGGCACGTGGCATCCTGAACCTGGCAGCTTCGCAGAACTCTATTTTCCCGGGCTGGCGTCCGTTTGAAGGCAATCGCAACCGCTACTGGATGATCGACAACATACAGGATCCGGTGTTTATACCTTTTCGTGAGGGCATCTATACCATGCACCGCCAGGGGATGGACCTGATGGCACAGGACCCTGAGAAAGCCCGCAAGGCGACACTCGAAGTGCTGCGGAACATCCAGAAGATATCGCAGCAGAAGCCCGGCGCTGCTCTGATCCGCTCATTCTTTGAGGCCAAGTCAGATGAACTGGTGAATATTTTCAAATCGGCCGCTCCGGCTGATAAGCAAGCCGCCTATACCTTACTCACGCAGGTGGATCCTACCAACAACACCAAGTACGAAGTGCTGCTCCAACGCTAAGCCTTTTCCAAATTTCACAGAAAGCGCGTATCTTCACGGGGCGGAGGAATATACCTGCGCAATCACCTATGGGCAAACGCCAGATCAGAATCTATCGAAACCAATTGGCCGATCACCTGCCTGATCTTCTGCAACAGCTGACGGTGCAAGTGGTGTTGAGAAACCGTGTGGTTGTGCAGGGGGTACTGCAGCATGTGTCAGTCCAGGAGTTGGAGTTGCTCGATGGTCGCAGGCACAAACATACCATACCTGTGCCCGAGGTGGAGGAAGTGATTTACGACATCGAAGCACCTTATTAAAATACACCCAAATTATCGAACTAAGTCCGGGTATTAAATCTTATACCTTGTGACTAGCATCTTGCATCCTTATATATGCTGATTGATCTTAAAATAAAAAACTACGCACTGATAGAGCAGTTGGAAATGAACCCATCGCCAGTGCTCAATATTATAACAGGTGAAACCGGTGCCGGTAAGTCCATTATGCTGGGCGCGATAGGTTTGCTGCTCGGTAACCGCGCCGACTCTAAACTGCTCTTCAACCAGGAGCAGAAGTGCGTGATTGAGGGGGTATTTGATATTTCGCAGTACAACCTCAAAGAGGTGTTTTTAGCTGAGGACTTAGACTTTGACGAACACTGCATCCTGCGTCGTGAGATCAGCCCAAGCGGAAAGTCACGCGCCTTTGTGAACGACACCCCGGTAACGCTGGACGTGCTGCGCAAGATAGGCGAGAACCTGATGGACATCCACTCGCAGCACGACACACTGCAGTTGGGCGACACCAGCTTCCAACTCAATATCCTCGACATTTATGCCGGCAACACTTCGCTGGATATCTATGCAGGCAACCTGTCATACCTGAAAGATTATAACGAGACGTACCGCAAGTATAAGAAGCTCGAAAGCGATTATAAGAAACTGAACGACCAGCTTGCGCAGGCGCAGAAGGAACTGGACTACAACACTTTCCTGCTCAATGAACTGGAGGAGATCAACCTGCAGGAAGATGAACAGGAGCAGCTGGAGACAGAGCTTAAGGAACTGGAGAACGCCGAAGACATCAAGCTGAAGCTGACGCAGGCGGTGCAGTACCTGACAGAGTCAGAGTTTAACATCACCTCCGCCCTGAAGGACACAGTACAACTGATCGGGCAATTGGCGGCTTTCTCACCGAAGTATGAAGAGTTGCGCACCCGCACCGAAAGCTGCATGATTGAGCTTAATGACGTGGCAGGTGAACTCGAAGATGCTGAGCGCCGCACCGAAGCCGATCCGGCCCGCACTACGGAGGTACAGGAGCGGCTTAACACCATCTATACCTTGCAGCGCAAGCACCAGGTACAAACTATTGCCGAACTGCTCGAGATTCAGCGTGAGCTGGAAGGCAAAGTAGGCAGCGTACTAAACTTGGATAATGCTCTTTCCAGCACCGAGAAAGCCATGAAAGAAGCGGAGAAGGAAATGCTGGAGAAAGCTGCCGTGCTTTCAGAACGCCGCAAGGCTTCGTTTGGGCAGTTCGAGCAGGAACTCTATACCTTGCTGGCCGAACTTGGTATGCCAAACGCCCGCATCGTCATTCAGCACAAAGCCGCTGCGCCAACTGCAACAGGTACTGACGAGATCAGTATTTTGTTCAGTGCAAACAAAGGTGCGCAGCCCCAGTCATTGGTAAAAGCTGCCTCAGGCGGTGAATTCTCCCGATTGATGCTCAGCATCAAGTACATGCTGGCCGATAAAACTGCCCTGCCAACCATCGTATTCGACGAGATCGACACAGGCATATCCGGGGAGGTAGCCGTGAAAGTGGGCAGGATGATGCAGCAGATGGCGCAGAAGCACCAGATTATTGCCATTTCGCACTTGCCGCAGATTGCAGCGCAGGGTAACTCCCATTACTTCGTGTACAAGCATGATACCGAAGACCGAACGATCAGCCGTGTGAAGAAACTGAGCGACAAAGAGCGTGTAGATGAAATAGCGCACATGATAGCAGGTGCCAACCCTAGTGCAAGTGCTTACAAGAGTGCCAAAGAGTTGCTTTCGCTGTAATATACACTCAATGTCGCTTCTTTGCTCAGGGCCGCATACCTAAAATAGGAGAGGGGGCTAACGGAGAAATGGGCTTGTGTGAATGATGGCCGATCTTAACTTGAGTTATACCTAGTTATTGCTATATTGCTGCCTGATTTCTGCTGGCTATACCTGGCTGGCAGAAATCCTGAAAATGTGAAACATTAACCTGACAAATACATGTCTTACAATCTGCTTAAAGGAAAGAAAGGAATCATTTTCGGAGCGCTTGACGAGAAGTCTATCGCCTGGAAAGTTGCGATGCGTGCCCATGAAGAGGGTGCTGAGTTTGTGCTGACAAATGCCCCGATCGCAATGCGTATGGGTGAGATCAACAAGCTGGCTGAAGCTTGCAACGCTCAGGTTATACCTGCCGACGCTACTTCTGTTGAGGATCTGGAAAACCTGTTTACAAAAGCTCAGGAAATTTTAGGCGGTAAGATCGACTTCGTGCTGCACTCAATCGGCTCAAGCCCGAACATCCGTAAAGGCAAGTCTTACGGCGACCTGAACTACGACTGGTTCCTGAAGACGCTGGACATCTCAGCCATTTCTTTCCACAAGGTGATGCACGTAGCTGAGAAGCAGAACGCCATGAATGAGTGGGGTTCTATCGTAGCGCTTTCGTATATCGCGGCGCAGCGTGTGTTCCCTGATTATACTGACATGTCACATGCAAAGGCTGTGCTTGAGTCTATTGCGCGTAACTATGGCTACCGCCTGGGCAAGCTGAATAAGGTACGTGTGAACACAGTGTCGCAGTCACCGACCAAGACGACCGCTGGTACAGGTGTAGGAGGTTTCGACGCTTTCTATGACTATGCTGACAAGATGTCTCCACTAGGCAACGCCTCTGCTGAGTCTTGCGCAGACTACTGTATCACCCTGTTCTCTGACCTGACCCGTATGGTGACCATGCAGAACCTGATGCACGACGGCGGCTTCTCTGCCATGGGCATCTCTGAAGATGTGGTGGAGATGATTAATAAGCAGTCTTAATTCCAGATTTGAAGATCTGGAGATTTAAAATAGATCTGACATGCTCTGAAATATGAAGAGCCCCTGGTACTAAGTGTGCCAGGGGCTTTTTTGATATACTTTTCTGAACGATCTGAAGTGAGGTAAGAGATAGTTTAGATCGTCAGGTGGCAGGGTTATACTCGTGGAGCTCCTAAGGCGCCCCATCGCCACACCTCGGCATTATGCATCCTCGCGATTCACTTTGGTAAAGTCAAACGCAGGTACGCATACAGACCAGTATTCAGTCTCCTCATCGTAAGGATTGGAGTAACGAATGCGGGCACCTGCTTTGATCAGGATGGACTCACCGGCTTCCACTACCACTTCCTCCCCGTCAATCTCAATCAGCTTGCGGCCGCGTAGCACGATCGTGATCTCGTCGAACTCCGGCGTCTGATGCGGCTCCCCCCAGTGCGGCGGGGCTACCATATGCGCGACGCTGAAGGCGCTGGTATGGGTAGAGGCTTTGCCGAAATGCTCTTCTATCAGCTTACCGTCGGTGGTAGGTACCCGAAAAGGCTTGGTTTGTTTGAAGTATTTTTTCTCAGACATAGGCTGGCAGGTATAGCTTAGGATTTGTCAGGGCACTCGCCTTTGGTGTAAGAAGTCACGCCGGCACGATCAGCCTCACAGGCATTGCCGTAAGTTTTGCCGTCGCAGCCGCACACGGGGTCATATTGCATAGTGCACATCTGGTCAGGGTTGATCTTGGATTGGTCAATACAGGCTATTTCGCTGTTTTTGCAGGAGTAAAGGGTTCCCATAGCCAGGAAGGCTAATGCCAGGGCTGTCTTTTTCATAAGGTTTTATTTTATTGTTGTTTTATACGTGCTACTGAATAGAAAGAGAATAGAAACACTAGTATGCAAAGATAAGGGCTTGCAAACTAAGTATGCAGCAACCCGTATGTATTGGAACGTAAATTAAACGAGATACAGGTATAAGGACCATGCTTTCTATTCTGAAGGAGCTACGCCTTATCAAATAAACAGTACCTGAAAATGATAAACAACATGAACGACGAAAAAGGAAAAATTCTGCTGGCCACACTGGCCGGTATTGGAGCCGGTGTAGTAGCCGGTGTACTACTTGCCCCAAACAATGGCCTGGACACACGCGATAGCCTGAAAAAAACGCTCACCAAAGTAAGCGATGACGTGGAGCGTACTGTCAAGAACTTTATGGATAAGCTGGAACGCAACAAGGTGACCGATGATGGGAGCAGCCTGATTATGCGCGGATCCTGGGATGATGTAAAGGGGCAGTTGAAGAAAAACTACGCTGACCTGACCGATGATGACCTGACTTATGTGGAAGGGCAGGAAGACGAATTGTTTGGACGTTTGCAGCAGAAACTGGGCAAAACCAAAAATGAGATCATGAAGGTGATCAGAGACTTGTAAGAGAATACGGAACATAATTTAAAGCTCAGCAAAGTGTTTTGCTGAGCTTTTTTTCGTTATTTAGATGCACTACAACATAAAACTGTAGTATAGTTATAACTTAATACATAGCTTCGTCGTTATTAGGGCAATAGCTAATATTAAAGAAACCAAATCCAACAATTTATAATAAACAGAACTATGAAAGATAATAGCGGAAAGATCATGCTTGCACTGTTGGCAGGCGCTAGCGCTGGTGTAATTGCAGGCTTATTGATGGCTCCAGACACAGGTGAACACACCAGAACCGGTATCAAGAAGTGGGCTAACAAACTAAGCAAAGATCTTGAGAAGAACCTGCAGACTGGCCTTGACGAAATCAAAAACATGAGCAACGAGGCCATGAGCAAAATGGGCAGCGCCAATAAAGAAGGCGGTAACACTGGTGGCAGTTCGTCTTCATCAGCTGGTTCAACCGGCTCAACCGGCTCTACTACTGGTACATCTGGCAGCACAAATGCTGGTGGCTCTACTGTAACAAACGTATAACCTGCCACACCGGGCATAGCCCATTCAAAACGTATACTTAAACTTGGCTTGTTCCTGGGGCACGTGTGCCCGCTGAGGTGGAAACAAGCTTTGTGAAGGCGAAAGGCCTGTTCCATACCGGAACAGGCCTTTGTTTTTGGATGCTACTGATTTGATCAGCGCTAACCTTAGGACTTTACTCCCGTTATTATTTTAAAGAGTATAATATTTCGCGCAATAGAATTCACAATAAAACCAAAGCAAACTATGAGAACGAAAATGGATTACAGCAGCCTGGGAGAGGCAAAAAGTACATACAGCAACAACCCAAGATCATCGTCTACCAATAGTCATGTGGGTAGAGAAACGAGCGGAAATGTAACGCACTCCTCTGTGCGGGAGCCGAAGCACCAGCCGAAAATGCAGCAACGTACAGCGTATAGCAGCGGTAGTCGCAGGTCATCGTCTTCCAGCTCGCATGATGAGAGCAGCGGGACCTTGGGGGTCGCCATGGGCTTGCTCGCCGGCGCCAGCGTAGGAGTGCTGGCAGGTATACTCATGGCACCCGACAGTGGCCGCATTACCCGTCGCCGCCTGTCAGACTCCGCCGCCTGGGTAGGCCGCGGCATCAACGAGAAGTTAGGTGCTGGTAAGACCAAAATTGACTCCTGGGTCGGAAAAGAAGAAAGCCTGAAAGATGCCACGGACAAAGTGAAGGATAGAATTTCAGGCGAGGAAAAGCTATAGAAAGAAGATAAGCATAAAACAGAAATGGCCCGCTAAGGTATAGCGGGCCATTTCTGTTTTATGGAAAATTAACTTTTATTCTTCTCTTCTCTCTGGCTTCATTTGTGGGAAGAACAGCACATCCTGAATGGAGTTAGAGTTTGTCATGATCATGGTCAGGCGATCTATACCTACACCCAAGCCAGCGGTTGGTGGCATACCGTATTCCAGGGCACGCAGGAAGTCTTCGTCCAGGGCCATGGCCTCCACGTCACCGCGTTTTGCCAGTTCCAGCTGCTCCTCAAAGCGGGCACGCTGATCAACCGGGTCATTCAGCTCCGAGAAGGCATTACAGATTTCTTTGCCATTACAGATGGCCTCGAAACGCTCCACCAAACCTGGCTTGTCGCGGTGCTTCTTGGCAAGCGGGCTCATCTCCACAGGGTAATCTGTGATGAAAGTCGGCTGTATCAGGTTAGGCTCTGCCGTCTCCCCGAATATCTCATCAATGATTTTGGCTTTGCCCATGGTTGGGTCCACATGAATGCCCAATTGCTGCGCCGCCTGGCGAAGCTCCGGTTCTTCCATGTTCGAGATGTCGATCTTCGTGAAGTGCTCAATGGCTTCGTACATGGTGTAGCGCTTCCATGGACGGGCAAAGTTGATCAGGTTTTCGCCAACCTGTACTTCTGTTTTACCGTGCAGAGCAAGGGCCACTTTTTCTACCATCTCCTCTACCAGATCCATCATCCAGTTGTAGTCCTTGTAGGTAACGTACAGCTCCATCACCGTAAACTCCGGGTTGTGGAAACGGCTCATACCCTCATTACGGAAGTCCTTGGCAAACTCAAACACACCGTCGAATCCACCTACGATGAGGCGCTTCAGGTATAGCTCATTGGCAATGCGCAGGTATAGCGTCATATCCAGTGTGTTGTGGTGCGTCTTGAACGGACGAGCCGCAGCACCGCCGTGTATAGGCTGCAGAATCGGCGTTTCTACTTCCAGGTAACCTTTTTCAGCAAGGAAGTTACGCATGGTGCTCACCAGCTGTGTACGCTTCTTAAAAGTCTCACGCACATGCGGGTTCACGATCAGGTCCACGTAACGCTGACGGTAACGCAGCTCCGGATCCGTAAAACCGTCGTGCACGATCTCGTTGCCGTTCTCGTCGATCTCACGCTTCACAATAGGCAATGGGCGAAGTGACTTCGTCAGTACTTTCAATTCCGTCACGTGTACCGAGATCTCGCCTACCTGCGTGACAAAAGCGTATCCTTTGATGCCGATGAAGTCACCGATGTCGAGCATCTTCTTGAACACGGTGTTGTACATGTCCTTGTTCTCGCCTGGTGCAATGTCATCGCGTGATACATAGATCTGGATGCGACCCGTGCTGTCCATCAGCTCAGCAAACGAGGCTTTGCCCATCACGCGGCGACTCATCAAACGACCAGCCAGGGTTACTTCCTGGTAGTTGTTCTTCTCCTTATCGAAATTCTCCTTTATCTCTTTGGCCGTGGCCGTCACTTCAAATGTTTCGGATGGATATGGGTTGATGCCCATTTTCTCCAGCTCTTCGCGCTCGTGGCGTCTGCGTAGTTCCTGTTCGCTGAGTTGCATGCGATTTTAGTACTAAATGTGACTGTTATATATAAACTGCAAAATTGCTAAATAATCGGCAGCTTTTAAAAGGTTAATTACTGATTGTTAAAGGTTAGTTACCAAAGACAGCTCAATCCTGTATATCCTTCCGGACGCTGAAAATCCTGATAAAAAAAGCCCCGGCAAGCAAAACCTGCCGGGGCTCCCATATATGTAGTAGAACAAATCGGACTTACGCAGCTGTGCGGAGTTGCTGCTCGTCGTCCTGTAAAAGCGGTTTTACTTTGTCCTGCAGCCTGGCTGCCACAAAGGAGTTTTGCAGATAGGCTGGCAGTTCCTGCACAAAGGCCTCATACTGCTGCAGACTCATGGCCTGCGCCACATAGCACTCATGTATGCCATTAAGGTAGCTCACTATATCGAGCAACGACTCGTGGAACAGCCTGAAATCGATCTCGGCCTGCACGAAGCGCTCTATTTCGCGATGTGAGTTGGAGATGCGCAGTCTGGCCAGCAGGTCAAACAGGGTGGTATAACCCATGCGCCAGGTCAGTTGCTGCCAATGCTGCGGACCGAATTTCTGAAGCACTTCGCCCGTGCGATTGCTGCGAATAGCCGTTGATGCATTGCCCTGTACCTGTTGCCGTACCGCTTTAGCCTTCATGCGACGAGTTGTGCGCAGAAACTGACCGATTTGCGACTGTGCCTCAAGCTCTTTGCCGGCAATCTGCAAGCCCGGCTTGTAGTGTGCCAGTGGCAAACGGTTAATTCGGAAGTCATCGTAGTGCCCGGATGCGTAGAAGCTCATCGCCTGCGGATAGGCATTCTTCACGATCAGGCGACCTGCTTCGCGCATTACCAGGGTCTCGTTGCTGGTCTTGATCTGGCGAGTATGCAGGAATGCCTGCAAGCTCGCAAACACGGTATAGTAAGCCTGTGGGAAAGTCCAGTGCAGGGCATTTCGGATATAGCTCTCGTCACCCAGCTCTGCCGTAGTACGCAAAGCATACTCTGTATTCCAGCTGTTCAGCAAAAGTTTTTTGACTGCTTCCACATCTTCTTCGGAGAGCTCGGCAGGTACTTCCCTAAAGAAAGCCAACTGCTGCAGCCCCATACCTTCGTAGTGGTTCAGGTGGTAATTGATCGCGAAAAAATAGTTCAGAAACACCTGCGCCGGAATAGATTTATACCATTCCTTGTCGAGCTGTTTCTGCTCTTCCGGATACATAGATATGATGTTTTCTTCTTCTTTCTCTTTCATGTATTTACAACATTTCTGACCTGCTAACAGTTGCAATTTTTGTTTATAAATACAAGGTTTTTGTGAATTTATTTAATTGATTATCAATGACTTATGCGGTGGTTGTGAAAAATATTTTCTTCGCTTATCATGTTGCTGTAAAAGCACCATTTTCAGGTATAATATAGCTTAAGGTAAGCCTTTTAAATTCAGGAATTTGTGAGAGGTCGCAGCAATAACCCGGAGCTCAAAATAAGAGTACAAGAGGGGGACCAAATCTTTGTACCATGGAGCTATCTTATATCCTGAACGAATTGGGGGAAGACCGGGAATTGTATTACAATGCAGTGGCGCCACCCATCCTGCAGACAAGCAATTTTGCCAGCAAAACGGTTGATGATATGCGACGCATGCTCCTGAACGAGGCAGAGTCTTACCTCTATACCCGTGGCAACAACCCCACTGTGACCATGTTCGAGAAAAAGATGGCGGCACTGGAAGGAGCGGAGCATGCCATTGCGTTTGGGAGTGGAATAGCGGCCGTTTCAGCTGCGGTGCTCTCCCAACTCAAGGCAGGTGACCATGTGGTGTGCATCGAGAAACCCTACGGCTGGACCAACGTGCTGATGAACCGTTTTTTGCCTCGTTTTGGGGTAGAGGTGACCATGGTGGATGGCACAGACACAGAGAACTACCGAAAGGCGATGCGTCCCAACACGAGGCTGCTGTATTTGGAAAGTCCCAACTCCTTCACCTTTGAGCTGCAGGATATAGCGGCTGTTGCAGCACTTGCCAAAGCGCATGGCTGCAGCACCATTATCGATAATAGCTTTGCCTCGCCGCTCAATCAAAATCCGCTTGCTATGGGAGTGGATCTGGTCGTACACTCCTGCACCAAGTATATCGGGGGGCACTCCGACACTATGGGAGGCGTGATCTGCGGCAGCCGTGGCATGATCAACAAGATATTTGAGCGGGAGTTTATGACGCTGGGAGCCATACTTTCACCGCACGATGCCTGGCTGCTTTTGCGCGGCCTGCGGACGCTTCCTGTGCGTATGGAGCGGGTCGCCGAAACTACACGAAAAGTGGTAGCCTGGATTGGAAAGCAGGAGCAGGTCGAAAAGATCTATTATCCTTTCCACCCATCGAATCCGCAGTATGAGTTGGCCAAAAAGCAGTTGCGCAATAACACAGGTCAGTTTACAATTGCGCTTAAAACAAATGATATTGGGAAGGTTGAAAACTTCTGCAACAGCTTGAAGCATTTCCTCATGGCTGCTTCCTGGGGCGGACACGAGTCCCTGATTTACCCGGCAGCTGCTTACTATGATAAAGGCTCGAATTACAAAGGCAAGCTCGACTTTAACCTGGTGCGCTTTTATATTGGACTGGAAGATGCCGACTACCTGATCAAGGATATTGAACAGGCTTTAATCAAGGTATAGCCAAGTTATAATATACACTTGAAATAATATTGATGATTTGGTAACATTGGATTGAAAACGTCTGCTTACCTTTGCAATCGATGGATTTTCAAGCGCCTCTCTGTGCCCGTATCCCATTGCATGACAGTGCACTAAACTTTCGTGCGCCTCACACGTCACCAATCAAATCTCTCTTATATCTATGTTTAAACATTTACACAAGGCGTCTGCTTTTGTGCTGGCCTGCTGTGCCTTTTTGGCTGGCGGCGAAGCATTAGCGCAGACCAATCCGCAGCCACAGTCGCTGCCTTACTCGCAGGACTTCTCCAGCCTGGAGCATGCGTCCACTGCTTATCCTGACGGATGGCAGGGATGGTTATTGTCTACTAGTCCTGGCGCGAACTTCAGAACGACTCCGGCAACTGCAGACAGAGCGATGCTGGGAGGTAGCACATCCACTACTACCAACGGCGCCGTTCATAACTACAATGGCAAAATAGGCTTTCTGAACAGTGGGTCGGTTGACCTAAGCCTGGCGTTCGCCATCAGCACCCAGCAAAAACAGGCCGTGAAAGTGTCGTTTGAGATGATGACGCTACGCAATCCGTATGATGGCGGTAGCAACACGCGTATCAACGAAGTGGTGCTGCAGTACCGCGTTGGTACAAGCGGCGATTTTATCAACCTGGACGGCACTGCGTACCAGAACAACACAGAAAAGTGGACTACGAGTGGTAACACAGCGCCACAAAAATTAGAGACTTTTACTATAACCCTACCAGAGGCGGCTGAAAACCAGGAAGTGGTGCAGCTGCGCTGGGCATCCCGCCAAATAAGCGGCGGCGGTTCCAGACCGAGCTTTGCCGTAGACAATATCGAAGTGAGCAGCCTGAGCGACAGCAAGAACCCCATCGTGCTGGCTCCGGCATCACTGGCTTTTGGCGATGTGGTGTTGAACCAGCCAAACGTTTCTTCCTATACCTTGGCCAGCGCCAACATCACCGGCAACGTACAACTATCGGCTACTGGTGGCTTTATGGTCTCCAAGCAAGCTACATCTGGTTTCGCTGCCAGCATCTCTTTCTCTGCTGAGGAGATGGCTGCCAACCCAACCGTGTTTGTACGCGTGACGCCAACTATTTTAGGAGCCTTGACTGGCACAATTGCGCATAGCGGTACAGGTATAGCCACGGCTGTAACTGAGCTGTCAGCCAATGCGGTTAGCCCGTATGTACAGAACTTCAACAACTGCGGTACCGCACTGCCAGGTGGCTGGAAGGCCTACAGCGTAACCGGCGACCAGGTATGGGGCTGCACGACTTTCGGTAGAGAAACTGAAACCAGCGGACGCAACAACGGTGTGCAGATTAACGGCTTTGCCGGCAGTGCCCGCGACAACGAGGACTGGCTGATTTCGCCTGCACTGGATTTGTCTGCCTTTAACATTGCCGCCCTTTCCTTCTGGACCAGAACCGCCTTCCAGGGCCCTGGTCTGAAACTGATGGTGTCGACAAACTACGATGGCACCAGCGCACCAGCCACTGCCACCTGGACCGAGCTGAATGGCGACTTCCCGGCTGCCGCTTCTGACGTTTGGAAACAATCCATCGTGAACCTGACGGCCTACAAAGGCACTGCGGTGCATGTAGCCTTCGTCTATACCTCCGGTGTGGACCTGAATGCCGCTCGTTGGACGCTGGACGACTTTGCCGTTGAGAACGTAGACCAACTGCTGGTAGCCAACGAGTTCAGCGTTGATTTCGGTCTGGTGGAAGTACCGAACGCATCAGCTCCCTATACCTTCAATTTCTCAGCACTGGGCTACCCGGCAGGCATGACCCTGTCTGTAGGAACCGATTTCGAGCTTTCCAAGAACGGCCAGACCTACGCTTCCTCTCTCTTTTACACTGCTGCTGAGACAGGCGCCACGAATCAAGTGTACGTACGCTACAAGCCAGGCAGCACCAAGCTGCGCTCCACTGGCCAGCTGACTTACTCGAGCGGCGACTTCACCGTAGTGAAAGGAGTCCTGACTGGCACCTCCCTGCCAAAGAGCAGCACGCTGGATATCGTGTCCTGGAACCTGGAGTGGTTTGGCGCTGACAAAGACGACAGAGGCCAAGAACTTGGTCCGGATAACGAGGAACTACAGTTCGCCAATGCTAAAAAAGCCCTTCAAACACTGGACGCTGACATCATTGCCTTCCAGGAAATTGCGAACGATGCTGCCATGGTTAGCCTGATGGCAGAACTCCCTGCTTATGATTTTGTTCGCTCTGATGTGCATTCCTACTCCTGGGACCCAAGCCGCAATCTGGTGCCACAGAAGCTTTATGTCGCTTACAAGAAAGATGTAGTAAAAGTGAAGAGCCAGAAAGTGCTGCTCCACAAACTGTATCAGGACGTGCTAGCTGGTACAGCTACGTTACCTGACTACCCTGCAGCGCAGACCAGCTTCTGGGCCAGTGGTCGCCTGCCATTGCTGGTAGAACTGGAAGCCACCGTAAACGGCGTGACACAGCAGATCTACGTGGTGAACCTCCATACCCGTGCCAACTCCGGCACCAACGTGACGCCTTACAACCAGCGCAAGTACGACGTGCAGGTATTGAAGGACAGCCTGGCAGCACAGTACCCGAACGTGAACCTGGTGATGCTGGGCGACATGAACGAGGATGTGGATGTGTCTGTAGTGAACAACCTGCCTTCTTCCCTGAACTCGTTTGTGCTCGACAGCAACTATAAAGCCCTGACCTACGACCTGAGCGTAGCCGGTGGTTACACCTATGCCTCGGGCTCTTTCCAGAGCTTCCTGGACCACATCATCGTATCGAAGTCTTTGGTGGATGAATACATTGAGGAGTCGATTGCGATTGAGAACCAGCTGCTGAGCCTGATTCCGAACTACAGAAATACTACGTCGGACCACGTGCCGGTTTCAGCCCGCTTCAGCTTCGGGGCTACGCCAGCGGTTGCTTTCTCAGCACCAACCCTGACTGCCACAGAGGGCGATGCACCTGTCACTGTGACCATGAACATCTCGGCCGCGCAGCCAAAGGCTCATACCGTATACCTGACGGTGAAAGACGGCGCAACCGCCACTGCCGTTGATTACACGACCGCCCCGGTGGCCGCCAGCAACGTAATCGCCGTGGAGGTGCCTGCCTACGCTTCAACTGCTTCGTTCGAGGTAAGCATAGCAGACGACAAGCTGACAGAGCCAACCGAGCAGGTGTCGTTCTACATCAACAATGTGACAACGGACCTGGGTATGGCAGCCGCCGCCCGCAGCTTCACGCTCGCCATCCGCGACAACGACTTCCCGGTAGGTATAGCCAATGGCCAGGAGCTGGCCTTCCGTCTGTATCCGAACCCGACACAGGGCGCTGTGGTGAACATCTCGTTGCCGGCCGAAGTATCGGTGCTGGAAGAGATGACGCTGGAGCTGCGCTCTGCCAACGGCACCAAAATGTACGAACTGGGCGGTAACCTGAGCAGCGTGCAGCAGCAGCTGAACGAGAAGGTAGCCGGCCTGCGCAATGGTATGTACTATGTGCAGGTGTTGGTACAAGGCAAGGTATACCAGGCCAAACTGGTGAGAAACTAAGCGAATTTACTTTACTAGGAAGCGGCCTACCGTCATGCGGCAGGCCGCTTTTTTGTGTGCAGATATAGCAGTTCTACAGGTGAAGTCGTTCATACAGGTATAACCCAGCCGTGAAGCAATCGGTATGAAGTAGACGAACCAAAAGAAATGACTATGACAGACAAACCGCAAATTATAAACAATGTGCATGCTGCTACCCTTATTGGCTCTGGCCTGAGTAGCTATTTTATGAACGAGAAACGTCCAAAGACAGCACTTATACCTGCAATAGCCGGAAGCGGACTGCTGCTGCTGAGCAAAAACCTGGAGAAAGGTGACCAAAAAATGGCGCACGTAGCAGTGGGGATTACCGGTCTCTTGCTGGTCCAAACGCTGCGTTCGTTCCTGCAAGCTGCCGTGCCGGATGTGGAGACAGAAACGAAATTTGACCCTGCCACCTTAAATCGACGCAAACTGATCTTTGGGCTCATGAGTACCACAGGTATAGCCGCAATGGCCACCTACATTGGGGGCTTCATCGAGAAGCGCAAGAATAGCTAAGGTATACCTTGTATGAAAAGAAAGAGCCCGCAGATGCTATATCTGCGGGCTCTTTTTGTATGATGCTATGCCTGTTAAAAACCAACGGCTGTGTCGTCACCACGAGGGTCGGCACCACCTTCCAACTTGCCGTTTGGCAGCACTAGTATACCTTCCACGGCGCCGTACTTGCCTCTTTGCTTCAGCTTATAGCCCTTGCTCTCAAGCACAGCCCTTACCTCAGGAGAGATGGCATCCGGTTCATGTTGTATCTCGTCAGGCAGCCACTGATGATGGAAGCGGGGAGCAGCCACGGCTTCCTGCATGGTCATACCGTGCTCCACTACGTTCAGGATCGTTTGGAAAACAGAGGTGATGATGGTTGAGCCACCCGGAGTGCCTACGACCATGAAGAGTTTGCCGTCTTTTTCCAGTATGGTCGGTGTCATGGCACTAAGCATACGTTTGCCGGGTTGCACAGAGTTTGCTTCACCTCCGATCAGGCCAAACATATTCGGGACACCAGGTTTTGCGCTGAAGTCGTCCATTTCGTTGTTGAGCAGGAAACCAGCACCTTCTACCACCACCATGGATCCATAGCCACCGTTGATGGTTGTAGTTATGGAAGCGGCGTTGCCAAACTGATCGACAATGCTGAAATGGGTAGTTTGATCTGATTCATAAACCGGTAAGTCGCCAGCTTTCACCTCTGACGAAGGTGTGGCACGCTCCATACTCACGTTCTGCATGCGCTCCTGCAGGTAGCTACGATCTAACAGGCCGCTGCTGGGCACTTTATAAAAATCCGGATCGCCAAGATAGGTGGCACGGTCTGCGTATACCCGACGCTTGGCTTCGGTCATCACCTGTATGGTCTGAGGCTGCTGCCAGCCGTAATCTTTCAGGTCGTAAGGCTCTACCATGGTCAGCAGCTGCATAAGGGCTATACCTCCGCTCGAAGGGGGCGACATGGAAGTGACTTTCAGGTTCTTGTACTGCCCTGTAATAGGCGTACGCCATACGGCATTATAGTCACGCAGGTCTTGGTGTGAAACCAGTCCGCCGCCGCGCTGCATTTCTTTTACGATCAGGTCAGCCGTTTCACCAGCGTAGAAGCCCTCACGACCTTTGTCACGGATGCGCTCCAGGGTGCGGGCCAGGTCGAGGTGAAAGAGGGTGTCACCGGCCTGCCAGGCCTGTGCACGGGTGAGGTAGGGAGTGTGCTTGTTATACCTGATCATCCGCTCCCGGGCATTGTTCAGCATGCGTGCCTCACGTTCAGTGAGCACCACGCCGCGACGAGCCAGGTCAATCGAAGGCTGCACCAGTTCGGCAAATGACATCGAACCAAGCTTTTCGTGCAGCTTGATCATGCCATCTACAGAGCCAGGTACACCTGCTGCCAGGTGGCCCATCAAGCTCAGGTCAGGTATCACATTGCCCAGTGAGTCCAGGTACATATCGCGGTGAGCAGCTGCGGGAGCTTTCTCCCTGAAGTCGAGTGCTCCGGTTTCGCCAGTATGATGGCGGTATACCAGAAAGCCACCTCCACCGATGTTGCCGGCAACCGGATAGCAAACGGCCAGGGCAAACTGTGTGGCGATGGCTGCGTCATAGGCATTGCCGCCTTTGCGCAGTATCTCTAAACCGATGTTAGAGGCGTCCGGGTGAGCGGAAACCACCATGGCTTTGTCAGCAACTACGCCTTGCTTAGCGGCCTCAGACTGAGTTTGAGGACGGGGCGCGCAAGCCGAAAAGGAGAGGAGGACTGCTGTAAAACATGTAAGGGTGTAACGCTTCGTTCGGAAGCCTTGAAGCAGGTTGAGGTGTTTCATGAATATTGTTCTAGTTGAGGCGAAGATGCAAAATAAAAAAAAGCCGGCTATCTGCATAGCCGGCTTTCTCCTTATTACCAATTGAAGGCAATTACTTCAAGTCATTTTTAATGATCGCTACGGATTCTTCTACATACACGTCCTTCTGCAGCGACTTCAGGAAGTCTTTGTTACGGGCCATCTTGGCAGTGTCACCTGAGATAGCCTGCAGATCTGTTTTCAAACGTGACACGTTCAGCACCGGAACATTTTTCTGAGCTTCTTCTAACTGTTTGTTTGCAGCTTCGCTCTTTTTCTCTTCTTCCATGTACTTCTTCATGCTCAGTGACCGGGTTGTGATATCAGACTGTTTTTTCAGTCTTTCGCCGCTCTGCTGAATTACTTTGAAGCTCTCGTTTCCTGCAACACGGCTCTTGCTGTTCGACTGTATGGCCGGTATGTTTAGCTTAGTGCGGGTCCATGGCTTATAACGTGCCGGAGAAATTTCGTCAAACGGAAGCGCATAATCCTGCTCTTTCTCACCAAACTCAAGGTAGCTGTAAGCGTCTGGCAGAATAACGTCAGGCGTTACACCACGCAGCTGCGTAGTACCACCGTTGATGCGGTAGAACTTCTGGATCGTCAGCTTCAGCGCACCGAAAGGCTTGTACGGGTCAAACTGTGATGGCAGGGCTTCGTCAATTTCCACGAACTGCTGTACAGTACCTTTACCAAAAGTAGGTGTACCTACGATAACAGCACGCTTGTAGTCCTGCATGGCTGCTGCCAGAATTTCAGAAGCCGAAGCACTGTTAGAGTTCACCATGATCACCAGCGGACCAGTATACTGTACTTCCGGGTCACGGTCATCCAGTACGACAGTCTTGCCAGAAGAGGTACGAACCTGTACGATCGGGCCCTGCTCAATGAACAAGCCTGCCATCTCAACGGCATCTGCCAGGGAGCCACCACCGTTGTTACGCAGGTCCAGTACGAGGCCTTGCATACCTGCTGCTTTCAATTTCTCGATTTCAGCCTTCACGTCGGCACCACTGTTACGGCCACCATTACGCTCAAAGTCAGCATAGAAGCCAGGAAGCTTGATATAGCCAATCTTCTGCTTGTCATCGATCATAGCACTCTGCGCATAAGTCTCTTCAAACACGATCACGTCACGCACAATTGGGATAATACGTGTGCTACCATCCGGCTTGCGTACGGTCAGGCGTACTTCAGTTCCTTTCTTACCACGGATCAACTGGATCGCGTCGTCCAGGCGCATACCTTCTACCAATACCGGATCACCGCTGCCTTGCGCTACTTTCTGGATAGCGTCGCCCGGCTTCAGATCGCCTTGCATGTAAGAAGGGCTTCCCGGTACGATTTCAAGTACTTTTATCTGACCGTCTTTTTCTTGCAAAGAGGCGCCTATACCTTCCAGTCGGCCGGTAAACTCAATATCAAAATCTTTTTTAGCTTTCGGAGGGAAGTAGCCTGTATGCGGATCGTATACGTTGGCCACCGCATTGATATAAGTGGAGCGGCGATCGTCGCGCGTAACCTGCGCCAATCGTTTGTAAAGCTCGTTGTAAGCTGTCATCACTTTGTCTCGGGCTTCAGCTTCCAATTGCTCCGGCGTTTTGCGGGTTTCTTTGCTGTCAGTGCTAGCCGTGGCTTTTTCCTGTTGCTTCTGCATTTCAGCCAGGCGCACTAGTGTCTGGTACTTCAGCTGCTTTCTCCAGGCTTCTTTCAGCTCGTTTTTGTCTTTGGCATATTTTAGCTTTTTACCATCCAGTTCAATGCTCTCCTCCTTTGAAAAGTCAAATGGCTTGGCCAGAATCTCTTTGTAGAAGGCCTCAGACTCTTTGGTGCGCTTCTCGATCAGGTCAGCCGAAATATCAAAGAACTCAAAAGAGCCGGCACGCAACTGGTCATCCAACTGGGTTTCGTACTGGCGCAGCATAGCCACATCTGACTCGAGCAGGAACTTCTTGTTGAAGTCCAGACGATCCAGGTATAGCTTAAAGGCTTTTTTAGAAAAATTATCGTCTACCTTCTTCGGCTTATAGTGCATGGTGCTCAAACCCTGCATCAGGGCTTTGATCAGAATTTCGTTTTTACCGGCAGGTGTACTGTTTTTGCTGTACAGGATAAAAGAACCCGTGAGTAAGATCACGGCCAGTACAGAAAGAAATATTTTTAATCTGGTTGTCAAGGATAGCATCTAATTTAGTTTGTTGGACCACATATTCTCTACGCAAAAGTAGTGCCGTAGATGAGGCCACGAGCAATTCTTTAAGGCGAGTCCTAATGTAGTATAAATATAGCTTTATCGCAAAGCAGCGCTTCAGCTTATGATAAAACAAGGAGACCACCTTCTTGTTTTACGGAAAGCCTCACTTCTTTATATAACTGTTATCTCTTTTTTTTCGTTTCCGGAGCATGCCCAGGCCCGGAAAATTGTATCTGGAACGTAAGGGTTGCAGTCGCATTCATACGGCCTTGATAACCAGGGGAGCACGTGCTGATGCAGGTATAGCCAAGATTAAATGACTATGAAGACAATTCTTTTTTTCGGAGACAGCCTGACAGCGGGATACGGGTTGCCCACGGCACAGGCCTACCCGTCTCTGATACAGGAAAAGCTGAAAGAAGAAGGGTATGATGACTATACAGTGATCAATGCGGGCATCAGCGGCGACACCACTTCCAGTGGCCTGTACCGGCTCGATCGCTGGCTGGCTGCTCCAATCGATATTTTTGTGCTGGCTCTTGGTGCCAATGACGGACTGCGGGGTATACCTGCCCGGGAAACCTCTCAAAATTTGCAGCAGATCATTGACAAGGTAAAGCACAAACATCCGGATGCGCAGATTATTTTGTCAGGTATGGAGTTTCCTGACATTGTGCCAGGGCGCTACGCAGCTGAGTTCAGAAAGCTTTTCAGAGAATTGGCTATCAGGAATAATGTGACCTTTGTCCCTTTCTTACTGGAAGGCGTGGCCGGTATGCGGCATCTTAATCTGCCGGATGGCGTGCATCCCAATGCAGAGGGCCAAAAAATACTGGCCCGCCATACCTGGACAGTACTGGAGGGTATCATTAAGCAAAATATTTAAACAAAACAGGCGATGCATGCTGCACCGCCTGTCTCTCTGTTAACTTAGTTTTTGTAATCCTGCCTGAAACGCATGGCATTTTCCATCTGTGCCCGGATCTCTTTTGTGGTATTGCGGGCCCACAGGTTGAAGGTTGTATTGTCCGTTTCCTCAATGTCTTTCACATTATCTTCAAATTCACTGAGGGCATCTTTATGCGCGTCCACCACGGTATCCCAGTAGGACTGATCAAACTCATCGGTGTTTTTGTCACGCAGCTCCTGCACACGTCCTGCATGGTCTTCTTCCATTTGCTGAGGCGGTGTTGTGCTGTACTGCCTGGACATATCCTGTAACTCTTCCAGTTTCTTAGAATAGAGGTCTACCATTTGCTGCCCATACTCACGCACCTGCGTAGTCACACCTCTTTCAGCTGCCAGTTTGCCCAGCTCCACCTGTTGTGTGCTGATGCTGTGTGCCTTGCTCATAAACTCCCTCTTGTCTTCGTTCAGGGTGGTGTCGGCTGCGGCAGTTGTATTCAGTTCCGTGTCTACGTTTGCGGTGGTGTCTGTTTCCTGTGTGTCAGAGCTACAGGATGCAAAGGCGAGCGCGCCCAATGTGAGGGTGGCTGCCATCCATAGGTTTTTCATAGTCTTATTTTTGCTTTTTGTTATTTCTACATGTTTTTAAGGGCATACGGAAAAACAGTGCGTGTATGTTCGGATTATTCCGCAGCAAGGCATTTGCAGGCGAAAGTGCATAGCAGGAAAAGGTATAGAAAAACAAAGGCTCGACTTCGCCACAAGGGAAAAGCCAAGCCTTTGTTTTATGTAATGTTTTATGTAAGGTATAAAACCTTAGTAATAAATATGCTCTCCGCGGTTCTTCTGGAAGTGATCCTCGAAGTAGCGTGCGTCTTCTGGCGAACGTGGGTTAAAGCCCAACACGATATTACCTTCCTTCACGCCTTCTTCATATACCTTGGCGCGTTCTTCAGGTATACCGGCGCCTACCAGCGCACCCAGCAGGCCACCTGTCAGACCGCCCGCTCCGGCACCGGCCAGACCAGCCGCCAACGGACCAGCCACAACCAGACCCAGGCCAGGTATAGCCACTGAAGTACCAATGGCTGCCACAGCACCTACAATAGCACCAAGTGTACCACCGATTGCTGATCCGGCTCCGGCGCCCTCCAGTGATTTATTTCCCAGTTCGGTGTCTCCATCACGGTCCACGTC
Source organism: Pontibacter lucknowensis (assembly GCF_900156415.1). GTDB lineage: Bacteria > Bacteroidota > Bacteroidia > Cytophagales > Hymenobacteraceae > Pontibacter > Pontibacter lucknowensis. The sequence goes on along the minus strand of NZ_FTNM01000005.1, from coordinate 25,635 downwards.
ATCACTGAAGTGACGCTTACGACCCTCGTCCGACATCACCACATTGATATCATCCTTGTCATAACCGCGTGCGCGTAGTTCTTCATAAGCGCGTTCTGCGCTGTCACGGTCCCGGAACATAGCTGTCATCATGTTCGCGTTGTCTTGTCTGTTCATAGCTTATTTTATTTAGTTTATATTAGTATGATAATGAATGCCTGCTCTTTTTGCAGACTAGTTTATAGTAACGGCTGCTCAACTCTATGGTTACGGAATAGGGCCATGCTTCACGTAGATAAGTATAATTGAGATAATTTTAAGTGCTTACAAATAAGAAAGCCTTCCGTGTTGGAAGGCTTTCTTATTTGTATATTATAGTGTTAATTATTCTTCTGATACACGGTCAGCAGTTACAAGTACACGGTCAACTACGTGAATCACACCGTTGTTTGCTTCAATGTTAGACTCTACGATGTTGGCTCCGCCAATGGTAAAGGCATTCGGGTTGGCACCGGCTGTACCTATCTCGATGTAGTCGTCCTGGCCTACCTGAATACGTTGGTTTGTTTCCAGTTGAGCGGTAGTTACCTTACCCGCAATAATGTGGGCCTGCAGAATCTGGATCAATTCATTTCTGTTCTCAGGTTTTTTCAGGTACTCTAACTGACCTGCAGGGAGTTGTTCAAATGCTTCGTTGTTCGGAGCGAAGATGGTGAACTCACCTTCCTGCTCAAAAGCTCTTGAAATATTGGCAGACTGTACCAGTTCCATAAATGTAGAAATGTCGCTTCTGGTTCTGGCTGCATCAAGTATAGCCATCGAGCTGGTTTCGGCATTGGCATCCATAGTAGCGGAGGCCTCCATGTTTGTAGTACCGGTAGTGGCATCAGTAGTTACTTCTGTATCCATGGTGGCATCATTACCGGCCATGGTTGTAGTTTCGCTCATGGTTGTTGTCTCGTCCATGGCGGTTGTGTCCATTGTATCATTACTGCTGGCGCAGCTAAATAAAAAGCCTGTCGCAAAAACAGCAGCAAAAGGTTTTAGCATTCGCATTTTCATAGTTATTTTTTTATAGTTCACGATTTAACAAATTGTACCCCTTTGGTCGGGCTGTACATTGTTTATTTAACTGTATCTTTTTAAAAAAGTTATAAAAAAGAAGGACTATCTGCGTGTGAGTTGCAGATAGTCCTTCTTGGTATTGTAATAAAACAATACTAATGTGTCTTAATTATAAACTTTTACGACGAAGATATAGTCCTGAAGTTTCTTGAGTTGCTGTGTGCGGGAAGTGCCATTCAGGTTATTTTGCTGTGGTAGACTAACTGCCAGGCCGGCTTCACGCTCTTTCATTTCGTTCACCATCTGAAGCAGGTAGGATGATTTGACAGCGAAAGCGGCACCTTCCTGACCTGCCTGCTTGCCATTGATCACTCCAATGATGTTGCCTTTGTCATCGAGCAGCGGTCCGCCACTGTTACCTGGGTTGAGCGGTATAGAGATCTGATAGGAAGTGGTATCGCCCTCGAAGCCGGAGGCTGAGCTCAGCGAACCCTCGCCAAACACAATGTCTTCACGCGGGAAGCCAAGCGTATAGACGCGCTCACCCAAATCAGAAGAAGCTGTTTTGAAGGTATAAGGTAGCTTGCTGAAACCAGCAAAGGCCGGATCCTCTACTTTCAGAATCGACAGGTCATAATCTGTGTTGCGGTGCACTTCGGTTACCTTAAACTTAAGGCCAGCCTTGTTCTCGATCAGGATAGAGTCAGCACCCTGGATAACGTGTGAGCTGGTAACGATATATCCATCCGGGCTGATAGCGAAACCAGTGCCACTGAAGCGGGCTGTACGTGGGGCTGGAGTTGTCGCGTCCGCGCTGGCAATACCATTGATGATGGCACGCTGTTCTTTTTTGATCTTCTCTACTTCACGACGAAGTTCAATGTAGCGGGCGGTCTGCTGCTGTACAGGTTCTTTTATTTGCTGTACACTCCAAAGCGTACCAAATACTGACAACAGAGAAACGCTGGCGGCAACCGCCATGGTCTGGGCATGCTTCTTAAAGAAAACTTTCCAGGCAGTGAGTTCACTGGTAATGCCCTGCTCAGCAGCTTCCATATCTGTGTGAATGGTGCTAAGCTTATGGCGCAATTGCTGGCGCTGGCCGTACTGCTGCATTGCCTGCAATACTTGTCGGTGCTCCTGTACCTGGTCGGCAAGCCGCAGGTCGGAGAGCAACAGCGCCTCAAAGGCAGCTTTCTCCTCAGCAGGCATGGTGCCGGCCAGGTAGCGCTCTATTTGCTCGTATATGCGGTAGTCAAACATGGTTTTATAAAAATACCTTCTTATAAGGTGCTAAAATTCATTCTGGTCTATCCTATGCCTCTGGTTTATAGGAGGTAAAAAATAGTTTTTTAAGGCGTTGCAAGCACTTGTACTTCTGGTTTTTGGCTGTATCGGTGTTCGTATAGCCAAACTTCTCCACGATATCCTGCATGCCCTGTGACCGGATGTAAAAGTCCTCCAGTAAGGTGCGGCAAGGCTCACCGAGCTGCTCCAACGCCTCGGCCATCATACTGAACTGTCGCTCATTCTCTTCGTGCTGCGGCACATCCTCTTCCAGGCTCAGGTAATTCTCAGAGTCCTCAATCCGGTTGGCGTAGCGGCCCTTTTCGGCCAGGCGCTTCAGCCACAGCCTGCGGCACACGGAGTAGAGGTAGGTCTTGATCTGGCAGCTAAGCTCCAGGCTGTTTCCCTTTATCTTCTCGTAGAAGACAATTACGCCTTCCTGGTAAATGTCTTTTGCCTCATCATCAGTTCCACTGTTACTAATGATGAAGTGCGATATCATCGGGAAGTGCAGCTTATAAAGATGTGCGAGTGCGCGGTCATCGTCATTCCGAATCCCCTCCATGATCGCCTCATCCGTCTCGTACAAACTCTTCCTCATGCCGTTCTATTTTTAATACGCCAGGCCGCTTTTTGTAACCCAACAAAAAAATATTTTAAAAAAATAAAAAATACCGGGTTACCTATCCGGGTTTCCGGTATGAAGTTCAAATTCGAAACCAAAACACTTAATCACAAACACAAAATGAAAAATTTGTTCAAATTCGCTTTCGTAGCGTTCGCCCTGGTAGCTTTCACAGCATGCAACACTGAAGAAACTGCAACTGAAACTGAAGCTGTAGAAACTGAGGTTGTTGAGACTGAAGAAGTTGTTACTGAAGAAGTTGAAGCTGACACTACTGTTGAAGTTGAAGCTGACACTACTGTAACTGTACAGTAATTAATAGCAGAACTACAGAGTATACCTTATAGTTCTAAACACATAAGAAGGCCCTGCAGCAATGCAGGGCCTTCTTATTTTTATGGCTGTTCAGACTCAACACAGTTCGGGGTATGGCAATATACCATTTATAAGCCGACCACTTCGAGCAAAAGCACCCGGACTGGCCTAGAAACGCTTCACCGTTTTGCGGCGCTCCATTTCTTTGCTGATCAGGCCGAACTCACGGCTGCTCTGGCCGGCAATGGCTGTGTTCTCGTTAGCGCGACGCAGCAGGTAAGGCATTACCGACTCTACCGGACCGTAAGGCACATACTTGGCTACGTTGTAGCCCGCATTGGCCAAATTGTACGACAGGTTATCGCTCATACCGAAAAGCTGGGCAAAGAACACACGCTCATCATTCGGGGCTATACCTTTATCATCCATCAGCTCCATGAGCAGGTAGCAGCTGTCTTCGTTGTGCGTACCGGCGCAAAGCGAAATGCGGTCGATGTGGTCAATGCAGAAGCGAAGACCGTCGTTGTATAATTTGTCAGAAGCCTCTTTAGTCGGGTTGATTGGGCTCGGGTATCCTTGCTCTTCGGCACGCTTACGCTCTTTTTCCATGTAGGCTCCACGCACAGGCTTTGCACCCAGTATATAGTCTTTGGCTACGGCGTTTTCGTAATCGCGTACCAGTGCGTCGAGGCGATCGTGACGGTAAAGTTGGTAGGTATTGTAAACGATAGCCTTCTTCTTGTTATAGAGTTCCATCATTTCATAGGCCAGGTTGTCGATCGTTTCCTGGAACCAGCTTTCCTCAGCGTCCACAAACACACGCACATCCGCTTCGTAGCAACGCTTGCAGATATCATTTACACGCTGGCGGCCACGCTCAAAAGCCGCTTGCTCATCAGCCGTCATCTTTTCGCCTGCCTGCACTTTCTCTAATAGGTCGGTACGCATCAGGCCGGTTACTTTAAAAACCGAGAATGGGATGTGCTTATTGCCCCGTGCCCGCTCTACCGTGCGCAGGATCTCATCGCGTGTTTCATCAAAACTTCTGTCTACGCCTTCACCCTCTACCGAATAGTCCAGGATGGTACCGATATTATATTTGGCCAGCTCGCGGATGGCGCGCTCCGATTCCTCTATCGTTTCGCCACCGCAGAAGTGATTGAAAATAGTCGGTTTGATGATAAACTTAACCGGCAAGTGTAGCTTAATAGCCGTGTTCAGCAGATTGCCACCCAGTTTAACAAATTTGTTGCTGTTCATGGACTTGAACAGCAGGTACATTTTATAAAGTTCAGCGTCAGACTTGGATGAAAAAGCGACAGCTGTATCGTCGAAAGAAACGTTGGTAACCGGGTTCATGTAATAGCATGTTAATCGGCGCAAAGATAGTGTATGCGTTATAGTTATACACTATGGACACCTGGTACTTAAGGGATATTTTTGTACTGTTTTTCAGTGCAAGTACACCCTTAAACTAGATCCGCTGCATAACTGTTGTAATTGTCGTACCTTTGTATGGACAATTGACACACATGAACTTCAAGAATAAAGACACATATTTCTCAGATTTGCTGGCCGGGCGGGGCAGACCGCTGGTCATTGCCGGACCTTGCAGCGCTGAGAGTGAACAGCAGGTGATGGAAACGGCGGAGGCTCTGAAAAAGCTGAATGTGCACCTGTTCCGGGCCGGTATCTGGAAGCCGCGTTCCCGGCCCAACACATTTGAAGGTATAGGCCTGCTGGGACTGGAGTGGCTGGGTCGCGTGAAGCGTGAACTGGGTATGCGCGTAACGACTGAGGTGGCTACTGGTCGGCACGTGGAGGAGGCACTGAAGCAAGGTATAGACGTACTCTGGATCGGTGCCCGCACCACTGTAAACCCCTTTGCCGTGCAGGAAATAGCCGATGCGCTGAGGGGCGTGCAAGTGCCTGTGATGGTGAAAAACCCCGTGAACCCGGACCTGGCATTGTGGATCGGTGCGATTGAGCGCATTTACCAGTCAGGTATAACGGATCTGGCCGCCATTCACCGTGGCTTCTCTTCTTACCAGCCCTCTAAGTACCGCAACTTGCCGGTATGGCAGATCCCCATCGAGCTGAAGGCACATTTTCAGGGTCTACCTGTGATCGTGGACCCGAGTCACATTGGTGGCACCCGCGAACTGATACACCCATTGTCGCAAAGAGCACTCGACATGGGCTATGACGGCGTGATGATTGAAACTCACCCCAATCCGGCAGAAGCCCTAAGCGACCCGGAGCAGCAGGTAACACCAGCAGCCCTGGCCGAAATTCTGGACAAGCTGCAGGTGCGCAAAACCAATTATGATGATGCCGAACTGGTGAGCCGGGCGGAGGAATTGCGCCTGCAGATTGATGCCGCAGACCATGATATTATCACTGCCCTGGCTAAGCGTATGGCCTTGGTAGAACAGATAGGGGAGTATAAAAAACAGAACAACGTGCAGGTGCTGCAGCTAGAGCGTTGGAAGGAGATTTTTCGGACCCGTGCCGACTGGGCAACCGAAGCAGGTATAAACCCAATTTTTGTGGAGGAGCTTTACAAGCTGATTCATGTAGAGTCCATCCGGAAACAAACCATTATCATGCAGACCGGAAATCCGGAATTGCAACCTGATACCAAGCCGGAACAGGCTTCGTAAGCGTATACCTGAACGTCGGTCCGGTTCCGATGCTTTTTCTTAAACTTATACCTGTCTAAAACCTAATCCGCGTGACTGAAAGCATATACATTGGGCGAGACGTGCTGCCAAAGCTTCAAACGGTGCTGCAGAATCTTGCCTTCTCGAAAGTAGCCGTACTGGTAGACGAGAACACCCTGCACCATTGTTATCCACAGGTAAAGCCCTACCTTCCCGAACATGATATCATCCAGATAAAGAGCGGTGAGGAAAACAAAACCCTGCAGACCTGCGAACACATCTGGCAGCGCATGACGGAGCTCCATCTGGACCGGTGGTCGGTGTTGGTGAATCTGGGTGGCGGTGTGATCGGGGATATGGGTGGTTTCTGTGCTGCTACTTTTAAACGCGGAATGTACTTTGTGCAGGTGCCTACTACGTTACTTGCCCAGGTCGACGCCAGCGTGGGCGGCAAAACAGGTATAGACTTTCACGGACTTAAAAACCATATCGGGGTATACAAAGAGCCTAGAGCCGTTTTTATCGATCCCTCTTTTCTGAACACGCTTCCGCAGCGCCAGCTCAAGTCAGGCTATGCCGAGATCATCAAACACTGGCTGATCGCCGACGCGGCCGCTTTTGAAGAACAGCGCCATATCGGGCTATTTACTGAAAATTGGGATGATCTGATCCGTCATTCTATAGGTATAAAGTCAGCCGTGGTGGAGGCCGATTCTTTGGAAGGCGGCTACCGCAAAGTGCTCAACTTTGGCCACACGGTGGGCCACGCCGTAGAAAGTTACCTGATGGAGCAGGCCGGTCGTGAACTGTTGCATGGAGAGGCCATTGCGATAGGGATGCTGTGCGAGGCTTACTTGTCCTTGAAGAAAGACTTGATCACAAAGCGGGAACTGGATCAGATCGAGACTTTTCTGGTGTCGATCTATGAAAAGGTAAAACTCACCGAAGAAGATGTTCAGGCGATGTCCAAACTGGCCTTGCAGGACAAGAAAAATACTCACTCCACTATCAACTGTACGCTATTGCAAGGTATAGGCAAGGCTGTTTGGGACCAGCCTGTGACTGTGGCAGAGATACAGGAAGCATTGCGCTATTACCAGCTACTATGACAAAAACCGTTACTCTTTCGCACCCTACAGGTATACTGAAGGGTCGTGTACAATTACCTGCCTCCAAAAGCGAGGCAAACCGTGCTTTAATTATCGCAGCCTTGGCTGGGGGAAAATCCGAATTGCAGAACCTCTCCGAAGCCAACGACACCCAACTCCTGCAAAGACTCCTGAACAGCGACTCGGATACCATAGACGCCGAAGATGCGGGGACAGTGATGCGCTTTTTAACGGCCTATTACGCCGTGACAGGGCAGCAAAAAACACTTACCGGAACCGATCGCATGTGCCAGCGCCCGATCAAGGTGTTGGTAGAGGCCTTGCAGGAACTGGGCGCAGGTATAGCATACCTGGGCGAAGAAGGTTATCCGCCCCTTCAGATCAGCGGCTTTAAAGGCAGCGGCAAAAAGCACTTGAAAGTGCGCAGCGACATCAGCAGCCAGTACATTTCCGCTTTGATCATGGTAGCACCTTTGTTACCCGATGGGCTGGAACTGGAGCTGGACGGTAAGATCAGCTCACGGCCTTACATCGAAATGACCTTAGCTTTGATGAAGCACTTCGGGGTAGAGGCAAGCTTTGAGGGTAACACGATCACCGTGCCACATCAAAAATATCAACCCGCTACTTTCGCGGTAGAGTCGGACTGGTCAGCGGCAAGCTACTGGTATAGCATGGTGGCCCTGGCCAAAGAGGCGGATGTGACCTTGCTGGGTTTGCGTGAAGATTCCCATCAGGGCGATAAAGCCATTGTGGACATCATGCGACGTTTGGGTGTACATACCGAGTTCAAGCAAGAAGGAGTGCGTCTCACAAAAAAGCATGCGGAGAAAAGAGTAACCTTCGATTTTAGCAATTGCCCCGATCTGGCACAGACTATTGTGGCGCTGTGTGCAGCCTTAGGTATAGCCGTAGAGATGACCGGATTGGAGAGCCTTCGCATCAAAGAAACAGACCGCATTCAGGCGTTGCAGATTGAGGTGCTGAGTATGGGTGCCTCACTGGAAGAAAGGACCCCCGGGATCTTTCAAATGAACCCGACCTTGTTGACCAATCGGGAGTTGAATTTCAGAACCTACGAAGATCATCGTATGGCCATGGCCTTTGTTCCGATCGCCTTGTTGCAGCCTATCCAGATACAGGAGCCGCATGTGGTGCGCAAGTCCTACCCTCGGTTTTGGGAAGATCTGGAGAAAATGGGCTTTGAAGTAACAGCGAATGAATAGTGATTATTGAGTAATAACTAATGGGAAAGCGCTATTTGTACGGAGATGCTGGCCTGATCGAGGTTTTGCTACCGCAGTTCGAGCTGATGGAGACTGCCGAAGGTGGGTATGCTGCAGTTTACAAAGACCCGCTCACCAATTCCTTTTGGCTGAAGTACTATGCCACTGCGGCCAAGCAGGGCGGAGGCTACCTTACTCTGATGCGCCTCCCCGCACCCTCTACTGAGAAGCTTATCGATATTGCCATCGGCACAATCTTCGAAGACGAGGCTGTGGCTGCCGTGTTGCGCTTGCTGGATGAAGAGGCGATCGAAAAAAAGGATTTCAGGCAATTGCTGATCGGGAAACTGGAACAGGCGGTGGAAGGAGCCGCCATACAGGCAGAGCGGGTTTTTAAGATCATCAGGTTCGCCAATCTGACTGACCCAATGAACAAGCGAGAAGTTTTAGGGAAATCGGCAGCGCAAGTGCAGGAAGACGCTGCTTATTTTCAAGGTATAGCTGAGCGGGCCGAAAGGTTGTTGGAGCGGTACTCATAAAACAACTTCTAATTGCTTTGGTTGATCAAGTTAACTACTACTTTGATCATCATGTCTTTTTCTGTGGGATCGCTCTCAGCAATCAATAAAGTAAGAGCTACCAATGCATTGTCTGCAATGCGCTTTTGTCCGTATGCAGTGTATAGGAGCTGGTTCTTCTCCATGAACCACACAAACAAGAATGCCGCAATCCTTTTGTTGCCATCAGAAAACGAGTGATTTTTTACCACAAAATAAAGCAGGTTAGCCGCTTTCTCTTCCATGGATGGGTATAGTTCTTCGTTACCGAATGTCTGATAAATGGTATTGACAGAGCTTTGGAAACTCTCATCCTTTTCACGACCGAATAAATCAGAACCGCCAAATTTCTCTTTTAAAGTGCGTATGGCAGCAATCGCGCTATCATATGTAATCCTGAAATACTCTGTTTTATGTGTGCCCTGTATGGCTAAGCGTTGATGGTCGTAGTCATCAAGTATGTCAAGCGCATATGTGTAATCGCTTATAATTTGAAGTAAACCTGTACTCTCATCCGTTGAAAGCTCTTTCCGCTGAATAACATTCTGTAGCAGCTTAACTGTTTGTTTGAGGTCGTTGTACTTCTGGGCTTGTTCTTTTAACCGTTTTTCGTTCAAGGTATAGCCCTCAACCAAATGTTTGCGCAATATGTTGGTTGCCCAAATCCTGAATTGTGTGCCTCGTTTGGACTTAACTCGGTAGCCAACAGAGATAATCACGTCAAGATTATAATAAGTAGTTAGGTAGCTTTTGCCATCTTCGGCAGTATGTCGGAATTTCCGACATACTTGTTTCTCGTCCAACTCCCCCTCATTAAATACATTTCTGATGTGCTCCGTGATAGTGGCACGTCCTTTCTCAAAAAGTCTTGCCATTTCTTTCTGAGTAAGCCACACCGTTTCTTGCTGTAATTTTACATCAATCGTAGATTGTCCGCTCTCAGTTTCATAAATGAAAATTTCTCCTATACCTGGTATCTCGTTCATTGTCTTTGCTAATTTGATTCCTCGCCTACTTCCTTAATTACACCTTGCAAATACTCTGGAGCTTTCAGCAACCTGCTTCCATACCAGCTGAACATTTCGCCATCCACTACTTTAATCTTCGCCTCCGGGCAGATCTCCTGAAACTCCGCGAAGTGCTTTTCCTGGAAAGGGTAGGGCTCAGATGAAAGAAGGATCAGCTTGGGAGCCGCAGCCTGCAGTTGCTCCGGCGACACCTCCGGGTAGCGGGACTGGTCAGCGAAAATGTTGGAAAAGCCGCAGCGCTGCAGCATGTGGTCAATGAAATTGTCACTGCCCACCGCCATGTAGGGCCCTCGCCAGATAAAGTAAGCCGTAGGTATAGTAGTCTGAAAAGGCTGCAGCTGCCCGAAGCCAGCGGCTATACCTTGCGTCAATTCTTCGGCCTTCGCCTCTGTTCCGGTTAGCTGCCCTATCTGGTTGATCATCTGCAGAGAGTCCTCTAAGGTATAGATGTCGCTCATCCACACCGGATACTTTCCCTGCAGTTGAGCTATACCTTCTTCGTAGTTTTCTTCCTTGTTTCCGATGATCAGGTCGGGCTGCAATTCATCGATCACCTCTTTCTTGAAGTTCTTAGTGCCACCGATGATAGTCTTTTGTTTTACCTTCTCTTTTGGATGAATGCAGAACTTGGTCAGGCCCACGATGCGGTCTTCCAACCCCAGATCAAAAAGAAGCTCTGTTTGGGAAGGCACCAAAGACACAATTCGCTGCGGTAGTTGCGGCAGCGTGATGCTGTGGCCCATTTGGTCGGTGAAGGTATAAGGGAAGCGCATGTTCAAAAGTAAGCAATTTGGGATGGCGGTAAAACAAAAAACCACACAAGCCAGTCAGGCGCTGTGTGGTTCTCTAGGGCTAAAAGCGATTTCTATTTCAGGTATCGGAAATCCTGATTGTCCTCAATCTTTAGCAATGTCTCATAAATCAGTTTCGTTACGTTCTCTACGTCGTCTTTGTGTACCGTCTCCACTGTCGTGTGCATGTACTTCAATGGCAGGGAGATCAGAGCCGAAGCAACACCGGCGTTAGAGTATGCAAACGCATCCGTGTCGGTTCCGGTTGCACGTGAAACGGCGGAGCGCTGGAACGGTATCTCTTTCTCCTGTGCGGTATTGATGATCAGGTCGCGCAGGTTGTTCTGCACCGCAGGGCCATAGGCAATCACAGGGCCTTTGCCGCAGTGGATGTCGCCACTGTTCTTCTTGTCGTACATCGGCGACTGCGTATCATGGGTCACGTCGGTGATAATGGCCACATCCGGCTTGATGCGGTGCGCAATCATCTCAGCGCCACGCAAGCCAATCTCTTCCTGCACCGCATTCACGATGTACAAACCGAAAGGCAGCTTGTGCTTGCGCTCGTGGATCATGCGGGCTACCTCAGCGATCATAAAACCACCCACGCGGTTGTCTAAGGCGCGGCCTACGTAGAACTTGTCGTTCATCACTGTAAACTCGTCCTCAAAGGTAGCTACGCAGCCTACGTGTATACCCATTTTCTCCACCTCTTCTCGGTTGCTGGCACCACAGTCCAGGAACACGGTCTCGATGGTAGGGGCCTTGTCGTTCTCCACCTTGCGCACGTGTATAGCTGGCCATCCGAAAACTGCCTTGACGATGCCTTTGGAGGTATAGATGTTCACGCGTTTGGAAGGAGCTATCAGCGCATCGGAACCGCCGTTGCGCTTCAGGTAGATGTAACCCTCCGGTGTGATGTAGTTCACAAACCAGGATATCTCATCGGCATGCGCCTCGATCACAACTTTGTATTCCGCCTCTGGGTTGATCACACCTACCACGGTGCCGTAGGTATCCACAAAGTAATCTTCAATGTACGGCTTCACATACTCCAGCCACAGTTTCTGTCCTTCAGACTCGAAGCCGGTAGGAGAGGAGTTGTTCAGATATTTCTCAAGGAACTCGAATGATTCTTTTCTCATCAGTGTCGTTTTCAGTAATGTATAGACAATGGTTGTTAAACATAACGAGCATGTACAGCCAGATGTTCTGTGACTGTACATGCTCGTTATTCAATGCAGTTAAAGCGGGATGTTGCCGTGCTTCTTGCGAGGCAGGCTCACAGCCTTGTTCTCCAACATTTTAAAGGCCTTGATCAGCTTAGCGCGTGTCTCGCTTGGCATGATTACTTCGTCGATGAAGCCACGGTGTGCAGCACGGTATGGCGTGGCAAACTTATCCTTATACTCCTGTACCTTCTCAGCCAGTTTCGCAGCTGGATCTTCCGCCTCAGCAATCTCGCGCTTGAAGATGATCTCGGCAGCACCCTGCGCACCCATTACTGCGATCTCTGCAGTTGGCCAGGCATAGTTCATATCCGCGCCGATGTGCTTGGAGTTCATTACATCGTAAGCACCGCCGTAGGCCTTGCGGGTAATTACCGTAATGCGCGGTACAGTCGCTTCGCAGAAAGCGTAAAGCAACTTGGCACCGTTGGTGATGATGCCGCGCCACTCCTGATCCGTGCCCGGCAGGAAGCCTGGCACGTCTTCTAGTACCAGCAATGGCACGTTGAAGCTGTCGCAGAAGCGCACGAAGCGGGCGGCCTTGGTGCTGGCGTTGATGTCGAGTACGCCGGCGAGTACGGCAGGCTGATTGCCCACGATACCGATGCTGCGGCCACCCAGACGGGCAAAGCCCACTACGATGTTCTCGCCAAAGTTTTTGTGCACCTCAAAGAAAGAATCCGCGTCGATGATACCCTCGATCACCTCACGCATGTCGTACGGCTGGTTCGGGTTTTCAGGTATAATCGTGTCAAGCACCGAGCGGGTTTCGTCAGCAGCTTCCTCGTAAGGGAGCGACGGTGGCAACTCTTCGCAGTTCTGCGGCACGTAGCTCAGCAGGGTTTTGATGTAGTTGATACACTCCACTTCGTTGGCGCAGGAGAAATGTGTTACGCCGCTCTTAGTGCTGTGCGTGCTCGCACCGCCCAGTTCTTCAGAAGTTACGTTCTCGTGCGTTACCGTTTTTACCACGTTAGGGCCGGTCACGAACATATAAGACGTGTCTTCCACCATCATGATAAAGTCGGTGATGGCAGGGGAGTATACCGCGCCACCGGCGCATGGTCCCATGATAGCCGAGATCTGAGGGATTACACCAGAAGCCAGTGTGTTGCGGTAAAAGATGTCAGCATAGCCACCCAGCGAAACCACACCCTCTTGGATACGGGCTCCACCGGAGTCGTTCAGGCCAATCACCGGTGCACCGTTCTTCATGGCCAGCTCCATGATCTTCACGATCTTCTCAGCATGGGTTTCAGAAAGCGAACCACCCAATACCGTGAAGTCCTGTGAGAACACGTAGACCAGACGTCCGTTGATGGTGCCGTAGCCGGTCACCACACCATCGCCGAGGAAGTACTGCTTGTCCAGACCGAAGTCCTTGGAACGGTGCATCACAAACTTGCCGATCTCCTCGAAAGAGTTCTCATCCATCAAAAGGTGAATGCGCTCACGGGCCGTCAGTTTGCCTTTTTTGTGCTGTGCTTCTATTCTGTCCTGTCCGCCGCCTAGTAAGGCTTCGGCGTTTTTGCGCTCCAGCGTTTCTATCTGGCTCTGTCTGATGTCTCCTGCCATGAAATAGGGTATATCTGTTTTATGGAATATCGATTGAATAATTGTCAAATTTAAAAACTATCAGCCGAAATCAGCTATACTAAAAGCAAAATTTGGCTCCTGATCAGTGTATATCTTTCAGATAAAGTCAAAAAATAAGGGCTGCCCCGTTAGGAACAGCCCTTATATAATAGGTCTTAAACCTTATTTGTCAGATTTCTCACCGTCACCAGACGACTTGGTTGGCTCTGTTTCTTCCTCTTCTCCGTCATTGGCTATACCTTTCGGCTTCTTGCCATTGCTCTTTTTAGAAGCAAAAGTCAATTTCTCTTCGCCTTCCTTGAAGTCTACCATCATGGTGTCACCTTGTGCGATCTCGGCTTTCAGTATCTCCTCCGCAATTGGGTCTTCGATATACTTCTGAATAGCACGGTTCAGCGGACGGGCACCATACTTCGGATCGTAGCCTTTCTCGGCCACAAAATCCTTGGCTTTGTCGGTAAGCTCGATCTTGTAACCCAAGGCCTCGATACGCTTGAACAGTTTGCCAAGCGACAGCTCGATGATCTTGTGCATGTCTTCACGACCCAGTGAGTTGAACACGATCACATCATCCAGACGGTTCAGGAACTCAGGCGAGAACGTCTTCTTCAAAGCACTCGCAATAGTGCCCTTCATGATGTCGTCCACGTTCTCCTGCTTGCTCTTCGACATGAAACCGATACCGGCTCCGAAGTCCTGCAGGTCGCGTGCACCGATGTTCGATGTCATGATGATGATCGTGTTACGGAAGTCTACCTTACGGCCAAGACCATCCGTCAGGATACCATCATCCAATACCTGCAAGAGCAGGTTGTACACGTCCGGGTGAGCTTTTTCGATCTCGTCGAGCAGTACCACAGAGTATGGCTTGCGGCGGATTTTCTCCGTCAGCTGACCGCCTTCTTCGTAACCCACATAGCCCGGAGGCGCTCCCACCAGGCGAGATACACTGAATTTCTCCATGTACTCACTCATGTCGATACGCACCAGTGCGTCGTCTTTGTCGAACAGGTATGTTGCCAGCACTTTGGCAAGCTCCGTTTTACCTACACCAGTCGGACCCAGGAATACAAATGAACCGATAGGCTTCTTCGGGTCTTTCAGACCCACGCGCGTGCGCTGAATGGCTTTCACTAACTGACCAATCGCTTTGTCCTGACCAATCACTTTGCCCTTGAGCTCTTCGCCCATGTTCAATAGTTTTACGCCTTCGTTCTGCGCGATACGCTTCACTGGTATACCTGTCATCATGGCAATAACCTCTGCCACATTTTCCTCTTTTACCGTGTAGCGCTTCTTCTTGGTCTCCTCTTCCCAGCTCTTTTTAGCTGATTCGAGTTGGTCAATCAGTTTTTTCTCTTTGTCGCGCAGCTGAGCAGCCTCTTCGTACTTCTGGCTCTTTACCACGCGGTTTTTCTCTACCTTGATGTTCTCGATCTGCTCTTCGAGCTTCAGGATATCCTCAGGCACCACAATGTTGTTGATGTGCACACGCGCACCAGCCTCATCCAGGATATCGATGGCCTTGTCCGGAAGGAAGCGGTCGCTCATATAGCGGTCCGAAAGCTTCACGCAGGCCTCAATTGCCTTGTCAGTGTAGTTCACGTGGTGGTGGTCCTGGTACTTGTCTTTGATGTTGTGCAGGATCTCCATGGTCTCCTCCGGCGTGGTAGGGTCTACCATCACAATCTGGAAACGACGGGCCAAGGCACCATCTTTCTCGATGTACTGACGGTACTCGTCAAGCGTAGTCGCGCCAATGCATTGGATCTCGCCACGGGCCAGGGCCGGCTTAAACATGTTGGAGGCATCCAGCGAACCGGAGGCGCCACCGGCACCTACAATCGTGTGCAGCTCGTCAATGAACAGGATCACGTCCGGAGACTTCTCCAGCTCGTTCATCACGGCTTTCATGCGCTCCTCGAACTGACCGCGGTACTTCGTGCCCGCCACCAGAGAGGCAAGGTCAAGGGTTACCACACGCTTGTTAAAGAGCACGCGGCTTACCTTTTTCTGCACGATGCGCAGCGCAAGTCCTTCAGCAATAGCTGTTTTACCAACGCCCGGCTCACCGATCAGGATCGGGTTGTTCTTCTTGCGGCGGCTCAGTACCTGGGCCACACGTTCGATTTCTTTTTCACGACCTACAATCGGGTCGAGCTTATCGTCTTCTGCCAGTTTGGTCAGGTCGCGGCCAAAGTTGTCGAGCACCGGGGTGCGCGATTTTTCACCAGGCTTCTTGCTAGAGCTGCTGCCAGCGCGTGAAGAAGAGCCAAACAACTTGTCAGAATCATCAGAATCGTCTGTGTCAGACGACGCGAGTGGATTATTGCTGTGATAATCCAGGGAGTCTCTTATTGCTTCGTAGTTCACGTTGAATTTCGCTAAGATTTGAGAAGAAATGTTGTCTTCATCCCGGAGGATGGATAATAAGAGGTGTTCAGTACCTATTATATCACTTTTGAAGATTTTGGCCTCCAGATAAGTAATCTTAAGCACCTTCTCAGTTTGCTTGGTCAGCGGGATACTGCCTGTAATGTTGCTGTTCTGAGATGCGGTGTTTCGTGTAGCCTGCTCTAAAGCGTACTTCAGTTCATCTATCGAAACGCCCAGCTTCTTCAGTAAGGCGATGGCAGTACCTTCTCCTTCCCGGATCATGCCCAGCACCAGGTGTTCGGTGCCAATATAGTCATGCCCAAGGCGGATAGCTTCCTCGCGGCTGAGTGAGATAACCTCTTTCACTCTGTTTGAGAATTTAGCTTCCATGTATACTCTATAAAAAAATGTAAAGGTCTAAAAATGTTGTAACTCGTTGAGGCTAACAGGAAAAGCCCCTGATTTAAACAAGCCCAACTCCACAAAGGTTTAGTTTTGCCGGGGCATTATTGTAAGTAGGAAAGCGACTTCGGACCCTGTGTAAACAACAAGTCAATTATACTAAGGTCTTGTACAAATTGTTTGCCAAATACTTGTGTATAGGGTTGTACGTACAAGTTGTCAGGAATGATTTTAGGATGTATCCTATTTCTGAGGTCGAGCACCCCCTCCGGTTGCTCTGTCTGATAGCTGTCTGTGAACCCGATTCGTCGATCCAGTTTCAGAAATTTAAGATAAAGCCGCAATAAATCAACGTTCAGGTCAAATAAATATTTCGGCTGTCGCTCATATACCTCCCGAATGTAGTCACTGTAAAATTCAAAATAGGGAGCACGGCCATATGCTGCCTGTATGGTGCGCCAATGTACGTTGTACCATTTCTGGCTGTAGTCAATCTCGATCTCGGTGATCAGCGTCTTGTCCTTGCTGTTGCCCCGCAGTACCGGCACGCTCAGCGGCACCATATCTTGCGACGTCAGCACATGGCAGCGATTGCGGTAGCTCTGCTTTATGTAGTTCTCGTGTTTTTCTAGCAGCAAACCATCAGACTTAAGCAGTGCAGCAAAAAACTGAATGGGCGGGTGGTACATTATTTCGGTTAGGAGAAGCAAGGGAGTTAGAAAGTTAAAAAGTTAGAGAGTTAAAGGCTGTAAGCTCTAAGTCGAGAGTTTTGAGTCTGAAGTTGGAATATAATTCTAATGTCTGCCATC
The DNA here is from genome assembly GCF_900156415.1 of Pontibacter lucknowensis. Lineage (GTDB taxonomy): Bacteria > Bacteroidota > Bacteroidia > Cytophagales > Hymenobacteraceae > Pontibacter > Pontibacter lucknowensis. Next base: position 8,578 of record NZ_FTNM01000005.1, on the reverse strand, counting down.
TGTCATCTTATACCTGCAGTCCCAGGTCTTACATCTTGTGTCCTTTTCCTGCGAAATAAGCATGATTTCTTTAATTTCATAATGCAAGTATAGGTCGTACCTTTGCAGCCGATCTATACCTGTGAAGAAATCTCCAAACATACCTGCGTTATATTACCCGCTCTGGTGGTTGCTCAAAGGCCTGTCTTTGCTGCCGCTGCCCATGCTATACCTGCTAGCCGACTTTTTGTTTGTGCTCGTGTATTACGTGGTCGGCTACCGCAAAAAAGTGGTGCTCCAGAACCTGCGCAACTCCTTTCCGGAAAAATCTGAACAGGAGATACAGGGTATAGCCAGGGCCTTTTACCGGCAGTTCCCGGACCTGATCGTGGAGATCCTGAAGCTGGCCTCGATGGATGAAGCTGAAATGCGCCGCCGCATTGTGTTTTCTAACCAGGAGGTGCTCGATAATTTTGTGCAGCAAGGTAAGACAGTCATCACCATGGGCTCTCACTCCGGCAACTGGGAATGGATTCTCTCGGCAGGAGCGGTGCAGTTAGGCTTTCCGGCTGAAGGGGTATACAAGCGGATCAAGAATCCCTTCTTTGAGGAGTTCATGCTATACCTGCGCGGGAGGCTCGGTGCTCGCCTGATTGAAATGAAAGACACCATGCGTGACTTTGTGCGAAACAGAAAAACACCGCGTGTGGTAGCTATGCTCTCAGATCAGACGCCCCCTTACGGAGAGATTCAGTTCTGGACCACTTTCCTCAATCAGGATACACCTTTCTTTGTCGGTGCCGAAAAGCTGGCGCAGACCTTTGGATGCCCGGTGCTGTTCCTGGATGTGGCGCGAGTCAAACGTGGTCATTACTGTCTGACTTTTGATGTGCTGTCCGACGGCACCACCAAGCCCGAAGAAGGCACCTTTCCAATCACCGAAGCTTTCGCTCGTAAACTGGAAGCTTCCATCCGTCGAAACCCCGCCAACTACCTCTGGACGCACAAAAGGTGGAAACATAAGCGAGTTTAAGAGTTGGGGAGTTTGAGCGTTTAAAAGTGATTTAAGTGAATTCAAATTCTCTTTGCTTCTTTACCACAAGATTTCAATTCACCCCGTCAATCAAAATTCAATAACCCATACCTCTCAAACTCCTAAACTCCCCAACTCCTAAACTTATAAGAATTCCTCAATATCACCCGCGCCTTCCCGCAGCACTTCGAAATTGTTGGCAGCGTCGACTACGGTAGAGGCTACGTTGTTGCCAGGGCCACCGTCTATTACACCATCTACCAGGTTGCGGTATTTTTCATAGATCAACTCTGGGTCGGTGCTGTACTCAATCACTTCGTCTTCGTCGCGGATGGAGGTGGATAGGATCGGGTTGCCAAGCTCCTGCACCAGTGCCAGGGCTATTTTATTGTCGGGCACGCGTATACCTACCGTTTTCTTTTTGCTGCCGGCATAGCGCGGCACGCGGCTGCTGGCGTCGAGCACAAAGGTAAAGGGACCGGGCAGCGCCTTTTTCATCACCTTGTAAGTGGGCGTGTCGATCTTGGCGTAGTCGGAAATGTGGGTCAGGTCGGAGCAGATGAAAGAAAGGTTTACCTTGTCGGGTTTTACATTTTTGATCTGGCAGACACGCTCCACCGCCCTGGTATTGTGAATGTCGCAGCCAAGGCCGTAAATGGTGTCGGTCGGATAGATGATAATGCCGCCGTTGCGAAGGATCTCGACGGCTTCCTGTATTTTTTTTGGCTGTGGATTGTCCGGGTGTATCTGGAGGAAAACAGCGTTGGCCATAGTTTGGGTTTGCTTGTTAGTGCATAAAGTAAGGCATACTGCATAAAAGCCGTCTGCGTTGCAGGTATAGCCCTTGAGGTTGGTAAATAGAGACTTTAGGACAGATGCCAGCTCAAAATTAGTCAGATAAGCAAGATTAGTGTTATTTTTGTAGCCTAAACTAAACGAGCCCGGAACCTACATCCTTATCCGGGACTATTAATTACATTATGGCTAACGAAGTCACTCCACGCAGACGCGTCAAGAAAGAGAAAAGCATGTGGATACCCGGCATCATTGTGCTGCTGCTATTCCTGTTTGTGAGCTTTTCCTACTATGCCTACCAGATCGTGTATACCGCTAACGTAGACACCAAAGGGCAGGACACCTATGTATATATCCCAACCGGCGCTGACTACAAGCAGGCCCTCGACTCCGTAGAGGCAACCGGCGTGATCATCGACCGCCTGTCGCTGCGCTTCATGGCCAAGCTCATGGACTACGACGAACTGGTGAAGCCGGGCAGGTACAAGATCGAGAACGGCTGGGGCAATCGCCAACTTATCGGCGTATTGCGACTGGGAGAGCAGTCTCCGCTAAAGCTCACCTTCAACAACATCCGGCTACGAAGTCAGCTGGCCGAGAAACTGGCCACATCCGTAGAGCCATCGGCTGCCGAAATAGACAGCCTGCTCAATGACCAGGAGTACCTGCAAACGCTCGGTTTCGACACCACCACCGTGGTGAGCATGTTCATCCCAAATACATACGAGGTATACTGGACCATCACGGCACCGGAACTTATGCAGCGCATGAAGACTGAGTACGACCGCTTCTGGACGGATGAGCGCAAAGCCAAGGCTGAGAAGATGGGGCTCTCTCCAAAAGAGGTTTCCACGTTGGCTTCTATTGTGCAGGCTGAGACGATCAAGAATGACGAAAAGCCACGTGTGGCCGGCGTATACCTGAACCGACTGCAGAAAGGCATGAAACTGGAGGCCGACCCGACTGTGGTTTATGCGGTGCGTGACTTCTCGATCCGCCGCGTGCTCAACGTGCACCTGCAGCACGACTCACCTTACAACACCTACCGATATGCAGGCTTGCCTCCGGGCCCGATCAACGTGCCGGATATCTCCAGCATTGACGCGGTGCTAAACCCGGAACAGCATAAGTACATTTACTTCTGCGCCAAGGAAGACTTCTCCGGCTACCACAGCTTTGCCGTGACGCATGCCGAGCACATCGCCAATGCTCGCCGCTATCAGCGAGCACTGACGCAGCGGAATATTTTGAAATAATTGTTGATCGTTAATTGCTGATTGTTGTTCGCTAAACTTGAGCAGGTATAGCATTTCTGAAACACGAGCTAGTTAACCACGCTATACTCTCCGCAATCATCTTCCATCAATTAACAATCAACAACCAACAATTAACAATCAACATGTTCGAATCAGAAGTACAGATACGCGTACGCTACGCCGAAACCGACCAGATGGGCTATGTCTACTATGGCAACTATGCGGCCTACTATGAAGTGGCCCGCACGGAGGTGTTCAGAAGGCTGGGGATACACTACAAGGAGATGGAAGCGACCGGCACTATGATGCCTGTGCTGGAACTCAAGTGCAAGTATATCCGCCCGGCCAAGTACGACGATCTGCTGACGATTAAGCTCTTTCTTAAGCACAAGCCGCATGGCTCGCGTATAAAGTTTGAGTACGAGGTGTATAACGAGGAACAGACACTGCTGAATGTGGGAGAGACCACGATGGTGTTTGTCGACATGAAATCAGGGCGCCCGACGGCTATACCTGCGCTCATACACCAGAAGTTGGACGGATACTATAGCGAATGAGGCTGAACCAGCAATATCTGAAGCGCCGCAGAGCGTATCGCAAATTCATCGTGTTCCTGAAGAGGTGGCGCTTTAACAACGGCCAGTCTTCGGTATACGATGTGGCCGATGTGTTGCTGGGCGAGCTCAGGCTGGATTCCATTACCAAGCGTGCCTCATACATGGCCTTTAACTTCACGCTGGCCATCTTCCCGACCATCATCTTTCTGTTCACGCTCATACCTTACATGCCCAGTATTCTGTCGCTGGACCTGGGTGAGAGCATTCTTAACTTTCTGGCTGACTTTCTGCCCGAGGAGATGTACACCGTGGCCTACGGCACCATCGATGATATTGTGAACAAGCCACGTGGGGGACTGCTCTCTTTCGGTTTTCTCTTTGCCCTGATTCTGTCCACCAATGGCATCATGTCGCTGATGGATGCCTTCGACAAAAAATACCATACCTTCTATAAGCGGCCATACCTGAAAAAGCGGGTGATTGCCACGGTCCTCACCGTAGCGCTTTCATCTATCCTGTTTCTGGCAGTGGCGGCGATCTTCTTTGGGCAGTGGATCTTAGATGTGTTAGTTTTTTACGAGGTCGTGACCGAGAGCTATACCTATACTCTGATCGTGATGCTGAAGTACGTGGCGATCATACTGCTCTTTCTGCTGGCAACCTCGCTCATCTACTACTACGTACCAGCCATACAGGACAAGTGGCCTTTCTTCTCGGCAGGCGCTGTGGTAGCAACCATCCTTATTTTTGTGGTATCGATGATCTTCTCGCTTTACATTAGTGCTTTCGATACCTACAACAAATTTTACGGCTCCATCGGGGCCCTCATCGGTTTGATGATCTGGCTTGACTTTGTGTCCATGATCCTGATCCTGGGTTTTGAGATCAATGTGAGCATTGATACGGTGACGAAGCGACTTACCCGCAAGACAGCCCAAACTGCTGAGAAAGCCACTTCGGCAGCGGCATAGTGTAAAATCAAGGTATAGATTCTTGGGGAGCGCCTTCGGCTAACGTGTATTCTTGAAAAATTTTCAGCTTATAAATCAGCCGCTTATGCCTTTGTGGCACGAACAAGCGAAAAATAATTGCGTATAGTTTTGAAAATTCGGCTCAGCACTATACTTTTGTGCTCGATTCAATTACAGAGAGTTGGCGGAGTGGTCGAACGCGGCGGTCTTGAAAACCGTTGACTGTAACAGGTCCGGGGGTTCGAATCCCTCACTCTCTGCTGGTAGCGATACCAAAAACACCTAAAAGCCTGCAAATCAAGTATTTGCAGGCTTTTTTGTTTTGGCGCATATAGCAATTTATTCACTTTTTCGCATTATCGTGGTGAGTAAAGTGGTGAGTGCGTCAGAGCAAACTATCTACTCACCAAATTTTGTGTAACTGACTGATATTCAAGATGTACGATTGATGTACATCTTGATTCGGGTTGACTGCAGGGCTACATTTGTTTAACCTTAAAAGTCATTGCCATGAACATCAAATTCAGTATTCTCTTCTACCTTAAGAAACCAAAAAGCTATCTGTCAGGGCCTGTTCCTATTTATCTGCGTGTGACTGTCGCGGGAAAACGCGCAGAGCTGATGACTGGTAGAACCATAGAGCCGGATAAATGGAGTTCTGTTGCAGGTCGCGGCATAGGCGTAAAGGAAGTGATTAGATCACTGAATGCCTATCTGGATAGCTTGCAAGCCAAGCTCTACGAGGCGCATCGCCAGCTGATAGATGCCGATGCGCCGGTGACGGCAGAAAGCTTAAAGAACAAGTTTCTGGGGAGGGAAGAAAAGGGAAAGATGCTTGTTAAGGTGTTCGAGGACCATAACAAGAAAATTGCGGACCTGGTGGGGGAAGAGTTCTCCCCAGGCACACTGGAGCGTTATACCACTTCCCTAAAGCACACGCAGGACTTTCTTTTCTGGAAATTTGGGGTGAGGGATATCGATATTCGAAAAATAGACCATGCCTTCATTACAGATTATGAGCATTACCTGAGAAGTGTTCGCAAGTGCTCCAATAACACGGCGGTCAAATACATCAAGAACTTCGGTAAGATCATCCGCATCTGCCTGGCTAATGGTTGGCTTTCGTCCAGTCCGTTCATGAACTACAAGTCCAAGATCAGGACCGTGGAGCGGGTATTTCTCTCAGAGGAGGAGTTGCAACGGATGGCTGAAAAAGAGTTCGCCTCAGAGCGCCTGGCTCAGGTAAGGGATATTTTCCTCTTCAGCTGCTTTACGGGACTGGCCTATGTGGATGTGCAGAAACTGCGTTATACTGACATACAAAAAGGCATAGATGGGGAGCAGTGGGTCTATAAGAACAGGCAGAAAACAGATACGCCCTCTCGTATTCCATTGCTGCCAACCGCTCTCAGGATCATTAACAAATACAGGCAGCACCTGCAGTGTATCCATGAAGGGAGGGTCCTGCCTGTGCCGAGTAACCAGAAGATGAATGCCTACCTCAAGGAGATTGCCGATCTGTGCGGCATCAATAAGCAATTGACATTCCATGCCGCCCGTCACACCTTTGCTACGACAATAACGCTATTGAATGGCGTGCCGATGGAGAGTGTGTCGAAGATGCTGGGGCACACTAACCTCAGAACCACCCAGCACTACGCCAAAATACTGGATGTGAAGGTGGGGGAGGACATGCAAAGGCTTCGGGAGCGGCTGAAGCTGTGATTCACTTATTCATGGAAGAGTTACTTTGCTCCATGTAGGGCTGCCAGTTCACGATGAGCACCTTCTCTTCGGGCAGTAAAAAATAGCCGTAGTCGTAGCAGAAGTAATAAGTGTTGCCCTGCTTTGTACGGTAGAGGTGGGTATGGTGGCGAAAATCGAAGCCGGCCAACTGGAGCACCTGTTTATGAGTGGTAGTTTTCCCCTGCGGACTTGCCTGCTTGAGAATGGTGCGGTTGCGACGCAAGATGGAGTTGATGTTTAAGATTAGCTGCTCTCCGCTGTTTTGCCGCCTGCCGGCGTTGTGGGCATTGGCCCGGCACTGGTTGGAGCAGAAGCGCTTGTCCATTCTCCCGGTCATCTTGCTGCCGCACTGCTGACACTGTTTTTCATCTGTCATCAGAACATCCGTTTTATGAAACGTATAGTTGCGTTTATATACGCACTTATGCGTTTCAAAAAACGGCTGAGTCAGAGGCTGGGTTTACTTTTGAGTGAAATTCACTTCAAATGTTATGCAGCAGACATACAATTCAGCCCCCGTCCTTTACCTCAATTCACTTGAGCACCAGGGCAAGCAGTTCATACGCCTGTGGTACAAGCCGGACCACCGCATCACTAAGCTGCTCAAGGACAGCGATGTGGCCAAATACAGCAAGACCTATAAATGCTACGTGACGCACAAAACGCCTGAGGCGATTGAGCTGCTGCACAGGCACTTTCAGGGGGTGGCGCTGGTAGATGCGCGTTATCTGAACAGGCCCAAACGGATTCGACCGGCCATGGGCGCAGTGGTCACGTCGGGCAGTCTGCAGTCGGAGCCGCTGGCCAAGCTGCCCGATCTACCCATTATTAGACTGCAGCCGCTCGAGCACGAGGGTAAGACACTGATTCAGCTGTCCTTCCCCTTCAACGAGCTGATCTATAAGACTCTCAAGTGCAGCTCCTGCTGCCAGTGGCTTCCCGAGCCCAGGTGCTTTGCCGTGGGCACCGATGCTTCCAGCCTGCACCAGCTGCTGGACGATGTGCAGGGCACGGCGCAGGTGTGGCTGGCGGGCACCATGCATATCAGGGACATGGGTATTCTGCGAAGGCTTTGGGAACAGACCTACAGCAAAGGATCGAACTACATTACCTGCCCGCTGCCTTACCTGGAGAAGCTCTACCTCCTAAACTATTCACTTAGCACCATCCGCACTTACCACTCGCTGCTGCTGCGCTTCTTCAACGGGCACAGCACACATAGACTTGAGAAAATAAATGCTTTTTCAGTGGCTGAAATCAACACTTATCATCGGCAGATGGTACAGAGCCAGCAGTATTCCTACTCCTTTGTGAACCAAAGTATTAATGCCGTCAAGTTCTATTTCCACCGGGTGCTGGGCCGACACACCATGGACCTGAGCCAGGTGGAGCGGCCCGAGAAGGCCGACCGACTGCCCACCGTGCTCAGCAAGCAGGAGGTGCAGCGTATCCTCTTGGCCACCGCCAACCTCAAGCACCGCTGCCTGCTACAGCTGCTCTATGCCGGGGGCCTCCGTATAGGGGAGGTGATCAACCTGAAGATCACGGACGTTCAGTCAGACAGGAACCTGCTGCTCATACGTGGGGGCAAAGGTAAGAAGGACCGTACCACGCTACTCTCTCAGAAACTGCTCGAGAGCCTCAGGGCCTACTATAAGGAGTACAGGCCGAAGGTGTGGCTCTTTGAGGGGCAGTACGGGGGACAGTACACCACGGACAGCATCCGCAACGTTTTCCGGGACTGCGTGAAGAAGGCCTGTTTGCAGAAGAAGGTAACGCCCCACTCGCTACGCCACTCCTTTGCCACGCACCTGCTGGAGCAGGGCACGAATCTGCGCTATATCCAGTCACTGCTGGGGCACAGGAGCAGCAAGACCACCGAGATCTACACCCACATCACCAGCCACGGGCTGGAAAATATCATCAGCCCGCTTGATAATCTGTAGGAATGTTATATATTGGCTATAGAATGTTTAAAGGATGAAGCTAAAACCCGGATGGAAGTATGAAAACCTCAAAAAAGCAGGATTCACGCACTCCAGCTAAAGGACCAATAACCGGAACTCCTCCTTATACACTATAGTTAAATCCGTCATTGGGATTATTTTCAAATTTTAAAATGGCGAAGCTTTCAGGCTTTACCGGTGGGGAGGAATCACAGGCTATAAAAAAGGGAATGCCTGCAGAAGAGCCAAAGGCATAAATGGAGTTTAGGCCGGCAAGTCTTGCGGCGGCGTTGCC
>NZ_FTNM01000001.1 GCF_900156415.1 Pontibacter lucknowensis | reverse complement strand
ATTCCCGAAGGAATCAGATCCGTTCGACTTGCATGTATTAGGCCTGCCGCTAGCGTTCATCCTGAGCCAGGATCAAACTCTCCATTGTAGTGTTTACTTTTCAGACTGCCCAAGGCAGCCAATGTGTCCGTTCGACCCGCGGCCCTTTCCTTTTAATTCCGTGAACAAGTCACGTGCTTGAATTGACGCGGTGGGAATCCGAAGATTCGCCCGCGCGGATGTACCTATCTTAATTTTTCTTTTTCTGTCTCAACAATCTCTCAAAGAACTTTTCGGAAGACTTTTTCTTCCGTTAGACGCTTTACTGTTTAAAGCGCGTGTTGCTTGTGTCTCCGCTTCGAGCTTTCCTCGTTTTCGGTGTGCAAAGGTCGGAAAAATTTTCCAACTTCCAAGCAATTTTTCAATCTTTTTTTTCCTCTTCTTTTCGGCTCGTTTAACCGATCAGCACTCCTCGCTTTCGCCTTCCGAAACCCTCGCTTCGGAGCGGGTTGCAAAGGTAGGAAGACTTTTTAAATCCGCAATAACCTGGCAAAACTTTTTTTCCTTTTTCCTGCGGCCCCTGTTAGGAGCCTTCCGGAATCCGTTTCATTTCGAAGCGGGCTGCAAAGGTAAGCAGATCTTTTCAACCTGCAAGCACCAAGGCAAAGTTTTTTTTCAGTCTTTATTTCCAGTGCGTCGCCTCTCAACTTTGACACCGGTGGCCGCCCTGCCGGCCGCCTCTCACTCTCGTTTCCCGACCCGTTGTACCGTGTTGGGAGTGCAAAGGTCAGAAAAAAATCCGATTGCGCAAGGGGTATGTTATAACATTAGCTAGCGCGTCAAGACGGTTCCGTTTAACTGTCTGAGTTGCACCATCAAAATTTTAAAAATAACTTCAAAGTTTCTAAGTATTTCTTCTCAAGCAATTATATTTCCCTTCTTTTAGCTCTATTTCCTTTACCAGTGCCCTTACATTACACTCTTATATAATAGGAGAGGTATAGCTAAACTAATGGCTATACCTCTCCTATTATATTATTAAAGTCGTTTGTTCTTTACACCGCCGCTGCCTCGGCATACTCCTGCAGGTACTTATACCTTTCGGTCAGTTCTCCCCCTTTTGTAATGGTAGCTCGCTCCAGCATACCTCCTTCATCGTTATTAAAGAACTGCGGGAATACATTGTCTATAAGATGGCGGCCGAAATCCCGGGAAGCGTTGCGGGGTAGTTCACAAGGCAGGTTGTCGACAGCCATTATGGTGATGTTGTCCTTTTTATTATAAGGAGGTTCGAGCTCGCCCGTCTCTGGATTGTAGTCGTAGGCAGGTTGCGTAATTGTGGTAGCACGTTTGGTGGTAGGTATAGAGCCATCCACATCGCAGGTGATGTCGGCGATGGTGTCAATTTTGAAGTCGGGCTGACGGGTGTCCTCTTCGGAGAACAGTTTTGGGGCACGTGGGTCCCAATAGGCGCATGCCATCAGCAAATCGGTTACCTTAGTGAACTTGCGGAACGTGGATTGGTATAACTCAGGGTGCGCATAGAAGTCTGGCGAGTCCCATACCTCTACATCAGGGCGGTTGTTGTAATCGCCGGAATGCAGTTGGGCATACACGGGTTCTTTGAACTGCTTATATAAGTAGTCGAATACGCTCACTTTTTTGATGCCCATCTTATCGAGCACTTCCATGGCGCCGCTTGCCACGCGGCCACCGCCTGTCACAGCAATTTTGATCGGCGGCAGCTTCACTTTAAAGTACTCCTCCTGCATGTCTTCCATCTCGTGGCAGAGGTAGGCGGGCTTCAGGTCGAAGAGCTTCCACTTCTTGCCGTAGGTTAATATACCGTTGTAGGCACCCACTATACCTGCATACCTGCCAAAAGCCACTACCCGCTGCCCCTGTGCATTGGTCAGGAGTTCGTAATCTATTAAAGTAATGTTCTTGTCGAGCACAGCCCGCAGAAGTTTGGCGTTGTGCGGCTGCTTCTTTATCGTGTGGGAGAAAAAGAAATACGTTTTGTTTGGAATCAGTAGGTCGATGGGCACTTCCTTTACGCCCATCAGCACATCGCAATCGTTCAGATCCTGCTGCAGGCTTATACCTAGCTCGGCATATTCTTCGTCGGTAAAACAGCGCACGTCGCTGGGCTGCACCACCACCTCCGCTCCCGGAAACTCCTGCATGGCCTCCACACATTTTTTCGGGGTGAGCGGTACGCGCTTGTCAACTGGTATTTTGCCTTCCTTGATGATACCGATCTTAACTTTTTCCATAGGTGCGTGTTTCTGAATTGTTCTGCTGCAATTTATGTTTGTCAGTCTGGGGAAAGCCAGGCGCTACACCTTATATAGAGGTACACTATATAATATAGTGTGAAAGGCCAGTCGCCACACCCCGAACTATTTAGCTTTCATGCTTCAATATAATAAACAATTACTATTACTTTTGTAGAAAATATTGAAAGAGAGCCTTTGGCTTGTCTTCCACTGGAAAGTAAAAACCCAAATTCCCAATCAATACTTCATCGTTATGATACTTAAAACAAAACCTGCTGACACTTTTAAGGAGCGCCACAACGGTCCGGACAAAGAGCAAATGCAGGACATGCTTAAAACCATCGGGGTAGACTCGCTGGATCAACTGATTGAGGAGACCGTACCGGCCGCCATTAGACTAAAAAAGCCGCTGAACCTGCCAAAGGCTCTTTCTGAAACAAACTTCCTGAAGCAATTCGGACAGATCGCCAGAAAGAACAAGGTATACAAATCGTATATCGGTCTGGGTTACAACGACACCATCATGCCTCCTGTGATTCTTCGCAACATTATGGAGAACCCGGGTTGGTATACCGCTTATACCCCATACCAGGCTGAGATCGCGCAGGGCCGTTTGGAGGCGCTGATCAACTACCAGACCATGGTAATGGACCTGACCGGTATGGAGATCGCCAACGCATCGCTGCTCGACGAGGGCACTGCCGCTGCCGAGGCTATGGGTATGTTCTTTGCCCAGCGCAAAGGTGCACGCAAGAATGCCAACCGCTTCTTCGTATCCAACCTGGTGCTGCCGCAGACACTGGACATTCTTACTTCACGCGCTATACCTATCGGCATTGAGCTGGTAATCGGTGATCACCGCGAAGTAGACTTCAATGACGAGACATTGTTTGGCGCCCTGGTGCAGTATCCTGCCGCCGACGGTGCCATTTTCGATTATACTGACTTCATCAGCAAAGCACACGCCCAGGACATCCTGGTAGCTGTAGCTGCTGACATTCTTTCTTTGACGCTGCTAACACCTCCAGGTGAAATGGGCGCCGACGTAGTGGTAGGTACTACCCAGCGTTTCGGCGTGCCGATGGGCTTTGGTGGTCCGCATGCGGCTTACTTTGCTACAAAAGACGCCTTCAAGCGTGTAATCCCGGGCCGTATTATCGGTATTTCGGTGGATGCCGCCGGTGACAGAGCCTACCGCATGGCCCTGCAGACACGCGAGCAGCACATCCGCCGCGAGAAAGCGACTTCTAACATCTGTACTGCGCAGGTACTGCTGGCGGTAATCGCAGGTATGTATACTGTGTACCATGGCCCACGTCGCCTGAAGTACATCGGTTTGAACACACACTCGCTGGCGCAGCAGCTTGAGAAAGGCCTGAAGGCACTTGGCTTCGAACAGCTGAACGAGCAATACTTCGACACGCTGAAAATTGCGGTGGAGAGCGCTGACATGAAGAACGCCATCCGCACCGAGGCGGAAGCGGCGGGTATTAACTTCCGTTATTTCGAAGAAAACTTCATTGGCATTTCCCTGCACCAGAACACTGAGCTGGAAGATGTGAAAGACATCCTGGCGGTGTTCGCGAAAGTAGCTGGCAAGTCGGCTGACGTGCTGGGTATAGACGAACTGCCAGAGGAGACTGAAATCACTTGGTCAGATAAACTGATCCGTACAAGCGAGTACCTGACGCACGAGGTGTTTAACAAGCACCACTCCGAGCACGAGATCCTGCGTTACATGAAGCACTTGGAGAACAAAGACATTTCTTTGGTTCACTCGATGATCTCGTTGGGCTCTTGCACCATGAAACTGAACGCCACAGCCGAGATGATTCCGGTAACCTGGCCAGAAATCGGGCAGTTGCACCCGTTCGCTCCTGCCGACCAGACACAGGGTTATGCCGAGATCTTCAAGAACCTGGAGGCCTGGCTGTGTGAGATCACCCGTTTCGACGCGATGTCGCTGCAGCCAAACTCAGGTGCTCAGGGCGAGTACGCTGGTCTGATGGTGATTCGTGCTTACCACGAGTCACGTGGCGACCATCATCGTAACGTAGCACTTATACCTTCTTCTGCACACGGTACCAACCCAGCCTCTGCTGTAATGGCCGGCATGAAAGTGGTGATCGTGAAGTGCGACGAGAAAGGTAACATCGACGTAGCCGACCTGCGTGCGAAAGCAGAGCAATATAAGAATGAACTGTCTTGCCTGATGGTGACTTACCCATCTACACACGGTGTATATGAGGAGTCTATCATCGAGATCTGCCAGGTAATTCACGACAACGGTGGCCGTGTATACATGGACGGTGCCAACATGAACGCCCAGGTAGGCCTTACTTCGCCAGCGCACATCGGTGCTGACGTGTGCCACCTGAACCTGCACAAGACCTTCTGTATCCCTCACGGTGGCGGTGGTCCTGGCATGGGCCCGATCGGTGTGGTAAAAGATCTTGCTCCGTTCCTGCCGGGTCACGCTGTGGTTGACCTGGGTCGTCCGGAAGCGATCAACGCTATTTCAGCTGCTCCTTGGGGTTCTGCTTCTATCCTGCCTATCTCTTATGCCTACATCGCGATGATGGGCGGCGAAGGTCTGACAGAGGCTACTAAAGTGGCGATCCTGAACGCGAACTACATCAAGGCGCGCCTGGAGAAACACTATCCGGTGCTGTATGTAGGCAAGAACGGTCGCTGCGCACACGAGATGATTCTCGACTGCCGCGAGTTCAAGAAGTATGGCGTGGAGGTAGAGGATATCGCGAAGCGTCTGATGGACTACGGTTTCCATGCGCCAACTGTATCGTTCCCGGTAGCGGGTACGCTGATGGTGGAGCCAACCGAGTCGGAGGCACAGGAAGAACTGGACAGATTCTGCGACGTGATGATCTCGATTCGTGAGGAAATCCGTGAGATCGAAGCGGGCAAGGCTGACCAAAAGAACAACGTGCTGAAGAATGCACCGCATACCTTGAAAGTGGCGATGGTGGAGAACTGGGAGCGCCCTTACTCTCGCGAGAAGGCGGTATTCCCGATGGCTTACCTACGCGACAACAAGGTATGGCCAACCGTGAGCCGCATCGACAGCGCTTACGGCGACCGTAACCTGGTTTGCTCTTGCGCTCCGATCGAAGCCTACAACGAGAATGAAAATGAGATGGTAGCCATCGGCTAATCTATCTTAAGCTTATACCTGAAAAGCCTGGCCACATCGGTCAGGCTTTTTTGTTTTTAGGCCGTGCAAATCGCCTTCGCCTGTACCTCTTCATACCTTGACTTAGCTGTACCATTTTAGCGTGCACCTGGCAACAATCTCCACAGCTATACCTACTAATTATCCAGCACCGTATACCTGTTTTAGAAATGTCCTGTACTTAAACCAACAGCTCTATGCGAAACGCTTTACCTCACTTCAAACACTGGTTATACCTGATCCCTGCCTTCCTGATCGGCCTGAGCGGCTGCATACCTTCTATAGTAGCTGACAGCACCTACGACCGCAGCGTGGATTTCCAGATATACCGCACTTTTGCTTTGATGGAACCCGAGATGGCCAACACCTCCGCAGATCCCAATCTGTACGAGCCGCTGCTGGACAGACGGGTGCGCGATGCTATCGCAGCTGAGTTGGTTAAGAAAGGTATGCTGCTTGACGTCGAAAATCCAGACCTGCTGGTTGCTTATGATGTGTCAGTAGCACAGGATGCCGCTACTGCTTCCCCTGATTTTGGCTACGCTTACTGGTTTGGCTATCGTTTCAATTATAACTCTGCCGATTTTCCGGGATACAGACCAGTCGCACAATATATACCTGGAACCATGCTGATCGACCTGATATCGTCCAGTACCAACGAGTTAGTGTGGCGCGGCGTGGCAGAAGGCGATATTAATGTGACACAGACAGACGAGAGCAGGATCAGAAGGTCCATTATCAGTATCCTATCACAATATCCACCTAACAGACCCGCATCCAGCAGGCCAAGTTCACGATAACTTACAGGCGATAAGACAGACTGAAGCCGCCGTAGTAGTTGCGCGGTGATGCCGGTTGGAAGTAGCGGCCGCCAAATGCGTTAAGGTCATTACCCAGACTATACTTCTGATCCGTCAGGTTTTCAGAGCCTGCAAATATGTCCAGCACAAACTGTCTTCCCAATTCCCTTCTCAACCCTAAACGAGCACCTGCTACGAGGTAAGCATCGGCGTACACTGTGTTTTCATCCGTAAGCGGGATCTCGTCTACATAGTTGGCCGTCAGGTGCAGGTATAGGCCGATGCGGGTAGCCAGGTCGAGGCCGGCGGTTAAGGTATGCGGGGCTACGCCGGTGAGTTGGTTCCCACTCAGGTCGGTGTCATCTTTCTGATAATCACGGAAACGGAAGTGGCTGTAGGTATAACTGCCCCAGACTTTGAGCAAAGTCACTGGCTGGGTGATGTCCTCCAGCAAGGTATAGCCCAGCGCAGTTTCGAGTCCGCTTTGCGAGGTAGCCCCCACATTTTGGAACACGGCTATGCTCGACAAATCCTGTCGACTCACGATCGTTTCGCGCAACCTGAAATGAAAAGCCACTACATCAAAGCTGAGTTTTCTGCCCAAGGTATAGCCGCGTATACCTGCTTCGTAGTTTATACCTTTCTCTGCTTCCAGCTCTTGGTTAAGGGCACCGTCGGAGGTCAGCAACTCCTCCTCGGAAGGTGGCGAGAAGCCTGCACTCACACTGCCATGTACCGATACCTGATCAGTTAAGCGTTTCAATAAAGCCACTCGTGGCGAAAGCACTGCACTGAAATCCCGAGTATACAAATAAGGACCGCCGCTCGGAGCCTGGTGCAGGCGTGTGATCTCATACCTGGTATCGTTTAGGCTTAGTGCGGCAGTTGCGATCCAGTTGCCGGGCAGTTCGAACTCAGCCTGCGTGAACAGCAAGCCGGTCTTGGCCAGCACTTCGTCGTCGGTGCGCAGCGAGTCTGTTCTGCCTTGGTTATTGTCGTAGGTGCGGGCCGCTTCGAAGCCGCGCTGGTATTCGCCACCAAAAGTGATTGTAGTAGCTGCAGGGCCGAGCTGTGTATTGTATACAAAACGGCTTCGGCCTCCATATTCCTGGTTGGTGTTGCGTTCATAGTCGGTGTTAAACGGATGGTCCCTATACCGGAACAAGCCATATAGAGCAGTCATGTTTTTCCAGCTGTCGCTGAAGCGGTATTCCTGTGACAAACCGATGTTGACACCTTGCTGGTTCATCGAAGCATTTTGAGTGACGCTCCCAAACATTCCACCCCGTGCCTGCCGCGGATCCTGCTCATACTGCTCCTGTGTAAGCCCGCCGGGCAACTGGTAAAACAGGTCGGAGTAAATCAGGTTGGCTTGGATGGTGCTCTTGCGGGATGGATTGAAGGTAGAGGTGAGCAGGAGCGTTTCGCGGTCCATGCCGGACTGCTCCCGGTAGCCGTCGAGTTGCTGGCGGGTATACTGCAGGTATAGGCTCTGTTTCTCGCCGCCCACACTGGCACTGGCGGTATAGCGCTGTAAGCCAAACGAGCCAAAGGTAGCACCTGCCTGAAATTGCTTCTCTCCGGGAGCTGCTCTGCGGGGTTCCAACAAAACTGTTCCGCCTGTACCTGCTCCGTAAATACTGCCTGCCGGACCTTTCAGTATTTCCATACTGTTGAAGTTGGAAGCATCATACAGGTTCAGGTTGGTGATGCCATTTGACTCGGTGAGGGGAATTTCACCCAGGTATAGCTTCACGTTGCGTATACCATAGGGTGAGCGCAAACTGCTGCCCCTGATGGAAAGCCGGTAGCTGGCTGTGGCCCGTTCCTCCATTCGCACCCCCGGTACTGTATTTACGGCACGCACCAGCGAGCTTTCGTCAAAGCGCTGAATCACTTCCCGGCCTACTACGCTCAAGGCTCCGGCTGTTTCCAGCAAAGGCCGGTTGCTTTCATAGCCAGTCACCACTACCTCTGAAAGACTAGCCGTCAGAGGCTGTAGGTACACCCGAAGAGCCGTACCTGGCTGGATGCGCTGTAAGAAAATAGTATCGGCCTTATACCCAATGTGCGAGATCAGCAGGAAAGTCGCTTGGTCTGCAACCGACAAATCAAAGCGCCCGGAATTATTGGTTAGCGCCTGTTCGCCTGTGTTGACTGTCACCGTCACACCTTCCAGCGCCTGGCGGGTCTTGGCGTGCAGTACCTGGCCGTTGACCTGTTGCTGAGCGTAACTCAGAAAAGGCAGCAGCATGAGGGTAGTCAGAAAAAGGGATCGGAGCAGGAGTAGTGATTGATTCATGTATGCAAGTTAACTGCTAACAAAACGGGTTATACCTTTTGAGGTTTAGATTTATGCAGGAATTGCTATGTTCTGCCCGTTTGTAACAATCAGAGCTGGCATTCGGTTAAATCAAAATACAAACCATATCTGTGAAATTAAACCTACCCATAACTATGAAAAAACTACTTACAACTACTGCTTCGCTAGCTTTGGCACTGACGCTTATTGGTGCGCCAGCCCTTGCGCAGGGAGGTGAAAAACCAGTGAGTGCTTCCGTGGAAGGCCATATCTTTAAACCTGCCCGGGTAGATGCTACCGACGCCCGCGTGAAGCAGCTAAAAGTTCCAGCCGGTTTCCAGATCACGAAGTTTGCCGAAAACCTCAACAAGCCCCGCATGATTGCCGTGAGCAACGACGGTGTGGTGTATGTGACTGACCGTGACAAGGGCACCGTGACCATGATCCGCGACTCGAACAAAGACGGGAAGGCTGACGAGCAGAAAGTAGTGGCCACCAAAGAGCACATGCACGGCATTGTGATAAAAGACAATCAAGTGTGGCTGGCTACTATAAAGGAATTATACACCGCTAACATCAACAAAGACGGGTCGCTATCTGAACTACAAATGCTCCTGGATGACCTACCCGATGGCGGCCAGCACCCGAACCGTACGCTGCGCATCGGCCGCGACAACAAGCTTTACATTTCTATCGGTAGTACCTGCAACTCCTGCGATGAGCCAAACAAGGAGCACGCCACTATTCTGCAAGCTGACCTTGACGGCAAAAACCGCAAGGTATATGCCAAGGGTCTCCGCAACACACTTGGCTTTGACTGGCACCCGCAAACAGGGGAAATGTTTGGTATGGACCATGGCATAGACTGGCTGGGTGATGATGAGCAGCGCGAAGAGCTGAACAAAATCGAGGAAGGCGCTGACTATGGCTGGCCCTACATATACGGTGAAGGAAAAGAAAACCCCGGCGACCAGCCCGATGATATGAGCTATGAAGAGTATAAAAAGAAAACCAAGTATCCACTGCTCACCTATACCGCCCACGCCTCGGGCCTTGATATGATTTTCTATAAAGGCACTCAGTTTCCGAAAGAATATACCGGCGATGCCTTTGTAGCTTTCCACGGATCATGGAATCGCTCTAAACCAGCCGGCTACAAAGTGTCTCGTATTCGCTTCGAGAATGGTCAGCCAAAAGAGTTTGTGGACTTCGTGACAGGCTTTCTGGTAGATGACAACAAGTCGCAGTTTGGCCGAGTGGTAGGTGTCGCCACGCACACTGATGGCTCACTACTGGTAACTGATGACTCAAATGGAGTAGTGTACCGCATTGCCTATACTGGCGGTAAACAGCAACAAAACCAGCGCAACAAACGCTAAGGCTCGCAGCTGAAAAATAAAAAAAGGCTCCGTAGAATCTACGGAGCCTTTCCAAACTATGAAAGCTAATGAAATTTTTAAATCCTGTTAAAGGAGCTCTTACTTGATTCGGAACTCGGTTCTTCTGTTTTGCTGGTGCATTTCCTCCGGACAAGACACCCCATCGGTACACTTGTTCACCAACCTTGTCTTACCATAGCCTTTGGCAGTCAGCCTGTCTTTGGCTATACCTTTCTCAATCAGGTAATCCACGGCGGCCTGGGCTCTGCGCTCAGAAAGCACCTGGTTATACTTCAGACTTTCACGGCTATCGGTATGCGAACTCAGCTCAATCTTGATCGTAGGGTTTGCCACCAGTACTTCAGCCAGCTTATCAAGCTCTTTGGCAGCATCCGAGCGGATATCCCACTTGTCAAGGTCGTAGTAGATGTTCTCCAGCACAATGGCTACGTTCTTCTCGTCGCGGTCGAACACCATCGCTACCTGTAGGGTATCCGGAGCGGTTTTTGGAACCACCACCAACGAATGCTGATTCAGATAGCCTTGCTTAGAGCCCTGCATGACATAGGAATTTCCTTTACGGCCATCCATAAAGTACTGCCCTTTTGTGTTTGTCAGAGCTGTACTGCTATCATTCTGGTTCTGCTGTGCGATCAGGAGCTGCACCTGCGGCAATGGAAGCTGCACGTTCTTTTTCTGCTCGTTCTGCTTGCGCTCCAGCGTAGTCACAGCTATCACAACAGGCTTTTGCAGTACTTTGAAGCTGTAGATATCGTCAGTTCCGTTGCTGCTTTCGCGGTTAGACGACAGCAGACCAGTTTCTTCGTCTTCATTGAACATGATACCATAATCGTGCTTCGAAGAGTTGATCGGGTGGCCCATGTTGTTCACGGCCGTCCAGGCAGCGTGCTTGCCCTCGGCTGCAAAAATATCCAGACCGCCCATTCCCATGTGTCCATCGGATGAGAAATACAGCTTGCCATTCTGATCCACATAAGGGAAGCTCTCACGACCCGATGTGTTGATCAGTATACCGGCATTGACAGGCTCTCCCCAGCTACCATCAGGCTGACGCAGGGTATAGTAGATGTCCGTCTCGCCCATACCACCCGGCATATCTGACACGAAGTACATGATCTTACCGTCAGGTGACAGGGCCGGATGACCAACGGAGTATTCTGCTACATTGTTAAAAGCAAACGGCTTTATATCTGTCCAGGTAGCACCTTGTTTTTTGGATGAGTAAATCTCCAATCGGTTGATGTATTCGTTCACCTGCGACTTGTCTACCCAACTAGTCGGGTCAGCATTGCCAGACTTACGCTGCTGCACCAGTTGCGTACGGGTGAAGTAAAGTGTCTGCCCGTCTTCGGTAGCCGAGGCTGTGGCATTGTGGTACTGGTCGTTGATCATTTCGTGCAGCGCAGTGGGTTTGCCCCAGTTGCCATTGCCATCGCGGCTGGCCATAAAGAGCTGCAGGTACGGGCGACCGGTCCAGCCATAGGTGCCGGCTGATATTCCTTCCTGATCCACACCACGGTCTGATGTAAAGATGATCGCGTCTTTGCCATAATTCATCGGGCTGAAGTCAGAGAAACCCTGAACGTTCAGTCCGCTCAGGCGCTGCACCTCGGCCAGCGGCATTTTCTGGTTGGTCCAGCTTATTGCCTTGTCGCAAGACGCCATCAGGTGCTGGGCACGCTCATCCATTTGCGGTACTTCCTCAGCCCACTGCATGTACTGTTGCTTGGCCTCTTCGTACTTGCCGTTACTGCGCAGCGCTTCAGCATAGTGGTAAATGTTCTGCGGGTCACGACCTGGCATGGCCACTACCTGTGCATACCAACGCTCTGCCTCCACGGTCTGACGTGTCAGGCGGTAGGAGTCGGCAATGCGCTCAGCCGTTTTCACATCCGGCTTGCGCTTCTCAGATGCTTTCTTGTACTGCTCTAAAGCCAGCGCAAATTCAAACTTTTCGTAGTGCTTGTTTGCCTTGCGAAGCTCCTGCTGCGCTTCGGCTACAGGGGCAGCGCCCAGCATCAGGGCAGCGGTGAGGTATAAGGGTATATGTCTGAAATTCATATGCGGTAAGAGCTAATATTAAAAGTATTGCGGCGTCAGCATTTTCGTGTCCTGCTTCTTGAAGAAGTAGTAACCTACCGATATCTCGTGCGATTGAAAACCGCTCAGGTCGTTGAGCATGCGGTCGTAAGAGTAACCCAGGCGTAAGGCGTTGGTTACCTGTAGTTCGGCGATTAGGGCCAGCGCAGTGCGCTTGTTCACCGGATCAGCCACTTCATTCTTATTGAAGAGGTTCATGCTCGTACGGTAGGAGCTACCCAGCCACAGACGGTCACCCAGCAGCACGAAACCATTCAGGTCCACATTGGCCGGTGCGTTGAAGTCTTCTTTTACCAATATGCTTGGTTTCAGCTTCACGAAGTTGCTAACTTCAAACACGTAGCCCGTCGTGAAGTAATAGTGACGGATCGGCTCGATCTGGAAAACATCTTTGTATTGGATCAGGTCAGAGGCAGACAAACCTGCGTAGAAACGCGGTGTGTTAAAGTAGATACCCAGTTTCACATCCGGACGGTAAAACACATCTCTGCCCGCAGGGATGCTTGGATCATCCGGCACACCAAGTTCCGAACCGTCCAGCACACTCTGTACTACGCCAGCCGCTATACCTAGGCTTAGTGTTCCGCGGGCACTCACGGATATACGTGCAGCGGCATTAGCATAAGCCGAGGTGGTAGAGTAGGCACCGATCTTATCGCGGGTAAAGTTCAGGCCCAGGCCCAATCGCTCGTGGCTGGTCAGGCCGTCTACGCTCAGCGCCTGTGTAGTAGGCGCTCCGTCTATACCTGTCCACTGCGAACGGTGGAAGGCGTTGATGTTGAGTACACCTTTAGTACCGGTATAGGCCGGGTTGATGGCCATACTGTTGAAGATGTACTGCGAGTACTGCGGGTTTTGCTGGGCATTAGCTGCAAAGGTGAAGAGCAGCGCCAGCAGGGTATAAAGTATTCTCATGGTAATAAAATTTTCAAATGAATGCACTCGCTTATCGGAAGATGGTCACGTAGCCGCTGTAGTCCTGGTACTTGCCATCGCATAGCTTCACCCTTACTTTGTAGAAGTAAGTACCTTGTTCCAGCCCTTTGGCGGCCCAATCGTTCTTGTAGTTCTTCTGCTTGAATACCTCTGATCCCCAACGGTTAAACATCACCATTTCATTGTCAGGGAACTTGTCCAGGTTCTTCACCAGCCAGGTATCGTTCTTGCCGTCACCGTTCGGGCTAAAGGCTTTCGGGAACTCCAGTTGGCCGTCAGCTACCCTGGCGTCCATGTCGATGCTGTATTCAGCAGAGCCAACGCAGCTGCCATTGTAGGCGATCACACTCACGCGGCCCATGGCAGTCGGGCTATTGGCTTTCACCTTGATAGTAGTTGTGCCCTGTCCAGACTCGATCGTGAAGCCTTCTGTTACCGTCCAGGTATATGAAGTAGCTCCTTCTACCGGATCGGCAGTATAGATCAGGCCTTCGCAGACGCTGCTATTATCTGTGATGCGGGTAACTGGAGCAGGAGGCATGGTAATATCAACCTGAAGTACTGACCAGTCGCTGTTACCGCAACCGTTAACGGCGCGTACACGCACGGTACCGCCAGTCTCTGCAGCAGCCACTGTAATGCTCGTGCCGTTGCTGGCCCCTTCGATCGTCAGACCACCGGTAGTTTCCCACTCGTATGAGGTAGCGCCAGTTACAGCCTCGATGCTGAAGGAGTTGCCTGTACTGTTGAGGCACACATTCATGTTGCTGTTAATTGCTCCCGGAGTTGCCGGCTTCAGTGTTGGCGAAACAGCTACTTTGGATACAGCACCCGCACCGCAGTTTTTCACCATGTTGGTAGCGTATACCTCTATGTCACCGCTTGTCTCACCTACTGTTACGATTATGCTGGTACCAGTCAGTGTGTTGGCGCTCCAGCCCTGCGGCACTGCCCAGGTATAAGTCATGCCTGCTTCCGGAGATTGTATGCTGAACGTAAGCGTAGCCCCGATACATCCCGTCGTAGCTGTGCTGGCGATGGATGGCGCTGTTGGTTTGTTGGTTACTTTTACTTCCCGGCTGAAGGCAGCGCTTGCGTTACAATCGTTGCCGGCTTTTACGCTGATCTGTCCGCCAGTCTTGCCAGCTTTCACGCGGATGATTCTGCCGTTTTCCTCTTCGCTCACGATGGTCCAGTCAGCTGCCGGCAAGGTCCAGGTATAGCTGGTCGCTCCTGCCACTACCGGTGTGCTGAAGATTGTCTCCTCTTCCTCGCACAGATCCACGTTGCCGATGATGGCAGTTGGCACCGCCGGAGTTGGCGTCACAATGATGGTGGCTTCAGTTGTTGTGCTGAATCCGCAGGCGTTGGTCACTGTCAGGTATACCTTGCCACCTACCAGGCTCTGGCCCTTAGGTCGAACACTTACGCTTGTGCCGGCATCGTTTGTGCCTTCCACAAACTCAAGGTTGCTACCTAGTGTCCACTTATAAGTGAGGCCTTCTACAGAAGCGGCGCTCAGGGCTATACCTGTATTGCTGTTGAAGCACACGGCACCAGCTCCGGTGATAGCTACTTCAGTTGGTTCGCCGATCACATTCACCGTTGTTTCAGCCGTCTTGTTAACGTCCTTGCACTGCGTGTTCACAGTTACTTCAACTTTCTGGTTGCCCAATGCGGTGCCAGCCTGAACCGTTATGGTGCTGCCGTCCTCTGACTCACTTACAGTTCTCCAGCCTTCTGGGAATTTCCATTTGTAAGTGCCACCAATCACATCCGATGTTACTTTGAACGTAAGCTCACCTCCACGGCAAACCGAAGTTGGCGCTTCTACAAATAACAGCTCAATGTTCGGATTACATTTCACATCCGGAATCACTACAACGTCCTCGTCATTGTCAGGATCAGAATCCTCATGGTCGCCTGGATCTCCTGGGTTATTTGGATCGCCTGGGTTATTCGGGTCACCCGGATTGTTCGGGTCGGTCGTATCTCTGCTGATGATGCGAGCTATGTTGCGTACAAGGCCTGCTTTCACAAGCTGAGCATTGATAACAAGCTCAGCAGTAGCCTTTGCCTCCAGTGCAGGGATTTTGAATGCTCCGGTAGCCGGATCGTAGGAAGCACCATTGCTTACAGTGAAGTCTACCAACAGAAGACTTTCTGGCAGTTTCTCACCTACGACAATGTTCTTCTCTGATGCTGCGCCATGGTTTGTTACCACAATGCGGTACTGCACCATCTCGCCGACCATGTATTCAGCCTTGGCATTTACCAGTTCTTTTGTTACGCCTAAGTCTGGCAGCAGAATTATTACTTCTTCCTCGTTGTTATCCGGATCCTTATCATTGTCCGGTGTGCGGTCGATGATCGTGGCTACGTTGCGGATGGCACCCGTACGAACGATCTTCGCATACACAATCAGTGTAACAGAAGTGTTTCCTGCCAACGTCGGGATGTTGAATATACCTGTCGAGGCGTCGTAAGTCGTTCCTTGAGTAGCAGTATGACGCACATACTCCAGCTCCTGTGGCAACTGCTCACGCACATTAATATTTGTCTGAGGCGTAGAGGCGTTGTTTGAAACCTTGATTTCGTAGGCTACCACATCGTTTATCTTATACTCCTCCTTCGGATCAACGATTTTCTTGGTTATTCCCAGGTCAGGCAGGATGATCTCTACCTCTTCCTCATTGTCATCCGGGTCTTTATCATCAGGGCGGTCGATGATCGTGGCCACGTTGCGGATGTTGCCCGTGCTTACAATCTCAGCATATACGATTAGCGTAGCTGATGTATTACCGGCAAGTGCAGGAATGTTGTAGATGCCTGTCGTTGGATTATAGGTACTGCCAGGCGTCTCCTCGTGACGCACATATTTCAGCCCATTCGCCAGCTGCTCACTGACATTGATGTTCTTTTCTTCTTTTGAAGATGTGTTTATGATCTTGATTTCGTAGGCAATCACATCGCCCAGATTATAGCTTGATTTCTGATCAATGATGCGTTTGGTCAAGCTCAGGTTTGGAAGCACAATTTCTTCATCGTCTTCTTCATCACCTGGTTCCGGATCTGGGTTATCACCAATAATAATGACTTCGTTTCGGATATTACCTGTACCAATCACTTCAAATACCAGGCGAATGCTCTGCGTTTCATACACATCCATATCGCCAATTACCCATTCGTTTTTCTCCCGGTCGTAGCTTCCCTTTGTAGCGGGCTTTACTTCTACCAGCTTCAATCCGGTTGGGATGCGCTCTATTACAGTCACGTTGCGGGCAACACCCGGACCATTATTCTTGGCAGTAATGGTATAGGTCACGCGCGAACCCAGCGATACGTCTTTGTTATCTACATTTTTCTCTACTGTCAGGTCGGCATTCGTCACGTTCTGAAGTACAGTAGGGTTGTTTTCGAAATAAATAGTGCCCCCTATGGAGATGGCTCTGCCGTACAGGGATACACCTTTCCCGAATGTGATATCACCTGTAGCGATGATATTGCCATAAAGACTACTAGGAGCCAGGATCTCTACGTCACCGTCAACTACCCAGTAGATGTTCTTCGTCTCTACACCTACACCGGACAAGCTAAGCGCTCCCGGATTCACTCTCAGGTTACCGTCGATTTTGAAAACAAAGACTGGTGAGCTGCCACCCTGTGACACGAGTAGCGAGATACCATTGATTGTGGCATCGCCCGTGATGCTGTATACTCCAGGATAGATTTCACGCCCATTACCTAAATTGGGGTTCAGGTTTTCCACTTCCTGAAAGGCCATCAGTTCCTGGTACAGTCTGTTTGCATCGACCATTGCCTCAGCAGCCAGTTCTGTTCCTTTCTCTTTCTTGCCTGTTACTTCAAGAAATTCCTCCCCGATAATTACTTTGCCAGGGCTGATGCCGATATCACCGCGGATCCATGTTTTGTCAGGGCCTTTAACGACGATTTGCTCATTGGCTAAAGCAATGAACCTGTTCACGCGGCCCAGGTTGATTTCCGTCTGCCCAAAACTAAGGGTGGTAGTGGCAGTCAGAAAAAGGGTGAGAAGCAGTAAAATTCTACTCATAGGGAATATGTAAAAAAGCGTAATAAATCAGGCATAAATATAAATGTATTTTCATAATCTTTTACTATATCCTGATACTTATATATTCAAGATAAGTTTAATACAATATAAAAAATACAATATATATCTTTAAATAAAATGTTATAACAGTAATCTTGTAAGACTATTCTAATATGACTCCTGTGAATATTTTTTTCAAGAATCTACTTTTCCAGTACAATGTTCAGAATATGGGCATATATAAGTGTATTAGTAGCTAAATATTCGAATATACTAATTCAACAACCTTTAAGTTGCCAAAATGCTGCATTTATACACCTTTTGTTATATGGGCGGACAAAGGAAATGAAAATTATTTAAATAGAATAGGGAAATTTAGGGAAGGAAAGTAGTGCAATAAAAAAGTGCTCTATCAGAATTCACTTTCCGATAGAGCACTTTTTATATTAAATTAAACTTTCTAAAAAATCTTTGAAAGTTAATAACTTAACAGAGCCTATACATGCACGTGACGCTCAGCATGGTAGGAAGAGCGAACCAGCGGACCAGACTCCACATATTTAATTCCACGCTTTAGTCCTTCTTCTCTGTAATGATCAAATAAATCCGGGTGAATGAACTCAGCCACCTCGATATGGAGCTTGGTTGGCTGCAAATACTGGCCCAGCGTCAGAATGTCGCAACCATTGGCAGCAAGGTCGTCCATGGCCTGGTATACCTGCTCGCGGGTTTCGCCCAGCCCCAGCATGATACCGGTTTTGGTACGCTTGCCATACTCCTTAGTGCGGCGAATCTGCTCCAGGCTGCGGTCATACTTAGCTTGTGGTCGCACACGGCGGTACAGCTCTTTCACCGTCTCCATGTTGTGCGATACCACTTCCTGGCCCGGCGAGATCATCGTAATCAGGGCATCCCAGCTAGCTTTCACATCTGGGATGAGAGTTTCAATCGTAGTGGCAGGAGAAAGCTCTTTTACCATCCGTACAGTTTCATGCCAGATGGCGGCACCGCGGTCTTTGAGTTCATCGCGGTTCACAGAAGTAATTACAGCGTGCTTCACGCCCATTAGCTGAATCGCTTCAGCCACACGGCGCGGCTCGTCTTGGTCGTATTCGTTAGGGCGGCCCGTGGCCACGGCACAGAAAGAGCAGCTGCGTGTACACACATTGCCCAGAATCATGAAAGTAGCTGTACCAGCTCCCCAGCACTCACCCATGTTAGGGCAGTTACCACTCTCACAGATGGTATGCAGCTTATATTCGTCTACGATGTTTCTTACCTTCGCATACTCTTTCCCTACCGGCAGCTTTACGCGCAGCCAGTTTGGCTTGCGTGGCTGACCCAAAGCATTGAGCCCCTCGGGCTTCACGTTAGGTTGTATTACCGGAAGTGTCATCATTTCATCCATGCTGCAAAGATAGGTATAATGCGTTAAGACTTCAGCAAAAGCATCCGGAAATTAAGGCTATGCCGCCCATCATCAGGTGCTTTCCTCTCAACAAGCAATTGCAGGAAATTGTTCTCGGCCCCTCTTACTTGCGGCGGCCGTAGTAGATGTTCAGGTACACGGAGGTAAACAGGCTGTAGTTCTCTGTCTGCGGGATCATGACCATGTCTTTGAAGAACTTCTCGACCATAAAACCGACTTCCACACCTGTAATGCTCTCGCGGTAGCGACCATACTCAAAGCTCAGGCCTGCTTTGGCGTGCACACCTAGATTGATGTTCGTCTCGCCCAGGCCGGTAAGCACGTTTGCATTGCCCAGCGTGTTTTCGAAGCTCAGGTGCTTATTCGGGTCATAGGCCTCGGTGCGAATGTCACTTCCAAGGCCACCGGCATAGTCGTAGCGGATGTAGTAAGGTATGAGCAGTCCCAGCGAAGGACCTATTGCGCCCAGTGCATTCACCTGCACGCCACTTTCGGCAGCTTTACGGAACAGTACATGCTCCAGCCCATAATGCGGGCGCACCGAAAAGAAATGGTTTTGCTTGCCTGCTATGAAATGATCACCTGACCCTGGGTTGTAAAGCCTGTTTTCCTTCGGGTGCTTGATCTCCACGATCTCGAGGCCACCGAAACGGTAGAGCCGCTCTTTCATGAACCAGGAGCTACGCACAAACACGCCACCCAGCAGGCCGCCGTTCGAATTCAGGTTGATGCCGTAGCTGAGTTCATTGCTAAAGTCATCGTCAGACTGAGCTGTAGCCGGCAAAACCAGCACCAGTGTCATAGCAATTGTGAGTAACAGGTTTCTTGCCACCTTTATACAATTTGGGTTAGGTATGTTCTATCCAAAGGCCGGAACCAAAAGCAGGCGGTATCAGGCATCCGAAGCCATACAGCCCAGCTTAGAACTCTGGTCAGGATGGCTACTATCAAGGAATACAGGTTATCGATGGGGCTGGATTAACGGCTCTGAATTATCAGGCCACCAAGCTCTTCTTCATCGAGTCAATGCTGATGCTCAAATGTGAGGCATCATATGCGCACATACCATCCTGGATAAGCAGCAGTTGGGGCGACTGGTGCTGTACCTGAAACACTTCCGCTATTTCATTCGAAACCGGTCGGTAGCGTAACAGGTCAAGATAATAAGGCTTAATATGGTCTACACCGGCACCATCCCACTGGCGCTCCAGTCTGCTTTTGGCAGTGGAGCTGATAGAACATGATGTACTATGCTTAAATATTACCACCGGGGTGTGCTTCGACTCTTCAATTATGGTATCTAATTGCTCTACGCTTGTAAGCGGATGCCAATTCATAGCTATCTGGTTAGGTTTACTTTTCCTTCTTCCGGAAAAGCCTGAATTTCTTTTTCTCGCGGACAGCCGGGTCACGCTGCACGGCTTCTTTCGTGCCATCGTGCTTTGCTTTGAATAACCCCAGCATCGGGCGCTGTCTCACTTTGCCAGACTCGCCCTTTTTCAAGGTATAGGCGTCCATGTTCAGGTGGGTTTCCTTATAGGTGGTTGCCTCTACCTGGTTGGCTTCCCGCAGCGACTGACGCAGCAAGCGACCGTGCTTATCTGTCATGGTATAACTGATCTGACCAAATGCAGGCCATGCCGCTAGAAACAGCATACCTGTCATTACCACCAAACGTTTCGTTTGCTTTTCAAATCCCAACTTTTCCATAACAGCTTTCCATCTACAGTTGTTATACTGAATTCGGGAATAGGAGTTGCTCCCCTAAAAAATTCCCATTCGCTTCTTCTTCACACGGCCGTTTTTGTCCATGTCCACCCGCACGGCTTCCAGTCCGGAGGCGTTTTTACCCGACACTTTACTCGTCTTGCCAGGCTTCGGGCAAGGTATAATTCCCTTGCGCTGACAGCCCGACCCGAACAGCAGTGCCATGCACAGCAGGCCTAACACCCAATATCTACTTTTCTGCATCACAAGCAATATACGTTTATTTCCTCTATTTTCCGCTAAAATGCCATAGTGCTCTCCACCTTCTCGCGCAGGCGCTGCTTCGGCAGGAACTCCTGCTCCAACGGCGGCGCAAATGGCACGGCTGTATCCAGACTGGCAACACGTGTTACTGGCCCGTCGAGCAGCTCAAAGCAATTCTCCCCGATCCAGGCCGCTATCTCGCCGCCTATACCGCCCGTCATGGTGTCTTCGTGCAGAATGATCACGCGGCCGGTGCGGGCCACAGTATCGCGTACAGCTTCTTTGTCCCAAGGCAGCAGCGAGCGCAGGTCCAGTATATCGAAGCTGATGTCCGTCATCTCCTGCTGCAGTTGCTTGGCCCAGTGCACACCCATACCATAGGTGATGATCGAAATATCCGACCCTTCGGCCACCAGTTTGGCCTTGCCGATCTCGATAGTATAGTAATCGTCTGGAATCTCCTGCGAGATGGAGCGGTACAGCAGCTTGTGCTCAAAGTACATAACCGGGTTCGGGTCTTCGATGGCGGCGTTCAGCAAACCTTTGGCATCGTAAGGCGAGGATGGGTAAACGATTTTAAGCCCCGGTGTGTGGAAGAACCACGCCTCGTTGCTCTGGGAGTGGAAAGGACCGGCGGCTGTACCGGCACCCGTTGGCATGCGTACCACCACATCGGCGTTCTGCCCCCAGCGGTAATGGCTCTTGGCGAGGTTGTTTACGATCTGGTTAAAGCCACAGCTCACGAAGTCCGCAAACTGCATCTCGACCATGCTCTTCTTGCCCTTCACGGACATACCCAAACCTATACCTAGAATAGCCGATTCACAAAGCGGGGTGTTGCGCACGCGGTCTTTGCCAAACTGATCAACAAAGCCTTCTGTGATCTTGAACACACCGCCGTACTCGGCAATATCCTGTCCCATCAGCACCAGTTCCGGATAGCGCTCCATGCTCTGGCGCAGTCCGTCCGAAATAGCGTCTACATAGCGTCTTTCAGTTTTGGCATCCGAAGCAGGCTTGATCACTTCTTGCTCGAACGGGCGGTACATATCCTCCAGTTCCTCCTCGCGGTTAACTTCCGGCATCGGCGTGGCAAAGGCCGTCTGCAGCCCTTCCTCGATTTCGGCCTTTATCTCCTCGCGAATGCTGTCAATAGCTTTCTGCGTCAGGATCACTTCATCGAGCAGGTATTTCTCAAAGTTTTCCACCGGATCCTTCTTGGCCCACTTCTCAAACAACTCCTGCGGCACATACTTCGTACCGCTGGCCTCTTCGTGACCGCGCATGCGGAAGGTGATGGCCTCGATCAGCATCGGGCGCGGGTTCTTACGCATGCTGTAGGCAGCTTGGCGCACCGTGTCGTATACCTCCACAATGTTGTTCCCGTCGATCTGCAGGGCGTCAATCCCATAGGCCGGGCCTTTGTCAATGAAGTGCTTGAACTTAAATTGCTCGTTGCTCGGCGTAGACAAACCGTAGCCGTTGTTCTCAATCATAAAGATGACCGGCAGGTTCCAGACAGCCGCCACGTTGAGCGCCTCGTGGAAGTCGCCTTCCGAAGCACCACCGTCGCCGCTGAACACCAGCGCCACTTTTTCTTTGTTATCGAGCAGGTCGGCCAAGGCTATACCGTCGGCCACCGCCAACTGCGGACCCAGGTGCGAGATCATGCCCACGATGTGGTGCTCGTTGGAGCCGAAGTGGAAAGAGCGGTCGCGGCCCTTCGTAAAGCCGGTCTTCTTGCCCTGAAACTGCGCAAAGAGTCTGTCAAGCGGCACTTCGCGGCTCGTAAACACACCCAAGTTGCGGTGCAGCGGCAGGATGTACTCGTCTGACTCCAGCGCCATGGCCGAGCCTACTGAGATAGCCTCCTGCCCTATACCTGAGAACCACTTGCTCACCTTGCCCTGGCGCAGCAACACCAGCATGCGCTCCTCGATCATGCGGGGTTTCAGTATGCCTTTATATAAGGCGATCAGTTCGTCGTCAGAGTATTCTTTGCGGTTATAGTTCATCTTGTGATGCGGAAAATTCGTTGTGGTATGGCAGCATAACGTTTGCTTTAGCCGCCGATTATGGTGCTAATTTATAAATTTGTTCGGTACTTCGTGTCTTACCGGCTCCGGCACACGCAACAAGCGGCGTCCGAAAACCCGTAAAGAAAGCAAAAGCTACAGAAAACCTGTCAGGCCTGCAAGTATTTGCCGGTTTTGGTTGAACAGGCTACAAGGTATACCTGTTGAAAAAGAAAAGACAGGAAAGAAATCAGGCAAAGGTAACATCAGTTGCCGCCCTTTAAAGAGAAGAAAATTATGATACAGTTCGAGGAATTTACGCTGGATAACGGCCTCCGTGTGATCGTGCACGAAGACCATACCTCTCCCATGGCCGTGCTGAACGTGCTCTACGACGTGGGCTCCCGCGACGAGGTAGAGCAGCACACCGGCTTCGCGCATTTATTCGAGCACCTGATGTTCAGCGGCTCCAAAAATATACCAGTTTACGACGAGCCCCTGCAGCGGGTAGGTGGCGAGAATAACGCCTTCACCAGCCCCGACATCACCAACTATTACCTCTCGCTGCCGGCTCAGAACATCGAAACCGGCTTTTGGCTAGAGTCGGACCGCATGCTGGACCTGGCTTTTAGCGATCACGGACTGGAAGTGCAGCGCAAGGTGGTGGTAGAGGAGTTTAAGCAGAACTACCTGAACCAGCCCTACGGCGATGTGTGGCTGAAACTGCGACCGCTGGCCTATGAGCAGCACCCTTATAAATGGGCGACCATCGGCAAGGAGATCGCCCACATCGAAGACGCGACCATGGACATCGTGAAAGCGTTCCACAGGAAACATTACTCGCCAAGCAATGCCATATTGGTGGTGGCCGGCAATGTGACGTTTGACAAGGCGAAGGAGCTGACCGAAAAATGGTTCGGCCCTATACCTGCCGGCGAGAAGTACGAGCGCGCTATACCTAACGAGCCCAAGCAGCAGGGGCCGCGTGTGCTCGAAACCAGTGCCGACGTGCCCTTGAGCGCCATCTACAAGGCTTACCACATGCCACACCGCACCCACGAAGACTACTATGCCGTCGACCTGATCAGCGATATACTGGGCCGGGGCAAATCGTCGCGCCTATATGAGCAACTGGTGAAGGAGCAGAAGCTGTTCAACTCCATCTCCGCCTCCGTGACCGGCTCCATCGAACCGGGCTTGCTGATCATCCAGGGCAAACTCAACGAAGGTGTGGACCTGCAGGAAGCCAATGCTGCCATTGAGGCTATCAACAAAGAGTTGATGGAAAAGCTGGTAGACGAGGAAGAACTGAACAAAGTAAAAAACCAGGCGGAGACCTCTATTGTGTTCTCGGAGATCGAGCTGCTGAACCGGGCCATGAACCTGGCCTACGGCAAGCTACTCGGCGACGCGAACTTCGTGAACACGGAGGGCGAAAGGATACAGGCCGTGACGCCGCAGGACATCCTGCGCTGCGCCAAGCAGGTGCTTGATCCTAACAATTGCTCTACTTTGCTTTACAAGGCGGAAAAGAAAGCTCAACCAGTAGCACATGAGGCCTAGGCAAGTATAGCTTATATAAATAGGAGCGGCTGTGGTGAAAATTGCAGCCGCTTTTTCTTTTTCAAAAATACCCCTCTTCTTCAGAATTCCTCCAAAATCGATCCGTAAGATGCTATACAACCGATTTGTAAAACCTAAATTGAAGAAAATGAAAAAGACTGCATTTGCTATGCTTTTTATGGCAAGCACCCTGTTTGCTTGTGATAATAACTCAAATGACGTAAATCCTGATGACGTACCTGCCGCCGTAAAAGAAACATTACTCAGTAGTTTCCCTGATGCCGCCGACATTGATTGGGAGCAAAAAGGAGATAATTACGAAGCAGATTTCGATGTAAACAAAGTAGATTATAGTGCACTGTTTAATGCCTCGGGGGGCCTGATAAAGCATAAGCAGGATATACCTGAGTCTGAATTACCGGACGCTGTGCGAGCAGCCATCAACACAGACTATGCTGCCTATCGCCTGGATGACATCGAGCGACTGGAGGAAGGACAGACAATGCTGTACCAGGTTGAACTGGACAACAATACCAAAGACGAGAAACTGGTTTACTCCGCCGACGGCCAGCAGGTACAGCAGGCATACTGGGATTAAGGAATGACAAAGCTCAATTAATCAGAAGCCTGGGGTCCTATACCTCAGGCTTTTAAATTCCATGCAAGGCCGCTCAACTACCAAACAGCCTTCCCTGGCCCCTCCCGACAAATAATAGTCCCTGTGCTTCTTTACTGGGGTGATCATTAATAACCTATTCTACAAAGTTTCTTCAGATTTGCATGCTAAGCTTAGGACCAATTCATCAGGTTACCTTTCATTACATAATCATGAAGCTACGATTCGCCACCGTCACACTTTTTGCAGGACTTCTGGTTTCCTGTGACGATGATGTGTTGCCAGAGAAAGTGCCACTGGAGGTACGGCAAAACCTACTGAACACATTTCCACTTGCCTTTGATATTGAGTGGGAAAGGAGCGGTAAAGATTATGAGGCTGACTTCAACATGCATGCGGTAGCACATAGCGCACTTTTTCGACAATCGGGTGAGCTTATGCAGTACAAGCGTAACTTGCAATCCTCAGAATTACCAGAAGCTGTCGCCAGATCCATCGCCCAAAGCTACCCCAATTACAAAACCGAAGAGGCTGAAGTTGTTGTAAAAGGCGACACTACCACGTATCAGGTAGTGCTTAAGGGCAAATCAGGAGAACTTGAGCTAGCCTTCTCTGCAGAAGGCCAGCAGCTCCCCCAAGCATACTGGGACTAATCCTGCTAAAGTTTCGCTTCAGTCTGACAGATATGTGGCGTGCAACTTTTTAGGCATAACATTTGTATATACAAACAACAACACTACCTTTGTACCCATATTCAGCCTATGCGCATAGAAGACGAAATACAGCAGAAAGACTTCAAGGACGATCATCGTCGGATGGTCGTTAACCTGTTGTTTACAAACAATTGGCTGAATCAGCAGTTTATACCTTTCTTTAAGCAATTTGGACTTACGCTGCAGCAGCACAATGTACTGAGCATCGTGCGCGGTCAGCAACCAAAGCCCGTTTGCTTTGGAGAAGTGCAGGAGCGCATGGTGGATCGCAACTCCAACGTGACTCGACTGGTCGATAAACTGATTGAGAAAGGCTATGTAACCCGTGATATTTGCCAGGCAAACCGCCGCATGATCGAGCTAAGGCTTACTCCAAAAGGCACGGAACTACTTAGTCAGATAGACGAGCAGATGCCCACCTTTTTCCATCGCTTCCATAACCTGACGCAGGAGGAGGCCGTTTTAGTGAGCAAATTACTCGACAAGCTCAGAGGCTGAGCTATTTTTTTATACTAATATTTGTATACACAAATAATGTACAAACTGAAATATATTTTATGAAGCATATACAGATAAAAGATGCATCTATCCCTGCACTTGGGTTGGGCACTTTTCAATTGTCTGATGATCAGGCACGCGAAATCACAGCCGCTGCTATCTCTGAAGGTTACCGCCACATCGACACCGCACAGATCTACCAGAATGAGGCGGGTGTGGGCTCGGCCATCAAAAACGCAGGTATAGCACGCGACAAGATTTTCCTGACCACGAAGGTTTTTAGGGAGAGTCTGTACAAGAAAGACTTTATGCCGTCGGTAGAGGAAAGTTTGCGCAAGCTCAAAACCGACTATGTGGACCTCTTGCTGATTCACTGGCCTAACCGCAATGTGCCCGTGGCTGAGTACATGGACCAATTGATGGAAGCACAGCAAAAAGGCTATGCGAAGTACATTGGCGTAAGCAACCACCCCACTGCCCTGCTCGAAGAGGTATTGGCAACCGGCGCTGACATCATCACCAATCAGGTAGAGTACCACCCGCTGATTAACCAGACCAAGCTGTATACCTACCTGCGTGAGCACGGCATTTCACTGACAGCCTATAGTCCGATCGCGCAAGGCAAAGTGCTCGGCAACCCGGTTCTCAAAGGTATAGGCGAAAAATATGGCAAGAGTGAAGTGCAGGTATCGTTGCGCTGGCTGATTCAGCAAGAAGGCGTTATGGCTATACCTAGAACCTCCAAAGTAGACCGCTTAGCTGACAACCTAAACATTTTTGATTTTGAGCTGTCTGCAGAAGACGTATCTCAGATTGATCAACTTAAGAAGGATAACCAGCGAGTAGTCAATCCGCCTTTCGCTCCGGATTGGGATTAGTGAGTTTAGGAGTTATAAATCCATCAAACCTACCCTCGCTCGCGTCCCGCGAATGAGGGCAGAATGTAAGTCGACGATCAATCAACCCGAATCGCACACCAAACAATTTAACAATCAGCAATTTATCAATTGAAACATATGTCACAACCACTTTTAAGACCAATAAAACTACACGATTTAGAACTGAACAACCGCGTGATCATGGCACCCATGACACGCAGCCGTGCAGCTAACGAAGGCAATGTGGCCAACGACCTGATGGCAACTTATTATGCACAACGCGCAAGTGCCGGCCTGATCATTTCGGAAGGAACTCAGATCTCGGAGCAGGCTGTGGGCTACATCAACACGCCGGGTATGTATAGCCAAGAACAGGTGGCCGGCTGGAAGAAAGTAACCGACGCGGTGCATGCCGAGGGAGGCAGGATTTTCGCGCAGCTCTGGCATGTGGGCCGTATGTCGCACCCGGATTTTCACAATGGCGAATACCCGGTAGCCCCTTCC
Organism: Pontibacter lucknowensis; assembly: GCF_900156415.1. GTDB lineage: Bacteria > Bacteroidota > Bacteroidia > Cytophagales > Hymenobacteraceae > Pontibacter > Pontibacter lucknowensis. The sequence continues at coordinate 1,361,975 of NZ_FTNM01000001.1, read as the reverse complement.
GCTATCAACCCGAATGCACAGGCCTACACTCCTGAAGGCTTCAAAAACACCGTTACTCCACGTGAGTTGACTATACCTGAGATCAAGCAGATCGTGCAGGACTACAAAGCGGCTGCCAAGAACGCGATGGACGCCGGCTTCGATGGCGTGGAGATCCACTCGTCGAATGGCTATCTGCTGCACCAGTTCTTTAATGGCACGTCTAATATCCGCACCGACGAGTATGGCGGTTCCAAGGAAAACAGAGCCCGTATTCTGTTCGAAGTTATCGAGGCAATTCAGGAAGTAATGCCAGTAGAGCGTGTGGGTGTTCGTCTGAACCCGAGCCTGCACGGTATTTTTGGAATGACGCTGGACGAGGAGACCATCCCGACCTTCGACTACATCATCGAAAAACTGAATAACTACAAGCTGTCGTACCTGCACCTGTCGGAGCCGTTCAACGACGTGAGTAACGTGCCGCATGCTGAGCAGAACGTAGCCAAGCGCTACCGCCCGATTTACAAAGGCAATCTGATCATCAATGCGGGCTTTACGCAGGAAAAAGGCAACGCCGTGATTGAAGCTGGCGAGGCAGATATGGTAGCCTTCGGGGTGCCCTTCATCTCTAACCCGGACCTGCCGGAGCGTTTCCGCCAAAATGAAAAATTGCAGGAAGCCGACAAAAACACATTTTACTCTCCTGGTGCCGAAGGCTACATCGATTACCCTTCTCTTGCGGAAGCAAAGGCCTAAGCCAAAGGCGCTTTTTCATATATAGTCTGTCAAAAGCCAGCTGCCCTAACCGGTGGCTGGCTTTTGCTTTTTAAACCTTTCCGTTCAATTTGAGTCTATACCCTTTAAAAATGCACCTGCTGCATCATGACAAAAGGGTAAAAGCACTATATTTACTTTTTATACCTGCCGTATAAGGCAGTGCTATACCTACAAAGCTTACTATGAAATTTAAAATAAGAACCGGTTTCGGCTACGACGTGCACCAACTGCAGGAAGGGCTGGACTTCTGGCTGGGCGGTATTAAGATTCCGCATACACACGGCGCACTGGGTCACTCTGATGCCGATGTATTGATCCATGTGATCTGCGATGCCCTGTTGGGTGCTGCCAACATGCGTGACATCGGCTTCCACTTTTCTGACAGAGACCCGCAGTATAAAGGCATCGACAGCAAGATCCTACTCAAAGAGGTTGTGCACCTGCTTTCCCGCGAAGGCTACGAGATCGGCAACATCGACTCGACCATCTGCCTGCAGGAGCCGAAAGTGAACCCGCACATACCGGAGATGAAAGCCTGCCTATCCAAAGTAATGGGCATACCTGAGCATGATCTTTCTATCAAAGCCACCACCACGGAGCATCTGGGCTTTGTGGGCAAAAAAGAAGGTGTAGCTGCTTTTGCAACCGTCCTGATCTATAAACAATAACAATCCATAACCTTACCTTCACCTTACACAGACATGAAGTATAACAAGTTTTATGTGTATGCGCTGGCAGCCTTCCTGACCACAGGTTGCGCCACCACGCCTACTACCACCAGCACCACTGCTGAGGCTCCCGTAACGGAAGCTGAGCGACTGCGCGAAGCCGCACCAAAGTATGCCTCCACCATCACGGCTGCTGACCTGTCCAAGCACCTGCACATACTCGCATCGGATGAGTACGAAGGGCGCGACACGGGTTCTAAAGGCCTGCAGATGGCTGCCGAGTACATCTCCCGCGAGTTTAAGGAAGATGGTCTGGTTGGACCAGTAAAGAACAATGCCAACCCTTACTACCAGCCTGTAGCGCTGGAGCGCAGCCAGTGGGGCGACGGCTACATCATGGTCGGCAAGCAAAAGTTCATGATGGGCCAGGACTTCTTCGTGTTGGGTGCCTCACCATACCAGACCGAACAAACTGCTGAAGTAGTATTTGCCGGCTACGGTATTGATGCTGACAACTACTCTGACTACGCCAACATCGATGTGACCGGCAAAATGGTTGTGGTGCTGGGCGGTGAGCCAAAAGGTGCCGACGGCAAGTTCCTCTTGAGTGGTACTGACAAGGCTTCCGATTGGGGCAATGACTTCCGTACCAAGCGCAATGCCGCCACCAAGCGTGGTGCCAAGAGTGTACTAGTAGTTACAGGCACCAATGCTGATGAATTTACCACCATGACGCAGCGCTACCGCAATTACCTGACGCGTCCGTCTATTGGCCTGAAGGGCAATGGCGCACAGGGCGGAGCTACAGCAGCCATGATGGTATCGCCACAGGTAGGCGCCTCTTTGCTGGGCACAACGCCAGAGAAAATGCTGGCCTACGCCAACGCCGTAGCGAAAGCAGGCAAGCCGACACCAGGTACTTTCACAGCCGTGAAAGATGTAAAGGTGAAGACAGAGCGTAAGAGCGAAGCACTTCCATCTGACAACGTACTGGGCTACATCGAAGGAACTGACAAGAAGGACGAAGTAATCGTAGTAACCGCTCACTACGACCACGTAGGTATAGAGGATGGTGAGATCTTCAACGGAGCCAACGACGACGGCTCTGGCACAGTAGCTGTCGTTGAACTGGCTGAGGCTTTTGCGCAGGCCAAGAAAGATGGCATGGGTCCACGCCGCAGCATTCTGTTTATGCTGGTAACGGCTGAAGAAAAAGGCCTGCTGGGTTCTGAATACTACGCCAATAACCCGATCTTCCCGCTGGAGAACACAGTAGCGAACATCAACATCGACATGATCGGCCGTATGGACTTCGACGCTGAGAAGACCAACGACCAGAACTACATCTATGTGATCGGCGCCGACAAGCTTTCTTCGGAGCTGCACCAGATCAACGAAGAGGTAAACCAGAAGCACGTAGGTCTACGTCTGGACTATAAGTTCAACGACGAGAACGATCCGAACCGTTTCTACTATCGTTCTGACCACTATAACTTCGCTAAGCACGGTATTCCGATTGTGTTCTACTTCAACGGTGTTCACGCCGACTACCACAAGGCAACTGACACGGTAGACAAGATCCTCTTCGAGAAAGCCGAGAAAGCGGCCCGTTTGGCGTTCCACGTGACATGGGAGCTGGCTAACCGCGACAACCGCATTGTAGTGGACAGCAACAAAAAGTAATACACTAAACCCGCACAAGCGGCCGTTTAACATAAAAACATTCCGCTTTTATTAGCTTTGAGGAAAACACCCTAACTTTAAGGGTGTTTTTCTTTTAATAGCACTTCCTGATCTCTAGCCGTTTTCGGGAAAACCGCAGGGTTTATTTATATGAGTAGACTAAAACAGTTTCTGCTGGACGCGGAGACGAAATCATTTGACCTGGGGCACCGCTCGACAATCAAGTTCAACATCGGCAAGTATAACGCCGCTGTGCAGCGTGGCCTTACCCAATACAGCGATCACGAGCTCGCCCGCGAACGGGCTTCTTTTATAAAAACAAACGCCATCAACAACCTGGACAAGTACCTGATGGAGTTTGAGTCGAATTTCACGGCCCGTGGTGGCAAAGTGATCTGGGCTCGTAATGCAGAGGAGGCATTGAAAGAGATCGGCCAGATTATGAAGCGCAAGCGTGCCCGTTCGGTGGTGAAGTCGAAGTCGATGACGACGGAGGAGATTCACCTGAACAACTTTTTGGAGAAGAACGGCGTGGAGACCGTGGAAACGGACCTGGGCGAGTACATTGTGCAGCTGGCCGAGCAACGGCCATACCACATCGTGACGCCCGCCATGCACATGTCTAAAAAGGACATTGCCGACCTGTTTGTAAAGAAGCTCAAGATCGCCCCAACCGATAGCGCCGAAGAACTGGTAGCCACTGCCCGCCGCTTGCTTCGTGCCAAGTATACAGAAGCCGAGGTAGGTATAACCGGCGGCAACTTCCTGCTGGCTGATATTGGAGGTGTGGCCGTAACCGAGAACGAAGGCAACGGCCGCTTGTCCACCGCTTTCCCGAAGACACATATTGCCATCGTAGGTATAGAGAAGATCCTGCCATCAGTGATGGACCTGGATCTGTTCTGGCCTTTGCTAAGCACGAGCGGAACCGGACAGCAAGTGACTATTTACAATACGATATTCACGGGCCCGCGCCAGCCAAACGAAAAGGACGGTCCGGAAGAGATGTACGTGGTGCTGCTCGACAATGGCCGTACGGAGCTACTGGCCCTACCAGAGAAGCGTGAAGCACTCAACTGCATCCGCTGCGGCGCCTGCCTGAATGTGTGCCCGGTATACAAGAACATCGGCGGCCATACCTACGAGAGCACCTACAGCGGCCCGATCGGTTCGGTAATTACGCCGCACTACAACGGCATGGCCGAAAACAAGCACCTGAGCTTTGCCAGCTCCCTTTGCGGCGCCTGCACCTCGGTATGTCCTGTCAAGATCAACATCCACAACCTGCTGCTGCTTAACCGCCGCCAGAGTGTGGAGCAGGGCTACACCGAAAAGAGCGAACGCACCACCTTCAAGCTGTGGCTGAAGGCCATGAAAAGCCGCAAACTGCTGAACATGGCGCCGGCCGGAGTGAAAAACTTCGTGCTGAAGCAAGTACTGAAAGACACATGGAGCAAGCGCAGAGAACCGCTGCAAGTAGCACCGAAGTCGTTCAACCAACTTTGGAAAGAGCGGGAGGGGAAGTAATAGTTGTCTGAATCAGGATTTTCAGGATTAAAAGATTTACAGGATTTCCGTGCATGATTGTCATCCCCCTGCCCCCTTCAAAGGGGGACTTTTCTGCTCCTACAAATTCGCGCATGTAAGCTCTATGGTGACTGTTACACACCACTGGCACACATTGAAAGAGTAATTTGAACTTAAGCAATGAAACAGATCACACCTGCCATGTGCACTTGAATGACGCTCGCGCCATAATAGCATGAACGCCATACCTTAATAAACGTAAAAGGCCTGCAAACTATAATTGCAGGCCTTTTACGTTCCATTCAGTGCCTGATCCCTCAGGCAATTATTACCATCATCCATATCTTATACCTTTAAAAAATTGCAGGAGTGCAGGGCTTACGCGAAAACACCGTTACTGCATCCACATCCTTCAAGCGACAAATAAACCGCGTCATACGCTCCACACCGAAACCAGCACCGGCGGTTTTAGGTAATAACCCAGCTTTGGCAACTTCCAGGTAGTGCTTGAACGTCTCTTGACTGGTTCCCACTTCATCCATGCGCTTCAGAATCTGATGATATTCGTGCTCACGTTCTGCACCTGACAAGCCTTCTCCAAAGCCTTCCGGCCAGATCACATCATAGTTCAGGTAGGTACCGCGGCGGCTTGGGTCTTCTTTGTCGTAAAACTCACGCTTGTGGTTGATCAGCCAGAACGGTTCCGTCGCTTCTTCCGACTTGATCTTTTCATAGTCCGGGCCAAGGGCAGCTTCCAGCTTTTCGGTGCGGTATACCGGCCACTTCTCGTACTGCGGCAATAGCTCACCGCGCAACTCGATCAGGAGTTCGGGAATCTCTTTGTTCAGACGGGCAAAGATGTAGTTCACCAGTTCCTCCATGAACTCCATCACGAAAAAGCGGTCCTTGCCTCGGAATTCAAAATCAACCTGAGTGAACTCGAAAAGGTGGCGCCCTGTGTCGGCACGGTCTGAGAACTCGAGGCGCACGTTTGGCGACACGATGTAGAGACTATCCAGTTCTTGGTTTACCAAAGCCAGCTGCTTGTGAAAGATCATCGACTTCGTGAGGCTCCAGCGTTGGTCAGCATAACCAATAGAGGCATCTACCACGCCATGGTTGAGTGGGTCCGTAATGGGCGAGAGCATGAGCGGCATCAGCTGCGTCAGACCTTTTTTGAACATAAAGTCGTGCGTGGCACGGATGATTCCCTGTTGTACCTGTAGTACTTTAGGCAGGGATGTACGGCTCAGGTGCTTCATCGTAGCTTCCAGTGCCGTCGGTTCTGTGAGTGTTTGCAATTCCATTTTATCTGATTATTAATGAATTGATGTATTACAAACATAACTATAGGTAATTTTTATTGAAAATTATTTAACATTTAAATATATTTGTTAAAAATTAAATAATATATAGTTTATATTTTTGACAAATCATTAAAACACAGGATAGATATCGGGAATGGATTTAAAAATTGATAAACTTGATCGTCAGATTCTGCACCTGTTGATGCAGAATGTCAACCGTGCATACACTGATATTGCCAAAGAACTCGGTGTTTCGGGTGGTACCATACACGTGCGCCTGAAAAAAATGACTGAGATGGGCATCGTGCAGGGAGCACAGTTACTGATCAATCCGGCTGCCATCGGTTATGACATCTGTGCCTTTATCGGGGTATTTTTGGAAAAGGGTTCGGCTTATAAAGAGGTGGTAGAGAAGATGCGCGTCATCCCTGAGATCGTAGAACTGCATTACACTACGGGCTCCTACAGTATGTTTGTCAAGATCATCTGCCGCGACACGAAGCACCTGCGCGAAGTGCTCAATGAGAAAATGCAAGGTATAGCAGGCGTGCACCGCACCGAAACGTTCATCTCGCTGGAGGAAAGTATAAGCCGACAGATATCGGTGGGAGTTGAGTAAGGTATAGAAACAGCAAAGCCGCCTCAAACTAATTTAAGGCGGCTCTGCTGTTATAAAGGTATAAATAATGGAGTGCCCTGCGGCATCAATCATCTTATTTCAACTTCCTCAATGCCTCTCTCAACCTGCCCAGCGAGTCTTTGATGCTCTCCAGCGAGGCACCGCCTACCGACAAGCGGAACCAGCCCAGTTCTGGCGCAGAGCCGAAGGCGGAGAACGGCACTACGGCTAATTTAGCTTCTTCAAGTATGTAGAAGCTGATGTCTTTGCTGGTTTGCAGCACCTGGCCTGATGGCGTGGTTTTGCCAGCTAAGTCCAGTTTGGCGGACAGGTAAATGGCTCCCATCGGTTCAATGGCATCTACGTTATACCCTTCTTTTTTCAGGTCTTTGAACGCGTGGTAGAGCAGATCCAGACTCTCGCGCACATTGTGCTTGAACTCGTCCATGAACACATCTACCGCATCCGTCTGGTGCAGGAATCGGGCTGTGGCCATTTGCTCAGCTTTTGGCGCCCAGGCACCTACGTGTCCAAGAATTGCCTTCATCTTATTAATCACCACCGTAGGACCGAATGCATAACCGACACGCACACCGGTAGCGGCGAAGCATTTAGACGTGCCGTCGATGTAAATGGTATAGTCGCGTAGTTCGGGGCGCAGGTTAACCGGATCATAATGCTGGTGCTCCCCGAAGGTCAGCATCCAGTAGATCTGGTCGTAAAGAATGTATAGCGGCTTCTCGCCTGCTCCACGGCTCTTGTTTTCGGCGATCACCAGGTCACAGATGTCTTCCAGGTCTTTTTTGGAAAACATAGTACCCGTCGGGTTGAGCGGCGAGCAGAGGGCCAGCATGGTAGCACCTTTCAGTTGAGAAGCTACATCGGCCGCAGTTGGCATGAAATTGTTGTCCGGACTCGTTTCCACCATCACTGGCGTGGCACTGGAAAGATGGCAATAGTGGTTGTTGTTCCACGACGGCGTCGGGAAGACTACTTTGTCGCCTGGGTCTACAAGGGCCAGGTAAGTCGCGTAAATCAGCGGTCGCGAGCCGCCGGCTACCAGAATATCGTTTTCGGAGTAAGTCAAACCTAATCGGTCGCGGGTGAAGTCGGCTACGGCTTTGCGCAGCACGGCCATCCCATTGGCCGGCGGGTAATTCGTATGTCCTTCGGCGTAGGCCTCGGCAATGCCGGCCCGCAGTTCGCCAGGTATAGGAAAAATCTTTGGGTCGAAGTCACCGATGGTAAGGTTGCAGATTTGCTCGCCTTTCGCAATCATTGCGTTCACTTCACCGGCCAGCTTGATAATCTCGGAGCCGATGAGGTTTTGGGCCATTCTTGAAACGGTCATGCGCCTGTGTGTTAGTACGCAACAAGATACTAACTTCTGGAAAAAGTACGTCGCTTGCTGAGCACAAAAAAGCTTACCACTTATAATAGCTGCTTTCCTCGCCATCATTCAGGATGTCGGCGGCGGTGTTTGGGCTGCGGCTGATATCGGCCAGTTTGCGTTCGCGCCACACGGCTGCTGATTCGCGGACTACATCCAGATGTGCATCCGACTTTATGCGCTCTTCTTCACGCTTGGCTTCGATCTCAAACTCCTGACGGGCTGCAAACTTTGCTTCGGCTACAGCCTGGCGGGTGTCGTACTGCTTTTGGCGCTCCTTTACCCGATGCATTTCCTGCGTCGTGCGCTCGTGTTCCAGACCTTTCAAAATGTCATCATAAGGACCTTTACTGGTAATCAGTTTGGTGAAGATCGGTGCCGTTTCCAGACAGATAAACAGCAAAGTGATAAAGAACACCGGCAACCATGGCAATTGGTTCAGGGCATCAATTCGGGCCATCAGGCCGTCGTAATTCGAGAAGCTTTCCTGCCCTTCTGCCACGGTGCTGTCATACTGCTTCATCAGGTCGGCAATACGCTGTTCCTTCACCAGAATCCGGTCGGCGGCGCTAGCCTGCAAAAGCTTCAGCTCTTCGTCTACTTTATCATACTGTTGCTTTTTCTCTTCATAGATGGGGCCCCTGCCTATTTTGCCGGTACCACCAGTACCATCGGCCTCTGCCGCTACCATCTCGTAGAGCTTGTTCCGCTCCTGCACTTTGGATTCCACCTCGGCCCGTATACCTGCAATCTCCGACTTCACCGAGTCCACCTCAGCAAACTGCTTGTTCACCAGGGCTTTGTGCTGAATCGCCAACTCTGCCTGCTTTTCTTTCAGGACAGCCTGTATCTCTTTGTCGAAAATCTTCAGCTCCAGTGGTTTGGAAATAACCACGGCTAGTACCAGGGCCAGCAGGATACGCGGCGTCACCATCAGCAGCTCTCGCCAGAACTTGCCTTCTTTGCGGATAGTGGAAACGATAAAACGGTCGAGGTTGAAGATAACGGCACCCCACAGCAAGCCAAAGGCCACCGCCATGGGCACCGCATCGAACACCGTGTAGAGGGCATAACCACCCGATATGCTGGCCAGCACACCCGTAAATAAAACAGTGGCGCCGACACCAGCATATTTTATGTGCTCCGACTTAGAGCATTTTTCAAGAATCGTATCATCGGCACCGGCGCACCACCAAAAAAATTTCTTCATGTAAAATCCTGTACAGGTTAAAGCTGACGCATGGACAGCTTGCAATTACAACGTGCAACCTACTGACTTCTATACATTTGCGCCTTAAAATGTGACGAAACACCGGCAAAATGTGATGAACTGGGTCACTTAAGCGGCAACAGCGATTTGAACGGCTTAAGTTCAACTGCTTTCGGCTACTCCAGGCTTCTGTTAGGTATATAGCAACAAAAAAGGCAGCGACCTCTCCAGTCACTGCCTTCTTCTATTGATCGAGCTACAAAAGAGTCCCCTATAGCTCTTAAACTCCTTCGCTGTTTTCGTCTTCATCCGGCAGAATCTCCACATCCTGCACCAACACGAACTTCTCTATTTCACGTGCTCTTGGGGTGTTGGCTAGTCCGCCGAGGGCTGTTTCTTTATACTTGCGCTCCATGCTCTCGCCTACTTCGCCGAGGGCTGCCACGCACTGGTCAACCGGAATAACGGCATTTACACCAGCAATGGCTAGCTGTGACGAAGAATAAGCGATAGCGGCTGCGCTGGCGTTTCGCACAATACACGGCACTTCCACCAGTCCCGCTACCGGGTCGCATACCAGGCCCAGCATACACTGTATGGTAATGGCCACTGCTGTAAACACCTGCTCCACGTTACCGCCGAGGCAGTACACAATAGCACCTGCCGCCATGGCGGCCGCACTACCTGTTTCGGCCTGGCAACCGCCTACGGCTCCGGCCAATGAGGCATTCTGTTCGATGATGAGGGCTATACCTGCTGCTACGAGCAAACCTTCGTGTATTTTTCGGTCTTCAAGTCCGTGTAGTTCCTGCAGCGTGGTCAAAGTACCGGGCAGTATACCCGAGGCACCCGCCGTTGGAGCGGCCACTACGCGGCCCATGCACGAGTTCACCTCTTTGGCGCCCAGCGCACGCGACACCAGCATCTGAAACTCCGGTGACAGCACTGTTACCGGCGACTTTGCTACTTTCTTGGCGCTGTTGTTCACCATGCCTGAGCGGGAAGTCATGTCTTCGGTGAGGCCGGTTTGCACGGCATCCTTCATCACCTCGTATGCCTTGGCGATGTTCTCCCATATAAAATCTTCGGTGCGGCCTTTCTGTTCTACTTCGTACTCCAGCACAGGCTGGTATAGTGGTTCGCCGGTTTCAGCGCAATGCTTTTCCCAGCTCTTAAAATCATTGAATAGTAATGACATATCGTATGGCTTAAATCTGCCCTGCGGCTTACCGCGAGGGGGCGTTAAAGATACTTTAAATTTCAGGAATCAGCTAAAACTCCTGCTCCATTTGATAACACGGCTTCCGGGGTTAATCGTTCTGTTTCGACTGTTACACCTGCTTACCTCAACCTATACCTGTCTGCCCCGTTTTTCTGAGTGAACAAGCGATATCTATACCTGATGGAAAACAAAGACAAGAAGCGTGTGGCCATGCGCATACATGGCCGGGTACAAGGCGTATTTTTCAGAGCCAGCACCCAAGGCAAAGCATTGGAGCTAGGCCTGTACGGCTTTGTGCAGAACGAACCCGACGGCACCGTATACCTGGAGGCTGAGGGAAAGTCCGAAGCACTGAAACAACTGGAGGAATGGGCACACCAAGGCCCGGATCGGGCAAGGGTAGAGAAAGTGGAGGTAGAGGAGAAGGAGGGGCTGAGGGGGTTTGATCGGTTTGAGCAGAGGAGGTGAAAGAGTTGGATGATGTGTAATTATACATTAACTTTATCCTATACATATCAGCCTTAATCCACGACTATGAGCACACGAATTCTCCATTGCTCAACATCTGTTGAAAACTACAATATCTGCATTGAGCATAATGTAGCAGGCTTTTCGCACCGAGGGCCTCAACAAAACGACGTGGTATACCTGGCTGTTAAAGTCGGAAAGAGAACTTTGTGTGGTGCACGCTTTAAACTAGATCAATTAACAAACCACAAGCCTTGGCAAGATGGTCAGCGGTATGTGCATACTCTAAGCATCAAGGAAGTTGAGTTTTGCAAGCCTTTTGACATGGCTGTACTATCAGAAACGGGAGGAAAGTATTGGAGTATCAAGTATGTGCAGTCCTCAAAACCTATCACTGATCAAGCTGCCTGTGATTTGTTAGACAGGCAGTTCAAGACCAATAAAATTGATCATTTCATTCCGTTGGAGGTTGCTCCGGCTGAAAACACTCCACCTGCAGTAGGTCCTGAGCCTGGCCCTACAGTCGACCCTGCACCACTTTCGCGTGACTCATTCAGAATTCAGGCATTACTTGCAGATATTGGTGACCGCATGGGGTATAGCATTTGGCTTCCGAAAAACGACAGAACCAGAGTTTTGGAGATATGGCAGCCAAAGAAGAGTTCTGTATTAAATGATTTGCCTCTCAATTATGACCTTGATACCATCCGAACGATAGAGAACATCGATGTGCTCTGGATAAAAGGTCGCACCATTGTTCGTGCGTATGAAGTGGAGCATACTACTTCAATCTACTCTGGCATACTCAGGATGGCTGATTTGATGGCGCTACAGCCGAACTTAAATATAAAAGCACACATCGTTGCTCCGGAAGAGAGAAGAGGTAAAGTAATGCAGGAGCTATCCAGACCTGTATTCCGGTTACTTTTGTCCCACTCGTGTTCTTTTATCTCTTACAATGCAGTCGAGGATCTGGCAAAAGAAAAAAGATTGAAGTTTATGACTGATGCTGTGATCGAAGACATTTCTGAGTCAGCCAAGGAGACCTTAGTTTTTTAACCTCCCCCATGCCCCTTTCCCTCCTCAACCAAATCCCTTACCTCACCCCCGACGACATAGCTGCTTTCCTGCCACTTTGGAAGAAGAAGATGCTGCTGAATAGGTATGACTTCCTGATACGGCAGGGGCAGGTGGAGCAGGGGCTATACCTGGTGACGAGCGGGGCGCTGCGCATTTACTACCCCTTGCCTGACGAAGAGATCTGCGTAGGCTTTGGCTACCCCCATACCTTGCTGGTGTCGTTTCCCTCTTTTGTCGATGGCAAACCATCTGACTACTACATACAGGCCCTCAAAAAAAGTGAACTGCTAGGTATAAGCAAAGCCGATTTTATGCGGTTGATGGAGGAGCGACCAAACATCAAGCGCTTCTGGTATGAGCAGCTCGAAAAGGCATTGGTTGGCAAGATAGAGCGGGAAGTGGATCTGCTATTGCCTGAGCCTGAGCAGCGCCTGCAGCGTGTCATGCAGCGGAGTCCCCACCTGTTTCAGCACATCCCCAAAAAGTACATCGCCTCATACCTGCGCATGTCCCCCGAAACACTAAGCCGGATCAAGTAGTCGCTTCGTAAATCTTGACGCTCATCAAGGATTGGACTTAGGCCACACTGTACCTTTGATGCGTACAATATAAAACGATGAACGCTATGAATACCCTAGACCAAATCTCCCGCACTGTCGAAAATCAGAAGCACACTGTTATCTCAGCTTTAGTGCCACTGGAGCTTGCCCTCCTCAACTTCAAACCAGCTTCGGATAGCTGGAGCATACTTGAGTGCCTCGAGCACCTGAACCGTTACAGCCGTTATTACAACCCGGCACTGGCAAAGGCCATTACGGCAAATTCCGGCAACAACTCCCAGCAGAGCATCAGCTATAGCTGGCTTGGCAAGAAATCGCTGGATATGGTGCGACCGGACAACAGCAAGAAAAGCAAAACCGTGCGCCACATGAACCCTAACAACAGCCAATTGAGTCGCCAAACGCTGGAGGAGTTTCTGGACCACCAGACCGAACTGCTACAGCTCCTCAACAAAGCCAAAAACACCAACCTGAATAAAAAGGCCATACCTGTCGAGTTCTTTAAGCTGCTGAAACTGCGCATTGGGGAGGCGTTGGAATTTATGGCGCTGCACCAGGAGCGGCACCTGCAGCAAGCCCTGCAAGTAAAAAAGCAGCTACCCGTCAACCAGGCAGCTGCTTAAATATCTTTAACAAACTTTACGAAAGCCTACAGCGAATTATAGTAGGCAACCAGTTTGGCCATGTCGCTGTCGTTGCGCAGGTTCAGCGCATTCGATTTGATGTAGGTTTCCAGGTAGTCTTTTTTGTCAGGTATAGCAGAGAGCAGGGAGCTTTTCGATTTCTTCACTTTTACTGCCTTGTCGCCCACTGCAATGTAATAATCCTCGCTTTCCTGCACCTCCCTGTCGATGGTGGCGGAGCTGTAGTGCTTGCGGTCGAAAATCTTTTTGGAAGTTCGTTTCAGGAGCGACACCTGCCCGTCAGCCAGCACTTCCATAAAAGCATTGGCCGAGATGCCGTCGCCGCTATATCCTGATCGGAAAGTGCGCTCTACGGGTTGGTTGTTTTCGATATACCCTATCTTAAACTCCTGCACCGGCTCCAGCAGCTCCTTCACGTCTCCGTTCTTCGCCTTGAAGATGATGGCGTCCTTCACCTGGTCATACATCAGATCGATGCCCTGATAAACGGTGCCGCTCTTGAGTGTCAGGGAACCTTTCGCCCATTCTTTGTGCAGGTACGGTGACCCTATCATGGTGATGGTGTTGTACTCGTGTACCGGACGGGCCTCCATGTCGTTGGTATGCGTGAACTGCGCATGCGCCTGAAGGCTAAAGCAGCAGCCAACCAGCATCACTAAACCGAATCGTAAGAAGACAGCTTTCATAGGGCGTTTGTTTTTAAGTTGAAAATAAGATTACAGGTTATTATAGTACGTTACCAGCCTGGTCATGTCCTGCTCCTGCCTCAGGTCCAGGCGATTGGCTTTGACGTACGCTTCAAGTTCAGTCTGCCTGTTGCCTATGGCCTTGATCAGCGACTTTTTGTCCTTTTTCAGCTTCGTCAGTTTACCCTCCCTATCGGCCAGGTAGTAGCTTTGCTGCTCTATAATGCTTCTTACTTTTGTAGCTGAGCTATAAGGTACCTCCTCATGCACCGTTTTAGTTGTTCGCTTCAAAAGCTGTGTGGGGCCATCGGCCAGTACTTCATAAAATGCATCTAAAGGCGTAGCATCTACGGGTTCATACCCTCTCATGAACAAGCGCTTCATCAGCTCAAATTCCACGACAGGCTGCACAAACAACTGCGCCTCCCCTTTCTTGTTGCTAAACATAAGCTCATCCGCAACCTGGTCGTACTTTAGCCGAACGCCGATGTACTCTTTCCCGTCCTCCAGCTTAACCCAGCCCTCCTGCCATTCGTCATCCAGATAAGGCGAGCCCTTCACGTCCAGGTACTGCTTTGCCATAATGGGGCGGCCCATGTAGTCGACTATCTCAGTTTGAGCAAATGCTCCGGAACCAAGCAGCAGACAAAAGCAACAAGTATACGCCCACCTCAACATCATAATTGCTCTATCAACTTAATAAGACTTTTCAGTCTTTGAATATAATACTTATTTGTTAAATCTGGTAACCACCCACTAGAATATGTATTTGGCTCCCTGGCTTCGTTCTTATTGCGGCCAAAATTAACTTTCTTGCGCCTGATTTTGTTCTAACCCGGCTCCTGCTGTAAACAGGGCCACCGTATTATGCGCGAAAAAGTAGTTAGCTATAGTTTTTTCTTCCTTGGATTGCTGCTGTTCGGCTTTGCCAATGCCATTGCCGTGAAGGTGAAGTACCTGGGGCTGCACCCCTGGGAGGTGCTCAATGTAGCGCTGTTTCAACATCTGGGCTTTACGATCGGAACCTGGAGCGTGATGGTGGGGCTGTTTTTTGTGGCTATCTCCTGGTTTATCAACCGAAAGTATATCAACATAGGCACCTTCCTTAATGCAATGCTTGTCGGGCCGTTCATGGACATGTTCCTCTGGCTCGACATCCTGCCATCGGCTACCAATACGCCACTCGACTACCTGAACCTGGCTGTTTCAGTGGTGATAGCAGGTATAGCCGGCGGAATGTATGTTGCAGGTGGTGTGGGCGCCGGTCCGCGCGACGGTTTCATGCTGGCATTGTCGGAGCGGCTGAACGCGTCTGTGAGTCGTACCCGCATTGTGGTGGAGTGTGTGATCCTGGGTATAGGCTATGTGCTGGGAGGACCGATCTTCATCGCTACCTTCTTCTATACCTTCATCATGAGCCCGATCTTCCAGGTGACGCTCCGCTTCTTCCAGAGAATGCGCAACAACCTGATTGAGGCTGAAGTTAGGGTAAAAGTATAGCTGTCCGTACAAATGCGCCCAAACAGGAAACGTCGCTATATTTTAACTCCTAAACTCCCAAACCCCTCAACTCTCTAACTCCTTTACTTTCACCTCTTCCTTTGCTCCTGTGTGCAGGTCGATCTGGTAGAGCTGGTGGCTGTTGGTGCTGGTGACCCAGAGGCGGCCGTTCAGGTATAGCAGGTCGTTGGGTTCGTGCAGGCCGTCAGCAAGGGTGCGCACACGGTGGCGCTCCATGTCGAGCACTTTGACCTTGCCGTTGTAAGTATCGGCAATATACACGTCGCTGTCGATCACCTCTACCCCCACGCAGTGCTGCAGCAGGGCGTCGTCCACATGACCGTCCTCATCGCCAAAGTCGAACAGACCGCGACCCAGCGGAGTGAGCACCATACCTGTTTTGAGGTTGACAGTGCGGATAGCACTGGCCTCAGCGTCGGCTACGTAGAGCACCTCTCCCCGGATGGAGAGTCCGCTGGGCTGGTTAAAGGCAGCTTCGTCCAGCAGACCATCGGTGAGAGCTTCACGACCACTTCCAGCAAATCGGTATACCTGCTCAGTTTCCAAATCCATGCGCAGGATCTGGTGGTTGCCCGCATTGGCGATGAACATGCTGCGCCCGTGTATGAGCAGGTCCCATGGGCTATTGGGGTTCACAGGCTCGCGTCGCTTATCGTCATGGAAGTAGTACTCCAGTTCACCGGTGCCGGCGGCTGTGCTCACCATTCGATGCTGCAGGTCTACTTTGCGAATGGCGTTGTTCTTGGCATCTGCCACATAGAGCGTACTACCATGCAGGGCAAGCCCGTGCGGTTCGTTAAAGGTCGCATCGGCATAGCCGCCATTGTTAAAGCCCCGTTCGCCACTGCCGATCACTTCGAGCACCTGCCCCTGCTGGCTCAGCTTCAGGATGCGGTTGTGCCCGCTGTCCGACAGGTATAGATTACCCGCTGCGTCGCTGATCAATTTGGAGGGAAAGGACAAGACACCTGCTTCTTTAACCTCAGTCTGCACAGGTATAGGCGTTTGGTTTAGCTCGTTTATAAACTCTTCTTTCATGCGCTGGATGTAAGGCCGCACCGTATCGTACACGCCTTCTCCGGCATGCTGCCCCACCACCTTTCCGTTCGGGTCGATGAGCACCGTAGTAGGCCATGCCCGCACACCGTACTGGTTCCAGATGGCAAAGTCAGCATCGTTTACCACCGGATGCTCCACCCCGAATTTCTGGATAGCCTGCCGGATGGTTTCGGTCTGCTTTTCGGCGTCGAACTTAGCAGAGTGTATACCAATCACCACCAGCACATCGGCAAACTCATCCTCCAGCCGCTTCAGGTCCGGCACAATGTGCTGACAGTTGATGCAGCCAAAGGTCCAGAAGTCCAGCAACACGATCTTGCCTCTGAAGTCTTTAATAGACCAGCTCCGGTCGGTGTTGAGCCAGCCATGCGGGGTGTTGATTTCTGGTGCATTGACGCGTCCGGTGAGCATTTGCAGTTTCGTTAAGTGTGGATTATCTCGTACAGGTATAGATGAGGAAAGGTTGTTTGTTTAACGCTGTCAGGGAGCATTTGTGTATGTGTGCTGAAGTCGTCTTGCTATACCTGTGCGTGGCCTTTGCCTGCAGCTAAAACAGCACTTATGCCAAGAAGTTATTTTATCGTAAATTTGTGTAAAACTGCTGCGGCGCTATGGAGGAAACCTACCTTTCTGATTTCGGAACGATCCTGCTTTTCCTGATTGGGGGAGCGATCTTTGTGGTGATCGGTCTGTTTACCGCCCGGCTTATCCGCCCCAGCCGACCCAATCCGGAGAAGCTGACCACTTACGAGTCAGGTGAAGAGCCGATCGGCAACTCCTGGGTACAGTTCAACCCGCGGTTTTATGTGGTGGCGCTTATCTTCATCATTTTTGATGTGGAGCTCGCTTTCCTGTTTCCGTGGGCTACCGTGTTTGGCCGCCGCGACCTGATCGAGGCTACTGACGGTGTGTGGGGCTGGTTTGCGCTGATCGAGATGTTCATTTTCATCGGTGTGCTGGCGCTTGGCCTGGCTTATGCCTGGGTAAAAGGCCACCTCGACTGGATCAGGCCGAAACCAGTGGTGCCGCAAAGCCGCTCCCGTATACCTAAGAAGATATACCAGCAAGTAAACGAGCGGAAGTACGAGGTAAGAAATACCTCTCCAGGAGAGCAGACCTCTTGACAAAAGAGTTTGTGACAAAGGAGAAAAACATTTAATTCATCATTCAGATTTGAATATACCACAGGACAAGACGGGAGAAGGCGGTGTGATCATCACCAAACTGGACGATCTGCTCAACTGGGCGCGACTCACATCTCTGTTCCCAATGGGCTTTGGTCTGGCCTGCTGCGCCATCGAGATGATGGGGGCCTATGCTTCCGGCTACGACCTCGATCGCTTCGGCATTATACCCCGTGCCTCGCCTCGTCAGTCGGATGTGATGATTGTGGCCGGCACCGTTACCTTCAAGATGGCTGACCGCGTGCGTCGCCTCTATGAGCAGATGCCGGAGCCGCGCTACGTGATTTCGATGGGCAGCTGCTCCAACTGCGGCGGCCCCTACTGGGAGCACGGTTACCACGTAGTGAAGGGGGTAGATCGCATTATACCTGTGGATGTGTATGTACCCGGATGCCCTCCAAGGCCAGAGGCGCTGATCGGTGGCTTCCTGCGCCTACAGGAGATCATCCGCCAGGAAACCATCCGCGAACCAAGAGCTGTGCAGCAGATCATGGCGAGGAGAACGAATAATACGGGAGCTAAGAAGGAGGAAACAAGAGCAACGAATGAGGCGTTAGCTGTAGATAACCAAGCAGGGTCAGGAACGAACGATCAGCAAATTCCAACCGCTTAATTCCAACATTCACTCAATCACTCAATACTATGACCTTCGGAGAGATAAAGGACTTTGTAGCAGCGCATTTTGGTGCGGAGGTGATCGTTTCGGAGCATGCCAATAACCTGCAGCCCTATCTGGTGCTTCAAACGAAGCGACTGGCGGAGGTATGCCTGGAGTTGCACGACAACGAGGCGACTTATTTCGACTTTCTCTCCAGCGTGACAGGTATAGACAACGGTCCCGAGGCCGGCACCATGGAAGTGGTGTATAATCTTTACTCTATACCTTACGACCACCACCTGATGCTCAAAGTGATCGTGCCGCGCAACAATACTTCGGAGCAGCCTATACCTACCGTGCCGACCGTGAGCCACATCTGGCGCACCGCCGACTGGCAGGAGCGTGAGATCTTCGACCTGGTGGGTATCCTCTTTAAAGATCACCCGGACATGCGCCGCATCCTCTGTGCCGCCGATTGGGAAGGCCACCCCCTCCGCAAAGATTACAAGCTACAGGACTACTACCACGGAATCAAAGTGCCTTACGACAACCACAACGAGTACAGCGGTTTCCGGGGTGAGCCAGTACAGCTGATTTCTTCAGAAGATCCGTTTGGTGATAAGCGAGAGAAGCCAGAGGCGTAGCAGGGTAAAAACTTAGTTCACCATCTTCTCAAAACACACACTATTCTCTACCCCGGCATACTGCCCGTAATTTGGGAATAGCTGATAGCCGTTCTTTTTGTAGAGGCTGATGGCTTCCGGCTGCTTCAGGCCGGTTTCTAGAATGCATCGGGTATAGGAAAGCTCCCGTGCCCACCCTTCTAATTCGGCCAATACCTGACTGGCTATACCTTTGCCTCGGCTGTCTGGCAGCACATACATGCGCTTCACTTCCATAGTACCCGGCTCGTACTCTTTAATGGCGCCGCAGCCCAGGGCTTTCCCGTCCTCGTAAGCCAGCACGACATACTTTATCTTGTCGATCTTGTTGTACTGTGCATAAAAGGCGTGCTCTTCTCCATCCCGAATAGCCAGGTCTGCATCGAGCAATCTGACGAACGCTACAAAGTCGGGATCATCCGAATCGGTTCTTTTCAGGTATAGCATGGGTATGTTGAAGAGTTTACTACGATCGAAGTTCGGCAGTATGCTATTACAGCTCAAATTTGCATAATGTTTTCACAAATTCCTTCCGCTGATACCAGTCATTGTATACTAACTCAATTGTATTGACAATAGATGTCCCAAAGGAATGCTCTCTGTGCTTCGCTATCATCCCTAAAAATTCGTTTCTATTTCTGAGTTCTTCCTTAAACCTGACGACTGTCGAGTGGGCTGTTTGTATGCTATAGCGTTTGTCAATGGACTGCTCTAAACCTGAATCCCGGAAGTTACTTCTCAGGTTATCACGAAGCCGACTAAGCGTATTATCCGCTAAAAACCCCTGCACCATCAGACAGGACGGAGAAGCAGTAAGCCCCCTGAATTCTACTTCAAAAGGACCCAGCCCATGTATACTTTTTCTGACAGTCTTTACGTAGTCTTCCACCCGAATCTGCCCCAGGTCGAAGCCATCATAACATGAAATGATCGACATCACGGTCACATGCAGATCTGAATTCCGATAAAAGTACTGGTTTGGTTCGATCAGCTTAAGCTTGTAGAGCAGCTTCTGAATTTCTCCTTTTACAACATCATCTGGCCGCAGCAATAGGGTGATCCCAAATCTGTTATCACTGGCAGCATCAATCAACTCGTCAATCTGATAAGCACCTGATTGTATCCTGCGAATCGAATCCTGATACAGTCGATCATAGTGCTCTTGTAAATGCATGCAGCTAATTGTTGTAGTAACTAGTGATAAGTTTTATCATGAGTGATTTGTAACCGATTAGGATAGGCTACGAACAAGGTGTAGCTAAGCATAGAGGCTGTACCTTGATTTATGAAGTACTTTTTTATTATTGATAGAAGTTTAGCTTTTTCATTAATTGTTCGTCCGACCCTGCTACTTTAACTACAATGACTCTTCCTGTTGTGCAGTTGCATGCATAACAAAACTGTTGTTTGGCCTGATCAAATTCAAACTCAATATTCTTAACATTCACGTTACGATTCTCTAAATATCTTTTTATTTCAACTTTTCTCTTCTCCTCAGTATCATCGCTGTTCTGTTTCCATGGATCAGCACACCCAGTTTCATCCCAATAGAAAATTGTTGATGCATCGTCCTTTTTACAAGAGGGAAGCACACCAAATAGAATCAGAATAATAATGATTAGTTGATTTTTCATGTATGTATATTTTGTACAACTAGTGCATAAACGGAATAAACATCCCGTTTTTGTCGTTTTCTACAAATAAACCAAACCGGATTACCGAATATACTATATATCCAGTAAACTATACTTTTCTTTCCTATTGTCTTCCGCAAAACTCTCCCTTCATAATTCACCCATTTTTCCGAACTTTGCTTAACTCATAACTATAACCTCTTAAGTAATTTCTCCCTTGTCTACCACGCACAAAGAATACCTGCTGCAGTCGGAGCCGAACAAGTTCAGCCTAGATAATCTGCGGGCGGGCGAGATGATCGTGAACATGGGGCCGCAGCACCCGAGCACGCACGGTGTCCTGCGCCTCGAGGTAGTCACAGACGGGGAGATCATTACCAATGTAGCGCCACACATCGGCTACCTGCACCGCTGCTTCGAAAAGCACGCCGAGAGTATGGCCTACAACCAGACCATCCCCTACGTGGACCGCATGGATTACCTGGCTGCCATGAACTCGGAGCATGTGTGGTGCATGGGCGTCGAGAAGCTGTTGGGTATAACCGACCAGATTCCGAAGCGGGTAGAGTACATCCGGGTGCTGGTAACGGAGCTCAACCGGCTGGCCTCGCACTTTTTGGCCATCGGTACCTACGCCATCGACATCGGGGCTTTCACACCATTTCTGTGGCTGCTGCGCGACCGGGAACACATCCAGCGCCTGCTGGAGTGGACCTCTGGAGCCCGCATGCTTTACAACTACATTTGGGTAGGTGGCCTGTACTATGACCTGCCTATCGGCTTTGAAGAGCGCTGCCGTGAGTTTATCAACTACCTACAGCCCAAGCTCGACGAACTCGATACCATCCTGCTAACTAATAAGATTTTCATTGACCGCACTGCCAATGTAGGTGTGCTGCCACTGGATGTGGCCATTAACTACGGCTGCTCCGGCCCGATGCTGCGTGGCTCTGGCTTGCGCCACGACCTACGTCGCGTCGATGGGTATAGCGTATACCCGGAACTGGAATTTGAAGTACCGATCGGTGAAGGCATCATGGGCAGTACTGGCGACTGCTGGGATCGCAACTACGTGCGGGCGCTCGAGTGCCGCGAGTCAGTCAAAATCATCAGCCAGTGCCTTGATGCGCTGCTCGGCGAGCACAAGCGCACCCCGGACTTTGATCCGCAGGCGGCTTGCCCCAAGAAGATGCGTATGACCGGCACACAGGAACTTTACTTCCGGGGCGAAACACCTCGTGGCGAGCTGGGCTACTTTTTCCGCACCACCGACCGAAGCGACGTACCTTTCCGCTGCCATGGCCGCTCTCCCTGCTTTGTGAACCTGTCTGTACTACCCGAAATAAGCCGCGGCTGCATGGTAGCCGACCTGATTGCTATTGTGGGCTCCGTGGATATCGTGCTGGGCGAAGTGGACAGGTAAACTACTTGCTGCTTCGGGCTGAAGTACATGCTACGGCGTGCTATGTACCCCCTTCTTAAAACTCATGCTACTCTTAATCGTTAAAAATTAGAGAGGCGTTGATTTATGCACTTCTGAATACCAGATGTATTTCCTATAGCAAGTATATGAGATTAAACCAGCTATTCACTGTACACTTACTTTGGCTCACAATCCTGCTAGGTCCTACCGTGGCAACTGCCCAGGTAAAACCTTCCAAAAAGCCCGGTCCTGATACGCTCCGGTCTATCTCCGTAGACCCACGTTTCTTCGTACCGCCTGGCGACACGGTACTCCCCGGTCAGAAAAAGCCTTTCACAGAGTCACAGCGACTGGAGGGTGACAACAAGCGTTACCTCAAGCGAGCCGTTATACCTGCCGTCGCGCTGATCGGTGCCGGTATCTATACCATGGGAGGAGATGGTATCCTGAACAGCGATGATGTCTTTAACTACCGGCACAGAGTATTCCCTAAGTTTGCAACCAACGCCGATGATTTTGCCATGCTGGCCCCTTTGGTAGGCCTCTATGGCTTCAACATTATTTCGTCTCAGAACAGGCACGAACTCGGGCGCCAAACGCTGCTGCTCCTTTCTTCCGGAGCATTGGCATCGGCTATCGTATGGCCCACCAAGAAACTTACTGACAGAGACAGACCTAACGGTAAGCCCTATGCCTTCCCCTCGGGTCACACGGCCTATGCGTTCACAATCGCCACTTTTATGGACAAGGAGTTTCGGCACAAGAGCCCTTGGGTAAGTGTGGTGAGCTATGGTATAGCTGGTGGTACCGGTGTGCTGCGTGTGCTGAACGATGCCCACTGGCTATCTGATGTACTGGCCGGTGCAGGTGTGGGCATTATATCCGTCAACACGGTCTACTGGGTACAGGCCAAACTCACCAAGGGTGGCGGTCTGAACACGGCCATGTACCCTACTGTGCTGCCAAATGGGCAAATGGGCATGGCCATGTCCGTGACTTTCTAAACATTCATCCTGTACATCAGGTATAGTTTGGCGTCTCTCTGTCTATGGGGAGGCGTCAATTCTTTTTATATTTACTGCATGCCAACACTCCGACTGCTCCTGCTACTGCAACTTCTGCTCTGTACCGTCACCTCCCTGGCGCAGGTATACAATGTGCAGGGCACCGTACGCGATGCCAACACCCGGGAGCGGCTTCCATTTGTGAGCATCGTAGTCAATGGAGGCGAAACAGGCACCACCTCAAACCTGGATGGCCAGTACCAGCTCCGGCACAACCGCCCCATCACCAGTCTGCGTTTCAGTTATGTGGGCTATAACCCGCAAACGGTACCGGTTGATTCGCTGTCACAGCTCGATATTCTCCTTCGCCCTTCAGCAGCCCAACTGCGGGAAGTCGTGATCCGGTCAGGTATAAACCCGGCGCACCGCATCATACAGCTGGCCAACCAGAACCGTGACCGCCACCGCCTCGAAAACATTCCGGCTTATACCTACCGCACCTATAACAAGTTTATCCTGACTGCCAACGCACCGGATGATCTCGACCTGCGCGATACGCTGCGCCTGGCAGAGCAGGACTCTTCTTTTTTGCGCATGCGTAACCTACTGACCAGGCAACACCTCTTCCTGATGGAGAGCATCACCGATTATGCGCAGCTAGGCAAGAACCTTTCAAAGGAAACCATCCTGGCAACCCGGGTGTCAGGGCTGCAGCAGCCTAGCTTTGGCGTTGTGGCCGCTGAGGCACGGGAGTTTTCAGTGTATGATGACATGCCGGTGTTCTTCGGGAAGCGCTACCTGAGCCCCCTGAGCAATGGCAGCACCAAGCGCTATGACTTTGTGCTCCAGGAAACGGCTGTGGTGGGAGCGGACACTGTTTTTATCATCTCCTATGCACCCCAACCCGGCAAGAACTTCAACGGCCTCAAAGGTCTGCTCTACATCAACAGCGATGGCTGGGCTGTGCAGAACGTGCTAGCCGAGTCGCACGCGGATGACAAACGGGGCTTGAAGCTGCAGCAGCAATTTGTGAAAGTCGATAACCGGCAGTGGTTTCCTGCGGAGCTGGATGTAGAGATTACCGTGCAGCAGATCTACATGCGGGGGCACCAGCCGTACGGGCACATCCGCACTTACATCACCAACGTAAACCTGGGCCCACCCCTGCGCCGGAGCGATTTTGGGGTAATTGCCCTGGAGCAGCGCCCGGATGCCTGGCGACAGCCGGAGCAACTCTGGCAGCAGTATCGCCCTGATTCGCTCTCCTCAAAAGAGCAGACCACTTACCAGCGCCTCGACAGTGTGGGGCAGGCGCAAAAGCTGGACCGCACCATCCGCACCATGGAGTATCTGATGGCCAAGCAGCTCCCCATCGGTCCTATTAGTCTGGACATGAACCGCTTGCTTAAGGTGAGTCGGTTTGAAGGCCTCCGGCTAGGTATAGGCGCCCATACCAACAGCCTGCTTTCAGAGCGCTTCACGGTGGGTGGCTACTGGGGCTACGGCCTGCGCGACATGGAGCACAAATATGGGGCTGATGCGGCCGTTAAACTGCACAAACCTTCTGAACTCACGCTTTCAGTTGCTTATGCTGAAGACGTAGAAGAGCCAGGAGGCCGTCGCATACCTTTCCGGGAACGTAGTCTGCTCAGCGACCTGCGTCCTGTTTTGTTGCCAAATCTGGACTATACCACCCAACGGAGCGCCGGTTTGAGTGGGCGTATGCTGCGCTATGTACAGTGGCAGGCAGGTATACGGCAGGAGCAGCGCCGGCCTACTTTACCACTTTTCACGCCCGAGTCAGGTATAGCCGCGCCGGAATTCAACCTGGCCGAAGCGAGGGCAGGCTTGCGCTTTGCCTATGGCGAGCAGTACATGCAGCTCTTCAACCGCACAATGCCCATGCCAAGCCGCTATCCTGTGCTCTGGCTGCAATACACCAAAGGCATTGATGCCCTTGAAAGTGACGGTTACACCTACAACAAGTTCGATTTGCGTGCTGAAGGATCCTTCCGGCAGCGTAGCCTCGGCGAGACCAGTTTTGTGCTGGCAGGCGGTTTCGTGCAGGGCGATGCCCCTTTTGTGACCCTATACAATGGCTATGGCAGCTATAGCTCCAGCTACAATGTGTATGCCGGCGAGG
This sequence comes from Pontibacter lucknowensis, assembly GCF_900156415.1. Taxonomy (GTDB): domain Bacteria; phylum Bacteroidota; class Bacteroidia; order Cytophagales; family Hymenobacteraceae; genus Pontibacter; species Pontibacter lucknowensis. The sequence goes on along the minus strand of NZ_FTNM01000001.1, from coordinate 1,336,927 downwards.
GCTTTGAGACGATGCGCCCTTACGAGTTCTTTTCTGATCGCTACGTAGCCCTGTTCCTGCGTCAGGACTTGGGCAAGCGCCTGCTCAACACCAAACTCTTCAAGCCAGACTTGGTGCTCGTGCAGAACATGGGCATTGGCGACCTGCGCCAGTCTATACCTGATTTGGAGCCGCTCGAGTACAGCAACATGCGCAAAGGCTTTTTTGAATCAGGTTTGATGCTCAACAATATCATCAGCTCTGCCTTCTCGGGTGTCGGGGTAGGCGCTTTTTACCGCTACGGCCCTTACGCCCTCCCTCAGGCTAAGGATAACCTGAAGCTGAAGCTCACAGCGACGCTGGCATTTTGATATTAAAAGCTTTGTTAGCTTTAAGCCTGCTTTCCGACGCTATACCTGTCGGCCTTCGCTGCTCACCTCACAAAGGTGTGCCGTCAGGTATAGGAACATAAAATGCGTACAACTATCTACTGATTCAGAAGTATAAAAATAACGTATGAAAATCCTATCCGCTCAACAAACCCGTGAAGCTGATGCACAGACCATCAGCGAGGAAGGTATTGCTTCAGATGAATTGATGGAACGGGCAGCAAGGGCTTTTGCAGGCTGGCTGGAAAACAAGTTTACGCCGGAGCGCCCTGTCTGTATCTTCTGCGGCCCCGGCAACAATGGCGGCGATGGCCTGGTAGTGGCCCGCCTGCTACACCAGCGCCTCTATGATGTGCAGCTATACCTGGTTAACGATGGCCAGGAGACATCCCGGGATTTTCAGATCAACCTGGAGCGACTGCCGCACGAGGTACCACCACACCACATTACGAGAAAAGATGACCTGCCTACCATACCTGACAAAGCCTGTGTGATCGATGCCCTGTTCGGTACCGGTCTTTCCAGACCTGTTACCGGACTTTATGCTGATGTGATCAAGTGGCTCAATAAGCATAGTAACTGCACTGTTGCTATCGATATACCTTCAGGTTTGTACACCGATAAGCAGACACCATCCGAGGGAGCCATCGTACAGGCAGATTATACAGTGAGCTTTGAGTTGCCGAAACTCGCTTTTTTTCTGCCACAGCATGAGCAGTACGTGGGAGAATGGCACACTGTACCCATTGGTTTGAGCCCGTCGTACCTGGCAGAGGCTAGCTCGAACTTCCACTACATCATACAAAAAGAGATTCAGCAGCTGATAAAGCCACGTACCAGGTTTTCGCACAAAGGTACCTACGGACATGCCCTGCTGCTTTGCGGAGGTTATGGCAAAATAGGAGCGGCTGTGCTCGCGGCCAGGGCTTGCCTGCGTAGCGGAGTAGGCTTGCTCACTGTACAGGCTCCCGCTATTGGTTATGACGTTCTGCAGACGGCCGTGCCCGAAGCCATGCTTATCCCTGACAACAACCGCAAGCACCTGTCCAGGCTGCCGGAGTCCATGGAGAAGTTTAATGCCGTAGGTATAGGTCCGGGTATAGGGACTGAGCGTGTCACCAAAACCATGCTGGGCCAACTACTGGCTACCACTGATCTGCCCCTGGTCATCGACGCTGACGCCATCAACCTGATCGCCAGCAGCGACAAACTCAAGGCGCAGCTTCCAAAAGAGAAGGTCATCTTCACGCCGCACCCCAAAGAGTTTGAGCGCCTTGTCTGCAAAAGCAACAATGAATATGAAAGGCTGGAGGAGCTGCGGGAATTCTGCCGGGTATACCAATGCTATATGGTGCTCAAAGGAAGCCATTCGGCCATTGCCACGCCTGAAGGAGACATTTACTTCAACACTTCAGGCAACGCAGGTATGGCCACAGGTGGTACAGGCGATGTGCTGACCGGCATTCTGACAGCCCTGGTAGCGCAGGGCTATACCCTGAAGGAGGCTTGCCTGCTGGGCGTATACCTGCACGGGCTGGCCGGTGATCTGGCCAAGGGAACGGTAGGAGAGATCGCTATGATCGCCTCCGATGTCATACAGCATTTGCCACAAGCCTATCAGCACCTGAGCCGCTCTTAGCTCACAGCCAGGTATACGAAGGCAAAATGTACCAGCATGGCACCATCGGCTAATAAGGCATAGTAGATTCGGGGCTTTTCTTCCGAGGCATTCCACACGATCAGTCCGGCTACCAGAGCAGCACTCATTAAGCTGATCAAGATTGCTCCTTGCTCAGTCAACAGTACCAGCAGCAGATATAGCAGGAGGAGCCCGAGGGACAAATACCGCGTATAGTGCTCCCCTAGCAAACCTGGAAAGGTGAGGGTGCGGGTGCGGCGGTCGTAGGTATAGTCGCGGATGTCGAACAGCAAGGCCAGCGCCAGTATAAACAGGAAGCGCCGTAGCCATATAAGTATTACCTGGCTGCCCAACTGCACAGCAGCATCGATCAGAGGAAACAGCACCGTAACGGCAGACCAGACCAGAGCGATCAAGAACACCTTCAGCAGCGGCACGCTCCGGAAAGGCTTTATCCGGTTACTCCCCAACGGCACAGTATAACCTATTGAGATAAGTGCCAGCGTCAGCACAAACCACAGGTTGATCCGGAGTTGGTACATGAAGAACAGGACTACCGCCCCTGCTAAACTAAGCAATGCCAGCATGGTCAATTCCCGCTGATGCCGTATGCTCCAGGATTGCCCCGCTATACTTGTCCCCCACCCGCGCCAGGTGCGCTGCAGGCTGCTGGTGTTGTAGGTGAAGAGCGTTGCCAGAAACACAAAGCCCGCCATTGGGAGTGATACTTCATTACCTGTCAGCAGATAGGTTTCTACTGTCAACCCGAAAGCGCAGAGTGAAATGAACACACTGCTGTAGAGAAAGGCTTCTATACCTGCTCTAAGCCAACTTGCCAGTGGCTGTTGGCGCCTTATCCCGCTGTGTTCTTTTTCTGGCATTCTTCTCTGCAAGTTCGCAATTCAGGTACGGCTTTCAAATGCTGAACGGCTGTAAATAAAAAAGCCTGACACAGGTTTTATCCCACATCAGGCTTTACAGGAAAAGTAAAAGTCTAGATTGTGCTCTTTGGTGCAGCTTCACCGAAGGTAGCGTCATACAGTCTGATGCTTTCTTTGATGATCTCGTAAGCTGGCTCGCGGCCCAGGAACTGCTCCACGATCACTTCTTTGTGCTCCAGCTTCTTGTAGTCTTCAAAGAAACGGCGCATCTCCAGCAGAGTGTGTGGAGGAAGCTCAGAAATATCGTTGATGTGACGCACAGACATATCGTTATTAGCCACAGCGATGATCTTGTCGTCTTCTTCGTTGTTATCGATCATACGCATCACACCGATCACCTTCGCATCGATCAGGCACATGGGCACTACGTCAAGCGAACAGATCACCAGGATATCAAGCGGGTCTTTATCGTCGCAGTAAGTTTTAGGTATAAAGCCGTAGTTGGCTGGGTAGTTCACCGAAGAGAAAAGTACGCGGTCCAGTTTCAGCATACCACTTTCCTTGTCCAGCTCGTACTTTGCTTTCGAACCTTTCGGGATTTCAATAATAGCAGTAACGACTGCCGGGGCCTCTTCACCATAGCTCACACTATGCCATGGGTTATTTTTTTCTAAATTCTCCATCATATATTCTTTCTTAAAAGCTGTCGTCTACTTCGTCCCGACAGGTATTGTTACTTCATAAATTCTTGTAAGGGGCGCCCCACACTGCCATTTGGCTCCTGTATGTATAGCCATGAGGCAATCGTAGGGGCGATATCCGCTACCGCTGTTTCAACTGAGCTTTCGCCCGGCTTTACTTTCCAGCCGTACCATACCAGCGGCACGTGGGTGTCATAGTTACTGTAAGAACCGTGCGTAGTGCCTTTCTGCGGACCGCTGCCATAGCCTTCAAACCAACCTGGCTGTAGTACTACGATCACGTCGCCGGAGCGCTGTGCATTGTAGCCGCTCTCCAGGCGTGACATCATACCGCCAGCCCAGCCAGCACGCTGTATGGCTTCGCCTGTTATAGCTCTCGCCACACCATCAAAACGCATCACATAGTTGGCCGCCGCCTCCTGTACTTCTATTCTTGTCAGCTTTTTGCCTTCTATTGTCTTACGGTCCAGGTATACCTGCTGGTTAGTGTAGCGTTCCACCCAGCGGCCTTTGCCAAACAGTTTGGTCAGGTGCTGCTCCAAAGAATCGCGCATGATACCGGAAGTAGCTATACCCGCCGGGATATTAAGCGACTCCATGTAAGCCGGCACATGGGCTGCTCCGTGGTCTGCTGTCAGGAAAATCAGGACGTTGTCTTTGCCTATTTCATTTTCAAGCAGGTTAATCAGTTCTTCTATTTCGCGGTCGAGGCGCAGGTATACATCCTGCACTTCAATGGAATTAGGGCCAAAGGAGTGACCGGTATAGTCAGGTGTGGAGTAGCTCAGCGCCAGGAAATCGGTGAAATTGCCTTTGCCTAAGTTCTCGCCACGTAAGGCTGCCTTGGCAAACTCGGTTGTCAATGTATTGCCTGCAGGTATAGAACGGATCAGCTCGTAATCCTTGCCACGAATGGCCGGGATGTTATGCGGGAACACCGGTCTTTCTTCACCTGGCAATGCACGCTCCCAGTCCATATCATCTGCTGTGCTCTCGGTGTACTGCTCTATTGGCAGCAGTGTGTTCCATACCTCACTCAAGAGCTTATCCGGATGCTTTTGATTATTAAACTCCTGTACCCAGTTAGGCAGGGCATCCGCATAGAAGGTACTTGTAATCCAGTTGCCGGAAGGAGAGTCAAACCAGTAAGCTCCATTTGCGGTATGGCCAGCCGGTAGAATCGATCCTCTGTCTTTCAGCGCTACACCGATTACCTTTGACTGCATGTTGTTTGATAGTCGCAATTCGTCGGTTATGGTGGTGGTCAACAGATTTCGAGGTGACATCAGTCCAGCATCAGACGTACTGCCAACTGTTTTCACGCTCCTGTCTTCCACGCAGTACATGGATTTACCTGTTGTTCTATCATACCAGGAGTTTCCAATAATGCCGTTAAGGGCGGGTACGCTGCCGGTATATACCGAAGCATGGCCTGGCCCCGTGTAAGTGGGCACATAACTGTACTGGTTGTTCTTGAAGTTAAAGCCCTGCCTTACCAGTCTTTTGAAACCGCCTTCGCTGTACTTGTCCCAGTAGCGGTACAGAAAATCGTAGCGCATCTGGTCCACCACAATACCTACGATCAGTTTTGGGCGGCCTTCGACGCCTATCACAGGTTGGTTTCCCTGCTCCCTTGCTACGCTTGGGCTGTTAGTTGTCGTGCAAGCCTGCACAGCAATTAATAGTACTGCTGCAACTAATGTCTGTATGCCGGATTTAAAACCGCTTAACTTCATGTGTATGTTGTTGAGTTTCTCAAATATAGGGAACACTTTCCATCTAATCGGCTAGCATACATTCCTGTACTCGATGTTTTAACAAAAATATAACACACTGTATTATATCCCCAAAAAAAGAACGCCCACCTGGTGTGATGGGCGTTGCTTCAATATTTGGTATTTGCTTTTATTTTGCTGCAAGCGCCTCTGCACCACCCACGATCTCGAGAATCTCTTTGGTGATGGCCGCCTGACGCGTCCTGTTGTAAGTAAGCTTCAGCTCTTTCAGCAGTTCGCCTGCGTTTTCCGTTGCTTTGTCCATGGCAGTCATACGGGCGCCATGTTCTGAAGCGTTTGACTCCAACACCGCTTTGTATACCTGTATCTTAAGCGACTTAGGGATAAGCTCCTCAATGATCTGCTCTTTAGACGGCTCAAAGGTATAATCAGATACCATGCTGCTGGCGGTTTCCTCTACTGGCTTGTCTTCAATAGGCAGAAACTGCTCGTTACGTACGATCTGAGTCGCTACGTTTTTGAACTCGTTATAAATGATGTCTACCTGATCAAACTCACGTGCCACAAAACCATCCATGGCACGTTCCGCGGCAAGGCGTACGGTGTCAAAAGAAAGGTTTGCGAAAGTGCCGGTGAAGTCACCAATCACTTTGTAACCACGCTTGCTCAATGCTTCAGCACCTTTACGGCCAATCGTCAGGAAAGTAAGGTTACCTGACTCCAGTTGGTTACGGTATTTGCCTTGGGCCAGTGTATTGGCTGCCTTGATGATGTTTGAGTTAAAAGCGCCAGCCAAACCACGGTCAGATGTTACCACGATTACAAGTACTCTGTTTGCCTCACGCTTTTCAGAGTAAATGTTCGATACAGAGCCTTCCGTCAGCTGAGAAAGATTGGTCAGGATGCCGCTCAAACGCTGCGCATAAGGGCGCATACGTAGGATGTTGTCCTGAGCACGTCTCAACTTGGCAGCCGCCACCATTTTCATGGCCTTGGTGATCTGCTGTGTTGACTGTACCGATGTGATGCGGCTTCTAACCTCTTTTAAACTTGCCATATTATGTATGTTATGAGCATAAAGTTAGAGACCGCCTTTATCAGCAGTCTCTAACTCATAACCAACTATTACTTTTTGTAACGGGCAGAAAGCTCTCTGGCTACCTGCTTGATAACACCTGTTGTCTCGTCGTCCAGCTTACCAGCCAGCAGCGCGTTCAGTGTGTCCTGATGCTGAGCACGCATGGTGCGCAGGAAGTCTTTCTCGAAAGTTCTAACTTCAGATACAGGCACGTTGTCCAACAGACCATTCGTTGCGCAGTAGATGATGGCTACCTGCTCAGAAACTGATACTGGAGAGAACTGTGGCTGCTTCAGGATCTCGAGGTTACGACGACCACGCTCAATTGTCAGCTTAGTCGCAGCATCCAGGTCAGAACCGAATTTCGCAAACGCTTCCAGTTCACGGAACTGCGCCTGATCCAGCTTCAACGTACCAGATACTTTCTTCATCGCCTTGATCTGAGCGTTACCACCCACACGCGATACTGAGATACCTACGTTGATCGCAGGACGGATACCTGAGTTGAACAGGTTGGTCTCGAGGAAGATCTGACCGTCAGTGATCGAAATTACGTTTGTTGGGATATAGGCAGAAACGTCACCAGCCTGTGTTTCGATGATTGGAAGAGCAGTCAATGAACCACCACCTTTCACGAGGTGCTTGATAGACTCTGGCAAGTCGTTCATGTTACGAGCGATCTCATCAGATGCGTTCACCTTAGCGGCACGCTCCAGAAGGCGCGAGTGCAGGTAGAATACGTCACCAGGATAAGCTTCACGCCCTGGAGGACGACGAAGAAGCAGAGACACTTCGCGGTAAGCAACGGCCTGCTTGGAAAGGTCGTCATAAACAACCAGTGCAGGACGGCCGGTATCGCGGAAGAACTCACCTATGGCAGCACCAGTAAATGGAGCAAAGAACTGCATTGGAGCCGGATCAGAAGCAGAAGCCGAAACTACCACTGTGTAATCCATTGCGCCACCTTCAGTCAGTGACTTTACTACCTGTGCTACTGTAGATGCTTTCTGACCTACGGCTACATATATACAGAATACAGGCTGTCCTTTTTCGAAGAACTCGCGCTGGTTCAGGATCGTGTCAATCGCAACGGCAGACTTACCTGTCTGACGGTCACCGATGATCAACTCACGCTGGCCACGGCCGATTGGAATCATGGAGTCGATCGCCTTGATACCAGTCTGCATTGGCTCGTTTACTGGCTGACGGAATACCACACCAGGTGCTTTACGCTCCAGTGGCATTTCGTACAGGTCACCAGCAATCGGACCTCTACCGTCGATTGGCTGGCCCAGTGTGTTTACCACACGGCCGATGATGCCATCACCTACTTTTACAGAGGCGATACGGTTCGTTCTTCTTACAGTGGCACCCTCTTTGATTTCGCTGTAGTCGCCAAGCATTACGGCACCTACGTTGTCTTCTTCCAGGTTCAGAACAAGCGCCTGAAGTCCGTTCTCAAACTCTAATAGCTCACCAGACTGTGCTTTGGAAAGGCCATAGATACGAGCGACACCGTCACCCACTTGCAGTACTGTACCTACTTCTTCCAATTCTGCCTCAGAACGGAAGCCAGATAGCTGCTCTCTTAGTATGGCTGATACTTCGTCAGGTCTTACTTCTGCCATGATTATAATTTATTGATATAGGGGTTGTCTTTAAATTTATTTCTCAGCTTGTTCAGGTTATACTTCACAGAGCTGTCAATCTGCTGATCGCCAACACGGAGCACGAAGCCACCGATCAAGGACGGATCAATTTTTTCTTCTAATTCTACGCGCTGGCCGGTCTGGGCTACCAGACGCTTACCTAGTTCGTTGCGCAGTTCTTCTGTCAATGGCACCGCTGTGGTTACGCTGGCAGTTGTAATGCCTTTGTACACATTGTACTGACTCACGAACTCCGACGCGATAAACTCCAGCACTGACTCACGGCCTTTGCGGGCCACAATGCTGAAGAAAGCCAGGGTCAGGTCATTTACCTTGCCTTTGAACAGTGCATTGATCACTGCCAGCTTCTTGTCTGATTTCACAACCGGGTTGCGCATCAGGAGTCTCAGATCTCTGCTCTGGTCAAGCACTTTGGCGAACATATCCATGTCCTCCTTCACTTGCTCCAGAACACCTTTCTCCTGTGCCAGTTCAATCAGTGACTTTGCGTATCTCGAAGCAACTCTTATTTCTGACATATTGCTTTATTATGGCCTTCGCACTTAAATAGTGACAGGGCTATGTGATACGATTAGTTAAGCGTTACTTCGTTGATATAATCTTTAGCCAGCTCTTGCTGTGCCTGTGGGTTGCTCAGTTCTTTGCGCAGGATACGCTCAGCGATATCCACAGAAAGAGCAGCAGCCATGTTCTTCACTTCTGTGATAGCGGCACGCTTCTCATTCTCGATAGACTCACGGGCTTGTGCGATCATGCGTGAACCTTCTTCGTTTGCCTTCTGTCTTGCAGTTTCCACTAGGGCGTTACCAGCATCAGAAGCTTCTTTCAGGATCTTGTCACGCTCCATACGGGCTTCAGCCAGCAGTTTTTCGTTCTCTGCCTTCAGACCCTGCATCTCCAGCTTTGCTTTTTCAGCAGCGCTCAGTGCATTTTCAATAGAAGTCTCACGCTCGTGCAGGGCGTTCATGATCGGCTTCCAGGCGAACTTGGAAAGCAGGAACAGCACGATGATAAACGTCACCGTCTGCCAGAAAATTAAACCTATACCTGGGGTTACTAATTCCATTGTGTATGAATTTGAATAATTAGGTTCTAATCAGTTCACCGGTTCTACACCGGCATTGCTTTTAACTATTTAACTATTTTGGACCTCTCCGTCCGGACCATGCGTCCGGACGAGAGACCAATTACAAAGGATATTAGCCTTTGAAAGAGATTAGCAAGCAAACTACCACACCGAACAGTGCAACACCTTCGATAAGGGCAGCCGCGATAATCATAGCAGTCTGGATCTTACCACCAGCTTCTGGCTGACGCGCGATAGACTCCATGGCTGAACCACCGATTCTACCGATACCCAAACCAGCGCCAAGGGCAACCAGACCAGCACCGATACCGGCACCCATGATAGCCAAACCGAAATCGGTTGTAGCTGCTACTGCTTGAAGCAAAATTGCTAACATAATTATAGTTATATATAGTTAAAAAATAAAAAACAGATTAATGATGCGCACCATCTCCATGACCGTGGTCACCTACATGGTCATGCTCTTCCACTGCGCCACCGAAATACATCGCTGACAGCAGCGTGAAGATATACGCTTGAAGCAATGCCACGAACAGCTCAAGGAAGTTCATGAAAGTAGCAAACGCCACACTCAAAGGACCTACTGCAATGCTCTGGAAAATAAAGATCAAGCTAAACAGCGACAGGATGATAATGTGACCTGCCGTGATGTTGGCAAAAAGACGAACCATCAGGGAGAATGGCTTGGTAATGATACCAATCAATTCAACCGGGATCATGATCGGAGCCAGCCACACAGGAACACCTGGTGTAGCGAAGATGTGCTTCCAGTAGTTTTTGTTGCCGCTAAATACGGTGATCAAAAGTGTCAGTGTAGCCAGTACCAGTGTAACTGCGATGTTACCAGTCAAGTTAGCGCCACCTGGCATCAAACCAAGCAGGTTGTTGAACCAGATAAAGAAGAAAACTGTCAGCAGGTATGGCATGTAGCGCTCATACTTCGGACCGATGTTCGCCTTGGCAATCTCGTCACGGATAAAGATGATGATTGGCTCAAAGAAAGACTGAATGCCTCTTGGCGCTTTGCCGTTGTTTTTCTTATAGCTTCCAGCGATTGTGAAGAAAACTGCAAAAAGCAGGGCCACACTAAGGAAAAGAGAAGCAACGTTCTTTGTAATAGATATGTCAATCAGAGAAGACTGGTCCGCGGCTGGCTGTCCGTTGGCATCAGCACGATAGATGTGACCATGACTCACCATGTAACCTTCATAAGGCACCAACTCGTGATTCTCGTCATAGAAGTTACTTGATGAAAACACCTTTGGTGTACCGTTATCGATCAGGATAACAGGAAGGTAGAGCGTTACACCATCGGCAAAATGCCAGTTGTAATCATCCGCGATGTGATGGGTGATCATATCGCCTGGCTTGAACTCGCCGCCTTCAACCGGAGCCTCTGCAGAAGCAGTGATCGTCAGGAAGGAAAACAGTAAAATAAATAACTTCTTCATTAAGAGAGATTTAGAAGCAAATTTAAAATCCGCAAATGCTATTCTTAGTTTTGCTTTTTCAATTGCGGTGCGAAGTTAGTTATTAAGCTGTAGATTTCAAACCCGGTAAATAGAAAATATAAGGCAAAGAAGTTGAAAACGAACTGCAGCTCATTTTCAGAGTACATGAACACATAAATAAAAATAACCGCTATACTGAGGATCATCCGGAAACCCATCGAGCCAAAGTAATACAACTGAAAGTTATCGGGGTCGTAGCCAACGCCCAGTCGCGACACATAAAAGGCCAGCGCCGTAACTACCACCATAAAGCCTAATATAAACCAGATCAGTGGGTGCAATAGCGCCGTGCCGGTATAAAAGGAGAGCAAGCCAATACCGATGCTCACGACACCAGTAAAAATGAGGAGGTTTTTGAAGAATTTCACTGCTTTACTTTTTACTTAATGAGATAATTACCAATACCATAGAGGCTACTACGGCCACTACGAGCAGCACAATCGTCATCCAGGGGTTCTCGTTGCCCATGTAGTCGTCCAGCTTGGAGCCTGCCCAGGCGGCCAGCACCATCGCCCCGATCATCTGAAAGGCCAGCCCCGAGTACTTCAGGTACGATTTAAACGATTCTTCGCCCTTTGGCTTTTGATCATCTGCCTGTGACATGCGCTGCTTTGTTTTTCAAGGATTTGTAAAATTACGCTTTTTTCATGGGCTTCTCTGCAAATCAGTTTTATTTCGCCAGCTTTTTAAGGTGCCTCAAATGCCTTCTGAGGGCTGAAACCATTTCTTATTTTCTATAGTTCAATACCGGGCTTCAGGCTTTATCCACAGCCCCTTACATAATTGGCATATTATTGTATTTTTGTAGATGGCTTGAGGCTTAAGCCTCATCCTGGCCCAGATACTTTCAGGTATAGCCAGGCCGTTATAATGGAATAGGCGGCCGGACTGCCTTATATATGCTGCACACGATCGATACTTTGAGCAAAAACCCATCATATATTCTCTTCTTGCTGTCCTGCCTTATACTGGCTGGCTGTTCTGCTGAGCGCAATAATCCGCTCAGTAAGGCCTATCATAACACAACAGCCCGCTACAATGGCTATTTTCTGGCTAAAGAGAAACTCGAGGCGATTGAAAAGAGCATACAGGACCAGACCGTGTATGATTACAACCGCCCACTGCCCATCTTCCCGCCCATCGACTCCGCTACTTATAAAGCACACGCCGCCGACCTGGAGGATGTGATCAAAAAGGCCTCTTTCCCGATCCAATACCACCCGAACAGCAAATGGATCGACGACAGCTACCTGGTCATCGGCAAGGTGCGCTTTTACGAGCTTAATTTCCCGGAGGCCGCACAGACCTTCCGCTATGTAAACTCCACAGGCAAAGACCGCCACGTTAAACACGAGGCGCTGGTATGGCTGATGCGTGCTTTCCTGAAGCTTGGTGAGACGGACAATGCCTGGCAGGTGTCAGAATTTCTGCGCAAAGAGCGCTTGAACCGTGACAATGCCCGCGAGCTATACCTGGCCCGCGCTGAGTACCACCTGATGCAGGGCGATACCGCCGCCGTGATCGAGAACCTGGACCTGTCCCTGCCGAACTTCACGGAGCGGGATGACCAGTCGCGCGTACGTTTCTCACTGGCACGCCTCTACCAGGACCGTGGCCAAAGCAAGGAAGCCTACCAGCAGTACAGCCGTATTCTGCGTCGCAATCCGCCTTACGACCTAGGCTTCTTCAGCCGTCTATACCTGGGCCAGGTATCGGAACTGGACGATGCGCAAGACCTGAACCGCATCGCTGGCTACTATCAGAAAATGCTGCGCGACGAGAAGAACACCGAGTACCGCGATAAGATCTACTACGAAATGGCCGTGTTCGAGCGTCGCCAGCAACACTACGACAAAGCGCTGCAGAACATTGAGCAATCTCTGAAAACTCCGGGCTCTATACCTAACCAGAAAGCCTATACCTACCTGCTGGCTGGTCAGATCTATTTTGAGAACCTGAACAAATATGACCTGGCTCAGGCTTACTATGATAGTGCCGTGCAGGTATACCCGCAACAGGCTATAGAATATGAGCAAGTACTCGAGCGCCGCAATGTGCTGGCAGATTTCACGAAGCAGTATAACACGATACAGTTACAGGACAGCCTGCAGCAGTTAGCCGCAATGAGCGAAGGTGAACGCCTGGCCTTTGTGCAAAACATAGTGCAGCAGGAAGAGGAAATGCGACAGCAGGAGCAGGCTCGCCAGTTGGAACAGGATAAGCAACGCAAAGCCCGACGGGCTCAGGAGCAGCAGGCAGCCGTAACAGTCGGAGGCCGCAATAATCCCAATGCAGCCTTAGGCGCCGGCAATACAGGAGGTGTATTTTATTTCGATAACCCGGCGGCGATGGCTACTGCCCGCTCTGAATTCGTAAGGCGCTGGGGCGACCGACCGTTGCAGGACAACTGGCGACTCCTGAGCCGTGGCGAAATAGAAGGTGGCCAGGATGAAGCCGTTGCAATGGAGGCCCCTGTTGAATCCGCAGCAGAAGCTGAAACAGAAGAAAGTCGTTCTGCCCGCCTGCAGACGCAGGTGGAAACATATTTGCAGAATATCCCGACCACGACACTGGCCATACAGCAGTCAGAGAAACTGCTGGAGGATGCCATGTTCCGCCTGGCCAACATCTACTCACAAAAGCTCAACTCACCTGATCAGGCCACTGCTACCTATGAGAAGTTCCTGCAACGCTTCCCGCAATCCGAACATGCAGCCGAGGCGCACTACAGCCTATACCTGATCTACAGTCGGGCAGGCAGCGAACAGAAGGAAACTTATTACGCTAAGATCAAGCAGCAATACCCCAACACAATCTATGCGAAGCTGGTAGACGACCCGAACTACATGAGCCAGAACGCACTTGACAACATCAAGGCACATGCGCTCTATGATTCTGCTTATGCACAATACGAACTAGGCGAATACCAGCAGGCAACTACCCTGCTCAAAGAACTGAGCCAGGTATACCCGCTCAACGACATACCTGATAAAGTGGCTTTCCTGCATGTCATGATCACCGCACGCTCCGAAAGGCCCGAATTGCTGCAACAGCAGCTGCTGGCATTTAAGCAGCAGCACCCATCCAGTCCGCTAACCCCGCGTGCCGACGAGTTGCTTAAGCGCTACCAGGACCTGGAGAGCAAGCAACAGCTCCGCCAGGAAGCTCCCGCTCCCCCTACAGCACAGCTAACCGACGAGCGCACACCGGAGCAGCGGGTCAACAACAGCATCGCACTGGCATCTGCACGTGAGCGCAATGCGGCCCTGCAACAGCAGCGTCCCGCCACGGCGCTTCCTATACCAGATACCACGGCAACCAACCGGCCTGACACGACAGCCACTACTCAGGTTGGCACGCCTTTGGATGTAGCTGCAGTAGCACAGGATACAGCAACGGCTCAGGCTCCAGCGGTACAGCCACCAGCCGCTGATCCGCTGGCTTATACCAATGCTCCCGATTCGGCATATTATTTTGTGATGCTATACCCGACAGAGCATGCTGCTTTTAAAGATATTGAGGCAAAATATGAGAAGTATAACAACACCTATTTCCGTAATCAGAAGCTAATGCTGGACCAGCAGCCTTTCGACGTCAACAGAGGTGTACTGCTATTGCGCGCCTTTCCTAACATGAAAGAGGCGCAGGCTTATAACATCAAACAAAAAGCACCTCAATCCCCGATTGGCAAGATTAGAGGCGTAGAATTCATTACCTTTGCAATATCATCCGACAACTGGCAGAAGTTGCTTCAGAAGAAGGATGTAGAAGAATATCTGAATTACTTCAGAACGAATAATTAACATGGCAACAACCACCCGCCCAAAACCAAAAACGGTATTCCCCAAGGTCATTTCCACACTGTGGCTTCTCTTCCTGAGTGGCCTGGCTATGTTCATCCTGTATATTTATGCGGTCAGCGTCAATTTCCTGAACCTTTTCGGAGATCTGCCCAACATGCGCACACTCGAGAACCCGAAGAGTGCTCTTTCCTCTGTGCTTTATTCCGCCGATAACAAAGAGCTAGGCAAATATTTCCGCGAAAACCGCACCCCGATCGAGTACGCTGACCTGCCCGAAAACTTTGTGCATGCCTTGATGGCAACAGAGGATATCCGTTTTGAAGAGCACTCAGGTATAGACCCGGAGGCCATGGCCCGTGTTGCCGGAGGTATACTGATAGGCAGTTCCAAAGGTGGTGGCAGTACCCTGACACAGCAGCTTGCCAAAAACCTGTTCCGCACCCGTGGTGAAGAGCTGAACAACGGCTACCTGAATGACAAGCCAGGCTTCCGTACGCTTATCCACAAAACAAAGGAGTGGATCATGTCGGTGAAGCTGGAGCAGTCCTATACCAAGCAGGAGATCATGATCATGTACCTGAACATCTTCGAGTTTGGTAGCAATGCCTTCGGATTGCAGTCTGCTGCCAAGACCTTTTTTGGTAAAGATGCGAAGGACCTGGAGGTACAGGAGTCAGCTGTGCTGGTAGGTTTGTTTAAGAACCCGAACCACTATAGCCCGAAGTTTAATCCGGAAAATTCGAAGCATCGCCGCAACGTAGTTTTGTCGCAGATGGTGAAGTACGGCTACATGACACAGGCCGAGTACGACAGCCTGAAAGAAACTGATATCAAGCTCAAATACCGTGTCGAGAACCAAAACATTGGTCTTGCACCCTATTTCCGTACCGAAGCCAGTAAGTTTTTGCTGAAGTGGTGCCGCGAGAATGGCTACGACCTGTATGCCGACGGTCTGAAGATCTACACCACCATCGACTCACGCATGCAGACTTATGCAGAGCAGGCAGTGGAGGAGCATATGAAAGATCGCCAGAAAGAGTTTTTTGCACACTGGAAAGGCCGAAACCCCTGGATCGATCGCCAGGGCAAAGAAATCCCGAATTACCTGGAGAACGCTATTAAGCGTACCGACCGCTACCGCAACCTGAACAGACGCTTCGATGGCAACCAGGATTCTATTAACTACTACCTGAACAAGAAAATCCCGATGACCATCTTTACTTATGATGGAGAAAAGGAAGTTCAGATGAGTCCGCTTGACTCGCTCAAGCATTACAAACATTATCTGCAAACTGGTTTCATGGCTATGGAGCCGCAGACGGGGCACATCAAAGCTTGGGTAGGTGGCATCAATTACAAGCACTTCAAGTATGACCACGTGAAGCAGGGTGCTCGTCAGCCGGGCTCTACGTTCAAACCGTTCCTGTACACTGCCGCTATCGAGAATGGCTATTATCCTTGCTACGAGGTACTCGACACGCAGGTATGTATACCTTTGGGTGACGGCACTATGTGGTGTCCTAACAATGCCGATAATAAATTCTCCGGCGAGAAGTTCACGCTGCGCAATGCCATGGCAAAGTCCGTTAACTCGATCTCTGCTTTCCTGGTGAACAAACTTGGAGCAGAAACGTTGGTTAAGACCGCCAAACGTATGGGCATCTCAACACCACTGGAGGCTAATCCATCGTTGGCGCTTGGTGTAAATGACGTAACACTTTATGACATGGTGGGTGCGTATGGCACCTTTGTGAACAGTGGAACTTGGGTAGAGCCAAACTTTATCACCCGTATTGAAGACAAGCATGGCAATGTGCTGCACGAATTTGTGCCGAAGACGGTAGATGCCCTGAGTGAAGAAACTGCTTATATGATGGTGCACATGCTCAAGGCTGCGGCAGAGCCTGGCGGTACTGCTTACTACGGCCTGCGCCACCGCAACGGACTTAAGAACGAGATTGGCGGTAAGACTGGTACAACCCAAAACTACTCTGATGCCTGGTTCATGGGTATAACGCCGGACCTGGTAGCTGGTGCCTGGGTTGGTGGTGACGACCGTTCTATTCACTTCCGTACCATTGCGTTGGGTCAGGGCAATAAACTGGCCATGCCGATCTATGGAAACTTCCTTCAGAAGGTATACGCCGACAAGACCTTAGAAGCTACAAGAGATCCTTTCCCTAAACCTTCTACGCCTTTATCGGTAGAATTAGATTGTTCTAAGTATAACAACGGCATGTCAGTAGACTCCGTTCAGCAGGATCAGTTTTATCAAACACCTGCCCCGATCGACTTAGATGCTTTCTAATGAAATTTGAGCATGGCTGCAAACGAGAAGCTACGGGAGAAGATTTCCCATTTACCACATAAACCGGGCATTTATAAGTTCTTCGATGATGAAGGCATCATCTATGTAGGCAAAGCGATTGATATCAGGAAGCGTGTCAGCTCCTATTTCAATCGCTCTGCCCAGCATAATAAAAAGACGCTGAAGCTTATCTCCAAGATCAAGGACATCGAATTCACGATTGTGGATACGGAAGCTGATGCCTTTTTGCTGGAAAACAACCTCATCAAGCAGTACCAGCCCAAGTATAACATCCTGCTTAAGGATGGAAAAACTTACCCTTACATTTGCATTGTAAATGAGCGCTTCCCCCGTGTCATCAGCACGCGTAATAAGATCAATGATGGTTCCCGCTACTTTGGCCCATACCCTAGCGGCACCACCATGCATATTGTACTGGACCTGATTCGGACTTTATATCCACTCCGTACCTGCACCTATAACCTGTCTCCAGAAAACATTGCTGCTGGTAAGTTTAAGGTTTGCCTGGAGTATCACATCGGTAACTGTAAAGGCCCTTGTGAAGATTTGGTAGATGAAACAACTTACAACCAGTACATTGCTCAGATCAAGAACATTCTCTCGGGTAATCTTTCGATAGCGAAAAATTACTTTAAAGAGCGAATGGCAGAAGCAGCAGCTGATTACCAATATGAGCAGGCCCATCGCTACAAGCAGAAGCTCGATCTCCTGGAAGACTATCAGGCGAAGTCAACTGTTGTTAGCAACACACTCTCCAACATCGATGTCTTTTCGATTACATCAAACGAGAAGTGTGCTTTTGTGAACTACCTGAAGGTAATGAACGGCTCTATTATACAGACACAGTCCCTGGAGCTACACAAAAAACTGGATGAGTCTGATGAAGAGCTATTGGCTTCTGTGATTGTACAGCTGCGTCATGAGTTTGAAAGCACTTCCCGAGAGATTATCACCAATATTGAGCTTTCCCTGCCGCTCGATAACATCACCATCACGCAGCCACAGATAGGCGATAAGCGCAAGCTCTTGAACCTTTCGATGAAGAATGCCATGTACCTTCGTAAAGAGCGTGAAGGACGTCAGGAGCAGAATAAGAGCCTTGGCGAGCAACGTGAACTCCGTGTGCTGGAAACTTTGAAGAAAGACCTCCGGTTAACTGAGCTTCCTCGCCAGATCGAGTGTTTCGACAACTCCAACTTTCAGGGTGATAATCCGGTTGCATCGATGGTATGCTTCAAAAACGGCAAACCAAGCAAAAAAGACTATCGTCACTTTCATATCAAATCTGTCGTTGGCCCAAATGACTTTGAGTCGATGTACGAGGTGGTGACACGTCGTTACCGCCGTCTAATTGAAGAGAAGCAGCCTCTACCGCAGCTAATTATCATCGATGGTGGCAAAGGGCAGCTGAGTTTTGCTGTGCAAGCCCTTAAGGATCTTAATTTATGGGGACAGATCGCTATTGTAGGTATAGCAAAGCGGCTCGAAGAGATTTTCTACCCGGGTGATAAGCTTCCGCTTTACATCGATAAGAAGTCAGAGTCATTGAAACTTATTCAACGCTTACGCAACGAGGCACACCGTTTTGCGATTACCTTCCATCGCTCACGCCGTGATGCTGGTACCTTGAAGACCGAATTAACAGAAGTGAAAGGAATAGGTCCGAGCACGGCTGATGCATTACTTCAGAAATTCAGGTCAGTAAAGAAGCTCAAAGAACTTACTTTGACGGAATTAACTGCTGAGGTGGGTCAGCGTAAGGCCCAGATTCTTTACGATTATTTTCATAATGCCGAAGGCCCTTCTTCTTAATTAGTTTTTCCAATTTTTAATCTTCCATTGATCTTGCAGTTATTCCATACTGTATGGTTTTTACTGGAAGTGCCTACTGCTCCCATAAAATAATCTATACTATTAATACGAACGCAGCCAGCTATATTCTGCCTTTCCAACCTCCAATAGGTTTTTTATAAACAAAAAAAGGGGGAGATCTGAAAAGATCTCCCCCTTTTTTATGATTGTCTTACAATTAGTAGCTCCAGAGGCTGTATTCGTACTCGATCAACGCTTCAAGCGCTTCCTGAGCAGCTAACAGTCCTTTCTTACCACCACCGTAGATATCGCCCAGAGCTCTGTCGTTCGGGTTAGATATTTTGGTGATATAAGAGCTGAACAGCCACAGATCAAATGCATCAGCCAGGTTCTTGTGCTGTGCATCGTTCTGAGCGTTGTACCAGATAGCAGTTTCAGGATTGTTTCTGAACACCTTTACCAGATCACTCATTTTAAAGCTGCCTACTGTCTGCTCGAAACCAAGTGGGTTAAGTGTAGATGGCACTTTAATGCTAATTGTCTGAATATCGTGGTACATACGAGAGCGTTTCTTGTCGAACACTACGTTCTCTTTCAGCTCCAACAGGTATAGCTGCTTTGCAAAGTACTCGTTGCTTACAGGACCAGTCTCTTGAGTAGCAGTTGTACCCAGGGCAGCGCCCCAAGCATCATCATCTTCCTCTTCCTGACCGAAACCAGCTGCGATTTCTTCCTCAGTTAATCCACCGCCCATATCTTTGGCAGTCATGTTAGCCAGGAATTCCTCTCTGGTTAGCGGTACATTTACAGAGTCTGTCTTATAGGCCACCAACTCGCCGCTTTTTACAGCATCGATCAAAACTTTGGTGATCTCTCTGTTTTCAGAAAACAAAGGTCTGTTTTGCTTTTCGCGCAAGTCGATCTTACGCCAAACCGTTTTCTTGAACAACACATCAGACTCCGGAATAGGTCTTGCTGATGGATTACTGGACTGCGTGGTAGACACTTGCTGTGCTACTGCTCCGTAAGAGAGCATCATACCAGCTGCTACACCTATTACTTTGATAAGTTTCATACTCCTTGTAAGCTTCTAATCTTAATTAGTTAAGTGGGATAGTGAAGATACCGTCGCCTGTTGGTTTCGCGTCTACCGGATTGCCCTGGTAGTTCAGACGCTTCACTTCCATTACTTCGATCGTAACACGGTCGCCTTTGGCAGCTTTAGAGGCAAAACGGCTCAGGTCACCTGTTGGGCTAGAAAACTCAGCCTGATCAACTGGGTTAGAACCTCTTACCAGGAATGCTCTCCACTTCGTTACCCTATAACGTGCTTCCTGTGGCAAAAATTGCTTGAAACCTTCGTCAGCGATCGCCTGTATCTCTACAGCTCTGATGCCTTGTGCTGGCAAACCTCTCTTCTGGTCTACTGGTCTTCCGTTCACTACAGTTTGTAGAGATGGTCTTGGCACTGGACGAACTTTGAAAGTTTCTGTACCAATGGCGTTACCACCGCTGCTCACGTTAAGCTTCACTTCAGTAGTAGTAGGGATTACGGTTACCTGGCCTTTCTTAGCACCTTTGATGGCAGAACCACCTGAAGCAGAGAAGCTAGGATCGTAAACCGCACCAAGAGCTGGTACCTGTACGTTCAGTTCGTTAGCACAACCCAGGTATAGGGCCTGTACTGCTGCAGATTGTACCTGAATTACTGGCTTTGCTACGATGTACTCTTCTGTTACGTCAAGTACTTCCTGCTCACCATTTTTGTCGATGATCACCTGACCTTTCCAAGTCTGCTTTGAGTTACCATCAGCGTCGTAGTTTGAGGCAGCAGCCGTGAATTCAATCTGACCTTTACCGTCTACTACGTTGATTGGCTTACCCTGGAACGTCATCTTTGGTGTGATCGCATCAGAAGAAGCGGCAATAAACATGTCAGCCTTATACTTAGTACCAGCGGCTACTGTTTTAGACTCAGCACGAGCCATCGCGAAGATCTTCTCAAACTTGATGATGTCAGCACCTACTCTTTGAGCAAGGTTCTGCAGGGCATCAGCCTCGTACTTCAGAATCTCTGCTTCTTTCTGAGAAAGTGTTGCTAGGGCAGCTACCAGTGGAGTAGCTTCGAAGTTCAGCTGTGCAAAATCTTTGTTGCGCTGGCTACGATCTTTGGCAGCCATTGGGTCAGTCTTACCATCACGTGCCAGGATGTCCGGCATGCTTGGGTTATACTGCTTCATGAACTTTGCGTAGTTGTTCAAACGCTGCTCCAGCTCGTAAGCGGCACCGTTCTTAGCACTAGCAGGCCCAATCATAGTCATAGCAACCTGATCTTCTGCACTAGGGTTTGAATATCCGGTTTTCTCCTCATTCTCACCACCTGTTCTTTCGATCAGAGTCGCGCGAAGGCCACGGATATACTCTACCAGTTCACCTGTTTCTTTTCTAACAGCATTGGCGCTCTCGAGTACAGTTCTGTCTTTGTCTCGGTTACCACCTTCGCTGACCTTGGATTTAATATTCGTTACAACTCCGCTATTGTCAGTCTGCGTTTTATTGTTGACGTCCATAAGACTCTCATCAATAAACTGAAACTTTAACAGGATAGCAGAGTTCACTTGCAGGGCGAGAAGTGCGGTCAGTACCAGGTACATCATACCGATCATCTTCTGCCGTGGTGTCTCTTTTCCTCCAGCCATTTTCTACTTAGTTACTGTTGTTTTCTTGTTGATTTAGGAAATGTTGCGCAATTAGCCTTTCATAGCTGTCAGCATGTTACCATACACTGTGTTCAGTGAGTGTAGGTTATGCGTCAGTTTAGAAACTTCTTGCTTGAACTGCTCTGTGTCCTTGCTTGCATCGGTCAGGTTCTCCATGGCCATGCTCAGGTTTCCGTAGAACTTGTTCATTGCTTTCAGGTGGTTGTTGGCATCCTGAAGCTCCATTTCGTAAACAGCATTTAAAGCACCTAAGTTTCTTGTCATGCTCTGTACTTGCGTATGATACTCCTGCGCATCGTTAGTAGCAACAGCCATTTTAGACAGTGCATCTGCTGTTGTAGCATAAGCTTCTGTAATGCGGCCCAGCTGGTCACCGGCAGCTTTAACGCGTACACCGTACTCGTTTGTAGCAGCAGTAGCCTGGCTCAGGTCAGCCATTTGAGCGGCTGTTTCGCTCAGTCTGTTCAGACCAAGACCCAGTGAATTGATTGTAGCAGGCGTAATGTCTGCATCACGCATCATTTTGTCAAGTTCCTTCGTTGCAGAAGGACCGTTGTTTGAAGCTGTGGTTGGGATAAGCGCCTCACCTGCATAGTCATCAGCCAGCTGTGGGTATACTCTTGCCCAGTCTGGATCGTGTGGCTGTGGTTGGAATGCACTCAGGGCAAAGATTACGGCCTCTGTACCAAGACCAACAATCAGCATGATGTCGGCACCTGGCCAGTGCTGAATTTTAAACAATGCTCCGATAATTACGACTGCGGCACCAAGACCATACACTTTGGGCATCAACACGTCGTACAAGAAACTGCGACCTCTAGCTTTGCTCATTTTGTTTTCAAAAATTAAATGTGAACGATTGGGTATTAAATTGTTTAGTTTTTAACTGTAAAGAACACTTCTATTGACTATCTGAACTCTCTTCCTGAAGAACGTCCCAGGTAGATCATCGCGTTACGGAAACCGATATACGATCTGGCTGAGTCCTGATATTCGAAGTTACGGGTGCCAGTTTCAAGGAAGTATGCAATATCTTTCCAAGAGCCGCCTCTTACTACTTTGCGAGGCTCGTTATCATCATAGTAAACCGGGTTCAAGTCCCAGGTAATCGGAACTGTAGCATCAGCGTAGGCATCTTCGCACCACTCCGCTACGTTACCAGCCATGTCATACAGACCAAAGTCGTTCGGGAAGAACTGGGCTACAGGAGCTGTATAGGTAAAGCCATCGCTGTAGTAATCACCACGACCCGGCTTAAAGTTAGCTAGCAAACAGCCTTTGGCATTGCGCAGGTATGGACCACCCCAAGGGTATGTCGCCATATCACGGCCGCCTCTGGCAGCGTATTCCCACTCAGCCTCAGATGGCAGACGGAATTTAGGCATTGGGGCCATTCCGTTGTCAGCGTTGGCCTGGTTCTTATGCTTCGTTCTCCAGTCAGAGAAGTACTTGGCAGCAAACCAGTTCACACCCACCACCGGATACTCGTCAAACGCTGGATGAGAAAAATAGTATTCCATCAAGGGGTCACCCATATGGTAAGTGAAGTCACGCACCCAAACAGTTGTGTCCGGATACAGGCTTGTCATCACAAAGTCTTCGCCCAGAATATCGATTGAGTCATTGACCATTACTTCAATGAACTGACGGTATTCGTTATTCGTAATCTCGGTTTCGTCCATATAGAAGCCGCCTATTGTTACCTGCTTGTTCAGGTTCGCCATAGTGGCCGCTATGTCCTGATCAGCCTGGCCCATATGGAAAGTTCCGCCCGGGCAGGCGACCATGCCGTAAGGTACAGCTTGTGGATTGTAGTCTGGTCGATCCTCTGCGCCTACTAGGTCGCCTTGCGGTCCTCTTCTTAACCCACAACTCGCAAGCAGTACCACCGCCAAAGCGAAGGAAGACAGCTTTAATAGTTTGTTCATGATGACTTTGGAAAAAGTAAATTTTTTAGCAATGATTTATGCACACTATTTCTGGTGTAGCAAATATATTGAGAATTAGAAATAAAACAAAAACAATTAAAATTCTCACTTATTAATAATTTTCAAACGGTACAATATCAAGATTATTATACCATAGAAGAATTATTTTAACTGTATTTTTTCAAGAATACAGCTTTTCAGTGATAAATACAATATCATGAAAATTTATTTAGTGAAATTATAGCGTGGGGTTCGCACTGGCGGTCTGAACCGAACAACTGGCTCAGGTAATCGGTAGGAAACCATCACTTCATGTGATGTTGGGGCCTTGGCCACTTTATTAAATGTTGTGAGATCTAATGCATATCCTACCCGCAGCGCGTTGTCCTGCAACATCGCTATACCCACAAGCGCACTAACAGCTTCCTGATGCCGAAAATTCAATCCGCCCCAATATTTTTCATCAAATGTTACGCGGGCGCCTGCATCAAACGAAAATGTCTCTGTATCATGCTTTAAGAGGGCTGTAGGAGTAAGTACCAGCTGGTTGCTAAGCGGCAAATGGTAGCCGCCTGTCAGGTAGATGTGGTTCTCGCCGACTACGCGGCCGCCTCCTGTGTTATCGACGTCCATAAACTGGTAGCTGGAGCGCAGTAGACTGGTCACACCACCGCCTGCATAGAAGCGCTCTGATTCATACCAAAGTCCCGCGCCCATGTCAAACTTGGAATCGGAGCTATTGAATGGGATGTTTGGGTCGCCTTCGTCGATAAATCGGTAGCTGCCCTTTCTTATATTATTTATATTGCCCTGAACACCGATCCCTAACTTGCCTTCGCCCACATTCAGGTGAAAGGAGTAGGAGATGGCGGCTTGCTGAATGCGGGTGTTAGCGATCTGGTCCTGCACAAGCGTTATACCTACACCGCCCTTCAAAAGCCGCACCGGGGTATGAGCCGTCAGGAGCAATGTGCGTGGCGAACCGCCATCGTCAAAGGAGGCATCATAGTTCAGCCACTGGTAGCGGTAGATGGATTGTATTTCTGGGCGGTTGGTTATACCTGCGTAAGCCGGGCTGATATACATGCCGTTGAATCCGTAGTGGGTAAACTGGGGCTGCTGCTGCGCCCAGGAGTTGAGGTGGCAGAAAAACAGCAACAAAACGGCAGGTATAATCTTTTTCATAGAATGTTGCAGCTAAGCATGCGTTAACTGGACGTTAAAGAGCCAGAGTTGAACCAAATATATATATTAAACAGTAAAACGCAAAAGCAAGCAGATGGTTGATTCTACTTGCCTTTGCGTTTTACTGTTTTAATCCTGCCTGTTTAAAAGCCTGATTTATTTCTTTTGGTTCTGGATGTACACCTCAATCGCTCCCGTCATGGATGGTGCGTTTGGCATCGGTGCCTCAATGTCTAGCTCCAGCCCTGCATCGCGCACTGCCTTGGCCGTGGTTGGACCAAAAGCTGCTATGCGGGTATTATTCTGCTTAAAGTCAGGGAAGTTGATAAACAGCGAGCTGATGCCTGATGGACTGAAGAAAGCGATGCAGTCGTAGGTTACATCGTCCAGATCCGACAGGTCGGCTGCCACTGTCTTATAGATAACCGCCTCCGTGTGCTTGATCTTATTTGTCTTCAGGAATCCCGGGATGTCGTCTTTGCGGATGTTAGAGCAAGGGTACAGGAACTTCTCGTTCTTGTGCTTCTTGATCACCTCAAAGAGATCTTTGGCTGTTTTCTCACCTACAAACAATTTACGCTTACGCAGGGTGATGTATTTCTGCAGGTAGTATGCCGTCTGGTCTGAAATACAGAAATACTTCATATCCGCAGGCATTTCTATCTTGCTCTCCTGGCATATTCTGAAAAAGTGGTCTACTGCGTTGCGGCTGGTAAAAATAACAGCCGTGTGCGACAGAATGTCCACCTTATCCTTGCGGAATTCTTTGTAGGAAACAGGCTCTACCTCAATAAACGCCCTGAAATCAACCTTAATGCCGTACTTTTCTGCTATCGAGAGATAGGGAGAGTTGTCAGTGGTTGGCTGTGGTTGCGTTACGAGTATACTCTTGATCGGAATACTGTGTCTTTCAGGATTTGCCCAAGCCTTTTCTTTACTTTCAGCCATAGAGTATGGAAGTCTGTTTTTATAATATAAGCCGCCCGCCGAAACCGTTGATTTTGTGTTTTTAAAAGTTAAACACGATAAACTTCAGCATAATGGCTAACGGAATCACTTCTGTGGCGCAAAGGTAAGAAAATAAATGCAAATTTATCACAGAAGTCTGCTTATTTACTGTCACAAACACACGAATAATCGTGATTACCAGCAACAAGAGTACCGCCATGCTCGAAACAGTGAGCACTGTGTCGGGAGCCACCTGGTTAAGCGAAAGGTATAGCAGCATCACCACTGGCAGAAAAAGGCCCAGAAACAACAGAGAACGCAGAAACTCACTGAATTGAACCTGCACGATCTGCTCCAACCCAAAAATATAACCCATCACTTTCAGGAAAAGGTACTTTAGCAGGATGACGGCAAAAATCAGGAAGGTATAGAACAGGATCTTGGTCGTGATATCGGACTCAGACACCGGAAAAAGACGGTTAAAGATCCGCACATGCTGCACATTGGTATGAATAGCTGCTATCAGAAGCGCCATGGACATCGAAAAAGCAACAATAAACAACACACCTGACCATGTACCAAGCGGCTTGGTCAGGATTCCCTCATCCAGAGACCTAGTGCGCCAGAAGGATTGCACCCCAAATACTGCCTGAAAATCGGAAGGGAAAGTCGTTTTAAGGCTACCGTACAGCAACCCGATCAGCAGCATGAAAATGATAAAGGCATTCTGATTCACATACTCCCGCAGCCGCACTGAGAAACTCCCCTGCATTGTTTCGTTATCGTTTCGCTCTGCCTGCACCCGGTTGCGAAAAGACCCGACATTGGGATGCTGCGACGGATGCCACACTGACAAAAGATAGCGACCATTTACAGGCTTCACCCGTTTATTCCACGTGGCCAGGTCGAAGGTATAGTTGGAAGTGGAATCTGCCGTGAAGATCAACTGATTGTTCAGAAACAGGCACAGGTCCTTTTGGGCTGTAAATTCTATCACAAACGGCTTTGAGGGGGCCATAGTCACCCACTGGTGAACGGCACTGTAGCCGCCATGCAGAGCGGTGGCATAGGGCACCAGGTCACTGGATCCGGCATCGTATACCTGCCAGTTCCCGTTCAGGGTGTTCTTCTGCTCCAACGGCAGTACCTGTGCCTGCAATGGCCAGGTTAGCACAATTAACAGCAGCACGAGCCCTAAGCTATACCTTATGCGGTTTGTGAAATACACAGTCTGAATGAAAAAATTAGGGAAGCTATACCTTAAGAATGTAGCACACCCTGCATTTGCAGCATGCTGATGTCAATAAGATGCTCATCAGTGATGGAATCGGGCACGAACACAAAGCGCTTGTCATAGATCTTGCCGTCGATGTAGTAGCTCACCCAGTATTCGTTGTTAAGCTTGAACACGGACGGGTCGATCACCTCTACCTGCACAAAGCTCTTGGCCTCTACACGCTCAAACATGTGCCGCAGCACAGAGGTTTTTACTTCTTCGTCTTCTATGGTGCCATAGCCTTTGGATGTGACAAACACATTTTCGAGCGCCACATTATTGTTGTTGATCAGGTACACGTTCCAGGTGCGCTCTTCTGGCAACTCGCCTGTGAAAGCAATGGCCACGGCCACCCCCTGAACCGGAGTGAAATCAATATCCTTCTTCATTTAATCTTTTGTAATGCTTGCCTCGAACAGGTTTGCCAGGTGGCCTTTGAGTTTCTCTTCTACTTCTGCCATTGGCAATTCGTGGCCCAGTTCCTTTGCCAGCGACGTTACCTGCTTATCGGTGATGCCGCAAGGTACGATGTTATTAAAATAATCTAAATCGGTGTTGATGTTAAAAGCAAAACCATGCATGGTCACCCATCGACTGCACTTCACACCCATGGCGCAGATCTTGCGCGGGTTTTTCTGCTCCACATGGTCCAGCCATACGCCGGTGAGGCCAGGTATACGGCCCGCTTCTATCCCGTAATCTTTCAAAGTCAGGATAATCGACTCTTCCAGAAAGCGCAGGTACTTGTGTATGTCTGTAAAGAAGTTGTCGAGGTCCAGAATAGGATAGCCCACGATCTGCCCCGGGCCATGGTAAGTGATGTCGCCGCCCCGATTGATCTTATAGAAAGTGGCACCCTTTGCCTTCAGGCCTTCTTCGTTGATGAGCAGGTTGGACTCGTGGCCGCTTTTGCCCAGGGTATAGACGTGCGGATGCGAGCAGAACAAGAGATAGTTAGGCGTGACTTCTTGTGCCTCGGGAGCCGCATGGCGGTTGCGGGCCTTCATATCCAGTATACCTGTAAAGAGCTTGTCCTGATAATCCCAGGCTTCCTTATAGTCAATTAGCCCCAAGTGCTCAAATTGTATAGTCTTATTCTGTGACACAGTTTTCCCCCTTATATTAAAGTATAGCCTAACAGTTGGCAACAGTGCCGGACAGGCGTCTATACCCTTAATTTTCAGCAAAGATACGGCCGCCCGGGGGCATACGCAAACAGCATCTTGACTGCTGCTAATAAAACCACCCGGTACAATTATAAGTTTAAAGCTCTTATGATGACTCCGCAAGCACCCCATCTCTCTACCGGCGCCAACGGCGAAGACCTGGCCTGCGACCTGCTGCACCAGAAAGGCTACCGTATTCTGCAGCGCAACCTGCGCATGGGCAAAGCCGAGATCGACATTATTGCCCGCCAGAACGATACATTGGTGTTTGTAGAAGTGAAAACGCGGACGAATGATGATTTTGGCTATCCGGAGGAGTTTGTGAACCGGCGAAAGCAACGGATGATCCTAAATGCGGCAGACTCTTATATCCTGAAAACCGGCTGGCAGGAAGATATTCGTTTTGATATTATCGCCATCACAATGAGCAACCCGCCGGAGCTGTTTCATATTGAGGATGCCTTTCACTAACGGGCTGAAGCCCGCTTGTCCAGCTTATCTTTCTCAAATATAAGTGTGCCGTGGCGATCGTATTGCTTGACCAGGTATGGCTCTGCTTGTGGTTCGTAAGGGGTTTTGGGATACTGGTACTCATATTGGCGACGGGCTCTAAAGTCGAAGTGCTTCACCCAGAGGCCTACTTTGCGACCCTTCTGGTACTGCCCCATCCATTCTAACTGACCATTTTCGTAGAAGCGGTAATAAGTGCCCTGCACCTCGCCATAGGCATAAGGGATTACTTCTTTTATCTTTTTGGTGCCTTCGTAGTATTTCACCACGGCATCACGCAGGAAGCCTTTTTCAAAATGCTCTTTTGCTAATAGTATACCGTCACGGTTGTAGCGCTCCCAGCGCAGGTGCTTGGTACCGACATAAAAGTAACCTTCTTCCACCACTTCACCGCCCTGCTCTTTTTTGTAAGGTCCGTGGAGTACTTTGTGCTGCTCAGGATTCAGTTCGCCGCGCGTCTTGTAGAGTTTGCGTCGTTTGGTATCGTAATAGTATTTTTCGGGCGCATAAGGGTCAGGCTGCTGGAATTCGGCCAGGTAACTGAAAGACTCGATCACCTCCCGGTCGCCCCGTCCGCCTGACTTCACGAAGCCACGGGCTACTCTGTCGCCCATGAAATAGCGCTTGTCAGCTTTCTTCTTACGCTTTTTCGGCTGCTTTTCCTCTGCGTTTGCCAGCGAATCGCCTATCTGCACAGAAGGCCTGGCGGTATCGGCCAGAGCGATGGCTTCGGCTTTGGCACTCTGCTTCAGGGCTGCGCGGCTCAGGTTGTAGTCGCTGTTATAGGCTCTTGGCTTACAGCCTGCAAGTCCCACAACCAGCAACAAACTAAGCCAGACAAGTTGAAGAATGTGCTTCATGGTATACGTTTGAGTTAATGCGCTTTGGATAGGTGAATGTATAGAGTCTTATCTAAGCAACGTAAATATGCGGATAAATCATATACCTGCCAACCCACTATCAAGTTTAGCTCCTATAACTTTTCGTCGGGCGGCTTAGTTCACAAATTAAGCTACTACAAAACAAAAGCGGCGCCCAGTTGGGAGCCGCTTTTATACTGCTAAGTGTAATTATGAAAAGGTAATCTTATTCTTTATCAATCAGGTCCACACTGCGCTTCACGAAGGCAGTCAGGGCCGAGCCGGAAAGCATGTTCTGAGACAGCAACGCCAGGTCAAAGGCCTGACGGGCGATGCGCTCCTTGTTGTCGTCTTTCGCCTTCAGGATGCGCTGGTTGATGCTGTGGTTGGCATTGATGGTTACGTTGTAGGTGTCCGGCATGTTGCCCATGAACATCATACCGCCTCCGCCACTCTTGCTCATGTCCTTCATGCGGCGCATAAACTCAGGCAAGGTAATGATTACTGGTGCATCATCCGTAGCCATCGGCGCTACTTCTACCTGCATGTTCTGGTTGTTGATAGCCGTTTCGTAGATCTTCTTCAAGTCCTCCTTCTCGGTATCGTTTAGCACGCTATCGCTTGCTTCGTCTTTCTCAATCAGCTTGCCGATCGTCTCAGAGTCCACACGCTTGAGTGAGGTTTTCTCCAGCTTCTGCTCCAGCATACCGATAAAGTGACTGTCGATGATCGAGTCCAGCTTAAGTACGTCGTAGCTACGGTTCTGAGCGGCCTCTACGAAAGCATGCTGTTTGTCGGCGTCGGTAGTATAGAGTAATACCAGCTGACCGTTTTTGTCGGTCTGGTTTGCCTGTGTCAGCGCCTTGTACTCCTCCAGGGTATAGTACTTGCCTTCAGTGTTCTGCAATAGTACAAAGTCTTTGGCTTTTTCATAGAACTTGTCGTCGCTCAGCATGCCGTACTTCACGAACACGTTAATGTCTTCCCAGTTCTTCTCAAAGGTCTCTCTGTCCTTCTTAAAGATGTCGTTCAGCTTATCGGCTACCTTCTTCGTGATGTAGGTATTGATCTTCTTCACGTTCGAATCAGCCTGCAGGAACGAGCGGCTCACGTTCAACGGAATGTCCGGCGAGTCGATCACACCGTGCAGCAACATCAGGAACTCCGGCACTACGTCTTTTACCTCGTCAGTAATGAACACCTGCTTCGAGTAAAGCTGAATCTTGTTACGCTGAATCTCGAAGTCGTTCTTCAGTTTCGGGAAGTAAAGGATACCGGTCAGGTTGAACGGATAGTCCACGTTCAGGTGAATCCAGAACAGCGGCGCCTCCGAGAATGGGTATAGTTCCTTGTAGAAGTTCTTGTAGTCCTCATCGGTCAGCTCCGAAGGCTGTTTCGTCCAGATCGGGTTCGGATTGTTAATGATCTCTCCCTCAAACTCCACAGGCACCGGCAGGAACTTGCAGTATTTATCAAGAATGTTACGGATACGGGCTGTCTCCAAGAACTCCTCAGAGTCAGATGCCACGTTCAGAATCACGTTCGTGCCGCGGTCTTCTTTATGCGCTGGGGCAATAGCAAACTCAGTGCTGCCGTCGCAGGTCCAGTGCGCTGACTCGGTTTCGTCTTTGTAGGATTTGGTAACGATCTCCACACGGTCGGCCACCATA
Organism: Pontibacter lucknowensis; assembly: GCF_900156415.1. Taxonomy (GTDB): domain Bacteria; phylum Bacteroidota; class Bacteroidia; order Cytophagales; family Hymenobacteraceae; genus Pontibacter; species Pontibacter lucknowensis. The sequence continues at coordinate 1,306,049 of NZ_FTNM01000001.1, read as the reverse complement.
AAGGCAGAGTAGAAGCCCAGACCGAACTGACCGATGATCTGGTTCTGCTCGCCGGCGTCTTTGTAGCGCTCCACAAATTCGGTAGCTCCAGAGAAGGCAATCTGGTTGATGTACTTCTTGATCTCCTCGGCCGTCATCCCGATACCGTTGTCTGATATGGTGATGGTGCGGGCATCTTTGTCCACTTTCACGACTACTTTCAGCTCGCCCAGATCGCCTTTGTACTCGCCGATGGCGGACAGGCGCTTCATTTTTTGGGTGGCATCTACGGCGTTACTCACGAGCTCACGCAGAAAAATCTCGTGGTCTGAGTACAGGAACTTCTTAATGATCGGGAAAATGTTTTCGGTGTGAATCGAAATATTACCTCTTTCTTCCATGTGCTATACTTTTAAAATCTATATTTTAATAAGTGATGTCTTCTGAATCGATGCCTTTGAAAAAGGAAACCGGTGTTTCTGCTCAAGCGCTTTCAAATCCTGTTCCACAGAAAACTTCGCCGCTCAATTGTGACATGATGGCAGAAAACTGGCTCTGTGAAACTGTTTCGGGTATAGCCTTGGGCTGTTTTGGCATATTTTTCGTGATAGTCCGGGCATAACTTAACAAGCAGTGCGTTTGTGCGTACATGCAACATTGGCAAAAAAGTCCTATCTTTGTTTTAAAGCCATGCTTTAGGTGTACCGTTTCACAACATATATCGCCCTCTTTCTGCTGCTGCTGTTCACGCGCGCCATGGTGCCGGATCAGTTGCTGCTGAGCCTGCACAGCCATGCCCACACCGAGCATGCGCATCCAGGCGATCAGAAAAATGCGCATGTTGAGAAAAAGCACAGCCACTGCCCGGTAGAAGATCTGTTTGGGGCGCCCTATCAGAGCGCTGCCATCGTCTATACCTTCAAGGCTCCTGTTATGCTGCCGGAGTATACAGCTCGGTATACCCACCATTCGGCTTTTGATTCTTTTGCCCGCCTCAAACTTCGCGGCCCGCCCGCACTCGGCTAAACCTTCCGCTCCCTTTCCAGTCTTACGGCGTGTCGCCTCTCCCGACATCTGTTTTCAGACTGGCTTATCAGTATAGCATACCTGCTGTTTTCTTATCGGCATCAGGTACTGTCTCCTGGTATTCCTATTATTTATTTTCCTGGCATTATGGCTGTACCTATACCTGTGGCTGCTTTTCAGTTGGCGGGTTATCGGCAGGCTGTAGCCAACACCTTATACCTAAACTTTACACAAACTGTGTATAGATCCAAATTCATAATCGTGCTCTTGTGGCAGCTACTCCTCATAGTTCCTATGGCGGTAGCGCAGGGGCAGATGTACCTCGACGGCGACGACCCGGAGCAGGACTGCGGCCTTACCCTTTCGGGCAAGGTGCTGGACCATGACACCCGGGAGCCTCTCATTGGCGCTACTATTTACATAGAAGAGCTGCAGCGTGGCACTTTGTCCGATGAGTATGGCAATTACCATTTTCATCACCTGTGCCGGGGTAGCTATACCCTCAAGGTCACTTATATCGGCTATGTGATGGAGCGGCCTACGCTCCGCATGACCACTTCTACAGTGCGAAACCTCACGCTGCACGTAGATGCGCGGCAGCTCAAGCAGGTCGTGATCACGGGCGAGCGCCTGACCGAGGAGGTACAGTCTGCGGGCACACTTTCCGGGCGGGAACTGGAGACGACACGCGGCCTTTCACTGGCCGAGTCGTTGCAAAACCTCTCGGGGGTGTCTACTATGCAAACCGGCCCAACTATCTCAAAGCCTGTTATCCACGGCTTGCACAGCAACCGCATTCTGCTGCTCAACAATGGCGTACGCCACGAGGGGCAGCAGTGGGGGGCAGAGCATGCACCAGAGATCGACCCGTTTGTGGCCTCTGAGCTGAAGGTGGTGAAGGGAGCTGCCGGCGTGCGCTACGGTGCCGATGCCATCGGCGGAGTGGTGCTCGTGGAGCCAAAGGCGCTGCCTGACACAGCCGGCGTGAGCGGCGAACTGAACCTGCTGGGGTCCACCAACAACCGGCAGGGGGCTGTTTCGGCCACTGTAGAAGGTAAACCCGCCAGTATACCTGCACTTAGCTGGCGCCTGCAGGGTACTGCCAAGCGTGCCGGAAATGCCCGCACAGCCGATTATTATATGCAGAACACAGGCTTCCAGGAACTCAATTTCTCGGGAACGCTAGGGTATAAGAAGGAAAATTACGGGGCGGAAGTGTTTTACAGCCAGTTCAACACGAAGCTGGGTATTCTGAAGGCTTCGCACATCGGCAACCTGACTGATTTAGAGAATGCCATCGGGCGGGAGCGGCCCGAGCAGACCAGCTACGACTTTACCTATACCATCGATCGCCCATACCAGGACGTGAGCCACCATTTGCTCAAAACAAAAGCTTATTGGGACACCGGCAATGCAGGCAGACTGGAGTTTGTCTACGGTCTGCAGCGCAACATCCGGCAGGAGTACGACTTGCACCGGGCATCGAGCGCTGACCCTGAGCTGACACTGGACATTACCACGCATACGACCGAAGCGGTTTGGGAGCATGCGCCAGTAGGCAATCTTACGGGTTCGGCGGGTGTGAGTACCATTTACCAGAACAATACCTACCAGGGGCGCTACTTCATTCCGTTCTTCCGCAATTTCACGGCGGGGGCTTTTGTGAGTGAGAAGTGGCGCAAAGACAGACTGCAACTCGAAGGCGGTGTACGCTACGACTACAAAAAACTCAACATCACGAAGCGGGAGCGAAACTCTGACATTATCCGGCCGGAGTACCAGTTTCACAACGTTTCGGGTACCCTGGGTGCTTTGTATGACGTGGGCTACCACCTCACATTTGGCTTGAGCGCTACCTCAGCCTGGCGGGCGCCGGGGGCGAACGAACTGTTCAGTGACGGTGTGCACCATGGCTCAGCCAGTTACGAGCGCGGCAATCGCGACTTGAACTCTGAGCAGGCTTACAACTTCGAGGCTTCGGTTACCTACTATGGCAACCAGCGCCTGAACGGCAAGCTGAGTGTGTACAACAACTTCATCAACGACTATATCTACCTGGCACCGGTGCAGCCGCCGACACTCACCATTCGAGGGGCTTTCCCGACGTTTGAGTACAAGCAGGCAGATGCCATCTTCAGAGGTATAGATCTGGACCTGGAGTATCGCTTTACACCGCAGCTATACCTGGAGTCGCGCACTTCTATAGTACGTGCGCGCAACCTGGACCTGAACGACCACCTGGTGGGTGTGCCAGCGGACAGGTATAATAACATGCTGCGCTTCGACACGGATCGCCTGGCAGGTATAGGCACCAGCGACACATACTTTGCGCTGGGTGGCACCTATGTGGCTGAGCAAACCCGCGTGCCTACCGTGGCCGAACAGGATTACATGGCCCCGCCAGCGGGTTACTTCCTGCTTAACCTGGAGGCAGGCACTACGGTACAGCTCGGGCGACAGCCGGTGGAGTTGGGTATTACGGGCAGCAACCTGCTCAACACCGCTTACCGCGATTACCTGAACCGCTTCAGGTACTTTACTGACGATATGGGACGCATGCTGCTGTTCCGCGTGAAACTTCCGCTCAACTTCAGCGGTCGCTAGCCTATTTCGGCTTTATCGTTCAAATTTCATTTCAAACCAAAAAAGACTTTTTATCATGAACAAAATATTCAGACCATACCTGACACTAGCACTTTTCGGATCACTTGTAGCTTTTACCTCTTGCGACGACCATGATCATGAACCGCATGACCACGAGGAGGAGCTGATCACGACCGTGATGCTCACCATGACGCCGCAGGATGGCGGCCAGGCCATCACTGCCACTTACCGTGACCTAGATGGTGACGGTGGACAAGCCCCTGTGTACACTCCGGAAAACGTGGTACTACAGGCAGGTAAGGTATACAACACCACCATCACGCTGATGGACGAGTCGCACCACGAAGAAGATTTGACAGCAGAGATCAGGGAGAAAGGCAGCGAGCACCAGTTCTTTTTTGAGCCATCACCGGCTACACTGCTTACCGTGACAACTACAGACCGCGACAGCAATGGCCGCCCGATTGGCCTGGAGAACACTATCCAGACATCTTCAAATCCGCAAGCAGGTAAACTGAGGGTAGTGCTCAAGCACCAACCAGGCGGCTTAAAGACGGATAACAGCAACATCAGCACAGGTGGCACCGATGCGGATGTGCAATTCAACATTACATTACAGTAAGAAGAATCTATTTAGAACAGGCATTCAGATGGATGCCTGTTCTTATTTTCCCTTGATTTGCCACATATTTTGCCATCACAGCACCAGCAATAACAAGCTAAGCTGAATTGGCGTAATCGGGGTATTAGGCATAGACCAACAAGGCTATTCTTACAAAACTGTCGTATATTTGGCCAAAAGGCTATATATTTAAGTTCTAATTTATATCTATTACAACGAAATTCATTACTTATGAACAAGCTATTGAGGCCGTACATGGCTTTTCTGTTAATGGGGACCTTATTATTTACCACTTCATGCAAAGACGATGACCAACCAGGTCCGGATGAAGAAGAAGAGGTGATCACTGCTGTCACGATCTCGCTAACGCCAACAGGCAAAGGCCAGGATGCAGAAGCTACTATCAGCACGATAACAGGCACCCAGGTTCAGAATGCTCCCCTTACGCTAAGACCGGGCACAGAGTATACTGCCGTGGTGACATTAACTGATGAAAGCAAGACGCCAGTAGCTGATATGACTGCCGAAATCCGCAATGAGCGTGACGAGCACCTGCTTGTGTATACCTTTACGCCTGATGCAGGCAGCAATGCCACTGTGAACGTAACCATCACGGACATGGACCAAAACAACCGTCCTGTAGGGCTGGAGTCAACTGTGACAACTGGCGCAGGTACTGGCAACGGCAAACTGAAAGTAGTACTGAAGCACCAACCGGGTGGACTGAAGACAGGCACAAACACCACCGCTGGCAGCACAGACATTGATGTTGATTTTAATGTGATCGTGGCAAACTAAGCTACTTCGATTAAAAGCATAAAAAAGACCGCAACAGGTATAGCCTGCTGCGGTCTTTTGTTTTCTGGCTCTTTTTAAGCTACGCAGGTAATCCGCAGCGAAGCTCACCATTGTCGTACACAGGACTGCTATACCTGCTTTAACGGCCGAGCAGTTGTTGTCCCATCAGCATCTGAATGGTTTTGCCGATACGGTTGGCTCTTGTCTCGGGGCGCTTGGCTTCCTGTATGGCCAGCACATGCTCCTTGCGGTGCGTAAAGGCCAGCTTTTCAAAAGTCTCCAGCAACCCGGCTGACTCCAGTGCCTCACGCAGGTCCTGCGGAACTTCCACTGTTCTGCTCTTGCGGTCTATACCTGGGGCGTCTACTCCAAATTTAGAGGGAGCACTTCGTTCCGACTCGTGCTTAAAACGCAGCGAAGACCAGGTATCGTCCACCGCCACCTGCCGGACAGGAGCGTACCCCAGCCCCGACACAGCCTCCCAGCCATTGTCGCGGTTCAGATCCGACTTTACCCCCGGCGATTTCTTTGGATAAGCCACCCACAGCATGCCATTGCGCTTGAGCGATGGTACAGCCAAGGGTACATAGTAATTTAACTCCTTACTATTGGTAGCAAAAACCTGCACGGCATCATACTCCACACCTTTTTCAGGAGAAGTATGGGTGGTAATACCCTGGCTATGCAATGCTTCAGCTATACCTGCCTGCGCATTGAGCACCAGCACCTGCCATTCTGGTTTTAAATTTAATTTCCTGGCTATATCCTGCATGTTGGTTTCTGTTTGGATCGAACACACTAATCTAAGGGAAATCGTCAAAAGATTACACCTCCACGGCCAGGTCTTTCACAATTATCATCAAAACGCTATATTTAAAGCAGTCCTAACCTGCACCTTATGCCCACCCTGCAATCATCTCCTCAAAAGCACTACCTTTTTAACACAGCCGTAATCGTAGCGGCCCTGGGCTACTTTGTCGACATATACGACCTGGTGCTTTTCAGCATCGTGCGAATACCCAGCCTGCAGTCGCTGGGTGTAACGGATCCTACCGCCCTACTGGAAGACGGTGTGATGCTGCTGAACATGCAAATGGCCGGTATGCTGCTGGGCGGTATAGCCTGGGGTGTGCTGGGCGACAAGAAGGGAAGGCTATCGGTGCTTTTCGGCTCAATCTTTCTTTATTCCATTGCCAATATCCTCAACGGCTTTGTAACCACTATACCCATGTATGCGGTGCTGCGATTTGTAGCGGGCGTTGGCCTGGCCGGAGAGTTGGGCGCAGGTATAACCTTGGTATCAGAGGTGCTGCCGAAGGAGAAGCGCGGCTATGGCACCATGGTAGTAGCCACCATTGGCATATCGGGGGCCATACTGGCAGGTATAGTCGGCGAGTACTTTGGCTGGCGCACGGCTTACTTCATCGGCGGCGGACTGGGCATGCTGCTGCTCCTGCTGAGGGTGGGGGTTTACGAATCAGGCATGTTCAACAACCTGAAGCAGACCAATGTGACACGTGGCAATTTTCTGTCACTCTTTACCAATGCCAGGCGTTTCTGGAAGTACCTTAAGTGTATTCTGATCGGGGTGCCGATCTGGTATGTGGTAGGCATCCTCATTACCTTCTCGCCTGAGTTTGGCGTGGCCTTGGGTGTGAAAGACACGGTATCGGCGGCGCGGGCTGTTTCCTTCTGCTACCTTGGCCTCGTGTTCGGCGATTTTGCCAGCGGTTTCCTGAGCCAGCGCTTCCAGAGCCGACGAAACATTGTGCTGGCATTCCTGCTGCTTACGGGCATTTTCGTCGGCGTGTACCTGTTGGGCAGGGAGTTCAGCCTGACAGCCTTCTATACCTTGTGTGTGGCACTGGGTTTTGCCGGGGGATACTGGGCCGTGTTTGTGACCATAGCAGCAGAGCAGTTCGGTACCAATATCCGTGCTACGGTTACCACCACGGTGCCTAACTTTGTGCGGGGAGCAGTCGTGCCACTCACCATTGCCTTTACTTATCTAAAAGACGGTGTCGGGCTGGTACCAGGTGCCATACTACTGGCCGTGCTCTGCCTGGCCATTGCCATCTACTCTATCCTGACGCTGGACGAAACCTATGGCAAAGACCTGAATTACATGGAGCCGTTGTAATCGCTGGCAGTATCAAACATTGAGCTATAGCACATCGGAGATTGCATGTATACCTTGCCACATGCGTTACTGCTTGCCTATTGCCGCATTCACAGGTTAAGCATTTCAGCAAATTTTCAGCGCTATACCTTACAAAAAGCTGCCGAAATCGTAATTTTGAGTATGATTATATACAACGTAACTATTAACATCGACAACAGTGTGGCCGAAGAGTGGCTGGACTGGATGAAGAGCACGCACATACCGGAAGTGATGGCAACAGGCTATTTCCTGAACAATCAAATTGCCCGCCTGCTGCACGAGGAGGACAATGGCGGCACTACCTATGCCGTGCAGTATACCTGCCGTAACCTGGAAGACCTGGAGGAATACCAGCGCGAACATGCCCCGGAGCTGCAAGCCAAGGTGCTGGAGCGCTATCCGGAAAAATTTGTGGCCTTCCGCTCTTTGCTGGAGATTGTAGGCCGGGATGTGGAGAAAGATCAGTAAATCAACCTCTCCTATCAGCAAAAAGGCCCGTGCTATACCTGAGCACGGGCCTGTTCTTATTTAGCTGCGTTGGTAAGTGTCCGCGCAGGGTATAGCTATTACCAGATTCGCTGCATTTATGCTTCTGCAGGCCGCCTGAATCATGCCATACCTTAGTCCGCGGTGTAAGTTTTGATCTGCTCTTCGGTCATGTTGCAGTTTATCCACTCGCCGTCAAGGTTGGCACCTATTTTCCTATAGAAAGCAATTGCTGGTTCGTTCCAGTCCAGCACCTGCCACTTCATGCGCTTGGCACCTATCTCCTTCGCCTCGCGGGCCACGGCATTGAACAGCATTTTGCCAATGCCACTGCGGCGCAGGCGCTCGGTCACGATCAAGTCCTCCAGAAACAGCATCTTGCCTTTCCACGTGGAATAGGCAATATAATAAAGTGCTATACCTACAATGCCCTCTTCCGTTTCGGCCACAAAGAATCTAAAGATCGGATTCTCCCCAAAGCCGTCCCAATGCATATCCTCCAGCGTGTTGGTCACTTCGTCTGGCGCTTTTTCATATACCGCCAGCTCTTTAATTAAACTGTGTACCTCTGGCAGGTCATCTATGGTTCCTTTTCTGATGTTTAGCATTTGTCTGAATCAGGATTTTGAGGATTAGTGAAGATTTTCAGGATTAATCATGCTGTAGTTAAGCGCTGACCTCACAGTGTCTTTCAGATCTGTGAGTGTCTTGTTCCGACGAAGAGATTCCGTTCGGAACAAGTATACCAAACTGCCATACCCAGGCAGCCACTACATAAACCCAGGTATAGCGCTACAGCTAGCACAGACACTCACAGGTTTGGGAAACACTGTGAGGTCTTTTGCGCAACGGCTGTTGCAATTTAGTCGAAATTTTAACTTTATACCTCCCCAACCCTCAAACTCCTCAACTCCCAAACTTAGTTCTCGCCTGCACCAGTTCTTTGCCCGACTCGATACTCGTGAGTTTATGCAGAAACATATCGGCCTCCTCCGCTGGTCCTGCCGTGGCAAGCACAGTATCGCCGAGCGTACTTTCTGCTTTGAAGATAATATCTATTTCCCGTAGCTGCTGCGTTGTGAGTATTTCAGTTGATAAGGTTTCCAGCGCCCATTGCAGGTAGCGGGTGTTGGTGACGTGGCGGTTCAGGTCGATGTCGTGCCAGCGGACAGGCATTTGCTCCTCATACCTGATCTCTTCCAACTGCGGCAGTTTCCCTTTGGCAAAAGGCAATGGCTCCTCACCGGGCACTACTTCCACAGCTGTGATGAAATCGGGGACAGACACCATCTGGCGCTTCACCACATCCATCACCAGCCACACACTTGTCGCCTGCCCCAGCAGCTCCCGGTCGGCGCTGTATACCCTGAAGTCGCGGTGCAGGAACACCCGCTCCCGGCCAGAGGCCCAGGTTTCGACCGTAATCTTTTCGCGGTGCCGGGGGTAGCGAAACATCTCGACGCGCATGCGCTGCAGCACCCAGGTCAGGCCTTGTTCCAGCAGCTCGTACATGGAGATGCCCATGGTGGCTGTGTTGTCCCAGGCGGCTTCCTGCATGTACCCGACCAGTGCTGGTAAAGTCGCCTGCCCGTTTTGATCGGTTTCGGTGGAGCGCACGGTAAACTCGCTTTGCCCGGTTACTGATTTCATAGCGTGTAGAATGGTTCGTGTTGCAAGGTACGCAAGAATCAGGGAGGGGGCCAGGAGGTAGCGGTATAAAAAAAGCACATCGGAAGGATGTGCTTTTCTATTTTAGCATAAAGGCTGATTTAAATGGAAGAGCCAATAGCGACACCAAAGAACATAGCCAGCAGCGCCAGCGCATAAAATCCAAGGAAGACGATTGTAAGAACACCCATAAATTTGAAGAGGGACTTTAAATTCTTGAATGACGCTGCAATTGTCTCTTCGTCTCCAGTCATAAGACCTGTCTGCATATTGCTCGAAAACCTGTACAGGTATAAAACTGGCAACAAATAAAGCGCAGCAAACAAAAGATAGAACAGGCTCAGGAAGGTGCCACTAATGGCTCCACCGCCAAGGCTAGCTCCCATAGTTAAGGCTATTACCCCGAACAGGACCATGATGCCAACGCCTACAAAACCAATTATCGCTAAGAACTTGCCCCACTTTGCCGTGTTCTGCAAGAAATCTCTTGATTCTAAATTAATGCTTAACCCTTGAGGCTGCTCGTTGTAAAATTCTGTGTCCATTCAATTATTGTTTAAGGTTAATTGATTATCTAAATATAAGGATACAGCTATAGAAATCAAATGGAACAGAGGTGTGGCGCGAAACAAAAAAGCCAGCACCGCATTTCTGCAGCACTGGCTTTTCGTGATTCAGTTATCAGCTATACCTGTTATGGTTGCTGGTTTGCATACGGGTTCACACCCATGTTCTTGTACAGGAAGGCCCATGTATCAGCCCACTCCTGAATTACGAGTGACGTAGGCTTGCCGGCACCATGACCTGCACGCACATCGATGCGAATCAGGTATGGGTTGCCCGGAGCACCTTTATCCTGCAGTTCAGAGATGAACTTGAAGGAGTGCGCTGGCACTACACGGTCGTCATGGTCAGCGGTTTTCACCAGCGTGGCTGGGTACTTCACGCCTTCTTTGAGGTTATGCAGCGGCGAGAAGGTATACAGGTTCTTGAACTGTGCCTCGTCTTCTGATGAGCCGTACTCCGGTACCCAGGCCCAACCGATCGTGAACTTGTGGAAACGCAGCATGTCCATTACACCCACGGCAGGCACGGCTACTTTGGCCAGCTCAGGACGCTGTGTCATGAAGGCACCTACCAGCAGACCACCGTTTGAGCCACCGCCCACGGCCAGTTTCTCGCTGGAGGTATACTTGTTGTCGATCAGGTACTCGGCTGCCGCAATGAAGTCGTCAAATACGTTCTGCTTGTTCGGCGTCATACCAGCCTTGTGCCAGTCTTCGCCGTACTCACCGCCACCGCGCAAGTTTGGCATGGCGTATACGCCGCCGTTCTCCAGCCACAGCATGTTAGCGATGCTAAAGCTTGGCGTAAGCGAGATGTTGAAACCGCCGTAAGCGTACAGGTAGGTCGGGTTGTTGCCATCCAGCTTCAAACCTTTCTTGTGCACGATGAACATCGGCACTTTGGTACCGTCCTTCGAGGTATAGAACACCTGCTTGGTTTCGTAAGCTTCGGTGTCCACGTCCACTTCGGTCTTGCGGAACAGCGTTACTTTGTTGCTGGCCACTTCGTAACGGAAGATGGTTGGCGGGTACGTGAATGACGTGAAGGTAAAGAAGGTTTCTTTGTCGTCTTTCTCGCCGCTGAAGCCACCTACTGTACCAATGGCTGGCAGTTCTACTTTGTTCATTTGCTTGCCGTTGGTGTCGTACACCACCACTTCGCTGGCAGCATCTTTCATATAAGAAGCAATGATGCGACCGCCTACTAATGACACGCCTGTCATCACGTTCTCGTTCTGCGGTACCACTACTTTCCAGTTCTGCTCCTGCGGCTTTTTCGGGTCGATAAGCACCAAACGGTAGCGTGGGGCATTTTTGTTAGTGCGTACCAACAGCTTGTCGCCTACGTTGTCCACCACGTTGTATTCTGACTCAAAGCTATCTACAATCGGCTTTATAGTAGACTTCGCATCTGTCAGGTCACGGTAGTACAGGGCGTTGGCGCCAGCTGCACCTTCCGACACGTTCAGAATCAGGAAGCGCTCGTCGTCGGTGGTCTGACCATAGTAGTTGCGGAGCGGCTTGGTTTTGTCTTCATACACCAGTTGGTCCTGGCTCTGCGGTGTGCCTATTTTGTGGTAATACACCTTGTGGTACTCGTTCTTATTGGCCAGTTTGTTGCCTTCGGTCGGGGCGTCGTAGCGGCTGTAGAAGAAGCCGTCTTTATGCCAGCTTGGCCCCGAAAACTTCACCCACTCCACTTTGTCGTCGAGCTTCTTGCCTGTAGCCACCTCCATCACCTCGTAGGTGTTCCAGTCAGAGCCACCGCTTGAGGTGCCATAAGCCACATACTTGGCATCTTTGTCAAAAGAAAGCGCTGTAAGAGCAACCGTGCCGTCGTTAGAGAATTTGTTCGGATCGAGGAACACTTTCGGTTCGCTCTCCAGGGAATTCTGCACGTATAGCACGCTCTGGTTCTGCAGACCGTCGTTCTTATAGAAGTAGTATTTTCCGCCTTTCTTGAATGGTGCGCCATACTTCGGGTAGTTCCAGATCTTAGTCAGACGTTCTTTGATCTGGTCGCGGAACTCGATGTCTTCGAGGTAATCAAAGGTAACTTTGTTTTGTGCCTCTACCCACTGGTCCACTTCTTCGTTATGGGTTTCGAGCCAGCGATACGGGTCGGCTACCTTCGTGCCGAAATAATCATCTACATGGTCTACTTTCTTAGTTTCCGGGTAATTCAGTTGGGTTGCAGCCGTTGCAGGGGCTGTAGTCGTGGTTTCGGTATTCATGCCAGTGGCGGTATTCTCGGTTTGGGTGGATTTGCAGGCCGAGACAGCGGTCAGGCCGCCTGCCAGCAATAGAACAGTTGATTTTTTCATTGTTTAGAACCGTCAATTTTAAGGTTGAGTTACGGAAAAGCTAAGATAGGCAATTAACCTGAATCAGGCTATATCTGTCGTTTAACAGTGCTTATACCTATAAAGTTGCCTTGGTAGACGTAGCAGCTTTTGAGTTTAAGGTCAGTACCACATCTGACAAGCCTGTGTTATGGTTGAGTTCGCAGCGTCGGGCGCTATACCCTGATCTTGTATGGATGCTGCCACAAGTAGCCGTCAAAAGGATGAAACAGCACCAGTATAACAGCGATCATGCCTCCTGAAAGCAATGCTTGCACCACAGTGAAGGGGGTACTTTCCTTTTTGCTTTATTATCAGTTGGTTCCAGCCGAAAAATCTTTGTGGGCAGCATGTACAAGCGATGCATCTGCGCATTACATTTGCTGGCTTTTTATACAAAGGTTTTTATTCAGATTTAGATGATGGAAGAAGTAGAAGAGGAGAAGTTTTTACAGAAGTTCGAACAGATAGCCGATCGCTTATCTGATAAGGGCTATGCGATCATCGACAATTTTCTGGAGCCCGACGAGGTACGCAATCTGCTGGAGGTACTGCAACACCATCAGGAACAGGGCACTTTCAAAAAAGCAGGCATCGGCACGGCAGACCAGTTTACAGTGGACAGGCAGGTACGCGGCGACTATATCCGTTGGATTGAGCCATCGCAGGCGCTGCCGCCAACGCAGGTATTCCTGGACCGCATGCACGAGGTGATGCGCTACATCAACCGCACCTGCTTTCTGGGACTAAAGGATTTTGAATTCCACTTCACGGTATACCCGCCAGGCACCGTGTACCAGCGCCACCTTGACCAGTTCCAGACAAATGACCACCGGCGTCTGTCGTTTATCTGCTACCTCAACGAGAACTGGCAACCTGAGAACGGCGGTAATCTGCGCCTATACCTGCCTAAAGAAGATGGCTCGGAAGAAGAGGTGGATGTGCTGCCCATTGCCGGTCGTCTGGCCTGTTTTCGCGCCGACATCATCCCGCACGAGGTACTCGCCGCTAACCGTCACCGCTACAGCCTGACTGGCTGGATGCTGGATCAGTTGAACGAGCTGACATTTTTGTAGAATCGGCGCTTTGAAGAACACAAAGGCCAGTCGGCGAAGGGCAAAGTATTGTTGAAAGTTTTTTATCCTTTGCTGCACGGTCTTCCGTGGAGTAGCGCGGCTACTGCGCAAAGTTAATTTCTGTACTGTCCCCAATGTTGAGGCTATGGCTTAGTCCTTTAAAACTGGCATCGGAGCCAATGATGGAGTCGTGCATCACGGCGTTTTGCAGTTCAGAGTAAGCCCCAATGATAGAGTTGCTCAGTGAGGAGCGCGAGATGGTGGTATTATCGCCGATCGCTACATTGGGACCGATGATGGAATGTGTGATGTTACAGTTAGAACCGATGCTCACAGGCGGAATGATGATGTTGCCGGGATACTCGCTTGAGTAATCCAGCTCCCGGAAGCGGGAGTGCCGCAGCAGTTTCGCATTGGCTTCCAATAGCGTCTCTTTGCGGCCGCAGTCAAACCAGTTGTCCACGTTCCAGGTCACCATTCTCTCTCCCTGCCGGATCATGTGCATCAAGGCATCGGTGAGGTGATATTCGTTATGGGTGCGTATGTTTTCGGTGATGATATGCTCGAGCGAGCGCACCAGTTTTTCAGGCTGCATGATCTTATAGAGCCCCACCAGCGCAAAATTTGACTTCGGAATTTTTGGCTTTTCGACCACCTTCACAATGTACTCGTCCATACCCACCTCCGTCACCCCAAAAAGCGAGGGCTTGGCCACTTTCTTGACGCCGAGTACCGACTTAGGAGAAGCAATAATAGCAGGCAGATCCGCCTCTACGATGTTGTCGCCCAGCATAATGAGCACACTGTCTTCATGGCGATACGTTTCACGGGCGATCCAAAGCGCATGTCCCAAACCCTCCCGCGGCTCCTGCACCACAAACTCTGCACTGATCTGAGGATACTTCTGACGCACGTAGTTTTCGACCTTGTCACCAAGGTAGCCGATGATGAACACATAGTCTTGTACACCCGCCTGTATCAGTCGCTCCACAATGTGCCCCAGTATCGTATTGTCCGCCACCGGCACCAGCGATTTAGGCTGTGTGTGCGTGTGCGGACGGAGTTTAGAACCAACACCAGCGACAGGAATAACGACTTTCATATACCACACTTTTTCAGCAATATAGTAATTTTTGATTAGAGTTTTGAGGATTAGGGGGAGTAGTATAGTGTTTTAGCAATTTCACAACGTCATACTATGTTTTCCGTAATCATATCGCTTAGCTTTGTACTTATATCGTATACAAACTATACCCTCCCATAAACATGAAAAAAATCTTCTTTTACCTGATCGGATTTGTCATTCTGGCCTCTCAATCTTCTTGCGGTTACAACACCATGGTGCAGAAAGATGAGACCGTAGAAACCGCATGGGCCAACGTTCAGAATGCCTACCAGCGCCGTGCTGACTTGATACCAAACCTAGTGAATACTGTAAAGGGTGCTGCCAATTTTGAGCGCGAAACCCTCGAGAGCGTGATCAATGCCCGCGCCAAAGCAACCAGCGTACAGCTCAGCGCCGACGACCTGACGCCAGAGAACCTGCAGCGCTTCCAGGCTGCCCAGAACGAACTGGGTGGTGCCCTGAGCCGCTTGCTCGTGTCTGTGGAGCGCTATCCTGAACTGAAGGCAAACCAGAACTTCCTGGAGCTGCAGGCACAGCTGGAAGGCACCGAAAACCGCATTTCGGTGGAGAGGCGTAAGTTCAACGAGGCCGTACAGGACTACAACACCACGGTGCGTTCCTTCCCTAACAACCTGATGGCAGGCATTTTCGGCTTTGAGCGCAAAGGTCACTTCCAGGCCGACCCAGGTGCTGAACGAGCTCCTACGGTGCAGTTTTAAAGTATAGATTGTTGATTGTTAGTTGCTGATTGCTTTCCCTGCGAGAGTAAAAACAATTAACAATCAGCAATAAACGATCAACAATTCAAGTCATGCCTAAAGATACCATAACCGAAGCGGATGAAAAGGTCATCATGGAGGCCATTCAGGAGGCGGAGCGTAACACGTCCGGTGAAATCCGTGTGCACATAGAGAACAACTGCGAAGGCGATGTGCTCGACCGTGCCACAGAAGTGTTTGCCCAGCTCCACATGCACCTGACCAAGCAGCGCAACGGCGTGCTGTTTTATGTGGCCATCAAAGACCATCAGTTTGCCGTATTGGGCGATGCAGGCATCAATGCCATCGTACCCGACCACTTCTGGGAAGACATTACCGCCGAAGTGATCTCCCACTTCAAAAAGCAGGAATACGCCGCCGGTCTTGCCAAAGGCGTTATCATGGCGGGTGAGCAACTCAAATCACACTTCCCGTACGACGACAAAGGCGACCTAAACGAACTGAGCGACGACATATCGTTCGGAAAATAACGCACCATGAAACGATCCATTCTGTTCCTATACCTTACTTTGTTAAGTACCCTGGCGGTAGCCCAGAGCGATGATTTCCCGCCAAGGCCCAACCCACCTCGATTGGTAAACGACCTGGCCGGCATCCTGAGCCAGGGCGAAATACAGTCACTGGAACAGAAACTGGTCAATTACAACGACACCACCTCTACCCAAATCGCGATTGTCACCATCAAATCCATAGGCGACTATGACGCAAACCAGTACGCGGCCGAACTGGGTGAGCGGTGGGGCGTGGGCGGCAGCAAGAACGACAATGGCTTAGTTATACTTGTAGCGCTCAATGAACGCAAAGTGGCCATTCAGACAGGCTATGGCATGGAGCACATTATACCTGACGCCATTGCCAAACGCATTACCGAGCGCACACTCAAACCAAATTTTCAGCAGGGAGAGTTTTACAAAGGATTGAATGAAGCGACGAACCTGATCATTAGCCTGGCCAGCGGGGAGTACCAGGCCGATCCGCAGGCCAGCCAGGGCGAAGGCGAAGGGCCGTCGCTGATGGCCATTATCCTGATCGTGATCGTGCTGGTATTCGTTATGTCGCGCTTTAAGGGTGGCGGCGGCAGAGGAGGCCGCGGTGTGCGCACACTCGGGGGACCTATCCTGGGGCCAGGTTCTTTTGGCACTTTCCGTACTGGCGGCGGCATGTTCGGCGGAGGAGGTGGCTTTGGCGGCGGGGGCGGTGGCTTCGGCGGTTTTGGTGGCGGCTCTTTCGGCGGAGGCGGTGCCAGCAGCAGCTGGTAAGCTGCTATACCCGCAGGTTTCCGTCGGGTTATTACCTCAACACTGCCCGCAACATACTCGTACAAGCGGTGTTGCCATGAACATATGATTCTGGCTTTCTTATCGTTACAGAAAGTATAGCTCCCCAAAAATTAGTACCTTTGCAAGTGGAGGGGAATCTGCGCGCATGAAAATAAACAACGGAAACATAAAATCGAAGGTCGTTATTGGCTTTACACTGGCGCTTTCGGTGGTGGTTTTTGCCATATACCTTACATATAACAGCTTCACCCAACTACTCAGCTCCGTCAATGTGCTGGCGGAGCCAAATGCCAAACTAGCCAAGCTACAGCACACCCTCGCTGACATTGCCACAGCAGAAAGCGCTATCCGGGCTTATACCCTCACCACTGAAGACAAGCACTTCCGGGAGTACCTCGACAACCTGGGCAACATCAACAGCCAACTCGACTCGCTCTGCTCGCTCATGCAGGACAATCCGGCCGAACTGGCTCAGATCGACTCGGTGTCAACCTTGCTGCTGGCTCAGAGAAAGAGCCTGGAGGAGCACGTGAATAACAAAAAACAGCAGCGCGGCAACAACGCCTATACCGATAAAGCGCTGAAACAGATTGCCTCAGCAGCCTCCCGGCAGCCTGCCACTACCACGATCAACCAGCGCACCAAGACAATCATATCAGACAGGCTGACCTACAATACGGACTCCGTCACCAGCAGACCTGCCCAAAGCGAGAGTAAAAAAGGTATATTGCAAAAGCTCTTTGGCAAACGCAACGAATCCAAACAGCAGGAGCCGCCTCAGCCTGTAGTGGTTCCACAACTGAATGTAAAGCAGGAATATACCGCCGATACCAGCAAAGCAGTCCCAACCAACATGGCGTCCATTGCCAAAGTGCGCGTTGTGCTTAAAGATGTGGAGCGTGAGCTACAGCAGCAGCAGGATGCCATAGTAGCCAAAGAGCTGGCACTCCTGCAGCAGGACAAACAGATCATGGACCAGGTTCGCCGCATGGTATACGACCTGGAACGATACGAGCTGCAGCAGGCTCGCCTTAATGCAGCACAGGCTCAGGAAGTTGCTAAAGAAACATCGCTCGTGCTCTTGCTCGTCGGGATATTCGGTTTGGCCAGCGGCATTGCTTTTATTCTCATCATCCTGCGTGACCTCACCCGCAGCAGCAAGTATAAGGCTGAACTGAAGCGCTCCCGCAAAGAGGCTATACAGCTGGCTCGTGCCAAAGAGGCCTTCGTGGCCAACATCAGTCATGAAATTCGTACACCGCTCAACGTAGTGCTGGGCTTCTCTGAACAACTGGGCCATACCCAGCTACAGGAGCAGCAACAAGAGCACCTGCAAGCCATTCACGGCGCAGGCCAGCACCTACTGCACATCGTAAACGATGTGCTGGACCTCTCCAAACTAGAGGCCGGCAAGCTGCATCTGCACATGGCCCCTTTCGAAATGAAACAGCTCCTGACCGAGGTAGAGCGTACATTCCGACTCAAGGCCAGCACCAAAGGCATAGGATTCACCTGCACCATAGACAACCAGCTGAGCGGCCACCTGCTGGGCGACTCACTGCGGCTACGGCAAGTACTGTTTAATTTGGTGGACAATGCCATCAAGTTTACCCACGACGGCGAGGTACAGGTACGCTGCAGGCTTAAATCGCAACGTCGTAACCGTGTTGTGATGCTGATCGAAGTAAGCGACACAGGTATAGGTATACCGATGGAACAGACCGCGCATGTGTTCGGGGAGTTCAACCAGGCCGATGACTCGATCATCCGGAAATATGGAGGCACCGGGCTTGGACTGTCTATCAGCAAGAAGCTGGTGGAGATGCAAGAAGGCTCACTTACCCTCCGCAGTGTACCGAATGAAGGCACCACCTTCAGCATGGTGCTGCCGATGCAGCGGGTAGCTGCCCCTGAAGTTGAAGCTATACCTGAGCCTCAGCTATCTGCCACTAATGTACTGGCTGGCAAAGCCGTGCTGGTGATTGACGATGATGCCTACAGCCGCACCCTCTGCCAGCTGATACTGGGCCGCAAAGGTATGCAGGTCACGCTGGCTAACGATGGCCAGGAGGCGCTACAACTGATCAAGGAGAAGAGCTTTGACATTGTGCTCACTGATATTCAGTTGCCAGGCATGAGCGGTAAGGCCGTAGCCAGAGCCATCCGGAAAGAGAACGCTACTATACCTATCATGGCGCTCACAGCCAATATCATGAGCAGTAACAAGCGCTTTTTTGCCAAAACAGGTATATCAGAACACTTGCTCAAGCCTTTCACGGAACAGGACCTATACCTGAAGCTCAGCAAGGCCCTGTCTGCTCAGGCTATACCTGAGGCAGCGCCTGCAATTGAGGCTACAGTTGAAAAGGAAAAGAGCGTAAAAACAGCAGGTATAGCAGATGCTCAGGCTACACCCATACCTCCAGGTATGGCTGAGATGCAAAGCACAGCTGATAAAGCCGAACCAGAAATTGAAGTCAAAACACAACAGACAGGCGAAGCTATACCTGCAACTTATACCCTGGATGAGCTACGAGCTTTTGTGGGAGACGACCAGGAGGCGCTGTGGGATATTGTGGAGGTGCTGATAGCGGATAACCGTCGCTCTCTGGCGCAGTTGGAAAATGCAGCAGCCATTGCGGACTGGCAACAGGCAGGCGAATTGGCACATAAGATGAAAACTGCTTTCCGCCACCTGCAGGCGCACAATGTGCTGCCAGCCATTGATACACTCGAGCAGGTGCTGCACCAGCCGGACCTGCCAACCGACAGCCTGCCTGCCACAACTACAGCATTGCAGCACGAGGCTACTCTCGTGCTCACTGCACTAGAAGCCAAACTTAGCAAGCATAAAAAGCCCGCAGAAGCTGCCGCTTAGGCCTCAATGTTGTACTGCCGCATTTTGTTGTAAAGTGTCTTGCGGTCGATGTTGAGCAAACGGGCTGCTTTGGATTTGTTGTATTTCACGCGCTCCAGCATTTCGAGGATCAGTTCCTTCTCGCTGCGTTCAGTAGCCGTTCGCAAATCCGTCACAGGCATGGCTACCTGCGTGGCATCCGGCTGCGCCACGATGCTGGCTGGCTCCGGAATGTGGTAGGCGATCTCGGGTGGCAGGTCATCGAGGCTGATTTCGCTGCCCTTGGCTAACAACACGGCCCGCTTCACTACATTTTTCAACTCCCGCAAGTTTCCCGGCCAGCTATACCTTTCCAAAGCCATGGCTACGGCTGCGTCAAAACCTGCTATGCTACGCTCCAGTTCATGATTGGCCACCTGTAAAAAGTGGCTGGCGAACTGCATGATGTCGGCTGTGCGGTCGCGGAGTGGGGAGATGTTGATCTTGAACTCATTGAGGCGGTGGTACAGGTCCTCCCGGAACTCACCCCGGCTCACAGCCTGCACCAGGTCTTCGTTGGTAGCCACAATGATACGCACATCCACATCGAGGTCGGTGTTGCTGCCGATCTTGCGCACTTTGCGCTCCTGTATGGCCCGCAGCAGTTTCACCTGTATTTCATAAGACAGGTTGCCGATCTCATCCAGAAAGAGCGTGCCGCCATTGGCTGCTTCGAACTGGCCTTCCTTGTCGCCCATGGCGCCTGTAAAAGAGCCCTTTACGTGGCCGAACAACTCACTTCCTGCCAACTCCTTAGACAGAGCACCGCAGTCGATCGCTACAAAGGGCTTGTCGTGCCGCTTGCTGCGCTGGTGAATCTTGCGGGCCACATACTCTTTGCCCGTGCCACTCTCACCCTCTATGATCACCGACATGCTGGTGGGGGCTATCAAAGCAATGTACTCTTCTAACTGCGCCGACTGCGGACTGGCACCTTTTACGAAGGTAAAACCGCCCTGTGCAGGTATAACCGGCTTCGTCGCAACATTGCCTTCGCGCCCGTAGGTCAAGGCCTTTCGAATGGTCAAAAGAGTCTCGTCCGGATTGATCGGTTTTGCCAAATACTCAAAGGCACCCATCTTGATGGCCTTTACAGCCGTGCGAATGTCAGCGTAGTGTGTCATCAGGATGACAGGCACCTGGGTATCCAGCACGCGAATCTGCTCGAGCAGCTCCAGTCCGTTTTTGTCAGGCAGCCTGAAGTCGGTCAGGATCAGATCAAAGGAATCGGCTTTGAGCTGACTGAGGCCTTCACCTGCGGTATAGGCAGTTTTGACCTCATACTGCTGGCGTTTCAGGAACGTACTCAGCATCAGGCAAAAGGTAGGATCGTCGTCGATTAAGAGTATTCTGGGCATAATCTTCAGCAATATACACAACCGTGGGACAGTGGGGAAATTTTGCCCTTAAATTCGTACTCCGGCGTGCATTCCGACTGTTTACCGAAAAGCAGCTGCTAAGGTTGGCATAAAACAGAAAAGCCCCCGCTGGGCGGAGGCTCGTTCCATGATATTAGGGTCGCTAATATCTAATCTATGTGGCTTATTTTTGGTCGCGGATAATGTTACCTTGTTCATCAATGCGAACTTTCGCGCTCTGCTGCTGCTCGTTGGTGAAGAAGATCTCATACATTGTTTTGGCACCCTGGCCCTGCGCATTTGCCTGTGCATTGGTATTCTGCGCATTTTGAGTCGCCTGCTCGGCACGGTTTTCCATACCCTGTGCGTTAGCACCAGCGGCATTTCCGTTAGGTGTTACGCGGAACACCTCTACAATCTGCCAGCTGCTGAATGCCTCAGCAGTCAGGGTTTGCTTTACGGGCTCCGGAAGCTCTTCCTGCGTGATTGCTTCACGCTTTACATTTTCTTCCTGTGTTGCAGTCTGAGTTTGGGTCTGTGTCTGTGTTTCAGTTGTTACCTGTGTCTCAGTCTGTACTTGCTCTTCATAGTTTACCTGATTTCCAGTTTCGGCCTGCGCTTCAGTTTCTGTTTCAGTAGTTTGTTCTACTTGCTGCTTCTTCTTCGACTTCTTTTTGTTCTTGTCAGTCTGTGCGTTAGCGTCAAGTGAGGCAAAGCCAAAGAAAGCAATGGCGGCCGCCAGGTAGGTTATTTTTTTCATAGTTTTATTCTGTCGCTCAAGTTTAATTTTTCCTAAAGCCTATTAGTCAAAACTGTGCCAAAACCATATATTTAACTCAAGTTACTCACAATCAAACCATTACAAATTAAAACGAAAATCCCCAACCTGGGGAATTCACTATAGGGTGTAGCGAAAATTCCACAGGTTGGGGATTACAAACTGGGTAATCAGGTATAGGCGGGGTTTATGCGCCTAACATAAGAGCCAAGGCAATCAGTGAGCCAAAGCCTATTCCGAAACCAGTTGCGGCCTTGCCTACTTTACGCTTGTGGGCCTGCTTCTTGAAAGCCTCACGATAAACCGGCTCTTTCATTAACTGATAGTTCGGATGAAACAGGTTGTCGACATTAGGTGGTACTGCCGCCGTTACAATGCCAGTGACCAAACCGACAGGAGGAAGCAGGAAGGTCGCTCCGGCCGTGCCCCAAAGTGGTCCTTGTCCTTTGTAGTACATTAGCGCATCATGCCGGCCCTGGTACATCAGTTCTTCAGGTGTATAGTTACGTGACGCTCCGGTACCTGTTGGTATGGCGGAAGCGGTAGCATATTCATCGTTGCTCTGCGGCAACTGGTTTAGCTGTCGCTGTGAGGGTTGGGTTGCAAATTGCATAGAGGACACATCGTTTCGGAGCACAAACCGCAGTGGGCCTTTCTCTTCGCTTAGCATGCGATAATGGATAGTGTCTTCCCCCACTTTCACAATTTTCCCTACTACTTCTTCGCCGTTCTTTTTGACGATCAGATCCTGGCTGTGGCCAAGCATGGCGGTTAGTACGAAACATACACTTAGTACCGCTCTTTTCCATGTCATGAGGTGCATCATCCTGCTTTTCTAATTTTAATTTTGTTTATTTTCATTCCTGGACTAGGAAGATACAAAGACTATTCCATTTATTGTTTAATCTCTATATTTTATTTCTACAGCAAAATTAATTTCCTGACATGTTGTAGCAATGTGGCGTATAAAGCCCCAACGGTACAAACTTAATACCCTGGCGCTACCAGAAATTTGCAAAGCAAGCCGTCAGCCTATACCTTTATAACATGAGCGAACCACGTAAAAAATTATTCCTGCTTGATGCAATGGCCCTGATTTACCGGGCGCACTTTGCCTTCAGCAAAAACCCTCGCATTAACTCCAAGGGCATGAATACGGGCGCTGTGCTCGGCTTCACCAACACCCTGGTAGAAGTACTTCAGAAAGAAAGACCCACACACATTGGCGTAGCTTTCGACTCAGCGGCCAAAACTTTTCGCCATGATAATTTCGCTGCCTACAAGGCTAACCGACAGGCCATGCCCGAGGATATTTCACTGGCTATACCTTACTGCAAAAAGATTGTAGAGGCCTTTAACATTCCGGTGCTCATCATGGACGGCTACGAGGCCGATGACATCATCGGCACCCTGGCCTGCCGCGCCGAAAAAGATGATTTTGACGTGTACATGATGACGCCTGACAAAGACTACTGCCAGTTGGTGACGGAGCATGTTTTCCTGTATAAGCCTGCTTTCCTCGGCAATGCCGTGGAGGTATGGGATGTGGCGCGGGTACTGGAGAAGTTTGAAATTGAGCGGGTGGAGCAGGTGATCGACATACTCGGTCTGCAAGGCGATGCCGTGGATAACATACCAGGTATACCGGGCATCGGTGAGAAAACGGCTAAGTCTTTGATCCAGCGTTTTGGCTCCGTAGAAAACCTGATCGCTAATGCTGACCAGCTAAAAGGCAAGCAGAAAGAAAACGTGGTAAACTTTGCCGAACAGGGCATGATGTCCAAAGAGTTGGCCACTATCCACTGCGATGTGCCCGTGCCGTTCAGCGCGGAGGCGCTTCACTACGACGGGCCTAACGAAGAACAACTGGCTGAGCTGTTTGCCGAGCTAGAGTTCCGTCAGCTGATGCAGCGTGTGCTGGGTATCTCCATGGCCGAGGCATCCCCCGCCAAAGTTGCGACCCGACGTGGCAAGCCCGCTAACCAGCAGCAAACCTCGCTATTCGACTCGGCGGCTCCTGCCGACACTGCTGTAGCTGACGAAACAGATATAGCCACCGAGCATGTGCCGTTCCAGCGCTTCAGCAATACCCTGCAGGACTACCACCTGATCGACACGCCTTCCTTGCGCCAGAGCTTGATCCGCTATCTGCAGAAACAACAGGAGATTTCCTTCGATACTGAGACCAGCAGCATCGACCCAATTACAGCTAAGCTTGTAGGCATGTCCTTCAGTTACTTGCCCGGAGAGGCCTACTATGTGCCAGTGCCTCACGACAATGAAGAAGAGGCAGTTAGCATTGCAGCTGAATTCAAAGACATACTTGAGAACCCGAGCATTGCCAAGATTGGCCAGAACATCAAGTACGACATACTGGTGATGAAGAATTATGGCATCGAAGTGAGTGGTCCGATCTTCGACACGATGCTGGCACACTACCTGCTGGAGCCTGAAATGCGCCACAACATGGATGTACTGGCTGAGACCTACCTCAATTACAGCCCTATACCTATTACCGACCTGATCGGCCCGAAAGGCAAGAATCAGATCACGATGGCCGACCTGAAGCCTGAAGAAGTGAAGGACTACGCCTGCGAAGATGCCGATATCACGCTGCGCCTGAAGCAATACTTTGAGCCATTGCTGCAGGAGCAGGGACTGATGAAGCTGTTCAACGAAGTGGAAAACCCACTCGTGCAGGTGCTGGCAGGTATAGAGAAGGAAGGTATATCGATCGACGCCAATGCGCTGGCCGATATTTCGCTGCTGCTGGAGCAGGAGATTAAAGGGATAGAGACCCGTATCTTCGAACTGGCTGACACAGAGTTTAACATCGGCTCACCGAAACAACTCGGCGAAGTGCTCTTCGACAAAATGGGGCTACATGGCAAGGCCAAGATCAAAAAGACGAAGACCGGGCAGTACGCCACAGGTGAGGAGATCCTCTCCAAGCTGGCTGGCGAGCACGAGATTGTACGCCTGATCCTGGACCACCGCGAACTTTCGAAGCTCAAGTCGACCTACGTGGATGCCTTGCCGCAGCTCGTGTGCGAACTGGATAACCGCGTGCATACCTCGTTCAACCAGGCGGTAACGGCTACAGGACGCTTGAGCTCCACTAACCCGAATCTGCAGAATATTCCAATCCGCACCGAACGCGGCCGCGAAATTCGCAAAGCCTTTGTGCCTCGCAACAGCAAGCACCTGATCATCTCGGCGGACTACTCCCAGATCGAGCTGCGCATCATGGCTGACTTTAGTGGTGACCCAACCATGAAAGAGGCTTTCAAAAACGGGCTGGACATCCACGCCTCTACAGCCAGCAAGGTGTTCCATGTGCCGCTCGACCAGGTAGACAGCGAAATGCGTCGCAAGGCCAAGACCATTAACTTCGGCATCATCTACGGCATTTCAGCGTTCGGCCTATCCGAGCGACTAGGTATACCACGCCGCGAAGCTGCTGACATCATTGAGGCTTATTTTGAGGAGTTCCCAGCCGTGAAAGAGTACATGGACAGCGCCATTGAGAAGGCCCGAGAACATGAATATGTAGAGACTGTGCTGGGCCGCCGTCGCTACCTCCGCGACATTAACTCCCGCAACGCCACAGTACGTGGGTTTGCCGAGCGCAACGCCGTAAACGCCCCCATTCAGGGTACTGCCGCCGATATCATCAAGATCGCGATGATCAACATACACGAGTACCTGCGCCACGAAAACCTGAAGACCCGCATGATCCTGCAGGTGCATGACGAACTGCTGTTCGATGCACCGAAAGAAGAAGTGGACATCGTAACGCCGAAGATCGTGGAACTGATGACCAATGCCCTGCCGCTAAGCGTGCCGATGGAGGTGGGCTTGGGCGTAGGCAAGAACTGGCTGGAAGCACACTAAGGTATACAAGCCTATAAGGCTGCTTATACCTGCTGCTATACCTGATAAAAACAGAAAGGCGCCTCCCGCAAAGGAGGCGCCTTTCTTGTTACGGAGATACTGTGTGTTACTGCACAGGGAAAAGAACTGTGCGGTATTGAGTCTCATCTACGGTTGGCACATTGGCACCATATTTACTGTTAATGGCTCTGATCATTTCGTTGGCCACAAATGCATAACCACGAGGAGTTGGGTGCACGCCATCCAGCGAGAACAGGTTACCTGTAATGAAAGCAGGAGAATAAGCAACACCATTCTTGCCAAAGCCTGTTTTGACAGTATTGAAGTAGGCGTTCGCATCAAACAGAGCCAGGTTTCTGGCATCTGCCTGCGCCTTAATGATATTATTGAATGCTTCTGTAGCTGTTCTGACATTCTGCTGCTCTGCGGCATCCAGTATCAATGCGCTTGGCACTGGATTGCCAGCTGAAAGACCGAACATAGCAGTCGTATCAATTTGGAAGTTCGCCAACAGGCCAGCTAAAGTAAGTCTAACCACGTTTGCATCCTGGCTTGGGCTCACTTGTCTGGCTAATTCTCTCCAGTATCTGCCGGTAGGCTGTCCTACTAAAGGAGCGTAGGCAGAAGAAGTCAACAGGAAGTAGACACCATTCTGTGCAGCATTGATTTGAGATGTAGCAATCTGTATACGAGAGCTACCGGAGCCTGTTAGCGCAACCATACCAGGTATGTTGTTAGCTGTCAGCAATTGCTGCACAGACGGCCCTACTGTAGTGAAGAACGGAATGGCCGTTACATCAGGAATTGTAGCAATTATACCTTCCTGGCCACCAGCTGTCAAAGCAGTCAGTAATTCTGAGTAGTTAGCATCAAATGTCGCAGTTGGTGTGATTGTTCTCGCTGGAGAGTTAAGCATACCGCCTGAAAAAGCACCACCTGAAGTGGCATAAGAAAGCACATCGTTATTGCCTAGCCATAAGCTGAAGAACGTGTGATCTGTACTCTGCTGAACGCGCTGCAAATAAGTTTGCGAAGCGTTGTTATCAGGTGTGATACGCTCAAAATGAGGATTACCTTGTGTAGATCCGTATCCTGCTGTTTTTATATCCGCAACTTTGATATCTGGCACCGCCAGGTTATTGATAGGCTCTAAATACTTGGTGTATAAGCGTGGGCTTGCACTTCTTATGGCCAGGTTGTCAGTAACGTTAGCCGTAATAGGAGCCCCCTGCGCAGTAAAGCCCGCCAGACGAAGATATCCGGTGCCGTTGCGCTGCTCTTCTGTGAAAAGCGGCTGTGTAAACTCACCGCCACCCACAGTTCTGAACTGCTCCGCCATAATAGCTGGATAAGAGTTAAGCTGTCCCTCGCGGTACACACCACCATCACCTTGCCCGGCTGTAAGGGAGTTACCAACAGCTATATATTTCGTAAAATCAGCTTCTCCGGCACTTGACGCCGGTGTATCGATATCCGGGTCGCAGCTTGTTAAAAGTACGCCAGCAAGCAATGCAAGTGCACTCGATGTATATAAAGACTTTTTCATGTTACTTAGTCAAAAATAATTAAAACTTGAAATTCAGACCGATGCCAGGAATGTAGGCCACCGCCTTGAAAGTGCCAGGTATACCACCAGACAGGTTAGCGGCATCAGTTCTCTCTTTTCTGTTGATGTAAAGGAAAGATGCGTCGATGCTGAAGTTTTCAGAAACGGAGTACCCTATACCTGCAGAAAGACCACGTGAGTCTGAATCCGGCGTTTCTGGTGTCAGGTAGCCGTCCTGTACAGGTGTCTTGTCAAGGTAAGCACCGGCACGAAGGGCCAAGGCATCTGTTGCCATGTACTCACCACCGATGCGATAGATGAAAGCGTTCTCGTAGTTACGGCTAGCCTCTGAGAAAGGACTGCCACCCACGTTCTGGCTGAAATCGAAGCGCAGCTTCTCATAGGCATCCCAGCCTACATGGCTCACATCTGCAGCTAATGTCAGACGCTCGTTCGGCTTGAAGCCTATACCCACTGAAAGTGTTGAAGGCATTGGCAGTTCCGCGTTGAAAGTCGTGCCATCAGGGAAGTTGCCGCGTGCAGCCGCTGGAATGTTACTGAACATCACATCGCCACCTTCTACACTCAGGTTTACTTTGGAGCGGTAGTTCACACCGATAGAGAGTTTCTCTGTTGGCTGGAAGAAAATACCTGCGTTGAAGCCAAACGCTGATTCAGCGCTGCCATCCAGTTCAATACCGCCTTCAGTGCCGTCCTGGCTCTGCACAGGCAGCGAACGCTGCAGGTTTACACTTCCAATTACATACGAAAGACCTACACCTATACCCAGCTTGTCTGTAATAGCATAGCTAATAGTCGGCTGCACATAAATAGCCTGCAGTTTCAGTTGGTTCAATCCATAACGGCCGCTCCACTCATCGCCCCAGTTCACGGTGCTGCCAAACGGCGTGTATACACCAAGGCCTGCAGAGAATTTCTCATTTATGTTGTACACGCCATACACCTGGAAGGGAGTACCCAGTGGGTTATCTGTACGAGCCGTAACACCTCCAGACTCAGGAGCAGAATAGGCAATTCTGGAGACAAGCGCACTGCCGCCTATCGTCACGCCACTGTAGCCGATGTGGCTCATGGCTCCAGGGTTAAAGAAGATGCTGGACGTACCTGTCAGAAGGCCTGTACCCGTGTGGCCCATACCAATCTGGCGCTGGCTCGCCAGGTTTACCTGGTATCCGCCAGCCATGGCCGTACCTGTGAGCAGGGCGCTACCTAATAAGGCTAAGATTTTGCTTTTCATAAAATGCGACTTGTTTAAATATAGGGTGTTAATAAGGTAAAACAAATATATAAAACATTAATACTTCCTAAAGCACATGCACCACCTTTTTTCAAATAAAATCAGTTTTTGGTCGAAAAATTTTCTGTTCTATCCGGACAGCTTTGAACAAAGCTTACCGAAAGCAGTTTTTTTGATGCGAAAGCTATCCCAGAAAGGGATTCTGCGTTTATAGAGTCTCAACTTAAAACCCAAATGAAGGAACAATTCGACGTGATTATAATAGGCGGAGGGCCTGCTGGCCTGAATGCCGCCATGATACTGGGGCGTTCGCGCCGTAAAGTGCTCTTGTTTGACAGTGGCAAGCCCCGCAACCGGTGGGCCACCAGCATGAATGGCTTTTTGTCCAGTGACGGGGTAAACCCGCGTGATTTTATAAAGAAGGGACGAGAAGAACTCGTAAAATACGGCGTGCAGATAATAGACCGTGCCGTGAAAACAGCCACTTATAGCAAAGGCCAGTATGTAGTAGACGACGAGGACGAAAATGTATACCACTCACGCAAGATGCTGCTGGCTACCGGCCTCAGAGATGCTCTGCCTGAAGTGGAAGGCATAGAAGAACTTTATGGCCAGAGTGTGCACCACTGCCCGTACTGCGACGGCTGGGAGAATCGTGACAAAGCCATAGCTGTATACGGAAAAGACCGCAGCGGCATAGGCCAGGCCCTGGCCATGAAAAACTGGAGTGACGATGTGACCTTGTATACCGACGGCACCCAGAAACTCAACAACAAAGACATGGAATTGCTCAACCTAAACGGAGTAAAGGTATGCACGGAAGCGATTACCCGTCTGGAGGGCGATGACGGCATGCTACAACGAATTGTTTTGCAGAACGGCGAGTCGAAGCAACAGGGGGCCCTTTTCTTTTCGGGCGAAACCAGTCAGCAGTCGGATATCGGCCGGCAGCTGGGCTGTGAGTTTACCGGCAAAGGTGTCATCAAGACACGTCGTCTACAGCAAGCCAACATTCCGGGCCTTTATGTGGCCGGTGATGCGGCCCGTGATATGCAACTGGTGATTGTGGCGGCAGCCGAGGGCGCCAAAGCCGGGGTGGCCATCAACATGGAGTTGCAGCAGGAGGACAGAGTAAAACCTTAGGCTATGCTGGCAGTAGCATCGCTGGCCTCCTGGGCGGGGCTTGGCAGATGCTGCTCCACAGGCTGAAAAAGGTGCTCCTTCAGGCAATAGCGGTATCCCTCTACCAGCATGTGCATAATCAGGTGCTCTACGGCAATAGGCTCGTTTTCAGATACCTGCCTTGTATTGGTGAACCGGATCTTGCTGGCGTCAATGATTGTCACAACTCCTGTGCCGAACACTTCTATTTTATTCCCCTCTTTGATAATTATGCCCGTTTCCTCGCTCAACCCCACGCCAACATACGCCGGATCGTGCGCCACAGCATGGGCTAGTCGCCCGAAGCGGCCACGCTCCACAAAGTGCGTGTCGATGTATACATGGCTGATAAACCCGAAGCCGATCGTGGTTTTCATCTCTCCTTTGATAAGCGAGTAGTGTCCGTAGCCATCGTAGATCATACGGTCTGACATGATGGCGGCCCCTGCGCTGGTGCCGGCTATGATGATGGGCTCCTGGTGATAACGGCGACGCATGATCTCGAGTAGCTGTGTCCCGTTCAGAAACTCAATTAAACGAACCTGGTCCCCCCCCGTAAAAAAGATAACGTCAGCCTGCTGGATGCGGCTGATATACTCTGGCTGGTCAGCGGCGTGGTTTTCGTCGATGAGCATGAACTGCACACAGTCACAGCCTAGCTCTTCAAAGGCTTCTTTGTACGCCTTACCAGACTCTTCTGGATCACTGGTAGCAGTTGCTATTACTTCGATACGGGAATGTATCGGACATATCTCAGACCTGATCAACTTAATTAAGTCATCATCATACCCACCTCCGAGCGCTATTAAGGTACCTTTATACATTGGTGCTCCTGTTTATTTGACTATTCACGTTCTCCTCACGATAAACGCCTGTACACTTTACAATTGAGTGCCCGAAAAGATCTGAACGGCACAGCAGTCTGTTAAAATCCTGTTCGTTTTCGAACAAACACCTGTACGCTATTGGACGATTTAAGTAGACAAACCGTTAATCTAAATTCATAATCGCCTTATTATCAGCATTTTAACTGAATGGCACATAAAATGTAATATGCTAATCAGAAATAAAAAAAAATTTAGGAACGCCAAGCAACCTTTTACCTAACTCCTCTATCTATTAAGTACTTACAACATGAAACGAAAAACCTTTTAAATATCAACTATTATGAAAATCATCATCTTATTATTCGCCATAGTACTCGGCTTCGGAGCCACCTGCAAAAAGACAGCAGACGATATCAGAGTAACAGCCGCCAAGTACAAACTGCAGCAAGAGCAAAAAGAGCTACGCAGCTACCCTAACCTGTTGCCAGAAGTGCTGATCGTAGCACCAAAGGCCTAACATCCTAACTGATCTCAACCCAATATACACCATCATCTTAACCTGAATTACTATGAAAATCCTGATTCTTTTGTTTGGACTTACAGCCGCCTTCGGAGCTGCTGGCAAAAAAACTACCAGCGACCTGAAGGAAATGAAGCATCGCCAGGAGCTAAAGGAACTACAGCGTTATCCTAACCTGCTTCCTGAGGTAGTGATTACCATTTCGCGTGACTCTCTCATAAAGTAGCATTCCTGATTATACCTGTTTCCTAACTCCGCCATTAGTACTGAATAAAACCATGAAAATCATCATTCTTTTGTTAGCCCTGGTAGCCGCCTTTGGCTTCGCCTTGAAAAAAACAGTTGACGAGCGTGCGCTGCTGGCTGATCGCTTGCAACAGGAGCGCCTCACCTTGCTTTACAGCAACGAAGCTCCTGCTTCTCAGCCCATGGCCATGCTATAGTTCCGCACCTTTTTCAGGGCCTTTGCCAAACCGTATAACAAAGCTTATACCTGGGCCCAGCATTTACAAAGCCTTTTCCTGAACCACCGTTACGCTCTTGCACAGACAGGGCGAACAGAAAGACATTGCCCTTATAAAATAGCAATCGCCCGACCTGAATGGGGTCGGGCGATTGCTGCTAATTTTCCTTTTTCTTGAATATCTTGTTCAGGTCTATCCGCTTCTCAGGTTCAGGCTCAGGAGCAGGTTCCTCTTTCTTACCGAATGGCCATACCTTCTTTTTAGGGGTCTCCGGTTCTTTCTTCTTGCCAAAAGGCCAACCCGATTTCTCCTCTTCCACCTCTTGCTTGCCAAATGGCCAGATCCGTTTTTTTTCTTTCTTCTCGGGCACAATTACGTAGCGGATCGAGATGCCTGTGGCCAGGTTTACCCAGTCTTCGTGGTTGAAGTGCAGCGCCGGTTTTACATCAGCTGAGAGCAAAATAGGCAAGCCGTTTATCTTGTACTCCACTCCCACAATGGCATCCAAACCGGTGAACACGCCCTGGTCTTTCAGATTTCCGATGTGGCCGCCGCCGC
This sequence comes from Pontibacter lucknowensis, assembly GCF_900156415.1. GTDB lineage: Bacteria > Bacteroidota > Bacteroidia > Cytophagales > Hymenobacteraceae > Pontibacter > Pontibacter lucknowensis. The sequence goes on along the minus strand of NZ_FTNM01000001.1, from coordinate 1,274,276 downwards.
CCAGGTAGTAGTTGAAGCGCTTGCCCAGCATGGGCCAGTGCCGCTGATAAAGCAAGGTGCCACTATACTCCCGCGACCCAACCAGCGCTATACCTTCCAGTGTGGTTTTCTCTGCAATGCGCTGCTGCACGGTGGCTCCAAACTGGTCGCCACCGAGTCGTATACCTGCTGCTGTTCTGTACTTCTGCGCCTGGCTGGCCGTAGCCGCTCCCGCCACCAATAGTATCGTAATAAAAATCTTCTTCATGGTTTGTATTCGGAGTCTGGCTCCTGCCGTTGCAAATATCTTACCTATTCTACACAAATAGAGCAGAGCAATGCCAGCATGCCGATGTTTTTTTGAAAAGAACTCCTGGCTACCGTAAGGCGCCACTGCGAGAACTGAACTATGGGAACGCCCGCATTTGCCAGACAGGTATACCTGAGCGGAGAAATAGATGATGGCTATACCTTAGTAGTCGCCTTTGAAACCGCCACGGCTGGCCTTTTTGTCGGATTGGCGGCGCTTGCTTTCGAGGCGTTTGCGCACGGATGCTCGTGTGGGCTTGGTGGCTTTGCGCTTTTTCTGTCGGGTAAGTGCCTGCCGGAGCAGCTCATAGAAGCGCTCAATGCACTGCTCCTTGTTCTGCAACTGGCTGCGCTCTGCCTGGCACACCACCTGCAGAAAGCCCTCATTGTTGATGCGGCTAGCCAGTTTCTCCAACACCAGTGCCTTTTCCTCGTCTGTCAGCAGTTCTGAGTCGCCCACATGGAAGCGCAGCTCAACCTTGCTGGCTACCTTATTCACGTTTTGCCCGCCAGCTCCCCCACTACGCGAAGCCTGAAAGCTCAGCTCCCGCTCAAAGTCACGTTCTCTAATATCTGTCATACCGATGCTATACCTTTCAAATCAATCTTGTAGCCAGCTCTTTATACCTGTTCACCAATAATATGCAGCAAATATGCGTCTTTTCATCTTTTCGAGCGTCTTTTGTGAAATTTTTGATCACCTCATACCTGTTCTATGAAAATGTTACGCTTTGTCTGCCTGTTTATGCTGCTTGCACTTACGCAAATCACGCAGGCTGTCAACAAGTCATTTTACTTCACTACTTCTGATGGTGTGCAGCTATACGTGCGCATGGCAGGCGAGGGCAAGCCCTGCCTCTTTATCCACGGCGGCCCCGGCTCCTGGACTAAATACTTTTATGCGTTGGGTGGCGATGTGGTAGAACAGGACATGACCATGATCTACGTAGACCAGCGCGGCTGCGGCCGTTCCTCCAGCTCCGAAACCAAAGACTACTCCCTGGCCCGCGTGGTGCAGGACTTTGAAGAGCTGCGTGAGCACCTGGGTTACAACAAGTGGATGATCATGCCGCACTCCTTTGGTGGCACCATCGCGACCGAGTATGCTTACCAACATCCGAAACGTATCAGCGCTGCCATATTTGTAAACTCCACGCTATACCTGAACGATGCCTTGGAAAGTTACATCAAAAATGGCGCTCGCCTGCTTGGCAAGCCTGAGTCTGACTTCCGTAAAACTGACGGCTCAATCGGTGAAGCACTGAACGGGGTCGCCTACCAGTTGAACCAGCAGGGCATGATGTACAAAATGATGTATCCTAAAAAGGAAATGTTTGACCAGATGAACGCCGTGATGGACACCACCCTCAACTGGGACTTTGGCAGCAAGGTATGGGACTTCCCGGAATACGCGCAGGACTTCACTATTAAGAGCGCATCGCTTAAAATGCCGGTACTGGTCATCTCTGGCAACAATGATTTATCAGTAGGGCCTGAGCATTACCGTCTGTTCAAGTTCAGGAACGCCACTTACCGCCCCATGGCCACAGGCCATTGCCCTTATCAGGAGCAGACGGCCCTTTTCCACAAGCATGTGAAAACCTTTCTGTCGAACGTAAAATAACCCGGACTATCTACCTGGGCAAGAAAGGGGCAGGCCATATCGGATTGCTCCTTTTTTTGTGTCCGTAGCTTCACGCGAAACCAAAGCGCAAAGCATCGCCGTATGCCATAGAATAAATTTGTGGCTATACCTATGAACCCAAACAATAATACGCTCCGAATCGGCTACCATGCCTCGCACGAACAGTTTAAGCCGAGTGAGCTCCTCCAGTATGTACAAAAGGCCGAGCAGGCGGGCTTCAATGCCTCCATGTCATCTGATCACTACGCCCCCTGGAGCCTCGACCAGGGCGAAAGCGGCTTTGCTTGGTCATGGCTTGGAGCTGCCATGCAGGCTACTAAACTGCCTTTTGGTATAGTCAATGCCCCAGGTCAGCGCTACCATCCTGCCATCATCGCACAGGCCGCCGCTACGCTTGCCGAGATGTTTCCGGAACGCTTCTGGGTAGCCATGGGTAGCGGGCAATACATAAACGAGCAAATTACCGGTGATCCCTGGCCCGTGAAGCAAGACCGCAACAACCGACTGAAGGAGTGCGTCGATATCATCCGGGCGCTTTGGGACGGCGAAACTGTCACCCACCACGGTCTTGTGAAAGTGGAACAGGCCAAGCTCTATACCCGCGCCAAGGTAGCTCCTAAAATCATCGGGGCGGCCATCACCGAAGAAACAGCAGAGTGGGTGGGCAGCTGGGCCGATGGTATGATCACCGTATCAAAGCCGCCAAAAGAACTTAAGAAAATGGTGGAAGCCTTTCACAGAGGTGGCGGCGAGGGAAAGCCCATGTACCTGAAAGTCCAGCTCTCCTACGACAAAGACGAGAAAGCGGCCTTGCAGGGAGCTCATGACCAGTGGCGATCCAACATCTTCCCGAGCGCTGTGCTCTCTGATATGCGTACGACCAAGCAACTGGAGCAGGCAGCCATGTTTGTGCGCGAAGAGGACCTTCGGGAGCATGTTCGGGTTTCAGCCGAACCAGGCCAGCACCTCGAGTGGCTGCAGCAGGACATCGACCTGGGCTTCAGTCAGCTGATTCTGCATAATGTGAACCTGGAGCAGGAGCGCTTTATTGATGTGTTTGGCGACAAGGTTGTGCCACAGCTTTTAGGATAGAGCATAGCACTGCCACAAAGCATGTTTTGTTATTAACTTATAGCGTATAAGCACGTTACAGGTATAACACGACTCGTATACACGCCCTATGAAATGGTCCCTTAACCTTGGCAGAATAGCGGGCATCAAGATCCTGGTGCACTGGACATTCCTGATCCTGATCGGTTGGATCGTGTTTTCGGAAATGCAGCGGGGTTCCGACATGACCACCACTCTTTTGTCGGTGGCCTTTGTGATGACCATTTTTTTGTGCGTAGTGCTGCACGAGCTTGGGCATGCGCTCACAGCAAGGCGTTACGGAGTCAGCACCAAAATGATCACGCTGCTACCCATAGGCGGTGTGGCCAGCCTGGAGCGTATACCTGAAAACCCGAAGCAGGAACTCATGATCGCCATCGCTGGCCCTGCCGTGAATGTGGTGATCGCCTTTGTGCTTTGGCTGATACTGCCTTCTCTGAATGAGATACCCGGCGAGGAGTTTTTTACACGTATCACACCGGCTAACTTCCTATACCTGCTATTCTTTGTAAACCTGATGCTTGTCATCTTCAATGCTATACCTGCGTTTCCGATGGATGGCGGGCGTGTACTGCGGGCTTTGCTGGCTTTTAAGCTAGGTCGGGTGCGGGCTACTCAGATCGCGGCAAACCTGGGGCAGCTGCTGGCTATCTTCTTTGTGTTTATCGGCTTTTTCTACAACCCTTTTCTGATCCTGATCGGCATCTTCGTTTTCTTTGGTGCCTGGTCCGAGAATATGATCGTGCAGCACCTTGATTTTCTGCGCGGCCATCTGGTGCGCGAAGGTATGATGACCAATTTCGTGACCCTGGCACCCACTGAAACCGTACGTGACGCCCTTGGCAAGCTTCTCAAAGGCTCGGAGCATGACTTTGTGGTGGAGCAGGACGGACAGGTGGTTGGCACGCTCACCCGGATGCAGCTGATACAAGCCGTAAAAGAAGAAAAAATAGAGAGCCCGGTATCGGATATCATGACACAGGAGGTTAAAGCTTTCAATGTGCAGGACAAGCTAGCTGAGGCCTACACGGAACTACAGAAAACAAAGGCGCCACTTTACCCGGTACTCGAGAATGGTCGCCTTGCCGGCGTGATCAACACAGATAACATCAATGAATTTATTCTGATTAAATCTGCCTTGGCTCATTAAATTTAAAACTATGGCTACCTGGCAAAAGCTATACTTGATTTACTGCTCCTGACACACAATTTTATTATATTTGGCATTAAACCACGCATACCTCTGCACATCCTTTTGCGTAATAGAACGTTATGGCCGCTTAGGAATGCGACATCCTGATTTTATCGATAGCAAAACTGACAATCCGCACCAGTCTATGACCACCATACTCCCAACACCTGACCGTCTGTGGTCACGAAGCGCTGCCATCCTGTTGGCATTACTTCTTTCGGTGATTTCCTTTGCGGCACAAGCCTCCGAAGACCTGCACATGGTGCCTATCCCACTTGAAGAGCGCATAAAAGCGGCTGACATCATTGTAGAGGGCGAAGTAGTAGCTCAAAGATCATTCTGGGATGCCAGACAGGAGCTTATCTATACAGCACATACTGTCCGGCTTTTCAAAATATTCAAGGGAGAGGTAAAGGAGCGTCAGGTAGAGGTGATCACGGATGGTGGTACCGTTGGCCTGGCGATGCATACCGTTTCATCAGCACTTCAGCTGCAAAAAGGGCAGCAGGGCATGTTTTTTCTGAGCAGAGGTGCTCCTACAGGTATAGTTGCCAGTGCAGCTTCAATTATTACCAGACCATACGCCAGCCGGCAGGGCTTTGTGCGCTATGATGTGGAACGGGGTACTGCTGCCGATCCTTTCAGGCAGTACAAGTCGGTGCAGGAGGTATACCAGGCGGTGACTTCCCGCATGGGGCAGCAATATAAAACTGTTGTAGTGAATGACAGGCTGGACTCAGGTCTGAAGGCACAGTTGAAGCAGCAGAGCACGCAGGCGACGCAGGCTGTCGTGGTAACCAGCTTTAGCCCTGCCCGCACCAGTGCCGGTACTAGCGCCATCCTCACCATTAACGGCACAGGCTTCGGCAGTTCACGGGGCAACGGATTTGTGGAGTTCCCCAATGCCGACGATGGAGGCACTACCATGGTCCGCCCCTATGCCTCTGACTACTTATCATGGAGCAATAACCAGATTAGATTAAGGGTGCCTTCTTATACCCAGACAGGCGGTACGGCTGGCACGGGTCAGATAAAAGTCACTGCGAATGACGGAACTTCAGGTATGAGTGCCGGCACGCTCATAATCGAATTCGCTTATTCCAATGTAGTAGCTGAAGGTGGCAACACGCCCTTCCAGCCTTTGCTGATTGATGCAAACAGGAGCGGCGGCTACACCATACAATTTGCCCCTAGCATGCAAAACAGAGCGGCTGCGCAGGAGGGTTTCAGACGTGCTGTGAACAATTGGGTGTGCACCACAAATGTAAACTGGATAATCGGAGCTGCTACCACAACGGAGAGTTCAGCTGACGATAGCCGTAGCGTCATTCGCTTTGCGTCCTCGGCTGTGACTGGCCAGGGTGTGCTGGCCCGCACAATAAGCAAGTATAGAGGCTGTGTGGCCATTAGCGGCACGCGTCGCGATACAACCTTCTGGCTCACGGAATTTGACATGGAGATCAACAGCAACATCAGCTGGCAGTACGGTCCGGGTGCTCCGGCCACCAATCAATTCGACTTCGAAACGGTGATCCTGCACGAGTTGGGTCATGCGCACCAGCTTGGCCACGTTATTTTGCCGAATACCCTGATGCACTATAATATAGGCCGCAGGACGCAAATCCGTGACCTGACTCCTCCTGATATAGCAGGAGCCAACCTGGTACTAAACCGGAGTCTTACCCCTCCTGCCTGTGGAGGGCGTTCTGCCATGACACCTAAGCTGGATGGCGAGTGCAACCTGGCTTCCGAAATCTTCACCTTCGACGCTGCCTTTACGAACGCTGGCGCCGTGGAGGTTATATGGACAACCAGCACGGAGCAAGGTATAGCCCGCTTTGTGGTTCAGCGCAGCCAGGACGGACAAACCTGGGAAGACGTAGGTCAGGTTCCGGCCTCCGGACAAGCCCGCGACTATACCTTTACTGACAGCAGTCCGCTACCGCGCCGTAGCTATTATCGCTTGCGTGTGGTCTACAGCAATAACTCAGAAGCGTTCTCAGGCAGAGTGCTTGTGCTTAACCCAAGCGACCTTCGCGTCTTCAGGGTATACCCTAACCCAATTGGGCTGACCACCAATGCCAATGGTTCGCCAGGCGAAACGCTGCGGATCGAGTACCTGGTGCGCAGCACCTCTACCCTGCAGCTGCAGCTATACGACATACAGGGACGACAGGTGCGCGATCTGGAAGCTACCGTAACTGATGGCACCGACATCATCGAAGTCAACGTATCTGACCTGGCGTCGGGCACATACGTGCTGCGCTGGAGTGAGGGCAACAACAGCGGCGTCACAAAAGTGGTCAAATTGCAATAAACTGAAAAAGGGGGCTGTAGAGCCCCCTTTTTCAGTTTAGATAAGCACCTTACTCAATGCTTACGCGCTTGCGATTGCTGGTATTTGTCTGCTCTTGTTTTGGTACCGTTATTTTCAGCACGCCCTCTTCATAGCGCGCTTTTATTTCTTCTGCCTTCACGGCGTCCGGCAGCTTAAATGAACGGCTGAAAGAGCTGTAGTTATATTCGCGGCGGGTATAATTATCCTCTTCTGTTGTAGCATCATGCTCCTTTTGGCTGCTGATGGTCAGCATACCTTCATCCACGTTTACTTCGAAATCATCTTTCGCCATACCTGGGGCAGCCAATTCAATGGTATATTCTCTTTCATTCTCACGAATGTTGGTGGCAGGCATGTTCCGCATAATCTGCCGCCCAATCTGCGCCGGCATTCTTAGCAGGTCGTTCTCAAAAAAACGATCTACATCGCTGAAAAAGTCTGTAAAGAAAGACCTGGGAGTGAGACTCTCACCTCCTGTGCGTTCTTTTTTCATTGGCTTCATAGTGGTACCTCCTTTTGTTTTGGTTGAACATCTGGAGTCATCTGGCTCACTGGGATAGAGTGACTCCCCTATTTTTACGCCTTGATTTTTTTATAGTTTACCTCTGAATAAAAATAAAAAAAGCAGCCAGAAACAATAATCTGTTTCTGGCTGCTTTTCAGGGTTAAGGTTTGTTTTCAGATGTCAGGGCATACACTCCAGGAGCATAAGCGCATACCCGACGCAGGGTTTAGTCAGTGGCTCGCATGTTGTTTTCACAGCTTGGAAAGGGACAGTCTGTTTTTCATTGCTCGGAATAGGCTCGAGTAACTATACAAATGTTGCGAAACATCAGCAGCACAAAAAGGAGAGTTTACCTTTAAAGGTAACTTTGATAATAGCTGTATAAATCTTAATTTTCAAATTACAAAGATGCTTGACAGGCTGGCAACACACATAAACACTTTAAAACACTTATAAAAAGTAACATTCCAAATTACATTTATATTGTTACAACAACAGACTATTATACATACCTAAAGCCCTTAGGATGAAAGCTATGGTAGTTTTATTATAGTGAGTATGCTATATTTGACTTTCAAGTATGTTACCTAACGCATACCTATGGCCAAAAAAAGACGAAAATTTGTGCAATGCCCTAATTGCGGCTATACCTTTGAAGAGGTTAACAATTACTGCCCTAACTGCGGGCAGGAAAACCACGACCTGAATGTTCCTGTTAAGCATTTGGTAGAGGAGTTTTTTGAGAGCACCCTGCACTACGATACAAAATTCTGGCTCACTTTTAAGTACCTGCTTACCCGCCCCGGCTACCTGACAGAGAAATTCAATCTGGGCAAAAGGGTATCCTACGTACCGCCTTTCAGGCTTTATGTATTTGTAAGCATCTTTTTCTTTACCGCCGTTGCCTTGTTTGCTTCAGACGGTCTTGTGATCAGTGACGCTCAGAGTGCAAAAAATCAACTGGAAACAACTAACCCGGAAGCTGTAGCTCAGATATTGCAAGCAGACTCGCTGGCCAGAGTCAAGGCTGGTCTTCCGGCCAACGACACCTCGTCTTTCATTGCAGGTGACACATCATCTGTTATCATCAATGAAGAGGTGGATAATAAGTTTAGGAATTTCCTCAAAAATGAAGAGCAGTCGAGGCAAAAGCTGCTAAAAAACATCTCTTTTATGATGTTTGTACTTATGCCGTTCTTCGGGTTTATCCTATACCTGTTTTACAGATCACAGCGTCGCAATTACGTGGAACACCTGATGTTCTCTGTTCATTTCCATACCTTTGTTTTCCTGCTGATCATGTTTGCCATATTGGTAGAAGTGATTTTCAGTAATATTGACACCAATGGCTGGGTATTCCTGATTAGCATGGTCTATTTGTTTTTTGCATTGCGCTATGTGTATAAAGAATCCTACCTGCGCACAGCAGTTAAACTGATCCCGATCGGATTAACTTATCTGATCTCATTGGCCATATTATTTATAGCTACTGTTGGCATCAGCGTGCTCTTCAGTTAATTTATACCCTCTTATTACATGACTACTACTTCCTGGGAACGCTTAATTTCAAAGAAACGCTTCGAGACGTCGGATAGCAGGTATAGCTCTGATGAATCGGTGCGTGGCGAGTTTCAACGTGACTACGACCGAATTGTATTCTCCTCAGCTTTTCGCCGCCTGCAGAACAAGACGCAGGTTATGCCGATGCCAGAGAGTGACTTTGTGCATACCCGTCTCACGCATAGTTTGGAAGCGTCAGTTGTAGGACGCTCACTTGGTCGTATCGTTGGCAAAAGCATATTGGAGCGCTACCCCGAACTGACAGGAGATAAGAATATACAGGAGGCAGACTTCGGCGATATAGTTGCGGCTGCCTGTCTGGCGCACGACATAGGCAACCCGCCATTTGGTCACTCCGGTGAAGACGCCATTTCGGCTTATTTCCTGAGCGAAGAGGCCCAGCCTTTCTTAACAAACCTGACAGATGCGCAGAAAGCCGACCTGCAGCGTTTTGAAGGCAATGCGGCTGGTTTCAGAGTACTTACCTATACCTACCCGGCACACTGCAAGCTACCTGATGGCGTCAGTCACAGTGGTCTAGCCCTAACCTTTACGACGCTGGCAACATTCACCAAGTACCCCAAGGAGTCGCTGCCAGAAGTGAAAGGCACGAAAAGTACAAGCGAAAAGAAGTATGGCTTCTTCCAGACCGAAAAGACGTGGTTCGACACCATTGCACAGGAATTAGGCCTGTTGGGGAAAGGAGCTGACGACCAAGTATTTTATCATCGTCACCCGCTGGCATTTCTGGTGGAAGCCGCTGACGACATTTGCTACCGCATTATAGATTTTGAAGATGGGCTACGGCTTGGCCTGGTTCCGCACCAGCAAGGCATAGCGCTGCTGCGCCAAATTCTCAACGATGACCCCAACCGCGTTTCCAGCCTTACTTTTTATGACTGGCGCGAAGAGATCGGCTACCTGCGGGCCCGCATCATCGGAAAGCTGATACAAGAAACCTCGCAAATATTTTTGCAGCATGAAGATGCTATATTAGCCGGCACATATGACAAGCCACTGATTAACGAACTCACCTGCAAGCCCGTACTTGACGAAATCAAAAGTCTGTCTGTAGAATTGATATACCGGAATAAACCGGTACTAGAGATCGAAGCAGCGGGCTTCGAAGTGCTGGGCGGCTTGCTGGATGCCTGCATGAAAGCCGCGTTTCGCCAGGAATCAAAGCACCACCGCAAAATAGCTGACCTCATACCACAGCACTACCTCAAACTACCCGAAGGCGCCTCCGACTACGAGCGCATCATCCACATCACCGACTACGTGACCAGCCTCACCGACCAGGCCGCACTCGGGCTGTATCGGAAGATTAAGGGGATCGAGTTGCCGAGGATGTATTAAGTTGTGGGGATGTTGAAGGATGAATTAAGAAGGGCAGATTTGTTGCTGTTGCTGCTATACCTCGCAACAGCAGCCATTATACTTCTTCGAATCAACGCAGAAGGAACTGGCTATATTAGCCCTGACTCGACACATTACCTTGGCCTTGCACAGAATTTGAAAGATGGACATGGCTTTTACGTAACAAGCGCAACAGGCACTAGGACCTACTTCTCAACCTGGCCTGTCGGTTATCCGGTATTAATCTACTTGTTTTCAGAACTTAGCACGCTGGATGTTTACTGGTCCTCTAAGCTCCTAAACTTCATACTGCTGGCTATAGGCTTTGTTTTCCTAAGACAGCTAAGTCGCCCCTACGCTTTTATCATTGCTTCTGTTTATGCAACTTACACCTATATGGAAGTGTATAGCTTCACATGGTCAGAGGCTCCCTTTCTGTTGCTTGGGTTGTTGCTGGCAGGTATAACTTATCAGATCTTTATTGGCAACTGGTCAGGTAAAAATGTTGTGCTGCTGTTCGCCGTTTGCCTTGCGTTATTTCTTATCCGCTATATCGGTGCGTTTTCTTTTGCTGTGCCTGCTCTTCTGGGACTATACTTTGCTTATAGAGGCAGCTACAAGCCTGCTCTGTACTTGTTCACAAGTTCAATTGTACTCGCAATGCTGGCAGGAGCGTATTTATATATTAATTACAGGCTTAGTGGTTTTACTACTGGGTTCGACAGGCTGGAAGATGAAACGGAAACGATAGGCGCATTTATTGTCATGCTTTTCAGAGGCCTCCTTAACGAGTTCCTCATCATCCGCGAGTACAGACCTCAGAACCAACCAGACTACTTACTTTATGTAACAGCTACTATCCAACTGGCAGTATTGACCTTCATTTCCTTTAAGATAAAAAAACATTATAACTTCTGGCAAGAGCTCAGGCAGAATAGCTTTTCGATGATATGCATCGGTATAGCACTCCTATACCTGACTGCTATTTTAGCACTCCGCTTTGTCTCTTACTTTGATGCACTAGACTACCGGTTACTGTCTCCGTTTAGCTTTCCGTTGTTCATTGGCTTAATCTATACCTTTGTCGCCCTTCCTGACAAGCATAAAGACATTGTACAAGCCAAGTATACGCTTTTTGCATTCTTCCTTCTATCACTCCTGCTTAACTTACCCAAGAAGTTTATTTTACAACAACTGCAGCAGGTACTGTAGCAAGAGCTTAGGGAAAGTCCCACTCAGGCACAAAGTACAAGTGTTCGTATTTACTCTATTCCCCCAAAATCCCCCGATTCATCTGCTTCTCTCCCCGGTTAGTAGAGCAATCGCCTGTGTTCGGCTATTTGTGGAAAACCCCTCCACGATTTAGATTAATTTTATAGTTTCTATAACACATGTTGTGTATAGAGCTTTACTATTCCTAAACAATCATTTTATGAAACGTAAGCTTATCCTTTGCCTTATGTGGTGCGCTACGGGCTTCGCGGCCTTCGCCCAGACTAAGAGCAATAAGATCGAATTCACGGAGTATACGCTCCTGAACGGGCTGCATGTGATCCTGCACCAAGACAACTCTACGCCCAACGTGGCCGTGTCGGTGCTATATCATGTGGGTTCTAAAAACGAGGTGAAAGGCCGTACAGGCTTTGCTCACTTTTTCGAGCACTTGATGTTCGAAGGCACTGAAAACATTGAGCGTGGCCAGTACATGAACATGGTACAGGCAGCCGGTGGCTCCCTCAATGCCAATACGTCGTTCGACCGTACTTACTATTACGAACTGTTGCCTTCTAACCAACTGGCGCTTGGCCTTTGGATGGAAGCTGAGCGTATGGTAGGCGCTAAGGTAGACGAAGTGGGCGTAGAGACGCAGCGTAAAGTAGTGCAGGAAGAAAAGCGCATGCGCGTAGACAACCAGCCTTACGGTACTATCCTGGAGAATACGTTCGGTCTTGCTTACACAGAGCACCCATACAAAATCACGCCGATCGGCACGTTCGAAGACCTGAACAATGCGAAAATCGAGGAATTCCGCGATTTCTATAAGACCTTCTATGTGCCAAACAACGCGACGCTTTCTATCGCCGGTGACATCAACATCGACGATACGAAGAAGCTAATTGAGCAATACTTCGCGAAGATCCCGAAAGGCACGCAGGAGATTCCAAGACCAAACATCGTAGAGCCAGCTCAGACAGAGGAGCGCCGCAAAGTGGTGTATGACAACATCCAGTTGCCAGCCGTTATTCAGGCTTACCACATCCCGGCGCAGGGTACTGAAGACCATTATGCACTGTCTATGTTAACTACTTTGCTTTCCGGTGGTAAGAGTGCGCGTATGCCGAAGGCCATCGTGGACAAGCAGCAGAAGGCAGTTGCAGCCCTTTCTATCCCTTTCCCAACTGAAGATCCGGGCTTGTTCCTGACCTATGCCATCGCCAACATGGGCGTGGATGTGAAGGATCTTGAAGCAGCTGTGGATGCAGAGATTGAGCTGGTAAAAAAGGAGTTGATTAACGAGCGTGAGTTCCAGAAACTGCGCAACCAGATGGAAAGCCAGTTTGTGCAGCAGAACAGCACCGTGGCCGGTCGTGCCGAGAACCTGGCCAACTACCACGTTTACTACGGTGATGCCAACCTGATCAACAACGAGATTGACCGTTACATGAAAGTGACGAAAGAAGACATCCAGCGCGTGGCCAACAAGTACCTCACCAAGAACAACCGCGTGGTGTTGCACTACCTGCCTAAGTCAGCTCAACAAAGCAATTAATTTAGATGATCATGAAGAGAATATACAACATACTCCTTTTGATGCTGGCGCTTACCACGGTAGCCACAGCTCAAACAAAACAAACGCCTCCTCCGGCTGGTCCGGCTCCTAAAATTGAGCTGGGCAAGTACGAGCACTTCACCCTGAAAAACGGCCTGAAGGTATACGTGGTGGAAAACCACAAACTACCAGTAGTAAACATGTCGCTGGTTTTGGACCGCGACCCGATTCTGGAAGGCGACAAAGCAGGCTATGTAGCCATGGCAGGCCAGATGATGCGCACAGGTACCAAGTCGCGCACCAAAGACCAGCTCGACGAGCAGGTAGATTTTATCGGTGCTAATCTTTCATTTAGCTCTACCGGTTTCAGCGCTTCTTCCCTTAAGAAGAATCTGCCTACGTTGCTGGATCTTACTGCTGATGCTCTTCTAAACCCAAACTTCACACAGGAAGAGCTGGACAAGGTGAAAAAGCAGATGGCTGCTAATCTTGCTTCTGAGAAAGACAACCCAGATGCTATCGCAGGTAAAATCCGTAACACGCTGCTTTTCGGCAAGAATCACCCAAATGGCGAGCTGATGACCGAGAAGTCGATTGAAAGCGTAACGCTGGCCGATGTGCAGAACTACTACAACACTTATTATCGCCCGAACATCGGCTATCTGGCTGTAGTAGGCGATGTGACACCGAAGGAGATGAAAAAGCTGCTGAACAAATCGTTTGGCAAGTGGAAAAAAGGAAATGTTCCTTCTCACAACTACGACCTGCCAAAGCACGATGGCAAAACTCAGGTAGTGATTGTAGACCGTCCGAGCGCCGTACAGAGTGTGCTTTCATTTACAAACCCGGCCGAGTTGAAGCCAGGAGCTGACGATTTCGTAGCTACTCAGGTTATGAATACCATTTTAGGTGGTGGCAGCACAGCCCGTCTGTTTATGAACCTTCGTGAGAAGAATGGCTATACCTATGGAGCTTATTCTACGCTTTCATCTGATAAAATTCTCGGACGCTTCAATGCTTCTGCCAGCGTTCGCAACGCCGTAACTGACAGTGCCGCTGCGGAATTCATGAAAGAATTCACTGACATCAGAACAAAGCAGGTAACCGACAAGGAGCTTGCTTATGCGAAGGCTTACATCACCGGCAACTTTGCACGTGGTTTGGAGAACCCGGGTACCGTGGCGATGTATGCCATTTCTACTGCCCGTTACAAACTGCCAGCTGACTACTATGCCAACTACCTGAAGAAAGTAGAGTCTATTACAGCAGCTGATGTGCAGCGTGTAGCACAGAAGTACGTGCGCCCTGACCAGCTCTACATCCTGGCCGTAGGTAACGCTGCTGATATCGCTGATAAACTGGTAGCGTTCGACAAAGACGATAACACTATTACTTACTTTGACGCTACTGGCGAAAAGGTAGACAGAGCAGCTGCCAAAGCGGTACCGACTGATGTAACTGCAGATCAGCTTATCGCAAAATACATTCAGGCGATTGGTGGCAAAGCGAACATCGAGAAAGTGAAAGATGTCACCGTGACTATGAATGCCAGTGTACAGGGCATGCCACTTGTTTTCAAGCAGCAGCAAAAAGGCGCTGACAAAATGCTGATCCAGATCCTGATGAACAACAATCCTATGCAGCGTGTGATCATCAACGGTGACAAAGGCAAAATGGAAGCCCCGATGCAAGGTGTAAACAAAGACATGTCTGCTGAAGAACTTGCTTCTTCTAAAGCGGAATCTGACATGTTCTCCATGACTCGTTTTGAGAAGTTCGGTATTAAGACAGCCGTATCTGGCCAGGAGAAAGTGGATGGAGCCGACGCCTACATCGTGGAAGCGATAGCTGCTAACGGTCAAAAGACACTGCACTACTTTGACAAGGCAACAGGCCTGCTTTTGAAAGACGTAAAAAGCATGCAGACGCCACAAGGCGCAATCACACAGACCAAGAGCTACAAGAACTACAAAGAAGTAGACGGCGTGAAATACCCGCACGTGATCGAGACCGTTGTTGGTCCTCAGGTGATCAAAGCCGAGGTACAGAGCGTGGAAGTGAACAAGGGCATCAGCGACGACGCCTTCAAAATCTAATTACCCTTTATCCAATAACCCAAAGTAAAGCGGCGTGTCTATCTGGACACGCCGCTTTTGTGTTTTAGCCATACCTGTTTGGTTTGTTAAAACAACTCGCCCTGCACCGCCTGCACATATTTTTTGGGTGGTTTTACATCCAGTCCACATACCTTGTTTAGCTTCTCGATCAAATAAGTGGCCAGCTCGGGCGAAGTAATATTGTCAGGTTCGTGCACAAAGAAGTAGAGTTCTTGCAAGCCAGCTTCCAGCCATACCTTAATTCTTTCCACCCAGTCGTTGATGCGGGTATAGTCGGTGGGGTGCAATCCGTTACCCACAAAGCGTACCATGGCCATGGGCGTGGTCAGGCGCATGTGCAGCACATCGCGACGGCCGGCCACATCGGTGAGCACTGTGCCTACGCGGAATTTCTCCAATACCTCAAACAGCTCCAGCGAGGCCACATTATCCACGAACCAATCCGGGTGGCGGAGCTCTACTGCCAGCGGTACGCTCTCAGGTATGTACTGTACAAACTTTTCCAGATCAGGCAATTGCTTCGGGCCGAAGTAGGGAGGCAATTGTAGAAAAGAACAGCCCAACTTGTCTTCCAGCCCGGCGATGGCTTCGCAAAATGTGGCTGTAAGGTCAAGTGAACTTACTAGCGGTCCCTCGTGGCTGATCAGTTGCGGAAACTTGGGGCAGAAGGTAAAGCCTTGCGGCACGGTATGACGCCAGCGGTCTATTGTGTCCGGTCCAGGTATGTGGTAGTGCGTACTGTTGAGTTCAATGGTGTTGAACTGTTTGCCGTACCACAGCAGCGACTCTTTCTCTTTCATACCGGCCGGATAATACTCACCTATCCAGGGCTTGTTTACCCAAACCGGCAGGCCGATGTATACCTTTGGCTTCTGCAGCAGGTCTTGCTTGTACCTGCTGAGCATGTTCAGAGTATCTGGATGGTCAGGTGGTAACGTGAAATCTACACGGCTTATATCTGAGAGTTTTCCAAAGTCCATGGTACTATGCTTTTATAAAGTATACGCTTTGGCAGAAGATTCGGCATAAACAAAATATCCCACTTAAAGTTCCCGTTAATGCTGCAGTGATCGTCAAAATCAAAAATATTTTGCGGTCATCAGAAATAAACATATCGCTGGGAATATATATGAAAATATGCTCATATAAGCTATAAATGGCATTTTTCGCATTATATGACTTATAGCGATTTTGTGAGGCAGCGTGTATCCCCCTACAACCAGGGCCACAATCGCACGTATAAGGCCTCGTTTGAAAATATTTCCGTATCTTTGCGGATTCACCAACTAAAAAACTATATGAAGAACGATAGAAAGTGCTTTATCTTAACAGTAATCATTTTTCTATTTATCGGAGTTAGTCAACCAACTTTCGCACAAAAGAACGACAAAACCCAAATTGGTTCTGCCTCCTGGTATGGCAGTAAGTACCATGGCAGAAAAACCAGCAGCGGCGAGCGCTATAACAAGAACGAGATGACCGCCGCGCACAAAACTCTGCCTTTCGGCACGATGGTCAAAGTGACCAACCCAGCCAACGACAAATCTGTAGTTTTGCGCATCAACGACCGCGGGCCTTTTGTAGGCAAACGCATTATTGATGTGTCAGAAGCAGCGGCCCGTAAACTGGGCATACACGCTACAGGTGTGGCAAAGGTAGAGGTAGAGGTACTTGATAAGCATGAAGTAGCTGCAGCTAATGCAGAGACAAAGCCAAGTGCCTTTACGATCCAAACAGCTGCCAACCACCAGCAGGCTGAAGAATTAAGCCGTAAACTGAAAGCCTTTGACAAGCACCTTCCGTTGGAGATAGCAGAAGAGCAGGTAAACGGCAGAAAAGTGGTACTGGTGAAAGCCGGTAAATTCAACAGCAAAAACGAAGCTGAGGCCTTCAACGAGTTACTCGAAGAAGAAGGCCTGGCAGGTAAGGTTAGCGAAGCCTAAACGACTAAAAGATTACTGATAAACAAAAAGCGGAAGGCCTGTAGAGGCCTTCCGCTTTTTGTTTATGTACTCCGTGTTGATTAAGGATGACAGCTATACCTAATCCTTTTTACGGAGGTAGATATCGTTGCTGATGCTTTCTAACTTAATTGGAGATCCACCACCGCTGACGTTGCCTTTCAGTTCGTATCCTACCATAGGCGCTTTTTGTTTACTACCGCCCAGGTCAATGGCCAGATTGGAGTAAACCTCCCCTGTGATGGTTTTCAGAGCCACCGCAGCGCCCTTGTTCGGAGCCCAGTTCATATCTACAAACCCACTGATGGATTTGGCGTTTACCGGACCTGTCAGGCCTCTTATCTCGATGTTGCCATTAATGGTTTCTACAGTCAGGTCTGCATTAGCGGGCAGAAAGACTTCGTAATTGATCTTCGCACAGACAAAGTTGCGGTTGCCGTTCTTACTGACATTGTATTGGCTGTAGTTATTGTCCGGGCAATCCCCTGCCTGTCCATTTTTCGTCAGCTCCTTGTCCAGGTCCACATTTACGCGGGCGCTGGTGTTGTCGCTCTCAAAACCCAACTGCAGCGCTTCGTTCAGCTTGCCGCTGTTTATCTCGTAGGTGACTTTGATGTAGGCCTCTTTCTTGTTCCAGGCACTGATCTTGATGTCTTCGCCAAACTTCAGATTCAGTTCTACTTTATTACTCGCGGGCACGGCCAGGGTTCGCTCCACTGTCTTGCTCTGGGCCCAAACGGTGGTCGTAAAACCAAACCATAGTAGAGCAAGGATAAATGACTTTTTCATAGTCTTAGAATGTTAAGTTTGATGAATTACTTGCTTTTGCGGATATACATGTCGCCACTGATGGTATACAGGTTCATCTCGACGCCACCACCATTCGTTTTACCGTCAATGTTATTGCCGCCTGTTACACGCGGCAGATTGCTCTTGGAGTCACGGGCAATGTTCATATCGAAGTCTGAGTAGATCTCGCCCTGGATGGTCTTCAGCTTAAAGTTAGCTTTAGTGCTCGCCGGCAGGTGGATGTCAACGGTGCCTGCCACAGTCGAAATGGCGCTCGGTTTGGACTGGTTCAGGCTCGAGAACTTGATCACCATGTCACTGCTGGTAGCGTTTGCCACAACCGGCCCCGTGATATTGGAGAGAGTAGCATTCCCATTATTTAACTTAAGCTCGATCTCACCCTGCATGTCGGCAATGCTTAGGTCACCGCCCATCCAGTTTGTCTCTTCGTACATGACAGATGCATTCTTAGGCACCCGAATGGTATACTTGCCATCCTGCCTGGATGCTTTCGTTACAGTCAGCGTGTTTCCTTCTTTTGCCACAGACAACCCCATTCCTGTATTATCCTCGGCCTGATTGTACAATGGTTTCAGTCCGGCAGCACGGGCAGGAGGAGCCTGGTGGCTAGCAGCCTCTATTACCACCTCGTCTGAGTTATGCCCAATGACCTTTACATCGCTGTTGTGCATCATAATGACCACCTTGTTGCCTTTGCCGTTACCCAGCTTGCTTTTATAAACAAGTGGTTTATCCTGCAAGGTCTCTTCCGGGTCTACAGTCCCGGCCACTGTTGTGGTATGGGCTTCATTTCGTTCATGCGCACTTGCTGGCGCTGCGGAGAGCAGAAGATAGGCAACTGCTACTAGTGTTAATCTTTTCATATGGCTCTAATCGCTCTAGTGGTAAGTAAAATTTTTTGTATTGAGTTCTGTTATATCAGTATGCCCAGCCCTTCTGCTGCCTTGCTTTTCACGATAGGAAGCAGGTCTTTCCGGTTTGCCATTTCCTCCAGCTCGCCAACTGCCTCTTTCTCTTTTATGCTGACGAGCATGTCAATCAGCGTAAGCTGCATGATAGGGTCAGTTTGCAGTTTCAGCGACTCAACCAAGGCCTGGCGTACTATTTTCTTGTGGCTGAACTTATAAAGCGCTTCTGAGGCAGCTACCCGCACATTCACGTTCGGGTCCTGGTTCATGGTCGTGATCAGCACTTGTATGATCTCGTCGGGCTGCTCGGTGTCGAATTCCTGGCTGACTAACTGTATGCGCTCACTGGCAGAGGCTCCTGTGGTCATGGCCAGCTTCATTTCCTCCACTTCCTCCCGCAGGGCGGCCAGCTCGGCTCGCTGTTCTGGGGCTATACCTTGGTTATAGTTCCGGCCTAGCCAGAAGGCACCCAGGATGAAGATGATGCCAGCGGCTACACGCCAGTAAGTGGCATATTCCTGCAAGATCGGGAAGAACACCTGCTTCCCTTCTGGCTCCTGTTGCTCCACTTCCTCCTGCTCGATCTTTTCAAACAACCAGTCATCAGACAGTGCCCTGATGGATTGTTGCTGCTGCTGTTTGGCGTAGTACTGAAATGGGGCAGCGTGGGCCTTCAGGTGCTCAGGCAGTTCTGCTGTTTCGTTAAAGAATGCTTGCAGCTCCTTTTCTTCGGCTACTGTCGTTTCGCCTTCGTAATACTTCTGCAGCAGTTCTTCTATGTTATCCAACTTCATAATTCTCTAGTTTTAGAAAGCCATCCCGTACGCTTTTGCGGGCCCTTGACAGGATTACCCGCAGGTTGTTCACGGTCAGGCTTGTGATCTGCTCTATTTCTTCAAAAGTGTAGCCTTCCACATCTCGCAGGTGCAGCACCAGTTTCTGCTGCTCAGGCAGTGCTGCGAGCAGCTTCTGCACATTGCCCATGCTGTCTGTCAACTCCGAGTGCTGGTAGGGGTTCATATCTCCTGAGCTCAGATCTATACCTGTCACGTCGACCATCTGTTTTCGCTTGGCTGCTTTCAGCTTATCCAGGCACAGGTTTTTGGTGATGCGCATGCCCAATGCCTCGATGCTGTCGTAGGCGTGCAGCTTGTCTTTCTGGGTCCAGAGTTTGAGGAATACATCCTGCAGGATATCCTCCGCTTCATCTTTGTCATGAAGCATGAACAGCGCCAGCCTGTAGAGCTTTTGCTTCGCCGGAAGTACCTTTATTTTAAACTCTTGCAGATCCATTCAATTACAAAGACGACCTAGGGTGAGAAACATTACAGCATATTATCAAAATTTTATGTGTTCAAGGTATAGCAGCTAGCAATTTCTTCTTAACAGCTTGTATCCCAGCATATTTCACCCTTTAGATGATCTCTTTTTGATGGTCGTTAACAATTCCTTTGCCTGTTTATTAGCTGGCTGCAACCGAATTGCCTTCTCCAATGTGTCGGTAGCTTTCTGTCGTTCGTCACTCAGCAGGTGCGCCTTTGCCAACCCAACCAACGGCCAGGCTTCTTCTTTGTGCCGGCTACTGATATGGCTATACCAGGCAATGGCCTCCGGTGATTTTTTAGTCTGTAATAAGTATTCGCCGAACTTCTCTTCTGCCTGTGTGATCTCTTCGCTATTGGCACGGGCATCCTGTACGGCACGGAAGTAGACCCAGGTAGCCGACCGGAAGCCTGCCCGCTCGTATACCTGCTGCATGGTGCTAGCCACGGTGCCTGTTGTTGGCATGGCTAGTACGGCCTCCAGCACAGGGTCTCTGCCCTGTAGGTAATCTGTAGAGGTATAACCAACAGGTATATCGGGTGCTGTCCAGGGTCGCTTTTCGTCCACGTCCCAGTCGCGCCAGTAAATGGTGGACACACGTATGGTCAGTTTACTGTTCGGTAGCTGCATTTTTCTGGAATCACCGTAGGCGCTGGGTGACGAGCCCGAGGGCTCGCCCACAAACAGGGTATTGGTGTAGTATTCCAGGTCATTGGCCAGCATCTGCGCCGCTGAAAAAGTTTCCCGTCCGATCAAGGTATAGAGTCTTCCAAACCGGTTAATTTGCTCCGACCGTGCCAGAGCTAGTACCAGGGAACGATTGAGATGATTATTTCCGCCAGGGTTATACCTTAGGCCAAGTATCAATTTCTCTACTGGAAATCCGGTGACGATGCGCTCTATCTTCGCAACAAAAGCGGCTAGCGACTCATCGTCCTTGTCATTGCTTTCATTCAGCTGCACATACAGCGTCTTCTCCTTCTCCAGCATGTGGAGCCAGAACTTTTCCTTTCTATTCCATTGGCTCATAGGTGCTGCTATACCTAGCGCCTCATTCGCCCCTACAAAGTATACCTGTTTAAACTGCGGGATTGGAGAAAGCGCTACCGCTGCCGTTTTTCCATCGCGTGTTTTTACCTTAAGCACTATCTCTTGCACATCATCGGCTATACCTAGCGTAGCCAGAAATTCAGGCACTACAAGAAAGGTGGGCGCCAGCTGCTTAAAACCCATCTCGTTATCATAGTGCACTACGGGTCTTACTTTTTCCAGAGCTTCATTTGCTGCAGTACTTCCGATCTGCAGTACCTCGGCACCAATCAGGTCCATCAGTTCAGGCGTTGTTTCCCGGATGAACAAACCATCATCAAACAGAGCAAGCTTCACAGGCAGGTGGTTCAGAAACAAACTGGAGTCAGCGGGCGGAGGTGTAGCAGAGTGCGCCCGACTGTAGGCCACTGCCATATCCTGCGGCAGCGTCAGGCGGGTATGGCCATCGCCGATCATGGCAACCAGGCGCGTGAGGCCCACTACTATTTCATGATCCCGCAACTTGGGCACCTGAGCGTGCAGTACTGCAACAGCACTGTCGAACTCTTGCTGCGACACCTTATTATAAGGAGATCGGTGCATTTTGGGCATTTGCTCAGCCAGAGCCCTGATATCCTGTTGCCATTGGGCTACGCTCAGCACATCGGGTTGGGCCTGAACCAAGCTATGGCCGAGCAACATCAACAGAAGGCTGCAGCAGGTTAAGAATCGATTATTCATAGTAACAAAGGCAGGTATAAACGCAAGGCACAGAAACTGCGGCTGCCCCTCCAATTACAAAGACGACTCAGGCCTGGAAACATTACATATTTGGTTGCTATACTTAGCTAATCCCTTATCGGCCGACTATGCGAAGCGTAGCGCGATTAAACCTTCTCTACTTATCCCCTTCTAAGTACCTGGCAAAGCTTTCATAGAGATATACACCTGCTTGATCGATTAAAATGCCCTCTCAGGCTTATAACTCGTGTCAGCACTTTGATTTAAGCATGTAAATGCCTAAACTTAGTTACCTAAAACTAAACTTCTCTAAACCTTAACCTTAAAAGAACTTGAAAAGACGTCATTTTATCGAGCTATCGGCGCTCGGGTTTGGTGGGCTTATGATGCCCTCTATACCTGTGTTCGGCGATATCATCTCACCCGAGAGAGCGCTGGAACAGGTAGATCCAGCCTTAAAGAAGCGTCTGGCTGATGTAGCCCTGAACGCAGCCAAGTCAAGCGGCGCTTCCTATGCCGACGTGCGCATAGGCCGTTACTTGCAACAGTATGTTTTCACCCGCGAGCAACAGGTACAGAACATCGTGAACGCTGAGTCTTACGGTGTAGGTGTACGGGTACTGGCCAACGGTACCTGGGGCTTCTCTGCTACCTCCGATGTAACCGACAAAGGTATAGCCAAAGCAGCCCAAGAGGCGGTAGCCATTGCCAAAGCCAACTCGAAGCTGCAGAAAGAGCCGGTGAGGCTGGCTCCTGTGAAGAGCTACGGCGAGGTGAGCTGGAAAACCCCGATCGAAAAGAACGCTTTTGAAGTGCCTGTAAGTGAGAAAGCAGACCTGCTGTTGGCTGCCAATGCCAAGGCCATGGAGAACGGCGCCAGCTTCGTGAATTCTGCCCTTTTCCAAGTAAACGAGCAGAAGTATTTTGCCTCTACCGAAGGCTCTTACATCGACCAGGACATCCATCGTATCTGGCCAAACTTTACGGTGACAGCCGTGGACAAAGCCTCTGGCAAGTTCAGAACCCGTGAGGCCCTGAGTGCGCCAATGGGTATGGGCTGGGAGTACATGGTACCGAAAGCGGGCGAAAAGATAAAAGGGCCGGAAGGAACTGGCCTGGTGGGCTATCGCTACGCTTACGACATGCTCGAAGACGCCGCCCTGGCCGCCAAGCAAGCCAAAGAGAAACTGACGGCTAAGTCTGTGGCAGCAGGCAAGTACGACCTCATACTGGATCCGAACCACCTGGGCCTGACTATTCACGAGTCAGTGGGTCACCCGCTGGAGCTTGACCGCGTGCTCGGCTACGAAGCCAACTACGCCGGCACTTCTTTCGCCACACTCGACAAGTGGAAATCCAAGAACTTCAAATACGGTTCCGATAAGGTGCACATCTTCGCTGACAAGACCCAGAAGGGCTCACTTGGCCTCGTAGGCTGGGATGACGAAGGCGTGAAAACTAAGCAGTGGGACTTGATCAAAGACGGCATACTGGTGAACTACCAGGCTATCCGTGACCAGGCGCACATCATCAACGAGCCGGAGTCGCATGGCTGCTGCTATGCCGATAACTGGAGCTCTGTACAGTTCCAGCGTATGCCAAACGTGTCGCTGGCACCAGGTAAGCAGAAGATGAACGTGGACCAGCTAATCAGCGGCGTTGACAAAGGCATCTACATTGCCGGACGTGGCTCTTACTCCATTGACCAGCAGCGCTATAACTTCCAGTTTGGTGGTACGGCGTTCTACGAGATCAGTAAGGGCAAGATTGTGGGCATGCTGGAGGACGTGGCTTACCAGAGCAACACGCAAGAGTTCTGGAACTCTTGCGCGGGTTCTTGCGACGAGAGCGACTACCGCCTGTTCGGTTCGTTCTTCGACGGCAAAGGCCAGCCAAGCCAGGTAAGCGCTGTATCGCACGGCTCAGCCCACACTCGCTTCAACGGCGTGAATGTGATCAATACAGCTCGTAAAATCTAAATCAGTAAAGAGTTAAAAGTTAAGAGTTCCTATTTTGGACTCTTAGCCTGGATAAGCCTAGATGATCGGTAGAGCTGATTTATACCTGCTTCTGCTTTTTAACTTTTAACTCTAACTCATAACTCTTAACTAAGATTAAAATGGCAATATATACAAGAGAACAAGCAGAGGCTTTGCTGAAAAAGGCTCTGGCTTACTCAAAAGCCGACGAGTGTGAGGTCACGCTGAGCGGCTACAATGGCGGCAACATCCGCTATGCCCGTAACGAGGTATCGACAAGTGGGGCCGAAGAGAACGTGGCCATGTCGGTAGAGTCACGCTTTGGAAAACGATCCGGCGTGGCAACGATCAACGAGTTCGACGATGCCTCTCTGGAGAAAGTAATACGTCGTGCCGAGGAGATCGCGCGCATTGCACCGGAAAGCCCGGAGTACATGCCCATGCTGGGCCCTCAAAAGTACATCACGACCAAAGCTCACTTTGACTCCACCGCCAAAATAGACCCGGCCTACCGTGCCGATGCAGCCGCCAAGAGCATCAAAGCCGCTGCCGACAAAGGCTTGACTGCCGCTGGCTTCCTGGAACACTCGACCAGCTTTATGGCGCGACTGAACTCCAAAGGCCTGTTTGCTTATCACCCGTCTACTGTCGTGGATTTCTCGGTGACCATGCGTACAGAAGACGGCACAGGTTCCGGTTACGTGACGCAGGACTTCAGCGACGTGAGCAAACTCGACACGGCCAGCGCCTCACAGATTGCAGCTAGCAAAGCCGTGAATTCCCGCAATGCTAAGGCCTTGGAGCCAGGCAAATATACCGTTATTCTGGAGCCGGCTGCTTCTATTGACCTGTTGCGCAACATGTTCGGCAACATGGATCAGCGTAACGCCGAAGAAGGCCGCAGCTTCCTGAGCAAGCCTGGTGGCAAGACTAAACTGGGCGAGAAACTGGTAGACGAGCGCATTACGGTGTATTCAGACCCAATGCACCCGGAGATTCCATCTGCTCCGTTTGCCGGCGATGGTCGTCCGCGTGAGAAGACAACCTGGATTGAGAAAGGCGTCATCAAGAACCTGTACAACTCCCGCTTCTGGGCTGAAAAAACTGGTGCCAAGTCGGTGCCGAACCCGGGCGGTGTAGTGATGGAAGGCGGCAACCAGACGCTCGAAGACATGATCAAGAGCACGAAGCGTGGTATCCTGGTGACGCGCTTGTGGTACATCCGCTCCGTAGACCCGCAGACGCTGCTTTACACCGGCCTTACCCGTGACGGTACCTTCTACATCGAGAACGGCAAGATCCAGTATCCGGTGAAGAACTTCCGCTTCAATGAAAGCCCGATCATCATGCTCAACAACCTGGAAGCTTTGGGAAGACCGCAACGTATCAACGGCAACCTGGTACCGCCAATGAAGATCCGCGACTTCACCTTCACCAGCTTGTCTGACGCGGTGTAGTCACTACAGCTTATACCTTGAATGCCGTATGCAGCGCTTTGTGTACGGCATTCATTTTACAAAAAATTTATGCCAACTATACTTCGGATATTTGGATACAGATTTTTCTTCTTCAGCAATGAAGGAAATGAGCCGCCACATATACATGTTGAGAAGGCAGAAGCTTATGCTAAATACTGGCTGGAGCCAGTTGAGCTCGCAAGTTCTTATGCTTTCAATGCTAAAGAGCTTAATGAGCTTCGTAAATTAGTAATTAGTAATAAAGAGCTCTTTGAGCAAAAATGGCATGAGTATTTTAGCTAAGAAATCTACACCGCAGGCGCAAAAAGTCTGGTTCACAGACACCAAGATGTACGTGCTATTGACCGATGGTCGTGAGTTGGGTATACCATTAGAATGGTTTCCCAGACTGCGTGATGCATCTGAAAGCGAACGTATGAACTGGCGTTTAATTGGTGGCGGAATAGGTATACACTGGGAAGACATTGATGAAGACCTGTCTGTGGCAGGGTTACTCTAAACAACTTAACTCTTAACTTTTCAAGTGCAACCATTCACCTTCGTCCGACTGCAATACCGCTCCGGCAACTGGGATACTGACCCGCGTATGCCGAGCAATCTGTTGCATTCGCTCATCGAGTACACGACCGTGAAGGTGAACGAGCAGGAGAAGATCATTCCCTTAGACAGTGCCGAACTTTTCAACTACCCCTTCAGCTACATGAGTGGCCACCGGCTGGTGCAGTTCAACCAAAAGGAGCGGCAAAACTTTGAGACCTACGTGCGCAACGGCGGCTTCGTGTTTGTCGACGACTGCAATCACGACATCGACGGACTTTTTGCACGGTCTTTTGAGGAGCAGATGAAGCAGATTTTCGGGCAGGGCGCTTTAAAGAAGATCCCCAACAACCACAAGATTTACCGCAGCTTCTTCACTTTCGAAGATGGTCCACCGACCACTTCGTTCGAGCTCAACGGCTGGGGCGATGACCTGGTGCATGACTACCTGAAAGCGATTGAAATCAATGGAAGGATTGGGGTGCTGTATAGTAACAAAGACTACGGCTGCGAATGGGACTACGATTTTCGGAACAAGCGCTGGCTGGCAGAGGATAACACGAAATTTGGAGTGAATATAATAATGTATGCCCTGACGAGTTAGTATATTAGCAATACCTAATATATAACGAATAAAATATAATCTATGAAACAAAGAGCATTCTTCCTTCTTCTGGTTACACTCGCCTTTGGCCAAGTCTATGCCCAACAGGACAGAAAAATAGAGAATGTCGCGGCCTTTACGCAACTATATGGCTATGTGCGCTACTTCCACCCAAGCGACGAGGCAGCAGCTATCGACTGGGACCGCTTCGCCGTCTATGGCAGCAAACAAGTAGAGGGCTGTAAAAACCCCGAAGAACTAAAAGCTACCCTTGCCGCTTTATTCCAACCAATCGCCCCGACAGTTCAGGTATACCTGGAGAATGAAGAGGTAACGTTCAATGTTAAAGAGATTACCCCTGCCAAGCCTAAGAAACATAAAATAATTGCCTGGCAGCATGCGGGCATGGGACAGGGCGATAAGAATAGCCCTTATCAGAGCATCCGCCTCAACAGGCCAGTAGTATACAGAGCCTCCAGTAACCCGTTTGGCCCTGTTATGAAACCCATAGAGGCTTCTGCCTATCAAGGCAAGGAATTTGTATTTACTGGAAGAGTAAAACGCACAGCAGGATCAGGCACTGGCCATCTGTGGGTCAGAGTAGATAAGAAAGATAATTCCAAAGGGTTTTTCGACAACATGGGAAGCAGGCCGATAAAATCGGACCAATGGGCGACCTATGAAATCAAAGGCAAAGTAGACGATGGTGCTGAGAGAATTGTTGTTGGCGCCTTCCTGCTAGGAGAGGGCGAGGTGTTACTGGATGACTTCAGCCTGAAAATCAACAA
Organism: Pontibacter lucknowensis; assembly: GCF_900156415.1. Taxonomy (GTDB): domain Bacteria; phylum Bacteroidota; class Bacteroidia; order Cytophagales; family Hymenobacteraceae; genus Pontibacter; species Pontibacter lucknowensis. The sequence continues at coordinate 1,247,234 of NZ_FTNM01000001.1, read as the reverse complement.
TAACGGCAACTGGGAAGAAGTATATACTGAGCAATTTACGGGCGAGAAGGAAGGTAAAATAAACAAATCACTCAGCAGTGGCTTAGCTACCAACACCGAAAATGGCTACTTTTTTACAATTCAGCAAAACAAGGAAGCTGATAAATGGCTGGCTATAAGCAGCAATCCGGGAGGCAGTGAAAAGAGCCAGAAGCCGGCGCGACTCTACGATGCCCAGCCGAAACCAGGTGAGTATGTTACCAAATCGCTAAGTGGCGGTTTAAAAGTGATCGTGCCGCTGACACTCTATGGCACCGACACACAAACATACCCTGCCGCCAATAGCAACGCTCTTTCTGAACTCCGAAGTAAATTGGAGGCTATACCTGCAAGCGATATCAATGGCTCCAATCTGTATACTCGACTTGGCGGTGTCACAGTCACCTGGAATGTCTTTCAGCATTTCTATCCTTACTTCGATTTTGCCAAGACGGACTGGGGCAAGGATCTCCGCCTGGCCTTATCCAAAGCCTACACTGACAAAACAGCAGTTGATTTCCAGAAGACGCTACAGTTGCTTACCGCCAAACTAAAGGATGGCCATGTATGGGTAACCACTGCTGAAAGCAAAGCTACACATCAGCCACCAATTACCTGGGAGTGGGTAGAAAATAAACTCGTGATCACAGATGTGTTTGATAACACGTTACTCTTGGTGAAAGGTGATGTTGTAACAGCCATAGATGGTGCCGCACCAGAGGCTGTTTTTGAAGAGCTGCACCAGTATATTTCTGCAGCAACCGAAGGCTGGCTCCACTACAGGGCACAATCTGAATCGCTCCTCGGTGAGCCAGAATCCATACTACAGTTGACGGTGCTGAAAGCTGACAATTCTACGGCAGACTTGCAGCTCAAAAGGACTTTATCACGCCAACAGGCCTTTGCCGCTATGCCTTCTCCAGAAGGTATAAAGTCGCTGGCAGACGGCATTATGTACATCAACATCGGGAAAGCACCGATGAAGGATATCCAGACAGCCATGCCGCAACTGCAGCAAAGCAAAGCCATTATCTGCGATCTGCGAGGCTACCCGAACGGTAATCATGGATTGATCGAGTACCTGTTGCCTGAGCCTGACAATTCTAAGAAATGGATGCAGGTGCCCTACATCATATACCCTGACCAGGAGAAGATAGCTGGTTACAGAGAAATGGGTTGGGGCATGAAACCTAAATCGCCACGCCTTACTGCCAAAGTAATCTTCCTGATCGATGGGCAGGCCATCAGCTACGCAGAGAGCTACATGAGCTTTATTGAGCATTACAAGCTTGCGACCATTGTGGGCCAACCAACGGCGGGCACTAACGGCAATATCAACCCATTTACACTACCGGGCGGCTACAGAGTATCCTGGACAGGCATGAAAGTACAGAAGCATGATGGCTCTCCGCTTCATGGTGTAGGCATTATACCGGATGTGTTTGTGGAGAAGACAATTAAAGGCGTTCGCGAGAGTCGCGATGAGTTTCTGGAGAAAGCCCTGGAGCTCGTTGCGAGTGAAACACTATAAATAAAGATGACTGAACAAGACATTCAACGGCTCCTCGGCAAGCTGCCACAGCTCAAGCAGGAGATACAGAAAGTGATTGTAGGCCAAGAGGAAGTACTCGACGAAGTGCTGATCACGCTGTTGGCCGGTGGCCATGGCTTGCTCGAAGGCGTACCGGGTCTGGCGAAGACTTTGCTGGTACGCACACTTTCCAATGCCATGGACCTGAGCTTCCGCCGCATTCAGTTCACCCCAGACCTGATGCCGACTGACATACTCGGTACCGAGGTGCTAGAAGAGGACCATGCCACGGGCAAACGTTTCTTCAAGTTCAATGAAGGGCCGATCTTCGCTAACATTGTGCTGGCCGATGAGATCAACCGCACACCGCCCAAAACGCAGGCGGCACTGCTGGAGGCCATGCAGGAATATGAAGTGACCTATGCGGGCACGACCTATACCTTGCCGAAGCCCTTTTTCCTGCTCGCCACCCAAAACCCGATCGAACAGGCTGGTACTTACCCGCTGCCTGAGGCGCAGCTGGACCGCTTCCTGCTCTACATCAAAATAAAATACCCGTCAGAGTTGGAGGAGCTCAACATACTGACCAGTACCACCGGCACCCGGCAGGCACAGGTACATCCGGCTATTTCGGGCGAGGAGGTACTGCAACTGCGCCAACTGGTACGGGAAGTGAGCATCAGCGACGATCTGCTGACTTACGTGAACCAACTCGTGCGGGCTACACGCCCTGACACGACATCAAGCGACCATATCAAGAGTTATGTGCGCTGGGGAGCAGGCCCGCGGGCGGGGCAGGCACTCATTCTCACTTCTAAGGCCAGGGCTTTGTTGCAAGGTCGCTTCGCCGTAACGGCCGCCGACGTGCAGACCATGGCCTTCCCGGTGCTGCGCCATCGCATACTGGTCAACTTTACGGCCGAGGCGGAGCGAATCACACCAGACAGAGTGGTAGAAGAATTATTGCAGCATATCAAGTTACCCCAAACGGTACTGGTATAGGCTGCTATATGAGATTGAAGTCGCTCGTTGCGAATTAGCTGGAGTACCTGATACAGCAGGTCGACATGGCAATCAGAAACTGAAAACAGATGGAAGAAATAGAGAACGTAAAACTGAGTGACGCTGGCACGCAACTCCTAAAAAGGATTGTAGGGGAGAGAATCTGTTATTTCTTTACTGATAACATAAAAGTACAGGCTACAGGAGGCAAAGTCACCTACTGGGCGCCTGAGTTTGCCATTGGCCTGACCAAAAACAAGCAGGACCAGCGCTTTATCAACGTCAGTGCTGACTATAAGCTGACATCCCGTTCCTCTACCACGTTTTATGAATTTGAGATCGGAGAAAGCCGGACACCACTACGCTGTGAGAAACTCCTGCAGTCAGGTCAGCACTCTGAGATACGGGTATTATCAACCCCCGTGCTGATGATCGAGGTATACCAGGACTGGAATCAGGAGTTTGATGAAGCCATTGCCTACGATGCCGCTATCGTACTGTACACTGAATCGCAGAAGTACATGCTGAAAGTGCGTGAAGAGCTTATCGGCGGCCTGGATATCATACTGGATGAAGCGACAATCGAAGCGGAACTGGTTGATCTGAAACTGCGCCAGAGTTTGGTTTAAAGCATTACGGTATGTCACAAACAGGGCACAAGTTTATCGATCCGAAAGTACTGGCTACTATCAAGGATCTGCCGCTGCTGGCCAAAACGGTAGTGGAAGGTTTTCTGAGCGGTCAGAACCAGAGCATCAGACGGGGAGCCGGACTAGAGTTTAGCCAGTACCGCAGCTACCAGCCTGGCGACGACCTGCGCCAGTTGGATTGGAAAATGTTTGCCCGCTCCGACCGCTACTACATTCGGGAAGCCGAAGTAGACACCAACATCACCGTGCGCTTTATTGTGGATGGCAGCGCTTCGATGGCACACGAGGACGAGAACGGCCTGACCAAGATGGACTATGCCCGTTTTTTGGTGGCCTCACTGGCATATCTGGCAACCACGCAGGGCGATGCCGTGGGCCTGTATGTGTTGCATGAGCAACAGCTGATCAACCTGACGCCCCGCAGCGACAACATGCACCTGCAGCGCTTCTGGCATCAGCTAGCTGAGATCAAACCCACTGGACGATTCCCTAACGCCGAAACAGCCGCCAACCTGTTTTCGGACCGTCGCCAGAAAGAACTGACCGTGTTTGTAACCGACCTCTACGAGCACGAGCATGAAATAACAGACCTGCTCTACAAATTGGGCGCACAGCGGCACGAGTTGTTGCTATGTCACCTGATGAGCCGTAACGAACTGGATTTTAAGTTTGAGGGCACACTTACGTTCGAGGATCTGGAAACCGGCCAGACCATGCAGGTAGGCACCGCTGAGCAACGTAAAACCTACCTGGCCAAGCTGCAGGACTGGCTTCAGCAAACCGAAAAAGCCATGCGCAACCGCCAGATCGCCTATGACCGCTTCGTCACCGATGAGCCACTGGACAAAGCACTGCGGGCATTTTTAAAGAACAGGCTGGTGTTGAGTTAGTAGGTGAGCGAATGAGTGATTTTTGAGTGAATGTTAAAAACGATGAAAGATAACTTTTCCGGACACGCTGTTGACTACGCCAGGTATAGGCCCACCTATCCGCCTGAGCTAATTGCCCAACTGGCAAGTATGGCGCCAGCACAGCAGCTAGCCTGGGACTGTGCGACTGGCAATGGTCAGGTAGCCGGTATGCTTGCTTCTTTTTTTGACCAGGTGGTTGCGACTGACATCAGCGAGAACCAGTTGAAGAATGCCGTGCAGCTGCCCAACATCAGCTATAGAGTAGAGCAGGCCGAAGAGTCTTCGCTCCCAGATCATGCCGTTGACCTGGTTGTGGTGGCGCAGGCTGTGCACTGGTTTGATTTCGATCGTTTTTATCAGGAGGTGAAGCGGGTACTTAAGCCCGACGGCCTGATTGCCGTGATCGGGTATGGTCTGCTTAGCACGCACCCATCATTGGATAAAGTAATCAGATACTTCTACAGCGAAGTGCTCGACGGCTACTGGGATCCGGAGCGCAGCTACCTCGACGAGGACTACCGCACCATCCCGTTTCCTTTTCAGGAAGTGCAGCTGCCACAGTTCAGCAGCAGCTATACCTGGACACCCGAAGACCTGATCGGCTACCTGAACACCTGGTCGGCTGTGAAACACTACGAAAAGCAGCAAGGTCATAACCCGGTGCAGTTGGTGGAAAAGCAGCTATGTGCTGCTTTCGAGGCTCCGACAGCGACTATCACATTCAATATTTTAACCCGAGTAGGCAAAGCCAACAACTCCTAAACTTTCTAACTCTCAAACTCCTAAACCCCCTTGACATTCCTCTCCCCATATTGGCTTTTGGCAGCGTCGGCGATACTGGTCCCGATTGCGATCCACCTGTGGAACAGGCGGCAGGGGAAGACTGTGAAAGTAGGAAGCCTGCGCTGGCTCGAGCCATCGGCAAGCAGGCGCTGGAGCAGCATCCGGTTGAGTGACGTTTGGCTCTTAGTGCTGCGTTGCTTTATCCTGATACTTTTGGCTGTTGCGCTGGCAAAACCTGTTTGGGAAGGTAGTCCTACAGCCCAACCAGCACAGAAAGCGGTGTTCATCAGCCCTGAACTGTTGCATAGTTCCACCCTTCGAGACATTAAACCAACAGTTGATAACCTGTTGCAGCGGGGCTATACCTTGCATCGCTATACCCCGGCATTTGAAGCTATACCTGTAGAACAATGGCAGGCGATGAGCAGTGAACCGACAGATTCTGTAGTAACTAATGGCAACCACTGGGGCTTGTTACCTGCCTTGGCTCAACGATATGACCAAGTTCAAGACAGCGTCTGGCTCTTCACTTCAGATCAGCAACGGCACTTCACAGGCACACCCGCTCCTTTGCAGGAGAATATCCGCTGGGTACCTGTCGCACTGGAGCAATCTGTTAACTGGGCACAGGCCGCGTATATCTTGCCAACGGACAGCCTGCTGCTGATTACCGGTCGAAGTGATCGCAATGGCACAACCTATCAGAAACAGCACTTCTCCCGATCAGGACAGTCCAACACATTCTACACAAAACAAGCACGCTTCACTCTAAACGATAGCAGTATTGTTGCACAATGGGGCAATAGACCTACGCAGCAGGTCAACATTCGCAAGGAACCGCTTTTGCTAGGTATAGTACACGACGAAGCGCAGCAGCCGGAAGTGCGGTACCTGCGAGCGGCCGTGCAGGCGATAAGCGGCTACACAGGTATACCGATCCAGTTCCGTCAACTCACAGCAGACGCTCACCCGGACACCACTGCAGGCTGGTTATTCTGGCTTAGCAGCGAGGAAGTGCCGGCAATTTGGCTGGAGCAGGTACAGAAGAAGGGCACGCGACTTTGGTTACAGTCAACTACCGAGCCTGTAGCTACTAATGCGATGCTAACCTCAACAGGACCTGAAAACATCAAAATACGCCAGTTCTCAACAGCAGGTATAGACCAAGCCACGGCAAGTACGGTTTGGCAGACTACAACTGGAGAGCCTTTGCTTACTGTGCAAAGGTTAGGGCTGGGCAAGGTCTATCATTTCAGGAGCGGTTTTGGTCCGGCCTGGAGCCAGCTGGGGCAGAGCGCACAATTGCCGGAGCTCTTACTGCCTTTACTTTTACCGCACCAGGTTGCCAACCAGTTTGATGCCCGTGCGCTAGACGAATCCCAGCTGAAGCCAGCCGTGGTGCACCCCACTAGCAAGCAGGACAAGCAGGAACGACAACAGTATAGCCTTATACCTTGGCTGGGCCTGCTGACATTTCTGTTGTTTTTAGCAGAGCGAATAATCACTACTAAACGAAAGACTGCCTAATGTCAGCGCAGGAGAGCCTCTATACCTTGCAGCGTATCCGCCGGGAGTACATCCAGGCGAAGGGATGGCTGTATACCTTACAGGCCATGGCTGTGGCCTTGGTGGGAGCTGCCATTTTGTACAAATGGCGACTGGAAGTGCCTTTGCTAGCGGCGATGGCTGTTTCGCTGATCCTGGGCGCTTTGTTATACCTGCTCTGGGCCTGGCGCAAGGTGCGACAGACGAACCTACAGCAGGTGGCGCGGCACCTGGACCGCACCTATCCACAACTCGAAGACAGCGCAGAGCTGTTGCTCCGCCCTATCGCTGAGCTCAACCTGCTGGAGCGCCTGCAACAGCAGCGGATAGCCAGTCAGTTACAGACCGTTATACCTAAACAGCAGTCTGTATTTCAGCTTCATAAAAAGCCTACTTACACGGCATTAGGTATAGCCGTGCTGATAGCGGCAGGTATAGCGGCATTGCCAGCCGACTCGGTTGCCGACGCTGCTACAACTGCTCCCCTGCAACTCGACTTTCCTGACACACCCGCAGCTGTAGCCGACACCGCTGTGACCATCCAGAAGATCGAGATCACCATCACACCGCCTGCCTATACCGGCCGCAAAGCCTATCAGGCCGAGCAGCCTAATTTACGAGTGGAACAGGGAGCCCGGGTGACCTGGCGTATTGCAACCAACCGGCCCGCCCGCACTATGGAGCTTATTCTCAATGAAGGAAAGCCCATTTCGCTATCAGCTCAAAACGGCAGCTATACCTCATCACAGACATTCACAGAACCTGCGCTGTACCATATCGCTGTAAACGGGCAAAAGTCGGCTTATTATACCCTGGAAATCATTCCAGATGAAGCCCCAACCATCCAGATTACGAAGCCCGAACAGTACACCGAAATTCTGTTCGGCGACCCGCAGCGTGTGACCATCCGGGCCGAGCTTTCCGATGACTATGGCCTGCGTGACGCCAATATGATTGCCACGGTGGCCAAAGGCACGGGCGAGGCCGTGAAGTTCAGGGAAGAGAAGATCAGTATTGGCTTTGGTGGACAGCGTCGTAGGTTCAGCGTGAACAAAACCATCGACCTCCAAAAGCTGGGTATGAGCTACGGCGACGAGCTCTACTTCTATGTGCAGGCATGGGACAACCACCGTGGCTATACCCGCTCCGAAACCTATTTTGTGCAGATCGAAGATACCACCATCGTGGAAAGCATGGATGACCTGACGATGGGCGTGAATCCAGTGCCGGAGTACTTCCGCAGCCAGCGCCAGATCATCATTGACACCGAAAAATTGATCAAAGAACAAAAAACGTTGAGCCGGGCAGTTTTTGAAGAGCGCGGCAACAATCTGGGTGTGGACCAGAAGCTGTTGCGTCTTCGCTACGGCAAATTTCTGGGCGAGGAGTTTGAGTCAGGTATAGGGCCGGGCGGCGGTATACCGGAGGGTGAAGAAGGCCACGATGAAGAAGAGCATTTCGCAGGCGACGGCCATGACCACCCGGAATTCGAAGACCAGACCAGCGTTGAAGCACTACTCGACCCCTACCTGCACAAGCATGATCAGGAAGAGGCAGCCACCTTTTTTGAGCCCGCCGTGAAAGCCAAGTTAAAAGGCGCACTGGCCCAGATGTGGGAAGCTGAACTGCGGCTGCGCACCCATCGCCCGAAAGAGGCGCTGCCTTACGAGTACAAGGCCCTGCGCATGCTCAAAGAAGTACAGCAAAGTACCCGCGCCTATGCCGCCAAAACAGGTTTCGACCCGCCGCCGCTTAAGGAGCCTGAGAAGCGCCTGACAGGAGAGTTAACCAAAATAAAAGCGCCAGCAGAAAGGCGAACTATAGAAACAGAGACGAAAATGCCCCATACCCGCCAGGCCCTGCAGTGGCTGGAGCGACAAAAGCAAGGCAACAGGTATAGCCAGCAGGATGTAGCACTACTCGAGCGGGCCGGACGGGAACTGGCACAGGAGGCACTAACCAAACCCGGCCGCTACCTCCGTGCCATGCAAGACCTCCGCACCCTCATTGCCGACATCAATGCGAACCGAGCGTTATGCAAAAATTGCCTGATGACGGTAGAGCATGCCTGGTATGAGCTATTGCCACCTGCCAAACCATCACCACAGAAGCAGAGCACGACGAGAAGTCGGTTGGCAAAGGGGTATCTGGAGAGTTTGAGAGATTGATTAACCGACAACATTCCTATTTAGCAGTAAAACTTGAAACTATAGTATGACCCTATACCTGCCATACCTTCTCGCTATTGTAGCTGTGCTTTTGCTTGACTGGCTGGCTTGGCGGCGCCCTGACCGCAGGCGGCTGGTATGGCGGTTGTTAGCCAGTGCGGTGGCAGGTGTGAGTATAGTGTTGTTAATCTTCCCGCCTAGCTATCAACGGGCACTTGACCCAAGCACTGCGATCCTATTGACTAAGGGTTATGAGCCAGATTCTCTCAATGCCCTGTTACAGAGAATGGGGCCTAAACCACTGGTCTATACCTACCAGACAAAAGCACCGGAGACGATTCCGATTACCGACTTCTATACCTTCCGGCAAGAACAGCCGCAAGTACAATCAGTGCATGTGTTGGGGTATGGCCTGGAAGAACAGGAATTACAAGCGCTTCAGGATATTCAGGTGATGCCGCATCTAATCGGTATGCCGACAGGTATAGCTTCTGTTACCTGGCCGGAAAGCATCTCTTTAGGAGAGCCGGTGACGGTGTCAGGGCAGTATACCTTGCCTTCCGCAGATGAGACAATTATATACCTTCGGGCCGCCGGGCGGGCACAGGACTCTGTTACTCTGAAGGAAGCTGGCCTGCATACCTTTCAGCTGCGTTACACCCCGAAACAAGAAGGCCGCTATACCTATACCTTAGTCGCAAGATCAAGCCACAATACAGATACACTTGGTCAGGTGCCGGTACAGGTACATCCTACCACTAAACCGGCAGTGCTATTGGTTTCATCTTTCCCTTTATTTGAATTCAAGTTTCTAAAGAATCACCTTGGACAGTTGCAACACAGAGTGGCGATGCGCAGCACTGTCAGCAAAGGGATGTACCAAAGCGAATGGCTCAACATGGCGCAAACCGATCTGAGTCGCATCACGCATAAATTACTCCGGCAGTTTGATGTAGTGATCACTGAGCCGCAGGCATTACAGGAGCTAAGCAGTGCAGAACGTGCTGCCCTGCAGCGTGCCGTAACTGAAGACGGACTGGGCGTGCTGACTATTGCCGGCGAACAGCTGGGCAATCGCAACACAGCCTTCTTCACCAACTTCCAAAGCAAACGACTATCGCAACAAGATTCCCGCACGGCTCGAGCCAATTGGATAACCAGATCAACAGACAAAGCCATACCTGCATCGCCTTATACCTTGGTGAGTAGTGATGCCGTTACGGGGCTGATAGAAGAGCAAAGCAACAATCTGTTGGCAGCAGGCCGCAGAGCAGGTTGGGGAACCGTGGCCATGACCGTGGTGCCGCAAACTTTTAGTTGGCAGCTCGAAGGCAAGCAAGGAACCTACGCCAGCTACTGGGCGCATTTGCTTTCGTCGGTAGCCAAACAGGAAGTACGGGAGAAGTTCTGGCAACTGGCAAAACCGCAGATCCCACAGCTGCACCAGCCTGTTACGCTAAAGCTCACTGATTATACTCTAGACAATCCCGTTGACGTTCCTAAAGCCACTGTGCGAACCACAGCCGACACGACGCTAACAGGTATAGCACTGCAACAAGGAGTTCACCAGCCAGAGTTATACGAAGGCACTTTCTGGCCGCAGCGTACGGGTTGGCATGTGGTAGAGTCGCAGGGGGTGGAACCGTTTTATTTTCTGGTGCAGGACAGTGCCGCCTGGACTCATCAGGGCATACAAGCGAAACGGGAGGCCACTCTACAGTTTGCCACACAACAGCAGCGAAAACAAACAGCAAGCACGACGGCCTATACAGAAGAGCAGGTTCCGGTGATCTGGTTTTTCTTACTATTTGTGCTGAGCAGCGGGTTCTTGTGGCTGGAGGAGAAGCTATGATAAGGGAAAACGTAACACAGCAATCATAATCAGGGCAGAATTCAGCCTGATCATGACTGGAGGTGCTTACTGTATTTTGCAGTTATCGTAATAAATCCTATCGGTGATCGACTGGTAAGGCCTTTGCCGCAAAAGTATCGAGCAGCTGGATCAGGTCAGGTATACACTCGAGGTTAAGCGTATGACCCACGTTAGGGAGAATCTCCAACTCACCGTGTGGCAAGGACTGATACATAGCCTGCCCCATTTCGGGCGTACAGAGCATGTCTTCTTGGCCATGCACCACCAGCACCGGCACCTGCACTTTCTTTAACTCTTCGAGGTAGTTGCCGCTCTCTTCCGTGGCTCGAACCAACTTAAGCAGGCGTTCCGGGGTAGGACTTTGGCTTGTTTTGCTGTTCTTGAGATTCTCGATCGTAATGACCGGGTTGAGAAAATAACTACGTCCCAGCACAAAAGGCAACATCACATCAAGCATCAGGGAATAGCCGCCCGTTAGCAAAGCCTGTTTCCAACTAGCCCCGATGGCATCGAAATAGGCATCTTTGTAAGGGAAGGTAGAAAGCAGCACGCCCCGCTGCACCAGCTCGGGATAATGCACCAGGAAACGCTGCGCCACCGCTCCGCCATAGGATATGCCGACCAGTATCGTCTCGCCGGGCAACTCTATAGCCTTGAGCAAATCAGCCAGATCGGCTGCATGCCCTTCAAAACTCCGATGCTCCGGAGCTTCATCCGACTGCCCCTGAAAAACCAGATCCACCAGTACCAGTCGATATTTCTTGCCCAAATTATGCACTAGTCCCGCCCAAGCTGCGGTTGATTGAGAGAGCCCGTTCAGGAACACCATCGCTTGCGATGCGTCAGCGTTTCCATGCAGTTCGTAGTGCAGTTCCAATCCGTCGGGTAGGCGATGTCTCATGGCTTAGTCTGTTTAAATTGAAGGAATGATACCTGAATTTAAAATAAAATTATAACCCACAACAGGTGAAGTATGGTCAAATTGTACAGGTTTCAGGTGTAATCACAGATTTTCGGGGTAAACCACTTGTGACAAACCGACTGTCTATACTCATACTAATTATAGTATCTATGTAACCTGTCGGCTTTTGCAATGCTAGTTTGCAAGCGACCTATGACCTATACCTTAAGCTGCCTGATTTTTCTATTAACAACATGAGCCTCTATGCTTAAACAGAAGATAGGCATGGGTATAAAATTTAGTGGCTGTAGCTCCTCAAGTCATAGTTTAAGGACATGCAAATGTCAGTTTCAGGGATAGACGTGTTTAGCAAATCTCGCCTTCCAGCTGCAGTTGTCTACCGGTAGACTGTTCAGGTATAACCAGCGGTACGGTAAAATAAAACCGACTGCCCTGCCCCAGCTCGGTTTCTACCTGAATCTTACCACCATGACGCTCCACAAAATCGCGGCAAAGCAGCAGACCCAGACCAGTCCCTTTTTCATTAATGGTGCCTTTGGTAGCTTTGGCAGGTGTCTCCAGCTTAAAGAGCGTGGCCAATACATCTGGGCTTATACCGGTGCCCTGATCAGTTACGGCGATTGTCACCATGTTGCCAGGACCTTCTGCAGCAGTTACCTGGATAAGGCCACTTGGGTAAGAGAATTTAATAGCGTTGTGCAGCAGGTTCCGAATCACAAAGTCAAGCATGTGGGCATCGGCACGAACCTGCAATGCAGTTGGCACCTCTACCTGCCAGCTAATTTGCTTGGTGTTGGCAGTGTCTTTAAGCAAGGTCACGTTGCGGTTCACTAGTTCTTCTACCGCCAGTACCTCCGGCTCGAAGCGCACATGATGCCCGGAGACTGTTTGGGCCGTCGACCACTGCAGCAGATTCTCGAGCAGGGCCTGCAGGTTGCGTACCGATACCTGTGTGTGCGTGGCCAGTTTCTGCATCTGATCCGGCTTCATCTTATCCGAGAAGTTCACCAGTATGTTCAGAAAAGACTCCAGCGTGGCCAGCGGCGTACGGATGTCGTGCGAGATGATGGAGAAGAAGCGATCCTTAAAGTAATTGAGCCGCCGCAGCTTGTGCTCCGAGGCCTTTAGTTTGCGTACTGTGTCTTTGAGTTCCTGCGTACGGTGGCGGAGCGCAGCCGTTCGGTTGGCAACCGTCACTTCCAGCTCATTTTTCTGTTGCTCGATCAGCAGCTTTCGTTCGGTCTCTTTCTCCCGCTCGAGTCGTTCTTTCTCAAGCACTTTGGCATTGAGCTCACTTGTCACGGTGTTCAGCCTGTAGGCCAAACCGAGCGAGAACAGCACCACCTGCGCCACCATACCTACTTGGGCGGCATACACTGTTACGATGGTATCAGGTACCAGATGGTTCTCCTTCAGGATAAACAGCAAGGCGCCAACCACAAAGAATATGTTGGCGATCAGGAAGTAAAGTGCCGGCCTGTACCCTTGTCGCAGCGACTGTATACTTGTCAGCACCATCGCAACCAGCACCAGACCACCTATGATGCCGATCAGGCTCACGCAGGCCTGCAGTAGATCAAGCGGGGTGAGGTATGACAGCAGGCCCATCCCTACTGGCAGAATGTAAAGCAACGCCAGCAGCGTGAGCGCCTTGTCCCAGAGCGGCATGGTGCGCTGCGTGTTGAGGTAGTGCCGCGTGAACAGCACCCGAAACAGTCCGTTGAAGGTCACGATAAACGGAAAGCTGTGCGCATTCCAGAGTGGGGCATTTGGCCAGAGCAGCTCGATGGCGAAGCCGTGGTAAAACATGAAGTACAGCCCTGTACCCAGCAGCGCCAGCACATAGTAGAGGTAACTGCGGTCGCGTACCGAGGCAAATAACACCAGATTATAGAGCGTCATCACGAGAATGATCCCGATGAAAATGCCCTGTCCGAACAACCTGTCGCTGTTGGCGGCGCTCACCTGCTCTGGCAACAGCAGCTGTACCCGCAGCACCTGCGGCTTATACAGGTTGATGTCGCCCTGCAGTCGCAGGTATAGCGTGGTAGTGCTGTTGGGCAGGAGCTCTAATAGGACATAAGGTTTATATGAAGGTACGTCACGTTCCCCTATAGGCAGGAGTTGCCCTGTTCGCTTCAAGGTATAGCCTGTTTCACTTTGCTGATAAAGCTCCAGGTGGCTCCAATCGCCGGCATAGAGCAGGCGAGTTAGTTCGCGGTTGGTCGGGTTTCGCAATACCACCCGCACCCAATGCACCGTTTTACCAGGCTCCAGCACAGCATCAGGATTGTTGGCCGCAAAAGAGCGGCTCTGCACCTGATCCACGTTCAGGCTGGCGCCCGGATCATGGTATACCTGTAGGGCATCCGCCACTATTTGTTCTGAAGCCGTTACATCCACTGTATTTGGTGCCTGGGCTCGTACGTGCAATGCTACCGAGAGAAACAGCAGCAAAGCGAGCACCTTGAGCAGGTGCAGTAAACAACAGGTATAGCGGAGCAAGTGCATACGTCAATTTACAAAATAATCTCAGTTATACTATACTTCCGTAAGTTGAGCATTTCACCTATAGAATCATTTTGCTATATTTAGCTGACGTACCTGACCAATTTCACTTATACCCTACCTATGGCTCGCCTGAAGTTAATGATTGCAGAAGATGATGTGGTGATTGCCCAGAACTTGTCGCTCTCGCTCGAGTCGATGGGGTATGAAGTGTGTCAGGCGGTAAGTTCAGGCGAAGAGTTACTCCTGCAGGTACATCAGCACCAACCGGACCTGATCATCCTGGACATCACACTCGACGGCAAACTCGACGGCATCGAAACAGCTGCTATGCTGGCCAAAGCGACCAAGGTGCCTTTTATCTTCATGACGGCTTTCTCGGATAAAGACACCATCGACCGCGCCAAACAGACCAATCCACATGCCTACCTGGTAAAGCCTTTCGATGCCCGAACCCTGCAAAGCAGCATCGAGCTGGCCATTCACAATGCCGGCACCCGCCAAGTGCAACCAGATCAAGCCGTGGCTATACCTGCCCAGCCTACCGATACGGTGGAAGCCGACAATTTCTTGGTGCACGACGCCCTGTTTGTAAAGGTGCGCAACCGCCTCGAGAAGGTCATGCTCGAAGACATCGTCTGGGCAGAAGCGCAGGACATCTACTGCAACATCAAGACCCGCACGCACCTGCATTTAGTGAGCCAGAGTCTCAAAAACCTGGAGCAACGCCTGCCTGCCACACAGTTCATGCGCGTGCACCGTTCCTATATTGTGCAGCTCACCGCCATCGAAGCTATCGAAGACAACACCATCCTGATCGGAGGCAAGCAAATCCCCATCGGCAACACGCACCGCGATGCTTTGCTGAAGCGACTGCAGATACTGTAAAAACACCCCACCTCAACTCTCACCGATTTCACCTCAAATTATTCCCGTTTGGCAAGTATAGGCTTCTGTTAATGTTTATTATTAGCTAAATTATTTCAAGATTTCCTTAGCAATAATACCATTCGCACATGAATAGTCTGGCATCATCGGAGCTTGTTACAGCTGGTTGGGTACTTGTAGTTGCTTACGCAGGTATTATCCTGTTTTTTGTGATACGGGGTGCGCTGCGTATTCGCTCCATTTCTGATTACGCCCTCGGCAATGTGGCTTTCTCGCCAATTGCCGTGGGGCTGGCATTAGCTGCTTCTATGACAAGTGCCGCTACTTTTATCATCAACCCGGGTTTTGTGGCACTCTATGGTATAAGTGGTGTTATCTCTATGGCTATCGCTTTGCCTTTGGCGGCACTGGCGTCGCTGGTAGTACTCACCAAGGGTTTCCGCAAGATGGGCACTGCCGTCAAGGCACAGACCATGGCCCAGTGGATGGGCCTGGTTTACAAGAGCCGCGGCTATGCTATGTTCTTCGCTTTTCTGTCGCTCTTGCTGATTACCTTCATTGTATTGATCTGTGTGGGCCTCACTAAAGTATTGGCCAGCATGCTCAACCTCAACGAACTACATGTATGCGTGGGCATCGTCGTATTTGTGTTTGGCTATATGATGTTCGGGGGAGCCAACTCCATGGTGTATACCAATATGATCCAGGCGACGCTTATGCTGATCGTGGCCTTTATACTTTTAGGCTCCGGCTATCAGCATTTCAGCGACGGTGTGCACGGCTTTCTGGACAAACTGGCCGCCATCGACCCGTTGCTGGTTTCCACAACCAATCCACAGAGTTTCCTTTTCCGTGATAATTTCGAAATCATTTTCTGCCAGATGATCATTGGGGTGGCCATTGTTTGCCAACCGCACATCATCACTAAGTCGCTCTTGCTGAAAAATGACAAGGACGTCAACCTATACCTGTTGACAGGCGTGCTGGTAGAGGCCCTGTTCTTTCTGGTGGTGTTCGCCGGTCTTTATGCCCGCCTTTCTTTCCCCGACCTGATGGTGAATGGGCAGCCACTGCCCGTGGATGGCATCATGTCGGCATATGTGGTGCGGGAGTTTCCGGTGTACGTGGGGCTGTTGCTGGTACTCGGACTAATCTCAGCCGGCCTTTCCACTTTAGAAGGCCTGATCCAATCACTCTCCATCACCATTACCTCCGACATTCTCACCCCAATTCTTGGTGATAACATCACGGCACGTGGTGTTATGGTGAACCGACTCGTTATTGTGGTGTTGGCTGCTGTTACCATCTGGCTGACTTTTGACCAATTGCAGAACCCGAATCTGAGTGTGGGCATCTTCGCTCAAAACGGGGTATACGCTTACTTCTCAGCGGCTTTTGTGCCGGTACTCTTTGGCATGTTCCTAAAGCGTGTCCCGCTCATTGCACCGGTGGCGGCTTCTCTTACATCAGTCATCGTGCACTTTGGCGTGTACTACGGCGGACTCACCACTTACATGCAGGCGCCCGTGCGCAATCCAGGTATAGCCGCCGCATTGGCTATACTGGCATCGGTGGCAGTAGGCCTTATCTTTTACTATGTATTCCGGAAGCCCGCCTTAGAACCAGTAACCGAAGAATCTTCACTTTTAACAGAACCGACTTATGAAAGTGAGCTCAAAAACTAAGCTTGTCCTAACCGCGCTCGTCTTGCTATACCTGCACACGGCCTGTCAGTCAGCACAGCCTGCCGCAGCTTCAACAGGTATGCACAACACCACCAGTACAGAAACAGCCAGCACGCAAGCGACTGCCAGCACATCAGCCACTGCCCTTGCACCAGCTGCTGACCCTGTATTCGAGGGCCTGAGCTACAAGTATGCGGTCAATAAAGTGACGCTGCCCAACGGCGTGCGCATAGCCTATACCGACGAGGGCAAAGGTCCTGAGACGCTTATTTTCATCCACGGGCTGGGAAGCTACCTGCCCGCCTGGGATAAGAACGTGGCCGCACTCAGCCAGCACTACCGCTGCATCGCCATCGACCTGCCCGGCTACGGTAAGTCCGACAAAACAGGTGTAACAGCAGGTATGGCGACTTATGCGGAGGATGTGTTAGCCCTGATGGATGCCCTGCAACTGGAGCAAGCCACGCTGGTCGGCCACTCCATGGGCGGACAAATCGCCATTACCGCCGCCCTGAAAGAGCCTCAGCGCATCAAACACCTGGTGCTGGCCGCTCCTGCAGGTATAGAGACTTTCACGGAGCAACAGAAGCAGCTTTTTAAGATGACGGTGACACCGGAAAGCGTGCAGAAAACTACCCCGGAGCAAGTAGTGGCCAACTTCAAAGTGAACTTCCACCAAATGCCTGCCGATGTGCAGTACATGATCGACGACCGCCTGAAAATAGCCGAGTCAGCTGAGTTCGGGGCTTACAGCGCAGCTGTGGCAGGCAGCGTGGCTGCTATGGTCGATGAGCCGGTATACGAGCAGTTGCCACAGGTGCAGGTGCCCACACTGATCATCTTTGGAGCACAGGACGCCCTTATACCTAACCGCTACCTCAATCCAAACCTGACAACCCAAGCCGTAGCCGAAGCCGCCCGACAGCGCATACCTAACAGCCAGTTGGTGGTGTTGCCCGAAACAGGGCATTTTCTGCAGTACGAGCAAGCCGATGCATTTAACAAAGCTATCCGGGAATTCCTGAAATAGCACCTAAACGATAACCTTAAACATCTAACCTACATTGCCATGAAAAAAATTTACACTCTCCTGTTTGCACTCCTTGCAGTGACTCAGGTAGCACTCGCCCAAAGCGGCAGTGTCAAAGGCCGCGTGCTCGGGGCCGACACCGGGGAGCCCCTGACCGGGGCCACTGTTTTGCTCGAAGGAACAACCAAAGGTGCTTCCACCAATGCTGCCGGTGAGTTCAGCATCATGGACGTGCCTGCCGGTACCTATAATCTGCGCATTTCCTATGTAGGGTACAATTTCCCAAGGCAGCCTATTACCGTAACCTCAGGCGGGACCACCGACATCGGCACTGTCACCATGAACATGACTAATATGGTGGGCGAAGAGATTGTAGTAACCGCTTCCCGCAGGCCCGAGAAACTGACCGAAGCCCCTGCTGCCATCAGCGTGATCTCCTCGCGTGACCTGACGGAGCTGCCTTCTTTCAACGTGGGTGAATTGCTCAACAAGGTACAGGGAGTGGAAGTGGTGCGATCTGGTGTGGCCGGTATCGGCATCAATGCCCGTGGCTTCAACAATGCCTTCAACGTAAAGATGTTCCAACTGACCGATGGTCGAAATTCCATGCTGCCAGGTGGCACCGGCCTTCCGGCTGGCCTTTACAACACCGTGATAAAAGAGGATATTGAGCGTATGGAAGTAATTCTGGGTCCATCTTCAGCACTGTACGGCCCGAATGCGCACAACGGTATCATCAACACCATCACCAAAGATCCGCGGCGCTATCCAGGCACAACCGTAACACTAGGCGCCGGTAATCAAAATGTGCTGACAGCCCGTGCCCGCCATGCCGGTGTCATCAACAGCAAGTTCGCTTATAAGGTAAATGCAGAGTATACCGAAGGCAAGGATTTTGAGTTCATTGACACCGTTTACAATGCCACCCTGGGAGCATTGCCTGAGTACGACGTGGATTTCAACTTCAACTTCAAGCGTGCCAATGCCGCTGTATACTACACCCCCAGACAGAACATGGACATCATTCTGGACTATGGTATCGGGCAGGGCTCAAACATTGGCGTGACGAACAACGGTCGTAACCAGATCAATGGCTGGACCTTTCAGTACCTGCACGGCCGCATCGTAACGCCGCGCATCTTCGCGCAGGTATACAACACCTGGAACGATGCCGGTGATACTTACCAGATTAATGCCCGCACGACCAACTACCATACCTTGCGTGCCCTGGGCCAGTCGCAGGAAGTTGCGCACGAAAAGTCTAAAACCGGTGCTCCGGCAGGTTCACTATACCCTGGCTCACCTGCCATCGCTTTCCCAGGCTTTATCGACAAAAGTCACCGTCTGAACGGAGAGGTGCAGTACAACAATAGCTACGCCGGCTTTGATGTGATCACGGGCTTGAGTTTCCAACGCGATGTCGCCTATAGCCGCCAAACCTACCTCGATGACCGCAACGGCAACATCATCCTGAATCAGTATGGTGCCGTAGCCCAAATTGAGCGAAGCCTGGGTGACAGAGTGCGCGCTGTTGTAGGCGCCCGCCTGGACCGCCACGACAACTATGGTACGCAGTTTAGCCCCAAAGCTGCCCTGACGCTGAATGCGCTGGCAGGTACCTTCAGAGCTACCTATGGCCGTGCTTATGCAGCTCCTTCTATCCAGTTTCAGGAGTTTTATCTGAACAACGGCGCCCTGGCCATACTGGGTAGCGGCGCTGGCCTGACAATTCAGAATACGGAGACAGGTGCTACTCGCGAGATCCCGAAACTGGAACCGGAGCGTGTGCAGACTTTAGAGCTCGGTTACAAAGGCACTCCTACCGACAAGTTTTATGTTGATCTGAGCACCTGGTACTCCATGTCACAGGATTTCATTTCTCCACTAACGGGCATCACCCCGATCATGGGCAAAGAGAAAGTGATCCGTAAGGGCTCAGAAGATGTAACAGAAGCTGCTTCTAACGCCCTCAACTACTACCTCACTTATCTGAACTATGGTAATGTGAACTCTTGGGGAACAGACCTTGGCCTGAACTATTACCTGAGCAATAATTTCAGCATTGGTGCCAAGTATTCTTATTTCAATTCCGATATCACGGACCGTGATAACCTGGACAATGACGCGAACGGTGACGGCAAAGTAACGCCGGCGGAGAGCAGTCTGAATGCACCAAAGCACCGCTACAACTTCAACTTCACTGCCCGCGACCTGTTCAACAACAAGTTCTTTGGCTCGGTGAATGTGCGCATCCTGCCGGAATATGATTTCTTCTCGGGCTCTCAGGTGGCATCCCGCGAAAACCGCGAGCAGCGTGTGGCACCGCTCCTTTACAACTACGGTCCGCTTGGCGGCTTCACATCTGTAGACTTGAGCGCTGGCTACCGCTTCACACAAATGATCACGCTGGGTGCCAGCGTATCCAACCTGTTTGATGCCGAGCAGCGCGAGTTTGTAGGCTCACCGGTGATCGGACGTCTGTACTCAGTTGAGCTTCGCTTCGACTTCGGTGGCAAGAAAAATAAAAACGACGTTAGGTAGATAGATTAAGGTGAGAACAGGGCGTCCCGCAAGGGCGCTCTGTTTTTTTTGTTTGTCAACTTTCCATTTTTAAGATCTTACAAATGAAGAATGCAATCATCACAGGCGGCACCAGTGGCATTGGCTTAGGTATAGCCCGCTTGTTTGCGGCCCAGGGCTACAACCTGCTATTAAACGGACTGGAGAAATATGGTCAGCAGATTGCCGATGAACTGGCGCAGGAGCACGATGTAAAAGTAATGTTCTCATCCGCTAACATGCAGTACTCAGACCAGATCCGGGAGATGGTGCAGCAGGCCGAGCAGGAGTTTGGCCAAATTGATGTCCTCATCAACAATGCAGGTATACAATATGTCGCTCCTGTAGACGAGTTTCCGGAAGATCGTTGGGATGCGATCATCGCTATTAATATGTCGGCTACTTTTCATGCTTCCAAAGCCGTATGGCCCGGTATGAAAGCCCGTGGGTTTGGCCGCATCATCAACATCGCCTCGGCGCATGCCCTGCGTGCATCGGAGTTTAAAGTGGCCTATGTGGCAGCCAAGCACGGTGTGGCAGGTATAACCAAAGTCCTGGCGCTGGAGGGAGCTCCTTACGGCATTACTTGCAATGCCATTTGCCCCGGCTATGTGCGAACCCCACTGGTAGAAGCACAGATTGCCGATCAGGCACGTGCCCACCAGATGTCAGAAACTGAGGTCATCGAAAAAGTGATGCTGAAGAAACAGCCCATCAAGCAATTTGTAGAAGTTGAAGCGCTCGGTAACCTGGCGCTATACCTGGCATCCGATGCGGCCAGTCAGTTGACAGGTGCCATGCTGCCCGTAGATGGTGGCTGGTCTGCACAATAAGCTATACCTTATTTCGGTTTACAGTTGATCTTAAAGCAAAAGCCCCGGCTCCTGAAAGAGCCGGGGCTTTTGCTTTACCTTAATTTATTACTTGCTGATGATCTTGAACTCGGTACGTCGGTTCACCTGATGATCTTCTTCCGAACATTCTACATAGTCGGCGCATTTGTTACGCAGCCTTGTTTCGCCGTAGCCTTTCGCTACCAGTCGGTTGCGCTCTATACCTTTCGATACAATGTAATCCACGGCTGCCTGCGCTCTGCGATCTGACAGATCCTGGTTATACTTGCGGGTCTGGCGGCTGTCGGTGTGTGAGCTCAGCTCGATGCGGATTGTTGGGTTGGCCTTGAGTATACGCACCAGTTTGTCTAGTTCAATGGCAGCATCCGGACGAATGTCATGCTTGTCGAGGTCGTAGAAGATGTTCTCCAAAACGATTGGTACGTTAGGCGTGTCACGGTACATGATCATCTCCACCAACAGCGAGTCTATGCTGAAGCGGCAATCCGGTGTGAAGAGGATCGTCTGCGTCAGGTAACCTTTCTTACTACCACGGATGGTGTATTGCATACCTGCCTCCACTTTGTAATTGAAGTTACCAGTTGAGTCAGAGTGCGTTTCAACCATGGAACCCACGTTCTCTTCAAACAACTGAAGCAGCACATTATCCACCATCACACGTTTCTTGAGGTGTGTTCCTGGCTGATCTACCATCTCGTAAGTCTGTCCAACCAGCGTACATTCCACGTTCACTTCTCTGAACTTGTAAATATTGTCGTAGCCGGTTTCGCTTGTTCTGCCTGATGACAACCAGCCTTTGGTTCCAGAGCTGTCTACTACAATACCTAAGTCGTCGCGGGAGGTGTTGAGCGGGTACATCAGGTTCTGCACGCGTGTCCAGTTACCGTGCTCTCCCTCCGCTTTAAATATGTCCAGACCGCCAAGGCCTACATGCCCGTCAGACGAGAAATAGAGTTTGCCATCACCGCCTATACTTGGAAAACTTTCACGGCCGCTCGTGTTTATCACTTCGCCTGCGTTTACAGGCTCGCCCCAACTGCCGTCCGGCTGACGCTCACTATAGTAAATGTCTGTTTCGCCCGCTCCTCCTGGCATGTCAGACACAAAGTAAAGGACCTTCCCGTCTGGCGTAATGGCAGGATGCCCTACAGAATACTCTTGTGGCTTATTGTATTTGAAAGGCTTCACATCTACCCACTCATCGCCATTGCGACGCGCCATAAATATTTCGTGCCGGTTAATGTTACCGGTGCCCTTGCCATCACCTCTATTCACCCAGCTGGTTGGGTCAGTATTCACTTTGGCATGGCTACGCTTCACACTGTTGGTCCGTGTAAAGTAAAGGATATTCTCCTGCGGCAGGAAAGATGCCGGGCCGTTGTGAAAATCGGTGTTAATCTCATTGCCAAGCGGGCTCGGCTCATTCCAGGTAGAGTCCTCGTTCATGCTGGCGTAGTAGAGCTGCACAAAGCCATTTCCGGTCCAGTTGAAGCGCTCTTTTTTCTTGCTCTCGTCGGTTGGTAGCCTGTCTGACGAGAACACCATATCGCCATTTGGTAGCTGAATAGGGCTGAAGTCAACCCCAGAGGAGTTAAGGCTTTGCTCGGTAGAAATTTCGTAGGAAAGTGGTCTGTTCGTCCAGAATATTGCTGAGTCGCATGAGGCCGCCAGTGCCATGGCTTTGTTGGCCTGCTCCGGCACACGGCGGGCATAGCTGGTATACAGTTCTTTTGCCTTCTCATAGTTACCATTGCGCTTGGCTGCTTCGGCATAATAGTAAATGCTGGCTGGCGTTACATTCTCAAAGCCGGCAGCCTGTGCATACCAGAACTCTGCCTCCTTACTGTTGTTCATCAGGCGGTAGCTGTCTGCTATGCGCTCGAGCAGATAAGCGTCTGGCTCTTTGCGCTCCATCAACTTTTTGTAAGCGTCGAGCGCCAGGGCATACTCAAAACTATTGAAGTGTTTGTCAGCCTCCTTTATCTCTTTTTTCTGCGCAGCAAGTGGCTGCGCGCACACTGTCGCCAGAAGAATCAGTAGGTATAGGAATCGTAATCTCATGTCTGCTTTCTGGGTGAATTTAGAAGTAACGTGGTGTCAGCATTCGGTTATCCTGCTTTTTGAAGAAGGAGTAACCCAGTGAAATTTCGTGACTGGCATGCTGGCGCAGTGCATTTAAGCTTACATCGTAAGAGTAGCCTAGTCGCAGCTTAGGCGTTACATAGAGCTGTGCGATAGCTGCCCAGGCATTGCGGCGGTCCAGTTCGTATTCGTCAGAGTAGTTGCTGTGCACTTTCACAGCCGTGCGGTACGAGCCTCCCAGCCAGATGCGCTCTCCCAACAGGAAAAATGCATTCAGATCCAAACTTGTCGGGCTGTTAAAATCCTCTTTTACCAAAAAGCTAGGCTTGAAGATAAGCGTTGACGAGAGGTCCATCACATAACCTGCCGACAGGAAATAATGGCGGTTCGGCATGGTTACTTCCAGGTTATCATCTCCGGTATTGATCAGGTTGGCTACTGAAAGTCCGGTATAGAAGCGCTCCGTATTGAAGAAGGCTCCGATACGAAAATCAGGCATCAGTTCTGAAACGCGACCCGGGTTCAGCGCTTGGTCAGGTCTTGTGTTGCCGGTGTTGAGCTTGGTGCCATCGAGTGTATACTGCGCCAAACCTGCCGCAAAGCCTAGCGCCAGTTTGGATGTCTCGCTCATCTGCAGTCGCACGGCCAGGTTGCCATGAAGCCCCATCTGGCGCTGAGCTCCAAGCTCATCATTCATCGCATTGAGGCCAAAGCCCAGCAGACCGCTGCGCGAAGAACCATCCACACTGAAAGTCTGTGTAGTGGGAGCTCCCTCTATACCTACCCACTGGCTGCGGTGTGTCAGGTTCGCATTGATAATCTCTTTGCTACCCGCATAGGCCGGGTTGATGATCAGCTCGTTGAAGATGTACTGTGTGTATTGCGGTGCCTGCTGCGCATAGCCCTCCCAGGACAGCAGCAGTAACACCAGAAGTACCCCTATTTTTCGCATGGTAATCACTTAATTCGTTTGTTTTCTTATCGGACGATCATCACATAACCCTTGTAGGTCTTCTCAGAGCCATCGCACAGCGTGAGACGTATCAGGTAGTAATAAGTACCCTCCGCTAATTTGTCTCCATTCCAATTGTTCTGATAAGCTTTGCTTCTGTACACTTCATTGCCCCAGCGGTTCACGACTACCACCTCATTATCCGGATAGTTTGTCAGATTCCCGACTACCCAGGTGTCGTTTTCACCATCGTTGTTAGGCGTAAACACGTTCGGCACATTCAGAGCCGCTTCGCGCATGCTTGGGTCTGAGATCATGGTTACCGGGTCGCTCTTACACTCACCGTTGTCAGCCACTACAGTAATCTCTCCTCTGGCATTACCCTGCATCACGGTGATCACGCTAGTGCCCTGCCCTGACATGATCTCCCAGCCAGCCGGAACTTCCCAGGTAAACAGCGCTGATGGGTTGTTAGACTCGAGCTCGAAAGTAGCGATATCGGAACAAGCCAGAGTGCGGTCTACAATGCGGCTGATCACAGGAAGCGGTCTGGTAGTGACAGCCAGTGTTGTGGCATCACTCTTATCGCAGTCGTTCTCGGCCTCAACGCTAATGACACCTGAGCTCGTACCCATCTGTACTGTGATTTGTGTCGTACCCTGACCTGAAGAAATGATCCACCCGGCAGGCACTTTCCACGAATAAGAAGATGCATGCGCAACTGGTTCTATAGAGTAAGTGGTTATGCGTGTTGCACAGGTCAGCGTTTCGCCGAGTATGGCAGCTGGTGCAAGCGGTGGTGAGGTTACAACTTCAACTGTGAGTTTCGCCTCAGACGTGGTTCCACAGGCATTCTCGGCTTTCACCTTCACATCTCCTCTGCCTGTAATTTTCACTGTAATGCTGTTAGTGCCTTCCCCTTTCAGTATCTCCCAGCCGGCAGGCAGTGTCCACAGGTATGTTTCGGCACCACTGATGGCAGGTATTGAATAAACAGCGTCAGTTCTGCCCACACATGCCAGCTCCGGTCCCTTTATAGCTTCCGGGTTCATAAGTGGACGCTGAGGCTCTGTCAGAAGCTTCACACTCTGGCTCTTTCCGCAGGAGTTAACAGCCACTACGGTTATCTCTCCTCCGCTTGTGCCGGCTGTTGCTTTAATTTCTGTTGTTCCTTGCCCTGATGTGATTGTCCAGCCTTGTGGCACAACCCACTCGTAGCTGATTGCCGTTGGAACAGCTGCGATGCGGAAGGTAAGTCCAGCTGTATTGCCACAGTAGGTTTCATTGTCAGCTATGATAGCAGATGGTGAAGGCGGCACTGAACCTACAGACTGTACTGTCAAACCAGTGGCAGTGCTTCTGGTTCCGCAGTTGTTTACAGTAGCTACACTCACTTTACCTTGCGTTGTTCCGGCCTTCACCGTCACGCGGGTAGTTCCCTGTCCCTCTACGATCACCCAGTCTTCGCCAGGGAAGCTCCAAAAGTAAGAGCTTGCACCTTGCACCGGATCGATAGAGTAAGTTTGGTTAAGACCGGCGCAGTACTGGGCGTTTCCGGTTATTGGTCCCGCTTGCGGAGCCGGTACGTCAGCCACTGGCGCAACGCGCAGTCTGGCAGGCATACTGTTACCGCATGGGTTAGAAGCCGTCACAGTGATATCACCAGCCAGTGTACCTACTTTCACTACCACTCGCGTCGTACCCTGGCCTGACAAGATAGTCCAGCCAGACGGCACGGCCCAGATGTACTCTAAGGTATGGTCAACCGGCTCCAGCATATAAACTACCTCGCTCTGGCCTATACATACTTCGTTAGGACCCTTAATGGCAAATGGAGTTGCTGGCACTGTTGGGAATGGTCTCACGGCTTTGGTGGCAGGGCTACTCTGACCGCATGAGTTCACCGCGATCACACTCACATTTCCTGATTGGCTACCAATCGTTACGGTGATGCGGGTAGTGCCCTGGCCGCTGATAATGGTCCAGGTAGCAGGTAGTGTCCAGGTATAGCTCTGAGCTCCTACAACGGGGTCTATTTCATATACCGTCGTTTTAGCCGTACAGCCAAACTCTTCTCCTTTTATCACGACAGGAGCAGATGGTGCACCAGTTGCGGTCGTTACATCTTTACGGGTGATGCCGCTTGCGCCGCAGTCATTGACAGCCTGCACACGTAACTGGCCACCGCTGGCATTTTCGCTCAATGATACGGTGATCTCGTTTGTACCCTGACCAGCAGTGATCGTCCAGCCATCCGGCACATACCAGGTATAGCTGGTTGCTCCTGGCACTGGTGCTACGGAGTATTTTGTACCTACACTGTTCTGGCAAACCGGAAAAGCTCCTGAGATGTCACCCGGATTAACCGGCGGGCCTGGAATAGGCACCACATTAAATGTTCTGGATGGGCTCTGTCCGCAGGCATTGATGCCTTTTACAGTTACCGTACCACCTACGCCGTTTGGATTAAAGATAACGGTATTGGTTCCCTGTCCCTCTATAAGCGTCCACTCAGCCGGATATTCCCAAATATACTCTGCTACATCGCCGCTGGCTGTCACACTGAATGTCACACGATCTGTTGTAACACAGAAAGGCATCGTACCTGATCCAGAGATGTTAGAAGGCTGATTCGGCGCCTGTAGGAATGGTTTTACGTCAATCTCTGATGCATTCGGGCTTTCGCCGCAGACGTTCTTTGCTTTTACAGTTACTTTTCCGGCTGTTTCACCTACACTTACTGTTATTTGTGTGGTACCCTGTCCCGATACAATTCCCCAGCCTTCAGGCACTGCCCATACATAGGAAGTGGCATCTTTGACTGGCTCTATGGAGTATGTTGCGCCTTCACCGGCACATACACCTTCATTAGCCGTGATTGGCCCCGGTGTGGCAGGTGGATCCGGGTAGTTGTTTACTTTCAGGCGGCTTGGAGGGCTGGCGCCGCAGCTGTTGTTCACCGAAACCTGAATAAAGGCATCGTCATTACGTGATGTTGCTCTTACAACAACCTTCGTTGAGTTTCTAGCTCCAATAATTTCCCATCCGCTGGGTACGTTCCAGGTATAGCCCGTGGCACCTACCACTGGCTCTATACTGTACTCTGCGTCAGTCCCCACACACAGTTCTACCGGACCAGTAATAACCCCTGCATCTGGCAGTACCGCGCAAAAGTTAATGTCAACCGTGTTGTTCTGCTGGATTTCATCCTCAGCCGCACCTGAAATAGTACCACGTACAAAGCCCGGGCCTGTTTCGTTGATAGTTGCAGTGAGCGTAAGGGTATAGGTCTGTCCAACTTTCAGGCTCCCGATGTTCCATACCCAGTTGCTGTTCACAAGCGAGAAAGTAGAATTGGGCGCATCAGTAGTGAAGCTGTGGTTTGCTCCGGAAAAAAGAATGGGGGTTACCCGTACGTTTTCGTCGTCTACAGGTCCTTTGTTCGTGACAGTGAAGGTATAGGTGATTGTCTGACCTACAATGTAGCGGTCAACACCGGCGTTGCCTTCCGATTTCTGTATTTTGATCTCTAGGTCAGTTGGCAGGAAGAAGTTGTTGTTGTTCAGCCTCACTTCACTTTGGAGGGAAGCAACCCGGCCCCTTACAATCGTACCATCACCCAGGGTTACGGCCTGCTGCGCCAGATACTGACCTTTAATTTCCGCACCATTGGCTACGGTGAGTGCATTTTCCACAACCCAGAAAACATTGCCGATTTTGGCATCCCGAATCAGCTCAATATCCACTCCGGCGCTTATACTAAGATTTCCCTTGATGACAAAGATGAAAACTGCATTTGGGTTGTTACCACCGTCTAATGTAATATCATTGGCGACAGTGGCATCTCCATTGAACAGGTATACACCAGGAGTATAAGTACGGCCACCAAGTTCAGGATTGGTTAGTGTAGCAGTAGGAGCAGTGGCAGCGGCCGTATTGTAGACTGCAGTGGCTGCGGCGAGGGCCTCATTGGCAGCGGCATTTACGTTTTCGATGCCACGCCATACAGAACCGTCGTTAAAACCCTGGGCGGTTCTGCCAACGGAGGCCACTTTTGCGCGAACAACTGTATTTGTGTTGTTCTGGTTTACAACCCTATCGCCACCTACTACGTTATAGTCGTAAAAGGCCCCCAGTGTGGGCGCTTGTTGCGCATTTACGCCAAACGTAACCAGCCATAAGCCCAGCACTAAGAGCAAGGCTCTACTTAAGAAGCTTGTCATGAAATCAATGAGTATAAGTTTGTTATAGAACTTGGCGTTTAAATATTCAACAATTTGCAGCTACGGACAGCCATTTCCGTAGCTCTTCTCTTTCCATCCCTCTCAGCCAAATAAGTCGCAAGTATATACTTAAAAAAGTACATTAAGAAGCTTCAAAAGTATATTGCATATATTTGGGGCTATATTAACCTCTAAAATTTAACAAAATTTGTTAAGCACCAAATTTTAAGTTAAAGTTTAAACTTAATTGCGGCAAAGTCCTATATTATTTCTACTACTTCTCAAGTGCGCCCAGCACTTAATTATAAACTGTCTGATCGCATCTCACAAGCTATTGTGCAATAGTATTTTTAGACTCGGGTGCAAAAGTAGGCACAATCGGGCACACTCTGTATCAGCAACATAAAAAAAATATCCCCTCACAGGTTCTTTCTGAATTGCACTAAAGCTAAAAGTGCTCTTACGCTACCATACCCACTGCGGACATATGATGCGACGGTCATTGAACAGCTTAAAACCTACTACTACCTCGTGGGTTCCGGCGCTTACCCGGTTGAGGCCTGATGTGGTGGCGTCGTATGAATAGGAGATGTCAATCAGTGGGCTAACATATACGCCCACCATGCCTACTATGGCATCGTTGTGGCGGTAGGAAGCACCTACCCAGAAGCGCTCATCATAAAGCGCACGAAGGTTTACGTCCACAGAAAGTGGGCTAGGCGAGGCTAGTTTGAGCATCACAGAAGGGATCAGGTCTATACGACCTCCAGGAGCAAAGCGGTAGCTACCCGTCAGGAAGTAATGGCGCTGCAGGTCAAGTGACACATTGTTATCCTCAGCGGAGCGGAAAGCGCCCGCATTCT
This sequence comes from Pontibacter lucknowensis, assembly GCF_900156415.1. Lineage (GTDB taxonomy): Bacteria > Bacteroidota > Bacteroidia > Cytophagales > Hymenobacteraceae > Pontibacter > Pontibacter lucknowensis. The sequence continues at coordinate 1,218,187 of NZ_FTNM01000001.1, read as the reverse complement.
CCAGCAGCTGAGCCCCCGCCAGACCTACAGAGAAGTTACGGGAGTACACCCACAGCCCCAGCGAAAGATCCAGCACATTTTGATTCACCTGGCCACCACCTATCAGGGGCTCTGCCGGGTTGGTGAACTCCAGTTCTGAACTGTTGATGGTATTGCGCACCAGGCCCGCTGCCACGCCTGCTGACACATTGATGGTGCGCGTAACGGGTAAGTGGTAAGCATAGGTGCCTGATAGCCCCGTTCTGCGCAAGGGCCCTGTTTTATCGGTATGAAGAATAATACCTGCCCCATGGTGGGCGAGCGCCTTGGCATACTTGGTACTGGCCGCACCTTTATTCAGCGGCATGTGGGCGGAGGCGTAGTAGGTAACAGGCGCTCCGTCTAGCCCCACCCACTGCTGCCGGTTGCTTATGCGTATGTCGGCATAGTCTTCTATACCTGACAGGGCGGGGTTGAGCAGAAAGTTATTGACCATGTACTGGCTGTACTGCGGACGCTGCTGTGCGAAAGCCTGCGTGACAACACCTACCAATACAACCAACAGGAGAGACAGCTTCTTCATAGTCATTATCTAATAATGGTCACATGCCCTGAAATTGGTTTTTCGGAGCTGTTGAGGTAAATGATGTAGTAATAAGTCGCCACTGGCAGGGACTCGCCATTGTAGGTACCGTCCCAAGGTGTAGCATAGCCGGTTGAATTGAAAATCTGGTTGCCCCAGCGGTTGAAGATCTCGACGCGTGCATCCGGATAGTTCTGAATGTTCTCAATCTCCCACACATCATTCACCCGGTCGCCGTTTGGAGAGAATGCGTTAGGCGCTGTGATCGCAGGTATAACCGTCACGGTCACTTCATCGGTTGCCGTACAGCCTTCTTCGGTCGTGATAGTCACCGTGTAAGTAGTAGTCACATCCGGCCTGGCCACCGGGTTGGACACATTGGCGTTGCTCAGGCTGGCAGCAGGCTCCCACTGGTACGACACCCCGCCTGAAGCACGCAGCTCTGCAGGACGCCCCTGAATGATTTCCACATCTGGACCGGCATCAGCGACAGGCTCCACTACGGTCACGTTTACCGCCGTGCGGGTAGCATTTGTACAATTGTTATTGTTTCTGGCCTGTACATAGAAAGTGGTGTTACTACTAAGCTCTGGTGTAACGAAAGTAGTGCCGACAAAGAGCGGCGACCCGCCAGTTGGAGCATCATACCACTCAATGGTATTGCCGTTAGCATTGGCTACCGTTAATGTGGCAGACCCACCCACACAGGCGCGGGCGTTTTGCACTGTCAGGATAGGAGCGTTTGGCAAAGGCAACATGGAGATCAGCACTGCTTCTGAAGGATTTTCACAACCTCCTGAAATAACCACTCGGCGGAACCAGGTGTCACGGGTCAGTACAGGCGGAGAATAACCTGCTCCTGTATTCTGACCAGGCGCAGGATTGAAACCTGCATTCGGGCCGCTAATACTGCTTTCCCAAAGGTAAGTAAAACCGCCGCTGCCACCGGAAGGGGTCGTGCCCATCAAAGCGGCTGGCTGCGTGCCTGAGCATATCTCCTGGGCAGCTGAAATGGAGTTGCCCGTAATGGCAGGCCGTATGCGTATCTCCACCACATTACTCTCGTTTGGTGTACATTGTCCGGAACGCACTATTCGCTGGAAATAGGTAGTCTGGGTAATAGCACCCGGGGTATAACTCTGCTGGTTGTTAGTACCCGGTGCAGGCACAAAGCTGCCGGCATTTCCTGTTCCACTGATCAGCCATTCGTAGGTATAGTTGCCGCTGCCGCCAGATGGGGCAGAACCGGTGATGGCACCTGGTGCGGCACCCGAGCACTCATCCTGGGTCGGCGCTGTAATGGTGTTGTTGGCAAGAGCAGGGAAGACGGAGATTTTAACTGCTTCAGACACCACTGTACAGCCGCCCGATGTAACTGATCTCCTGTACCAGGTATCCTGGCTTAGTGCGGAAGTAAAAGTATAGTTCTCCCCTGCATTGTTGCCTGATGCTGCTACAAACCCGGTGTTAGGACCAGTTGTGCTTTCCTCCCAGCGGTAGGTATAGGGCTCTCCGCTACCTCCTGTTGGTCTTGATCCCACCAACTGTGCTGGCACTTCACCTCCACATATCTCCTGGTTCGAACTGATAGTGTTGTTCTCAACACGCGGTACAGTTTGTATTTGTATTACATTACTGATGCTTGGCTCACAATCCCCCTGCCGCACGACGCGCCGGAACCAGGTAGTGGCGCTGATGGCCTCCGGACTATAATTCTGATTGTTATTGACTCCAGGCGCCGCCGTAAATCCATCATCCGGGCCAGTAGTACTCAGTTCCCAGGTATAGGTATAGTTGCTGTTACTGCCGCCTGTCGGTTCGCTTCCTTCCAGTTCAGCGGGACGGTCGCCCACACAGATGCCCTGATCTTCGCTGATGGTATTGTCAGCTATACCTGGCACCACGTTCACCACTACAGTGGCACGTGGGCTCACGCAATTATTTGTGTTTACACCTTCCACATAGAAGTTTGTGGTTGAGGAGAGTGGCTCCGTTGTGAACTGCGCTCCCTCAAACACAGGGTCTCCACCACTGGGCTCAGTATACCAACGGTAAATCAGGCCACTTACAGGTCCAGAGGCACGTAAAGTAGTTGTACCTCCAATACAGGCAGGTTCTGGCTCCGCCACAGTAGGAGCAGCGGTCAGTGGGGGCAGCACAATCACCTCTTGCTCTGTAGGGCCCTGGAAGTCGGATCTGCCGCACTCGTTCACACCGAGCACCCGCACCCGCCAGGTACCTATCTGGTTGAAGTTTATCGTCTGGTCTTCTCCTGTTCTGTTGGATGTGGAACCGTCTGGGGCTGTGATCGTCCAGGTCACAGTGAACTCATTGCCGAAGTTGCGGTCAAAAAACGAGTTCGTACTGTTGAACGTAAATTCATCTGGTCCGCAAAATGGCCCTACAGGCGGCAGCTGAACCTGCGGGTAACCGACTACCACGCTTTCCTCTGCTTCGTCGGTACCGCATGCATTCTCAACTGTTAACTTTATCTGGTAGACGCCATTGTCAAAGAAGATTACCTTAAGGTCTTTTTGGTCCAATCCACCTTCCACTATCTCGTAGGGAGTAACTCCCGGCGGAGAGGTAATTTCCCAGGTATAAGTCAAGCCACCTCCTGTAGACTCTTTCGCCTCCTGATCTTCTGTCTCCTCAGTTTCCGTCATGGTAACATAAACCGGTCGACAGCCAATGCCTGGCTCTATTTCAGCAGGTTTTTCAGGATCATTCTTTGCAGGGTTGAAACCGGCTTTAGGCTTCTGCAGAAACTCAAAAACCTCTTCATAAATAGTGGAGCAGCCATTGTTGTTAACCGCTCTGATCCGGATGGTATAGGCACCCAGCTCTTCATACACAGGCCCTTCAACAGGAAACGTAGTGACACGCTGCTCTTCCTCGTCTTCGCCAAGCCCCCAGGTGATATAGTATTCAGTGATGTTGTTAAGTTGCGGTGACTGTGGATCCGATACCACGGCACGTACCTCAGCTTCAGCAGGGTCTTCATCTTCCGGGAGGCACTGGGTAAACGTTTCGCCATCTTTATCTTTGCCCTCTATAGTATAGGTCACTTCCGCCTGCTGCTGCACCGACACTGCAGCCTGGCCCTGTGGAGACGGGCAGCTACCCGTTCTGCTAATAGCGGTAACTCTTACTGTAAAAGGCTGTCCAGTGGTTCCAAAACTCTCATAACTATGCGTTTCAGTCGCACTTCCCCTTGCGATTACATTGCCGTCTCCAAAATCCCAGTCAAATGTGTAGTCTTCATCCGAAAGGTTAGTAACATTAAAAGCAAACTCCTGTCCTGAGCAAATAGGCCGATTAGGGTCAACCACAATGGTAGGCTCAGGAGGGGTTGCTGCCACCACAACCGGATTCGTACGCAGCGGCGTAGCGTTGTCACAAGCGCCCGGAGCAGGTGTGGCGATGGCGTAATAAGAACCGGGTTCGCTAACTGAAAGCGTGTTGGCATTCGGAGCGCCGCTTATTGGCTGCTCATCTTTGTACCATTGCCAGGTTTGCACAGTAAATGTAGCGTTGGCTGTAATTACCGCAGGCTGACTTCCAAGACATACACTTACATTGTTATCGATTGTTGCAGTCGGAGAAGGGCAGTTGTCCACACTTCCAGAAGCCTGCTGGACTATAGCGAGGAGAAAGAGTAAAAACCAGGTAAAAGTCTTATACGAAGTAAACCGCATCAGGAAAGCTTTAAGGGTGAATTTGGACCGCGCCTAAACTATAACGATATAACCTTTATTTATGATTTATCAGAGCATGACAATAAAGTAAATAATGCTTAAATATAAGCAAAACAATTAAATAACAGCATATACACCCTGATCAGTGATCTATAAAGCCACTTTCCAGAATTGACTTACAAACTAGGCGTATTATTGTTTAGGTTTTACTGCGATATTCCATCATAGTAGAAGACCCTTATCTACGACAACAGGTATAGTTCTGTTCAAATATAGTGAAGATAATATCTGATTGTGAGGACTATTATATTAGAAAGGGAAGGCTAAGAAGAATGGATTAAAAAACAAAAACCCTGAACCGTTTCCGATTCAGGGTTTTTCTTGGGTAGCGGGAACAGGACTCGAACCTGTGACCTTTGGGTTATGAGCCCAACGAGCTACCAACTGCTCCATCCCGCACTGTTATTGTGTTACAAAAGTAGTATAAACATACTTACAATGCAAGCTTTGGTTACCAAAAACCTCAAAAAAATTGCGCTCTGCTAGAATTTGCTCGTGATTCCGAAGTGTATCTTCGAGGCTCTCAGCGACATAGGCTGCTGTTCCGATTTTCCGACAGAATACACTAATTGGAAAATTCCGGCGCCAGTACTAAAACTTATACCTCCGCCAACACCCAGTGGCAGGCCTTCGGCTTTAGATTGCTCCAGGTCGCTGCGGTAGTAGCCCTGATCGTAGAAGAGCAGCACGTAGGAGTCTTCGGCCGTGAACAGACGGTATTCAAGCGTGCCAATGCCGTAGGTGGACGCAAAAAAGAAATATTCATCAAAGCCCCGCAGGGATGCCAGGCCGCCTATGCGGTACATGTCGTTGAGAAAGATCTGATCATTGAGCAGTGCCTCGCCTCGCACTCTTGCCAATAAGGCGCTGTTTTTGCCAACCCTGAAGAAGTTCTCCAGACGCACGCCCAGACTAAGCTGGGTTGTATTCACCTCCAGCGTATCGTAAAACTCCTTCTCCAGACTCGGATTGCGCAACAGTTTTTTGCGTCCTGCTGCCAGTTGCAGCTCTACCAGGCGACCTTTACGGGGGAAATAGAAGTCGTCGAGGTTGTTCCAAAGGTAGTTCAGACCATAGGTATTGGTACGAGCATCGGCCAGGTCGAGCGCACGCAGGCTCTGTGGATTGGCCGTGGAGAGAATGCGGGAATTACGCCACTCTGTGAACACACTAAAGCGCCCATACCGCATGGTATTATAGGCCAATTGCACTCGCGGCTGTATGGTGATAAAGCTGGAATCCTGCTTCAGCAGCCCGAAGCGGGTGCCTAGCTCAAAAGGAGTTCCGAAAAGATTAGGGTGCAGGTACTCGCCGTTCAGGATAACTGACCCCTTATTTACCCGACGCCATTGCAGGCCGAGCTGCTTGCCGCTGCCTTTGATGTTGCGGATGTTCATATTGGCCTCGCCTGTGATCAGCAGTTTGTTGCCGGAGCGGCTTGGGTCGGGCAGGAAGCCGACCACACCGTCTATCTGGTTTGTCTGGCGGTCTTCCAGGAAATAAACCACCCGCGCCTTGTCCCGATAGAACTGCACCTGCGGGGGCCGCACTACTTTCAGGTATGGCAGTGTAGTGAGCATGCGTTGCGAAGCCTCCACCTGATCCTGGTTATAGGGTTGCCCAGGGTATAGCTGCAGGTAGCGCATCAGAAACTTAGGTTGCGTTTTGCTGCCCCCCATCACTTGCAGGGAGTCGTAAGTGACGATGAAAGCTTTCTCAACCATCAAGGCGGCTCTTATCTTGTTATCCACTATCTGAATGGAGTCGAGCCATACAGAGGCAAAGGGGTAGCCATTGCGCTCAGCGTAGTCGAGGATGCGCTGCTGCAGACGGGCGTACTCAGCCGGCTTGAAGGGTGTGTTGCGGTAAAACTTCTCCCGGAAGCCAGATTCCACCAGTATACCTTCGCTCAGGTTGCCGTTGCGCAGCTCAGCCCAGTCGAAGCGACTGCCGATGTGCAGTTTCACGTGGAGCGTATCACCGTGCTTGTACGAGCTGTCAGCCGAGGCCAGCAGGTAGGCATCCTGATGCAGCCGGTGCACCAGTGCCGTGACTTCTTTGCGGGCTTCTACGGTATCGGTATGCTGGGTGCGGTAATTATACTGTCGCAGTACGGAGCGCTCTGCACTTGTCGTGTATACCTTTAGCGCTGCTTTTGTCTGGTTTATCAACTTAGGCGTTGGCGGCTGTACCTGCTGCTGTGGCAAAGGCGGCTTGTCCTGCGCCTGCGCCAACGTGGGCAGCCATAGGAATAAGCACCAGACTAAGACAGCGATTTTGTACATTTGTACGCTAAATGGTTGAATTGTTTAAGGGCTAAATTGTTTCTCTATTAACAAGAAGCATCTGCTCAATGGCTTGCCTGCAAAGGTAAGACTGCCTGAACGGTTTGTCGCATGCTATTTTTACATATCACACGAACTGAACAGTAATTTAACCATCAACAATTTAACAATTAAAAAATTGTCCGGCATCTACCTCCATATTCCTTTCTGCAAGCAGGCCTGCCACTACTGTGACTTCCACTTCAGCACCTCCATGGGGCACAAGGAGGTCACCATACAAGCCATTGCCCGGGAACTGGAGCTGCGTCGAGAGTACCTGCAGGGGCAAGAGGTCGGCACGATCTACTTTGGCGGCGGCACACCCTCGTTGCTCACCCAGCAAGAGTTGCAACTTCTACTGCAAACCATCAAAGACTTGTTTATAGTTTCGGAAGACGCAGAAATAACACTGGAGGCCAATCCGGATGACCTGTCACCGGAAAAGCTGCGGGAGCTAAAAGCAGCAGGTATAAACCGCCTGAGCATTGGCCTGCAGTCCTTTCACGAGCCGCACCTGCGCATGATGAATCGCGCTCACAACGCAACTGAGAGCCTGCAGTGCGTAAAAGACGCCCAGGCCGCCGGCTTCGACAATATCACCGTGGACCTGATCTATGGTATACCCGCCACGGATCACAGCATCTGGCTCGAGGACCTGAAAACGCTATTCTCCCTCAACGTGCAGCATGTTTCCTGCTATGCCCTAACCATAGAGCCCGACACGGCCCTAGGACGCTGGAGCAAGAAAGGAACCTTTAAACCGTCGGAAGACGAGTTTACGGCGGAGCAGTTTGAGATCCTGCTGGAGCAGATGAAGGCGCAGGGCTTTGTGCAGTACGAGGTGTCTAACTTCAGCAAGCCTGGCTGCGAATCGCGGCATAACAGCAACTACTGGCGAGGGGTGCATTACCTGGGGGTGGGGCCGAGTGCGCATTCCTTTAACGGGCATAGCCGGCAGTACAATGTGGCCAACAACCGCAAGTATACCGCCGCCATAAGCGAAGGCACTATACCTGCCGAAGTAGAAGAGCTTACTTTGGCAGACCAGGCCAACGACTTCCTGCTTACCACACTCCGCACTATCTGGGGTTGCGACCTGAAAGTGATGCGCGACAGGTATGGCTACGACCTGCAGTCACAACACCAGCTATACCTGCAGCAGCTTCACAATAAAGGCCTGGCCTGGATCGAAGCGGATGTGCTATACCTAACTGATCAGGGCAAGCTGCTTGCCGACCAGATCACCCTGGACCTGATGGTGGAATAGCTTTCGCTTTTATTTCAGATTTATTCGTAGATTTGGTATCAGGCGGATATAGCCCCGCACCCCACCACCATGCAGCTACTGGAAACACTTTACTTGAATGACATCAGCCGGATTGCAACAGACCGCCAACACGGTATTCTGGCCAATACCTGGCTACGCCCTGTGGAGCACAGCGAGATGCTTGAGACAGCGGAAAGGATAAGCCAGCTGCTGCAGGAGTCTAACATTGATAAGTTGCTCCTGAATGCCATGGCCATCGGCAAGTTACTGCCCTACACCAAAGAGTGGCTGTCTACAACTTACTACAAGTCGCTTTCGGACCTGGGCCTGAAAAAACTGGCCCGTGTGCTGCCCGAAAATGTGTTTAACAGACTTTCGTTTGAAGCTGTTGTTACAAGAGCTGAAGCCTTGGGCTGCGTGAATTTTGAAGTCAAAAACTTTACCAGCGACGAAGCTGCCTTGCGGTGGCTTCGGGATTAAAAGCCTCAGTTCCATGGAAGCCTCCATCACTTACCGCGACCAGCCCTATACCTTCGACCCGATACAGCCGCTCGACATTTCGATGCCCCTGCACAACGGTCAGCTACAACCCGAGTGCTTTTGGGCTGAGCCGGTGGCTTTTGATGTGATCCGGGTCGGGGATTTTGTGGGAAGCGTAGCAGAAGGGGGCAGCACCAATTACAAGCGCATACATGTGACACCACACGGCAACGGCACTCACACCGAGTGCTACGGTCACATATCGGCTGATGAAAACGCCACTATTCACAACTGCCTGAAACGTTTCCTGTTTGTAGCACAGCTTATAACCGTACAGCCACAGAAGCAGGAAAACGGTGATGAAGTGGTAATGCTGGAGGATGTGAAGGAGAAGCTGCAAGGTATAAAATGCGAAGCGCTCATCATCCGCACCCTGCCCAACACAGACGAGAAGCTCACCCGCCATTACTCCGGCACCAATCCACCCTACCTGGAGCACACCATCGGGCAATACCTGGCTGAGAAAGGTATACAGCACTTGCTCCTCGACCTGCCCTCCGTAGACCGTGAGCTGGACGAAGGCAAACTGCTTTGCCACCATGCTTTCTGGCAGTACCCAAAGAATACCCGTTGTGGCGCCACCATCACGGAGCTGATCTATGTACCGAATCAGGTAGACGATGGGCTATACCTGCTCAATCTTCAAATTGCTAGCCTGCAACTCGATGCCAGCCCCAGCAAACCAGTGCTGTACAAGCTGTCACCCGTCTTTCCAACTTTGTAATAACTCACATTTTGTGTCAGCTCTCGTGAGCGCCTGAAACTTGTTTCATAGCCGGCTAGACGCTCACGGTCTGGGAGACACTGTGAGGTCGGGTATACCTATAAAAAAAAGCTGGCGCCAAAAGCCCCAGCCTTAAGGTTAGGTTTAGTTTAGTTGAGGATTCTTTAAAATAAGGCTTCAGCGACTTTCCGCACCGACTCTGACTTACCCATAGAGTAGTAGTGCAGACAAGGCACACCAAATTCCATCAGCTCTTTCGATTGCTGTATTGCCCACTCCACACCCACCTGTGCGGCAGCCTTGTTGTCCGGACAGACCTCGATGGCATCCGCTAGTGCGCAAGGAATTTCGATGTGAAACAGGCTCGGCAATAGTGTCAGCTGCGTCTTGGTAGTCATCGGTTTCAGACCCGGAATGATCGGCACGTTTATACCTTCTTCACGGCAGCGCTTCACAAAGTCGAAGTATTTCTGGTTATCGAAGAACATTTGCGTTACAATGTACTCTGCCCCCAGCTCCACTTTCTTTTTAAGCCATCGCAAATCTGACGTTATGTTAGGCGCCTCGAAGTGCTTTTCCGGATAGCCCGCCACACCGATGCAGAAATCAGTGCCATTGTGGTATGCCTGCTCATCATCCAGGTAACAGCCCTTGTTCATGTTCACGACCTGCCCAATCAGCTCTGTTGCATAGGTATGACCATCCGGCTCAGGCACAAAGCGCTGCTCGCTCTTCACGCAGTCGCCACGCAATACCAGCACATTGTCTATACCTAAAAAGTGCAGGTCGATCAGGGCATTTTCTGTTTCCTCTTTACTGAAGCCACCGCAGATCAGGTGCGGCACCGTATCTACCTTATAGTGGTTCTGGATGGCCGCACAAATACCTACCGTGCCCGGTCGCTTGCGCGTGCTGCGCTTCTCTAACAGCCCATTTTCCCGCTGCTTGTACACGTACTCTTCGCGGTGGTAGGTTACGTCGATAAAGGGTGGCTTAAACTCCATTAGCGGATCGATGTGGCTGAATAGGGTTTTCATGTTCTCGCCCTTGAGTGGCGGCAAGATTTCAAAGGTGAACAGCGTCTTGCCATTGGCGTTCTGGAAGTGCTCGGTTACTTTCAAGGTATAGTTGGTGGTTAAATTGCTTTATTCAAAAAATGCTGGCTGACTAGACTGCCTGTTGCGCCATGACCTTTGGTTCGTAGTTCAGGTTTGGCGAGAGCCAGCGCTCCAGCTCCTCTTTGGCCATTCCTTTGCGCTGGGCAAGATCAGCTACCTGGTCTTCGCCTATCTTGCCAAGGCCAAAGTAGCGGGAATCCGGATGAGAGAAGTAAAGTCCGCTCACGGACGATGCCGGATGCATGGCCAGGTTCTCCGTCAGGATTACACCCGTTTCTTCTGCCTTGAGTAAGTTGAACAACGTGATCTTTTCAGTATGGTCTGGACAGCCGGGGTAGCCTGGGGCAGGGCGTATACCTTTGTATTGCTCCTTGATCAGGCCCTCATTGTCCAGCTGCTCGTCCGGTGCGTAACCCCAGAGCTCTTTTCGTACCTGCTCGTGCATGTGCTCAGCAAAAGCCTCAGCCAGACGGTCAGCCAGCGCCTTGACCATAATAGATTTATAATCGTCGTGCTCGGCCTCGTACTGTTCCAACAGCTTCTCGATGCCAAAACCCGCTGACACCACAAAGCCACCGATGTAGTCTGCTATACCTGTTTCTTTCGGTGCCAGGAAATCGGAGAAAGCAAGGTTCGGCACATTAGCTCCTTTCTTACCCTGTTGGCGCAAGGTATGAAACTCTGTGAGCACGTTTTCACGTGAATCATCGGTGTATACCTCGATGGTATCATCCGCCACCACGTTGGCCGGGTAGAAACCTACCACGGCACGAGCCTCGAGCAATTGCTTTTCTACGATCTCCTGCAGTATGGCCTGTGCATCAGCAAACAGCTTGGTGGCTTCCGCTCCCAATTCCGGGTCGTTCAGTATTTTCGGGTACTGCCGCTTGAGCTCCCAGGTATGGAAGAAAGGCGTCCAGTCGATGTACGGTATGATCTCCTGCAGGGGGTAATTGGTGTATACCTTGTTGCCGGTAAAGCTCGGCGTGGTTACTTCTGTCGAACCCCAGTCTACCTGGTACTTGTTGGCGCGGGCCTCTTCTATGCTGGCAAAAGCGCGGTCTTTGGTGCGGCTCAGGTGGTCTTCGCGCAGCTTCTCGTACTCGGCCTTGATCCCGGCAATGTAGCTGTCGCGGTTGCTGCCCAACAGATTACTCACCACCGTCACGCTGCGGGAGGCGTCGTGCACATGCACCACGGGGCCGCTGTACTGCGGCGCAATTTTCACGGCGGTGTGTACCCGTGAGGTAGTCGCGCCACCGATCAGCAACGGAATTTTCATGCCACGTCGCTCCATCTCCTGCGCCACGTATACCATTTCGTCCAGAGACGGGGTGATCAGGCCGCTCAGGCCCAGCACGTCTACCTGCTGCGCTTCGGCTTCGGCCAGGATCTTGTCCAGCTGCACCATCACGCCCAGGTCTATCACTTCGTAGTTGTTGCAGGCCAGCACCACACCCACAATGTTTTTGCCGATGTCGTGTACGTCACCTTTCACGGTGGCCATCAATATCTTGCCCTGAGCGGAGGAGGAAGAACCCGCTTTCTCAGCTTCCATGAACGGCAACAGGTAGGCAACGGACTTCTTCATCACGCGGGCGCTCTTCACGACCTGTGGCAGGAACATCTTACCAGCTCCGAACAGGTCACCCACTACCTGCATACCTGCCATTAGCGGCCCTTCAATTACGTCCAAGGTTTTAGTGGCTTTCTGTCGTGCCTCTTCGGTATCTTCTTCTATATAATCGACGATGCCTTTTACCAGCGCATGCTTCAGACGTTCCTCTACCGGAGCCTCACGCCAGGCATTGTCAGCGGCAGTAGCTGTTTTGCCCTTGCCCTTGATGGTCTCGGCATAGTTCACGAGCTTCTCAGTAGCGTCTGGGTGTTGGTTGAAAATCACATCTTCGATCAGGTTGCGGAGCTCTAGCGGCACCTCTTCGTAAATCCCCAGCATACCCGCATTCACGATGCCCATATCCATACCTGCCTGCACGGCGTGGTATAGGAATATTGTATGCATGGCCTCACGCACCAAATCGTTACCCCTGAAAGAGAAGGACAAATTGCTCACGCCGCCGCTAACCTGCGCATGCGGCAGATTGGCCTTGATCCACTTCACCGCCTCGATGTAGTCGACGGCGTAGTTGTTATGCTCCTCTATACCTGTGGCAATGGCCAGTATGTTCGGGTCGAAAATGATGTCCTGTGGCGGGAAGCCTACTTCGTCAACCAAGATGCGGTAGGAGCGCTCACAGATCTCGATGCGACGAGGCAAGGTGTCAGCCTGCCCCTGTTCGTCAAAGGCCATCACAACTACAGCCGCACCATACTGGCGTACTTTGCGGGCCAGTTTCTTAAAGGCTTCTTCGCCTTCCTTCAGTGAGATGGAGTTCACAATGGATTTGCCCTGCACGCATTTCAAGCCGGCTTCAATCACACTCCACTTGGAAGAGTCAATCATAATGGGCAGCTTGGCGATATCGGGCTCAGAGGCGATCAGGTGGAGGAAGTCCGTCATGGCCTGCTCCGAGTCGAGCATGCCTTCGTCCATGTTCACGTCTATGATCTGAGCACCGCCTTCTACCTGCTGTCGGGCAACGGAAAGGGCCTCTTCAAACTTGCCATCGACGATGAGGCGGGAGAATTTCTTGGAGCCGGTGACGTTTGTGCGCTCGCCGACATTCACAAAAAGGGTATCGGAGGTGATGGTGAGGGGCTCGAGGCCGCTGTAGCGTGGAAGGGGAACTACGGGAGTGGGAGTGTGCGGTTTATACCTGCGTACCAGGTCTGCGATTACTTTGGTGTGTACTGGCGTCGTGCCACAACAACCACCCAACACATTCACTAAGCCTTCCTTCAGATACTCCTCCACAATGGCTCCCATCTGCTGGGCTGTTTCGTCGTAGCCGCCAAAGGCATTCGGCAGACCGGCATTCGGGTAAGCGCTGATGTAACAGTTGGAAATGCGCGACAGCTCCTGTATGTGCGTCTTCAACTGACGGGCGCCCAAGGCACAGTTAAAGCCCACACTCAGGATCGGCGCATGCGAGATCGAATTCCAGAAAGCCTCTACCGTCTGCCCTGACAAGGTACGGCCGCTGGCGTCGGTGATCGTGCCGGACACCATGATTGGCAGTTCTTTGCCACCATCGTTCACGTGCTGCTGTATGGCAAAGAGGGCTGCTTTACAGTTAAGGGTATCAAACACGGTTTCCACTAACAGCAAATCAGCTCCGCCATCTACCAGGCCACGCACCTGTTCGTAATAAGCCTCCACCAACTGGTCGAAGGTGATGGCTCGAAAGCCTGGGTTGTTTACATCGGGGGATAGAGAAGCCGTGCGGTTCGTCGGGCCGATGGCACCTGCCACGAAGCGTTTATGGGTAGGATCGTTGGCCTCGGCTTCGTCCGCTGCTTCACGTGCGATCCTTGCCGACTCGTAGTTGAGTTCATACACGATATGCTCCAGCTTGTAATCCGCCATAGCGATAGTAGTACCGCTGAAGGTATTGGTTTCGATGATATCGGCGCCGGCCTCTAGGTACTCGGTATGAATCGCCTTGATGATATCCGGACGCGTGATGGAGAGTAGGTCGTTGTTGCCTTTCAGGTCGGACGGATGATCTTTGAAACGCTCGCCACGGAAATCGGCTTCGGAGAGCTGGTAGCGCTGGATCATGGTGCCCATGGCGCCATCGAGCACGAGTACGCGCTCCTGCAGCAAGGTATGGATCGGATGATGTGGTGTGGTCATGTTTGGTGTTCCCCCTCTTGGTTAAGTCTACATACGCGCTTATCAAGAAGGACACCCAAGGAAGGTATACTCTCTTATCTTTTCCCAGCCAAGATATGGCTGAGAAGGGAATTAGCACCAAGCTGGTACAAGGTTGCTAAGACGTCATCGGGCCCTGTCCCTCGGTCTTTCTTGATAAGAATGCTGTAAAGATACACACTTATCCGCAAAAGGCGAATTTTTGTTGCACCTGGATAGGAAGATAACAGGAGGAGTTGTCGAATTTCGGCCTACAGCGGCTTGCAAAAGGTATAAAAACAGAAAGGGACACTAAAAGTGTCCCTTTCCTAAAAGAGTTTAATTGTTTTCACTCTATAACTCTTTATACCTTCTTATACGGGAGCAAAATCTGATTGTTCTTCCCACAGGTAAGTATTTTCGCTAGGGCAAAACAAAAAGGGACCACCTTGCTGGTGGTCCCTTTTTGTTTAAAAGCCCAGGGGCCTTTTGTATCGGTCAGAATTAAGCTTCTGCTTCTACTTTAGGTACTACAGAAACGAATGAACGGTTCTTAACACCTTTCTTGAATTGAACTACACCGTCAACCATAGCGAACAGTGTGTGGTCTTTACCCATACCCACGTTCTTACCTGGGTGGTGTGCAGTACCTCTTTGTCTTACAATGATGTTACCAGCGATGATATCCTGGCCACCGTAAATCTTAACGCCAAGTCGTTTAGAATGCGACTCACGACCGTTGTTAGAACTACCAGCTCCTTTTTTGTGTGCCATTTTGTTTAACTATTTACTCAGGGCGATGAAACACCTGAAAAATTCAACGTTTAATTTCTTCTTACTGCTTATCCAATGCTCTCGATCAGGACCTTCGTGAAGTGCTGGCGGTGACCATTCTTCTTGCGGTATCCTTTTCTTCTCTTCTTTTTGAAAACGATTACTTTATCGCCTTTCACGTTGCCAAGGATCTTTCCAACCACTTTAACACCGCTAACGAAAGGAGCACCTAAAGTAACAGTGCCGTTATCATCAGTAAGAAGAACATTGGTGAACTCCACGGCGTCACCATCATTGCCGGAAAGCTTGTTAGCGTAGATGAACCTTCCGGCCTCTACTTTGGTCTGTTGACCTGCGATTTCTACAATTGCGTACATCAGCTTCAATGTATGATTTAAAAATTTTAAGTCTGCAAAATTAGCAGTCTAAAAATTAATATGCAAATCATTGTTCCTTAATTCCTTCTGTTTTTCCAGGCCTTATGCACAACTATGTGGATAACGATGTTGAAATCCACACTCCGTAATTTTACACCCCTTAAAAACCCCCATAACACACTAGCCTATAAACCCTTACAAGCAACCCTTCCGTTCCACGTTTTCCACAAACTGCAAAACTCTCCATTACTGAACATCATATTTAGGCTGAACGCACGCCCTGATTTTGGATTTTACACTCTCAAGAATACACCCACTGTCTCTTAATCCGGCCATCGCTTGCACTTTGCAGCACTATGCAACGATTTAATATTGAATTATATATATTTTGTCAAACATATATATTAACAAACGCATGTTGATAAGCCTGTTGATTTAAAGTCAAATTTCAGACAATCAAACACTTAACAAAGTGTGCATAAATTGAACAACTTTAGCCCTTCAATTCAAGTTCTTATCACTATATTTGAAGACCTGTTACCTGTTTATCAGGCGGCAGAGAGACGACTTAATAAACAGGTCTGACATCATCAAAGAGCTTTACATTAGCCCAACATGCTGTCATTCTGAATTTTAGATATCATTTAATGTTTACGCGTATGGAGCCAATACTACAAGAAAACCCGAATCGCTTTGTTTTATTCCCAATACAGCACGACGAGGTGTGGCAGATGTATAAGAAGGCAGAAGCCAGCTTCTGGACTGCCGAGGAGATCGACCTGTCGCAGGACCAGAAAGACTGGGAAAACCTGAACGACGGCGAACGCCACTTCATCAGCCACGTACTGGCATTCTTCGCCGCCTCTGATGGCATCGTAAACGAGAACCTCGCCATCAACTTCATGCAGGAGGTACAGTTACCGGAAGCCCGCTGCTTCTATGGCTTCCAGATCATGATGGAGAACATCCACTCCGAGACTTACTCACTCCTTATAGATACTTATATAAAGAAGCAGTCCGAGAAAGACTACCTCTTTAATGCGCTCGAGACTGTGCCTTGCGTGAAGAAAAAAGGTGAGTGGGCGCTTAAGTGGATCAACAGCGAGAAATTCGTGGAAAGACTGATCGCTTTTGCGGCTGTGGAGGGCATCTTCTTCTCCGGCTCTTTCTGCTCTATCTTCTGGCTCAAGAAGCGTGGCCTGATGCCAGGCCTGACTTTCTCAAACGAACTGATCAGCCGCGACGAAGGCCTGCACTGCGATTTCGCCTGCCTGCTTTACTCTATGCTGAACAATAAACTGCCGGAGAGCCGTGTGCACGAGATCATCCGCGATGCGGTTGAAATTGAGCAGGAGTTTGTGACAGATGCGCTGCCAGTGGACCTGATCGGCATGAACGCCAAACTGATGAGCCAGTACATCGAGTTTGTGGCTGACCGCCTGCTCGTCTCACTTGGTTGCAGCAAAATTTATAACGCCACCAATCCATTCGACTTCATGGAAATGATCTCTCTGCAGGGCAAGACCAACTTCTTTGAGAAGCGCGTGGGTGAGTACCAGAAAGCTGGCGTGATGGGCGACAAAGACAAAAACGTTTTTTCGCTCGACGAAGATTTTTAGCAAACAAAATTTGTCGTAAGTTTAGGAGATAAAGGGCGCCGGGCTTTTGTCCGGCCGCTTCCTGAATTACCTTATATCATCCGGATGCAGGTATAGCCAACCGCGCCAGCACTCGCAACACCGGACCTTATACCTGGCAATGATCGCCAGACGGAGCATCCGCCTCCGAATTTGTGAAAGCAATTGGCTTTAGCTGTTAAACTATAGTATTTCAACGGATTACGTCTATATACACGTATTTCCTTATGAAAATATTAGCATGTATCAAACCGCTGCATTGGTAGCGGCTCTCTTATACCTATACCTTATAATTAACCCGGGCTTTTGACTCCCGCTAAATGTATACGCTATGTTAGTAGTTAAACGAGACGGCAGACGCGAATCCGTCAAATTCGACAAAATTACCGCACGCATCGAGAAGCTGTGCTATGGTCTGAACATGGACTATGTGTCGCCGATTGAGGTGGCCAAAAAAGTAATTGACGGCATTTACGACGGCGTAAGCACCATAGAGTTGGACAACCTGGCGGCAGAAACAGCTGCTTCGCTCACGACCAAGCACCCGGACTACGCGGTGCTGGCGGCACGTGTGGCGATCTCCAGCCTGCACAAGGTGACGAGCAAGTCGTTCTCCAACACCATGAAGCGCCTCTATACCTACGAGGACCCGAAAACGGGTGAGAACGCGTCACTGCTGGCCAAGGATGTGTACGAGATTATCCGCAAGCACGCCGCTACGCTGGACTCGACCATCATCTACGACCGGGATTACAACTACGATTATTTTGGATACAAAACGCTGGAGCGCTCATACCTGCTTCGCCTGGATGGCAAGATCGTGGAGCGCCCACAGCATATGTTGATGCGTGTGGCCGTGGGTATCCATAAGGAGGACATCGAATCTGCCATCGAGACTTATAATCTCATGTCTGAGAAGTGGTTTACGCACGCCACACCAACATTATTCAATGCCGGCACGCCAAAGCCGCAGCTATCTTCGTGCTTCCTGCTCACCATGCAGGACGATAGCATACCTGGCATCTACGACACCCTGAAGCAATGCGCCCAGATCTCGCAGAGCGCCGGAGGTATTGGCCTGAGCATCCACAATGTGCGTGCGACAGGCTCTTACATCAAAGGCACGAACGGCACCTCTAACGGTATCATCCCGATGCTTAAGGTGTTCAACGACACGGCCCGCTACGTGGACCAGGGTGGTGGCAAGCGCAAAGGTGCTTTCGCGATTTACCTGGAGCCATGGCATGCCGACATCTTCGAGTTCCTGGACCTGAAGAAGAACCACGGCAAGGAAGAAAACCGTGCCCGTGACCTGTTCTACGCCCTCTGGACGCCAGACTTGTTCATGAAGCGTGTGGAGCAAAACGGCGACTGGAGCCTGTTCTGCCCGAACGAAGCACCTGGACTGGGTGATAGCTGGGGCCAGGACTTTGAGCGTCTGTACGAGAAGTACGAGCGTGAAGGCCGTGCCCGCAAAACAGTGAAGGCACAAGACCTGTGGTTTGCCGTGCTGGAGTCTCAGATTGAGACAGGTACGCCTTACATGCTTTATAAGGATGCTGCCAACAGCAAGAGCAATCAGCAAAACCTGGGTACGATCAAGAGCTCCAATCTCTGCACTGAGATCATGGAGTACACCAGCCAGGACGAGGTAGCGGTATGTAACCTGGCATCGCTTGCATTGCCACGCTATATCAAAGAAGAAGGCGGTCATAAGACGTTCGACCATCAGAAATTGTTCGACGTGACGTACCATGTGACGAAGAACCTGAACAAGGTGATCGATATCAACTACTACCCGGTGCCTGAGGCCCGCAACTCCAACATGCGCCACCGTCCGATCGGATTGGGCGTGCAAGGCTTAGCGGACACTTTCATTGCGTTGCGTATGCCGTTTGAGAGTGACGAAGCCCGTGGCCTGAACAAGGACATCTTTGAGACCATTTACTTTGCTGCCATGACGGCTTCTAAGGACCTGGCAAAGAAAGACGGTGCTTACGAAACGTTCAAAGGATCACCTCTGTCAGAGGGCAAATTCCAGTTCGATATGTGGGGTGTAACACCAGACAGCGGTCGTTGGGATTGGGAAGAGCTGCGTCAGGAAGTAGTGAAGCACGGCGTGCGTAACTCCCTGCTGGTAGCGCCAATGCCTACTGCCTCAACAGCACAGATCCTGGGCAATAACGAGTCGTTTGAGCCTTATACCTCTAACATCTATGTGCGCCGCGTGCTTTCAGGTGAGTTCATGGTTGTGAACAAGCACCTGCTGAAAGACCTGATCAGCCTGGGTCTGTGGAATGACAGGATGAAGAATGCCATCATCGCAGCTAACGGCTCGGTGCAGGACATCCCGAGCATCCCACAAAACATCAAAGACCTATATAAGACAGTATGGGAGATCAGCCAGCGTACGGTAATTGATATGAGTGCCGACCGTGGTGCCTACATCTGCCAGAGCCAGTCGCTGAACCTGCACGTGATGAACGTGAACTTCGGCAAGCTGACCTCGATGCACTTCCACGCTTGGAAGAAAGGCCTGAAGACAGGTATGTACTACCTGCGCACAAAAGCTGCTGTAGATGCCATCAAGTTCACGGTAGAGAAACAAGCCGCCGAAACACTGGAGCCAGTCTACAACAGCCAGGACCAGAATCGCAGCGACATGAGCTGCTCCCTGGATAACCCAGACGCTTGCGAAGCTTGCGGATCGTAAATAACTGAAGAAGGAGGGCTTATTGTCCTCCTTCTTTTTTAATATTCAACTTTTACCAAAGGAATGCTAAGGATGGAGCAAAAAAAGCCCACTAAGTTGCAGCTTAGTGGGTTCTAGTTGAGAAGGTCTCTGCTAGTAATGTCTCACCTAATTCATTTCAAACATGAAGAAGGAGTCATTAAAAGACCATCCTGATTATGTTGAAGTGTTTACACGTTTCATTACCATAAAAGGTAAGAGAGTCTACAAGAAGGACGGTGGCGTGTTTCACTTCTACGCTAAGCGTAGATAACTTCAGCATCTTAAGAAAGGGGCTGCTCTGGTAGGGCAGCCTTTTCTTTTGCTTAAAGTACGTAAAGCTGCTTCAAAAAAGACAGCAATCCTTTCGATAAATTTATCCACAATAGCTTTAGAGCTTCTAAAGGCTAATAGTAAACTCGAATACCCCAACATAAAATAATCTGCTTCAGTACAAGCTTTTATACCTGAAAAGCTGGATAGGCTATACCTTACCATACTGAAGACATACCTGTGAGCAAACAATCTGATCAAAACAACCAAAACCAACGCTACTTAAGCCGTCGCAGTTTCCTAAGCAAGTCTGTGCTGTTAGGGGCAGCAGCCGGTGTGGCAGGCTATACCGGCGCCTTTGCCGATGCAATATCAGCACCCCTGCAGAAGCAAGATCAAAGCCTTCCGCCCCAAGGCCACTACCTCATCAAGAATGCCTATGTCCTCACCATGGACGCGAAACTGGGAGATCTTCCCCAAGGCGATGTGCTGGTGCAGAACGGCGAGATAAAACAGGTAGGGCAGCAGCTAAGCGCAAACGGCGCAGAAGTGATACAGGGAGAAGGCATGATCGTGATGCCGGGTCTGGTGGAAACACACTGGCACCTCTGGACCTCCCTGCTGCGCAGTATGGCCGGTGACCGGGAGGGCAGGGGATATTTTGACATCACTCGCACGGTGGGTCAGCACTACACCCCGGAGAGCATATATGCCGCTACACGTTTGGGGATCGCAGAGGCCATTCATTCAGGTATAAGTACTTTGCACGATTGGAGCCACAATGCCCGCGGCCCAGCCTTTGCGGAGGCTAGCCTGCAAGCCCTGCGCGAAGCAGGTATACGGGGACGCTACTCACTGGGTGTGCCGGCTGGGAAAGGCGGCCTAGTCGACCTGCAGTTGTTAGAAAGGTTGAAACAGGATTGGCCCAGGCTTGCCAGCGATATCTTACACCTTGGCTTAGCCTGGCCAGGTATAAATGACAGAAAGGAACAAGGTATAAGAGAGCTAAAGCTTGCTCAGCAGCTAGGTATACCTGTGTCTGTGCATGCCAGTAAAGCAGGCGTGATCAGCGGACTTATGCAGGAGGACTTACTCGTCAAAGGGATGCAGCTCATCCACTGCAAAGACGCCACCCTAAGCGAAATACAAGGTATAGCAAAGGCCGGTGCGGTCGCCAGTTTGTCGCCCTTCTCGGAGTTACGCATTGGGTACGGCATACCTCCCGTAAAAGAGCTGCTGGATGCTGGCGTTACTATCGGCATCTCAACGGACACTACTACGCTTACAGGAAATGCTGACTTGTTTGCGGTACTCAAGATACTTCTGAACCTGGCCAATGCGCTTAACAGAAGTGAGTTTGCTCTCAGTGCTAAACGCACGTTGGAGATCGGCACAATCGAAGGAGCCCGTTCTCTTGGGTTTTCAGATCATATAGGCTCCCTTACCCCGGGTAAGCGTGCAGACCTGATCATGCTCTCCACCAATGCCTTGAATATGGGCTATGTTACGGAATCGTATCAGCTGATCGTAGAGGCTGCGCAGCCAGCTAATGTGCACACCGTCATGGTTGATGGGAGAATCCTGAAAAGGAACTATACCCTTACTCACTTGAACAAGGATAAAATTTTGGCAGAAGCCAAGAATGAGTTCGAAAAGATAATGAAGAAGAGCGGCTGGTAAGAATACCTTATCTTAAATGAATCAGTTGGTGTTGTGGGGCAATAGATTTGGGGGTCTCCAGCAACCACTGCATCGCATCGTGCTCGTTTTCAAAGTCTTTGAGTTCTAAAGGCTGATCGAACGTATATCCTCTGTTAATCATCGTATCTACCGCCTCCCGGTTATGCTCAAATTTGGAAGGTATACGGGCAAGTCGCTTCAATGAGCTTTTAGCCATTTGCGGCACATGCACCTCCAGGCTCCATTTCAGGTCTGCAGGCGAAATAACACCCATCAGCCGATCATCAGCCAACCACCTTGTCAAAGAAAAACGGTTGATCATGTCATGGCAAAGCAGATAAGCCTCTCTAAGCTCGGCACCTTGTAAATGACCGCGCCATTCGGCTTTGCCTAGCTTTTGATCTTTGTCATACGAAAGCTTAACAAAGCTATTTTGAAAGTAGAGTTGCATCAAGAGAATTTCCTCTCAGGTAAAATTGTAAATAAGTTTTTGGAGTAGCTTAAGGATAAAGACGGTTGTGTGGCAAGGCCTGGTTAAAACTAAGCCTGGGCTTGCACAGGTAGTGGTTCCTGTAGCCAAACCATTGCAGCTTCCACTCTTTCAAAATCCCTAAATGCCATGTCTCCCAAATTATCAGCCCGTTTGATGATCTGCTCGACAGCCATCCTATTGAATAAATCCTCTGAAACGACTGATGCATTACGACGCAGTGTTCCGGCAGCAAGCCTGGGCATGACATACTCCACAAACCAGTCCTGATCAGCCTGCCGGATAGCCCTTAACTTGCGGTTATCACCAAGCCAACGCAGAAGCTTATGCTCCTCCATCAAATCAAGACAAATTTCCACTGCCTTCCTAAACTCCGAACTACTCAAAAACCCATTCCAGACAGCCATACCAAGCTGCTTGTCCAAATCATAAGAGATGGTTACGACGTCGTTCTGAAAGTAGGTAATCATCATAAGGCTATCCCTGCAACTACTTTGGGGTGCAAATATACTTTGTAACCGTATACGAGCAATACTTAAAATTGCACTTTTACATTACAAAAAAATTTAAGGAGCCCATTGATTCCGTCATCATAAATATAGCCAGCTTTGCTCAAAAATTAATGGCACAACTACTAATTTATTTAAATAAAAGCGCTGGATTCCTGTCCTACAACAGAAACCCAGCGCTTTATCAGTGTATCTATCAGCAACTATTGACGTTGCATATTCTGTCCGTTGTCAGTGCGCGTCGCCACCATTATAGCCACGCGACGGTTTTTCTGCCTCCCTTCAGGAGTCTCGTTTGTAGCAATCGGTCTTTGCTGACCAACAGCCTCAATTGACATGCGGGAGACATTGATATCTGTGTTATTTTGCAGCCAGTCTTTTACAGCATTCGCACGGTCTTCGGCGAGCTGCTTGTTATAGGATGCGCTTGCAGTAGAGTCGGTATGGCCGACTATGCGGATAGGACCGCGTGTACTCATATCGTTGATTGACTCGGCAATACTGCGCAGCTTATCCTCTGCTCCATCACGGAGTGTGGCTTTGTCCAAGTCGAAGAGTACCTTATCTTCCATGGTATAGATAGTATAGCCTGGGTTGCTTCGCACTTCCACATCACGGTCTTGCACGCGTCGGTCAGTTACAACTGGAGCATTGTAGTCTACACTGGACCAGAAGCTTTCGTCTACGCTAATGATTTCGGCACCATCAGCCTCTACAACACCAGGTAAGTCTCCATACATGACAGCTGTGTCTGCCGAGGCAATCTCCTGCACGTCCTCTGCAGTATCTACTCTTTTATCTGTTTCACTGCAGGCAGCAAAAGAGGCTGCAGCTATTAAGCATGCAAATGTTATTACTTTTCTCATATCTCTCATTGTGTTTAGTCCTATTAAATCCTACGGCGTTAAACCTGATTCGTTTAATATGGAGACACAAGCCACTTGAGCTGCCGGATACTTCATACATAAAAGAAGGGGGCTAGCCTGTGTGGCTAGCCCCCTTCTTTTATGTATGTTGGTTACTGATTAACGCTTCATGAAACGGATTACTTCTTTCTGTGCACCTGTCGTCACTGTAACGAAGTATATGCCATTCTGCAGGTGCTGCACTGGCAACACCACTTGACGCTCCGAAGGATTCTGAATCGCCAGCAGTTGTTTTCCGGTCATATCAGCCACCGAGATCATCACTTGCTCGTCAGATGCTGCTACTCTTACTGTAACTTCATGCGAGGCCAGCGTTGGGTATACAGAAGAAGAGGCAACAGCGGCATTGTTAACAGCAACAACTTTAGAGTATTCAAATGCTCCGTCTAAGTCAACTTGCTTCAGGCGATAATAGTTGATTCCGGCAGCCGCTCTTGTATCAAGGTAGCTATAGTTTTGCACAAGGGACGTGGTGCCGACCTTACTTCCAACGAAGGCTATCTTTCTGAAATTTTTGCCGTTCGCTGATACTTCAACTTCAAAGCCTTTGTTGTCTAGCTCGGATGCCGTTTTCCAGCTAAGCTGTACACCATCCTTTGTTGACTGGGCCTTGAAAGAAACCAGTTCGACAGGAAGGGAAACAATTTCCTGAGAAGTTACAAAGAGGGTTGATTCATCATAGCACACAGAGCTGATCGGAGTGATTGTAACCTGAAAGTATGTATCTCCGGCAGGCATGGATGCAATAGCAAGTGAAGCTGGTGAGGCAGCAGGGGCATCAGTAGTCCCCAGATCAGTTACTACTCTTGTTACAGTATTCACCGATTGCCATTTTATGCTAACCGCATGTCCTCTGTCAAATAAGTCAGAGTTTACTTTGATCATACCAGGCTTACCCGCTTCATAACTCTGCTTAACGAATTCTGTGTTTGCAAACTCTTTTTGATTAATAGTTGCCGTTACTGGCACACGTGAACTTTCACAGCCATCTGCATTTACAGCACTCACATAAAAAGTGGTTGTATTGGTCAAACTGATAGTATAACTAGCTGCAGATGATAATGAAGTTCCTCCCGTTTGAGTGCCATACCATCTATATCCGCCTCCAACAGGGGCTCCGGTTGCGGTTAATGTTACAGAACCACTACCACAGCGGCTAACAGAAGCAGCGCCAGGACTGGCAATGGTGCCACAGGTTCTGGTAATTGATATTGCATCAATATAAAGGTATTCGTTATTAGCATTATTGCTTTCATTCTGAATACTGCTTACGTAGAAAGCAATATATTCTGTTCGTCTCCTATTGACAGTAAATGTTACTGTATAATTTGTAAAGGCCGTATTCGCACTAGCTTTGATGACGTCCACTGGAGAGATATTTGGAATATTTGTTCCGTTTTCACTACCAGCTGTACCAGCATCAGCGCCTCTCAAAAACTTTATCTGTGCATCTTGCTCTGTGGCTCTAGCTCTTAGAGTAATGGTATAAACTGTACCTGGATTAAAAGTAATAGGAGTATTGACAGTAATATGACCCGAATACCCTCTTACATCTTTCCCACCATTATTACCCCTAATGGCAAGAGTGTTGTTCGTAATTTGGGCTGGAGCACTTGTGCTAAAAGCTTTAGTGAACGCAAAGTTTAATCTATCCAGATCAGTTGGAGCAGTAAAACTGTTACGATATACATCAACCTGCGCTTGAGCAGATCCTACTAGTACAAAAAGGGCAAAAATTACTGTGTAAATGTGTTTCATGGCTTATCTCTTATACCGCTATATATGAAAGAAGCATGCCAGCCTGCCATAACACCATTTTATTTCACTAAAATGCAACACTTCATGGAAACCGAACCCGCCTAACTACACTACAAAAAGCTGTTAATCAAGAATTTGAAATAAACCCGGTAATACTAAAATTTGCACAAGTACAACTACATTATAGCGCTATACCAAGAATTAAATCAATATATTTCCCCTCTTGGGAAACATTGCACCAATATGGGAAGCCTTCCCATGCTTACACTCTCTTAATATTGTATCAAATTTCAGGGCTCATAATGCTATCCATTTTCCAGCTATTATCTGAACAACCTATATACTATCTATACAAAAGGTCATTCTGGCATAGCTTAGGCATTTTTAGCCTAGTTTAACGGCCAATTTGGCGGTGTTCTCCCTTGGCATTTGTTTTGCATCATTATTCATTGAAAAACTAGAGGAGAAAGAGATGAAGATTATAAAAGATAAAGAGTTTTTAAAATCAATTGCACACCAGATTGACTTACTGAACACAGTAGGCGGCGGTGTGAGCGAAACATATACTGAGGTTAAGAAGAAAAAGAAAAGCGCCGTCATTCATGTATGGGCAGCTGGCGTCAACCCGGAGTCATTCAGGATAGTGCTACACCAAAATCAACTTACTATATTCTCTGTTTTGCAGAGCCAGGAAGACCCACAGATGGCGGTACCCATGTTTAACCGCATCTTTATGCTGCCACCGCAGGTAGATCAGGGCCGGATTGAGGCAATCTATAAAAATGGGGAGTTGCGGGTGAAGCTGCCCTATCATGACGCTGCGTTGCATCCGCGCCAAATTGATATCCAGCAGTTGTAATAAACATTACCGGCGTGGATGTTCTTTGCGCCACCCCACTACGGCAGTGATGCCCCACACAGCATAAAAGGGAGTAAAAACTGAGGCCAGGTATGGATCTATGGCTATTGAGACGGTCAACTGGGCTATAAACGTGAGAACAGCTCCCCAAAAGGCAATTCTGTAATACTTATTCCATTTACTCATGATAATAAGGTGTTAATAAAAATACCCGGCTTCAGGGCCGGGTATTCATTAATCTGAACGCTTCCGCGCGCGATATCTTTTTTTCCAGTATCAGCGGTGGATCGTCTTCTTTCGATATTACTAACGTATAGTTGTTGTTGTTATCCTGATAATAGATGAGCGTCGTCAGATCTTCATAGCCTATGCTAAAGATCTTTCGTGTCTTATCACCATAGTTAAAATAGTGATTGTCTAATTTAACATTCTTTAATAACCTCATATCCCTACATTCATCTGGTATTTTAACGGGTTGTGCCGCTAAAATTGTTTCACATTATTGCTGATGTGCAACCATATTCTTTTTATCTTACCATAAATTGCACTAATCAGACACACTTGCACAATACTTGTAGCAACTAAATCTATATATGTGTCTGATAATAAAAAGCAAACAACATGCCAGGCCTGATATATATTTCACTAACAATATAACCTATGCGTGCTCAGTACATCAAATTAAGTATACGAGCAATTCTAAAAATAAACCTGTGTAGCAAGGATATTAGCATCCAGTCACTATATTTAAGGTATGCCAGGTGGCTTATACCCGCAATAGCATAATTCACTTTATAACACCCTAAGGGCGCTACTATCAGAGCTGTTTTTCTTACAAAATGATCCTGCAACATGGCTGAGCAAAAAAGCAACAGGCTTTATGGTTTGTTTTTCTTTATTGTGTTCGAGGTATTGGTCTTTTATTTGCTGAGCAATCTGGTGTCGGGTATGGGTATAGATAACCAGTATCAGGCAGAGAACACCATCGTGCCCAATTGGGTAAAAGCGGTTACTTTTATACTCTTGTATATATTATGCGTACTGATAGCCGTTGTATTCGTGAGCAATGTTGTGCCCAGCAAGCACAGGGGCCAGCTGATGAGCTGGGTATACCTGGCACTGGCAGGCATGCTCGTCATGCTCGCGCTTATCTTCTAAGTCTAAGCCTATTTTAAGTTTTAGCTGAAATCACCCACACATGAACAAGACAATATTTGCACTTTTTGTCTGCCTGCTGTTTAGCTTTGGTTTGCAAGCGCAGGAGTACTCTCAGGAAAATTACCAGCCACAACGCCAGAAAGGTCGCCATTTTCTGCAGCTCCGCAACGGCCAGGTGGTGTATGGCAACAGGGTCCAGTACAAGTCTCCTCTCTTCAAGCAGGATTTCTTCCTGGTTGACGACACGCTGAAGTATGCCCCGGAGCTGGTAGATGTATACCAGAATAACGACGGATACTTTGCCAGAGTAGCTGCCGGCAATCGCTTTGATGCCTTCGCCAAGCGCATCATGGAAGGGCCGCGTATCTCTAAGTTCTTCACGACTACAATTGATTACGCAGCCATGGGGTATCACCCATATGGGTACGGTATGCCTCGGACTAGTCGCCGCCGCATTTATTTCTTCTCCAAAGACAATGGACCGCTGATGACTTTCAACCAGCAAAATCTGGAGCAAGCGCTTGCCGACAACTCTTCCAGTATGCTGCTAATTCAGCGTCATAAGCGTGAAAAGACGATCTCGACTGTGATGGGCATAGCGGGCGCGGGTCTGCTTACCTATGGTTTGCTTTCTTCTTCCCAAAGTTCTACCAATCCAAACTCTGTTAATGTATCGCCGGCTGTGTATGCCGGAGCCGGCCTCATAGCCGTACCACTGGTTATTCAGCTTTTCCGAAAAGACAAGCTGACACAAGCCGTTGATGTGTATAACTACCAGGTAAGACAGTAACACAGCACATGCCTGATCTGCTCCTGCTACATGGCGCCCTGGGGGCTGCCAGTACCCTGCAGCCCTTACAGCAACTGCTAAAGTCAGACTTTACAGTGCACACACTGAATTTTCAGGGGCATGGAGGTAATACCCTGCCTGATAAACCGTTTCGGATTGAGCAGTTTGCAGAGGATGTGCTCCGTTACCTTGACCAGCATCAGCTACAGCGTGTAGATATATTTGGGTATAGCATGGGCGGCTATGTAGCGCTGTACCTGGCGCTTCAACACCCCGATAGGGTAGGGAGCATCTTCACGTTAGCCACCAAATTTGCCTGGAGCCCGGATACGGCGGCCAAAGAAGTGAAGATGCTGCAACCTGATAAAGTGCAGGAGAAGGTCCCGGCTTTCGCCGCTATACTTGCCGCGCGTCACCAGCCTACGGACTGGCAGGAAGTTATGCGCTACACAGCGGATATGATGTTACACTTAGGCAACGATCCACTGCTCACCGAGGAAACCCTTTCGCGCATACAGCTGCCTGTCCGCGTCAGTGTTGGCGACCGAGACAACATGGTCAGTCTGCAGGAAACGACCTGGGCATACCAGCAGCTGCCAAACGCCAGTCTGCAGGTGTTTCCTCACACACATCACCCGCTGGAGAGGGTCGACCTAAATCAGCTGCAGCACCAGATACGACAATTCTTTGGCAAACCCATCGTTTAAGGCTATATTAGGCATTAACAATACCTATTGCGAGTACTTATGCGATTAAAACACATCTCTGGCACCTTACTGATAGCAGCTTTATTGACAACCAGTGCCTGCACCACCTCTAAGCCCGCGCCAGGCCAGCGTGGCTATACCGAAGCAGGAAAAGCCTCTTACTACAGCAATAAGCTGCACGGCCGCAAGATGGCCAATGGTGAAGCTTATAACCGCAGAAAGCTGACAGCCGCGCACCGCACTCTTCCATTTGGCACTAAAGTGAAAGTCACCAATCTGCAGACAAACAAATCAGTAAAGGTGAGTATAACAGACCGGGGACCTTTTGTAAAAGGACGCGTGATTGATCTGAGCGAGGCCGCAGCCAAACGGCTTGACTACATCAGTGCAGGTATAGTGCCTGTAGAAGTGAAGGTTGTAAAGCCTGCTCCTGTACGCTAACACATGACTTGCTTACATTTACCACCTTTGAGATAGCCCTTACCCTGATCTTCCTAAAAACCTACAAATATTCCAACTAAACATTTGGAATACTGTATTTTAAATTATAATTTTGAGCATGCTTAAAAAGTGGAAATCCCTTTCAGTGACAACTGGTTTAGCAACATTACTGTTGCTGGGTGTAACTGCTACGCCTAATGCCGCTAACCTGAGCAATGGCAATTCCACCGCTGAAGCTACCACTGTTGTTGCGCCTAACGCCAACGGCCCGGTTGCTAATAACGCCACAGAACCTGCCGCTCCTAAAAAGCAGAAATCGGTTCTGGATGCTGATGCACTCGATAGCCCTTTTTCTTTTTTCAAAGATCTTACTAGTTCAGATGAAGACGAATCGTCTGATGTAACTGTGAAGTCGAGCACGGTCATACTGGCTTTGAAGGCACTTGCTGCTACACTGCTCTCCACTATTATGTAATTTCCCTTTACTCGCTTTATGAAAGACGCAAGGCTGACTTAGATCAGCCTTTTTTGTTTTTGGCCAATTGCCTACCTGCTATACCTAAAGTTGCACATCACATCAGCATGGATCAGATAGAAGGGAAAGCTCAAACTTCCACGCCTATCTTATAACAAGTCGGTGAGAAGCGCCAGCCCTAACCCGAAAAGGGTTGCCAGCAGCTTGTTCCGGTTAAAGCGGTGATCAGGGCTTGTCTCAAAGAGAATAGTAGTGGAGATATGCAGGAAGTTGCCAGCTACCAAACCTGTAAGCGCAGTGAAGACTGCCTCACCTCCTATGTTGTCCTTTATAATGTAGTTGCTTACCAGTATACCTAGCGGAGAGCCTACGGCAAAGATAAGCAGCCACAAAAAGGCCTTACGGAAAGAGCCAATACGCGACATCAGCACCGACATCAGCGCAAAGGCCGCCGGCACGTGGTGTATAGCTATACCTAGCAGTACGGCGTAAAAGTTCTCGCCCGTGTGATGGTGCCCCACATGGCGTTCGCCCCCCTCCACCAGTATGCTTCCTTCCAGAAAAGAATGTATGAATAGTGAGCCTAGCAGCAGAAAGGGCATCGAACCTACATGCCCATGACTGTGATGATTGGTATGCATGTGCCCATGCTCCACCCCGTGCGAAAACAGCTCCAGCACCAATTGCAGAAAGAAGCCGGCCAGCACCCAATACCCTACGCGATGGGGATTAGGGTTACCCAGCAGCACATCAGGTAGCAGGTGAACGATTGTGATCGTGAACAGGTATGCGCCGCTAAAAGCCAGCGCCATCTTTAGCCAGCGACTGTTATCTGGCGGAAACACCTTGACGAGGAAGCTCGAGAGCACCACCGTGAAGAAGAGCACAAGTATAGCTATGATCATACCGCGTTATTTTTTTAGCACGAAAATGATTCGCTCGCTTTTTTCCGGATCAAATGGATGCAGCTTGTAGTCACCAAATACCTCACCCAAACGCAACTTGGCAATGCTGAAGTACTCCATGAAGTTCTCTTGCCGTAATGCGCGCACACGCTCCTCAAAGCAGTAATTCCGTCCTTTATCCTCAAACCGGATGGTTTTTACTATGAAATCGTGCTCCACCTTGCGACTGATATCAAATAGAATTCCCTGCACCTCCTTTTGCTCATGGGCGACCAAACGCTCAATGGTGCGGTCGGTGTTCATGAAGTCGATCACCAGTTTACCACCGTGCTTCAGGTTAGCCGCCGCCGCCTTTAAGGCTACCACGTTTTCTGTCTCACTCTCGAAATAGCCAAAGCTGGTGAACAGGTTCAGTACAAAATCGAAGGCCTCAGGCTTGTATATCTCCCGCATGTCATGCACATCAAAGTGCAGGCGCTCATTCTCATACTGCCGGGCATAGGCGATGCTTTTCTCAGACAGGTCTATACCGGTCACATCGTAGCCTAGCTGGTTGAGATAAAGTGAGTGGCGGCCTTTGCCACAGGCAAGGTCCAGTATTTTGTGCTGTGGTTTGGGGTGCAGGTAGGCCAGCAAGTTGTCCATGAACAGCCGGGCATCGCGGTCATCGCGGTTGCTGTAAAGGATGTGATAGTAAGGGGAGTCAAACCAAGTGCTGAACCACTCTTCCTGTTGGGCCATAGGAGCAATGAAAATGCAATAAGGGTGCAAATATACCTTTTATTTTCGGAACATGGGTATACGCAGCCAAGCAGGCCGGGTATAGCCATTGTCTAAGTTAAATCAAAGGCATAAAAAAACCTGCCGCCGCTGCTTATTGTCAGCGACGGCAGGCCTTAGCCTCTCTGCACAGAACTATCGCTTCGTAGCTCCGGCAGGAGAGTTCACTTCTTCTGTTTCACGGATGCTGTCGCCTGGCTGAATGGTGTTTCCGCCCAGATCTCTGTCAGGCATGATGTTTTCACCTCCGTGTGTATCAGTATGCACAGTATGATCCTCACCGCCCATGTCGGACACATTATAGGTGCTGCGAGTGCCAGGCTGTACATAGTCTACAGAGGCTTTACCGCTTGGTCTGTTATCTTTTGGCGTGTCGCATGAAATCATCGCCAGGCCACAAACTGCTGAAAATACTGCAAGTACGTTCTTATTCATCTCTATTTTTAGGTTATAAGTCTTTATTATAAAGCACTACTACACAATGCAGTAGCAAATCTATTCTTACGGTAGGTATACAGGCGTAGGTTCTGTAGCAACTAAGCGATCAACTCCTTACGGCGCAGCATCGACTCCAGCAACTTGATGTCGTTCAGGTTATTGAAGATGCGGAAAGGCAGCATCACAAACACCGGCGCCTGGAATGTCTTAGCCAGCCAGCCTTTCCAGCCGCCTGGCAGCTGGGCCTCGGTTGGTGGCTTGAGCCACATTACGTACGACTCGCCTTTGCGCTCCACCGAGCCAATCATATCCCAGGTCAGGGTCATACCCTCGCGCTCGTTGCGCTTCAGGATGATCTGGCGGGAGTCGATCTCGTAGCTCAATTTCTCAAAAAGCGGATTGCCCTGCTCCATTTGCGTTACACCCATCACCTGAGCGGAACGAAGCAGCACAAAAATAAGGGTAACCAGAATAGCACCCGCTACCCACCACCATGAGAAGCTAAACACAGCCGGCAGCAGGAAAAGCACCAGCGGAATAAGCGCCATCCACCAATCTTTGCGCCATACCTTCGCAAGGGCTATACCTGTGAAAGTATTTTTCTCCAGTTGGTACTTTTTGGTGCGAATGGCATTCGGAGCAGCACTTGACTGCATCCGGTAACGTTGATTTTGTTGCATAAAAAAATAAAAAATAAGCGCCCGCTCCCCACGGAGCAGGTATAAATTCAATTAATAAGCCTTCAGGCTGAGGTCCATACTTTTGATAGAGTGCGTTAAAGCGCCTACCGATATAAAGTCGACACCGCACTTGGCCACCTCCGCAATAGTCGCTTCTGTGATACCGCCTGATGCTTCTGTTTCAAAGCGGCCGCTGATCAGGGCTACGGCTTGCTTCATCATCTCCGGCGTCATGTTGTCGAGCATGATACGGTGGATGCCGCCTGTCTCGAGTGCCTCTTTCACCTCGTCCAGGTTCCGGGTTTCTACTTCAATGCGCAGGTCCTTGCCTTTCGCCTTCAGGTAACGCTGCGTCGCTTCGATTGCTTCGCGTATACCGCCGGCATAGTCCACGTGGTTGTCTTTCAGGATGATCATATCGAACAGCCCGAAGCGGTGGTTCACGCCGCCACCGATCAGCACCGCCCATTTTTCCATGATGCGGAAGTTAGGTGTGGTTTTGCGGGTGTCCAGCAGCTTCGCCTTCGTGCCGGCTATCAGCGAATTCAGGTAATGGGTATAGGTCGCGATGCCGCTCATGCGCTGCATGCAGTTCAACACCAGTCGCTCGGCCGTGAGGATGGACTGTGCCTTGCCTTTCACGGTCAGGGCTACGTCGCCAAACTTCACTTCGGCACCGTCCTGCAGCAGTACTTCTACCTGCAGCTCCGGGTCTACTTGCTTAAAGATGTAACCAGCCAGCTCCACGCCAGCCAGTATGCCGTCACCCTTTACCAGTAGTCTTGCCTGGTTCTGGGCATCGTTCGGAATAGAAGCCAGCGACGAGTGGTCGCCATCGCCTATATCCTCGGCCAGGGCCCTGGATATAAACTCGGCTATGCTTTGTTCTGTCAGGTATGATGCTTTCACGGTGCAAAAATAAAAAAAGGCCCGGTATATATCCCGAGCCTTGCTAAAAATCTCACTATTATCTGCTTAATCTTTTATGAAATCGACAGAATGGATCAGGAACTTGCCTCCTGCGTCCTTCACACGGATCAAAACGGTGTAAGAACCGTTGCGATGCGTATAGGTGCCGATCACATAGCGCTTGTCTTTCCGAACAGACTCACTCGGCGTCGGGAAGTTGTAAGCAAAGCCTGTAGGCGGGTTTTTGCTGAAAAAGTTCTTCATCACAAACTCCGCCTGCGTCTTGCTGTAGTCAGTGGCTTTCTCATCTGCAAACGACAAACTTACCTTGCTGTCGAAGTGCCTGGCCAAATCTTTAGCCGATCCTGCACGCATGGCAGCCTCCACTCCGTCAAACACATCCTTCTGGGCCATAGCCTGTCCGGATGCAAATAAGGAAGTGACAAAAGCTAAGAAAAGTACTACAGCAATATTTTTAAAGTTTTTCATAAGGTGTGTAAGTAATCTCGTCCTCGTATCAGCTAAAACTATGCCAACAAAAGTCGTAAGCAAGGTCCCAAATTTATTAGGAATAATCAATATTTACCGATGTAACGGGATTAATATATCTGCCGTTACAGACGCATATCCGGCGTAGCTTTTATTCACCAGGGTCTACAGCTGCCGCGCTGTTCTCTGCAGTCCTAAGCAGGACATGACTTCCGGCATCAGCTACAATTTAAGCATTTATGGTGAGGCTTCCCATTACCAACGCATAAATCAGCTACATAAGCCATAAGGCACCACAGATTATCTTATATTTGCACTATGGATAAAAAGGTAATGCTCATGATTCTGGATGGTTGGGGAATCGCCACCAATCCAGAGGTTTCAGCTATTCATAAGGCGCATACGCCCTTCTACGATCATATCATTCAGACCTACCAGCACACGACGCTGCAAGCTTCTGGTGAGGCGGTAGGGCTTCCGGAGGGGCAGATGGGCAACTCAGAGGTAGGCCACATGAACCTGGGCGCTGGTCGTGTGGTGTACCAGGATCTGGTGCGTATCAATAAATCCATCGCAGAGCATAAACTGGCTGCCATGCCGGCACTTGCTGGCGCTTATACCTTTGCCAAGGAAAACAAGAAGGACGTACACCTGATCGGGCTGCTATCAGACGGTGGCGTGCACTCTCATATAAAGCACCTTAAGGCGCTCTGCACAACCGCCTTCGACTATGGCCTGGACAAGGTATACATCCATGCCTTTATGGATGGCCGCGACACAGATCCCAAAGGGGGCGTGAAGTATATCAACGACCTGGAGCAGCACCTCGAAAACACGACCGGCACCATCTCCTCTGTGATCGGACGCTATTACGCCATGGACCGCGACAACCGCTGGGAGCGCGTGAAACTGGCTTACGACCTGCTGGTGCATGGCAAGGGTACACCTTCGCAAAACCTCATCAAATCGGTACTGGATTCTTACAATGCAGGCGTTACAGATGAGTTTATTCAGCCTATCGTAAAAGTAAATGATGAACAGCAGCCAATCGCCACCATCAAAGACGGCGATGTGGTGATCTGCTTTAACTTCCGCACTGACCGTGGCCGGGAGATCACGCAGGCACTTACACAGCAGGACTTCCCTGAGCAAAACATGCACAAGCTCAACCTGCAGTACATCACCATGACCAATTACGACGAAACCTTTGTGGGCGTGGATGCCATATTTGAGAAGGACAACCTGAACAATACCCTCGGCGAAGTGGTGGCCAAAGCTGGCCGCAAGCAGATTCGCATTGCCGAGACTGAAAAGTACCCTCACGTGACCTTCTTCTTCTCCGGTGGTCGCGAGCTACCATTTGATGGCGAAAAGCGTCTGTTGTGCCCATCACCAAAGGTAGCCACCTATGACCTCCAGCCTGAGATGAGCGCCTACGAGATCCGTGATGCGATAATGCCGGAGCTCCAGCAAAAAACAGCCGACTTTATTTGTCTCAACTTCGCCAACCCGGACATGGTGGGCCATACCGGTGTATTCGATGCCGCTGTGAAAGCCTGTGAAACAGTAGACCGTTGCGCCGAGGCGGTGATCAATGCGGCTCTGGAAAGCGACTACGACGTGATTGTGATAGCGGACCACGGTAATGCTGATTTCATGATCAACCCGGATGGCACACCGAACACGGCCCACACTACTAACCTGGTACCTTGCGTACTGGTGAGCAATGACTACAATGGTACCTTAAGGCCAGGGAAACTGGGCGATATCGCCCCGACTATACTGGACCTGATGGGTATAGCGCAGCCAGCAGAAATGACCGGCGAATCACTTCTTCAGAAAGCGCAGTAAGTTGAGCAGCTATCGCATCATCGGACTATTTGCCCTGCTGTGGGGTGTCACGGCTTGCGAACGCCCTACGCCGCCACTTGCAGAGGGGAAAGAGCCTGCCTATGACCTGACAGGTTACCTGCAAGAGCAGACGGCCCGCCTGCAACAGGAACAGCCGCCTGTGCTGAAGTCGGTTATCACTAAAGGGCAGCCGACTGAAACCGCTCAGATGGAGGAGATGGACTGGGAAAAGGAATTAGCCATTTTTCAGGAGGTAGATCTGAGCCGACCTGCCCTGCGCGATTTTTATAAAGAGGAGCGCCATACCTTGCCCAATGGCAGCACAGTGAGCATTTTCACAAAAGATGCCGAAGCAGCTGCCCCTGTAGAACGCCTCCAGCTTACGGTGTCGCCGTTCCAGAAGCTGGAACGTCTCGAAGCGGTGGTGCTGGAAGAAAATCTGCTGTTTTACTCTAAAAGAAACATCAGCCTGACTGCAGAACCAGGATCTGGTAATTTGTCTGGCTATCGGGTAGAGGGTGTGCAGAAGCTTATTTTCGGAGATTCGCTTCGCTATCGTGTTGATGCCAATCTGTAAGCAAGTCTGAACAAGCAATCTCTTGTTGTCCTGATTTCCTTTTTAAGGGCTAAATTGCGTATTTTGCTCTACTAAGCCGCTCAAGCTATGTACTTTATCTGCGCTTGTGCTCTTCGATGCCTGTTTGATCTGTGTGTATGCGTGTCTGTACCCTAGCACTATTTCTGACCTTTGCCTTTGTTCGTTTCGCTTTTGCGCAAACAACAGAACAAGGCCGTGGCTGCAGCACAGAGGCATACCTGGAGGTTTTAAAACGACAGGACCCTGGCTTTGAGGAGCGGAGTTTAAGAACGCAGCAGGCCGTACAGCAGCTCATGCGCCAACGACCCGCCGGACAGGCCATGCAGCAGGCTACCATTACCATACCGGTAGTGTTCCATGTAGTCTATAAAACCGGCAGCGAAAACATCAGCGATACACAGGTGCTTTCGCAACTTGCCGTCCTGAACGAGGACTTTCGCCGTCTCAATGCGGACACTACCAATACTCCCGATTACTTTCGATCTTTCGCCGCTGACACCCGCATCGAATTTTGCCTGGCCATGGTAGATCCGAATGGCAATCCGACATCAGGAATCACCCGCACCCTAACTAACAAAGAGAGCTTCAGCTATTTCTCGGATCAGATTAAGTCCACGGCAAACGGTGGCCTCGATGCCTGGGATACAAAACAGTATCTGAACATCTGGATAGGCAACCTGGGCACCAGCAGCATAGGATACGCTTCCTCACCCAGCGCCTTACCCGATCGCGATGGAGTGGTGCTGCACTATCGTACAGTGGGAGCAGCTCCATTTAACAACAGCCTGTGGGCTTATAACCGGGGACGCACCGCTACGCACGAAGTGGGTCACTGGCTGGGCCTGAAGCACATCTGGGGGAATGGCATGACCTGCAACGACACCGATGATATAGATGACACCCCCAATCAGCTCACGCAGACGGATGGCTGCCCGGACGGAATAGAGGTATCGTGCGACAACGGCCCTTATGGCAATATGTGGCAAAACTACATGGATTACTCTGATGATGCCTGCATGAGCCTTTTCACCAAAGGCCAAGCCGCTTACATGCAAGGTATACTGCAGTCAGCCCGCGGGTATATGTTTGAGTCAACAGCCTGCACTGGTGAGTTGCGCTCCCGCTTCAGCACCGCCCAGCCTCAAGATACCCTGCTGGCTCCCGGCGATCAGGTTCAGTTCCTGGGTTCATTTGCTGGCTTCAAGCCTACACAGTGGCTATGGGAGTTTGAGGGCGGCACGCCTGCCTCTTCCACAGCGCAGAACCCCACCGTCAGGTATAACCGGCCGGGCAGGTACCGCGTCACCCTCACCACCTCCAATGAGAAATCGAGCCACACCCTTTCCAAAGAGGAGTATATCTACGTAACAGCAGAGAATGTGAAGGTATACCCGAACCCGGCAAGTGGCTATATCATACTAGAGCAGGCAGCCCGCCAGCAAATTCAGGTGGTCGAGCTAATGAACCGTCACGGGCAGGTGCTATTGCGCGAACAGGTAGAAGAGAGAGTGATCAGACTGGATGTGCAGCACCTGCCAGCCGGTATGTATCTCCTGCGCACGACCAGCACCAATGGTATCGCTGTTACGAAAGTGAGTATTGTGAAGTAACGGTGTCTATACCTTAGTAGCCTTCGCCCTGCAGGGTAACCACTACTGTGCGCTTAGAAGCATGGTTGCGATGCTCGCACAGGTATACGCCTTGCCAGGTTCCCATATTAAACTCCCCATCTGAGATCGGCACCGTAACAGAACTACCCAGCAAGGCAGCCTTCAGGTGCGCTGGCATATCGTCAGGGCCTTCCATGGTATGACGGTAATAGGGAGCATTTTCAGGTACTATGTGATTGAAGTGGCTTTCAAAATCCTGCCGCACGGTAGGGTCCGCATCTTCATTGATGCAAAGGCTGGCAGAGGTATGCTTGATGAAGATATGCGCCAGCCCAACTCTGTAGTTCTCCAGCTCAGGCAGTTGTGCTGTAAGCAGGTCGGTGATCAGGTGAAAACCACGTTTTACGGCTGGCAAGCGTATCTCTTTCTGAAACCACATGTTTTTTTGAGTTAGTGAATGAGTGATGGAGTGAATGAGTGATTGGTTTTTATGGATGACTTCTAATTGAGTCGATTGTTATGGTTCATACGTGAATACACCATTCGGGTAAACGAAGATATAAAGTGCCTGCTTCCTTAACCATTGCACCATTAATCAAATTCACTCAATCAACAACCCGCTCAAAGGCACCTATATCGGGTTTACTTACGCTACGCTCTATACCTTTGAGGTCCTTGCTTATACCTGGCAGAGGCAGCGCAGCGCTGCTGGCAGGGGAGAGGGTGTCAAGCCTGAAATCCTGCTTGCGTACGTCTTTGAACTTAGGATCGATGTTGAGCAGGTTCCCGTTGATATTGAGTGTGTTTCTGTAAGCCTCCGTGCGCAGTATGTTGTGTGCTACCTCTGCGGATATATCACCCTCCAGCAACACCTCGTTTGCGTAGCTGGAGCCGTCGCTGTAGACGATACTGTTGACCAGCTTTAACTGAGTGGGTTGATTACGGATATCGGTTCCAGGTATAAAGTCAGCGATCACGAAGGCCGGTGTCTCACGCTGCATCTGGTTCTGATAATTAACGATGGTCGAGTACAGCACTTCGTAGTTGCCACCACCCAGGCCCCCAAAACTATACTGCCCACAGTTCTGGATCAGCGTATTCACCACCTTCACATCTGAAGTGAAAGCCACAATGCCGTCCAGGAATGCATACTGTATAGCACAACCTTCCACCAAAGTGCCCCCCTTACCGGGATTGCCGATCCGGAGGCCGCGAATCGTGTTGCGGATGTCTGCATAGCGGATGGTGTTGTTCTGGCTGCCAGTGAGAATGCGTATACCTTCCCACTGACCAGGCGCATTGACATAGGCTGGCTCGCGTCGTATACCTGAAAATGTAACCCGCTCCTCCGGCGTGCCCTCCACCTGCAGCGTCCCGTTGATCAACAACACCGCTTTGTTAGTAGCAAATATGCGTGCCCCTTTCTCAATGGTCAGTGTTGCTCCTTCGCGCAAGAGTACTGTGTCGAGCAGCACGTGCGGTTTGCCTGCCGTCCAGGTGGTACTGCCGATCGCCCCTTTCTGATGAAACACAGCGTCCTGCCCATAGGCTACCAGTTTCACGTTCTGTTGGTTTCCGTTTGTATGAAACAGAATAGAGTCGGCTACCAGGAAGGGCTGGTTCTGATCTGCCGGGTTGATGTTCACGCGCACCAGTATATAGAGGCTGTCCTGCCCGCGCAGCTCCAGGTTATTAGCAATGGGGGTTTGCTGTCCGTTGATGATCAGTTTGTAAGGAGATGTATTACCCCCCCCCAGGCTGATACTGCTGATGCGAACGGCATTCTTTTGGGGGTTGTATACCTTGAGGCGCCTCGTGACGCTGCCTTGCGTGACAAACACGGTATCAAACAGCACCGTATCTGCCGAAAAGCGCAGCATCGCATCCGGGTCGTTGGTCACGACCTCCTCTTTCGGCTCGCAGCCCACCATCGAGAGCAGAAATAGGAGGGGCAGTATAGCGAGCAGGTATTTCAAGGGGAGGTTGTTAAATTGCTGAATGGTTAAATGGTTGTTATCTATCTGAACGAGCAGTCAGAATTGAAATTTCATCTCTGCTTTTCCAAAGCTGCATAGGTATACAGCTAAAGTAAATGAAGGATTCAGCTATTAGCAAGTTAGGGATAAAATAAAAAAGGAATGCAGCGCAGCTTTCGGCTGCACCACATTCCTAAATATATCTCACATAATCGGATTACTCAGCAGTAGCACCTTCTTTCAGACGCTCGGAGTTCTCTGCTATACGCAGCTCTTCCACGAAATCTTCAATACCGCCGTCCATTACGTTAGGCAGATTGTACACGGTGTACCCGATACGGTGATCCGTTACACGGCCCTGTGGGTAGTTGTATGTACGGATCTTGTCGGAGCGATCGCCGCTTCCTACCATGCTCTTACGCTGAGCACCTTCGGCCTCCAGTTTCTTAGCCAATTCCTGCTCGTAAATACGGGAGCGCAGTACAGCAAGGGCTTTGTCAAAATTCTTGAGCTGCGACTTCTGATCCTGGCACTGAGCCACCAAACCGGTTGGTAAGTGCGTCAGACGAACGGCTGAATAAGTCGTGTTTACTGACTGACCACCCGGGCCTGAAGAACAGAACAAGTCCTTGCGAATGTCATTCATGTCGAGCTCGATGTCAAACTCCTCTACCTCTGGCAGTACTACCACAGAGGCAACCGAGGTATGGATACGACCCTGCGTTTCGGTGGCAGGCACACGCTGCACACGGTGCACACCCGACTCAAACTTGAGCTTGCCGTACACGTCCTCGCCGGACATACCCACTATAATTTCTTTGTAGCCGCCCGATGTACCTTCTGTGGCATCGATCAGTTCGGTGCGCCAGCCCATCTTCTCAGCAAAGCGGGTATACATGCGGTACAGGTCACCAGCGAAGATAGAAGCCTCATCGCCACCGGCACCAGCACGAATCTCCATGATAATGTCTTTGCTGTCATTCGGATCCTTTGGTATGAGTAACTCTTTCAGCAACTCTTCCATCTGCTCACGCTGTGGCAGCAGCTCGTCCAGTTCCTCCTTGGCCATCTCACGGAACTCCTCGTCTTTCTCCGTCGCGATCACCTGCTTGGCGCTGTCGATGTTGCTCAGGATGTTGAGGTACTTCTTATACTCTACTACTATCTTGTCAAGGTCTTTATACTCTTTATTCAGCGCTTTGAATTTCTTCATGTCGCTGGCCACATCAGGCTGGATAAGCAGCTGGCTCACCTCCTCAAACCGGTGATTAATGGCTTCTAATTTATCTAACATCGTTCTGTTATGGTTTTATAGCTGCAAAGATACTAAATTGGCGTTGAAGTAATAAAACATAAGTATCAAGCAATGGGTTTATCTCTAGCTTATCTTAATACAAATTTGCTCTGAAAGATGTTCAACAGCCGCTCTTTGTCTGCCATCATAACCCTAAGTATAGTCCTGTTAGTTTCAAGCTGCGATGTGAAAGTAAAACCCATAGAGGGAGGAAAGGAAATCGCACAGGAACTGGAGCGCCATAAGATCAAGCGCCTCACCCAACAGGATATCCTCAATGCCGCCCTGAAACATGGCGATTCTGTTGTGGTGGTAGCCCAACGCCTGCACGTCCAACGCATGGCCGGGCACCTTGCGCAGGGCGGTGTGGAGGCCGCTATACCTTACTGCCAACCTGAGAACTACGAGGAAGTAGAAGCACTGCAGCACAAGTTTGGCGCCATCTCGCGCCGCTTCAGAGAGCAGCCTCGTAACCCCCAAAACCAAGCTAAAGGGGCCACAGCCCAGATGCTGGCCAGGTATAGCAGCGGACAGGAGCGTGCATCAAAGGTTGAGGCGCTGACTAAGGACGAGATCCGCTATACCTCCCCGATCTACCTGCGCGACGAGAGCTGCCTCAGCTGCCATGGCACGGTGGGTCAGGATGTAAGCGAAACCGATTATGCTCTGATCAAAGAAAAATACCCACAGGACCAGGCCATTGGTTACAGGAGAGGTGATCTGATGGGTATGTGGGAGCTTACATTCGACAAAATGGACCTGGTGGCTTACCTCAACGACCAGCCCAAGAAAAGCCGCCGTCCCCGCTAAACAATCCTTCTGTGTTGCTGTTTTAGCCCGGACAACCGTGTAATGGTGACAAACATCACTGCATCTTTGGTCTGAAACATTTAACTTTGCACCTAGTATGATTAGGCAATACCTGATCTGATGTTTAATCTTATAAAAAGAATAACATGGCTGTAATAGTAGCAACCGATAACGATTTCAATAACGTACTCAACTCAAACCAAAACGTGGTAGTGAAATACTACGCGGACTGGTGCGGCAGCTGCCGTTTGTTTGCGCCTAAGTTCAAGCGCATGTCTGACGAAGAAGTTTTTGCCAACGTGGCCTTCGTGGACGTTAACGCTGAAACAAGTCCTGAGGCCCGCAAACTGGCTGGCGTGACCAACCTGCCTTTCTTTGCCGTATTCAGGAGTGGCAAACTGGTAGATACAGTGGCTGCCAGCAAAGAAGAAGCTGTACGTGATCTGATCAACAAACTGACTGTTTAAGAAATGAAGATACCCGCAATCAAGAAACTGGTAGAAACTGAGTCGCTGGAAAACCTGACGGCCGCCGAAGAGGCCCTGATGGAGGAGCAGCCGCTTGCCATTGAAGTAGAAGGAGATGACGAAGGCGAACAGCTGACACACGTGATAGCTGCTGCCTGGATCCTGAACTACATGAACGACAACGGCGTGGATTTCAAAACCGCCCTCCGTGAATACACAAAGAAGGTGCGCGTTTCTATCAGTTAATCTTATAACTGATAATCTCTAAAAGCATCAGGCCCCGAAGCGTATCGTTTCGGGGCCTGATGCTTTTTATAGTATGCTTTCAGTCTACATGCTATTCTTTGCGAAATATGATTCTGCCAGTTTTCCTCCCAGGTCGGTGCAAATGCCACGCACATAGTACAGGTAGATGCTGCGGAACACTTCTGCCAAATCATACTTTTCAGGCGGAAATGATACCGGGTTTATCATCATGAAGAATTGCTCCAGAATGATCTTTGTAACCAATTGCAGGTTAATGTCTTTGCGGAAGTAACCCTGCAATATGCCCCTGTTCAGGATCTCAGCGTTTACATGCTGGTTATTCTCGATCACATTCTGCATGCTCAACTGCCAGGCTTCCGGATATCTTTGCAGATCTGCGATATAAATGGGGTTCACCTGTTTGATGGTCCTGATACCATCCTGCAGGAGCAGCATAATTTCCTCTACAGGGTTCGTAGCCTTGGAGAGCATTTCCATCTGCCTCCTGTTTTCTACCTCCATATCGTACAGGATCACCTGCTTCACCATATTCTCACGGCTCGAGAAAAGCTCCTGAAAAGTTGACTGACGGATGTCAAGTTTCCTGATCAGGTCTGCATCTGAGTTCGCATCTATGCCTTCCCGCTTAAAGATCTGCAGGAGTTCACCTAATATGGTTTCTAAAAAAGTCATGGAGTAGGGTAGATCATCAAGCTTATGCATGGAGTAGGTATATACTCATTACGCAGTTAGATGCTTGATGTATATATTAACTTGCATTTTAAAGCTTGCAAATGTAACATAATGCAAGGCGCCTTACAAGCTATTCACTAATCTGTTACGAGGAGGCCTACAGCAAGGTCCAAATACTGATGAAGAACACCGCCTGTACCAGGTAAACGTAAGGCGCCAGCCGGTTATGCTTGTAGATAGGGGCTTTTTGGAAATACAGCTGAAACAGGAAAGACAGCCCCAGCCACCCTGTGTAATTAGACCATGGAATATGCCCTCCATGCCAGTCCCAGAAGTCAAAAGCCACAGCCACCGGCTCCAGAAAGAAGTCGAGCCCAACCATAAGCAGTGCAGCCAGCGCAGCTTTGGCAAGCCAGTGCAGCTGCACCATATTAACCAAATGCCCCGAAGTGTAAACGAGCATTAGCCAGTTAAGCCCGATCAATAGCGGCACGTCCAGCACTTTTATACCCAAAGACTCACCATAGGCATAGTCCCCAAACAGCAAGCCGGTGTGTATACCTAGCACCTCCGCAAAGAAGCCAGCCGCCATGATTGCAACCGCGAAGAGTATAAAGGCTACATTCCAGCGTCTGTGAAAAGAAAAAAGCAGGAAGTTAGTCAGCAGCAGGTTCATAGGTGTGAGCCGCTGAAACTTTTCGGGTTCGCCACTAAACATCAGCCCCCAGAAGCCTACTGCATGAAAAATAGCCAACACACCTAAAGCTATGCTAAAAGCATAGGGTTTGAGCCGTTCTTGCAAAGGTATAGCCGGTTGGTATGTTTGAGTGGTATCAGGCATGCTGTTTAGATTTGTTAGCTGGTGTTACGACAGGCAAAAGACTTCCTACTATACGGGCAGAAAGCAGGCAGAGTGGTATACCTCCCCCAGGATGCACACTGCCCCCGCAGAAGTAAAGCCCCTTGAGTTTAGAGCTGAAGTTCGGGTGCCGCAGAAATGCCGCCA
Organism: Pontibacter lucknowensis; assembly: GCF_900156415.1. GTDB lineage: Bacteria > Bacteroidota > Bacteroidia > Cytophagales > Hymenobacteraceae > Pontibacter > Pontibacter lucknowensis. Next base: position 1,173,803 of record NZ_FTNM01000001.1, on the reverse strand, counting down.
TGCGGTTGTTGGAGCTGCTGCCATAAAGTGCCCCCGCATACGATGAAGTCTGCTGCTCAATCAGCAATGGGTCCAGCACCTGTTCGCAGGCGATCAGTTTGCTTAGGTCAGTTTGCAGCATACGGCTGAGCTTATCTGTCACGGACTGGCGGGTGGTGCTGATGAGCTGCTCCCAGTTCTGCCCCTGGTGGTGCGGCACGTTCACCATCACAAACCAGTTCTCGCAGCCGGCAGGCGCATCGCTCTTTTCCATTTTGGAGGTGATGTTCACATACACGGTCGGGTCTGGGCTGATGGACTTGTGCCGGAAGATGTGCTCGAACTCCTTTTTGTAGTCCTGGCTGAATAAGATGTTGTGCAGGTGCAGCTCCGGAAACTCACGGGCTATACCCCAGTAGTAGATCAATGCAGAGCTGGAGCGCGGCTGCTGCAGGGTCTGCTCCGGCGCCGGCTGGTCGGGCAGCAAGCGGCGGTAGGTCGGCACTACATCCATGTTGCTCACCACCACCTCAGCGTTATACCTGCCGGAGCTGGTTTCTATACCTGTTGCTTTGCCATTTTGGGTAATGATCCGCTCCACCCGTTCGTTATACCTGAAGGCCACGCCCAGCTCCTCGGCCAGCTTCACCAGACTGGCGGCAATGCTGTAAATGCCACCTTTGGGGTAGAAAGCGCCTATGTTATGCTCCAGATGCGGGATCAGATTGAGTGTACCCGGTGCCTGGTAAGGGTCGGAGCCGTTATAGGTGGCAAAGCGGTCGAGCAATTGCACAAAACGCGGGTCCTTGAACAGCCTGGTATTGGCATCGTGCATGGTCGTAGTCAGCCCCAGGTCCGACAGGCAACCCAAGGCTTTAAGCACATCAGCGCTCAGGTAAGTATCAAGCCGGTGCAGGGATTTGTGCAGAAAGGTATCAGCCGTGCCCTTGTAAAGCCGGGCACTTTTGGCCAGAACATCCCGTACATCCTGCGCCTTTACCCCCAGCTGCTGCTCCGCCTCAACGGCAAAGGTCTCAGCATCGGCATAGGCCTTCAATTGACTGCCATCGGGCCAAAAGTAGTGCGTGATCGGGTCGAGGCGGGTATAGGTAAAGTAATCGGATGGATTGCGACCCGCCAGGGTAAAGAGTTCGTCGACGAGGTGCGGCAGCGTGAACAGCGAAGGACCGGCATCAAAGCGGTAGCCCTGCAGGTCGAACTGGTGCATCTTGCCCCCAAACGAAGCATTGGCCTCAAACACAGTCACGTCATAGCCTTTCACCGCCAGCCTGATAGCCGTGGCGATGCCTCCTATACCTGAACCGATAATGGTCGCCTTTGTCATACCCTAATTTAAGCAGATTATTTCTTCTCTGCACTTAACTGAAAGGGTATAGCAAAGGTTTTAAAGATTTGGCTCTTTACTACAGGCTGATTCCGTGTTATACCTATACCTAATGAGCTTATCTATACCTGAGGCTTCAGCTAAACTATACCTGCCTGAATAGCCTTCTGTAAACCGGCCCGCGCATTCCAAAGGCAGCTAGCATCAGCGGATACAGTAGTAAGTCGAGTACTTTATACCCTGTGCTATAGTCGATGATGTCGTGGATAAAAGCGCCGCTGCCCTGCTTCGTAATTAAATGTTTGTGTCGCCAGTTTCGCAGGGGAGGGGGCACTTCCTGACCTTCGTCCACAAACCAGGCAGCTGTGTCCGTTATTTTCCGCTCCGTAATCAGGCTGGTCCAGCGGAAGGCTTTTATACCTGTCTGCAGCTCCACCTCCACCACGTCACCTGGGGCACTGCCATCAAACCGCAATAGTTTCAGCCGCGGGTAGGGTGGAGCCAACTCCCGGAACAGCTGCTCGTCAAAAGCATTAAAAACGCTCAGAAAGTCTTGCTGTACTATCGTCTTCAGGTGGAGGCGCATTTGTTTGATTGCTAAATTACTGATGGTTAAATTGTTGGTCCTCATTTGCACCTGTCGCCGCTCCAATGAGCGGGGGAAAATAGTAGCTTGTGGCTTTTAAACAGGTATAGCCAGCTTAATTAGCACTTGCCGAGCCAGGGGTGATTGGCAAAAGTCGGTGAAAACGTGGGCCTTCCCTCTATACCTGCGAGCCGGGCTATACCTATACCTAAGAACTACCTCTAATAACCAAACAATAACCATAAGGTTATACCTACTATATTACTGTGAGCACAAAAGAAAAGCCGCAACACTCAACATGCTGCGGCTTCGGTATAATCTCTCGCTATCGAACCAACAATTAGCAATTACCAATTCAGCAATTCATCCTTAACTCAACAGGTTGTCGATATCCTCTTTCGTCAAGCTCTTGATGATGTTTTCGTCCGTGCTGATCAGGTCGGTTACGAGTTGGATCTTCCGGTTCTGCAGCGCCAGGATCTTTTCCTCCACGGTATCTTTGGTGATGAACTTGTAAGTAAACACCTTGTTCTGCTGCCCGATGCGATGGGCACGGTCAACTGCCTGCGCCTCTACAGCCGGGTTCCACCATGGGTCCAGAATGAACACATAGTCGGCAGCGGTCAGGTTGAGGCCCACGCCACCGGCTTTCAGAGAGATCAGGAACACCTGTATGCTTGGATCATTCTGGAAGAGCTCTACCTGCTGCTGGCGGTTTTTGGTATTACCGTCCAGGTATGCGTAAGTAATCTCCTTTTCATTCAGCACCTGCCGTATTATTTCCAGGTGCTTCACGAATTGGCTGAAGATAAGCACTTTGTGCCCCTTGGCTACTATGCTCTTGGTCATGCGCATCACCTCTTTCAACTTACCCGACTCGCCTTCATAGGCCGGGTCAGTCATGGAAGGGTGATTGGCAATCTGGCGGAGCTTCATCAGACCCTGCAAGAGCATAAATTGTGTATTGCCCGGCCCGTTTTCCTCCAGGCTCGTCAGGATCTTGTTGCGGTAATATGACTTTGTTTCTTCGTAGGCATGCTCCTGCTCCTCCGTCATTTTACAGAAAGTGGTGTGCTCAATCTTCGGCGGCAGCTCACGAGCCACCTGCGATTTGTGTCTGCGCAGGATAAAAGGTTTGATCAAGGCATGCAGTCGGCGTGTCTTGTGCTCGTCCTTCTCCTTTTCGATCGGCTTCAGAAACTCGTTTCGGAAGAAGTGCTGATTGCCCAGTAGGCCCGGATTAATAAACGACATCTGCGACCACAGGTCCATTGTGCTGTTCTCGACTGGTGTACCCGTCAAAATCAGGCGGTGACGCGACTTGAGCGAACGAACTGCTTTTGAAGTGTTGGAGTCAGGGTTTTTGATAGCCTGCGACTCGTCCAGTATGATGTAGTCGAAGTAGTAGGTCTTGAGCAGCTCCGTGTCGAGGCGTACTATGCCGTAGGAGGTCAGCACCAGGTCATAGTCCTTGAACTGCTCCACATTTTTGTCGCGGTAAGTGCCTGTGTAAGTCAGGATGCGCAACTCCGGGGTGAACTTCTGCGCCTCGTTCAGCCAATTGTAAATCAGTGAAGTTGGCATCACCAATAGGGAGGCCGATTCGGCGCCGTTCTCTTTGCGGTGCTGCAGCATAGCCAAGGTCTGCACGGTCTTACCCAAGCCCATGTCATCAGCCAGGCAGCCACCAAACTTGTAATCCTTCACAAAGTGAAGCCAGTTGTACCCTGCTTTCTGATAAGGACGCAGCTCACCCAGGAAGCCAGCTGGCAGAGGCTTGTCTTCTATTTCGTCAAACTCACGCAGCTTCTCCAACTTGCGTGTCATCGTTACCTGCGCCAGATTACCGTTCTGCAGATCGTTCACCAGTGCCATGTGGTGCTTTCGCAGCGTAAGCTGGTGCTCGCCTTCCGAAAAGGCAAACAGCTCGATATACTGCGTAAACCACTCTTCAGGTATAATGGCCACCTGCCCGTTTGGCAACAGGTACTCGTTGTTGCGGGTCAGGATATGGTTTTTAAGCTTGATAAAAGGAATTTCGAATTCGCCGAAACGCACTGTGCCGTAGATGTCGAACCAGTCGTTGTTTTCGGTTATACCTACATTTACAGAGATCTCACCTATAAAATAGTTCTTACCGCTTTTCTCAGACTGCTCCACCGTAAACCCTAGTTCCTCCAGCGCCTGCAGGTTGTTGTTGAGCCATGAGAAAGCAGCGCCTTTATCCAACACAGCCTGCCCGTTCTTCACTTCCAGCTCACGATTGGCAAGTTCTTTCACGTACTGCTTTTCGTGCACTGCATCACGTATCAGCTTATGGAAAATGTAGGAATCCTCCGTTTTTTCCATGCTCACACTGATGCGCTTGGCATCCTGGGCTTCTACCATGTGATCGCCATACCTGAACGACAGGTTAAACAGGATTTTGTCGGCCGCGGCAGCCTTATCCACTTTGCTCGCCTCACTTCCTCCGTTGCCCAGCAGCGCAGACACCTCAGCCGACTTGATCTCGGAGAAGTTCAGATGAGGCTTAGGCCGATACTTCTGCGGTTTGATCTCAAAACCGTTTGGTTTCACGTCAAAGGACTCCACCAGGGAGGTCACAAACTTGCGGTAGTAGTTCTCCTCTACCGATCGCGGAATCAGAATAAACTTCTTATTGAGGAAAGGCTGCAGCTTTTTGCCATCAATGCCATTCTCAAAACTATAAACTACCTCATCCAGCATCAGCCAAGCAGGCTCGTAGCAGATCAGGGCAGCATTGCGATACTGGAAGTTCAGCTTTTCGCCTTTGTATTTAATGGTAGGGTAGTAGTGGGTGTTGTCCTCGTTTCGGTGTAAGTGAAAGCGCACAGTCGCCTTGTCAGCCGCCACCTGAATCTCCTTCCAGGCGGGGTCACCGTCCTTGCCCATGATGAACGTGCGCCTGTCCTCGAGCATTTCCAGAATTTTGCCCATGCGCACCTGTATGTAATGGCTGATCGCCTCCTGCATGTTTCTATCGCCCTTTTCCGGGTCATATACCTTCAGGAAGAAATCAGCAGGGGATAGCTTCTTGGGAGAAAATTTCTTCAGTACAGCGTCCTGCTGGATCTGATCGATCAGGGCAATTAGCTTGAAATCTTTGTCATCGAGACGGGAAGCAAATTCATCGGCATTTTTGGCAGAAATATTCTGGTGCTGTAAAGTCAGCTGCCCCTTGGTATTGATCTGCACCACAAAAGATTCGAACAGGTATCCCAGGTATTCGTGTTCAAACAACGAATAGATTACCTGAAACGGCTGTGTGGTGTATACTTTCATACAGGTACAATTTTAGGACTTCAAATTTACTCCCAAAACTCCTGATTTCCTACCTTACACTCTTGAAATTACCGCCGCGAATCAAACTATTTTTATATTTTCAGTATATAATTATCCGCTCAGGCACATTAAAGACTTTTAATCTCAATATATAGAGCATATCATATATTCTATAGAACCTTAAAGCCCCTCGTCAAATTTAAGCTCGCTTCTAATTACTTCTGATTTATTTGTTCTCACCAGGCTAATCGCATCATCCTGAGCCAGGAAAATATTTTCCTCTGTCCACTCCCAAGTAGCATTCATCGGCAAGTTCACACCACTTGCACTAAACCATACATTGATCGTATCGCCTTGTGTGGTCAGGTATATTTCGTCAAAAGTTTGCTGGCTTGAAGCGGTAAAAGGTATGCGGGGACAGGAAGCCAATTGTATCAGCACTTCCTGATCATTCCGGAACCAGTGCTGCAGAAAGCCCAGGTGCTCGATGGAGCACTGGTAGCCCAACTTCAACGCAGAAAGGGTCTTACATTTCAGGTTGCTGAATTCCGGGTTCGCTTTGCCGTCCCAGTCACACTCACTGCCGATAAAGGTGGTAACATAGCCCAGCGCTGCCCGCTCGGCATCAGTCAGCTCCTCGGCCAGCTTCTGATCAATAGTGATGATGCTAATAGAGTCATGCAGGCTGGCATCGTACGCCTGCTCACGCCACAAAAAAGGGACTTTGCTTCGGGTTACGGCATGGGCCCCTGTTTCGGTCAGCGCTATACCTGCTGCAGCTCCCTCTGTCGAAGTATCGGTTTCGGTTGAAGAACAGCCAAACAGGAGGGCTAAAGAAAACGGCAGAAGAGCTCTCAAGGCAAGTAGCATAAAGCGTGAAGAAGGGCGGAGGCTATACCTTACAGATTGTCCCGCACAGACATGGCTGCAGCTTTGCGAGCCGGACGTATAGACACCAGCATGGTGATGATTACGATGGCGGCACCTGTCAGCACAAAGTCCATCAACTTAAGCTTAACAGGGTAGGAGTCAACCACCGAAGTGGCCATGCCCATCGAAACAATGCCGAAAGTCTGCTGCAGGTTGGCAATCAGCATCCCCAACGACAGGCCATAGGACGCCCCGATAAAAGCCACCAAAGCACCTTCAATCAAAAATATGTTGCGTATCTGCTCCTTTGTGGCACCCATGGAAGCAAGCACAGCGATATCCTTCTTCTTATCAATGACAAGCATGGAGAGGGAGAAGAAGATGTTGAGTGAGGCTATAAGCAGAATAAAGGCAAAGGTGATGAACACGAAAAGCTTCTCGACCTTTACCGCTCGCAACAGACTGGTGTGCTGCTCGTCGCTGTTCTGGACCAAAAAGCTTTCGCCCAGTACTTTTTGCAAAGAGCGTTTCACTGTTTCGATGCGGTAGCCATCCTCTACCTTGATCTCAATGGCGGTACGCCGCCGGCCGTATTCCATGAGCTCCTCCGCAAACTGTATAGGCACAAACACATAGGCGTCGTCGTACTGCCGCTCGATGGCAAACACGCCGCCCGGGGTTATTTGTAGCGATTTAAAGGCTCCTTCGGGATTGAGTGGGTTAAATTTGGTATTGCGCGGATAGAGGAACTGCATGTACGTGAACTGACTGCTCGTCCTGATAGAGAGCTGGTACTGAACGCCCCGGCCTACCAGGGCGTAGTAGTTGTCGTTAGCATACAGGTTGTAGTCACCCTCCACCACGGAAGAGCCTATGCGGTTCTGCTCAAAGAAGTTTTCACTTACACCCTTGACCTTCACCACCATTTGGCGGTCATTGTAGCGCAGCAGCGCATTGTCCTCTATCACCTCAGTCACCAGCGCTACACCAGGGGTACGGCGTATGCGGTTCATGAACTCGGTATCCGTCTCGAATGACTTGCCCTCTGCCGCCGATATCTTCAAATTAGGGTCAAAGCTGGTATAGATCGTACGAATAAGGTCTTCGAGGCCGTTGAACACCGACAGCACAATGATAAGCGCCGCCGTACCCACTGCCACCCCGATCATGGCAATGTTGGAGATAATGCTGATGATGTTCCTCTTCTTCTTAGAGAAAAAATAACGCTTCGCTATGAGATAAGGGACGTTCATTTAGCAGTTTTGGGTGCTTGGGCTAAAGGTTATTGTTGCTTGTTCTTTCAATGAATTATCTGGCCGCCAAAGGCTTCTTAAAAGACTTAATTTAAAACCACCTGATACATGCTATACCTGCCTAAGAAGAAGATTACTCCCGAATCGCATTACAGCCTCTTGGGCAATTTAATCATTTTGCGGAATCAACAATTTAACAATCAACAAATAACCGTTTTAATTTATTTCCAGGCTTTCACGATCAGGCCTGTGCCTGAGGCGTGCTTGCCGTTTACATCAAACCAGTTCAGCACGAGGCTTATCGGGAAGGTAATCAGGTAGTAAAATGGCAGCAGGATAAAAAAGGCTTTAGAAGTATTAAGCATCAGGAGCGGGTACTTCATCGATAGTCGCCACGAGATCTGCCCTGGCTTGCCATAGGAGTAGCGCGCTTCTACTTTGCTGAAGCCTGCTGAAAAGAGCTTATCCTGAATTTCCCGAATGTTATAGCCATCGCGCACGTGCTCCTCTATAAACGACGTTTCATCATCGCCATGTACATCCGAGCCGCCTTGGTCAGACGGAGTGGAGATAACCAGCATACCGCCTGGCACCAGTGACGCCTGAAAGTTGCGAAATACTTCCACATCCTCCAGAATATGCTCCATTACGTCTACTGAAAGAATCAGGTCGTAGGTGTTCTCTTCGCGGTATTTTACCAGATCGCCTATACGGAACAGCACGTTCTGCCGCCCGATCGCCCTGAAAAAGCGGTTACTGTCAGATATCTGCTCCTCTTTTACGTCGACGGCCAGTATACTCCATTTGCTGCTCTGACTCGATAGCCAGTAGGTATACTGTCCAAAGCCAGAGCCTGCATCCAGTATGTGTTGCTCTTCGGTTTTACGGTTTGCGGCCCACTCACGCAATTCCTTGTGTACGTGCCAGGCACGCAGCAGGAGCAGGTCCAGCATGTTATAAAATATGCGGCGCAGGAATGGGGTCTTGTTGAACACATCGCCCAGCACGCGCTTAATCGGATCGTACTGCATAAGGGTGTTGCTGATTCTTAGCGGGTATAGGTATCGTCCTCCTCGTCTTCCTCGGGAGCAGGTGGTATGTCCAGGCCGGAAAACAACTTGTCGATCTTAGCGGCATACTCAGCAGTATCGTCCAGGAAGAACACGAGCTCAGGTATAACACGCACTTGCTTCTTGATGCGTTGGGCTAGCAGATGACGAATGGTTTTGGTATTGACCCGCAGTTCCTGCAGGAGCATTTCATTGCCGTCTTTGGCGTTCATCACGCTCAGGTATACACGCGCTAGACCTAGGTCAGGCGACATACGCACAACGCTTACCGATATATAGGCTCCGCCGAACAAGTGTGGCACTTCCCGTTGGAATATCTCTGCCAACTCCCTCTGAATAAGGCGCGAAAACTTCTGTTGTCTTTTACTTTCCATATTGAAGATGCAAATATCATATTAATTTCGCATTTTTACCCCAATTGTGCCGTACTCATTTCGGCTCAGGCTGGTGTATAGTTCTTTCTAACTCCGTCTTCCTTTGATTAGTTACTTCCGAAGCATACTGCCTTCCCGCTTATTTTTGCTGGTCTTACTGTTCCTGGCTATCCGGTTGCCTCTCATCTTTTTGGGTATACCTGCTACTGCATCCGAGCTGCTGTACATGCTGGTAGGCGAACGCATGGGGGATGGCTTTGCCATGTACCGCGATATCTACGACACCACAGCACCGCTTTCTGCCTTTGTGTATTGGACCATCGATGTGATAGCAGGGCGCTCCTACCTGAGTTACAGACTCACGGCGACATTCCTGCTCCTCTTTCAGGCGGTTATGCTTAACCTGACACTCAACCGGCACCAGGTATACGCAGGCAAAGGCTACATACCTGCTTTGCTATACCTGCTTATGGGTAGCCTTACCTTTGAGTTTGACATGCTAACGCCACTGCTCATCGGCAATACCTTTGTCATTCTGTCGCTCCCTTATATTATTACCATCTCGAGAGAGGGCTTTGAAAACAACCGCCTGTTTGTAGGAGGATTTATGGTGGGTCTTGCAGCGCTGAGTTATTTGCCTTTAGCGCTTTTTCTGCTGGTGGCGGCCTTTGGAGTTGTACTTTTTGCTTCCAACACCTTCCGCAGCTTTCTGTTAATGCTTTGTGGCTTTGCCTTTCCTTATGCCGTGCTGGTGACCTATTACCTTTACACCAATACTGCGTCTTATTTTGCAGAGATGCACTTGCTGCAACCCTGGCAGTTCGGCATCAACCCGCTGGTTCCGCCGGCTCACCTGGCGCTGGCACTGGCGCTGCCTGCAGGGCTTTTACTGCTTTCGCTGATCAGCACGACCTCACTGCCTCAGCGTCTGGTGTTCCAGGGCAAGTTTCAGCAACTCATGACGGTATGGCTCGTGGTGAGTATTGTGGTGTTGATCACCCGCAACGAGCTATCTGTAGGCTCCTTCGTAATCATACTGCCGCCTATCGCCTATTTCGGCGAATTCCTGTTCACAAGCCGCATGAAGAAATGGATACTAAACCTAATGTTTTTTATCCTATTAGGTGGGGTATTGCTTATTCGTTATCGACAGCCACTGGGTTTAGCTTCTTTTGTGAAGATCGATGACTCGCAGTTATTGCTGCCGAAGGGCGGTGCGAGCGGAACGGTTAGGGGTAGCTCTGTTTTAGTGCTGGGTGATGACCTGAGCTATTATGAGCACAATAAACTGGCTACGCCATATTTGAACTGGCAGTTATCACAACGCCACTTTGGCCGACTCGACGAGTACCAGGCTGTGTATGACCTCTATCAGAACTTCCGCCTGGAAAGCCCTGAGTACATCGTAGACCAGGCCGGGCTTATGCCGCAGCTAAAACACAAACTGCCGTCCGTTTTCGAAGGTTATGAACCTACGCAAACAGCGGCAGTTTATAGAAAAGCTCGTTAAGCTGCTACACCTGATTTAGCAAACTGGAATTTTATCTACGCGATTTTGGTGGCGTCCACCTTCAAATTCTGTCTCCAGGAATACGCGTGTCATATCCGCTGCTACCTCCTGTGACACAAAGCGGGCAGGTATGCAAAGGATGTTGGCATTATTATGCTCACGGGACAGCTTAGCCAGCTCTGTCTGCCAGCAAAGTGCCGCTCTGATCTCCTGGTACTTATTGGCTGTCATGGCCACCCCGTTTCCGCTTCCGCAGATCAGGATACCAAAGTCGGCTTCCTTGTTCACCACAGCTTTCGCCAGTGGATGCACATGATCCGGATAGTCCACTGAAGCATCTGAACCAGGACCAAAGTCTGTCACGTCGTGGCCTGCCGCCTCCAACTGCTGTTTCAGCAGGCTCTTGTATGTAAAGCCGGCGTGGTCTCCGCCGATTGCTATTTTATATCCCATAGTTTTAAGCGTTATTTTCGTTCAGTCTTTTCAAATCGCGCTGAATAATTCCCCTTGATACACTAATACTTACTTCATACAGAATGATCAGCGGAAAGGATATCAACAGCTGACTAATCACATCCGGAGGTGTGATTACCGCAGATACAATCAGGATCACGATAATGGCGTGTCGGCGATACAGCTTCATTATTTCCGGTGAGAGAAGCCCCGCCTTTGTGAAAAAGTACACAATGACCGGCAACTCAAACATAAAGGCACAGGCCAGGCAAAGCGTGGTTAGTGTCGAGATGTAGGAGGACAAGTCAAACTCATTGACGATAGAAGGATCCACCTGATAGCCGGCCAGGAAGTTGATCGAGATGGGAGCTACCACATAATAGCCAAAGAGCAAGCCCATCGCAAACAGTACCGATACCCAGAACACCGCCCCACGTGAGTTTTGCTGTTCCTGCGGGTATAGGCCAGGCTTCACGAAGCGCCAAATCTCCCAAAAAGCATACGGAAAGGCCAAGGCTAAGCCTAGTACCAGCGATACCATGATGTGCATGGAGAACTGGCCGCTCATTTGCCGGCTTTGTATCGTAAAGCCCAAGTCTTCTATACAGAATGCGCTCGATCCAAAATATTGGCTGACCTTACACATCATCTGGTAGCTTAGAAAGTCGGTACGTGACGGAGCTAAGATGATATCGTGAAACACAAAGCCTTTGGCTAGAAAGGCCGCTGTAGCAAACACCAGGATGGAGGCTACTGACCTTATAATGTGCCACCGCAACTCCTCCAAATGGTCCACAAAGGACATCTCCTGCTGCTGTTCCGCTCCCTCGAGGTGTGGTTGGTCCATTAATGATGGCTTATAAATAAATTTTTAGGATAGAATTAGTAAGCAAAAAGTGGATAGTCTTTCATCCAGCTGTTCACTTCTTTGCGCACAGCCTCAATTTTGCTTTCGTTATCGTTATTGGTAAGCACATCGTCCATAAACTCGACGATGCGAGCCATATCGGCTTCTTTAAGACCACGTGTTGTTATAGCGGCTGTACCTACGCGCATACCGGAGGTCACAAAAGGTGACTTATCGTCGAATGGCACCATGTTCTTGTTGATGGTGATGTCAGCCTTTACAAGCGTGTTTTCTGCCAGCTTGCCAGTTATACCTTTCGAACGCAGGTCGATCAGCATCATGTGGTTGTCTGTGCCACCAGAGATGATGTTATAGCCACGCTCTACAAAAGCAGTCGCCATCGCCTGCGCATTCTGCTGCACTTGCTTGATGTAACCCATATAGTCGTCTGACAAGGCCTCGTAGTAAGCAACAGCCTTCGCTGCGATCACGTGCTCCAGCGGGCCGCCTTGTGTTCCCGGGAATACGGCACCGTCCAGCAAAGATGACATCATGCGGGTTTCTCCTTTAGGAGTCTTCAGGCCAAACGGATTTTCAAAGTCTTTGCCCATCATGATCATACCACCTCTTGGGCCACGCAGTGTTTTGTGCGTGGTCGTAGTGATGATATGGCAGTGCTCAAATGGGTTGTTCAGTAGCCCCTTAGCAATCAAGCCGGAAGGGTGGGAGATATCGGCCAGTAATAGTGCGCCTACCTCATCAGCGGCGGCACGCAGTTTTTTATAATCCCAGTCGCGGCTGTAAGCAGAAGCACCACAGATGATCAGCTTCGGCTTCTCACGACGGGCTGTTTCCACTACTTTGTCAAAATCAATCAGACCAGTCTCCTGCTCCACGCCATAGAAGCTTGGCTGGTACAGTTTACCAGAGAAGTTAACAGGCGAGCCATGTGTCAGGTGACCACCGTGAGACAGGTCGAAACCCAGGATCTTGTCACCTGGCTGCAATACTGCGAGCATCACAGCTGAGTTGGCCTGCGCTCCTGAGTGTGGTTGCACGTTTACCCAGGTTGCTCCAAAAAGCTCCTTCGCACGATCGATCGCCAGCTGCTCCGACTGATCCACAATTTCGCAACCACCATAGTAACGCTTGCCCGGCAGGCCTTCGGCGTACTTGTTGGTCATCACACTGCCCATCGCCTCCATCACCTGATCCGAAACGAAGTTCTCGGACGCGATCAGTTCGATGCCGTGGGTCTGGCGTGCTTTCTCTTTAGCAATCAGGTCAAATATAGCTGTGTCTTTCTGCATGGCTGCTTTGTTTTTATAATCCTTCAAAATTAAAGCTTGCACCTGAATAAACCAATGTTTCAAAAGTTTATCTACGATGCTGCTCAGGTTACTGGATTTAGAGGCTTTAAATTTATTTAGGCTTTAGGCAGCTCCATATGCTTCGATCAGTTTCCTTATAAAGCAAGAAGGCCCGCCAAATTGGCGGGCCTTCTTTATGATGGTGATGCTCGGATTACTGCTTCATCAGTTTCACCTGCTCCGTCTTACCGTTAAACTCTGTCATCAGGATATAGATGCCTGTTGGCAGGTTGTAGTTCAGGTTCAGAAGGATCGTGTTCTCACCTTCTTCGATGTCGTAGCTAAGGTTCTGAACGGCTGAACCATTCATGTTCACGATACGCACATTCAACTTACCTGCTCTGTCGGCATTGTATACCAGCTTAGAGTCAGCGTTGATTGGGTTCGGATACACTCTTGGGCCAACTGCCAGGTTCACTCCGTTAGAAGATACGGCTACTACTTTGCTGTATTCAAATGTACCATCCAGGTCCACCTGCTTCAGTCTGTAGTAACGTGTTCCGTTGAAGTTGCCTTTGTGGTTGAACTGGTAGTCCTGACGAAGCGCAGTCGTATTTACTTTGCTCTTCACTTTGCCTACCGCCTTAAATTCACCTTTCAGGTCGTCTGTCATCTGTACTTCGAAGTAGTCGTTGTCTAATTCAGAAGCTGTTGCCCATGTCAGTTGAACGCCGTTACCTTCTTTTCTAGCGTTGAAGGCGATGAGTTCTACTGGTAGTGGTGTTACGGAGTTACCTTCCAGCGCCAGTAATGCTTCCGTCGCACCAAGTGGCGCTCTATGGTACATTTCCGCGTAATGATAATCACTTACGTTAGTCATGAAGCGTATCCACAGAGTTTTCGGCTCGATAGTACCATCAGAGTTAACATTTAATGAAGTTTCAAAACCTTTTACAAAAGAGCCTTCCATATTTGTTTCAGAAACCTCGAATAACGTTACATCTCCAGGATTGGCTCCTTTTGGCCTAATGTTAACTGTCATCGATGTTTCTCCAACCATTAAACCTTCAGCTGTGATAGTGTAAGGTTTAGCTGCTGATTGCACATTCGGCTTCTCCATGAAAACAAGTGCATTAGGAGTAACCGTGATCTTAGGCTGTATGATGTTAACATCCATAGCGCTTTCTGTGTCCACCATTTGTCCTTCTACTTCAGATCGGATTGTTACTATATCAGTAGTAGCTCTTCTTGGCACCGTTACTTTAAGGTTGTTAGCATCAACTTCTTCGTAGCCTGTTGCTTCTGCGCCTTTAAAGGTGATCGTACCAATATTACCTAACCTGTAGCCTTTGATTGTAATTACCTCATTAATACGGGCTGGAGCATCTGTCGTAACAGGATTTCCGTCTGCATGTGCGAAACCGACAATTAGTGGGCTTGTTATTTCAAAATCGCTAGTAATTACCTGGCCTGCTTTGTTCACTACCCTTAGTGGGCCTGTAATTGAATTTGCAGGTATCTTAAAGGTAATAAGAGTCGCATCAAACAAGTCATAGCTATCTACAGTCGCTTTAATCCATGTATTGTTATGGCCTGTAAAGTAAACCTGCACCTTACCATTATCCGTTGTGTTGACATCAGCAAGGTTTTCACCTGTCATAGTTACAGTAGCCCCGTACATACGAGAGTCTGCTGTTACTTCGGTTACAACAGGCATTTTAACAACTCTGAAGTCTGTAGTGCTTTCTCCTGTTGGGTTGGCTGTATTCAGGTTGGTAACTGTAATTCTGCCATTGTTAGCTCCTACCGGTACTTTTACTTTGATCTCGCTGTTTGAGGCATTTGGCTCAAAAGCTAGCGCTAAAACTTCCTTATCATCATTTAAGTCAGCTGCATCGCCTTTGAAAGTCACTTTTACTGCCTCGTCAAAGAAACTACCATTGATCGTCACGAGTGCTCCTTCTACATCAGCTGCAGGAGTAAAGCTAGTGATCACTGGCTGCCCGATAACTGTAAAGTCTGTGCTTTGAGCCGAGCCATTAGCAGATGTAACCATTATTGGTCCTGTTTTCGCATCATTAGGGATTTCAACAACTAATTTACCATCTTCCGCCCCGTCTTTAATTATAGCAGGGTTTTCAGCTCCTGTGAATCTTACAACTGGATATTTCTCACCTATAGCATTTCCTGTCCAATATTTAGTAAAGTTCGCTCCGTTGATTGTAACAGTTCTTACTGGGTTTTGAGCTGTGTAGTCTCTGGTTTTTACTATAGTACTAATTATTGGCTTCAGAATAGTAAAGTTAGCTAGTCCTGTACCACTATTGGTTTCAATGATTAGGGCAGCCTCTCCGTTCGTTAGAGCACCCTTTGCAACAGGAGCAATGAAAGTAAAAGTACCAGCTGTTTCAGCCTCTGTTATGGATTCGGTTACTATCTCTTCCCCGTTGTATGTAATGCTCTTCACACCAATTAGGTTGTCAGCAGTTACCGTAATTAGCTGATTTGTGTAGGCTGGATTAGGGTTGATTGCAATATTAGCAGGAGCCATTACTGAGAATTGTACTCCTGGGCTTATACCACTCAATGATCTTACCACTATTGGGCCGCTGCTTGCAGTGGTTGGTAGCAGGAAAGAAATCTGTGTATCATTAAAGCTCTCAAGGGCCATTGCTACACCGCTCAGAGTTACTACCGGAGCAGCATCGTCATAACCATGGGTAGCTTCATTATAGTATTTAGTGAAGTTTGTACCTGTCAATGTTACTTTGGTTCTTCCGGCATAACCTTGGTTGTCAGTTTTACCGTCAATCGTTGCGATGCTTCTTATAACCGGTTCAATTACATTATACACTCCTTCACTAGTACCATCACCTGCTGGCGTTGTTAAAGTGATGGTTCCCTTATTTGCATCAAACGGAGCCTTTACTTTAACAATTTGGAAACCTGTATCCCCATCTTCCACTACATCACTAGGATCTACTGTAATAGCTTTGTTATTACCATTGAAAGTCACTTTGCTTAAGTTTCTCAGGTACATGCCCCTAATTGTTACTTCTTCGTTCGCATAGCTTGAGTCAGGGGTGAAGCTAATCTGCTCTGGCTTCAATACTGTGAAAACATTTTCGCTTTTACCAGGGCCACCAGCTGCTGCAATGCTAATTGGGCCTGTAGTGGCATTAGTCGGCACCACAATGTTGAACTGCTTCAGAGGATTCTCTTCTGTAGCTTCTGGTGCATTAGTTATTACTAGCCCCTCAATGTTAGCTACTGCTGCGTTAAATTTCACCTCTGTGATATTGTCGAAGTTCAAACCGACGATGGTTACTTCATCACCACCCAAACCTTGTTCAGGAGTAAACGAAACAATTACCGGCGCCTGTACTACCTCGTACTCACTCGCTGTCGTTACTGAGAATTCTTCTGGGAAGTTTACAGTAATAACACCTGTAATAGCACCATTAGGCACAGTGGCTGTTAAAGTCCTGCCATCTGTAGCAGCCTCAAACGCAGCTTCTACCTGACCTGTAGTTCCTACAAAAGTTACCGAGGTAGCACCATTCAGCAGATAACCACTAATGATAACGCTATCGTCCGCTTTGCCTTTTTTCTCTGCAAAGTCAGTTATCTCAGGTTTTGTAATTACTTCGAAGGGTTCGGCGCTGGTATCAGAACCTGCGATATTAGTTACCATTACAGGTCCGCTTACGGCACCATTTGGTATGGTTACTTTAATTTCAGTATCTGATACTACAGTAAAGGTAGGTGCAGTAACGTTGTCACTGATTACTTCTTCGTCATCACCCACTACATCAGCTTCGCCCAGGAAAACTATATTGTTTACGCCTGTAAAGTTTTCTCCTTTGATCGTGATTTCTGTACCAGCAACTTCTCTTTCAGGTGTGAAAGCATTCTCTGTCGCGATGATTGGTGTATGAATAACTACGAAATCATCTTTGTAGGTATCAGATTTGTCATCCACTGATACTGTGATTTTAGAAGTTACGGCACCAGCTGGCACACGCACTTCAATTTCAGTATCAGACTTAACAGTAAAGCCTTCTTGCCCTTCATCTTCTCCTTCTCCTACAATAGCTGGATGCACTTCAGCATCACCGAAAGCGACTATAGTAGCTCCATCAAAGTTGTATCCTCTAATAGTTACCAAATCCCCAACTTTACCTGACTCAGGGGTGAAGGATGTGATAACCGGAGCAATGATTACTTTGAACTCAGGAGTGTTTACACTGCTGACAACGTTTTCAATCTTGATCTCGCCTGTCTCAGCTCCCACAGGAACTGTCACATTGATTTCAGTATCAGAAACAAATTCAAAATAAGCTACAACACCAGTTGAGACAGGAGTTTCTTCATCACCTTCCGAAGGTGCTTCATCTTCATCCGATCCAGTAGCTTCTCCTGAGTCTTCATCGCTTTCAGGAGCAGATGCAGGCGTACCCAAGAATGTTACTTTGTTTACACCTGTGAAATATTTGCCTCTGATGTTAACTACTCTTCCAACAGGTCCTTCTTCTGGAGTCATGCTGCTGTACTCTGGCGCTTGCACAATTACAAAGTTATCTTTGCTTTCAGCAGTACCTCCCATCTCAGTTGTTACAAACACTTTTGCTGTTATGGCACCTGCAGGCACTGTTACGCTAATTTTAGTGCCTGCATCCAATACTTCAAACCCACCAAGGTTTTGCTCTGTTTTAGGATCCACGGCTATTTCGCCAAACTTCACTTCAGTAGTGTTTTCGAAATATTCTCCTCTGATTGTAATCACATCACCAGCTATACCGTACGTTGGCACTAGCAGTGTAATGATTGGCGCAGGCACAAATGTGAAAATATCATCGCTTGTTACCGTTTTATTATCCGCTGTTATTAGCATTATAGGACCAGTAACGGCATTAGCAGGTGCTTTTACGACCAACTCTGTGTCACTTTCAAAAGGAACTACCACACCATTTTTGTCATCTTCTGTTCCCTCAGCACCCAAGAATTTCACTGCAATTACGCTAGACAGGTTTTTACCATAGATCGTAATTTCAGTATTTGCCCCGCCAAGAATTGGCATGAATTCACGCATTGTACCAGCACCATCTACATCCCTTGCTATAAAGGCTGGCGCATTAACATCAAAGTCATTTATGCTTACATCTGTACCACCAGGGCTAACAATAGTTATTTTACCTTTGCTAGCACCTAGAGGCACGTTTACCTTTATCAAGTCTGGATTACCAGGTATAATCTCGGTTGGCACAGCAGCTATTCCATTAAATAGTACTCGTGTAACGCCTTTGAAGTAAATACCTCTTAGCGTAATCTCTTCACCGATATCGCCTTTTATGGGCGTGAACTGATTTGCAGCACCTGACGCAAACCTAGGTCCAAGCACAATAAAGTTGTCAGTACTTGTGGCTATACCTGCTGGCGTTTCTACAATGATCTTTCTATCATTAACAGCTCCTTCAGGAACTGTGGTTGTAATGGATGTACCATCAGAGTTTACAGTAAACCCTGGTACTTGTGTTGGTTCGCCATTTACGTCTTGTGTAACGGTCGGCACATCTACTCCTCCGATGTTTACTCTAAGAGCATCATTAAACAGTAAACCAGTTATTGTTACTGTATGGC
This sequence comes from Pontibacter lucknowensis, assembly GCF_900156415.1. GTDB lineage: Bacteria > Bacteroidota > Bacteroidia > Cytophagales > Hymenobacteraceae > Pontibacter > Pontibacter lucknowensis. Next base: position 1,155,263 of record NZ_FTNM01000001.1, on the reverse strand, counting down.
CTGGTGCACCTTGTGTAGGAGTGAAGCTAGTGATTTCTGGCTCTTGTGTTATAGCTAGTGCATCGAATAGCACATAAGTACCTGAAATTTCGGTCAACTCAAACTTAACTTGCGTAGCATTTCCTGGCAGGATGTTGCTAACTCTATCTACTTTCGTGTAAGACGGCGTCGTTTCTACAAGAGTTTTATAAGATGGAGTTTCTTCACCTTCATTCTGGCTTAGGTAGCTTACTCTGAAGTTAGCGGTGTAAGCACTTGTAGTGGCAGTGGCTTTTACACTATAGCTTAGCCTATACTTTGTCTGCAGTTCAGAATCAATATTTTCAAGATCGATCACAATAGATGCATTGGTTGACCTGTACTGAGCAGATCCTCCACTCGAACTTGGACTCAGGTTTGCTCCATCAGCACTTAAACCGCTGATGGTCCATCCTGTACCTGTGTAGTTTCGCCAAGGGCCATCATGATTAACTGGTAGAGCAGCCTGCGCCACTACAGTGGAGACCAGACCCAGCATAATCACGCACTGCAAGAGCAGAGAACGTATAAGCCGGCCTAAAGGGGGGGAGTAGATTTGTGCCATAGCTAAAAGTTAAGAGTTAATAAATTTTTGTGCAGTTTTAATGCTAAGTTAATTATCACAAAATAAGATAATTTATCTTTCACTTTTGCAATATTAATCCCTGTTTTTTTGTCTGATTTTAACTCTCTTCTTTTATATAGCGTTTTTAGTGCATTCAAGGCTATTTTTTAAAAAGTACCTTGATTAAGTTATTTGGAAACTTTTCAAGTTTATTTTTTTCAAATGGCATTAAAAAAGGTTATTTATTGACTATATTATGTTTGCATTAAAATATTATATATAGGTTTTCGGTATTATTTCATTTCTCTCCTGAATACAATCTGTCTTTTTTATAACATTGTAAAGCTGTGCAATTAACTACGTTTTTAGACAGCAGATATTTGTTTAAATATATCATATACCGATTTAATTACATTACTTTATTTTGTGCGTTTGCCAGATTCAAAACCGCATAATAGCGCAGGAAATTTAACTTGCATGGGTTGCAACATAATTAAACTTGCTTTAACCTAAAGTAGGTAACATTCATAAAGAACTCTTTACAAAAAATCTAAAGTATAACACAGACCCCCATCATATTAAAGATCACATATAGTTGATATAGAGAGCTATGCAGTATAGTATAAGTAAATAATTAGTCTCAATTGCTCATGATAAAACACTAGAATAGGTCAATATATATGTCTTTAAAATTGCCTGTAAATAAAAACAGAAAAGGGCTGCAGTTCCCTGCAGCCCTTTTCTGTTTTCTGAGAGTTTATCTGACTCTAACGCTTCATAAGTTTAAATGTATGCTTTGTGTCATTGTCGAGTATATAAAGCACATACATCCCTTTAGTAGTAACACTACGCATATCTACTGTGATGGAGTTGCCGGAGGTTTCCTCGGTACGCTGCTGTAGCACCTTACCCATTGCATCCATTAACATTACCTGCACGTTACGAGCTTCTGTACCATTGAGAGTCACAACTACTGCATCATCGAATGGATTAGGGTAGGCCGAAGCTGTGCCATTACCTGTGTTCAAAGCAACTGCTCTGATTGGCGAGTAAGAAGTGGTGCCGTCTAAGTCAACCTGCTTCAGTCTATAGTAACGTGTGCCTATCACCGCTTTTGTATCTAGGAAGTTGTAATCCTGGCGTAAAGCAGTGGTACCTACTTTACTCTCCACAAATCCTATCGCTTCAAAATCTCTAGCATTTCTCGATACCTGCACTTCGAAGCCTTTATTCTCCTGCTCTGAAGCTGTGGCCCAAGTTAAATTAACACCTTTGGTTTGTGCCTGCGCTTTGAAGAACATGAGCTCGACCGGGAGGGGTACAATTGCTTCATTACCAACAAAAAATGTATTTGTCGCACTCAATCCTGTTACGCAATAGTTTTCTGGATTCAACACTTGGATTTCTACTCTAACACCATTTAAATCTCCTGGCATAGATTGGAAAGTAAATGTCCTAGAGGTAGTTGGTGAAGGTGAAGTTGAAATCCATTCAGGCGAATTTGTTCTACGATATGACCAAATCAAAGTGCCAATCAAATTGTCATCAATATTTGATGCAAATCCATAAGTCTCAGGCTGACCTACTACTGGATTAACAGGTTCAACAAGATTTCCCGTTGCCACATTATTATTAGAAGCCTCAACTGTAAGTTCCGATGTATAGCTGTTACAAGAATTCGATACAGTTACTCTAAGTGTACCTCTATAAGCTTCATTTGGGGAAGTAATACTTACTTGATTTGTATTAGCATTAGCTATAGATGGAGCTGGCGAGTTAACGAAACCATCAGCGGGAACTATTGACCAAGTATATGATGCTCCAACTACATTAGGCACGCTATAAATTTCAGTCCTTCCTTGGCAAACCGTCTGATTCCCTGTTATCGCGCTATGTTGCAGTATTGGTGCAGGTGTAACTGAAATTGGAACTTTAGCACTTTCACACCCTAAAGTAATATTATATTTGCTTACATAATAAGTTGTTTGAGTAGTAGGTGCCTCTATTTCATAGATATCGCCTTGCCATTGTGGAAATACATCAGCTTGATTCGTATACCATCTATATGTTTCACCTAAAACTGCGCCTGATGCTGTCAAAACCACAGATCCTCCAATACAAGCTGAAATTGCTGAAGCGCTGGGTGAAGTAATATTTTGTCCCTGTTGCATAACATTTACATCCCAAGAATCGCTTTGAGTACATAAACTACCAGAAGGTTTTCTTATATATACACTTACTAATCCATATTCATTTGCTCTTTTAAAGGTTTGTGTGGAAGTGAAATTATTCGCGCTAGTTGCAGTAATCTCAGCAACTATATTACCATTCCTCATCCAAACATATGTATCACCAGCAGAAGCACCTCTTGCAGTAAGTACTACCTCACCAGTTGGGCAGTTATCTGTGGTCGTTACAGTTGGCTTCACTGGCTTTCCAATCAGAGCTTCAATAGCTACACGAGGACCTTCACATTGCCCTAAAACATTATATCTTGATACGTAATATATAGTGCTTGTTGAAACTCTAACTGAATAAGAACCTTCAATAGTCTCGTCATAAGAGGATGAATTCCCTTTATACCATCGGTATCTTTCACCTGCAGTAGCACCTGTGGCTGTCAGCACTAAATCTGCAGGGCCAGTGCAGCTACTTGCAGAGAAAGCTTGTGGCACAGGAGGGGCACACCTTTCAGTAATAACTAAATCATCAAAACGTATTGTTGCATCGTTTCTACTTCCATCCACATAAATTCCAATGACCAGATTCGACATACTTCCTAGAACCAAGTTTGCCGATGTAGTGCTTAAAAAATCAGTATTGCTTATATCTATTTGTGGTATTGCTTTGAAAGCTCCTTCTCTTATTTGGCTTTCAGAATTACCTAAATTCACATAGAATTTACCATCTCGGTTACTCCCACTTCCTGTTACACGTGCCTTAAGCGAGATATTGTATGTAAAACCGGGTTTAGTTTGGTAATTAGTGTTTATAAAAATAAACCCATTATAACCAGCACTACTACCAGTTCCAGTGGAATTAATTACCAATTCATTATTACTATAAGATGGGCCAATTCCTTTTCCATCTGAATCGAAAGAAATCCCGGCTCTTTCACTGGCGGTGAAGCCATTATTATAAACAGGTATACTCTGCCCCACACTCTCCCCACTAGCCAGCAGGAAAAAGCTTAGTAACAGTAGCATAAAGACTTTACTTGCCGCAGCTGTTCCCGTAGCGTTGGCAGTTGGCCGCTGGGTGAAGGCGGCGGTTGGATTGTAGATGTGTTTCATAAAAAACTCAAAAAATTAGAAGATTCTGGTTGGTTGGCGGCTTAATTAGAGCCGAAGTATGGCCATAGTAATTCCACTTATACTTTTTACAGCATTTTTTAGAACTCTAATATTAGAGATCTAACGAGATAGGTATATTTTGACTAGCTATAAGCTAATATGTGGTATACCTGCTTAAAGGATCACTTTTTACCTATTAAAATATTCGGAAGAATTACTTTGCCCCTAGAATAACTAAGTCTAATTAATTATTAATATAAAGCAATATTAATTATAGGACAGCTAATTTCCATACTATTATTGTTATTTTTTTTATCAGAAATTTACAAATTGCACTAATTTTCAACTGTTCCACCGTTTAACTTTACAATCTAACAAGCACTATATGATGATTTAAACAATTAATTGTCAGCTCTTTCTGCGAACCGTATAAGGCCTGTCTAAATTGCACTGAATATTTAATAAATTAGTATCTAAATCCAATGCCACAAGGTTACCATAAGCTGCGTTTTTGTAGTACACGCAGCCTGCATCGAGGTTGATACGGGCATCCTGATGTGCAGCACTTTTCTTGATCGTATGTAGGGGAGTGGGGGTATGGCCGTGCAGGAGCCTCTTATTACCGAGGCGATCCCAGTCGACTTCGTAGTGTCTTATGTTAAGCATGGCTTCTTTGTCTCTAAAAAGGTCGGTTTGATGGAAGTCGAAGCCGGCATGCACCAAAAAGTAGTCGGGTAATTCAAGGTAGAAGGGGAGGGAATCAATGAAGTTGGCGTAATAGGTGGGGAATTTCCTGAAATCGTGCATGCCAAAGTTATGTAGCACCATTTGTTTTTCAGATGCCGAAAGACTAACAGCCGACTCACCTTTCGAAGCGGCTTTGAGCAGCATCTGGTCATGATTGCCGCGCAGGCAGTGCACCTGGTAGTGCTGTTTTTGGAGGTGCAGGATAAAATCCAGCACGCCTTTGCTGTCGGGGCCTTTGTTCACGTAGTCGCCCAGCAGGTATAGCTCATCGGTTTTTTTGAGTTGCAGTTGCTCGAGTACGAGCGTTTTGAAGGTGCGGGCGCAGCCGTGTATGTCACTGATCGCGTATCGGGCCATGGCGGGAGTACGTCTGGTCTGAATCGGTTTGAAGCAGCTAAAAAAATAGCACCTGTTTCATGAGCAGGTGCTATTCTTTTCAGCTGTTTTTCTGATTAGTTATACTTGTTGTTGTCTAAGCCTGGTTTGTGATGATTGCGGTTCGGATTGTTCACGCGCACATTGGCTCCTGTTTCATCCGCATCGTCCACGGTATACTTATTTTCCAGGTCTTCACGCTCTGCACGGGTGCTATTCGGATCTACCGGTTTGTCACCAGTACCTTTGCTTTGACCACGTCCTGTTGGGTTTCCTGAATCAGCCCCGCCGGGCTGGGTATGCTTATATGATGGCATAATGTGTCTCCTTGTATTTAAGTTAAAAATAAAAGGCAAGCGACCTAGGTCTTTACCTGAGTGAAGCTATACCTGTTTTAAAAATCAATTATAATGATCAGGTACCGCGCCCTTCGTCTTCGGTACGCATGTTGTCGGGCGGTGGCGTGCCGTCGTCGGCGAAGTCATTGACGCCGGTGGCTGACGGACCTTCGGAGGCAGTATCGCTGCCGAAGCCCTCTTTGCCGTCACGGTTACCGAAGCCGCCGCGCTGGTGTTCGTTCTTCGGCGGATCAGCACCTGGTATAATATGCCCCGCACGAAATTCCTGATCTGTCGTATCGTCCTCTATCACGCGAACCGGCCTGTTTTTGGCTGCATCGCTGTGCTGCGATTCTCCTGCGTGTTTATCGTTTTCTTTATTTTCCATAGTTGTGTCTTTATCTTGCTCCACTTGAGAGCTATACCTGTTTTTACTCCATTTCGGCCGCTATGGTTTAGTTAGATTAGCCTCCAACCAGTTCGCCGCCATTCACATGGATCACCTGTCCGGTTATATAGGATCCGTCCTGAGAAGCCAGCAAAACATAGGCCGGCGCTACTTCCGATGGCTGCCCGGGACGCCCAAGCGGCACATTCTGGCCAAACTCTTTTACTTTCTTCTCATCAAATGAGGCAGGTATAAGCGGTGTCCAGATTGGACCTGGGGCCACAGCATTCACCCGTATTTTCTTTTCTGCCAGGTTAGAGGACAGGGAGCGGGTAAAGGAAGTAATGGCCCCCTTGGTAGAGGCATAATCCATGAGGTGGTGGCTACCGCGGTAGGAGGTAACGGAAGTAGAGTTTACGATGGCGCTACCTTCTTTCATGTGCTCCAAAGCTGCTTTAGTCATGTAGAACATCGAGAAGATGTTTGTCTTAAAAGTACGTTGCAGCTGGTCTTTCGATATGTCCTTTAGATCTGTCTGCTCGTGCTGCTCTGCGGCGTTGTTCACCAATATGTCCAGCCCGCCAAGATCATTTACAGCCTGCTGGACAGCTTTTTTGCAGAAGGCTTCGTCTCCGATATCACCTGAAATGATCACCCCTTTGCGGCCTTCCTTTTCTATAAGTTGCAGGGTGTCTTTGGCGTCTTTGTCCTCGTTCAGGTATATGATGGCTACATCCGCGCCTTCACGGGCGAAGTGCACAGCCACGGCACGACCTATGCCGCTATCACCGCCTGTAATCAGGGCTTTCTTGCCTTTGAGCTTATCGCTGCCTTTGTAGTTTTCGCGTATGTACTCCGGCTGTGGCGTCATTTTATGTTCTTTGCCCGGTTGCTCTTCCTGTTTCTGGGCAGGTACTTCTTCTGGTTTGTTTGCCATAGTTTTTATAGTTTTAATGTGCTTGCAGTCCATACCTATACGCCTGCATTTTTGGCCTAGTTACCGTAGCTCGGTATCTTGCAAGGCAGTCAGCCGTTTATACCTTAAAATATGTCCCTGGATTATGTGGAAAGAAACAGATAATAAACTCACCCGCAGCTTTGAGTTCAAAGACTTCAGAGCGGCTATGACTTTTATGAACAATGTGGCCGATGTGGCTGAAGAGCTCAATCATCACCCATGGTGGAGCAATGTATACAACAAAGTGGAGATCGAACTGACAACACACGATGCCGGCAATACCGTCACTGACAAGGATGTGGAACTGGCCCGGCGCATTGATCAGCTGTACGACGAGCTGATGGTCTGAGGCTGCGTCATCAGAGTTGCTGTCAGGAGCTGGCTTATACCCCGGCACTGCAATCAGTCCTTAACAATCGACAATTAAGTAATACCTTTGCTGTATGCAGGAACCTGAAAAAACTAACCTATACCTGGTGCCAACCCCCATCGGCAACCTGGAGGATATCACGCTGCGGGCTATACGCATACTGAAGGAAGTGGACGTTATACTGGCCGAAGACACGCGCACCAGCGGCAAACTATTGCAGCACTTAGGTATAGAGAAGCGCATGCACAGCCACCACTTGCACAACGAACACAAAGCCAGCGCCCATCTGGTGGATCGCATGAAGGCAGGCGAAGTAATGGCATTGATCTCGGATGCCGGTACACCTGGGATTTCTGACCCTGGCTTCCTGCTCGTGCGCGAATGCCTCAAGGCTGACCTTAAAGTAGAGTGCCTCCCTGGCGCAACCGCCTTTGTGCCAGCCTTGGTTAAATCAGGCTTCAGCACCGACCGCTTCACCTTCGAGGGTTTCCTGCCTTTGAAAAAAGGACGCCAGACGCGCCTGATCAGCCTGGCAGAGGAGGAGCGGACCATGATTTTCTATGAGTCCCCGCACCGCCTGCTCAAGACCCTCACGCAGTTTAAGGAGTACTTCGGCGGCGAACGCATGGCTTCTGTTTCACGTGAAATCTCGAAGATGTTTGAAGAAACTGTGAACGGTACACTCGACGAGCTGATTGAGATTTTCACCACCAAGGCAATTAAGGGTGAGTTTGTAGTGGTCGTTTCCGGGGCGGGAGCAAAGTAAACTGAATACGATTAAATTTATGAAGCTATACCTTAAAAAGCTTTCACTGATTTTGATGTTGCTGCTTTTTGCCGTGCAGGCGAAGGCGCAGTTTGAGGGCACCCGTTTGTCTCCTGAGGCCAGAATCAGCCTGATCACCTGCTCGCCAGGCGATGAACTCTATGCCATCTTCGGGCACAGCGCTGTGCGCGTCAATGATCCTGCCTCAGGTATGGACATCGTATTCAACTACGGTACCTTCGATTTCAACGAGCCGGGCTTCTACATCAAGTTCATCCGCGGCAAGCTCAACTACAAGCTCTCCATCGCCTACTTCCAGGATTTCGCCTACAGCTATACCCTGGACAATCGCTCTATTTATGAGCAGGAGATGAACTTCACGGAAGCGCAGAAACAGCAGTACTGGCAGTTTCTGACAAACAATTACCTGCCCGAAAACCGCTTTTACCTCTACGACTTCTTTTTCGACAACTGTGCCACCCGTATCCGCGATGGCATAGAAGCTACTTTCCCGAACCAGGTGGCTTTTAATGTGGAGCATCTTGATCAGGACATGAGCTTCCGCAACCTGATCGACCTATACCTGCCACCGCAGCCCTGGTCCGACTTTGGCATCGACCTGGCCTTGGGAGCGCCCATCGATCGCACAGCCACGCCTTACGAGTACATGTTCCTGCCCGATTATCTTTCAGAGGGATTTGCCAGCGCCACGATCCAGCAAAACGGACAGCAGGTGCCTTTGGTAGGAGAGCCGCAGGTCATTTTCCAGAATACTCCGATGCCGGCCTCAGCTGGCAGCCTGTTTAACCCTATATTGGTGTGGTGGCTGTTTTTTGGCCTTGTACTGGCCATCACCGTGCTCGATTACAAGCGCCGCAAGCGCAGCCGTACGTTTGATGTGTTCCTGTTCCTGATTACAGGTCTACTGGGTGTGCTGCTGTTCCTACTGTGGTTTGCCACTGACCACCAGGCAGCTGCGAATAACTTTAACCTGCTTTGGGCACTACCTACCCATGTTGTAGCCGCAGCTTTTCTGGCCAGGCCTGTACTGCCGGGCTGGCTACAGAAGTACATGCTGGTGACGGCTGCGCTGGCTATCATCACACTTTTATTGTGGTTGGTGTGGCCACAGCAGTTACATGCCGCAGTTTTCCCGATCGCTTTAGCCCTCCTTGTAAGAGCCGCGTATACGGTTTGGGCTGCCCGACAACCGGCAGTGATCAGCAACACAAACCCTAAAATCAAAGAGCGTATATGAACTTGCAGCAACTTTGCCATAATGCCAATATCATCGTCAAAAAAGTAGGCGCCTTCATCAAGCATGAAGCCGGGAACTTTGACAGGGGTAGGGTAGAGCTCAAGGGCTTCAATAACCTGGTGTCCTACGTGGATAAGGAGGCTGAGAAGCAGCTGGTAGAGGCATTGCGCAACCTGTTGCCAGAGGCGGGTTTTATAACGGAGGAGGAAACGGACAACACCCGTGGCGAACGCTTCAACTGGATTATCGACCCGCTGGACGGCACCACCAACTTCACCCACGGTCTGCCACTGTACTCTGTTAGCGTAGCACTGCTGGATGGCGATGAGGTGGTGCTAGGCATTGTATATGAAGTGAACAAAGACGAGTGCTTTTATGCGACAAAGGGCAACGGTGCGTTCTTAAATGACAACCCCATCCAGGTTTCGCCAGCAGAAGGCTTAAGAGATTCGCTCATTGCCACAGGATTCCCCTACTATGAGTTTGGGCTCACGCAGCAGTACCTGCAGGTACTGGGTGCCTTTATGGGCAAGTCGCATGGGGTACGCAGGCTTGGCTCTGCCGCGCTGGACCTGGCTTATGTGGCAGCAGGACGTTTTGAAGGATTCTTCGAATACAACCTGAACGCCTGGGATGTGGCAGGAGGCGCTATTATCGTGCAAGAGGCGGGTGGCCATGTCTCTAAATTCACGGCTGGGGGCGACTATATTTTTGGCCGCGAAATTGTGGCCAGCAACGGCAACATCCATCAGGAAATGCTCGACACCATCGCCGAGCACTGGAAAGAACAACTGCCCTGATTTTTAAGCCGATGGAGCTGTAGAAAAAGTCCTTTTAGCGAACTCCTTTCGTCTTTGGGTTAAAATCAGGAACGGACCTAAACTTTTTGTATCTTTGTATAGTTGATAGAGCAGAACGATATGGTACAGCAAATCATCATTTTCCTGATATTCGCAGTGGCAGTAGGCTACATGGGCTGGGTAATTTACCGAAGTTTCATGCCAAACAAGAACGCCGGCTGCGCCAAAGGCTGCGGCAGCTGCTCAGCCATCGACTTCAGCAAAATTCAAAAAGAACTCGACAAGAAGGCGGTGTAGCTTCCCTTATTCCCGCTACTCGGTTTTTGGCTTAACGCCTCACCTGCATCCGTAGGTATAGCCCCCATACCTTACTATGGTTTAGTTGGCTATTTTTACGCTGATGTATACCTCCCGGAGCCGGCCCCTGAATTATTCCAGTCCCTTTTTCGTATCCATTGCCTGATTTTGCGTATAGTTCTATACTTAACAGAACATCCCTTAAAACTATACGCTATGCAAGATAAAGTAGAAGAAAGATCCCTGGTCAATGTGCTCAACCGCCTCCGCAAAGATGGCTATACCTATGACTTTAAAGTATCGGGTGAAGGCACGCTTTGCACCATGGAGGACAAGCACACTTTTGGACCAGACCAGGTACGCATCGTGGACTTTTACCGCTTCGAAGGTGAAAGTGACCCGGATGACATGTCGATATTGTATGCTGTAGAAACCAACAATGGCCTGCGCGGCACGATTTCTAACTCTTACGGCCCTTATGCCGACGAGAAGGTAGACAACTTCCTGAAGCAAGTAGAAGACCTTGGCAAGAACCTCGATAAAAAAGACAAATAAAACAGAAAGGGCCGATTGATCGGCCCTTTCTGTTTTAACTGCAGTATTTGCTATACCTAATTATCTGACATATTACGGCCATTCTTCATCTGGGCCTGCAAGTCTTCCAAATGCTCGTTTAGCTTCTCGCCGCCTTTTATGCCGAAATCGAGTGTCCTGATCGGGAATGGAATCATGATATCGTTCGCATCAAAAGCCTTCTTGATCTTGATGATCGCATCACTTTTAGCCGACACAAAATCTATCTGCCGGGAATAAGATATCCAAAAGCGGGCTTTAAAGTCGATCGAACTGTCATTAAACGCATCGTACATCACTTCCACGTCGCGGGTCTTCACTCGGTTTTTTACATCCTGTAGCGCTTCTATCACAATTTGCTGCACCTTTTCCAGATCTTCGCCATACGACACGCCCACGTCCAGGTCAAGACGTCGGATGCCGCTACTTGAATAATTAGTTACCGGGTTCTCAAACACCATTTTGTTAGGCAGCTTCACCAGCTCACCTGAAGGCTTTCGGATATCCAGCGTGCGCAGGGACACCCGCTCAATCACTCCAAAATAATCATTGGTCTCAATCATATCGCCTACCCCGAAAGGCTTCTGCACGGCAATGATAATGCCTGAGATGAAGTTGGCGGCAATATCCTGAAAGGCAAAACCCAGGGCCAGACCAATGATACCCACACCAGCCAGCAAGGAGATAACCACCCTGTCGAGCTGCAGCACACTGAGCACAAAGAAGAAGCCGACGGCTAACAAAGCCAGGTATAGTATAGTAGATATCAGATTGTTGAGTGCTGCGCTGTGTGAGATGCGGCCAATCACCTTATCGAGCCCATTACGGATAAAGCGAGCAACTATAAATGTGATTATCAGGAGGATAACTGCCACAACAATGTTCGGCAGCATCAAAATCAAGTGCTCGCCCCAGCCTTCCAGCTTACTTAGCAGTAACTCAATCGCTTTGTTAATGTCGTTCATATACGGTATTTAATGTTCTACATGATCGTCAGGTACAGCTTAGGCCCATACCCGTGTGCCCTCGGTGCAGTTGCGGCACATTTCTATTTCTTCCCGTGACTGTAACAGCGATCTCCGGAATTGGTTATACCCCGGGCTGCGCCATACCTGCCGGAAACTTTGCGCTTTCACGTCTCCCATGCGGTACTCAGCGTCCTTATCGAAGCAGCAGGGTACTACCAACCCATCCCAGGTGATGACACAGGAGTGCCACATCTTCCAGCACTGGTTCAGCAACTTGTTTTTGATGGAGTAACTGCCGTCACCGTTATTCCTATACCTGGAGTAATAGTCGATGGTAGGTATAAGCGGCGAGCCCTGCCCATAATCGTAGATCTGCGCCGTCTTAAATACGACTTCGTCCACGCCGAGTTCGTCGGCCAGCGCCTGCACCTCCGAAATCTGGTGCTCATTGGGCCGCACCACCAGGAACTGGAACATGATATGCGGTGTGCGTGACTTCAGTTCTTTTTTCCACTTCACGACCTGCCTAGTTCCTTCCAGCACCTTATCGAGTTTGCCTCCCACACGGTAGGCGGCATAAGTATCCTGTGTGGTGCCGTCTATGGACACGATCAGGCGGTCCAGTCCTGACTCCACAGTTTTGCGGGCTGTGTCGCTATCTAGGAAATGGGCGTTGGTAGATGTGGCGGTATAGATGCCTTTATCAGATGCGTATTTAACAAGCTCCAGAAACTGTTTGTGCAGGTAGGGCTCTCCCTGAAAGTAAAAGATCAGGTATAACAGGCGCTTATGCAACTGGTCGATGGTCTCTTTGAACAGATCGGCCTGCAGCATACCCGTGGGCCTGGTGAATGAGCGGAGCCCACTCGGGCACTCGGGGCAACGCAGGTTGCAGGAAGTGGTCGGCTCAAACGAGATGCTGAGCGGATCACCCCAGTGCACGGCTTTGCGCGAAGTCCTCGCATACCAGTAGCTGCCTGCCACCTGCAGGGCGTTTAGCACACGCAGTGGCGTTAGTTTCGACAGGAAATTGAGCTTATCAGAGAGGTGCAGCTTCATGTATAGGTATGCAAAAGAAAGGGCAGCCCACAAAGGCTGCCCCACTAAATTATACTTTATGGCGCTAACGGCCAAAAATAAGGTTCGCTTAGTAACGGAAGAGCGCTTTTACGCTACCATTATCATCGCCTGCCTCTGACAGGCCGTTGTAGCTGCTTACGTATACCTTGCCACCCTGCGCCAGCGTCTTGATAGCTGCCAGGTTGATCAGGTCGTCGTCGCCGCGCTGGTAGTCTTTGTGCACCTCTGCCACGGCGCTCTTGGCATCGTAGCGTCCCCACACCGGGCTGCTTGGCGCTATGAACAGCGTGTCTACACGGCCATGCACGGCCTCGGCAGCCACAGTGGCAATGTCCTCAGAGGTTACGCCGGTTCCGGCCACGTTTTCGTAGCGGCTCAGTGAGTCGGTGTGGCTCTGCTGCATCAGCGGTTTCATCACATCCAGCGCCTTCTCGTGTATGGTCTGCGGACTCATACCCGCAGCTGTTTCATTCAGGTTAATGTTCTGCGGTACGATGTGCTTGTACTTGCTGTACTTGCGGAACAGGGCGCAGTAGTGGTCCACACCTGCCAGCACCAGTGGCTCTGTAGCGTTGTGCAGAATTTCCTGCAGGCTATTATCGATCTCATGTATAAACTCACGCACTTCGTCATGCTCATCGTCGCCTTTTACAGCACCGGCGCCATGCACGATGTTCGATCCGTTCACGGTCGTAGTGGAGTGATGGAAATCCTGATCGTTACCTTTAATCGTGAACTTCAGAGCTTCATTCATGCTCTCTGGCGCAAATGCACTGATATCGATCTGGCGGATGCGGTCGATTGTAGCCTCGTAGAATCCGATGCGCTCACGGTAGAGCGACAGGATGAAGAAGCGACCGTTCTGGCTCAGGATCGGGAGCATAGGCGTGAAGTAGAACTGGTCGAGCACGTACACCACATCCGGCATCGTGATTGGCAGGGTATAGTGCGCCGAGAAGCCTTTGGTGATAAACACAGCCAGGCCTTCAGACTGATGACGCCAGAAACCGGTGTCATTCAGCAGTTCTTCGGCGGGCTTCATGTAGGCGTCAATTTCAGCATCGGCCACATCGTGCCTTGCCAGTAGTGCGCGGGCTTCTTTCAGTTTGTTTTTGAACAGTGTGTGGTCCTGACCGTTCAGTGTCTCGTGGCCAGCTCGGTGCGTAGGTATGTAGATAGAGATGCAAAGTGCGTCTTTCGTGTTGTTCTGAACATTGAGAAGCTTCTCAATGTCACTTTTGTTGATTAATGCCATATTTTTCTAGCTGTTAAATGAATAAGGATATCTCAAACAATCAATTCCTTTCTATCACCCCCTTGCATAAAGGGGTTAGGCTTTAATTACGCACTAAACAAATACACGGTTATTGATGCCTTCAGAAACGGAGGCAATGGACCTAAAAAGAACGCCGCCCATGCTTGTGAACATAGGCGGCGTTGTATGTAGTCAGGTATAGCTATTACCTGCGGGAGGCTCTGTTACTCATGACATGCTGCAGGATTTCCTTTTCGGCTTCACGGTCTATGGGGCGACGGGGCTTTGTGCTCAGGATCGTGCCGTCCTCGTCTATCAGGAAGTAAGCCGGCACATCTTTGAGGCCATACTGACGGGCCAGATCATTGCCTTGGCCCCGCAGGTATAGCTGTACCCCTCCAAAGCCTCTCGACTGCACTACATTGCGCCAGGCCTGCTCATTATCATCCACCCCAATGTTGATGAGCACTACATCATGAGGCTGCAGCTTCCGGGCCAGTTCCTGCGCATGCGGTTGCTCTACCATGCACAGACCGCAATCAGTACGCCAAAAGCTCAGGTATACAATCTTTCCTTTAAAATCGCTGAGCGACACCAACTGCCCGTTTATGTCCTGCAGGCTAAAGCCTGGAGCCGCACTGCCTATACCTAAGCCCGGGTGGCTTTCGTACTGCTGCAACAATGTGGCGTACACATCAGCCACAGCTATGTGTTGGCGGAAGTCCTGCAGCATGGCAGGCACATGCAGCACATTGCCCTGCTGCAGCGACTGACGTATAAGATATGCCTGCGCCATTACCCGCGCCTGCCCCTGTAAGGTATGGCTTACCTGCTCGTATGCCTTTTTATAATAATGTATGTCGCCCGCTTCCAGCTGGGCTTGCTCTCCTATAAACTTAATGTAATTGCGCAGAAAGGCTGGAAAACTGATGGCCTCCAGATTCGCCGGCTGCTCCATGTCCAGTTCCTGCAGGAAGTCGAAGTAGCTTGTAGAAGGACTAAGCTGTACCGGCAGCCTCATCAGCTCGCGCATATTAAAAAAGGTAAGGCGGTCATTGGCGTAGCTGTAGTCAATCTCAGCCAGTATGAGTTGCCTGAAATACTCGCTTACTGGCTTCGCTGATATTTTCTTCTCAAAAATGGCCAGCTGATCTTCTTTACGATAATCCAGAAACTGCAGAAACTCTATCTCTGATAGCTTTACATTGTCGGGCAGGGTCTGGTAGTCCTCCTCTTCATCGAAACGATAGGCATGCAGGGTCAGGTAGTTGTTTTCGTTCGCACCCTGTCCGCTGTATTTCAGCGTTTTGAGCATTTTGCCGGCAGTAAACGTTACCTGTAGCTCAAAGCCCGGCTCCAGGTATAGCGGAGCTGATTCGTTGCCGTATACCAGTTCTACTGTAAGGGGCTTGCCAACAGGCAGCTCAAGCCTGAAACGCCCATTATTGATTTCAGCAAACGTGCGCTGTTCTTCCGGAAATAATAAAGATGGGAGAGAGGCGATGAAGATATCATCCTCCTGGCCTTTTTGAACTTTGCCCGTAATCGTAACGGTACCTTGAGCCAACAAGGAATGGGTTGCCAGCATACATGCCAGCAACAGTATAAGCATACGTTTCATAGGTACAGCGGGTAGAGGTGTCTTATAAAATCTAATTTTCAGTCCAACTTGCTTCTATTTTCGGCTTGCCGTTCATGGCCCGAAAATTCCAGTTAACGCACTGAACATTAATTTTATAGATTAAAATTCCAATTCCCAATACTGCCCTTGAAATTATACGAAAGATAGAACTACTTCCTGTTTAAAGCACAATTCTAACCGAAGAGTGAAGCGAACACTTCTTCTAATCGTCCAAAAGCATGCACGTTGATAGAGAATTTGCTCAGATCCACTCCCTTCTTGTTGTATTTGGAGATGTAAATGTCCCGGAAGCCAAGCTTTTCTGCTTCTGTGATGCGGTTCTCAATGCGGTTGACAGCTCTTACTTCACCACCTAGGCCTACTTCCGCTGCAAAACATGAAGTGCTAGGTATGGCGATGTCTTCGAAAGAGGAGAGGATGGAGGCGCACACGGCCAGGTCAAGTGCCGGATCCTCTACTTTAAGACCTCCGGCTATGTTTAAGAATACGTCCTGCGTACCCAGTCTATACCCACCGCGCTTCTCCAACACAGCCAGTAGCATGTTAAGGCGCTTGCCATCAAAACCGGTGCTGGTGCGTTGCGGCGTACCGTAGGTGGCAGGCGTTACGAGGCTCTGCACCTCAATCAGTAACGGTCGGTTACCTTCCAGCGTGGCACCAATGGCGATGCCGCTGAAAGCATCCTCCCGCTGCGAGATCAGGATCTCGGATGGGTTGCTCACTTCGCGCAGGCCTGTGCCCAGCATTTCGTAGATTCCCAACTCCGAGGTAGAGCCGAAGCGGTTTTTGGAGGTGCGCAGGATACGGTAGGTCATATGACGGTCGCCTTCAAACGTCAGCACGGTGTCTACCATGTGCTCCAGTATCTTTGGCCCTGCCAGGTTGCCTTCTTTGGTGATGTGGCCGATCAGAAAGACCGGTGTGCCGCTTTCTTTGGCGAACTTGAGCAGCTCAGCCGTGCACTCGCGTACCTGACTCACACTGCCGGCCCCGGCCTCTATAAATGAGGAGTGCAGCGTCTGGATGGAGTCAATGATGAGTACTTGCGGACGCAATTGCTCTATTTGCTTAAAAATGTTCTGCGTGCCTGTTTCGGTCAGGATAAAGCAGTCAGAGGTCTGTGCATTGAGGCGCTCAGCCCGCATTTTGATCTGGTGTTCGCTTTCCTCACCGCTTACATAAAGCACTCGCAGCCCCGTCAGACTCAGGGCGATCTGCAACATCAGCGTAGACTTGCCTATACCTGGCTCGCCGCCTATAAGTACCATAGAGCCCGGCACAATGCCGCCGCCCAGTACCCGGTTCAGTTCCTGGTCCACCGTCTGGATACGCTGCTGCTCCTGGTAGCTGATGTCAGCAATTGGCTTGGGCTTATTGGCCACCTGCGCCGAGCTGCTGGTATTGCCCACTTTCCAGACACTGGAAGGGGTAAGTTCTTCACGCTGCACCACTTCCTCCACGTAGGTGTTCCACTCGCCACAGGCAGGGCATTTGCCGATCCACTTGGCCGACTGCGCCCCGCAGTTCTGGCAGAAATATGAAGTTTTAATCTTAGCCATTCCGCTTTATACCTATGCAGCCCTTTTGCTCAGAGCTGGCTTGTTCTTAAAATGATTCTGAAAGCTATACCTGCTGTGACTGCAAGGGCGCTTGCACCGGCACCTGCTTAAAGTATACCCGGAAGGTAGTACCCTGGCCTAGCTCACTTTCTACTTCTATGCGACCACCGTTGTTTTCGATGATGCGCTTCACAATATACAGACCTATACCCGTACCCTCCACATGGTTGTGCAGGCGCTTAAACATATCGAACAGCTTGTGCTCCTGGCCTTTTTTGATGCCTAGTCCATTATCCTGCACCTGCAGTACTACATAACCATCCTCCAGGTATGTGCTGATGCGCACCTCCGGAGTAACCTTGGCCTTGCGGTATTTTATCGCATTCGACATCAGGTTGTAAATGATGCTTCGCAGGTTTTTACGGGCATAGAGCAGATCTTTCATCTGAAAATCAACCTCTACCTTCGCATTGGATTCCTTTATCAGGCTGTCAATATCCAGCATCACGTCCTGTAGCACTTGCTCAAACGACAGCGGCTCTACTTTGGCGTGTAGGCCTTTCTGCACTTTGGTGATTTCAGCCAGGTCGGTAATTGTGCGCTTTAGCTTGTCGATCGCCTCAGCCAGCATATCCAGCAACTGCTTGTCTTCGCTCTCCAGCTTGCCTTCCAGTATATCTCGCAGCATGTTCGATAGTCCTTCCATGTTAGCGATAGGAGACTTCAAGTCATGCGAGGCAGTATAGACAAAGTTATCCAGGTCATTGTTGGTGCGCAGCAGCTCCATGTTTTTGAGGCTCAGCTCCTCATTTGTCGATACCAGTTTCGTGCGGGCCTTAACCAGTTCCGTTACCTCCACCGCGAAAATGAGCACTGCCTCTGGCTTGCCTTTGGCGTCCATGAGCGGCTGTATCACCATGTTGAAGTAGCTCTGGGTAAGTTTGCCGTCGTTATGCCGGTCAATAATAAGCGGCACTTCCTTGCCCACGTAATGGGTGCCGGTACTGAATACCTGGTCTATTTCTTCCAGTATACCCTGGTATGCCAGCTCTGCATGGGCTTCACGCAGCGTTTTGCCTACTAATAAGCGGTTACCGAAGAGCTTGCGGTAAAGCGGGTTGGCTAACAGATATTGCTTGTCTGAAGCCCGTACCAGCCCCACCAGCGCAGGTACTTCAACGAATAGCTTTTGCAGAAGCTCTGCATTCTGCTTCACCTTGCGGTCCGCTTCTTTTATATCGGTGATGTCGATGGTTGAGCTGATATATCCCAGGAAGTCGCCATCGGCACCAAAGCGAGGCGTGCAGGTCGCTACCATCCAGCGGTACTGACCGTCATAACGGCGCATGCGGACCTCAGCTCTGAAACCGGCCTCCGAAGCCTGCGCCTGGTTATACTGCTCCTCAAATGCAGCAACATCCTGCGGGTGAATTACCTGCTGCCAACCGAAGTTTATACTGTCTTCGAAGGTGCGGCCTGTAAAGTCGAGCCACTGCTTGTTCACATACACACTCTGCTTCCAGATATCCAGTATGCTGATCATTACCGGGGCATTGTCGGCCATGGTGCGGAAGCGGGCCTCGCTCTCGATAATAGCTTGCTGGGCTCTTTTCTCTTCTGTGATGTCACGTACTTCAATAATGGCATAAGCATCCCTGCTTCCGTCCTCAATCGGATGCACCGAGCAAGACACATCAAAGAAACTTCCATCCTTCCGGATAAACACTTCGTCGTATACCTGCTTCAGCTTTCGGTTGTGGAGGGCGTTACGAAGCGGGCACTCAGCTGCTGGGTAATGTGAGCCGTCTGGCCTGCTATGATGCACCATCTTATGCAACGATCTGTTTTGCACCTCCTTAAAATCGTAGCCGGTCATTTCCTCAGCGGCCGGGTTCATGAAAGTACAGTTGCCGTTTGAGTCGATGATAAACAGCGCGGCAGTAGCATTGTCGGTAATAGTCTGCTTAAGGCTGTTGGAACGGCGTGTGTTGATGAGCGACCATATAATGAAGAACATGAGCAAACTGATGATCGTACCGCCCAGCAAAATAAAGTAAGGCAGCTCCGTATCGGCAGAGCGCACAAACGACGGCTTGGCAGAGCAATACACGCGCCAGGTATGATTGCCTATACTCAGTGTGCTGAGCATGTCAAGCTCACGCTTTTTATTTGCATGAAAATACAGCTCCTCGCCTGTGCTGTAAAGCACGTCATTCTCCCCTAAGTTATTGCCATCGTATACCTCAATATCCAGGTCATTAAAGTTGCTCCCCCAGATGGCCATCATCAGGTCTTTGGCCCGGAAAGGGCTGTACACAAAACCCTCGATCAGCCGCTGCCGCTCCTTTATAGCCTC
The DNA here is from genome assembly GCF_900156415.1 of Pontibacter lucknowensis. Lineage (GTDB taxonomy): Bacteria > Bacteroidota > Bacteroidia > Cytophagales > Hymenobacteraceae > Pontibacter > Pontibacter lucknowensis. The sequence goes on along the minus strand of NZ_FTNM01000001.1, from coordinate 1,135,657 downwards.
GGGCTCGGCATTGTTCTGGTAGATGGGCAGGTAAATCAGAAACCCAGATTGCTCATCCACGCCTGTCTCCTGCACCAGCCTCACCTTGCCCGACATGGCAGGCTTGCGGGTGTCGCGGGCCATTTGCATAGCCGAGCGCCTCACTGAGTCACTAAACATATCGAAGCCAATGGCACGCTGATTACGCGTATCAAGGGGTTCCAGGTAAATAATGGAAGTGTAGATAGGCCGCTGGCCTACCGGACGAATGGCAAAGTCTTTAAAGCCTTCATTACGAAGGCGGGAAACATGAGCAGGCAGCTCATTGGGCTTTACAAAATGGGCATAGCCTATTCCCTGAATGCCGGGGTAGTTTTCTTCAAGCTTGAGTGTGCTGTAGTACTGCTCCCAGTCTTCGCGGGTCACTGTGTCGGAGGCCACAAAAAGAGCCTTGGCACCCACCAGGATCTGCATATAGTCACGCATGCGCAATTCCAACGCCTGAGTGGCCTGGGTAGCTTTCAATTCAAAGAGTTTCTCGTTGCGCTCCAGTGCCTTTTTTTTCGTCTCAGAATAAATAAAAAGCGTGAGTAAAAAAATAAGCAGAAAAGATGAGATCGCGATCAGATACTCCCTGACAAACGCTACGAGATTGGAAAGTTTCATAGATAAATGAACAGGCTATTCAAAAAAACACCGGCCTTGCGCAAAACAACGGCCGGCAGAAGCACTTAGTTCAATGTTTAGGTCATCAAAAATAACTAAAATATTGCATCTTCTGCAACATTTTAGGGGCTTATTATCCGACCGCTGCTTAAGTCATGCCATGTCATTCCTTTACGACCAAACTATCACTTATTAAGTGGATACTGCTGTTTTTCTGCCGTAAATTGGGTATTGCGTGTTAATTTTACGCCAAACACCTTTTTACCATGATAGATATTCTGAAAAGCCTGCTGTTGAGTTTCATAGCTGTAGCCATATTGCTACCTGTGCTCCGTTATGCGCTACGTCGGCTGTCACCGGCAGGGCAGCAGGCTAAATTAAGTGCTGACGAGTCCCGCTACCTGCAAAAGAAGGAGTGGCAGTTAACTTTGGCCTACTTTGTATTCGCTTCGGTGCTGTCCGTTTTCTTCTCAGGGGCACTGGCCATGCTCTCCAGCATTCTGCACCTGTCTTCTGAGCAGATGTTCGTGATGACACCTAACTTCAAAGCCTTCTTTGCGCCAGGCCTGCTGTTAGGCCTCACCGTAGCGCTGCTACCGCTCCGACTCTCACAAAGCACGCTGCTCAACCAGGACTATGACCTCTACAAGCAGTACCTGCGCCAGCAGGAGGGACTTCGTTCCATCCGCCTCTACAGCATCCTGTTTGGTGTCATGCTGGGTTTCTCGCTGGTTGTGCTTTGGTTTGCCATGCGCTGGCATGTGAATGTGGACGAAAACCAGGTGCAGGTGACCAACCTGCTCAATCAGGAACGCACTTACCCGCACGCCGCCATTGAAAGCATTCACTACATGGGCACGGAGGGAGAATACCTGATCACGTTTGAAGACCAGACGGTGCTCAACACAGCTTACCTAAAGCCTGTTTCGCTGGATATGATCGCCCTGATGGCTGACCGCTCCGGCAAGCGTGTGATACGGTAGACTCGCAGGTATGCGCTATACCTTGATTATACCTGCAAAGCGGCCTTAAAAGAATATTTTTCGTAGTTTTGCCACAGTTAAACTGATCCTTTAAACCTAAGTATAAACGATATGCAAGTTCGCGTAGAGAAAGACACGATGGGCCCGATTGAGGTGCCTGCCGACAAATACTGGGGCGCGCAGACACAGCGCTCAAAAGAAAACTTCACCATCGGTGGTCAGCAGATGCCGAAAGAGGTGATTGAAGCCTTTGCTATCCTGAAAAAGTCGGCGGCGCAGGCCAATGCTGAACTGGGTGTACTGGCGCAGGACAAAGCAGACATTATCTCGCAGGTATGCGACGAAATCCTGGAAGGCAAGCTAGACGACCAGTTCCCACTGGTGGTATGGCAGACAGGCTCGGGCACACAGTCAAACATGAACGTGAACGAAGTGGTGGCTAACCGTGCGCACGTGGTGCTGGGTGGCAGCCTGATGGACGAGAAAAAGAAGATTCACCCGAACGACGACGTGAACAAGTCGCAGTCATCGAATGACACCTTCCCGACAGCCATGCACATCGCCGCTTATAAGAAAGTGGTGGAGCACACGCTGCCAATGGTGAAGAAACTGCACGACACGCTGAAGGCGAAGTCAGAAGAATTTATGGATGTGGTGAAGATCGGCCGTACACACCTGATGGACGCTACGCCACTGACACTGGGCCAGGAACTGTCTGGCTACGTGAAGCAGCTGGAGTATGGCATGAAGGCGCTGGAGAACACGCTGGATCACCTGAAGGACCTGGCACTGGGCGGCTCTGCCGTAGGTACAGGCCTGAACACACCGGCTGGTTACGCTGAGCTGGTTGCTGAAAAAATATCTCAGTACGCCGGCCACGATTTCCGCACGGCTCCAAACAAGTTTGAGGCGCTTGCCGCACACGATGCGATGGTAGAAACATCGGGTGCCCTGAAGCAGCTGGCCGTATCGCTGATGAAGATCGCCAACGACATCCGTTTGCTGGCCTCTGGTCCGCGCTCAGGTATAGCTGAGATTCTTATACCTGAAAACGAGCCAGGCTCTTCTATCATGCCAGGTAAAGTAAACCCGACGCAGGCAGAAGCCATGACGATGGTTTGCGCCCAGGTGATCGGTAACGACGTGGCAATCTCTGTGGGTGGTATGAACGGCCACTTCGAACTGAACGTGTTCAAGCCGGTGATGATCTACAACCTGCTAATGAGCGCCCAACTGATCGGTGACGCCTGCGACTCATTTGACAAGCACTGCGCCGTAGGTATAGAGCCAAACAGAGAGCGCATCAAGCATAATCTGGAGAACTCCCTGATGCTGGTGACTGCCCTGAACCCGCACATCGGTTATGACAAAGCCGCAGCCATTGCGAAGAAAGCGCACAAAGAGGGCACTACGCTTCGCCAGGCAGCCATCGAACTCGGCCATCTTACAAACGAGCAGTTCGACGAGTGGGTGAAGCCAGAGGACATGATTGGCAGCTTGAAAAAATAAGCCTCCCCTAACACGCAACATACGCAAATAAAAAAGGCAGCCTCTACAGGGCTGCCTTTTTTATTTGCGATCGATTTCTGTACAAACTTCTAGTCTTTGTTGAATTTAAAGAATCCTCTTAGAAATCAATTTTAGGACTATTTTTCAGTAGCCCATCATAAAAAATTCAAATTTTAGCACAATTCCACAAACCGTTCTGAAAGAAGTCACGTATCCCAATTCAGAAGCTTCAAATCAGTGGATTATCCCCTCGTATTATAAAACAGAGACATTCCGGTCAGTCGGACCGTATTGCAAAAGGTTCGCCTTCACTTAATATTAATTAAATCAATTAACGATATATAATACAATTTATATGTATATACCTGTGACTGGTTCACAGGCTGCATTCTGTTTATTTTTCACCCTAGTTTATTTCCTATGAAAGCATTCAGTACAAAAACCCTCGCCATGGCTTTTGCCAGCCTTTTCCTTTTTTCTTGTGAGCGCGACAATGAGCATGACGTTGCGGAGCCCATGGCCGTTAACCAGGACGATAACCTGATTGGCTATGACCCGACAACCTGCAACCTGGTACAGTCTTTTGGTGAAGGCACGCTGCCACGCACTGCTGATGTAATAGAGGAGGACGGCGCCGTGATGATTGTAAAGGCACAGAAAAGAGGGAACAACGGCAAGTATTTGCAGGAGACGCAGGCCCTTTTGCTTGACGCACACGATCCCGCCACTGACCTTGTTAACAGAATGGATGCCAACATGCTGGCCATGTCAGGTCTGTTGACGGTAGGGGATGGTTCCGGCAAGCAGGCTAACCGCAAAGGCGGTCGGCTGATATTGGATTTCTCTCCTGTGAGCACTGTTACCATGAAGACCATGGTTTTCACAGATATTGCCGCCGAAGACAAGGGTTCTAAAGTAGAGCTTTACAGCCGTAACGGACAGCTCATCGAAAGTAAGGAGATTCCGACAGGAGAGAAAAACTCAACGGTGATCGTGTCTTTCAATAATATACCTGGCGTGGCTAAGGCCATCGTTACCTTCGGGGATGAGCGTAGTACAGTAGGTTCTGGTGCTGTGGCTCGTCTGCAGCTGTGCGTTGAAGGGCAGGGACGCTACGATGATGCCCGCTACCAGGATGTGCACACCCTGTGGCTGGAGTACACCGGTCAGCAGCCTGCCAACGTCACTGTAAAGTCGAAGCAAGATGGCCAGAGAGGCAGAGGCAACGTAATTTTTGAGGCCAAAGGCATGAAGCCCGGCACCATGTTCAAGATCGCAGCCACAGAGGCCACCGCTTTAGGCGAGGCACTCCAGATCGAAACGCAGCGTCGCGAAAAGCAGCTTATACCTGTAAACGCAGACCCTACTGCTTCACTAAAGAAACAGTATGGCAACTTCAGAGTAGTAGAGGCCCGCTGCACGGATTACCCACTTAAATTAGAAGAGTAAGGTTGGAATGTAATTAACTGGAAAGCAGCTCTGCAAAGGGCTGCTTTTTTTTATGCATGCAACCTAAAGCAAATATACCTGAGTAGTGCACAAAACATTAAAGTTTAAATTGCAGGCAAAGTACAGTTATCAATGGTATGGACAACGTCAGACAAACAGATGCATCACACCGTCTCTTCCATGAAGCCTGGGAGCTGTACGAACAGTCTTTTCCGCTGGAAGAGCGGCGACCTTTGGACTGGCAGCTCGACATCATGTCCCATGCCAACTACCATTTTGAGCTTATATTGCAGGAGGATGCACTGGTAGGTATACTGCTGTGGTGGAGCTTTGAGGAAGTACGTTACATCGAGCACTTTGCCACGGTTCCGGCTTTGCGCGGCAGGGGCTATGGCAAACTTATACTGAAGGCCTTCACAGGCCGCAGTACAAGGCCTGTGCTTTTAGAAGTGGAGCCACCGCACGAAGAAATTCAGCGGCGCCGTATCCGGTTTTATGAGCAGAGCGGTTTTATACTGAATGATCACTATTACCAACAGCCTCCTTACCACCCGGGGCAACAGCCGCTTACATTGCTGCTCATGACTTACCCCGCTGCCATTTCAGCCGAAACTGTGGCGCACTTTGTAGCCAATCGACACCCGCTCATATACCGGCTGTCGCAGTAGTTTCGCCCACCTGGCTGCTTTTGGTCATAATACCTGCTTAGAGATCCCTCAACTTGCTTTCCACAGCATCACAACCATCTGCCATTACCATAAGTATGATTACTTATGCTTTACACCTATACCTCTAAAACCTAAGCAATGGACAAACTAAAAAACAAAGTTGCCTTGATCACCGGCTCCGACTCGGGCATTGGAAAGGCGACCGCAATCGAATACGCCAAAGAAGGAGCTGACGTAGTGGTTACTTACCACACCGATAAAGAAGGCGCTGAAGAGACGCTGAATGAAGTAAAGAAGCACGGCCGCAAGGGCCTGGTGCTGCAGGTGGATATCAGTGACGAGCAGGCTGTGGAAAAGCTCTTTGAGCAGTCCCTGAAAGAGTTCGGCTCCATCGATATACTTGTGAATAACGCTGCGGTAAACGGCTCTGGCATCAACGTAGCCGACATGGACACCGAAGTTTTCGACAGAACGATCAAGACCAATCTGTACGGCACCTTCTTCTGCTCCCGCGCCTTTATCCGGCACCGCAAACAGAAGGGCGGCAAGGGCAAGATCATCAATGTGTCGTCGGTACATGAGGAGATCGTGTCGGCGGGCACGGCAGACTACTGCGCTTCTAAAGCTGGTGTGCGCAACCTCACCCGCACCCTGGCGCTGGAACTGGCAGAGGACGGCATCAACGTGAACAACATCTGCCCCGGCATGATCCTGACACCCATGAACCAGGAGGCCGTGGACGACAAAGAGGCCCGCAAGGAGAGTGAACAGAACATACCGATGAAGCGGGCAGGCAAACCAGAGGAGATCGCTAAAGTCGCGCTGTTCCTGGCTTCTTCCGACTCTGACTACGTTACCGGTTCGAGCTACTTTATGGACGGCGGTCTGTCGCAGCATGTGGGGCAGGGGGCATAGCAATTGCCGGTAAAACAAGGTATAAGCCGGCCATCCTGTCAGGGCAAGTCCTTGCGGTGCATTATTTGTATACCTTCGTATACACAACCTAATTACTAATAAGCTTATGAAAATTGCGAAAGACCCATCTGAATATAACCAACTGACACCAGATGAAGAGCGCATCATTGTGCGCAAGGGCACTGAATACCCGGGAACCGGGGAGTACAATCACTTCAAGGGGGAGGGCGTATACCTGTGCCGCCGCTGCAATGCACCGCTCTATACCTCTGAGTACAAGTTTGAGTCGAACTGCGGCTGGCCGAGCTTTGATGATGAAATAACAGGCGCAGTGAAGCGCATACCTGACCCGGACGGGTACCGAACTGAGATTGTTTGCGCCAACTGTGGCGGTCATCTGGGGCACGTGTTCGAAGGGGAATACCTTACCCCGAAAAATGTCCGACACTGCGTCAATTCCCTCTCTATGAAATTTGTACCGGTCGAAGACCTGGAGAAGTAAACCGAAGGTATAGCCCTAAGCAAATGTTCAGGCACAGGCAGCAGGTATCGGCAGCGGACCGGGCGCATGAAACCGGCTCCTACGTCTGTACCTGCTGTGGCCATACACTGTTTGAAGTCAGTAAGAAATTTGAAGTCGGTTCCGGCTTCCCAAGCTTCTGGGCGCAGATTGGTGACCATGTTATCCACAAGAAGCTTCGTACGTATGACCGGGTGCGCACGCAACTGCTGTGTAGCAAATGTGGCCAGCACCTGGGCCACTTATTCGAAGACGCATGCACTCCCACACAGCTTCGTTACTGTATTAATCAGGCAGCCATCCGTTTTGCAGAATAGCAAGGCGGGGCAGGCTCTTAACTTTATACCTTTATCTTCAGTATATTATAGAAAAAACTGAATATTCTCACCCTGATATATTCCCTTATGAGCCGACCCTCGTTTATCAGAAGTCGCTACAACAGTTTCCGGTTTGCCTTTAAAGGCATGACAGCCGTATTTCGCTCCGAGCCGAATATGCACCTGCACGTGTTAGCCAGCATCATTGTGCTGGTCATGGCCTATCGATTTGAAGTCACGCGGGTGGAGTGGTGCCTGCTTATACTTTGCATCGGCCTGGTTTGGATGGCCGAGATCTTCAATACCTCCATCGAAACGCTTACCGACCTGGTGTCACCGGAGCAAAACATATGGGCAGGCAAAACCAAGGACCTGGCTGCAGGTGGAGTACTGATGGCTGCTATCACCTCCGTGGCTGTTGGGCTGTTCATCTTCATACCTTATTGGGTTGACTACGTAAACACTGAATTGTAATTGGCGCAAGTAAAGGGATAGCCTGGAAAACCAGACCTGCTCTCAATGCTAGGTCTTAGTTTGATACTAGCTTGCAGATCGTTTTGCTATACCTGATAGGACACTCTTTATACTGACAGCATTAGGTATAACGCCGTAGCATGACCAGTGTTTAACCATAAATCCCTACCTTTGCGCACCGTTTGAAAAAAGTGAACGCTATGCCTTTATTAAAACCCGTCAAGTGGGCGCTTGCCTTCTCTGTTATGATCGCTTCGGCAAGTTGCCGAACGACAGAGGAGCGTGCTGTAGTTACCACTGAAGTGGAGCAGGAGCGTGATACCCCAACTGGCTGGCTGAGCGAGCTTATCAGGGAACTGGAGCAGGAAGACGTAGCCAATCCGCCGGCTAAGGTATACCGCTATACCTACAACGAGCAGGAGGTGTACTACCTGACCGGCCGTTGCTGCGACATTCCCGCCAGGGTATATGACACTGATGGCAACCTGCTATGTGAGCCTGAGGGCGGCATGACGGGTGAAGGAGACGGCCGCTGCCCGGACTTTGTAGATGTACGCACAGACGAGACCTTAATTTGGGAAGATAAAAGAGAATATAATTAAAGATGACTGGAAACGACGTATTAAAGAACCTTTCGGAATATAACATCTGGGCAAACCAGACGATGCTGGATGTATTCGACACGCTGCCAGAGGTACCTGCCAATGCTGCCCGCCTGTTTAGTCATGCCCTTAACGCACAGGCTATCTGGATCGCCCGCATCACCGGCACCCAAAGCCCCGTGAAGGTATGGCAGGAGCATACGCTGGAGGAGCTGCATAAGCTGCACAAGTATGCCTCTTACAAAATAGCCGAGCTGGTAGCCAACTCCGATGAGGAGGAGTTCAACCGCCTGATCGACTACACCAACAGCCAGGGCCACAAGTATAGTACCCGTGTGCTCGACATCCTGACCCACGCCTTCAACCACGCCACTTATCACCGTGCCCAGGTAGCTACTGACCTGCGCAAAAATGGCCATAACCCGCCCAACACTGATTACGTGACGTACGTGCGTGAGCTCATGGGTCAGGTATACTGATTGGTTAACAGAAATTTTACGGCAGAAGAAATTATACTGCCCATAAAAAAGGAGCCCTTCGTAGCGAAGGGCTCCTTTTTTATATGGTGTTGATTTTATTGGCTATTGCCAAATAGATTATTGTTCAGGATTACTCGGCCATCAAATCAATCGTGCCAATGCTTTTAACCTGGTCCTGTGCTACAGTCACGTTTTCGACTGTTTTGTTGTGCTCGTCATTCTCGGTATAGAACTTAACGGTATAAGTGCCTGCTCTTACACCTTTAATCAGGAAGTCACCGTTTTCATTTGCAAATCCACCGATGGTGTCATTCGCAGCGGAGATCACATAGATACCTGGCTTTAGCTCGGCAGGCGTTACTCTGCCTTGTATAGCGCCTGCTATAGCTTGCGTCACAGTACGGATAACTGGCTTTAGGTTATACTGTCCGTTACCTCTGGCCACAACCGACTTGGCTGCGTCGAAGTCCAGCAGCACCACGTAGGTCACATCTTCTCTTAGATCGGCGTTCAGTTGTAACTTCAGTCCTGAAGTCTGTCCGCTCGGCGTCTTCAAATCGACTACAGTGCCATTCTTCAGTTTCACGGAGTTGTTCTCACCTAGTACCAGCCTGATTTGTGAAATAGTACCAGCCGGTAGGTTAGCAGAAGCCAGCAGCGTGTCACGTCCGTTGGCGAAGTCAAGTAGGTTGTAAACGCCTGGGTTGATCTCGTCTAGTGTGAGCCAGCCGCTTTCGCTGTCAGTATTCTCCTTGTGGATCTGCACAGAGCGAATATCCACGTTCACCTCTTCATAGTCGCCCGGGGCATCCGTCATGCGCACTTCCATACGGGCTGTGCCATTACTGTCAGTTTCGCTGTCACAGGAGCTAAACCATACCAGGCCACTCATTAAAAAAGGAATCAAGAATTTAGTTCTCATAGAAATTGGATTAAGTTTAAACCACTACGGTGCTAAATAGCAACCATTATACGAATAAACGGGATAAAGTTGCACAAAAGTATATAGCTATAAAAAAATATAGGCCGCTAAGCTAAGCATAGCGGCCTACACTGTATTTCAAGGCACTATTGCTGAACTTTAGTAGTATCAGGCTTAGCTGGCTGTGTAGCTGGTTTGGTTCTCGGCTTCAGAAAATCAGTGATCTTGTCTGTTGCCTGCTTTTTGATTTGCTGTTCAGCTTCCTGTCGTTTCTTCTCCAGTTCCTGACGGGCTTTGTCCTCGGCTTCCGTCTTTCTTCTTTCAAGTTCGTTGCGTACGCTGTCCTGCACCTGTTGCTTCTTCTGCTCCAGCTGCGTTTTAGCGTCATCTACCTTGCTCTTCACAACGCTTTCTACCAAATCCTTGGCCTGCCCCTTGGCACTGCCACCCGCCAAAGCCACACGTGGCTCAGAGAGTGTACCTCCAATGTTCAGGTTTAGTGTAATTCGATCAGAAGTCTTTAGTGCTTCATTGCCAATCAGACTTCCCAGTCGAGTGTTTAGCTCACGGCCTATTTTTCCGGCTGGAACATTGAGTGCGGTGACATAATCAATGTTGCCGTTCACATTGTTGGAGCCACCCACGGTCATATCCACATCACCCACTTTCAGGTCAAACGGACGAATGACCAGGCTACCGTCTATGATCTGGGCATCGATGCGCTTGTTTTCAACGACAAAGGTTCGCAGTTCATCAAAGTTCGTCAGCCTGCTAATCTGGTCCACGATCTTCACGTCGCGCACTGCAGCCTTCACCACATCTATTATACCTGAGCCGTCCAGCGTGTTGAACACCGGCGTCATATCCTGCCCGATCTCACCGGCAAAGTTGAACTTGGTAGAGAAGGTACCATCCAGCAGACCGGCGATAGGAGCAATCACTTTGATCGTGTTAAATGCATTGAAGGCCTCCTTAAAGCTCAGGTTCTGCACGTCTAACCTCATGTCGAAGAGAGGCTGCTTCAGGTTCTGTGTGTTGTAGCTGCCACTGGTCACGAAAGTACCGCCCAGCGTATTGAACTTCACGGACTCGAGTCGGGCTACCTTGTCTTTGATCAGCACACGTCCGCCCACGTTGTTGAGCTTCAGGTTGTCATAAAGTACCTGCTTGGCATCAACATTTAGTGTGATATCGAGGTTGTCCGGCACCTCTACCACGCCTTCGGCTTCGTTGGCTGCGGTCGTTGTCTGGCCGGTATTCTCGTCCACCATCCACTCGTTCACATTAAACAAGTTGGAGCTCAGGGTGAAGTTACCGCGCAACGACTGGTTGTCGGCCATGGCGTAGCCAATGTAGTTCGACACTGATCCGTTCGCTCTGAAGTCGCTTTTGCCCAGGAAACCGTTCATGTTGTTGAGCTGGATGCGCTCGTTGTTGAACACAGCATCGGCTTTGCTGATTCTTATACCTTGCGGCATATCTGTGCTTACAAAGTTCAGGTTGCTGATGCCCATGGTACCATTGGCCGTCACATTATTATACCTTTCAGCCTCGATATCCGACATCTTGCCTTTGGCGGCTACGTTGGCGTTGATACGGCCGGTCACCGTCATACCTTCCTGCGGGAAGATCTTAGTGAGTTTCTCCAGGTCCAGTATACCTTTGATCTGGCCGTCGAAAGCCGGGTGCTCTATACCTTGCACCAGCATACGACCCTCCAGCGGCTCACCGTCCAGCGTCATATTGAAGCGCTCTATGTTGATGCGGGTATCATCGGTGTTACCTGTCTTGTTCAGGATGTTCACCACCGCATTCAGATTCTGGATAGGGGCAGGGAAGTCGGCTGACTTCACATAGCCATTAGTCAGGCGCATATCAGCGTCTATCACCGGCATGCTCTTCTCGCTGTAGGTACCTTTGGCATCAGCGTCTACCTTCAGGAGACCACGCAGCGTCATACCCTCTATAGGGAACACCTTGGTCATCTCATCCAGATCGATGCTGGCTTTCACATTACCATCCACCTGCATTACCTCCATACCTTTCACCAGCACGCGAGCATCTACCGGGTTCTTACCCATATCCATGTGGAAGCGGCGCACATCCACCACCGTGTTTTCCATGTCGCCATCCGGATTGTCGACGCGCATGTCTACGTTGATGTTGCGGGCAGCCTGTGGTAGGTCCGGGTACTTGAACATACCGTCTACCACCTTTAGCTCGGTTCCAAAGCCTGGCATCGAGGTTTCGTTATACCTGCCCTTCACATAGCCGTCGAAGCTCAGATTACCTTCTGTTTTGATGTCCTTGAAATCCTCCTTGAACATACCTGGCACCACCGATAGCACACTGCGGAAATCTGTATCCGCTGCCTTAAAAGTCAGGTCCAGGTCGATGTCGTCTTCCGGCATTAGTATCGTACCGGCAAACTGCACCGGCAGTTCGTTGATGCGTATATTATTGTCTTTAAAAGTATAGAGGTACTGATCGAGGTCCATCGCCATTGTCACGTCAGCGTCCAGCACAGCATTCTCTATATAATTAACGCCATCATAAGTCATTACAAAGCGCTCAGCCTGCGTACTGGATTTCATATCGAACACGCTCTTTTCGAAGTCGCCGCTACCGGTATGGCGCACGTTATAGGCAGCCAACCCGAAAGGAATGCTCAGATCATCATAATAAAGTGTACCGTTGTTGATATCCCACCGTTTGATTGCCATGCGGAAGTCACTGGCCGCTGTATCGGCCTCGGCGGTTATAGTGGTATCCGTAATGAAGATATCCCAGTTCGCCTTGCCACTTTTGAGCACCAGCAGGCGGATAGTCGGGTTGTCAAGTTCGATGTTGTTAACCTTAACCCGATTGTCACTGATCACACTCATCAGGTCGAGGCCCATGCGGAAAGAAGGAACCTTAGCCAGCGTGTCGGTGGCAAAAGAATCCTGGCCGACAATTAGCAGGTTCTCCACACCCAGCGACATGTTCGGAAAATCTCTGAAAAGGGAAAGGCTAACGTCGTCTGTCGCGTATATGACAGATGCATTGATATTCTTGGCGATCTCTTTGTCCAGGGCCTCTTTAATTTTATCTTTGAAGAGCAGAGGCACAAGCGCCGCCGCTGCCAGCAGCACCGCCAGAAAGACGAAGAAACCAATAACTACTTTTTTCATATTAGGTGGTTGCGTTTAGTAAAAGCTAAGCTATATAATTTTATAGCTAAAACCATGCAGAATTTACACTAGCCCTAAAACAATAACCGTTTTTGGGCCTCCTAAGGTATGCGTATAGCCCTGATAAAATATTTTTTCCTCTTCACCCTATACCTGCTGAGCGCTGGCCTGGCTACTGCACAGGATGCGCACTTCACGCAGCAGTACGCAAACCGGCTATACCTGAACCCGGCCTTCAGCGGACTGGGCCGCGACTGGAGCGTGTCCGTGGCCCATCGCAACCAGTGGCCATCGCTCAACGGATCCTTTATTACCAACCAGGTCGCTGCCGACTATCGCTTTGAGGGCACCAAAAGTGCAATTGGGATGGTACTGCAGCAAGACCGTGCCGGTATTGGCGGATTACAAAAACTGCAGGCCTCCCTGGCTTATGCCTATCATACCCGCCTCACCGATAACCTGGCTTATTCAGGAGGCCTGCAGGCATCTATCGCCTCACTTCGTGTTAATTACGACAACCTGGTTTTCGGCGATCAGCTCTCCGATTTCGGGCAAACCGCTCTTACCTCAGCCGAGGCCAACCATTTTGACCCAACTAATTATGTAAGCTTCGCGGTAGGGAGCATCCTGTATAATAACAATTTCTGGGCCGGCCTCAACGTGTCGCATCTCAACCAGCCGTCCTATGGTTTTGACGAGACAACCAGCCTACCCTTGCGCTTTGTGGCAAATGCCGGCTACAAGTTTTACCTGGACACCGGTTTAAGGCGCAAGAATGCTGAGTTTAGCATAAGCCCGGCGCTGAATTTCACACATCAGCAAAATTTTAGTCGTATTGATTTAGCCTTATATACTATCTATTCGCCTTTGGCGTTAGGTGTAATATATAAAGGAGTACCTGCAACTGGCGCAGACCAGGATCAGAGTTTAGGAGTGATAGCAGGCATCAGCCTGAACAGGCTCCGTATCGGCTTCAGCCACGACGTGGGAGTGAAGGGATTTGGCAGACAGGCGGGTGGCGCGAATGAAATTTCGCTCGTTTTTGAACAACTTAGCTTAAATAATTTGTTCACAGGCCGTCGATCGTCCAAAATAAACCATAACATTGTTTGTCCGGCATTCTGAATTTAGTTATAATTGCACGTTAAATTACATTAAAAGAACCTTATCATTAGTAGGTCCTAATCTATGAAGCTTATTAAGTATGTATCAGCCGTTGTAGTAGGAGGAGCTCTCCTTGCATCATGCGGAAGAGGGGGCGGCTATCCAACTAGCACTGACCCAGGCGATTACAGCTCGGCCACGGGTATAGAATACAACGAGGACGAAACTGCGTTTCAGGTAAACGATTACGAAGACTTCCCTCAGGCTCCGGGTCTTGTATTTATTGAAGGTGGCCGTACCACGCTGGGCTCTATGGAGGAGGACATCGCCATGACCCGTGACAATATCGAGCGCACGGTAACGGTAGCTTCATTTTACATGGACGAAACTGAGGTGGCTAACATCCACTGGCTGGAGTACCTGCACTACCTGAAGCGTGACTCTATACCTGAGGTATACGTGGCTGCCCTTCCGGATACAACGGTTTGGTCACGTCAGCTTTCTTTCAATGACCCTTACGTAACGTACTACCTGCGTTACCCTGGTTTCCGTTTCTTCCCGGTAGTAGGTGTTAGCTGGCTTCAGGCCAATGACTACTGCACCTGGCGTACAGCTAAGGTGAACGAAAACCTGGCTAAAGAAGCAACTGGCGGTACACAGAGAAGAGGTCTTTTCGGAAGAAACCGTGGAACTCAGGAAACAACAGAGGCAACAGCGCTTTCAATCGAGTCTGGCTATGTATTGCCGAACTACCGTCTCCCAACAGAGGCTGAATGGGAGTATGCTGCCCAAGCCCTGATTGGTACGCAGTACAACGAGGACGAAAACCAGAACAACAGAAGACTTTACCCTTGGGATGGTCATCAACTGCGTAACCCATATGGCAAGAAAATGGGCCAGTTCCTGGCTAACTTCAAGCGTGGCCGCGGTGACTACGCCGGTATTGCCGGTTCACTGAACGACGGTGCCATGATCACAGACTACATCTATGCTTATCCGCCAAACGACTTTGGCCTGTATAACATGGCTGGTAACGTAAACGAGTGGGTGCAGGATGTTTACCGTCCGCTTTCATTCCAGGACGTTGAAGACCTGAACCCTTTCCGTAGAGACGGTTACCTGGACGAAGCTGAAAACTATGATACAGGCGAAGGTTTCCACTCACTGATCAGTAACGAAGTACGCGTTTACAAAGGCGGTTCATGGAAAGACGTAGCTTACTGGCTGTCTCCAGGTACCAGAAGATTCATGGCACAGGATTCATCTACAGCAACAATCGGTTTCCGTTGCGCGATGATCAATGCAGGATCTAACAGATAAGAACTAACAGTTAATACTATATTTTAAAGGGCCCGGGGTTTACCCGGGCTTTTTGCATTTATAGCCATGCCAACTTAAAGCTGCGCTGCCGCAATGGTCGTCACACTTATTTCATGACACCCGCTTTGCAATAAGGTATGGGCACATGCTTCCAGTGTTGCTCCTGTTGTCAGAACATCGTCCACTAACAGTATCCGCTTCCCGCTTACTTCCTCAGCCTTCTTCACAACAAATACCTGCTCTACATTTTGCCAGCGAT
This sequence comes from Pontibacter lucknowensis, assembly GCF_900156415.1. Taxonomy (GTDB): domain Bacteria; phylum Bacteroidota; class Bacteroidia; order Cytophagales; family Hymenobacteraceae; genus Pontibacter; species Pontibacter lucknowensis. Next base: position 1,120,318 of record NZ_FTNM01000001.1, on the reverse strand, counting down.
CCAGGCGGCTTTTCTTTGTCTGAGAGTCCGTATCTATGGCACGCTCCAGTACTTTGTTACTCCACGGAATTTGCAATGCTTCCGATAATCCCTTCGCAAAACCGTCTGACTGGTTATAACCACGCCGGCGCAGTTTCAACCGGTGCAGCGGCACAGGGATGATCAAATCAAAGTGGGCTGCATACCCGTGGTCAGACAGGATGGAGCCGTAGCGTGTACCTAAGTGTTCACCAACTTCCTCAGCTCCTTTATATTTGAGCTTATGCAAAAGACGCTGCACCCGCCCCTTTGATTTAAAGTGCAGGTAGGCAAATGCAAACCGTACTGGCACTTTTCCCCAGAATCGCTGTTGCAGGTAGTTTAGCTCAGTAGCCCCATGCAGGTGCAGGTCAGTATAGGGGAGTTTCACATTACACTCTGTGCAGATATAACGCTCGCCACGAGTCAGTGCCTGATCACATGCATGGCATATTTCGGGAAAAAGTAAAGACAGAAAATCCTGTAGCATAGCGGGACAGGCATGATTAAGGTATTCTTGAGAATTTAGATTAACTTTAACTGTTATACTTTTAATAGCATAAAACAGTCACAGCACACACAACAATGAGTCAGATAGAAGAATTCAACGAATACCGTACGCGCATGAACGAGCGCATCATGTCTTACGATAACAAAGTAATCAAGCGGTTTTTTAACCTCGATACCAACACCTACATGGAGGGTGCTTTGGATGTGAAAACGAAAGAAATGCTTGGCTTGGTAGCCTCCATGGTGCTCCGTTGCGACGATTGCATTAAGTACCACCTGGGCAAGTGCTTTGAAGAAGGCGTTTCGGACGAGCAGGTTTTTGAGGTGTTCTCTATTGCCAATCTGGTGGGAGGATCCATCGTGATCCCGCACTTCCGCCGTGCAGTAGAGTACTGGGAGGAACTTAAAGCCCAGCAGAGCGCTTCTTAGACAGAGTATTTTCAAAGTTGAATTGTTCATTCTGCTGTCCTTTACTCAGAAGCGAGTTTTATGAAGTAGGCAGTTGAACAATTCAGCCATTTAATAATAAAAACATATGGCCGACGAATCATCTAACCTGGATCACAGATGGACCAACCTGAGGGCTTCGATGATGAAGACTTTCGGAAAAAAGCCTGACTTGAATGCCATCCTGTTTCTGATAGGTATACAGGAATTGGGAAAGGGCATTTCGGATTTTACAAAAGAGGAGAAGCAGGACCTGATGCACATCGCTACCTGCAAGGTATTCAGTCTGTCAGGTTTTTATGAACTGGAGCGGGTTGACGAAGAAGGTTGGCCCCACTACCGTTCTGTTAAGGCTATACCTTTCACCAATCTGAAAGATCAGGAGAGAATGCTGAAGTGGCACATCCTGGAGTACTTCGACAGAGCTGACGAAATATAATATCTCAAAATCTTAAATTTTACCTGTACAGGCAGCACGTTCCTCTTTCTAATCAAAGGGAACTTGCTGCCTCTGCATGGCCGTAAAACAGTAAGGATGAAAATTATCAGTTACAATGTGAATGGCATTCGTGCTGCCATTAACAAAGGATTTCAGGAGTGGGTAAAAGCTGCCAACCCGGATGTACTTTGCCTGCAGGAGATCAAAGCCTGCGAAGACAAGTTTGACCGTGCCATCTTTGAGGATATGGGCTACAACGTATACCTGCATCCTGCTGTTAAGAAGGGGTATAGCGGAGTGGCCATCCTCAGCAAAGACAAGCCCAGACATGTGGAGATCGGCTGCGGCATGGAATGCTATGACAACGAGGGACGTGTGATTCGTGCAGACTTCGACGATTATTCGGTGATGAGCGTATACATGCCTTCCGGATCCAGCGGCGACGAGCGGCAGGGTTTTAAGATGCAGTGGCTCGACGATTTTTATGGCTACATAGGCGACCTGAGGCAAACGCTGCCAGGCATGGTGATCAGTGGCGACTACAATATTTGCCACCAGGCCATTGACATTCACAACCCAAAATCCAACGCGAACAGCTCCGGCTTCTTGCCAGAAGAGCGCAACTGGATGACCAAGTTTATTGAGAGTGGCTTTGTAGACAGCTTCCGCCACTTTAATAAGGAGCCGCACAACTACAGTTGGTGGAGCTATAGGGCAGGGGCACGTGCCAAGAACCTGGGCTGGCGTATCGATTACAACATGGTGACGGGCAATTTACAGGATCGTATGCAGCGGGCAGCCATATTGCCAGAGGCCAAGCACTCCGATCACTGCCCGGTTTTATTGGATATTATATAGTAGCACGCCCTGTACGTATACTAAATCGACCGTGCAGACAGTTTTATAATAGAGGCTTTAGGAGATTCTCTTAAATTTCTATATTTTAACAACTTATACCTCCCAAGTTAATCATTAGCTGTAAGCATGAGTTAGTAACGATTAAATAACTAGGCAGATGAATCAGCACGATGCGATGGACAGGCTGTTATACCAGCTGCAGGCCTTTAAGAAAAAGTTCTACCTCAACCTGTTGTTGCGGGGGAGCATTTTCGCCATAGGCTTGCTGATGTCGATTTACATCGTCTACAGTTTGCTGGAGTATATCTTTTACTTCCCGGTGTTTGTACGGGCCTTTCTGCTGTTCTCGTTCGTAGGCCTTACGATTTATGCACTCGTTCGCTGGATCATCCTCCCAATCTCAGCGCTCACCAATCTTCGGAAGCTGCTCTCTGATGAACAGGCAGCCGCCAGGGTAGGGGACCATTATCCTGAAATAAAAGATAAACTACTGAATGCCATTCAGTTAAAAGACCTTGACAGGACAAATGAACTGATTGCCGCCAGTATAGCCCAGCGATCCTCCCAGCTTATTAATTATCCGTTCGAAGAGGCCGTTACCTACCGTGAGAACAAGCCGCTTCTCAAATACATTGCGCTGCCGGCGGTTATCATGCTGCTGATCGCTTTGCTATACCCTACTATATTTGTGCAGGGCACGGAGCGTATCATCAATTACAAGAAACACTATACTCCGTTGGCACCTTTTCGGTTTGTGGTAGAGAATGAGTCGCTGCAGACTTATAGAGGAGAGGACTTTGAGCTGCAAGTGCAGTTGGAAGGCAAGACGATACCTAACGAGGTATATATACACTACAACGGTAGACGCCAGCGACTCCAGAAGAGCGGCAATGGCTATACCTATACCTTTAAGCAGCTGCAACGTCCTGTGGAGTTTCAGTTGGAGGGCTCCGGCTTTATGTCTGATGATTATAACCTGAAGCTGCTCTCAAGACCAAATCTGAAGAACTTCCATATGGAAGTGGCATACCCTGCCTACCTGAAGCGAAAGCCTGATCTTATTCAGAATACGGGGAATGCCACTATACCTGCAGGTAGTACCATCACCTGGAACTTCGATGCAACCGAAACTGAACGTGTTGAAATCAATTTTGAAAACGCCTCTGAATCGCTTGTAGCCCAATTCAAAGAGAACTTATTCACAGCCAGCAAGCAGTTTACCGAAAGCCAAAACTATGGTGTAGACCTACGAAATGCACATAGCACCAACAAAGAAGAGATCAATTATCAGATCACAACTATACCTGACCGACACCCGCAGATCTCGCTAGAGCAGTACCACGACTCTGCCCTATATCGCTTTGTGGTATTGGCTGGCGAAATATCTGACGACTATGGTTTGACACGACTCGCACTGAACTACAAAGTGACCAACGACAAGAACCCGCAAGCCAAGTATAAGAGTGTTCCGATCGGCTTGAACCGGCAGCAGCTCAGCCAGACTTATTATCACCAGTGGAACACAGCCAGCTTGCAACTGAACCCTGGCGACAAGCTGGAGTACTTTGTGCAGGTATGGGACAATGATGGCTTGAATGGACCTAAGAGTGCCCGTACCCGCTCCTTTGAACTGCGTGTGCCAAGCCGCCGTGACCTGGAGCAGGAACTGAACAGCAATGCCCAGTCGGTGGAGAGCCAGCTGAGTAAATCGTTGGAAAGAAGTACCAAGCTGAAAGAAGAGTTGGCCCAGTCTGAGGAAAAAATGAAAACGAAGCGCGATCTGAATTGGCAGGACAAAAAGCAGCTGGAGGACCTGGCAGAGAAGCGCAAGCAGCTGGAGCAGGATATTTCTTCTATGAAAGAACTGTTTGATGAGCTCAACAAGAAACAGAACATGCTATCAGAGCAGGACAAGCAACTGGCCGAGAAAGCACAGGAACTGAAGAAGCTCATGGATAGCCTCCTGGACGAGGAAACCAAGAAGTTGTACGAAGAGCTCGAAAAACTGCTGCAGGAGCAAAATCCGAAAGACTCGGAGCTACAAAAGCTACTGAGTAAATTGGATAACCGTGAGCGCAACCTGGAGCGTGAGCTTGAAAGAGCCCTTGAGTTATTCAAGCAGCTTCAGTTTGAGCAAAAACTCGATAATATTACCAATAAGCTGGAGGAGATGGCCAAGGAACAGGAGGAATTGGCCGATAAAACAGCTCAAAAGCAGGAAGACAACAAGCAGCTACAACAGGAGCAGGAAAATATAAAGCAAGAATTTGAGCAGCTGAAGCAGGACATGAAGGACCTGAAAGAACTCAATGATAAGCTTCAGAATCCGAACCAAATGGACGAGCAACAAATGCAGCAGGAACAGCAGCAAATAGAGCAGGACATGGAACAGGGGCAGCAGCAGCTTGAAAAGAACCAAAATAAGAAAGCCAGCGAGTCGCAGCAGAAGGCAGGGGAGAAGATGAAGCAGATGGCCCAGCAGATGGAGCAGATGCAGAGCAGCATGAGCATGGACGGCATGCAGCAGAACCTCGACAACCTCCGAGACATCCTGGAAAACCTGATCAAGCTGTCGTTTGACCAGGAAGGGCTGATGAAATCATTCCGTGGAGTTAACCAAAGCGATCCTCGTTTTATTTCCCTGTCACAGCAACAGCTATCACTCCGCGACAATGCCAAGGTAATTGAAGACAGCCTTTTTGCTCTTGCTAAGAAGGTTTTCCAACTCGAGTCATTTGTAACACGTGAGGTGGCCCAGATGAACCAGAGCATGGACAACAGCATGAAAGAGCTACGTGACCGTAACGTTGGCCGAGCCACCGCTCAGCAGCAGCTTGCCATGACGTCTATGAACAACCTGGCCCTGATGCTCAACGATGCGCTGAAGCAAATGCAGCAAGCCATGCAGCAAATGCAGGGCAGCATGGCCTCAAAACAGAAAGGCAGTAAGCCCCAACCCGGCGATTTTGGCCAGATGCAGGATGCTTTGAACAAAAAAATCGAAGAATTAAAAAAAGGTGGCAAGTCAGGTAAGGCACTGTCTGAAGAATTAGCTAAATTAGCTGCGGAGCAAGAGGCTTTGCGTAACGCCCTCAAAGAAATGGAGAAACAGGGACAGAAACCTGGCGAAAAGGGCGGCAACGGTGAGTTGGGAAATATCAGCAAGATGATGGAACAAAGCGAGACTGATCTCGTTAATAAACGTTTGACTGAGCAGACCATCATGCGGCAGCGCGAAATTCTTACTCGTTTGCTGGAAGCAGAGAAGTCAATGAAGGAGCGGGAACTGGATAATAAACGCGAGGCCAAGAGCGCTCAGGATGTTGCCAGAAGAGTTCCTCCATCATTCGAAAAGTATTTAAGAACAAAAGAGAAACAAACGGAATTGCTTCAAACCGTATCACCGGCGCTTACACCCTACTACAAACAGAAGGTTAGCGAGTATTTCCAAAATATGAATAACTAATACGCACCTTATAGCATCACTAACAAGTAATATGAATCAGGTTAAAATTCAGATTCCTTCCTTAATCGAGAACATCCGAGTTATAGAAAGCTTCATAGACAATTCAAAGGAAGAATTCGAGTTTGAAGACGATGTGTATGGCAACATTATGGTAGCCGTTACAGAGTCTGTGAACAATGCCATCCGCCACGGCAATAAATTCGACAAGGAAAAATTAGTATACCTTACGCTCCAGGTAGAGAATAATCAGCTTCTTTTTGAAATTGAAGATGAAGGACCTGGTTTTGATTATGACACCCTGCCTGATCCTACCGCTCCTGAGAACCTGGAGAACCCTGGTGGTCGCGGTATCTTCCTGATGCGTAACCTATGTGACGAGGTAAACTTCCTGGACAACGGCAAAAAGGTGCAGCTAATATTTAACATCACACAATCACAGAATGGATCATCCAATTGAGTTCTTCAGCGAGGACATTGATTTCTCGCTGGAAAACCCAGAGCAGATCTCCGATTGGATTGCAGACATTATCGAGCAACATGAGCAAGAACTGGTAAGCCTTACCTACATATTCTGTTCTGACGATTACCTGCACCAGATCAATGTGGAGTATCTCGATCATGACACGCTCACAGACATCATCACCTTCGACAATGCCGACATAGAAGGCACTATCGAAGGTGATATTTTTATTAGCATTGATCGTGTGCGCGACAACGCCATGACGCACGGCACTTCTTTTAATGACGAACTTCACCGCGTCCTCATCCACGGCGTTCTTCACTTGCTTGGTTTCAAAGATAAAACCCCTGAGCAGGAAGCAGCTATGCGCAAACTCGAAGATTCTTCCTTATCTTTGCGGAAATTTTAATCGCAAATAAGGGAATTACCAACCTCCCTTTGATGTTTCACGTGAAACATCTCTAAATCCAGAATACATGTTTCCAGAATACGATATCATAGTTGTAGGTGCGGGCCATGCAGGCTGTGAAGCCGCTGCCGCAGCTGCCAAAATGGGCTCTAAAGTCCTTTTGGCGACCATGAATATGAATACCATTGCGCAGATGTCCTGCAACCCGGCTATGGGTGGCGTAGCAAAAGGACAGATTGTGCGTGAAGTTGATGCGCTGGGTGGTATGAGCGGTATCATTACCGACGAGACCATGATCCAGTTCCGCATGCTGAACAAATCAAAAGGACCTGCCATGTGGAGCCCTCGTGCACAGAGTGACCGCATGCGATTTGCCGAAGCCTGGCGACTGACACTGGAGCAAACTGAGAACGTTGACTTCTGGCAAGAGATGGTGACAGGTATAGAAGTAGAGGATGGCAGAGCCGTTGGTGTACGCACTAGCCTGGGGATAACTATACGTGGAAAGGCCGTAATTTTAACGAACGGCACATTTTTGAATGGCATTATCCACATCGGCGAAAAACAGATGGGTGGTGGTCGCTCAGCAGAAAAATCAGCAAAAGGCATAACAGAGCAACTCATTCAACTGGGCTTTGAGGCAGGCCGCATGAAGACCGGAACACCTCCGCGTGTTGATGGTCGCTCGCTCGACTACAGCCGTATGGAAGAGCAATTCGGCGACGAGAATCCTTCAAAGTTCTCTTATACTGAAACCACGCCGTTGGCTAAGCAACGTAGCTGCTATATCACTTATACAAATTCAGACGTACACGAAATCCTTAAAACTGGCTTCGAAAAGTCGCCTATGTTCCAGGGTCGTATCCAGGGATTGGGCCCGCGTTACTGCCCATCTATTGAAGACAAGATTAATCGCTTTGCCGATCGTGACCGTCACCAGATCTTTGTGGAACCGGAAGGCTGGAATACAGTAGAGGTATACGTGAACGGTTTCTCCAGCTCACTGCCGGAAGATGTGCAGCTGAAAGCACTGCGTAAGATCGTGGGATTTGAGAACGCCAAAATGTTCCGCCCTGGTTATGCAATAGAATACGACTTCTTCCCGCCAACGCAGCTGAGCCTAACGCTGGAAACAAAGCTGGTGCAGAACCTGTACTTTGCTGGCCAGATCAACGGAACAACGGGATACGAAGAAGCAGCTTGCCAAGGATTAATGGCAGGTATAAATGCGCATAACAAGATAAACGAAAAAGCGCCGTTTATTCTAAAGCGATCAGAAGCTTACATCGGCGTATTGATCGACGACCTGGTAAACAAGGGTACCGATGAGCCATACCGTATGTTTACTTCCAGAGCAGAGCACCGTATCCTGCTACGTCAGGACAATGCTGATATCCGCCTTACAAAGCTAGGCTACGAGCTTGGATTGGCTGACGAAAGCCGTTTGGCTGCTGTGGATAAGAAGATCAAAGAAACGGCTGAAATCATCGCTTACCTGAGTAACAAACCGATTGAGCCGGGTGATATCAACAGCATGCTGGAGCAAATGGGCTCAGCACCAATTGTAGAAAAGCAGCGTGCAGGTCAGTTAATCAAACGTCCAAACATCGAGATCAAGCATATCGCTGAGGCCGTGCCAGCCGTAGCAGAGTACCTGAGCAAGTTCAAAGCTGACAGTGTAGAGCAAGCTGAGATAGCCGTGAAGTACGAAAGCTACATTGAGAAGGAGCACACCATGGCTGCCAAAATGGGTGAACTCGAAAACTATAATATCAAAGAGAAAATAGACTACCGCAACATACCTGCCTTGTCAGCTGAGGCGCGTGAGAAATTGCTACGTATACAGCCTGAGACAATCGGCCAGGCATCACGTATCAGTGGAGTTTCACCTGCTGACATATCTGTACTAATGGTATACCTTGGAAAATAAATGAGCTACGAAAGACTGGAGCATTGCCCGATATGTGGCAAAGAAGATTTTAAAAACTTTCTGGTAGTAACAGACAACGCGGTCTCAAAAGAGAGCTTCGTAATTGTGGAATGTGAGAATTGCACATTCAAGTTTACGAACCCGCGACCTGATGCTGCCAGTATTGATAAATATTACGAATCTGAAGAATACATATCGCACAGCAACATCAAGACAGGCATTATCAACAGAGCCTATCATGTGGTGCGCTCCATTACGACGAAGCAAAAGGTAGAGCTTATCAACAGGCATACTCCAGCCAAAGGAGCTATACTGGATTATGGCTGCGGAACAGGCGTATTCCTGAATGCCTGTAAAAACGACGGTTGGGAAATAAGAGGAGTGGAGCCAAATACGCGTGCCCGTGAGGAAGCTTCAGGCCAGACAGGTGAAATAATAGCGAAAGAACTTAGTGAGATAGAAGGGGAGAAATTTGAAGTAATCACACTCTGGCATGTGTTGGAGCATATCCATACTTTGAATGAAACACTTTCGGAACTCATCAATCTGCTGCAGGAAGACGGCACCCTGATCATAGCTGTTCCCAATGCTGATTCACATGACGCACAGCAATACAAAGCAGATTGGGCGGCTTACGATGTGCCACGTCACCTGTATCACTTCACACAACCAACCATGAAGCGCTTACTCAAGAAACACAAAATGAAACTAGAGGAAGTGTTACCCATGAAGTTTGATGCCTATTACGTGAGCATGCTCAGCGAGAAACAGAAAGAAGGGAAGACAAAAGTAATCAGCAGTGTGGTCAATGGGTTTAAGTCTAACAGCTATGCAGAGAAAAACGGTAACGATTACTCGAGCCTGATCTTTGTAGCAAAGAGAAAATAAACACCACCAAATAGTGTTAATAAATAAGAACAAGGCAAGCGAAAGTTTGCCTGTTTTTCATTTAAATGAATATTAGATGAAAATTGTCAACAGCCTTTTACTTGCAGCTTCAGTAATTAGCATCTCTTCATGCGCTAGTATAAACAACCCGGAAGGAGGACCTAAAGACGAAGACGCACCGGAGCTTCTGAATAGCAATCCGAAGTCGCAGGAACTGAATGTAAGTACCCGTACTATCACGCTTGATTTTAATGAAGAGGTTCAGCAAAACAACCTGCAGAAAGAACTCCTGATCACACCGTTTACCGACAACAAATATCAGGTGCGATCGAGCCGAACCAGGATGGAGTTAGTATTTGAGCAACCCTTCGAGGAAAACACGACCTATACCTTAAACTTCAGAAAAGGCATACAGGATATCACGGAAAAAAACATTGCAGAAGGATTGGTATTAACGTTTAGCACAGGCAGTTTCATAGACTCGAGCAGAGTAAGCGGGCAAGTAGTAAGACTGCTTACACAGGAACCGGAGAACGAAGCCGTGGTGGCTTTATACCCTACAAGCGACACACTCAGCATCAGGAAAAGCAGACCATATTACCAGACGCAAACCAATGCTAATGGGGAGTTCACCTTCGAAAACATAAGGGATGGTGAGTACAGAATCTATGCGCTGACTGATAAAAACAATAACTCCCTTTATGACACGGAGGAAGAGCGAATCGCTTATAAAGCAGAGCCGATAAGCGTGACAAGCGAGGAACAGGAAGTAGTGCTGCAGACTGTTGGGATAGATACAAAACGCCCCATCCTGCAGCGTCGTGAAAGGTATACAGATCGCTTTGTGGCCAATTACAATGAAGGTATAGAAAGCTTTATAGCCAGACCGGCAGACTCACCAAAAGACACTCTGATTCATAAAGTATCAACAGATGGCAAGATAGTGGATCTATTTGGCGACAGCCGTTTCGCTGGTGGAAGAGCTATACTGACGGCCCTGGACTCAGCAGCTAACCGAACAGTAGATACAGTACAGATAGCGTTCGAAGGCAAAAGAGCGCAGCGGGTGCAGGGTGCACGTCTGAAAGAAAACGGCAATACAAGCAACGGGGCAATTAGTGAAGGACAGCGTGTCATAATTGAATTGGAAACACCGGTTAGAATTCAATCAAAAACTCCAATACGTCTTTTAGCTGACAGCATAGAGGTGGCCAGACTGACGTATCCGGAACAAGTGGCACTTGATCGCACGGCAACAGAGATAAGCTTTGTAATGCCTAAATGGACAAACAATAACCGACAGGCTTCCATCGTGCTGGATAGTGTAGGTATAGTGCCGGTACAGGGTGAACGTTTTACAATGCCAACCCTACAGGTAACGGTGGCGGAAGCAAGAGGAGCAGGAAGTCTAAGAGGGGCAGTGAAAACAGAGCAAAAGAGCTACATCATCCAATTAGTAGATAACCAATACAAGGTGAAGCACCAGGTGCGGAATACAAGGACCTACAATTTCCGAAGCATTGAACCGGGCACTTACTTTATACGCGTGATATTGGATGCCAACAACAATGGTAAATGGGATGGGGGAGACCCTGAACTGGTAAGAGAACCTGAGCAGGTATACCTTCACGACAAACCACTGGAGATAAGGGCCAACTGGGAGATGGAAGAAAATATAGAATTCTAGAGTAAAAAAGGGAGCTGATTTGGCTCCCTTTTTTTATATCTGATACATACAGTTCAACCGATAACACGTGGATAAGAAGCAACGAAAAAGGGATCAAATTACCTGCAGGGCCTAAATCAAAGCAATTGTCCACAGAAACCCATGCTAATAAAAAGAACACAAGAGAAACTGAGATCGAAAGACTGAGACGAAAATAAGAATAGGTCATAAAACCAGCTGATGATTTCAGATTTGTGCTCCTGAAGACAAATAAACAATTGCCAGCTATCACTCAGATATAGATAACAAACCGGATTCAACGAACTATCAAGCGATGATTATAACTTACCATCGCATTCATTTAGATACTCTTCAAGAGCTAAACAACTTCCCAAAGCCATGAGGAATAACCTAAAATTGGTGATACAATCTAACCAAAACTCATGCATTGGTATAACGGAACAGAGCAGTTAAATTCAAAATAAGATCTGCTTAACGGGTGCACAGGAGATACAAATACTACCAGTATACATCTAAATATGAATCTGTGATAGGTAGATTCGAGAGCAACACTAAAGACGAAAACCTATACCTGGTACTGATGTTCCCTATAACTCCTCTTGAATAAAAGGGGAAGCTGATCTTAAAGAAGGGGGCAAAATTATGTATGAGCGGAGTTAGCGGTGAAAAGCAATGCTCTTTGATTAATAGGGTGCCGATCTGAGACTCTACTAACCTGCTGTATTCCTTAGCAAATACATTACACCCAACCTAATTGAAGTACGTGCAGTAGCTCTTCTGAAGTTCGAATAGCACAAGCTGAAAATCTCCATTCCATTTCGAGCTGCTTGGCAATAACTAACCTGCCCGCTACAGGATCTAATTCAAGGGATACATCATTCGATAATTATTTCGGTTAGAAATAGCCATACCAGAGACCTGTGAAACATAAACAATAGCGACCACATCAGAACTCGCAAAGAAACCTGCTCCTCTTCCGTAATAGGTAAAATCGATCACCATCAGAGCCAATTAAAGCCTCCGAAATATAGAATCAAAAAAGATGTTTAGAAATCCACAAAAAGGGTGGGTATAAATGTGGACAAGTGTGGATCAAATCTGATAACTCAGAGTGGGCTTGTTCTACAGGTGGGGCCAGAGGGCTGTGGAACACACAAAAAGTGGAAAGGGGTTGACAAAGGTATATAGAAAAAAGGCTTTTCCACGGCAGGGCAGGTATGTGAAAAAAGTAATGCACACAAAATGGGCAAAAGTGGAAAAGGCAGTTAAGTAACTGAAAGATAAAAATTAACAGAAAAATAAAATGTGGGTAGCCAGGTGCAAAGCAAGGGTATATAAAATGAAAATGAGGACAATTCAGAATGTTCCACAGTTATTAACTTATGAACAGCCTTAATGATGAAAGAAGATTTATTTAAAAATTTATCTAATTAAAATTAATAAGGTCAGGTAAGATGTGGAAAGCTGGATAAGTCAGACCAAAAAGAGAAAAGAGAGGATCAAAAAAGGGAGGGAAAGGTAGGGCGCAAGAAAAGGCAAAAAAATAAAAGCGCTATATTTATCTGGAGAAAAAGTGAACGCTAACATAAAACTATGACATTACTTCTAAAGCTGGTTCCTCCGTTTGAGGATCCGGTGCTGATATTTACGATGGTGCTGCTCATCATATTGGTTGCTCCCATCATACTAAACAAATTGCGCATACCTGGTATAGTAGGTTTGATCCTGGCAGGTGTGATAGTAGGGCCAAACGGATTTAACCTACTTCTGCGCGACGCCAGTATTATACTGTTCGGAACAGTAGGCCTTTTATACATTATGTTCCTGGCAGGGCTGGAAATCGATATGATCGATTTTAAAAAGAACCGAAACAGAAGCTTAATCTTCGGAGCGCTTACATTTCTTATACCTATTACCACAGGAACACTGATCTTTTATTACTTGATGGATTATCAGTTGCTCTCAGCAATACTGCTCTCAAGTATGTTTTCGTCCCATACCCTGATCGCTTACCCCATAGCCAGTAGACTGGGTATAAGTAAAAACGAAGCAGTGACGGTGACGATAGGTGGTACTATCGTGACAGATACAGCAGTACTCCTTGTGCTCGCCGTAGTGGCTGGTAGTTCACAAGGAGATCTGGATGTATGGTATTGGGTGAAACTGGCAGGTTCCCTGGCCATCTTTGCCGGCATCGTCATGTTTGTGTTTCCGCGCATAGCAAGCTGGTTCTTTAAGCAAATTGAAAGTGAAAAAGGAGCCCAGTACATATTCGTATTGACGCTGGTGTTTGCGGCAGCCTTTCTGGCGGAGCTGGCAGGAGTAGAAGCCATTATCGGAGCATTCCTGGCAGGACTAGCACTTAACCCGCTTATACCGCATACCTCGGCTCTGATGAACAGAATAGAGTTTGTGGGCAATAATATCTTCATCCCTTTCTTCCTGATCAATGTTGGTATGATCGTGGATCTGAGCGTGCTGTTCAGGGGACCTGAGGCGTTGATTATCGCAGGCGTGATAGTGGTAGTGGCGCTGGTGACTAAATTCCTGGCAGCCTGGATCACTCAAAAGATATTTGGGTACAGCGGTACGCAACGTAACCTGATCTTCGGACTTAGCAGTGCACACGCAGCGGCTACATTGGCTGTGATACTGGTAGGTTATAACATCGGCATCATCAATGAAGACGCCCTGAACGGTACCATCGTACTGATCCTCGTCACCTGTCTGGTTAGTTCTTTTGTGACAGAAAAAGTGGGTAAGCGACTCGCCATCATTGAGAGCAGACGTAAGCCGAACCTAAGTGAAAAGCCAGACCGTATCCTGGTACCAATCGCCAATCCTCAGAATATCGAGAACCTGATTGATCTTTCTGTGATGCTGCGGAATCCGGATTATCACGAACCGATCTATCCACTGGCAGTGGTGCTGGATAATGAGCATGCTGAAGAGGAGATTTTCAAAAAGAACAAAATGCTGCAGGAGGCGATAACACATGCCTCAGCCACTGACAACGACGTGCAATTGGTATCCAAGATCGACATCAACATTGCCAGCGGTATACTCAGGGCCATAAAAGAGCTGATGATTACAGAGGTGGTGCTCGGATGGAATGCCAAGATCACAACCCGTGATCGGATATTTGGTACCATACTGGATAACCTGCTTGAGAATACAGAGCAGATGATTCTGGTATGCAAGATCATGCAGCCACTGAATACGACAAGCCGCCTGGTTGTGATCGTGCCGGCCAATGCGGAGTTGGAGAGAGGTTTCCTGCGCTGGATGCGTGCCGTTCGCCTGTTGTCAACGCAACTGGGAGCTAAGGTCGTTTTTATGGCCGGTAGAAGAACAAACAACCAAATAAAAAGTACTGTGAAGAGCAGCAAGCCCGCCATTGACGCTACTTACATGCCACGGCCAACCATGGCGGAGTTTGAAAACAACCAGACAGGTATAGGCAAGGATGACATGGTGGTGGTTATATCGGCACGCAGAGGCACGGTGTCGTATAATGGCATGCTCGATAATGTGCCGCGGGTGCTGTCGCGCAACTACAAAGACAACAGCTTCATTATCGTTTATCCGGAGCAGCACCCAAATGTATACCAGGATAACCAGTTCAAGACAACAGGCTATACCAATGAAACAAGCGAAAAAGAAAGCTTTTAACTATGAACTGGATTTCAAAAAAACTGATTTCAGAAAGAATCCGGAGCTGTACCGTATAGGAAAAGGAGAGCAGGGGGTGCTGCTGGTAGAACCGTATAAGTCGGAGATACTGCCGCATTGGCGATTTAAAACACCTGAGATCGCACAAGAGTCATCGGAGCATATCTACGGACTGTTTTTGGATTACCTTCGTCAGAACGACTTTGTGGGCGCCGATATGGCCCGCAAGTTTTTGCAGATGGGCTATACCCGCTCCAGGCGATACGCCAACCATCGGACTGGACAGAAATACAAAGGCCCTGTGCCGGATGATAAAAAAGGACAGAGCGGCGCCCATGGTCGAGATCAGCTGCCGTTAGATCCCGATCCGGTGAAAGCGGAGTCAGCACGCATTTTCAAAGAGAAATGGGATGAGGCAAAAGAGAATGAAACGTATAAGCAACTGATGGCCGAGTTCAGGTCGAAATACGAATCTTAAAAAAATGAATTGTTCATTGTATCAATTAACCTTTTAATTCCGAAATTAGTAAATCACATATCTTTGCATACAAGATAAAACGAGAGAGCAACATGGTTAACAAAGAAATCAGGTTAGGCAAAGGGCTTGGGAAGATCAAGTTTGGCCTTACAATGGAAGAAGTAGAGCAACTACTAGGCGAACCTGAAGAGATTGAAGAGTCTGATGAAGAAGATGAGTTTGAGCATCAGGCCTGGAACTACTGGGAGGAGGGCTATTCGCTATACTTCGACAAAGAAGATGATTACAAACTGAGCTGCATCGAAACGGCCAACCGCGACGTGAAGCTGTGGGAAGAGCGTATTTTCGAAATGAGCCAGGAACAACTCAAACGGCTTTTCGCAGATCACGGCTATGAGGATATTGAAGAAGAAGAAATGGAGACAGGCGAGACCCGCATTTCTTACGAAAAGGAAATGATCGACCTGTACTTTGACGAAGACCAGCTGATCGCCGTGAACTTTGGCGTGTTCATCAATGACAACCTGGAAGTTGTTTGGCCAGAGAAATAAGAAAACAGTATTTCTACATAGATCCCGGTTTCTGCAAAGGAGCCGGGATTTTTTTTGCTTTTCTTGCAAGAGTAGCCAGCTATACCCCAATCATGGCAGTATCGATCCGGAGGGAAGCTTAAGACGCAACTATAACTGTTCTGAGTTTAACTGAGTTTGCAATGCGGCTATGGAAAATGCAGCTGGAAAAGGCTGCTACAGGTATAGGAAAGTGGTTTCTGCTATTGTCTATTCACAATGCAGGTATAAAATAGAAAAGGCCCGACAAATGCCGGGCCTTTTCATTATCGAAACAGGTATAGCCTATTTGAAGAAGAAGTTAAAGATCTCCTGCTGGATAACCGGGTTAATGGCAATGGCCATGATAACCGAGATGATCAGACCGATGGTAACCGACAGGATGTCCTTGCCGATCAGGCTGAAGGTCTTGGCCAATTTAGCGCTGCCTTCCTGCGCTCTGATACGCATACCCAACTCACGGCCTGCCAGCAAACCGATGAATACCCAAGTTGTACTCATTGGCATGTTGTTGAGCTCCTTGAAGAAATAAAGGATAATGGCGTAGATCAAGTCGATGATGGTAGCACTGCGTACATCACGCACGTCTGATTTCTCGTTGATAATCTCCTGAATTTTCTCTCCTTTCTTAAAGAAAAGGAAACCCATACCCAGGAATATAAAACCAGCGAAAGCAACGAACTCCCAGATGTTGAGTGAGCGCGGCAGATATACGGCTACGTTCGCCAAGTCCTGCGCCAGCCAGGTATGCCACAGGAAACCAGAAACAACCCATTGGGCTACCGTCCAGAAGCTATGCGCCTCGCCTTTCACGAAACGCTTGATCACCTTAGAAAGCGCAAGGTATATAATCAGCGCTGTACCAAAAGCTGCCACATAACCCAGCAAACTTTTATTGATCATGCCTACGATGGCACCTGAACTTACCGTGAACACGCTCAGGAGCATGAAGGTAGTCGATACAGGTATACGGAAGCGTGTTAGAAGCAAGAGAATGATCGGAGCGGCCAGCTGCAGGAACACAAAGTTATCCGGTGTCTGGTCAAATCCCTTAGAAGAGAGTCGCTGGTAAGTAACGTCGCCGTCGAACATGTACCAGCTATAAAATACAGTGCCTAGGAAGATGATACCCATAAAGAGCCACTGCCAGTACCAGGCCCGCTTTTCATTGGAAACGATGAAAGTACCGATTGTCTGGATACTGTCGTTGGCGATAGCCGAGTAAGCGGCAAACAGGAAGCCTACCCACATCGCAATGGATGCATACGGATAAACAATACCGGCAACAATGAAGGAGAAGGCAATAAAATAGAGGAACTTCTTCTCTTTCTGGAAAAGCACGTCCAGCAAGCTAAAACGCTTTCTGAACTTGTAAGGCTGGGTGGGTACGACTGCTTTTTTACCCTTTTTAGTCTTAGCCATTTTAAAGAATTGGGTGAGTTTTTAAAAAACGACGCAAGTTACCATAAAATAGGCGAGTAGTCTGGTTATCCAATGTTAAGAAATTATTAACAGATGCATCCTTATACCTATTTGGCAATGTAGAGTTGTAAATGGCTAAGCATGAATGAGTACAGTGCCAAATCGTATAGATAAAAAACTATAAATCCCGTATGGCATAATCACACCTTAATCTTCTATCTTTGCAGCATGGCGACAAAAGAGAAAACCCCTGTAGAAAACGCACAATTAAAAGATATCATCTCGCACGCAAAGGAGTACGGCTTCGTATTCCCGTCGAGCGAGATCTATGATGGTCTGCAAGCCGTGTACGATTACGGCCAGATGGGCGTAGAGCTGAAGAATAACCTTAAGAACCTGTGGTGGAAGTCTATGACGCAATTGCACCAGAACGTGGTAGGTATAGACGCCGCCATTTTCATGCACCCGCATACCTGGAAGGCCTCCGGTCACGTGGATAGCTTCAACGACCCGATGATTGACAACAAGGACTCGAAGAAGCGCTACCGTGCCGACGTGCTGATCGAAGAGAAAGCCGCTCAGTACGAAGCCGACGGCCACTACGACAAAGCCAGCGAGCTGCTCGTGGAGATGGGTCGTTTGTTGGGTGCTGAAGAGCTCGACGCAGTACGTGAGCTGATCATCCGTGAAGACATTAAATGCCCTATTTCCGGTACCACCAACTGGACCGAAGTGCGTCAGTTCAACCTGATGTTTTCGACGCAGGTAGGTTCTGTGGCCGAAGACTCAAGCACCATTTACCTGCGTCCGGAAACGGCACAGGGTATATTCGTGAACTTCCTGAATGTGCAGAAGACCGGCCGCATGAAAGTGCCGTTTGGTATCGCGCAGATCGGTAAGGCGTTCCGTAACGAGATCGTGGCGCGTCAGTTCATCTTCCGCATGCGCGAGTTTGAGCAGATGGAAATGCAGTTCTTCGTACGCCCCGGCACGGAAATGGAATGGTACAACCAGTGGAAGGAAGCCCGCAAGAAGTGGCACCAGGCCATCGGCATACCGGCCGAGAGCCTGCGCTACCACGACCACGAGAAGCTGGCCCACTACGCCAACGCCGCCGTGGACATCGAGTTCAAGTTCCCATTCGGTTTCAAAGAGGTGGAAGGTATACACTCCCGCACTGACTTTGACCTGACGCAGCACCAGGAGCTGAGCCGCAAGAAAATGCAGTACTTCGACAACGACCTGAATGAGGACGGCAAGCCGTATGGTAACTACATCCCGTACGTGGTGGAAACATCCGTAGGCGCTGACCGCCTGTTCCTGATGACGCTTTGCAGCGCCTATACTGAAGAAGAGATTACCGAAGGCGATGCCACCAAGAGCCGTACTTTCCTGAAGTTCCATCCGGCGCTGGCTCCGGTGAAAGCCGCCATCCTGCCACTGACGAAGAAAGACGGACTGCCGGAGAAGGCGACTGAGATCTTCAACTCGCTGCGTTACGACTTCAACATGATTTATGAAGAGCGTGACTCCATCGGCAAGCGCTATACCCGTCAGGACCTGATCGGTACGCCGTTCTGTATTGCCGTGGACCACCAAACATTGGAGGATAACACTG
Source organism: Pontibacter lucknowensis (assembly GCF_900156415.1). Lineage (GTDB taxonomy): Bacteria > Bacteroidota > Bacteroidia > Cytophagales > Hymenobacteraceae > Pontibacter > Pontibacter lucknowensis. The sequence continues at coordinate 1,101,447 of NZ_FTNM01000001.1, read as the reverse complement.
TAACCGTACGTGACCGTGACTCCCGTGAGCAGGTGCGCATGCCAATCGGCGAGTTGCACAGCTACATCGACAAAGCCGTTAACTTCAAGAGCATATTTGAGAAGCTGGCCTAAGTTATATTAGGTATAGCTACAAAGAACAGCCTGCAACTTAAGTGTTGCAGGCTGTTTTATTTTGCAGGTATAGCTATTGCTATTTATAAGCTATATCTAGTTATGGTCCATATTTGTTCTAAAATGCATGAAAGTGTTATTATTATGTTAAGTAATAATATGTTCTATGTGGAAAAATGGACATAAGAGGGGATTGATTTAGGGTTTAATTAATTAATAATCAGTGAGAAGTATTCTATTATATTGCAATTTATGCACATGGGCATAACTTAAAAGTTAATTGTAGTTAGCAAGAGTAATAAAGGTGTAGCTGAAGTGAAAATCTATACCTAATGAATGTGCAAAATACAGCGTGTATAAACCTGTAGGAGACTAAAGCTCAATACAAAACAAATGAGGCAAACCAAGAGTTATACACGTATGTACCATCAAACCAAAAGCTATGGCAAACACATCTAAATCGAAGAACAGCTCTGAAAAAGACCCATGTTGGAAGGGCTACGAGCAAGTGGGGATGAAAGAGAAGGATGGAAAGCAGGTACCGAACTGTGTGCCTGAGAACAAATCATCCAACTCGGCTTCTTCCTCCAGGAAAAAGAAATAATTCACCTTTAAATAGAGATTGAGAGCCTCTGTCCATATGGCAGGGGCTTTTTTATACCTGTACAGATCTATTCAAATCTAATAGTCAGGAGCTAGAACTGATGTAATAGATTCTGAAATATAGAATTCAGCTTCCTGTCATTCTACAGAGAATCTTGGTTGATGGGGATATTGGCCTCTGCTACGTGGGGGTAGGGGCTCCCTTTACCAAGATTCTATCAGGGTGACAAAAGAGAGTATGTCAATCGAACAGTATGAAACGTCTCAAGAGGTAGGGGCAATGCCGTCAATTTAATGATTATTGTGTCATTTCGACCATCGGGAGAAATCTGGAGTATAGTCACTGCCTCCAACAAATCCAGATCTCTCCATTCTGTCGAGATGACAGGTTCGATTCACTATACCTAAAGTTGACAGCAATGGGCGGTAGGAGGCTGCATATCCCGAATCGAAGTCCACGGAAAAATTAAAATTCCTTACCTTTGCCGAATTATTGGGGACCATGTGGAATAAGATTGCCATTTTCATTATAAAAAACAGGCTGAGGCTGCTCATCCTGCTTGCCTTGCTTACTGCGTTTATGGGCTACAAGGCCAAAGACGCAGAAATGTCGTACGATTTCGCCAATGTCGTGTCGCCAGATGACCCTGACATGGTGTACTTCCAGCGTTTCAAAGAGACGTTCGGTGAAGATGGCAACATTTTGGTGGTGGGCATGCAGAGCGCCAAAGCCTACAAACTCGACAACTTCCGCGAACTCAAAAGCCTGTCGGACCAGCTGAACACGGTAGAGGGCGTGAAGGCTGTGATCTCGCTCCCCAACCTGATACAGGTCGTAAAAGACACCGCCGACCGCAAATTCACCACGGCTCCCATCTTCAACCCCATGCCCCAGACGCAGGCGCAGCTTGACAGCATGCTACGGGTGGTGCGAAGTCAGGGCTTCTACGACGGGCAAATCATCAACCAAAAAACCGGCGCTACTTTACTGGCCGTTACCGTTGATCCCGATTACCTGAACTCGGCCCGTCGGGTGCAGGTGATGGACGATGTGATGGCGCATACCGAGGCCTTTTCGAAGAAGACAGGTATAAAGCTGCATTATGCGGGGCTGCCCTTTGTAAGGGCGGTCATGACGACCAAGGTAGCCGCTGAGATGAAGATGTTCCTGGTGCTGGCCTTGCTGGTGACGGGGATCACGCTCTTCATCTTCTTCCGCTCGTTCTACGCCGTAATCTTCCCGCTCCTGATGATCAGCATGGTGGTGGTGTGGGTGCTTGGCACACTGGCCATACTCGACTACAAGATATCGCTTCTCACAGGGCTTATACCTGCCATCCTAGTGGTAATTGGTATACCGAACACCACCTACCTGCTCACCCGCTACCACTACGACTACCGCAAGCACGGCAACAAAATCATGGCGTTGGCCCGGGTGATTAGCAAGATTGGGGTGGTGAACCTGGTGACGAACACGACCACAGCCATTGGCTTTATCGTGTTCACCTTCACGCATGTGGCCATCCTGTACGAGTTCGGGGTCGTGGCGGGCATTAACATCTTTGTGACCTACATCATCAGCATTGTGTTGATACCGGTGGTGTTCTCGTATCTGCCGCCGCCAACGCCACGGCAGTTGCGCCACCTGGACGCCAAGCCGCTCAACAAGTTTCTGGAGTTTCTCGACCACCTTGTGCACCACAAGCGTCATTTGGTTTACTTCTTTACCATCGTGGCTTTGCTGGCTTCGTTTTGGGGAATCTACAAAGTAAAGACGGTTTCGTACATGGTCGATGATCTGCCAGCCGAGAGCAGTGTGAATGCGGATTTAGCTTTCTTTGAGCACCACTTCAGCGGGGTGATGCCGCTCGAGATCATTGTGGACACAGGTATAAAGCAAGGCGTCATGCGGCTGCCGAACCTGAACAAACTCAACCAGCTCGAAGACTTCCTGCGCACCCAGCCCATCCTGTCCGCCCCGATTTCCATTGTGGGACTGGTGAAGACGGCCACGCAGGCCTTTTATGAAGGCGACCCAAACTCGTACCGCCTGCCTGACAACACGGAGCGCAACTTCGTGTTCAGCTATCTGGCCAAACAGGACAGCGGCGACAACCAGCGCCTGTTGCGCTCGTTTGTAGACAGCACAGGTCAGACCGCCCGAATCTCGCTCAAAGTAGCCGACGCAGGTTCAAGAGAGCTCGACACCTTAATCATCAGCAAAATAAAACCAGAGCTGCACGAGATTTACGGCGGCGAAGGCGTGAGTGTGACGGAAGAGGGCAACACCATGACCTTTACCCGCGACGAAACAGGCGCCGAGACCAAGGTCAGCCTGACGGGTACGACGCTCCTGTTCATCAAAGGAAACGAATACTTAATCAACAATCTGCGCTCGAGCCTGGTGCTGGCATTCGTGTTGGTAACTATTGTCATCGCTTTGTTGTTTAAGTCGGCGAGGGTAGTGATTATTTCGGTGATTCCCAACATGATACCGCTCCTGATTGCGGGCGGATTGATGGGAGTTTTCAACATACCGCTGAAGCCGAGCACGGCGCTGATTTTCAGCATTGCGCTGGGTATAGCCATTGACGACTCGATTCACTTTCTGGCCAAGTACCGCAGCGAATTGCTGAGCAACGGGTTCCACGTGAGTCGCGCCATCACGACCAGTTTGACAGAGGCGGGCACGAGTATGATTTACACGTCCATCATCCTGTTCTTCGGTTTTGTGATATTCGCCTTCTCTGAATTTGGCGGTACCAAGGCCCTTGGCGTGCTGATGTCGGTGAGTTTGTTGATTGCATTATTCACAAACCTGATTATATTGCCAACTTTGCTGATGAGCTTTGATAGCGGCAAGTACAAGCGCGACCCGTACGCCCTGATAGAGCACTACGATGAGTTTTATCTGGAGCACGAGGACGAGGAGCTAGACCTGAACCAGCTGAAGTTGAAATTTGAAGAAGAATTACCTGAAGAAGTAAGTGCTTAACATGGCAAAGTATAACGAGTACAAAAACCTGAACTACGCCCAGGTAGGCGAAGACGTGCTGGCATTCTGGAAGGAGCACAACATCTTCCAGCGGTCGGTGACGACAAGAGAGGGGCACAAGCCTTTCGTGTTTTATGAAGGACCGCCGTCGGCGAACGGTACGCCGGGTATCCACCACGTGATGGCCCGCGCCGTGAAAGACATTTTCTGCCGCTACAAGACCCTGAAAGGATTCCAGGTGAACCGCAAAGGCGGCTGGGATACGCATGGTCTGCCCGTGGAGCTGCAGGTGGAGAAAGAGCTGGGTATCACGAAAGAGGATATCGGCAAGAAGATAACGGTAGAGGAGTACAACCAGCGCTGCCGCGAAACGGTGATGCGTTTCAAGAGCCAGTGGGACGACCTGACTGAGAAGATGGGTTACTGGGTGGACTTGGACAATCCGTACATCACATTTGAGAACGAATACATTGAGTCGGTATGGGCTCTGTTGAAGCGCCTATACGACAAAGGCTACTTGTACAAGGGCTATACCATCCAGCCTTACTCGCCGGGCGCAGGCACGGGTCTGAGTTCACATGAGCTTAACCAGCCGGGTTGCTACAAGATGGTGAAGGATACGACCATTGTGGCGCAGTTCGAGGTGAAGAAAATCACCCGCAACATGTTCCTGTTCGAGTACGAGGAGGAGAAAGTGTTCTTCCTGGCCTGGACGACCACGCCTTGGACGCTTCCTGCCAACACGGCGCTGGCGGTGGGCAAGGGTATCAAGTACGTGAAGGTGCGTACCTACAACCCCTATACCTACGAGCCGATCTCGGTTATCCTGGCGAAAGACTTGGTAAGCCGCTTCTTCAACCCGAAGGCAGATGGTATTCCGTTGACAGAGTATAGCTCCGGCGACAAGCTAATCCCTTACAAGATAGTAGAGGAGTTCGAGGGCCGCGATTTGGCAGGTGTGGAATACCACCAGTTAATGCCGTACGTGCAGCCTGATAAACCCGCTTTCCGCGTGGTGGTAGGCGATTTCGTGACCACGGAAGACGGTACGGGTATCGTGCACATCTCCCCAACCTTTGGTTCGGACGACTTCAGGGTAGCTGCCCAGAACGATATACCTGCGCTATTGGTAGAGGACGAGAATGGCAAGCCGATGCCACTCGTGGACAAGCAAGGCCGCTTCGTGAAAGAGGTGACCGACTTTGCCGGCATGTATGTGAAGAACTACACCGGTGAGGACGAGTCGGCCCCTGACTACAAGCCAACCGACGTACTGATTGCAATCAAACTGAAAGAGGAGGGCAGAGCCTTTAAAGTAGAGAAATACGAGCACACCTACCCGCATTGCTGGCGTACGGACAAGCCTGTATTATACTATCCGCTGGACAGCTGGTTCATCAAGACCACGGCTGTAAAGGACAGGCTAATCGAGCTGAACAAGACCATCAACTGGAAACCGGAGTCTACGGGCTCGGGCCGTTTCGGAAACTGGCTGGAGAACTTGGTGGACTGGAACCTGTCGCGCTCGCGCTACTGGGGTACACCGCTGCCTATATGGCGAACCGAAGACGGCGAGGAGGAGATCTGCATTGGCTCTATCCAGCAATTGAGCGAAGAGATAGACCGTGCCGTGGACGCTGGCCTGATGGAGGCTTCCGTGGAGATCAATGACCTGCACCGTCCGTATGTGGACAACATCGTGCTGGTGAGTTCGTCTGGACAGCCAATGTACAGAGAGACAGACCTTATCGACGTTTGGTTCGACTCGGGTGCCATGCCTTATGCACAGTGGCACTACCCAATCGAGAACGAAGATATCTTCCGTCAGAACTTCCCTGCCGACTACATCGCCGAGGGCGTTGACCAGACGCGTGGTTGGTTCTTCACGCTGCATGCTCTGGCGGTTATGCTGGAGGATAGCGTAGCCTACAAGAACGTAATCGCCAACGGTCTGGTGCTCGACAAGAACGGCAACAAGATGAGTAAGCGCCTTGGCAACGCCATCGACCCGTTTGAGATGATCGGCAAGTACGGCCCGGACGCTGTGCGCTGGTACATGATTGCCAATGCACCACCTTGGGACAACCTGAAGTTCAACCCGGAGGGTGTGGTGGAAACGCAGCGCCGTTTCTTCGGCACGCTGCAGAATACCTACTCTTTCTTCGCGCTATACGCTAACCTGGACAACTTCACCTTTGCCGAGGACGAAGTGCCGCTGGAGCGCAGAACCGAAAGCGACCGCTGGATTATCTCAAAGCTGAACACGCTGGTTAAGGACGTTGACACCTTCCTAGAAGACTACGACCCAACCCGTGCCGCCCGTGCTATCCAGGATTTCGTGGTGGACGACTTGAGCAACTGGTACGTGCGTCTGAACCGCAAGCGCTTCTGGAAAGGCGAGTACAACGAAGACAAGATGGCCGCTTACCAGACGCTCTATACCTGTCTGGAAGTTATCGCCAAGCTGGCTTCGCCTATCGCGCCGTTCTATACCGAGCAGCTCTACCGCGACCTTAACAACGTGAGCGGCAAACATAAGGAAGAGTCCGTACATTTGGCTTACTACCCAGAGGTTGAGCACACGGCTATCGATGAGGATTTGGAAGAGCGCATGGCGCTGGCCCAGACCATTTCGTCGCTGGTGCACTCGCTGCGCAAGAAGCACTTCATCAAAGTGCGTCAGCCGCTGCAGCGTATCCTTATACCTGTGTTGAACGACAAGACCCGTCAACAGATACAGGCTGTAGAAGACCTGATCATGAGTGAGGTGAACATCAAGCATGTAGAGTACATCGACGATACGTCGGGCATATTGGTGAAGAAGATCAAGCCGAACTTCAAGAAGCTGGGTCAGGTATTCGGTCCGAAGATGAAACTGGTGGCCGCAGCCGTGCAGCAAATGAACCAGGAGGATATCGCTACGCTAGAGCGTGAAGGCGGAATCGAGCTGCAGATAAGCGACGAGGAAACCGCCGTGCTGACGCCTGAGGACGTGGAAATCTCTTCGGAGGACATCCCGGGCTGGTTGGTAGCCAGCGAGGGCAAACTGACTGTGGCGCTCGACGTGACCATCACGGAAGAGCTGAAGCAGGAAGGCATTGCCCGCGAACTGGTGAACCGTATCCAGAACCTGCGCAAAGACAGCAACTTGGAGGTGCAGGACAAGATACACATCGTGCTACAGGCCTCGGTGCCTGAGGTAAATGCCGCTGTGGAAAACTTCCGCGACTACATACAGGCCGAGACACAAGCCTTGAGCCTTGAACTGGCTGACCATGTGGTAGATGGCACTATCCTTGAAGTGGACGATTACCAAGTGAACATCCACATCCGCACCGAAGCGGTAGTAGCATAAATTGCAAGCCCCGGCTCTATGAAATGGCCGGGGCTATACCTTATACCTTTATCCTGCAGCGGCGCAACAGAGCTCCTGCAGCCTAATTGACGAAACATGAAATATTGGAAGTACTACCTGGTGGCCCTGATCGTCATCATCATCGACCAAGCTGTGAAGCTTATCGTGCATTACAACATGGAAATGGGTATGCCAGGCGAGATCGTGCTCCTGGGCGACTGGTTGAAGCTGCACTATACCCTCAACCCGGGTATGGCCTTTGGTGTGCAGCTCGGCTCTGATTACGGCAAGCTGATTCTGTCTTTGTTCCGACTAGTGGCGGTGTTCGGTATTGCCTATTACATCTACCATTTGGTAAAAACGAAAGCACCGAAAGGCTTGATCTGGTGCATCGGCCTGATACTGGGCGGCGCTATCGGCAACCTGATCGACAGTACTTTCTACGGTGTGTTGTTCGACAACCATCCTTATGGCTCTCCAACCCCATGGTTCCATGGGCAGGTAATCGATATGTTCTATTTTGATATTTGGGAAGGTATCGTTCCGAATTGGGTGCCTATTTTAGGCGGCAAACCTATGTCCTTATGGCCAATTTTTAATGTAGCAGACTCAGCTATCTTCATTGGTGTACTGATCATCCTCTTTAATCAGAAGCGCTTCTTCGCACATTATGATGAGCCAGCTAAGCAACCAGCGGCTGAGCAACAGGGATTCTAAGGTATAGGTATAAGTAAACAGAGAGGCGGCTGCTCCACATGGAGCAGCCGCCTCTTTTATTGCTACCTTCAGAAGGTCTTATAAGATACCCAAGCGCTCCAACCTCACCCTCAAGTCCTCAGGAGAAGTAAAATGAATCGATTCTATACCTAATTGCTCGGCAGCTTTTATATTGCGCAGGTTGTCATCAATGAAAAGTGCTTCGGCAGGCTGCAGCTTATACCTGTTGAGCAAGGTATGGTAAAAACTGTGATTGGGCTTGCGGTCTTTTTCAGTACCCGAAACAACAATCCCATCGAACCAGCTGAGAAAATCATAACGCTCCAGCGCAATTGGGAAGAGCTCTGCTGACCAGTTGGTGAGAGCATATAACTTATGTTCGCCACGGTTCTTCATCTCCCTGAAGATCTCGACAGTGCCCTCAATCGGGCCACCCAGCATTTCTTCCCAACGACCGTAGTAGGCTTTGATATGCTCTTCGTGCTCGGGATGCTTTGCGATCAGGTATTCATTGGCTTCTTGTATCGTGCGGCCGCCATCCTGTTCCTCGTTCCACTCAAATGTGCAGACATTCTCCAGGAAGTGCAGCATCTGTGCTTCGTCATCAAAGATCTTACGGTAAAGATGATGAGGGTTCCAATCGATCAGTACAGCGCCAAGATCCCAAATGATGGTGCTTTTAGTATTTGTTTTGGTAGAGGTACTGTTGCTTGTCAGCGTGTTTTCAGAAGTGTTTTCCATATGTTTTAGCGTCGATCTTAAATGTACTGCGAAAAACGAAAACAAGAAAGATATCGCAATCATTCAAAAAAGCTTATTTTTACCAGAAGCACCTTATTCCTATACCTTTGTCTATACCTACGCCTATACTGCAGGTCACGGATCTGAAAACTACTTTCACTACACGCCAAGGGATAGTGCATGCGGTGGAGGGAGTTTCTTTTACAGTATATGCAGGAGAGGCAGTGGCGATTGTTGGTGAATCGGGATCAGGAAAGACAGTGACGGCATTGTCGCTGATGCAACTGCTTGACACGAATGCGCAGGTAGGAGGGAAGGCGGTCTTTCAGTCGCAGTGCCTTGGGGAAGTAGACCTGCTACAGCTAAAGGAGAAGCAATTGCAACAGATTCGTGGGCAGGAAATGGGGATGATTTTTCAAGACCCAATGTCCTCGCTCAACCCTGTCTATACCTGTGGACAACAGGTGGCGGAGGTGCTCCTGTGGCACCTGGAAATTTCTAAAAAAGAGGCAAAGGAACGTGTATTGCATCTTTTTGAGCAAGCCAAGCTTCCACGACCGGAGCTAATTTACGACAGTTATCCACACCAGATTTCAGGCGGGCAAAAGCAGCGGGTGATGATTGCGATGGCCATGGCCTGCGAGCCCGCTATCTTGATTGCCGATGAACCCACCACCGCTTTGGACGTGACGGTGCAGGCCCGCATGCTGTCGCTGATCGACGAACTGCGGGTGAAGCAAAACATGGCCGTGCTGTTTATTTCTCACGATTTAGGAGTGGTGGCCGAGGTAGCCGACCGCGTGCTGGTGATGTACAAAGGCCGCATCGTGGAGCAAGGTAAAGTGCTCGATATTTTCACCAATCCGCAGCACCCCTATACCAAAGGCCTGCTGGCCTGCCGCCCCACATTGAGCATTAAGTCGCAAGCCAAACTGCCGACGGTGGCTGATTTCATGGAGGAAGATGCACAAGGCAACGTTCACGAGAAGCGGCCACAGGTATGTGAGCCCTCTTTGGTGGATGTGGTGAATGCCTATGTAGGCACAGTCGCAGGTATAAAACAGCAGCGCGACAACAGCCAGAAACCTCCATTGCTGCAGGTGGAGGACCTACAGGTGCATTTTCCGATAAAGAAAGGAATCTTTTCCCGCACCACAGGTCATGTGAAAGCCGTGGACGGGGTAAGCTTTGATGTGAAGCACGGGGAAACAATTGCGCTGGTAGGAGAGTCGGGAAGTGGCAAGACAACGCTAGGTCGGGCTATACTGCGACTGGTGGAGCCTACGGCAGGGAGCGTACTGTTTGAGGGAGCGGATATCGGCAGCATGGATGCGGCGACCCTGCGCCAAAACCGCCGCTACTTTCAGATGATTTTCCAGGACCCCTATACCTCACTTAACCCCATGCATACCGTAGGCGGAGCTATCCTGGAGCCTATGCGTGTGCATAAACTGCACGGAAGCGACAAGGAACGCCTTTTGAAGATGACGGAACTGCTTGAGAAGGTAGGACTTACGACAGAGCATGCGCAGCGTTATCCACAGGCCTTTTCAGGAGGGCAGCGGCAGCGCATCGCCATTGCACGGGCCCTGGCACTGCAACCCAAGCTGTTGATCTGCGACGAATCAGTGTCGGCACTGGATGTGTCTGTGCAGGCGCAGGTGCTCAATTTGCTCAACGAACTCAAGCGAGATTTCAACATGACCTATATCTTCATCACCCACGACCTGGCTGTGGCCAAGCACATGGCCGACCGCATAATAGTCATGCACGAAGGAAGGATTGTGGAACAGGGTATACCTGCACAACTCTTCCAGAACCCACAGCACGATTATACCCGAGCCTTACTGCGGGCTATCCCCAGTGGTGAGCCCGAGGCCATTATGGCGGCACAGGAGAAGCGAGCAACTCTGCAATCAGGTATAGCGCACTATCAGGCATAGACCCTATTGCCGTCAATTAAAGAGAAATAATATCTTAACTGTCATCTCGACAGGATGGAGAGATCTGGTTGATCTCAAGAACCTGGCTACATTTCAGATTTCTCACTAATAGAGGGCCCTTACCCCCGGTTCGAAATGACAGGCACTTGCTTTAGTGACGGCATTGGCTATAGGCCCCTATCATTATTAATAAACCCATCCACATAGCCCATATATAGACTTTTCTCTATAAATTCACCTGAAATTAAGTTGGCTTTAACCTTAGTCTGCCTTGTGGGCGTATAGAGGCTAAACTATTACAACCAATGATTGCCATGGCCTGAAGTGCTGTATACCTGCACCGGCCAATAGAAAGAAGATACATGAGAAGTAAAAGACCAAGCAAAAGCGGCAGAGATAAAGACAGCCGCAACGAAAAAGGCGGCTCCCGCAGAGGCGAGTCTTCCAGAAGAGAACCATCGGCCAGAAGCAGTTCACGCAGAGGCGACGACCGCAGAGGTGGCGGTAAAGATAAATCGGCCAAAGGCATCGTGCTGGAGATGTTCTCCAACAGCCCCGACACAGTGTTCACGCAGCGCCAGATTACCCGCAAGCTAGGCATCGTCGACAAAAAAGGCCGCGACCAGTTGCAAAGCATATTGGTGAACCTGATACGTGAAAATAAGTTGTTGCTGATAGACGGCGACAAGTACCAACTTAACCTGCGTGTGAACATTATCACAGGCCGTGTGGATCTGGCTAACAGCAAATATGCCTACATCGTGTCGGAAGAGACAGAAGACGATGTACGCGTGTTCCGCGAGCACCTAAAGTATGCCATGGACGGCGACCTAGTGAAAGTGGAAGTATTGCCGACCATGCAGGGAGGCCGTGCCGAAGGCATTGTGGTGGAAGTGCTTGAGCGCTCCCGCACCGAACTGGTGGGCATCATGGAGCTTTCCAAAAACTTCGGTTTCGTAGTGCCTGATTTCAAAAAGCTTTACTTTGACGTATTTGTAGGCGAACGCAACCTGAACGGGGCTGAAGCTGGCGATAAGGTACTCGTGAAGATAGTAGAATGGCCGAAGGAGCCAGGCAAGAACCCAACCGGTGAGGTAATTCGTGTGTTTGGTCCTGCCGGAGAGCACGAGGCTGAGATTCACTCCATTATGGCCGAGTTCGGACTACCGTTTGAGTTTCCGGAAGCTGTGGAAGAAGAAGCCAATCAGATCTCAGACAAGATACCGGCTGGCGAAATAGCCAAGCGTCGCGACATGCGCGACGTCACCACTTTCACGATTGACCCTGCTGACGCCAAAGACTTCGACGATGCCCTCTCGATACAGAAACTCGAGAATGGCAATTGGGAAATAGGCGTACACATTGCCGATGTGACCCATTACGTGCACCCGCGTAGCTTACTCGAGAAGGAAGCATTCCACAGAGCCACTTCGGTATACCTGGTGGATAGGACCATCCCAATGCTGCCTGAGAGGCTCTCAAACGGCCTTTGCTCACTCAGACCAAACGAAGAGAAATTCACGTTTTCAGTAGTGTTTGAGATCGACGACAACGGTAAACTATACGATACCTGGTATGGCCGCACGGTAACTTACTCCGACCGCCGCTTTGCTTACGAAGAGGCGCAGGAACGCATTGAAACAGGCGAGGGAGACTTTGCTGAAGAGATCAATGTCCTGAACAACATTGCCAAGAAACTACAGGCCAAGCGCTTTAAAAACGGCGCCATCAGCTTCGAAACCACGGAGGTGAAGTTCAAACTGGACGAAAATGGCAAGCCGCTTTCCATCTATGTGAAAGAGCGCAAAGACGCGCACAAGCTGATTGAAGAATTCATGCTGTTGGCAAACAAAAAGGTGGCCGAGTTTGTCTACAACAAAGGCAAAGGCAAGAAGCGCCCGACCATGGTATACCGTACGCACGGCTCACCAGACCCCGACAAACTGAATACTTTCTCTGTTTTCGCCCGCAAATTCGGGTATAAGGTGGATCCAGACGGCGACATTTCGGAAGAGCTGAACAACCTGACACACGAAATCGAGGGCAAGCCGGAGCAAAGCGTACTGCAGAACCTTGCGATCCGTACGATGGCCAAGGCCAAGTACAGCACCGAGCCCGAGGGGCACTTCGGTCTGGCGTTTGACCACTACTCACACTTCACGTCGCCGATTCGCCGCTACCCCGACATGATGGCCCATCGCCTATTGCAGCACTACCTGGATGGTGGTCAGTCAGAAGACAAAGAGGCCTACGAGGAGCGTTGCCGCCATTCATCCGAGATGGAGAAACGAGCCGCAGACGCCGAGCGTGCTTCCATTAAGTACAAGCAGGTGGAGTTCATGAAGGACACCATCGGCAACCAATACAAAGGAATTGTGTCTGGTGTAACAGAATGGGGTATATTTGTGGAGATTGAAGAGAACAAGTGCGAAGGTATGGTGCGCCTGTCGAGTCTGAACGACGACTATTACGAGCTGGACGCGAACAACTACCGCATCATTGGTCGTCAGTCGAAGCGCATTATCTCGTTTGGTGACGAAGTAATGGTCGAGATTGTGAGCGCCAACATGGCCGAGCGCACCATCGACATGGAACTGGTAGAAACCCTTAAAACACATTAACACCCCTGTGGATATCACGCAGCTTTCAACCCAGCTTAACCAAACCCTGAATACCCTCCGCTATGGCGAACAGCCTGCGGAATTGTACGAGCCCATCCGCTATATTATGTCCTTGGGCGGAAAGCGAATAAGGCCTTTACTGGTGCTTCTGGCTGCAAAAATGTATGATGATGATGTGGAAAACGTGCTATTGCCCGCTGCGGCCGTAGAGGTTTTCCACAACTTCACGCTCATGCACGACGATATCATGGACAAGGCCCCACTGCGCCGCGGCAACCCCACCGTGCACGAAAAGTGGGATGCCAACACCGCTATCCTGAGTGGTGACGTGATGCTGGTACGCGCCTACGAAATGATGCTAGGTATAGCCCCCGACAAACTGGGCAAGGTGCTGCAGCTCTTCAGCAAGACAGCCGCCGAGGTATGTGAGGGCCAGCAACTCGACATGAACTTTGAGCGCCGCCAGCAGGTGAGCATTGAGGAGTACATCCAGATGATCACGCTCAAGACGGCGGTACTTTTAGGCTTTAGTCTGGAACTGGGAGCCATTCTGCAGGGAGCCCCTGACAGCGACGCCGAGCACCTGAAGCAATTCGGCGACAATGTAGGTATAGCCTTCCAACTACGCGACGACTTGCTCGATGTATATGGCGACAAAGACAAATTTGGTAAGCAGGTAGGCGGTGATATCCTCTCAGACAAAAAGACCTTCCTGATGCTGACTGCACTGGAGCAAGCCAACAACGAGCAACTGCAAACCATCCTCGACTGGCGTGACAAAACCGATGCTGATACGGCCGAGGAAAAGGTACAGGCCATCACCGCCGTGTACGACCAGCTCAACATCCGCAAACAAACCGAACAGCAAATCGATTACTACTTCCAGCAGGCACTGTACCACTTAGAGGCCGTGCAGGTACCAATCGAGCGTAAAGCCACCATACATGGCTTAGCACTACAATTGATGGAGCGGGATAGCTAGAATTGCTGATTGTATTAGCCCTAACAGCATTACAGTATAACGCCGCTACAATTCAGTTACCTAAACTCTTAAAATCACAAACTCCTAAATTCTCAAACTCTATATAAATGAGCGTTACCGTCATCCTGATCATCATTACAGTAGGCATTTCGTGGTATGCCTGGAAAAATCACGAGCTCATGCAGAACTGGATCTTTCATCCTTATTCTGTTGCGCGTGACAATTCCTGGCATCGTTTCCTGACTTCGGGTTTCCTGCACGCCGACTATACCCACCTGTTCTTCAACATGTTCACACTGTTTTTCTTCGGAAATGCTGTTGAAATGACGTTTAGCGCTATTTTCGGGGATGTAACGGGTATCCTGATCTACATGCTGATCTACCTGGGCGGTATTATCGTGTCTGATATACCTACCTTTCTGAAACATCGCGATGATCCTTCTTACCGTGCCCTAGGTGCTTCCGGTGGCGTTGCTTCTGTTGTATTTTCGAGCATTCTCTTTTACCCGACGCAGGATATCTGCCTTTATGCTATTCTTTGTATACCTGGCTTCATCCTGGGCATTCTATACCTGATGTACTCTTACTTCCAAGGTAAGCGCATGGGTGATAACATCAACCACGATGCCCACTTTTATGGTGCAGTGTATGGTATGGTCATAAGCTTAGCTTTAGTACCGAAGGCAGGCCCTTTGTTTATTGAGCAAATCAGCAACTGGCGTTTGCCTTTTTTATAGGGGAAGTATAATTGCACTTTATTGGCCTGATTCTTCTTTCTTAAAATCAGGCTGATAGGTCGTGAATTCCGTATAAATGCAAAAGACAAGCATTTGTACGAATGAAATCGAAACTATATTATATATACCTTGGAGTAGTACTTATTCTAGCCTTTCTTCTGGTTAGTAAGCCAGCCGCTGCCCAGAATATCAGCCTGGAGCGGACCACTATAATGGAGTATGTCATCAACGAGCGGCCCTTGCTGGCCGAGCTACTGACCACTGCTGGTATGGCGCCTGCTCTCTCTGGTAGCTCCTCTTATACCTTATTGATGCCCCCAGAAGCACGTTTGCAAGAACTGAAAGGCCAATCTGTAGAGAAGATACGCTCCATGATGGCCGCGCACCTGGTCAAAGGAGCTCTAACAGGTGCAGACTTTAAAGAAGGGAGCTACCTGCAGACCTATGGAGGAGAAAAACTGTATGTGTGCCGCAAGAGGGAGAACACCCTGCTGAACGGTGTGAAGCTGCGCACGACAGACATTACCTTGCGAAATGGTATGGTGCACGAACTGGAAGGAATGTTACAACCTTAAAAACAGAAGATATCCTGTCCGAATTCTGAATTGCACCATTTTGCCCTTTATCAGCCTATTCATCCTTGAATAGGTATAATGCGTTTGGCAACCAATTGCGTATGCTATACGAGAACCTCCCATGGATAGTAAAACGCACCATAACGACGCAACCACCAGGCAGTATGTAGCACGGAATAAGTGCTACGAGATAGGCTATGACGGAGTCAGGAACAGAATTTACTACAGTATATTGGGCTTTTGGAAGAGCGCAGACAGCGTACCTGATTTCCTGAATGATTGGGACAAGGCATTGCAACTGGTCTCTTCAGGCTTTACTCTTCTCGTCGATATGCGTACCATGATCACCCACCCGCAGCCACTCAATAGTCTGCACGAAGAATCGCAGCGCAGAATGAAAGCAGTCGGAGTGAGCCGGATTGCCAATGTCATGCCTGTTGACAAAATAGCCAATTTGCAGGTAAGCGAAATAGCATCTCGCAGCCATTTACCACTCCATACCTTCGAAACCTGCGAAGCCGCAGAGCAGTGGCTAAACGAATCCATGGTATAACACCGTAGCTCCCCTCTATTTTCTTTTTGTTCAGCTATTTTTTTCCTATCCGCTTATCCCTATCTTTTGTAACCGTTTAGGTATAAATGTAGTTATAGCTACCAATTGTCCCGTTTCGGTCAGGGTAGTATAGCCTATACCTTCTGCCTGGCAGCACATGCGGCCAGTCCTGTTCTTAACTTTTCTAGCATGACGTACGAGATTGGCGTAGTTCTGTCTGTGATAGCGGTAGCTGTAGTGCTTTTCGTCAGCGAGAAGCTCTCTATCGACACGACGGCCATTCTGGTTATGTCTCTTTTCATGGTGCTTGGCATACTCACGCCTGCCGAAGGCCTTGCTGGTTTCAGCAATCCAGCCACCATCACCGTTGCCTGCATGTTCGTTATCAGTACGGCCATCTTTAAATCGGGCGCACTAAGCAGCGTAGGGGTGCTCCTCACGCGGGTAGGTCGTCGTAATTATCTGCTTTGTTTGCTGGCCGTTATGTTGGTGGCAGGTCTGCTTTCCGCATTTATCAACGACACCGCTGTAGTAGCCCTGTTGATGCCCGTAGTGATACAAGTAGCCCGTGACACACGCATCAGCCCGGCCAAATTGCTCATGCCGCTCTCTTTTGGAGCACTGCTGGGGGGCGTATGCACGCTTATCGGTACCTCCACTAACATCCTGGTGAGTGGTATAGCCGAGGCGCAGGGTGAGGCCCCTATCGGTATGTTTGAGCTCACTGCAGCTGGCGTCTGGTTCCTGATTATTGGGGTGCTGTACATGCTGCTGGCGGGTCGTTTTTTACTGCCTAGCCGCAAGTTGGCTGATGACCTGACCGATGATTTTAATATGGGTGACTATCTGACTGAGATTGTTATCCAGCCTGAGTCTCCGTCGGCAGGTATGCCACTCAGCAGCTCCAGCCTGGTGCAGAACCTGGACATAGACGTGCTGCAGATCACCCGCGACAAGTATTTGCTGAATGCCACACCCTACACCATGCTGCGTGTAGGCGATGTGCTGAAGGTGCGCTGCGACGTGGAGAAGCTCAAAAAGATGAAAGAGGAGAAGGGGATCAAGCTGAAATCAGAGCGGAAGCTAAAAGAAGAAGACCTGAACAATACTTCCACAAAGCTTTACGAAGCGATTGTGACGCCTAACTCCTACATGGTAGATAAGTCCTTGAAGCAGCTTGATTTCAGAGCACACAACCATGGCGCCACAGTGGTGGCAATACGACATCGTGACGAAATTCTGCACGAAAAGCTTACCCATACCCGTCTGTCGGCCGGTGACGTACTTTTGATTGCCGCCGACAAAGACCAGGCCCTGAACCTTCGCAACAATGAGGACATTCTGCTAATTTCTGAGACGGAGCGAAGCCAATACGATTACAGTAAGATCATACCGGTACTGCTGATAGGAGCTGGCGTTGTGTTTACAGCCGCTACCGGGCTGGCGCACATTGTGCTGAGCGCCCTGGTGGGTGTGGTGCTATTGGTGCTGACCAAGTGTATACGACTCGACGAACTCTACAAAGCCATTGAGTGGAAGGTGATCTTTATGTTGGCTGGAGTGCTCTCGATGGGTACTGCGCTGGAAAAGACAGGAGCCGCCGGTCTGCTTTCAGGTTTTCTGGTGGACTCTATCGGTAGTTATGGGCCGCATGCTTTGCTATCAGCTTTTTTCTTTATCACGTTCATGTCCACCAACTTCATGTCGAACAATGCTACGGCGGCCTTGCTAGCACCAATCGCTATAGTGGCGGCTAAGGAAATGGGCGTAAGCGTTCGGCCATTTTTAGTGGCGGTTACCTTCGCAGCCTCACTAAGCTTCATGACGCCTATGGGTTACCAGACCAATACCATGATTTACGGGCCGGGCAATTATAAATTTGTAGATTACCTTCGGGTAGGCACGCCCCTGAACATTCTTTTTTGGTTATTGGCTTCGCTTATCATCCCGTTCTTCTTTCCGTTTTAATACTGTTCCACGTGGGACAGAAGAGCAGGCTAATCGTATACATACTGTTTATACCATACCTTCGTAACTATGGGAGAAGACCTGTTCCTGATTTTTCTGGCGATTCTGAGTCTGGCCTGTGTGATACTGGTGTGGCACTTCATGGCGGAAGAAGAATAATCTAACACTTTGCCCATCCTTACGCTCTATATGGCCTCACGCGTTTTATTCCTGGTTATTCTCCTGTTGTCGGTGGGTGCATACGCCATGGCCCAGCCTAGTCAGCGGCAGGTAACCCAGCAGCAGTTGATCTGGTACTCTTATAATAACACACTCTTATTAAATTCCAAATGGTCATTTGGCACAGAATTGCATGAGCGACGGTTCTTCAATCCTGACAGGCATCATCAGTTTTTGGTACGCAACAGCATTCGCCGGAAAGTAGGGGAGGGCTGGGAAGCATCTGCAGGTTTTACGTATTTCCTCCAAAGTCCGAATGAGCCGGATGCCCTGGTGCGTCTTACCATCCCGGAACTCCGGCCACACCTTCAACTTAACTATAACCAACCCCTAAGCAACCTGACCATTGCGCACCGATACAGGGCAGAAAAGCGCTATTTCCGAAATGCCTCTGACGACAGGCTGACAAATGGCTATAATAGCAATTACAGGTTTAGGTATAGGGTAGGGATAGAGTATAAGCTGACAGCGATTCGCGAACAGCCGCTCAAGCTGAAAGTGAACAATGAACTCCTTGTCAACGCAGGGAAGAGGATACTGTATAACAGATTCGATCAAAACCGTGTCTATGCTGGCCTAAACTATGCTATCCTGGATAATCTGGAGTTTGAGGCAGCTTATCAGCATTGGTACCAGCAGCGCAGATCCGGATATCAGTTCTACAGCAGGCACATCATCAATCTGGCCATCTATCACAGAATCGATCTGAGCAAAAACAGTGTTAAAGAAGCGCAGTAGCTATACCTATTGCAGATTGGAAGTAGCTACTCACACGGTTTTCCTATACCTTACAGATAACCCTTTGCTTGCAGTGTGAAGAGTTCTGCGTATTTACCATTCTGCGCCAAGAGTTCTTCATGCGAACCCAGCTCTTTCAGTTGCCCTTGCTCCAAAAACAAAATGCGGTCGGCCATGCGTACCGTCGAGAAACGGTGAGAGATGAGCACGGCGGTTTTGCCGGCAATCAGTTCGGAGAAGCGCAGGAACACCTCGTGTTCGGCACGGGCATCAAGGGCGGAGGTAGGCTCGTCGAGTATGAGCAGCTGTGCGTCGCGCATGTAGGCCCTGGCCAGCGCCACCTTTTGCCATTCTCCGCCCGATAGCTCTACGCCTTTGTTGAAGCGCTTGCCCAACACCTGTTCGTAGCCGTCAGGCAGTCGCTGAATGACAGGGTCGGCCAGGCTTTTCTGTGCGGAGCCCTGTATGCGGTCGCGGTCACTGATGTTGCTGATCTGGCCGATGGCAATGTTGTCAGAGGCGGTCATCTGAAAGCGCACATAATCCTGAAAGATGATGCCCACCTGGTGGCGCAGGTCGTTCAGGTCATACTCGCGCAAGTCTATACCATCGAGCAGGATGCGGCCCTCAGTGGGTTCGTAGAGTCGGGCCAACAGCTTGACCAGGGTGGTTTTGCCTGCTCCATTCTCGCCCACCAATGCCAGTTTCTCGCCGGCCCGCAGGTGAAAGGAGAGGTGCCGCACGGCCCATTTTTCGCTGTTGTGGTACTTAAAACCAACATCCTCAAAGGTGAAACCCTCTTGTATAGGACGAGGTATTTGCAAAGGATTGACAGGCGGCGTAATCTGCGGCTTGAGCTCCAGAAAATCAAAGAGGTCCTGCAGGTATAGCGCACTCTCAGCGATCTGTGAAAAGCGAGTCATGATACCCTGCAACAGGCCGCGCATGTTACTAAACGAACCCGCCAGAAAGGTCAGTGTACCCACTGTAATAGCTCCTGCCACCGTTTGGAATAGGATGAAAATGTAGGCTCCGTAATATGCTAATGTGCCCAAAGAGGAGAGGGCGCTGCCCCATACCGCCCTCCGCACGATCAGGCTTTTGTTCAGGGCATAGTAGCGGTCCGAGAGCTCTTTGAAGCGACTGGCCAGAAACCCTGACAAGTTAAAGGTCTTGATCTCTTTAGCGGTTTCGTCGGAGGCCCCGATGTAGCGCAGGTAGTCAAGTTCGCGGCGCTCGGGTGTCCAGGAGCGGGAGAGGGAGTAGGTGCGCTCGTTAAAGTGCGTTTCGCCCAGAAAAGAAGGTATAACAGCCACCAGCAAGATCAGGATGAGCCATGGATTGAACGCAATCAGACCTACCGCCAGAAAGCCGATCGTCACCATATCCTGCAGCTGCGAGAGCACCTGCGACATCAGTACCACCCGCGTGATGGTCTGCCGCCGGGCCCGTTCAAGTT
The DNA here is from genome assembly GCF_900156415.1 of Pontibacter lucknowensis. Taxonomy (GTDB): domain Bacteria; phylum Bacteroidota; class Bacteroidia; order Cytophagales; family Hymenobacteraceae; genus Pontibacter; species Pontibacter lucknowensis. The sequence continues at coordinate 1,081,128 of NZ_FTNM01000001.1, read as the reverse complement.
TGTCATAGAAAGTAGCGTCCTCAAACTGCGCCAGGTCCAGCCGGGCAGCGTGTTCGATGAGTTGCACGGAGGTTCTGTTGGAGAAGAGGTCTCCGAGCAAACTGTCGAGCAGCGTAATGCCCCGGTTAATGATATCCGAAAGCACCGCCAAGCCCAGTTCCGCTGCAACCAGCATCCAGAGAAAGCTCAGGTCGCGCTCGCCTGACACATCGATCAGCCCAATCACCTCGTCAATGATCAGCTTGCCCACATAGAGCATGGCGAGCGGTATAGCCGATTTGACAAGGCGCAGCAGCAGGTTTCCGATGGTCATGCTGCGGCTCGTCTCCCAGATCAGGCGGAAAAATTTGGGCAGGTTCTTCAAGGCGCCTACCTGCTCGCGAAAGCTTTTCTTGTCCTGATTTGCTCTGCTGGAGGCTGCTCTTGCTCCTTTTTGGGGGGTGTTCATGTATTTTATTTCAAATTATATTTTTGGTTACAGTCGCTCATCATATACCTGTGGCATCACTTAATGTTCTGGCTTCCTTCTGCAAAATATATGCGAACGGCTGGTTTTTGCCTGATCATATTTTAAGAAATAGTTCTATATTTAGCTGAATATTCTTTTTGCGTATGGCTCACTTTTACAAACAAACTTTCCGTACACTTTGTCTGTCCGCCATCTTCCTGTTTTGCCAACTGGCGGCTAGTGCGGCTCCTAAAACAATCTCAACGGCTCCTATACCTTCCTGGACGAAGCAAATACCACTACGTTTGCAGACAAACGTTGCTCCCGAAGATGTGAACGATGGGTACCATTACCTGCAACGCTCCATTCAGTGGGAAGTGGCGCGGGAGGAAGCCTATTTTCACAACACCTATAAGATTACGACAGAAGAAGGCGTGCAGAACAGCTCTGAACTGCAACTTTCCTTCGACCCTAACCATGAAAAGCTATACCTGCACAAGGTAACAGTTTGGCGTAATGGAAAGCCCATCGACAAGCTGGACCTAAGCAAAGTGAAGGTCATTCAGCGGGAGCAGGGACTAGAGCAGCGCATTTTTGATGAAAGCCTTACCGCCCTTCTTGTTTTGGAGGATATTCGGGTAGGTGACCTGGTGGAGTATGCCTGGAGCACTAAAGGGCGTAACCCGGTTTTTGAAGGCAAATTCTTTGCCTCCTTTTATCTGCAGTTTTACGACCCGGTAGATGAGCTGCTGGTGCACATTCTGATGCCTGAGCAGCGCAAGTTGCACTACAAACTTCATAAGACGGAACATAAACCAACTGTTGTTACGGCTAACGGTAACACCAGCTATACCTGGCATTTGACAAACCTGCCAGCCACCACCGTAGACAGCGACGTGCCTGGCTGGTATGATCCCTATCCGAGCGCCATGGTCTCAGAATACAATTCCTGGAAAGAAGTAGTGGATTGGGCGCTACCCATGTACGAATTGAACGAGACGCCGTCTAAAGCACTCCAAGCTGTGATTGACAGCATCAGAACGACAGCCAGAACGAAGGAGGAGTGGCTGGTATCTGCTTTGCGCTTTGTGCAGGACGATGTGCGCTATCTGGGTATGGAAGCCGGTATAGGCGGGTATAAACCACGATCTCCCTCCCAGGTATTTGCGCAGCGTTTCGGTGACTGCAAAGACAAGTCGCTGCTGTTGGCCACCATGCTCAAACACCTTGGCATTGAGGCCTACCCGGCTCTGGTAAACTCCAGTTCCAAAGGGCAGGTCAAAAACGGCTTGCCATCGCCCTATGCTTTTAACCATTGCATTGTGCAGGTCAATCTGCGAGGCTCCAGGCTCTGGTACGATCCTACCATCAGCAAGCAGCGCGGCACTTCCCACTCCAACTACATACCCGACTACCAACAGGCGCTTGTGCTCAGCCCTTCCTCAAAGGGCCTGACAGAAGTGATACCGCCGATTGCGAACAATGGCGGTATAAAAGTGCTGGAAACCTTCCTGTTTGATGATGTGGGTGGGGCCGTCACGCTGCAGGTGAAGACAGAATACACTGGGTGGGAAGCGGACATGCAGCGCAGCCGTTTTGCGACTACCAGCCTAAAGGAGATCCAAAAGGCTTATCTGAACTTTTACGCCAACAATTTTCCGGATATCGAAATGACCCAACCCGTAGATTTTATTGACTACGAGCAGGGTAATAAGTTCACGATACTGGAAGAGTACAGCATTGATAATCTTTGGGAGGAACTGGAGGGTATAAATGGGCAGGTACGGGCGACCTTCTTTCCAAAAGTGTTGCGTGATTATATTAACACGCCACGTACCAGCAAGCGCACCATGCCCATGGGCTTGTCCTACCCGGTAAACGTGGAACACGAGATACAGCTGTTCCTGCCGGAGCCCTGGCCGGTGAACCCAGAGGTCAAAGAAGTAAAAGACGATGCCTTTACTTACAAAAGTGTCGTTTCCTATGCCAGCACGGGCAACTTGCTTACACTCCACTATACCTACAGCATACTGCAGGACCATGTATTGCCAGAGAATATGAGTGCTTTCATGCGCAACCAGAAGCTCATGCTGGATGACATGGGCTACAGCCTGAACTATAATACCGGCACGGCAGCCGGAAACGGCACCGGGTTCAGTTGGATCATGCTGGTAGTGGCGCTACTGGCATTGGGAGCGGCAATTTATGGGGGCTATAGGCTATACTATTACGACCCTAATCCGGCACCGGGTTTTAGCTTAGGGGAGGCGGAAACTATTGGCGGCTGGCTGCTCGTGCCGCTTATCGTTCTTTTCGTAACGCCACTGGGAGGTATAATAACAGTACTGCGCAGCAACTATTTCAACCAAACTATGTGGGAGAAACTGGTTCTGCCCTCCTCACAGACGTTCGCTCCCGAGTTGGCCGGCCTTATACTGGTTGAGCTGATTCTGAACATAGGTTTTGTGGTGTTCAGTATCCTGTTGCTAATCCTCTTTCTGAAGAAGCGCAGTAGTGTACCTGAACTGATGAAAGCATTCTATGTTGCGAATGCCTTGTTCGTAATAGGTGAATACGTGGCGCTTGAATCCATGCATTTGCCATTTGAGATGGATAAAACCAGTCCTTCCCAAGCTGTTCGTGCTGTTATACTGGCGGCAATCTGGGTGCCCTACTTCCACTTGTCCCATCGCGTGAAAGACACCTTCGTAAAAATGCTGCAACCACCTTTGGAAGAGGAGTTTGATCAACCAGTGGTAGAAATAGCGAACGAGGTAGAAGTGAGTAATAATAATATGGTTTAGGCTTTTGCAAGGGTGATAGCTTTATAAGCAGCATCCTCTTAATATAAATTTTTACTATATTTTTTTAGTACAGGCATATCCTGCACAAATACAGCACGATGTTTGAGCAGAATAAGGTTAGAACATTAAGTCAAAACCTATGAAAAAAACTGTACTAGTAGCACTGGCCTGGAGCACCTTTTCACTTGTCGGTTGCACATCATCCCTGTATCCTGAAATAGACGAGCGACTAACCACCATTCCAACACAGCCGCACAACAACGAGATAGAAGTATTGTTCAGGGGAGAGTGGCCACAGGAAGAGTACATTAAATTGGCAGCAATTGAGGTGCACGGAGGTGAAAATACGGCCTATATTGATCTGGTTAGGGGGCTGCAGATGAAAGCCAGGCGCTATGGAGCCGATGCGGTAATGGTACAGGAGAATAATCTTACCGGGGATGTGTACTCTAACAGAGTAGGTAATATAGAGACTGCCAGGTGGTCTATATTATCAGCTATAGCCATTAAGTATAGGAAGAACCTGGATACAGGCCTGATGCCCAAACACCAGCAGGTAGAGGTATACGATCCGGCTACAAATACATTCCAGCCGGTGCTTACGCTCGCTTTTACTCCTAATGGAGAAATACAGGAAAAGGAAGAACTGCACGAGAATGCAGCCGCCATGTATAACAACTACATTGGCAAGTACACCATGCAAAACCTGCGTCAGTCCGGGGCTGGCTGGTCGCATCGTATGCAGGAAGGTTATGTGGTAGAGCGGCAACTCCACAGAGATGGTATGCTACAAAAGAGTATGGAGTTCGACTACGATACATTCAGACGCCTGAAGCGAATCCGTATCAAAAGCCTGAAAGACATGTCGGAAGAGATAAACTATGCTTATGACGAAGAAGGCAGGCTAAGCCAGCGTACCATCCTACGAAGCGACAGACCTTACATACAGGAGGAATATATTTATGATACTAGCGGCAAAGCCAATCAGGTACTAATCTACAATATCAACTTGTACGAGAAGCTACCGCTTTTGCGAAGTACCTATACCTATTATACCTTGGAGGAAATCTGAAAGCCGGCTTCTGCAGTATAGTAGCCTATGACGCGCTACTTGCTGCTTTTCCTGACGGGCTTTGCCCATGCACTGCTAATCCTGCTTTACACAGATCTGACAGGAGACGAAGCCCTGTTTTACAGGAAAATGGGGTTAATGGCGGCGGTTCCGTTATTTGCTTTCTCATCGTGGCTCACACTTTTTAGTATGCGACTGGGGGCACTGGTGTCTTTGCCTTCGTTACTGGTGCTTATTTACTGGAACCTCCGTACTGCCGAGCATAGCATGGGCCAGGATACGGTTTTTGATTCAGCGATCGCCATTACGCACTTGGTCGCTGGGCTGCTGGCCATGGTGACCCTGATGACAAGCCTGCGCTACGTTTTCAAGTCTAAGATACCATGGGGGAGAGGCACCTCCTCGCCAGGGCTGGTGCTAAAACTGTTGCTGGCAGCTATACCTGTAACCCTGGGCGCGGCTTATGTGCTGTATGCCTAGTGGTAATGCTATAATTGGGAGCGAATAGAGAGGATGAAAAGGGATTTGAGTCAGAAAGGTACAGGGTTAAAATGAGAAAAGCCCCGTCAAAATGACCGGGGCCTTCTCTCACCTTAAAACAAACTAATCTAAACTTTAACTAACCTTATCTTTATACCTGCCTTGGCAGATTGTATATCATTTTTTCAAAACTATGCTGGACACAGCTAATAAAATTCAAAAAAATCAGAGTGAGATTTGTGATTTTGGAAATTGCTTTACATATTAGCTTTCCGGTTATGTATCTCTCTCAAATCGGGTGCAAAATTATGATTTTGTTTTTCTAAAAAAAAGCAAAACGTATAAATATTTTTGCACTTTATGTATGTGTCTGACTGTCAGACGTATAATTTTTTAATTCTCCTCGATTTTCTTTCCCGTCACCCTTTAGCAGTAGCTCGTTGTAACCTAGGCGTTGGTCTGGGTATGCTCTTTCACTAACCATGAAATGCTTGAAGCAGGCGTAAAATATCTGCTGCGCTTTGCCAAATCCTTTGCATAAAAAAGGCAGGCAAAGATACAGCTGCTGACGCCGCTCTTTTGCCTGCCTTTTACTCTGCCCTGGCTCAACTCTAAATCATAGCGACCGTCTTATTGTCGATCTGGGTGCCGTAGGTGTTTTTGTAGTGCACCTTGCGTTCTATTGCCTCAATAATAGGGGTAGAGAAGTCAACGCCTTCCAGTTCGCTTACATCGGAAAGGCCTCCGGGGCTGAATACATTTATTTCCATCAGTTTATTGCCCACTATATCAAGGCCCACCATGAACATGCCATCCTGAATCAGTTTAGGGCGCACCAGTTCTACGAGGTCCAGCATAGTCTGGTCTACTTTCACCGACTGCGCCGAACCTCCTGCATGCAGGTTGCTTCGTATGTCATCTTTGGCGCCCACACGGCGCAGGGCGCAGTATTTTCCTTTGTGCTGCAATGCCTCGCCGTTTACCACAAACAGGCGCACATCGCCTTCAGTGGCCTGTGGCAGGTACTCCTGCGCAATCACGTAACCGTCGCGACTGATAGCTTCCACAATCTGGTTCAGGTTAGTAGAATCGTTCTTCTTTACCATAAACACACCTGAGCCGCCTGAACCTTGTAGCGGCTTCAGGATGATGTTGTTTTTCTGCTCTTGGAAGAATTGCTTTATTTCCTCTTTGTCGCGGGTGATCAGGGTGCGGGGACGTACAGCCTCCGGGAAATGCTGGAAGTACATCTTATTCACCGCATCGGAGAGCGAGGTGGGGTCGTTGAGCACGATTACACCATGGCGTAGGGCCAACTGCCCGAAAATAATACCCGCATTCTGTGCCCAGGCTCTGCCTTCTCCTTCAGCAGAAGGGTCGTTGCGCAGCATCAGCGCATCCAGGTCTGGAGCTGTGACACGTACCTGAATGGCCTTCTCGCCCTGTATGGCATCCAGGTAAGTGGCAGGTGATTTATACTTATGCTTTGGGTCGGCCTGCACGGCAGTGGCCCCCATGTAGCCATCAGGGTAGTAGGCGAGGTCTCCCACACCCATCAAAAACACAGTATGGCCCAGATTATGCATTCGCTGGGCTAAAAATATGGTGGCATAGCCCGGTCTTTCTGTATGTATATCGTTAACTACGAATCCTATTGTCATGTCTATATATAAGTATTTGTTGGGATTAATTTTCCAGTAAGTTAAATACTGATATCCCTGCTTTTAGTTTTTGCAATTTGGGCTGCGCGGCCGGATCGGTGAGGTAGCGGGGCCGTATGGGAACGGGGCGCAGCACCTGGCGGTAGATCAGTTCCTGCACAATGGGAATATACTCCTGCCGGATCTTGCCGATCAGGAGCGGCTCCAGCTCGTGGCCTTCTTTGAGGTACTGCAAAAGGTGCACGAGCCCGCGCAGGTACACGGCATCTTTGGTGAGCCCTCCGCCCCGATGCACCCGCATGGTTACGTTAAAGGCCGTTTCCTCATCAAAGTTATATTCCTCTTTGAGCCGGCAGAAGTTGTCGGTGAAGCTGCAGCCTTTGGTGAGGTGATGCACGGCCACTACCCGGGCGGCCAGTATTCGAAGCCGGTCCTGGTCGAGGCCGCCCACCAGATACTCACTTAGCACAGCCAGTCCTTCCTGCAGCTCCTCGTAGCCCGGCACGCCCACATAGAGCTGCTGCAGTGGCTGTGCCTTTCCGTTGAAGTAGGTGAGGATGTGCGTACCGACTTCGTGCTGAATCAGCGCCCGCGCCCTGTGCCTGGGGATTTTGGCATCAGTGCCGATGTTGAGCCTCCCTTTGGAAACGATCAACCCCACAATGTCTTTGCGAATGTCCACCCCTGAATCAAGCGCCGGATACTGACCCTTCAGAAAGGCTATCTCCTGCTCAGCCAGTGTGGCAAACTCGTCTACAGGTATAAGCGGCACGTCCTGTTCCCGCATCGGCTCAGGTATAGCGGCCAGTATACCTTCGGCCACTTTGAGCAGCTGCTCGTCCACGCCGCCAAACAACTGCAGACTACTGTACAGGAAGTCAGGGGTATTGCGGTCGGCGAGCATGGTCAGGGTCTTGTCTAACTCGTGGCGCTTGTCGCGAAACAGGAAAGCCAACGTCGGGTCCTCCACCTTCTCGATCGGTATATTGTAGAGTTTGCGCTTGAGCAGGTCGGCATCCATGGGCATAAGGCGGTAATGGAAGTTAGGCGCCTGCTTAAACTTCTTCTGGCGGAACTCCTCCCAGGCCTCATCAGCGTTGACAGGTGTGACGAGCAACAGAAACCGGAACTGATCGCTGATGGAAGTGAGCTGCTTGTCGATGCGCCAGACGGCAGGTACCACCGCTTGTCGGCCCAGTGCCTGAAAATGCTTGGGCTGATGCGTCGTCTGCACCCGCACAAAGTCGAACACGGCCTTTTTGATAGCACTCGACACATGGCCGCGGAGTGTGCGCTGCAGCATGGGGTATACCTGCCCGGAATTAGCCTGGCGATAGATTGGTTTTAGTTCCAGCCCCAGCATTAGGGTACTGTGCTGCTTCAGCTCTTCTTCGCTCATCAGGCTGTTGGAGCCTTCCAGCAAAGCCTGGTTAGAGGCTGTGGCTACTGTAACAGGTAGGCCGCTGATCTTGATGCTGGCCAATTCAGTTTTGAGTGTGCGGATGGTGGCTGGCAGCGCCTGTTCCGGCCCGAGCACTCTGAAAGTCGGGCTGTCAGCGGCACTTATATCCGGTGCGGCAAAGAGTTCGAGCACCATGAAAGCGCCAAACTCATCGGCCATGGCTTTGGCAATAGCCTGCACCAGTTGTCGCAGTTCGGGTGTCTGCTCTTCGCGAGCGATGATGTAGGCGGCTTCGGCCTTCACAAAGTCAGCGGTAGCATGGTCGGGCTGGCCTGCCGGGTGGCGGTAAAGCACCAGAAAGGGCAGTGGTCTGTCGATGTGCAGCAAGCCGCCCTCAGGCAGCCGGCGTCGCACCCGGCTACCCCGCTTCAAAGTCCGAACGATGCCTTTTATGAATATGTCAGAGATCGTGTCGGGCATCTTTATAGGGTTTTGCATACCTGCTCCCGCGCCTGAAGGACAGGTTCAGTCGTACTTTGCAGTGCGCTTTTGATTTCCTGCAATTGTGCCTCGTCAGGCTTGCCGGTCCACTCGTCCATAAAGAACTTCTTGAACTCGATGGAGATGACACAGGCACGGTCCGGGAAGGTATCGTGAATCCAGCGCATGAAGTGTCCTCCCTCAAATTTCACGTTCTCACGCACATCCAGGTGACGACCCTGATAGTCGTATTGCTGCAGGCTTTGGGTGAAGGCATCTACGACTGGAGCCCAGAGCTGGCGGTTCATGTTGCCGGTGCCGAGGTTTACTTCCGGGTTTTCCTGCGGGTCGGCCTCTGGGCCATCGGCTCCTTCGCGGCGGTGGTTGTAGGTATGTAAGTCGTAAACCACAAAGCAGCCATGCCGGTCGGCTATACCTTGCAGCATCTGCTTCACATCGGCATAAAACCGGTCATAGCGGGCCAGCGACTCCTGCGCCAGTTCCTCAGGCAGCTCGTCTTTCCAGACAGTGAGCCCCCAGGCGTCCTCAGGTTTGCGGTAGATGGCTTTGTCGCGGGAGCGGTTCAGGTCCATCTCGAAGCGCGAGTTTAAACCAATAATCTGGTTGTCTGTTATACCTACCCAGCCCTCCGTAAAAGGGTCTTCCTCGCGAAGTCGTTCATCGGAGTTGAGCGAAAAAAGGCTTTGGATATTTTCGCGCACCCGGTGCCCATCGTGTATGGCTGTGGCAATGAGAGGGCTACGCCCGGTAGTGATAGAATAATATGATTGTGCTTGTGTAGGGTCAGGCATAAAATCTTTTTGAAAACTTTTACCCGATATGAATCTCTAAGGTTATTGGATAGACTTATTTGTTTAAACCTTGATATTCAGTCACGAACAAATCATAGTTATCATGTAAAAGCTTAGTGTGATATAGTTGGCAGATTGACTTGAAATGAATAGATTTAAAAGACTATAACAAATTAAGATATTACAAAGTATAGCTATATACCAATTGTTTCACCATAAATCAGAGGTGCCTATGCGTCAGATTTACAAGAATACGCTATTAGCTATTGTGATTTTCTTACTGATCCTGCTGATGCAGAGCCTTAGGAATAGTGGACTATACCTGGCAGAAACACTGCCACTGGGTTTATGGTATGCCATTGGGCTGACCGGCGCTTTGGTGACGGGCAGGGTAATGCTTGCCTATACCCGTTAGCTTTTCCGGCTTGTATAATACGTCTGCTGCCTTATCTTTACAGAAAGAGAATAAGGTTTGCAGATGGAAAACAGCTATGCAGCAGTGGCCTCCGAAAAAGGGGACAGTCAACTGCTGGAAATACTAGGGGAACGTGCAGCGTATGAGCCGGAAGCGATACTGGCTGTAATCGCTGAGATTGAAAGAAGAAGCATAGCGGCTCCAGACCTGGAGCAGATAAAGCAGGAAACTCTGCAAGCACTGGAGTTGCGCGAAAAACAAGTCAATCCAAACCCCGCCGCACCAACTTCCTTCACAGATAAGCTCAAAGACTTCTGGACACTCTTCGTGCCACAGCGGCACTACTTTGTCACGCCCATCCTGATCAATACCAATATCCTTATTTTCGTGCTGCTGGCGCTGGCAGGTATGCACGTGCTCTCACCTGAAGGGGAAGACCTAGTGAATGCAGGAGCCAACTTTGGGCCTTATACCCTGACGGGCGAACCATGGCGCCTGTTTACGTCCATGTTTTTGCACATTGGCATCATACACCTGCTCGTGAACATGTATGCGCTGGCTAGTATAGGTGGTGCGCTGGAGCCGCTGGTGGGCCGCAGGCAGTTTATCATAGCCTATGTGCTTTGTGGGCTGGCGGGCAGTCTGGCAAGCCTTTGGTGGGACCAGCAGCGCATCAGTGCCGGAGCATCCGGAGCCATCTTTGGCATGTTCGGTATGTTCATGACCATGGTACTGCTGGAGCGGCAGATGAGTTGGACTGAGAAGAAAGGCATGGTGCTCAATTTGCTTGGTGTGATTGTAGTGAACCTGCTTTTCGGCCTGAAAGGCGGTATAGACAATGCAGCGCACACAGGCGGATTGGTGCTGGGTACCGCTTACGGTGCTGTGTTAATGCTGCGCTCCGGCAGGTTTTTTACGCAACACTACGATTTGAGGGGTAGTATCGTAACGGTGGCGCTGGTGTTGGGCGGTTTTGTGGGCCTATACCTTCAGGTACCTACAGAGAATGCTAAATATTTGACCATGCTGGACCGCTTTGGTGAGCGGGAAACCGCGGCAATGGCTGTGATGCAGGAAATGGAGCAGAATACCAGTCTGATCAATGGCGGCAAATACCTGGAGGGTCTGGAGCAAGGTATAATTTTGTGGGACGAGAGTATCCAAGAACTGATGGCGCTTCAGGAATTACCTGATCTGGGCGAACAGCAGGCAAAGGAGGTAGAGATACTGCTCAGCTATACGCAACTGCGCAAAACATCCTATACCATGATGCGCGACGACATCCGCGACAACCGCCCCTGGATGCACCAGGAGCAGCAACGGGTGCTATGGGCCATCGGCACGTTTGTGCAGGACCTAAACAACCTGCGCGAAGGTAAACCTGCTACGTCGCACGGAAACCTGAACGAGATGCCACTGCCCGATGCGCTGGAAGAAGCCACAGGTCTTGACCTGGAGACAAAGCCACTCATTGTGCTCGACGGCGAGGTGCTGGAAGGTATAGCTCCTGATGATATAGAAGATCATGTGGACCCTAACGATATTGAGGCGGTGTCGGTGCTGAAAGGAGAGGAGGCCGTAGCCATGTATGGCGAGAAAGCCCAAAACGGGGTAATTTTGATCGTAACAAAGCAACAGTAGCCTGGCTGATAACCCAACAGGCTCATATCAGGTACTTATAAGGGCGCGCTTCCACTTGACCATTAACTCAAAAAGCTACTGTCGTGCCTTACAAAGACATTCCCGAAGACAACATGATCATCTGCCCCCACTGCGGGCAGGAAGTGCCGCATAAAAACCGCTGCCCCAACTGCGGACAGTATCTGCCCAGGCGCGAAAAGAAGAAGTGGAAAATTCCGAAAATGACCCCGACGGAGATTTTCCTGGCCATCCTTGGCTCTATTATGCTGATGGTAGGTTTGGTAGCCTTTTAGCAGGTCATGCGCACGCTTCTGCATCCGGTCTTTCTGGTTTGTGTGCTGCTTTTTGTCGGTAACCAGGTGCTGGAACTGGCTGGCTTTTACTTTCCCCTACTCTTCAGCTACCTCGACGATCTGCTTGCCATGCCCATTGTGCTCACCATCATACTGGCTGCTGAGCGAAGCTACTTTCAGAATGACAAGTTTGTGTTGCCACTTGCCTGGTTGGTGATGGCGGTCGTGGCTTTCAGCATCTTCTTTGAGCTTCTGCTCCCGCCCATCTCCTCAAAACACACTGCCGACTGGGTCGATGTACTGGCCTATACCTTGGGTGCGCTGGTTTTTCAATTTACTATTAACAAACCTTTATCGCGTACCTCTCACAGGTGCTAGCCTATACCTGCTCATGGCCTTTTTTGCAGGACATTATCAAAAAGTATGGTTTTTTTATGGAACTCAAGCAACCTTTTGTAAATCTGTGCATCTATTAGGCAGTGAGGAGCTTCAGGAGAGGTATAGCCTGCTGCTGAACTGACAAACTCTTAACCGGAAATCATCAAACGAAATAAAACTATGAACACCATCAACATCTACAGAACGTTTGCCTCTATTCTTGTAATGGCCTTTATGCTGACAAGCCTGACAGCAGCGGCGCAAAACCGCCGTAACCTGAAGGGCGAAGGCGAACCCGTATCGCAGAACAGAACGGCCTCAGGGTTTAAAGGTATCAACGTGAGCGGCGGATTTGCAGTGGAGCTGACACAGGGTAGCAAGGAAGGCGTGCGCATCGAGGCGCAGGAAAACCTGCTTAACAGTATTCGGACAGAAGTAAAAAATGGTGTGCTCCACATTTATACTTCCGACAACATCAGTACAACCAAAGGTCTGAAAGCTTATGTGTCAATCAAAGAGTTAAACATGATTGATATAAGCGGCGGCGTGAAAGTAATGGGTAACTCTACTTTTAAATCCGATGCATTTAGTATGGACCTGAGCGGCGGCTCCAAAGTAATACTGGCACTCAACACTAAGAAGCTGACAGCCAACATGAGCGGCGCCAGTAAAGTAGAGCTAAGAGGACGTGCCGATGAAATGCGCATGGACATGTCAGGAGCATCCAAGATAGACGCATCTGAGCTGGAGGCGAAGAATGTGCATGTGGAAGCAAGCGGTGCCAGCAATGTGAAAGTGTTTGCACAGAACAAGCTGAACGTGAATGCTTCAGGTGCTACTAAAGTCGCTTACAAAGGCGACCCTAGCGTGTCGTCCAATGTATCGGCCGCAGCCAAAATTTCTAAAATGTAAGAGAATACATCGCATATAAAGCAGAAAAGGGCAGCCCGCTGGGTTGCCCTTTTCTTTTGCGTTATTCTATACCTATTGGCGTACTGGAACCGGCAGCACTGGCAGACTGGTGTGACCCAACTCGTCAGCTGCCTGTACGGCAAAGAAGTAATTGTCTTTCGAATAAGGCAGCGTCACTTTCGTGTCTTTTACAAAAAACTTCTTGTCCCAGGTCTGGCTGCTGGTTTCGCGCATCAGGATATAGTATCCAGCTGGTTTCTTGCCTTTGGCAGGAGCGTCCCATTTCAGGTCTGTCTTGTTGGTGAGGTTGGCGGTGAGCACGCCCACTTTCTCAGGAGCATGCGGTGCCCGGCCCAGATTCGCCATGGTGGCCAGGTTCACGGCCGTGTTCTTGCGCAGGTACTCAAAGTCCATGAACTCTGTCAGGTCGCCGTACTGCTTGCCGTTTTCTTTGCGCACATCCTGGTGCTGGTGGTCAAAGTCCTCGTTCATTTCGCTCATACGCACCGCTGCGTAGCCCTGCTGGTTAAACGGCGTATGGTCACCACCGCGCAGGAAACGGTCCGGGCGGTAGCCGAGCACTACCTCGATCTGGTCTACATACGTCTCGCCGGTCATTTTCATGTAGCGGGCCAGGTTGCGGCTCGGGCCGTCGTTCTCGGAGCCCAGTGTGCGGCGCAGCCTCGCCTGCTCTTCTGTTTCGTTGGAAGGAGTGGCTTCGCTGAACACACGCACGCGGGTGTTGTCGTGGATGCCCATCTCGGCAGAATATGAGTTGCCCACGATGTCGTTGTTGAGCACAGCCACCAGGTTCCAACCCTCTTTCTTTACACGCTCCGCCATGTGGCGGGAGCCGTACAGGCCTTGTTCCTCGCCCTGGAATGCTACAAACACAAGTGTTGCCGGGAACTGGCGCGAAGCCATCACACGGGCCATCTCCATCACAATGGCCACACCGGAGGCGTCATCGTTGGCACCGGGCGCTTTGCTTTTGGCGTCCATCACGTCGGTCGCGCGGGAGTCGAGGTGGCCTGCCACAATGATCACACGGTCATCTTTAGGGTCAGTGCCTTTGAGCGTAGCAACTACGTTAGCCATTTCTACATCCTGCGGAATGCGGCGGCCGTCACCCTTTACGGTATAGCGGTCCATGTCCACGGTCATGCGGCCGTTAGAGGCCTTGGCATATTTCTCGAATTCTGATTTTACCCATTCGCGGGCTGCGCCTATACCTCTTTTTTTGTCGGTGGTGGAGCTCAGGGAGTGGCGTGTTTCAAAGGACACCATTTTCTCCACGAGTGTCCGCAGGTTATCTGCCGAAACTTCGTTTACCATTTTCTGGATTTCTTCGTCGTGCGTAGCGGGTGCTTGTGCTGCCACTGTTTGGCTAAGGTATAGCCCTGCCAGCATGCAAAGCGCCAGTAGTCGGGTGAACTTCGTTTTGTAAGTCATTTGTGTAAGGTGAGATCGGTAAAGTGCTTGTTCGTTTATATTTAGATTCTAAATATAAGCAGCTTCAGGAAAGAATGAAAAGAATAGCCGTGCCAAAGCCTAAGTGAGCACAGGTATAGCAGAAAAGTGAAAGTCTCTCCAGCTAGTCTACAGTGTATAAGCCAGCTGACAACGTTCTCCCTCCAGCTTGTACAGTTCTGCTTCGACAGCGATTCCATGTTTGGCCTCTGCCAACTCTGTCTGGTAGCGCTGCGCCAGTTCGCGGCGCTTGATGGCCTCCAGAAACCGGCGGGCATCCTCGTGGTTTTCCAGTGTGAGGCCGGGTACTTGGGTGGGCTTATCGTCGTCACCTTTGGCCACCATGGTGAAGTATGAGGTGTTGGTATGCTTGACTATACCTGTCTTCACGTTTTCAGCGATTACTTTTATACCTACCATCAGCGAGGTGTTGCCCACATAGTTTACAGAAGCCAGCAACGATACCAGTTCACCTACCTCTACGGGCTGCAGAAAATGCACGCCGTCTACTGTTACGGTTACGCAGTAGTTGCCGGCATGTTTGGCAGAACAGGCATAGGCCACTTTGTCCATGAGGGAGAGCAGAATGCCACCATGAATCTTGCCACCGAAGTTGGCATAGCTCGGGATCATGAGCTCAGTAAGAGTAGTGCGGGAGTAGGAAACAGGTCGGAATGCAGGTATAGCCATAGGTATGCGCAATAGGTTTTGGCAGGTATACGGGGCTATGCCTTAAAAAGGATGTGGAGACTGCACCAAGGGAGGTATAACCAGGAGGTAAGAGGCTTATAAAAACACCACTTCTTTTACCACTTCATCGCCCATGGCGCGATTGAGCAGTTCCACAACCTTGCTTTTCGACATATTGAGCTCGTGCTTGAGTGGGGCAGAGGTGAGGCGCACAAAAAGCTTCTGGTCTTTAAAGTATAGCTCCTTTGTTTTGAGTGCGATTGGTTTCCCCATGATTTCCTCCCAGCGCTGTACCAGGTCCACTTCATTTAGTTTGCCTTGCAGCCGGTAAGCCTTCAGCAACCCTTTGATGCTGTCGCCGATGGTTTGCACGTCAGCCTTTCGCTTCGCAATCTCCTCTTTCTTCTTGTAGTAGCGCACGGGTGGTTGGTTTTTGAATGATTGGTAGAGTGAATGAGTGAATCACAGATGCAAAATTAAGCAATCAACTTCACCGTTCCTTCCTTTACATCAAATCTACAGATACTTTCTGACAGGTTCTCGAGTATTTTGTCAGTACGCTCCAGATGCGTATCAGTCAGGAAGATCTGGCCGAAGGTATGAGCGGCGACCATTTGCATGAGTTTGGTGATGCGCTTCTCGTCGAGACGGTCGAAGATGTCATCGAGGAGAAGGAGGGGCTTGTGATGCTGGCGTTCGTCCATGACCTCGAAGTGCGCTAGCTTGAGGGCGATGACGTAGCTCTTCTGCTGGCCCTGTGAGCCGAAGCTTTTCACCGGGTTACCGTCCATCAGGAACACGAAGTCGTCTTTGTGCGTGCCCACGGTGGTGCGCTGCAGGGCGCGGTCCTTCTGTTCGGCCTGCTCCAGCAGTTGCGCGAAGTTGGCACCGGGTAGCTGACTTTTATAAGTGAGCGTCACGGTTTCGCTGCTGTCAGAGATGTGGCGGTAGTGCTTCTGAAAAACCGGCTCAAAGGTCTCCAGGAAAGCCATACGCTCCTGCGCCAGCTGCTCACCCAACGGCACCAGTTGCTCGTTGAGGATGTGCAGGTAGTCGCGATCGAAGTAACGGCGCTCGGCAAACTGCTTGAGCAAAGAGTTGCGCTGCTTGAGTATGTAGTTGTACTGGATCAACTGCTCCAGATAACTATGGTTGAGCTGCGAGATGAGGCTGTCGAAGTACTTGCGGCGCTCCTCGCTACCCTCTCGGATCAGGTCCGTATCGTAGGGCGAGATGAGCACCACCGGAAAGCGGCCGATATGGTCACTCATCTTCTCATAGGCCACCTTGTTGTGTACCACCGTCTTTTTCTGGCCCTGCTTCAGGCTGCAGGTCACGGTGTGCTTCTCTTTATCGATCTTAAAGCGGCCCTTCACCATAAAATACTCCTCGCCCTGCTTGATATTAAGGGCGTCGGAGCTGTTGAAAGCACTGCGCGTCATGGAGAGGTAATGGATGGCGTCGAGCAGGTTGGTCTTGCCGCTGCCATTGTCGCCGATAAAGCAATTGATGTGCGGCGAGAAACTAATGTTAGCTTCGTCGTAGTTCTTGAAAAACAGCAGACTTAGATTTTCGAGGAGCATTAGTTTCTTCTTTGATTACTTTTTCCTTAATTTCGCATGCTAAAACCCGACAGTAACCTGATTTGCCGCCAATTGAGGCCCGAATCTCGCTAAAAAAGCTGTACGGACAACAATAACGATACACAAATACCCATGGCTGATACGAAAGAAAAGGCAAAAGCGAAGTCGCAGAAAGCAAAGGTACAGGCTGAACCAACATTTTCAAAAGAGACTTACATGTGGTGGTACGAGTCGATGAAACTCATCCGCCGCTTCGAAGAAAAAACAGGCCAGCTCTATGGCCAGCAGAAAATCAAAGGCTTTTGCCACCTTTACATCGGCCAGGAAGCCTGTGTGGCAGGTGCCGTAACAGCCCTGGAGAAAGGCGATAAGTGGATTACTGCTTACCGTGACCACGCACACCCACTGGCCCTCGGCACATCGCCAGGCGCTGTAATGGCTGAAATGTTTGCCAAGTCTACCGGTTGCTCTAAAGGCAAAGGCGGATCGATGCACATGTTCGACAAAGAAGTAAATTTCGTTGGCGGTCACGGTATCGTAGGCGGCCAGGTGCCACTGGGCGCAGGACTTGCCTTCGCTGAGAAGTATAACAAGACCGGCAAGCTGTGCATTTGCTACATGGGTGACGGTGCGGTGCGCCAGGGTGCGTTCCACGAGGCCCTGAACATGGCCATGACCTGGAAGCTACCTGTGATCTTTGTGATTGAGAACAACGGCTACGCGATGGGTACTTCAGTAACGCGTACCTCTAACGTAAACGACCTGTACAAACTGGGTCACGCTTACGAAATGCCATCGGAGCCAGTAGAGGCCATGAGCGTGGAGAACGTGCACAATGCTGTAGCGAAAGCTGCTGAGCGTGCCCGTGCCGGTGAAGGACCTACTTTGCTCGAGTTCAAGACTTACCGCTACAAAGGTCACTCTATGTCGGATCCTGCCAAGTACAGAACCAAAGAAGAACTGGAGGACTACAAAGGCCGTGACTCTATCGAATCTGTGAAAGCGACTATCCTGAAGAACGGCTGGGCGACAGAAGAGGAGCTGGACGAGATCGACGAGAAGCAGAAGCAGATCGTGGCCGAGGCGGTGAAGTTTGCCGAGGAGTCTCCATATCCGGATCCATCTGAGCTATACACCGACATTTATGTGGAGCCGGACTATCCATATATAATGGACTAAATTCTAAATATTTAAGGATTAGGAATTAAAAAACATAAATTTGATGTTCTGATCTTATATGAGATTTGGAACGAATCGCTTTTAATTTCTATTTTTGAGTTCTTATTTCAATAAACTAATGGCAAAAGAGACAGTACAGAAGCACAGCGAGTTTGAGGAGCTGGTAGAAAATCCGGATGCGTTGGCAGAGCGCCTGACAACAGGATCTGAGGATTTCGTGAAGAAAAACAAAACCAAGCTGCTCGGTGTGTTTGCCGCCATTGCCGCTATCATTGTTGCAGGTTTCCTGTATTACAACCACCGCACTACCCAGAACCAGGAAGCGCACGAAGCTATGTTCCAGGCAGTGTATTATTTCGAAGCAGACTCTTTGAACAAAGCACTGAACGGCGATGGTCAGTACGATGGTTTGTTGAGTATTGTAGACGAGTACAGTGGAACTGAAGCAGGTAATCTGGCTAAATTCTATGCTGGTGTTGCTTTGCTGAAGCAGGGTAACTTCGCTGAGGCGCAGTCTCACCTGGAGGACTTCAAGTCTGATGACTACCTGATGCAGGCGCGCGCTTACAGCCTGACAGGCGATGCACTTTCTGAGCAAGGCAAGTATAAGGAAGCGGCTGACCTGTATAACAAAGCCGCTAACCACAACAGCAACCCGTACTTCTCGCCACAGTACCTGATGAAGGCTGCCGTAGCTTACGAAGCTGCCAACGACTTCCAGGCCGCTGCTAACACGTATGACAAGATCATCAAGGATTTTGTAACATCAGCTGAAGTAACAGATGCCAAGAAGTTTAAAGCACGCGCTGAGGCAATGTCTGGCGCAGCTGCCAACTAAGATCTGACAGGCTAATGCCTAGTTATAAAAAGCGCTTTTGTCTCTCCGGCAGAAGCGCTTCTTTTTTTAAGTTCATGGGCTAGTGCAGAGCGCTATAAAGGTGTATGAAACGGTGCTATACCTAATTTATACCTAATAACTTGTGTCTGCAGGCTCAACAATCAACCATTTAACCATCAAAAATAATCATATGGCTACTTCTCTCAAAAACCTGAACGATTACAAGAAAGAGGGCTTCGGCGACATATCTGATAAGAAGTTCGGCATTGTAGTGGCTGACTGGCACAGCGAGATCACGGATGTATTGTGTGCTGGTGCTATCGAAACTCTGCTGCAGCATGGTGCTAAGAAGGAGAACATTTTCCGGAATACAGTGCCTGGCAGTTTCGAGCTAACTTTAGGTGCGCAGTTCCTGGCCTTGCAGGAGGAGATCGATGCTGTGATCTGTATCGGTGTGGTTATCAAAGGCGACACGAAGCACGATGACTATATTAATCATGCCGTGGCCAATGGCCTGACCAATGTTTCGCTTAAGTTTAACAAGCCGGTTTCGTTTGGTCTGGTTACAACCAATAACCTGGAGCAAGCGCTGGACAGAGCCGGCGGCAAGCATGGTAACAAAGGTATAGAGGCAGCAGCAGCAGTTATTCAAATGCTGAGCTTCTAATGGCTCGGGTATAGTTATAAAAAACGGGTCCCTGCTCAGCTGAGCAGGGACCCGTTTTTTATTTGATTGAGTGGGTATAGGTATAGGCAGGCCTAGAAATTATACCCTAAGGTTATACCTGGCCGAACGCTGAAACCTCCTCCCAAAATCATATCGCCGATGATACCTGTGTCGAAGTCCTCTTCGGTGCCAACATTCACCTTCAGGTTGCCCCCGTTGTAGCCGGCGCCCAAAAACACATCAAACGTAAAGCCGCTGTTAAACACCCATTGATTACCGATAGCCACGCCGGCACCTACCGGGTTGTAAGTAGCGCTGTAGTCACGGCCTTCTTCATCCTGCTTCTCTACTGTCAGCTTAAAACTCCTGATACGACCATAGCCCGCCACATAAGGGCCCATAGGTGCCACTTTGTTTTCAGAGAAATAATAGCGCACTTCGGGTGTAAAACCGTAACCTTTGAACTTGATATTTGAAATAGAGACACCTGTAACAGAGGCTCCAAGCTGTGCACTCAGGTTGTCCGTGATGGCATACTCCAGGAACCCAGAACCTGTCAGCGCAAAGGCGCTCAGTGGATTTACCTTAATAACTGCCCTCTTTGGCTGTTGTGCTTGAGCATAAGCTTGTTGCGTAGGTATAAAAAAAAGAGCCGCAGCGGCAAAGGCGAGTATTATTTTGTTTTTCATATATTAAAGTGAGTAATCCAAAACTTAATTAGCCTGGGTGTATTTCAGGCTGCCTGCAAGTTCCATTCCAGTATTGGAGTAAATCAAATAAAAGAGCGGAAAGACAAAATTATAATTAAAATAAAGAAGGCAGGTAGCAAATTATAGATATAACTTCTATTTTTGCACGAAATTTAGCTTAAATAATAACCTGAACATCAGAGTGGTTCGGTTTTTGGGCTTAAAATTTAAGCTTTAAACTTAATCATCCTTGTTGCTGTTGATAAGCACGAGAGCGTTGCTCTTAACAGGAAGAGGTTTTTTAGCTTACCAGACAAGAAACTACAACCTAGTTCTAAGATAGTATAATGAATACAAACGAAGAGAAACAGCGGTATTCCCGTGAGGAATTGGCAGAGTTTGAAGCAATCATTCTTGAGAAGCTAACCAATGCGCGTAAGGAAGTAACGTTTATCAAAGAGACCCTGAGCCGTCGTAACGACTCCGGCACCGATAACACGGCATCTCCAACCAAAGTATTGGAAGATGGTGCAGACACAGCGGAGAAGGAAAGCCTGAACCAGCTGGCCTCACGTCAGATGAAGTTCATCCAGCAGTTGGAGAATGCGCTTATCCGCATCAAAAACGGCACATACGGTGTTTGCATCGTGACAGGCAAGCTGATCCCGAAAGAGAGACTTCGCGCCGTGCCACATACACAGCATACCATCGAAGCCAAGCTTCAGCGTAACGACTAGTACACTTATACCTTGAATATACTGCAAAACCACATTCAGGCACTGGTTTTCTGTGCCCAATCGCCAATAAGCATCGAAGAGATACAGCGCTGCCTTACGGAGTCGCTGCAAATGGAGGTGCTGGTGAGCGACGTGCTGGAAGCCGTTGAGAACATCAATGAGCAGCTGACCGATGCAGGTTTTGCCTTTCAGATATACGCTATCGGGGGCGGGTACCAGTTTCTGACGAAGCCGGAGTACCAGGAAACGGTGAGCACCTACCTGAAACATAAGTCAAAAAAGAAATTGTCAGCGTCTTCTCTGGAGACGCTGGCAATTATTGCCTACAAGCAGCCGATTACCCGCTCGGCCGTAGAGCAGATTCGTGGCGTGGGCTGTGACTACGCCATCCACAAACTATTAGAGAAAGAGCTTATCGAGATCAAGGGTAAAGCCGATACCATAGGGAGACCCGTACTATACGGCACGTCTCAAAAATTCATGGACTACTTCGGTATTAACCACATCAAGGACCTTCCGCAGCTAAAGGATTTCGCCTCAGAAGAAAACATGATTGGCGAAATAGCCGATTAGCGAACCCCCATCATTCATTAGAGTATACTATTCTTACATATACTGCACACACAGGTACAGTAGCGATACTGCATCGATAATAATTATACAATGGCAACAGAAAACGAAAGACCATCCCGCAACGACGGAGAAGGCAGAAGATCGTCTGACAGAAACGAGTCAGGCCGGCCGTACAATGATCGCGGCGAAAAGAAAATCTTTAACAGAAGAGATAAAGGCGAAGGAAGAGATGGCGGTGAGCGTCGCTCTTACGGAAACGATAGAAGAGAAGACCGCGGAGATCGCAAACCATACGGTGACCGCCGTGAAGGCGGCGAGCGCCGCAGCTTTGGAGGCGACAGAGAGCGCCGCGAAGGTGGTGACCGCAAGCCATACGGAGATCGCAGAGAAGGCGGAGAAAGACGCTCTTTCGGCGGTGACCGCGAGCGTAAGCCATACGGCGACAGAAGAGAGGGTGGCGAACGTCGCTCTTTTGGAGGAGACCGGGAGCGCAAGCCATACAGTGACCGCAACGAGGGTGGCGAACGCAAATCATACGGCGATCGTCGTGAAGGTGGAGAAGGCGGAGAACGTCGCTTTGATTCGGAGCGTGGTGAGAGGAAGTCCTTTGGCCGCGACAACAGAGAGGAGAGAGGCGAACGCCGTTCATTTGGTGAGAACCGCGAGGAAAGAGGCGAACGCCGTTCTTATGGCAACGACCGTAGAGAAGGCGGTGAGCGTCGTTCATTCGGAGGTGATCGCGAGCGCAAGCCATACGGTGACCGCAAAGAAGGCGGAGAAAGAGAAGAGCGTGGTGACCGCCGTAGCTTCGGTGACCGCCGCGAAGGGGGTGATCGCAGAGAAGGCGGTGAGCGTCGCAGCTTTGGTGATCGACGTGAAGGCGGCGAACGCAGATCATTCGACCGTAAAGACAAATTCAGTAAAGGGGACGGAGAGCGCCGTGGCCGCAGCTTTGACCGTAACTCGGATTCAGAGCACAACCCGGAGACGCCAAACTACGACCTGCGTCGCTACAAAGACAACCCACGTATCAAGAAAACCAACCGCAAAGGTGAGGATGAAGACGGAAGCATCCGTTTGAACCGCTATATCGCCAATGCCGGGGTGTGTTCTCGTCGCGAGGCAGATGAACTGATCCTGTCAGGTGAAATCAAAGTGAATGGTGAAGTAGTGACGGAAATGGGCTTCAAAGTACAGCCTTCTGATACCGTGATGTACGGCAAGAAAGTGCTGAACCGTGAGAAGATGGTGTACGTGCTGCTCAACAAGCCGAAAGACTTTATCACGACGACTGAAGACCCTGAAGGTCGCAAGACCGTGATGAGCCTGGTGGAGAAAGCATCTAAGGAGCGTATCTTCCCGGTAGGTCGCCTGGACCGTAACACAACCGGTCTGTTGCTGTTCACCAACGACGGAGAGTTGGCCCAGAAGCTGACGCACCCTTCTAACGAGATCAAGAAGATATACCAGGTAGAGTTGGATAAGCCGATCACCAAAGACGACTTCCAGAAAGTAGTGGAAGGTGTGGAGCTGGAAGACGGCAAAGCGATGGTAGACGATGTGGCCATGCTGGGAGACTCCAAGAAGTTCCTGGGGCTGGAAATCCACATCGGCCGTAACCGCATCGTGCGCCGCATATTTGAGCACCTGGGCTACGAAGTGGTAACACTGGACCGCGTGCAGTATGCCGGCTTGACCAAAAAGGACCTGCCACGCAGCGAGTGGCGTTACCTCACCGAAAAAGAAGTGATTCGTCTGAAGTACTTCATGTAATATATGCGCAGCATCGCCATTGATATCGGTAATACGGGAGGCAAATACGGCATTTTTGAAGATGATGCCCTTGTCTCACAAGGGTATTTCAAAGAGCAGGAAGGGCTGCCACAAGAAGTAGTATCCCAGGCCTTTGACCATGCCATTATTGCCTCGGTGAGTGGCGGCGCAGTAGAGCAAATAAAGACAGGGCTGTCAGTGTCCGGAAGCATCGTATTGCTTTCGGCGCAGACAGCCCTGCCTGTTTCTAATGATTACAAAACTCCAGGTACACTTGGGGCAGACCGTATTGCAGCGGCTGTGGCGGCAAATTATTTCTTCCCGGGCCGCAATTGCCTGACTATTGATGCGGGTACGGCGATCACGTACGACTTCATCGATGAGCGCGGCCATTACCAGGGCGGAGGTATAGCGCCCGGCATTCAAATGAAATTCAAGGCACTGCATAATTTTACAGGCCGCCTTCCGTTAGTACAAGGAATCCATGAAAATTTTCCTTTGATCGGACAGACCACGCAGGAGTCACTGGAGAGCGGTGTGTTGGGCGGAACGGTGGCGGAAGTAGAGGGTATAATCAGCGCATATCGCCAAAAATCAGATAAACTGGTGGTTATACTTTGTGGAGGAGACGCAGGATTTTTTGAAAGTACCATAAAACACCCCATCTTTGTAATTCCTGAACTGGTCCTGATTGGGCTTCAAAGAATATTAAGACATAATGTATAAAACGCTCCGTTTACTTATTTGCGCATCCGTGCTGTGCCTGGCGCAGGGCGTGCAGGCGCAAAGCATCGGTAACTCGCCTTATTCCCGTTACGGACTGGGAGAACTCAACACAAACTTAGGTAACTTAAGAACGGCAGGCATGGGCGATGTGGGCGTAAGCACAGGCAACAGCTTCCATTCCAACACCGCCAACCCGGCACTGCTATACTACAACAGCATTACCGTATTCGATGTCGGTGTAACCGGCAGGTATAAAACCCTCAGAAACGCGACCCAGTCACAGCGGGATGGCGATGGCAACTTATCTTACCTGACACTGGGTGTGCCTATTACCAAGCGCTGGAGCTCAGCCGTTAGCCTGAGACCCTACAGCTCAGTTGACTATAACATCAGAAACATGGGCTCGCTGCCTAACCGGCAGGAAGCAGTTGTGATAAACGAGTACAGCGGCGAAGGCGGAATTTCAGAGATCTACTTCGGGCATGGTTTCCGGATCACGAATGGACTGACAATCGGAGCAAGCGCCTCTTACCTGTTTGGTACTGTTTCTCAGGAATCTTCTTCTATCGTAGCCGATACCTCTATTAGCAACACCTCGCTGGAGCGGGTTGCCTATGTAGAGCGTACCCGTTATACTGATTTCCTTTTCAGAGCTGGAGCCAACTACCGTAAGAAAGTCGCCGATAAGGCTTTTCTGAGCGCGGGTGCAGTTTATACCCTGGGCGTAGACATGAATGCGAAGCGGATGTCTGCTTACGAGCGCCGTGACCTGGGAGATGCTCTCAAGGGAAGTCCTATGCTGCCTGACAGTGTAGAAGCCTCCGTGAATGTTCCACCTAGTCTGAACGCTTCCATCAGCTACGACAATGGATCTAACCTGACCATCGGTACGGAGTTTATGATGCAGGACTGGTCCGACTACCGCAACCTGGATGGGGAGCAGAGAATGGGCAACAGCTATAAAATCGGCCTGGGTGCAGAGTATACGCCTAACCCTACCGCCATTGACAGTTACCTGAAGCGCGTAACTTACCGTGCCGGTCTTCGCTATGGCCAAAGCCCGTATGTCATTAACGGAGAAAACATCAAGGACATGGCTGTTACAGGTGGTCTGACGCTCCCGATCGGGCGAGGTAATTATTTCGAACCGCCTTACCAGTTCAACATTATGATGGGCTACGGCAAGAGAGGCACAACAGACAACGGCCTGATCGCTGAGGACTACTTTCAGTTCGGTGCGGGCGTGACAGTTAATACGCGCTGGTTCGTAAAACGCAGGATAGAGTAAACTATTCCGACCTTAAAAGCATTATTAAAACAGGCCGTTCTGACGACGGTCTTTTTTAATTTTTAGTATCTTCACTTTAGATAAGTAAAAAAGCATGCCGAGATCTATTTTTTCAGTGCTGGTCGCTTTGCTAGTCATGTTGACAGCTGCTTGCGGTACAGACCTGAGAGACCCGGACCAGGAAAAGAAATATGATGGCCCGTTTAGGGAGACAGCCAATGTGCTGACGCTCTACAGCGACTCAGCCAAGGTGCTCATCAGGCTGCAGGCACCCATGCAGGCAGACTACGAAAACGGCGATGTGATTTTTCCGGACGGAATTGATGTCGAGTTTCTGGAAAAGGGAGAAAGCGTGACCTCTACGCTGCGGGCCAACTACGGCAAGCAGGAGCGAAACAAAGACTTATACCTGGTGCGGGGCAATGTGATTGTACATAACCTGCAGAAGCAGGAAAAACTCGAGACAGAGGAGCTTTACTGGAACAAAGCCAAAGCCCAGATCTATACAGACAAGTTTGTTAAGATCACGACGCCTGAGGAAATTCTGATGGGTCACGGCCTGGAGGCAAACCAGGACTTTACAAATTATAGAATCAAAAAAGTGACGGGCGTATTTAGCCTGAAGGAATAATGAACCAAAAACTGGTTAATACTATTTTACTATCGTTAGCTTTTGTGGCCATGGTGATTGGCGTGCACAGAAGTATACAAGAGTCTGATATAGCAGGCAATTACTGGATTTACATGATCGGCTTTATGCTGTACATCGTGTACCATTACCGCAAGAAGAAACAGACCGAATAGTCTGTAGCATCTTATGATAGACCCCGACCAGATACTGTTGTTGTTTATTGCGCTGCTGGCCTGTGCTTTTTTCTCAGGTATAGAGATCGCTTTTACGGCTGCCAATAAACTGCAGATAGAGCTTGACGAGAAAAACAACGTGCTCTCCGGCCGTATCCTGACGCACCTGCTCCGGCATCCTGCCAGGCTAATGGGTACTACACTGATCGGCTATGTAATCTCACTGGTGCTTTATGGCTTTGTGATAGCGGGTATACTCTATACCTTGTTTCAGGCCTTTCTGCCAACTGCAATGCAACTGGCACCCCTTATACTGCTGCTACAAGTACTGGTAGCTTCGGTTATCGTGTTGCTTACAGCGGAATTTCTGCCGCGCAGCCTCTTTGCCATTAACCCAAACCGTATGCTGGATGTGCTGGCTATACCTATGCTGGTGCTGCACTATCTGCTATACCCTGTTGTGATTGTACTGGTAGGGTTAAGCAAATGGATTGCCGAGCGGATACTCAAGATAGAGTTTTCAGATGAGCACCCGGTGTTTGGGGTAACGGACCTGAACGCCTACATCAAGAACAGGCTGTACAATCCGGTAGAGGAAGGCGCTCCGGAGGTAAACCAGGAGATATTTCATAATGCGCTCGAGTTTAAGAAAGTGCGTGTGAAGGAATGTATGGTGCCCCGCACGGAGGTGGAAGCGGTCGAGGTAAACGAACCAGTGGAGTTGCTGCGCGATACCTTCATCAAAACGGGACATTCCAAGATACTGGTGTACGAGGACTCTATTGACAATATCATCGGATACTGCCACCAACTGGCCATGTTCCAGCAGCCACGCCAGATCCGTGAGATCCTGTCGCCGGTGAGCCTGGTGCCGGAGAGTATGCTGGCCAGCGAGTTGTTTCTGCGCTTTGGTACAGAGCATCGTACCGTGGCCGTGGTAGTGGACGAGTTTGGCGGCACGTCAGGCATCGTAACCGTGGAAGACGTGATCGAGGAGATAGTAGGCGAGATACAGGACGAGTACGACTACGAAGCCCTGCTTGAGCAGGTTTTCCCGGCGAAGCACCTGTACCTGCTAAGTGCCCGTCACGAGATCGATTACCTCAACGATAAATACGAGCTCAATCTGCCTGAAGGGGATTACGAAACCCTGGGCGGACTTATTTTTTCGGTACTGGGCGAAATACCGAAGCCGGGCGATGTGGTGGAGCTGCGGCCCTTCACGATCACTATCCTGTCGATGGATGATAACCGCATCAATGCAGTGAAGCTCTTCAAAGATCCAGACTTACAGGCAGATGGCGTATTTTAAACAGTTGCACACAAAATTTTGAATTTTTGCACGATTAACCTTATTTTGCACATCCTTTATCATTCGTATAACACATGGCATTAATTAACAAGATTAGAGAAAAGTCGGGTTGGGCTGTTGGCGCTATCGCCATTGGACTTGGCGTATTTGTAGTAGGCGGCGACCTATTAGGGCCAAACTCCAGACTTTTAGGTAATGATACGACTACCGTAGGCGAAATAGCAGGTGAGAAAATCGACTACCAGCGCTTCGATATGGTGTTCCAGCAGATCAAGGCCCAATACGAAGGACAGGTACAGCGTGCTGCCACCGAGAGCGAAATGGCCATGATGCGTGAGCAAGCCTGGAACCAGCTAATCTTCCAGATTGCCTTGCAGAAAGAGTACGATCGCCTGGGCATTCAGGTGTCGGAAGAAGAACTGGCCGATATGGTACAGGGTAACAACATCCACCCATCGGTTCGCCAGGCATTCACTAACCCACAGACAGGTGAGTTTGACCGTGCTCAGGTTGTTCAGTACCTGCAGAACCTGGACCAGACCGGTGGTCGTCCGATGTGGGTTAACTTTGAGCAGAGCATTCTCAACGACCGCATCCAGACGAAGTACAGCAACCTGCTGACCAAGTCAGTATACGTAACATCAGCTGAAGCGAAGAAGCACTTCGAGGCACAGAACACGATCGCCAATATGAAAGTGTTGTATGTTCCTTACTTCTCGATCGCTGACTCTGCTGTGCAGGTAACAGACGCGCAGCTGAAAGACTACTACGAGCGCAACAAAGAGCTTTATAAAGTAGAAGATGGCCGTACGCTGGAGTTTGTGACCATTCCGGTTGCCGCTTCTACCGAAGACATGAACTACTTCCAGGAGGAGCTGAAAGACCTGACGGAGCAGTTCGCCGCTTCGACCAACGACTCTGCTTTCGTAAATACGCACTCAGATCTGCCATACGACGGCACTTACCTGCACACAGCAGAGCTGCCTGAGCAACTGCACGAAATCGCGCCGCTGGAAGAAGGCAAGGTATACGGCCCTTACAATGATGGCGATACCTATGCGCTGTACAAGATTATGGACATCAGAGATGGTAGCGTGAACACTGCCCGTGCCAGCCACATCCTGATCAAGCCAGAGAACGATTCTCCTGAGGCCAAGCAGGCTGCTCTTGCCAAGGCAAAAGACATCCAGACACAGATCAAAAACGGTGCTGACTTTGCGGCTATGGCTGCACAGCACGGATCTGACGGTACAGCTGCAGTTGGTGGTGACCTGGGTTACTTCACTGAAGGCCGCATGGTACCAGCTTTTGAGAAGGCGGTGTTTGGTGCTACTACCGAAGGCTTGCTGCCAGCTCCTGTTGAGACAGAGTATGGCTACCACATCATTAAAATAACGGCTCCTAAGTCGAAGCGTACTTACAAAGTGGCTGCCGTACAGCGCTCACTTGACGCCAGCGACGCTACCCGTGACCAGGCTTATGCCATGGCTGACGAACTGGCTGGCACAAGCGGCTCAACGCAGGAGTTCAGAGAGAACGTGAAGAAAAACGAAGCCCTTTCTGTAGAAGAAGCTGCTAACGTAGGCAAAAACAACGTGCTGGTAGGTAACCTGAGCAACGCCAGAGAATTGGTGCGCTGGGCTTACTCAAAAGACACTTCAGTAGGTGATGTATCGCCTGTGTTCGAGATCAACGACCAGTACGTAATCGCTACTTTGACTGGCAAGCGCGAAAAAGGCTATGCTAAGATTGAGGATGTGAAAGAGGAGCTGACTGCCGCCGTTCGTAACGAGGTAAAAGCACAGCAGATCATGGCGAAGCTGAAAGGCGCGTCGGGTTCACTTGACCAGATTGCTGCTAACTACGGTCCGGATGCGATCATCAGAGAGGCTGAAGAAGTATCGCTTGCTTCTGGCGCTATACCTGGCCTTGGCCTGGAGCCAGTAGCAATCGGTAGAGCGTTTGGCTTGAAGCCAGGCAGCCGTACTGCTCCTATCGAAGGACAAGGTGGTGTAGTAGTAGTTGAGTTGATCAATGTGACTAATGCTCCGGATGCACAGGATCTTTCCGGCGTGAAGACGCAGCTGGTAAATACCCGCACATCGCGTGTAGAAACCAACGCGTTTGAAGCGATCAAAGAGAAAGCTGACATCAAAGATAACCGTGTAAGATTCTTCTAAGACCTGCACGATAGGTATAAGAAAAGGGCTGTTCCGACTGGAGCGGCCCTTTTCTGTTTATGGCCAAACGAAAATTATTGGCTATCTTCATTTTCAGGAGACAAGTCCATATCAAAAAGCCTGTACACACGTTGTAATAGATGATGCTTATACCTGTTCATACCTATTTGTCGCGCCTGCTGTTTGTGCTCCTGTTCATGGTGCTGGCAGTGCCCTTTTCTATGGCGCAGAACCAGGAGCTGGCACTGGCACGCGAGTACCTCAGCAAAGGGGAGTACCAGAAAGCCGAGACCATCTACAGCAAGCTGATCAACGACGAACGCCTGTTCCACACGGTATACCCCGACTACCTGAAAACCCTGCTGGCGCAGAACAACCACAAAGAAGCTGAGAAACTGGTGAAACGCACCATCAAGCGCTACCCGGGGCAGGTGAACTACAACATCGACTTAGGCATCGTATACCAGGCCGCTGGTGACAAAGCAGGAGCGGAGAAGCACTTCGACAAACTGATTGCCCAGCTGAAGCAGGAGGAGGTAATAGCCGCAGCCAGCGTTTTTGTGCAGCACGAGCTGTTTGACTACGCTGAGAGAGCCTACCTGCGTGGCCGTGAATTAAGTAAGAATCCATACGAGCACAACCGCTCTCTTATAGCGCTCTATACTTTCCGGCAGAAGCACGAGAATCTGATTGGAGAGGCGCTTAACCTGCTGCAGGAAAACGAAAGTGATCTGATCTATGTGCAGAATATGCTGCAGAATAGCATGCAGGACGAGAAGGCCTTTGATGCACTGGAGAAAGAGCTGATTACCCGGGTGCAGCAAAACCCCGATTTGCTGGCTTACAACGAACTGCTGATCTGGCTCTACATTCAGCGACGTGACTTCTACAGTGCTTTGCTGCAGGCCCGTTCTGTAGACAAGCGCACCCGCAGCGGCGGTACACGAGTGATGGAGCTGGGTGCAATCAGTGCCCGCAACAATGACTACCAGGGCGCCATTGAAGCCTATGAGTACATCATCAAAGAATATCCGGATGGTCCCTACTACCTAATCGCAAGGCAGCGGCTGATAAATGCCCGTGAAGAGCAGGTAGAAAATACTTTCCCGGTTGACCTGGACAAGATCAGGGCGCTGATATCAGACTACGAAGCGCTGCTGGCTGAAGTGGGGCGCAATGCCCAAACGGTAGAGGTGTTGCAGCACATGGCTAATCTGTATGCCTTTCATTTGGATGAAAAGGACAAAGCCATCGAGTTGTTGCAGGAGGCTGTTGCAACTCCCCGCGCCAAGCCCGATTTTGTGGCTGAGAGCAAACTCACGCTGGGCGATATATACCTGCTGAAAGGAGAGCCCTGGGAGTCGACCTTGCTGTACTCGCAGGTAGAGAAATCGCACAAGGAGACGCCGATCGGGCATGAGGCGAAGCTGCGCAACGCCCGGCTTAACTACTACAAAGGCGACTTCGAGCTGGCACAGGCTCACCTCGACATCCTGAAGCTGGCTACCAGCCGCGAGATAGCCAACGACGCCATGGACCTGAGCCTGCTGATCACCGACAACACGGGGCTGGACACCTCTACTGTGGCTATGGAAGAATATGCGGCAATCGAACTGCTCGTTTTCCAAAACAAGCTGGACGAGGCGCAAAACAGATTGAATGCCATGCTGCAGAAGTTCCCGGGGCATAGCCTGACAGATGAGATTTACTTCCGCAAAGCCAGCATCTACGAGCGCACCGGTGCGTTTGACAAAGCCATTGCCAGTCTGGAGAAAGTAGTCAATGCTCCCGCCGATATTCTGAGTGATGACGCTCTGTACAAAATGGCCTACATCTACGAAGAGAACCTGAAAGACACGCAGAAGGCACAGGAGCTATACAATGAATTTCTGGTGAAGCACCAGGGCAGCATTTATGTGGCTGAGGCCCGTAAGCGTTTCCGGAAGCTGCGCGGCGATGCGCCTATTGCAAACTGACAGGTATAGGACTCAGTCGTAAACGTAGTACTTCCAGTTATCAAGGCCGGTGTCGTACAAGGTGGTTAATTCCCCCTCCGCCTTATGTGAACCCGAAGGATCGTATACAACCACTTCAAAGTTGAAGCCAAGGATTACATTCTGTGTGAAGGACAAGGTATAGGCATGGTCGGTTTTAGAGTAATCGTAAGCCGGAATACCTATCACCCATGAAGAGGGCTGAGGTATCGTTAGCTCTTCCAGCGTTTCCGGATAGGCACCTTGTTCATGATAGTGCTTTTCTACCTGTTCGATTAGCACTGAGGCATTGGTCATAGCCAGGTTGCGACTTATATCGCGTGTGTGATTGGCAAGCCAGGTAGTAGAAACCAAAGCAGTAGCGGGCAAAGCCCAGCATAGAATAGCGAAAGCCTTGAACAGGCGTGGTTCTGGGTGTTTTATAAAAGTCCACACTGTCCATACAAGACCAATAGGGATCAGCAGAAAGCCGAGAATGCCAGCAAGCATACCCAGCGAAAAAAATAACTGAGCAGGATAATTCAGGATAGCAGGTCCCGGCAGAAAAGGAAGATTTGTTAGCAGAACAGTCAGCAAGCAGGTAAGGATTACGATCAGCCAGAGTCTACGGTTCATGCTATGAAATACTTGGTGGGAAGTATAAATGCTAAGAAAAGAAAAGGAACAGGATCAGGATGAAGATGAGGAAAAATCCATACATGATCAGGTCCAGCGAGTAGTTCTTATACTTCTCAAAAATTTCTCTGAGTTGTTTCATGATCAGGCGTATTGTGAAGCTGCAAATTACAAAAAATAGCGGAAAGGTGCTGTGTGGTGGGCGGCGGCGGGTCCAAATCCTGCGTAAATTGATTACCTTTGCTTCGGGTTTATTTGTGAAGCAGCATATGGAGAAAAGGTGGGTATACAATAAAAGCGTAGCGCCGGAGGTGATTAATCAACTGGCCGAAGCGCTCCGGATCAGCACCACACTGGCCGATGTACTGTGCCAGCGCTCTATCTGTACATTCGAGGAAGCGAAAGCCTTTTTCCGCCCCAGCCTGCTCGACCTGCACGACCCTTTCCTGATGAAGGACATGCAGCTTGCCGTCGACCGGATAGTTGAGGCACTGCATCGCTCCGAGCGCATACTGGTTTACGGCGACTACGACGTAGACGGCACCACCTCTGTGGCGCTTATGTACAGCTTTCTGCATTCACTTACCCAACCCGGCCAACTCGAATATTACATCCCCGACAGGTATAAAGAAGGTTACGGCGTATCCACGCAAGGTATAGACTATGCCGCTGAGCAGGGCTTTTCGCTTATCATCAGTCTCGACTGCGGCATTAAATCGGCAGACAAGGTAGCTTATGCCAGTTCATTAGGTATAGATTTCATCATCTGCGACCACCACCTGCCCGACGAGGATATCCCGCAGGCAGTGGCCGTACTGGATCCGAAACAGATTGACTGCCCATACCCTTACAAAGAACTCTCAGGCTGTGGCGTTGGCTTTAAACTGATCCAGGCTTTTTGCTTTCAGCAAGGTATACCGCAGGAAGAGGCTTTTAAGCTGCTCGACCTGCTGGTGGTGAGTATAGCGGCCGACATTGTGCCGATTACGGGTGAAAACCGCATCCTGGCTTACTTTGGTCTGCAGCTGATCAACGGACCAGGCCCCCTGCGTCCGGGCCTTGAGGCACTCAAGGAACTGGCAGGTATAACCGGCGAGATGGATATTACCAGTGTCGTGTTCGGCTTTGCGCCCCGCATCAATGCAGCAGGGCGTATGGGCGATGCGAAGCGCTCTGTGCGGATGCTACTGGCCCAGACCAAGGCAGAAGCCTTCGAGATGGCCGACATCATCAACGAATCCAACAAAGAGCGCCGCGACAAGGACTCGAACATCACCAAGGAAGCGCTGCAGATGATCGCCGAGGACGACTTTCTGCGCAATGCGAATTCTACGGTACTCTACAAGGAAAACTGGCACAAAGGTGTGATCGGAATTGTGGCTTCGCGCTGCATCGATCACTACTACCGCCCTACGATCATCCTGACGCAATCTAATGGCAAGGCTTCTGGCTCGGCCCGTTCGGTGCATGGTTTCAACGTGCACGACGCCATTGAGAGCTGCTCAGACCTGCTTGACCAGTTCGGTGGTCACATGTATGCAGCAGGCCTTACATTGCCTGTAGAGAATGTGCCAGCCTTCAGACAGCGCTTTGAGGAGGTTGTGTCCCGCACCATTACCGAAGACCAAAAAATTCCGCAGATAGAAGTAGATGCGAAGATCAGACTCAATCAGATCACCCAGAACTTCTACAACATAGTGAAGCAGATGGAGCCCTTTGGCCCGGGCAACATGAAGCCGGTATTTGTGTCGGAATGTGTGTACGATACAGGCGCGGTGCGTGTGGTTGGCGACAGCCACCTGAAACTGCGCCTGACGCAGGACGGTTTCTACGACATCGATGCCATCGGCTTCGGCTTTGGCGACTATTTCAAATTCATCTCGAAAGGTATACCCTTTGATGTGTGCTATACCATAGAAGAAAACGAGTTCAGGGGAAATGTGACGCTGCAGCTGCGCATCAAGGACATCCGGATGTTGAAGTAGTAAGGAGAGATTCGTGCCTGTCTCAGGTATAAAGAGAGGTTTAACCTGACTCTAAAATGCGTACCCATATAGAAGGATCAGACAAAGCGCGCACAGCCCTATACCTGATAACCCCAGCTTGACATATCGGCGCCTGAAAGCGAAATAGCCAAGTATAAGGCCTATTGCTTCCACTGCAAACAGCGACATTGCCATAGGGAAGCTCAGAGGGTAGCTTGTCACAGTGTGCTGTACATCACCTAGGTCCACCTGGCTCTCTTCAGCCTGATAGTAGAAATAGGTAATCAGGACCAGCCCAATCACGCCAATCAATACAGAAGAGATTCCTGTTTTCATTAACTCCAGTTACAAAAGACCTATAAAACTAAAAACGGGCACGGCAGTGTTATGGCAGCGCCCGTTTTATATGTTACGGTTCATCGATGTTGTTTGCCAGAAGCTTGACGGCAGGCAGTTGCTCAAGCTCGGCCAAAATCACCTTTTCGGGGTATGGCGTCAGTTTAGGAGGTACGCACATCAGGTTCAGGCTGTTCATATCGCCTGCAAAGTAGTTAAGATCAATAGCAGCATTTATACCTGCCAGCTTGCCTGTGTCGGTGTACTGCCAGAAAAGCCACTTGTCTTCGTGGTGAATGTCGGGCTCAATAGTATTGTATCGGGCAATCCAGAAATGATAGTCCTTGAAATGACCCTGCAGCCAGCGGCGGTAAAAATTCTGATTGGTATAGATGATGGGTTTTACACCATAGTGCGCTGTAACGGCCTCAAGCCAGATGCGCATGTTTTTTCGCATGTCGGCGGGAGAAGTGTGCTTCTCAATTACTTCCACATCCAGTACAGGAGGCAGGTCGCCTTCGTGCAGCTCCACTGTGTTGATGAACATCTCGATCTGGCCCTGCACCGGAGCGGCAGGTATAAAGAAATGATAAGCACCTCGTTTGATGCCCACACGCTTTGTTTCTTCCCAGTTGCGGGCAAAGTAAGGGTCCAGCCTGTAATCGTCCTGTGTTGCCTTTACAAATGCAAACGACACGCCTGCGTCCCGCACCTGGTCCCAGTCGACCTCTTTCTGCCACTTCGACACGTCTATACCCTTGAGGCTTGAAGAGGTGATCAGCGTGGTTTTAGTGGTAGCCCCTGTGCTTTTGGCTGTGGCACCGTTGTTTTTTGTATTATCGGAATTTCCAGAAGGAATACCGGTAAACAGCAACGAGAGTAATAAGCCAGAATAAGCCATCTTGTGGGCGGCCAGGTAAAGTAAAGAAAACATCATAAAGGCTGGTTAATCGGAATTCCAAACTAATAAGAAGACGCGACACTAACAACAGTGCACCCGGAATAATTTCATTTATAAAATTTGATTTTTTGAATATATCGGAAAGTGTATCTGCTGTTATACCTGCTCTGGACATGTATAAAACTTGGCAGGATTACTGCATTGCAGGACGGGTCAAGAATGCTTAAATTAGCCCGATGATATTAAGAGCCGAACATTTATTTAAAAAATATAAGTCGCGCATGGTCGTGAACGACGTGAGCGTGGAAGTGAACCAAGGTGAGATTGTGGGTTTGCTGGGGCCAAACGGTGCCGGTAAAACTACTTCGTTTTACATGATCGTGGGCCTGGTAAAGCCGAACGAGGGCCGCATATTCCTCGACAAAGAGGATATCACGGACCTGCCCATGTATCAACGGGCCAAACGTGGCGTGGGCTACCTGGCGCAGGAAGCCTCGGTGTTCCGGCAACTGACAGTAGAGGAGAATATCCTGGCCCCACTGGAGATGACCAATCGTCCTAAGAAAGAGCAACTGGAGAAGGTAGAGGAATTGCTGGAAGAGTTCTCGCTGACACACGTGCGCAAAAACAAAGGTATCGTATTGTCAGGCGGTGAACGCCGCCGCACCGAAATCGCCCGCGCCCTGGCCGTAGACCCTAAATTCGTGTTACTCGATGAGCCCTTCGCCGGCGTAGACCCAATTGCGGTAGAAGAAATCCAGAGTATCGTAGCCAAGCTTAAGAGCAAAAATATCGGTATCCTGATTACCGACCACAACGTAAACGAAACCCTTTCCATCACCGACCGCGCCTACCTACTCTTCGAGGGTAAAATCCTGAAGTCAGGCACCGCTGAAGAACTGGCTGCCGACGAGCAGGTACGCCGCGTATACCTGGGCAAACATTTTGAATTAAAACGCAAGATTTAGTCTACATTAGGTATATTACAAGGCTAATGTTTGCAAGTTTAGTGATAGGAAAAGCAGTTTAACAATTTAGCCATCAGCCTTTGGAAATCATAAACTCAATCGTGACGTGGGTGATGAAGAAGCGGATTCATGACATTGATCTGTTTCGGAAATACCCACATGAAGTGCAGAACGAACTGTTTCAGGACCTGATCAGCACGGCGAAGAACACGGAGTTTGGCAAGAAGTATGGCTTCGGCGATATGAAGTCGGTGAAGACCTTTCAGGAGCGGGTGCCGATTGCTACTTACGAAGACCTGTACCCTTACATAGAGCGGGTGATGAAAGGGGAACAGAATATCCTGTGGCCGAGCAAGATTGAGTGGTTCGCCAAGTCGTCGGGCACCACCAATGCCCGCAGCAAGTTTATACCTGTCAGCCCGGAGTCGCTGGAAGACTGCCACTACAAGGGCGGTAAAGACATGCTCTCGCTCTACGTCAACAATTACCCTAACACCAAGCTTTTCACAGGCAAAGGCCTCTCTATTGGCGGCAGCCACCACCCCAACGAATTCAACGCCAAGACATCCTGCGGTGACGTGTCGGCTGTGATTATGCAGAACCTGCCGATCTGGGCAGAGGCCATGCGCACGCCGCCGCTCAAAGTAGCCCTGATGGACAAGTGGGAGGAGAAGATCGAGAAGATGGTGGAAGTAACCGTGCCGGAGAACGTAACCAGCCTGAGCGGTGTGCCGACGTGGACTTATGTGCTCCTGAAGCGCATACTCGAGGTTACTGGCAAAAAGAACATCCTGGAGGTATGGCCGAATCTGGAGCTCTTCACACACGGTGCTGTGGCATTTGGGCCATACCGTCAGCTGTTCAGAGAGATCATCCCTTCCGCTCAGATGCACTACCTGGAGGTATACAATGCCTCCGAAGGCTTCTTTGGTATACAGGACCAGCGTGACACCGAAGACGAGATGTTGCTGATGCTGGACTATGGCGTGTACTACGAGTTCATCCCGATGGACCAGTTCGAGGAGGAAAACCCCAAAACACTGACGTTGGATCAGGTAGAACTGGGTAAGAACTATGCTATTGTTATCTCGACCAACGCCGGTCTGTGGCGCTATAAGATTGGCGATACTATACGCTTCACGAATCTGAGCCCATACCGCATCAAGATATCAGGCCGCACAAAGCACTTCATCAACGCCTTTGGCGAAGAAGTGATCGTGGAGAATGCTGAAGTGGCCATTACGAAGGCCTGCGAAGCCACTGGCGCCATTATCTCGAACTTCACAGCCGCACCTGTATACATGCAGAGCGGCAAGCGTGGCGGCCACGAATGGCTGATTGAGTTTGAGAAAGAACCGGATAGTCTGCCCCACTTCACCCAAGTGCTTGACCAGGCCCTGCGCGAAATCAATTCCGACTATGACGCCAAGCGCCAAAACGACATCGCCCTGCAGGAACCTATCGTACACGCCGCCCCAAAAGGCACCTTCATGAACTGGCTCAGCAAAAAAGGTAAACTTGGTGGCCAGCACAAAGTGCCGAGACTGAGCAATACCCGTGAGTATTTGGAGGAGATAATGGAAGTAAGTGGGCTGGCAAGAGTAAAGAATTAAACAAAGCTGTCATTTCGAACGCTAGTGAGAAATCTGAAGTGAATAGTAATGAATATCCCTCCAGATTTCTCACAACTACGCTGACTCTCTTCGGCTCGCGCCTAAAGAGTAGTCGAAATGACAATAAAAATGCCCGACAGTTTATACCTGCCGGGCATTTTTGCTTTTAAACTATACCTCAGGTATAGCAACTATCTGAATAAGCCGTAAATCGTTGCGGATACTGCGAAACCCAGGACTAACAGGAGCGCAACATTGAGATACACAGGTACCGTTTTGCCTTTCACTTTTTTGTAATCAAAGCCCTGCGCTGTTAGTACCATTAACAGAACGAGGTTGATAATGGTCAGAACACGGTTAAGGCCGTTCCAGGTATTCTTTATTTCTAAAGTCATTCTTCAGATTTATGGTTAAAGATAGCTATGCACTAGTAAATCTAATATTTAAATTGCCAACCTTCTGATATTCGTTATTGTCAACATACCCCCCATTACAAGCCCACTAAGTGAGAGCACCGAACCAACGGCTATCAGCTGTATAGCACTTTGATTGACTACTTCGAAATCACTGAATTCAGACAAGGTGGCCAGAAAAGCTATTAAACTGATTGCTATGGCCATTATGCCCAAACTAGCTCCTACCACTTTATGCTGCAATACTGCTTGAATAGTGAGAGCGACTATAACGCCCAAAGCGACAAAACTAAATTTTTGCATCGCAACTAAGTCTCCAAATAACCAAAAGCTGGCTAATCCGATGAAGTAGATGTATGGTAGTACCTGACTGCCATAACTTTTGGGTTGAGCATGTCCTTCCATTTATAGAGAGGCTTCAGGTGGATACTTATTTACTTAAATACGGCTAATTGATTATCAATTACTCCAGGAAACTACTCATAAATCCGCCTTCTTTCTTGGCGTTCTCACCGTGTGGCATCAGTGCTTCGATCAGTTTCTTTACAGGCATAGACTGCAACCATACTCGACCAGTGCCGCGTAGGGTGGCCAGAAAGATACCCTCACCACCGAAGATCATGGACTTGAGGCCGCCGGCCCGCTGAATGCTGAAGTCTATACCTTGCTCAAAAGCCACTACGCAGCCTGTGTCGACACGCAGGGTTTCGTTGTTGAGCTCTTTCTCTACGATGGTACCACCTGCATGCAGGAAGGCAAGTCCGTCACCGGATATCTTCTGTAGGATAAAACCCTCGCCACCAAACAGGCCGGAACCCAGCTTTTGATTGAAATGCATCGCGAGTTTTGTACCCAATGCCGCAGCCAGGAAGGCGTCTTTCTGTGCGATAAGTGTGTTACCATTGAACTGCTGCAGATCAAGAGGCAGAATAGTGCCGGGGTAGGGAGCTGAAAAAGCGACCCGACTCTTACCATAGCCACGGTGCGTAAAGTGCGTCATAAACAGCGACTCACCCGTGATCAGGCGACTGCCTGCTGAAACCAGTTTGCCCAGAAAGCCCTGGCTGGGGTTGGATCCATCTCCCATTTTGGTCTGGAAGTCGATGCCCTCTTCCATGTATACCATGGCGCCGGCCTCGGCAATCACCGTTTCGTTGGGATCAAGCTCGATCTCGAGTACCTGTATGTCGTTACCGAAAATGCGAAAGTCGATTTCGTGTGCGTTTCTCATAGTTTTTAGGACTTGATGTTCAGATAGACAAGATAGTAAAATATCTAATCCTCTTCATCGTCCTCGTCCTCATCACCACGACCTTTTTTTCTACGGGCCTTCGGCAGGTCTTTGTCATCCTCGTCGTCCGAAACGGAGCTGGTGCCTTTCACGAAATCCTCGTCGGTTTCCTCTACTTCCTCACCCTCCTCTATATGAAACTCTTCTTCCTCTTTTTTTGCTTTCTCAGCAGCATCCCGCTTTACCAGTTTTTTGTCCTCCACATTCTTGTTGAGGAATTCATTGATCTGGTCGATAGAGTAGTTCGACATGATCTCGCCCTGCTGGTTCACCTTGATCTCGAAACCCTCGAGGTCTTTGTGCACCCGCGTTTTCTTCTTGGAGCTTTTGTTCTCTTTTTTATTCTTAGCCATGGTCTGGTCCTTATTGTTCTCACTGAAGTATAAGGCGAAACGGACAAATAGTTACAGGCAGGTATAGCGGACAGGTATAAAAAAAGCGGCTACTCCTTTCGGAATAGCCGCCCTTGTACAGGTATAAGGTATAGCCTAAGCTGTTGCGTAATGGCTCAATGCGCTAATGGCAGCGTCGATGCGGTTCTGAGTTTCCTCGCGGCCAATCACCTCAATGATCTGCATCAGGTCAGGACCAGCCTCTGCACCGGTCACGGCCAGACGAAGCGCCTGCATCACCATGCCGATCTTCATGCCGTGGCGCTCCAGAATGCTTACCAGCAAATCCTTCACCGTATCGGCGTTGAAGTCGCTCAGTGTAGAGAGTTCGTTGCGGAAGTCGGTGAAAACGGCTACTGCCTGGCTGTTCCACTTCTTGGAAGCCACTTTCTCGCTGTACTCAGTCGGAGCTACGAAGAAATAAGCGGCCTCGCGCCAGAACTCCTGCGGGAAGCTTACACGCTCCTTCATCAGGCCGGCGATCTTCTCAGCCTTCTCAGACGAGCAAGTGATGCCATGCTCTTCCAGTGCCATCAACAGGTAACCTGCCAGTTCTGCGTCTGGTTTGGCGCGCAGGTACTGCTCGTTGAACCAGCGTGCTTTCTGTATATCGAAGCGGGTACCGGACTTGCCAATACGCTCGATCGTGAATTCATTTGCCAGCTCCTCCATAGAGAAGATCTCCTGCTGCGTACCCGGGTTCCAGCCCAGGAAGGCAAGGAAGTTAATGAACGCTTCCGGAATATAGCCTGCCTCACGGTAGCCAGAGGAGATTTCGCCTGAGAAAGGATCTTCCCAACGCAGCGGGAATACCGGGAAGCCCAGCTTGTCACCGTCGCGCTTGCTCAGCTTGCCGTTGCCATCGGGCTTTAGCAAAAGCGGCAGGTGCGCGAACTCCGGCATAGTGTCTTCCCAACCCAGGTAGCGGTATAGCAGCACGTGCAGCGGCGCCGATGGCAACCACTCCTCGCCACGGATCACATGCGTGATCTGCATCAGGTGATCATCCACAATGTTAGCCAGGTGGTAAGTTGGCATTCCGTCCGACTTCATCAGTACTTTATCGTCGATGGCAGAAGAATGTACCATTACCCAACCGCGGATCAGGTCTTTTAAGCGAACTTCCTCTTTGCGTGGCACTTTCAGACGGATCACATACGGGTCGCCTGACTCCAGACGGCGCTTTACTTCATCTTCCGGCAACGTGAGCGAGTTTTTCATCGTCATGCGGGTGATGGCGTTGTACTGTGGCGTGGCTACCTTGGCAGCCTTCAGACGCTCGCGCATTTCCTCCAGCTCCTCGGCCGTGTCGAAAGCGTAGTAAGCGTGTCCGCTCTCGATCAGCTGCATGGCATACTGCATGTACATCGGCTTGCGCTCTGACTGGCGGTAAGGCGCGTAAGGGCCACCGACCCATGGGCTCTCGTCCAGCTCAATGCCGCACCACTCCAGTGACTCGCGGATGTAATCTTCGGCACCGGGCACAAAACGGTTCTGGTCTGTGTCCTCGATGCGCAGGATCATTTTGCCGCCGGTTTTCTTGGCCAGCAAAAAGTTGTAAAGGGCCGTGCGAACACCGCCGATATGGAGAGGCCCTGTCGGGCTCGGGGCAAAGCGTACTCTAACTTCTCTTTCCATGTATGGTTATTTCAAAAAGGCATTGCAAATGATGCCACAAAGGTACAAAATAAATTCTCGTTTCGGTAAAGTGTTGCTTTCTCTGCCCTGTAGCTTTGATAGGAGCCTGCACAAACATAACATTTGATTTGCGTATCAGTTTAAGACAAGGCCAAACACGACTCCATGCCCCGCCAAACGCTCAAAAATATCTGGTGCCTGCTCAAGGAAACCAGCCTTGAGTTTATCGAGAACAACTCCTTCCAGAAGGGGGCTGCACTGGCTTATTACACCATCTTTGCGTTGCCGCCTATCCTGCTGATCATCATTAATGCCACCGGATACTTCTTTGGTGAACAGGCTGTTTCAGGGGAAATTTACTATCAGATCAGGGAGATGGTTGGCTCGGAGGCGGCTTTTGCGGTGCAGCGTATGGTAGAGAGTATCAACGACATCACCGATTTCAACCTCGCTACTGTTGTTATCGTTGTCACTCTTTTCATAGCGGCCACGGGCGTGTTTGTTTCGCTGCAGGACTCGCTCAACGAAGTATGGTATGTGCGACCAGCCCCCAAGCGCGGCTACGTCAAGCTGATCCTTGACCGCTTCCTATCCTTCGCCATGATTCTGGCTATTGCGATCCTGCTCATCGTATCGCTATTAGCCAATACCATACTGGTGGCCATCGGCGATTTTCTGGCGGCGAGGCTTGCAGGCTGGTTTGTATACGTGCTGCGGGGCGTCAATTTGGTGTCGGGCTTCCTGCTCATGACCTTTATGTTCGGCTGTATCTACCGCTTTCTGCCCGATGCCAAAATAAGGTGGCGCGATGTATGGGTAGGGGCGCTGGTTACCTCCTTGCTGTTTGCCATTGGTCGCGAAATCATCGGGCTATACCTTGGCACGAGCAATATCACCTCCATTTACGGGGCGGCGGGTTCGGTTATCGTAATCCTACTGTGGGTGTTCTATACCTCCCAGATCATCTTCTTCGGGGCTGTGTTCACGTTTGTGTACTCCCGCAAGTATGGCTTCAATATTTACCCAGCTGAGTATGCCGTGCGCTTCATCCGGCAGGAAATAGAAGTAGGCCACACGGCCGTGAATGCTGAGCCAGGTAAGTTTACGAAGGACATTTATGGGGAAGAGGAAGCGAAAGAAGCGGCTGAGTCGGATAAAAAAGACAAGTCTGCGGGGGAGGGAATTTAAGCAACTTTCATCTGCTTAAGTCTGTCGATAAGTTCCAGCCCAAAGTCCCATTTGCCAAACCCGGATTTACTTTCGATGTGCCCGGCTTCCTTAAGCGTTACTAACTCGCTTCCCCAGTTCCTGGCAAATAGCTGCGCCCTTTCAAAGTCTACTACATGATCATCTGTGCTTGCTACCACAATAGTGGGAAAAGGTAATTTGCTTGCAGGCATCGGGTTAAACCCTGTTATATAGGAAGGGTAGCCGGGGCTGTCCACATCGCTCGGTGCCACAAACAGGGCCCCTTTTATGGCGTGTCCATACATCTCAAACCACTTGATAATGGTCACACAGCCGACACTGTGGCCAATTAGAATTAACTGTTTATAGTCGAATTGCTTTAACTCTTCTTCCATTTTACTTATCCATTCCACGCAGTCAGGCTTTTCCCAGTCTGATTGTATTACCCTGTAAAATTTAGAAGGGTGGTCATTTTCCCATATCGTCTGCCAATGGTTTTCGTCAGAATTGTGCAGGCCGGGGATGTTTATGTTCATGTTGCTCTTTGTGTTTAGCCCGCTGAGAAGCGGAAGGTATAAAAACGAAACCTCCAGCCCCATTGTAAAAATTGGGCTGGAGGTATAAGCCTATTAGCTAAAGCGTTCTATAAGGCAGCAATACACGAAATCTCTACATTCACATCCTTCGGCAGGCGGCTTACCTCTACCGTCTCACGAGCAGGTGGGTTGGAGCTGAAGTAGCTGCCGTATACCTCGTTTATTTTGGCGAAATTGCCCAGGTCTTTCACGAAGATGGAGCACTTGAGCACGTTGTCGAAGCCCATGCCTGCCTCTTGCAGAATGGCGGATAGGTTTTTCATCACCTGGTGCGTTTCCTCCTCAATAGTGCCGCTCACCAGCTCACCGCTTTGCGGATCCAGTGGGATTTGGCCCGAAACGTACATAATCCCGTTGTGAAGTGTTGCCTGGCTGTAAGGGCCGATAGCGGCTGGCGCATTGGCCGACTTGATAATGGTATGGTTCATAGTCCGATTAGTTTTAATGTGTATCTTTACCCATCAAAAGTACAGAAATATGCACATACTTGTTTTGTCTGGCGATGAAATGGCCGCTGAGTTTAAACAGAAATTTCCGGAAGGAGGCAACGGCAATACCTATACCTTTCTGCATAGCCGCCACCTGACCGATGATCAGCTCAAGCCTGGCGATGTTGTTTTTGACTTCCTGCTGCACCAAGAGCCGGAGCGCCTGAGCGATTATGGCCCAGGTCAAATCGTGTTCTGTCAGGCCGTGACGAAGCAGCTAGCTTCGCTGGTGCGTGAATCAGGTTTAGAAAGGATCTGCACCTTATTCGGTTTCAATGGACTGCCAACCCTCCTTAACCGCCCGGTGCTGGAGGTAAGCCTATATGAGCAGGAGGACACTGAGAAACTGAAACAGGTATGCGAACAGCTCGGCACGGAGTATCAGTTAGTAGAAGACCGTGCAGGCATGGCTACACCGCGCATCCTGTGCATGATCATTAACGAAGCCTGCTATACCTTGCAGGAAGGCACTGCCTCTATTCAGGATATCGATTTGGGTATGAAACTGGGTACCAACTATCCGCACGGACCATTTGAATGGGCGAATGCGATAGGTATAGACAATGTATACCAGGTGTTGGAGGCGATGTACGAAGACACCAGAGAAGAGCGCTACAAGATTTGCCCGCTGCTCAAGACAAAGTATCTGAGAGGGGAGAAGTTTAGCCTCTAAGATAGTTCATAATAAAGCAAAAGGGCCAGCAACTGATTAGTCGCTGGCCCTTTTTTATAACTATTAATCGATTACTCCACTGTCACAGACTTCGCCAGATTACGAGGCTGGTCTACGTTACAGCCGCGCATTACCGCAATGTGGTAAGACAGCAACTGCAGCGGAATTACCGACAGCAACGGCACCAGGTGCTCGCTTGTTTCCGGAATTTCAATCACGTGATCCGCCATGGCAGGTATAGTCGTGTCGCCTTCCGTTACAACAGCGATGATCTTGCCTTTACGGGCCTTCACCTCCTGTATGTTCGACACGATCTTCTCGTAAGAGCTGTCCTTAGTAGCAATTACCACCACCGGCATCTGCTCGTCGATCAAGGCGATCGGGCCGTGCTTCATCTCAGCGGCAGGGTAGCCTTCGGCGTGGATGTAAGAGATCTCTTTCAGCTTCAGGGCGCCTTCCAGTGCAACCGGGAAGTTATAGCCACGACCCAGGTATAGGAAGTTCGTAGCGTCCTTGTACTGCTCCGAAATCTTGATGATCTGGTCGTTTAGCTCCAGGGCTTTCTCTACTTTGGCCGGAATGCTCTCCAGCTCCACCATTA
Source organism: Pontibacter lucknowensis (assembly GCF_900156415.1). Classification (GTDB taxonomy): domain Bacteria; phylum Bacteroidota; class Bacteroidia; order Cytophagales; family Hymenobacteraceae; genus Pontibacter; species Pontibacter lucknowensis. The sequence goes on along the minus strand of NZ_FTNM01000001.1, from coordinate 1,036,129 downwards.
ACTGGTGCAGTTTGGTTGTTTCCAGCGTGCCACGCTTGCTGCCAATAATCATGGCAATTAGCGAAAGCACCGTTACTTGAGCGGTAAAGGCCTTTGTGGAGGCAACACCGATCTCAGGACCAGCGTGGGTATAAGCACCCGCATCCGTGGCACGGGCGATAGAAGAACCTACCACGTTGCAGATACCAAAAATCGTAGCACCTTTTGACTTGGCCAGCTCCAGTGCGGCCAGTGTGTCAGCTGTTTCACCAGACTGCGAAATCGCCACCACAATATCACGCTCACTGATGATTGGGTTGCGGTAACGGAATTCTGAAGCGTACTCCACTTCCACAGGTATGCGTGCCAGGTCTTCGATCAGGTACTCGGCCACCAGACCGGCATGCCACGACGTACCGCAAGCTACGATCAGGATACGGTCCGCATTCACAAATTTGTTCTCAAACTCACGGATGCCACCCATCATCAGGTGATTACTCTCCGCGATCATACGGCCGCGCATGCTGTCGAGGATAGAGCGAGGTTGCTCAAATATCTCTTTCAGCATGAAGTGTGGGTAGCCGCCTTTCTCGATCGACTCCAGCGCCATTTCTAGGCGTTGAACGTAAGGCGTTTGCACCACGTCCTCTTTGGTACGGATCTCCAACTCACCGTTTTTGATCACTACCAGTTCGTAGTCGTTCACATACACCACGTCGTTGGTATACTCAATGATTGGGGTAGCGTCAGAAGCAAGGAAGTATTCGCCTTCGCCTATACCTACTACCAGCGGACTACCCTTACGGGCAGCGATGAGTTGGTTCTGGTCTTCCTTAGAGAGCACCACAATAGCATAAGCTCCTACCACTTCGTGCAGGGCCAGGCGAACCGCCTCAGCCAGTGAGCAGTTGCTGTTCTGCTTGATGTCTTCAATCAGGTTGATGAATACCTCTGAGTCAGTCTCTGACTGGAAGGTATGGCCTTTTTGGATCAGGAGCTGCTTCAGGGAGGCGTAGTTCTCGATGATGCCGTTGTGGATGATGGCAATGTTCTTGGAGCTAGAGTAGTGAGGGTGTGCATTGACATCGTTTGGTTCACCGTGGGTAGCCCAGCGGGTATGGCCCATGCCGATGTTGCCATGCACATCTTTATCTGCAATAAACTCTTCAAGGTCGCTTACCTTGCCTTTTCTTTTGAAGACGTTCAGGCCTCCGTTCATCAGGGCTATTCCTGCGCTGTCATAGCCTCTGTATTCAAGTCGTTTCAAGCCCTTAAGGACAATAGGGCAAGCATCTCTATGCCCTACGTACGCTACAATTCCGCACATATAGTATTAAGTTTCAGTAAAAAAAATAAAGGTACCTGCAAAGGTACCTTTTTCTTTATAATGTATAAAGTATCTGCTTAATATTTGCGCGATACTATTGTAGCTTCGAATAGTATATCAGTAGCCTTACTGGGTTTGCTTCATTATTTGTCACAATGGCACGGTAAGGACGCGTTTCCGGACGAATAGATACGGTTCCGTCTGACTGCGAAGCAGCCGATACAGCGCCCAGCATCAGTCCATTGTTTTGCTTCAGGCCCATCATCACACCCTGCAGGTAACTGGTCACATTCAGGGTATAATAGTCGACGCCATTTTTGCGGCTACTAGCCACCAAAGCTGGCACTCGGGTATCCAGTGGATTGACACCATCCTGCTGCACCGCACGTACAGTACCTGTTATATCTCGCAAAAACTGGTTGGCATTGTTGGTTTCATACAAAGCCAATTGAGGAGGTCTCGGCAGGTTGTTCTCCGAAGAAGCCGCTTTAACAGGTATGATCAGCTCGGCCCGGTTAATGATCAGGGTGCCTGGGATATCCTTGAATTTTTCCAGGTGAGGGATTGTGATCTTGCTTAGCAGTTGCGTGCCCGCCTGTATATAAGAATCCCCGCCTGTTTCGCTGGCAGGTACAAAGTCACCATTCGACTGCAACTCGGCAACGGCAGTGCCTGTTCGGTCAGATGATATCTGTGTAAAGTAATTGCCTGCGCCCAGCAAAAAGTTATGCTGTCTGGCAGTGCCTTCGGCTGTGGTATAGTGCAGTGTCAGGCTCGTGTTAGTGCTACCCAGTGTCAGACCAACTATACTTGCATTCTCGCCCTCAGGCACTGTTAATGCAAGACCTCTGAAAAAGTTAGAGAAACCGGCCTGGTCTGCTAAACCCGCCTGGCCTGACTGGGCCATAAACTCGTTTGCCAGCTCGCTACTCAGTTTTATCTTCAGCAGTCTCGTCTTCTTTGTCGTCACGTTCTCCGCCCTTTCTGTATCTATGCGCGGCAGAAAAGCTTTCGAACCAACAGGGTTAGAGTCGTAAGCAAAAGGAGTTGTGGTAAAGTAAGAGGTTCTCTCGTCAAAAGCACCTGTCACACGATGCACATTCACCTGCATCGTCTTCAGGGTGTCCGCATACTTAAACGAATAGTCAAGTGTAAGCACCAGCGAGTCTGCTCTGGCACCTGCGCCGAAGTTTAAGCCGGTACCATTGATTGACACCTCCGTGATTGTGCTGGCACGTACCTTACCCAGCACCGGATCTACATACTGGCCTAGCAAAGGCGGCTGTGAACGGAACGAAAGGATCGAGTCGCCCTGAAACACAGTTCCGGTCCGGATGGTAAGGGTGTCAGTGAACTCGGTACCTATCAGGTTTTCGTCCTGTAGTTCGAGTCCGATGTCTTTTGGGTCTTCGCAGGCTGTAAGAGCGGCAAATGAAAAGAAGAATAAGAGTAATCTCCTAACGGCTGAGTTCATTATATAGGTTGAAGTATGAATCACACAGGTTGTCGTCGGCACTGATGGTATTGATGTTCTTGTTTGTCTCAACAAATTCATTGAACAGGGCGCTGATGTTTTCGCCGAAGTTCTCATTTGTCTTGATCACAGAGTCAGCGTACTCCATGCCAACCTTGATAAAGCTGTCCAGGTCCGCTTCCTGCAAAGAGGCCAGCATGCTGTCATCGATATCAAGCATTTTTACTTTCTCGAGCAGGTCGCCGTTAAACTTGTGCTTGTACTCGTGGTTGTAAACCGTAAAGATAGACTTCGAATCCTTAAATATCGGGTCTTTCTTGTAAGTAGTTTTCAGGTACATTGGAATCAGGCCGGTCATCCAGTCGTTGCAATGCACGATATCGGGCTGCCAGCCCAGTTTCTTCACTGTTTCGAGTACACCCTTGCAGAAGAAGATGGCACGCTCGTCGTTGTCCTGGTGGAAGTTATTGTTCTTATCCACAAAAACGGACTTGCGCTGGAAATAGTCTTCGTTATCGATAAAATATACCTGCAGCTTGGCATTTGGGATAGAGGCTACCTTAATAACAAGCGGCTTCTCGTCATCACCCACGGCGATGTTGATGCCTGACAGGCGAACTACCTCATGCAAACGGTTTTTACGCTCGTTTATTATACCGAACTTCGGCACGAAGATGCGGATCTCCATACCTCTCTCCTGCATACTCTGCGGCAGCGTGTTTAAAAATTCTGCTACTTTAGTGGTTTGAAGGAAAGGAAGGATCTCGGTGGCGGCGTACAGGATTCGCAATTTAGACATGAGTATGTAATTAAAAATTTAATAAGCAACAGTAATGGGACGTGCAAAATTAGTATTTTTTATTCTAATTTTCAATTTAATGTTCTATAACCTACTTTTGCCGGCTTTCAGCAATTGCATCATTTATACCTATTAATATGGAAGTTATAGAGCAGGTGTCAGCCCTCAGGGCCATTGTGACGGCGCTGCGTTGCGGCGGCAAGCGCATTGGTTTTGTGCCTACCATGGGCGCCCTGCACGAAGGGCACCTGCAGCTCTTGCGCGCCTCGGCCCGCGAGAATGACGTGACGATCTGTAGTGTGTTTGTGAATCCGACTCAATTCAATAACGCCTCTGATTATAAGCTATACCCCCGCACACTCGAGCAGGACATCAGCCTGCTGCAAAGCGTTGGCTGCGACTACCTGTTTGCTCCGAGTGCGGAGGAGATATATCCACAACAGTCTGTGCTGCAGTTTAGTTTCGGTGAGCTCGAAGCGGTGATGGAGGGCGCGCATCGCCCGGGACACTTCAACGGAGTGGCAACTGTGGTGAGCAAACTTTTCCATATCGTGCAGCCGCACAAGGCTTATTTTGGGCAAAAGGATTTGCAGCAGGTGGCTATAGTGCGTCAGCTGGTGCGGGCCCTGAGCTTTGACCTGGAGCTGGTGTGCTATCCGACCGTGCGCGAAGCCGATGGGTTGGCTATGTCCTCACGCAACAAGCGCCTGAGCGATGCGCAACGGCAGCAGGCACCGCAGCTTTACAAAGCACTGCAATTGGCCGCAGCCGATCTGAAGCAGAAGCCGGTAGCAGCCATCAGGAGCGAGGTAGCACAAAAGCTGCAGCAGGTAGAAGAGCTCGAGCTGGAGTACTTCGAAATAGTGGACAGTCTTACCCTGCAGCCGCTTCAGGACATAAGCGGACAAGAAGAAGTGGCGCTTTGCATAGCTGCTTTTGTGGGCGAGGTGCGCCTGATCGATAACATGCTCGTGAATCTAAAGGAAGGCTGATTTGTTTGGTTATGTAAAGGCTTAAGAAGATGCTGAAACGCTGGTAGTTTATCTGCAGCTAATTGCATAACTTTGCGGCCTATTACAAAAATAAACCATGTATATTGAGGTTTTAAAATCCAAAATTCACCGTTGCCGGGTTACGCAGGCTGAGTTGCACTATGTGGGAAGCATCACCATTGATGAAGACCTGATGGATGCCGCCAACGTGGTGGAGAATGAGAAAGTACAGATCGTCAACATCAACAACGGTGAACGCTTCGAGACTTATGTGATCAAGGGTGAGCGTGGTACCGGCACGGTATGTCTGAACGGTCCGGCTGCACGCAAAGTGCAGGTTGGTGACATCGTGATCGTGATCTCTTACTGCTCCATCAAGTTCGAAGACGCCAAGAACCACCAGCCGACGCTCGTTTTCCCGGATCAGCACAACCGACTGGTGTAACGCCATTGCATGAGAAAACTGCTCTCTTTACTGAAGTACAGCCTGCTTCTGGGGCTTTCTGCATTTCTGATGTGGTATGCCCTCAAAGAGCTTGACTTCGAAAAACTATGGACAGAGTTACAGAATATCAGTTATGGCTGGCTGGTGCTGTCAGTACTGATGGGCATCGCAGCTTACCTGAGCCGGGCATACCGCTGGCACATGCAAATACGGCCGACAGGCTATACCCCCTCTTTTAAAAATACCTACAATGCCATGATGGTGGGCTACCTGGCCAACCTTGTGTTGCCCCGCATGGGAGAGGTGGTGCGCTGCAGCATGCTCCGTCGCAGCAATGGCATCCCTGTCAATACAGCCTTTGGCACAGTCATCGCGGAGCGCATCATCGACATGGTCATGCTGCTCCTGTTTCTGGGGCTCACCTTTATGCTGGAGGTAAACCGCCTCCGCGATTTTCTTTTCAGTCTTTTTACAGATAAGTACGCCAGCCTAGAGCAAAGCTTCGGGTCGCTATACCTGCTGGTTGTACTGTTGATGGTAGTTGGCGCTGTGTTTTTGGTGCTGGGGTTGCTATACCTGAACAAGCTGCGTCAGAACACCTTTTTCAAAAGAGCGGTGACCTTCGTGCGCGGGATGCTGCAGGGCGTATTCAGCATTACTAAAATTGAAAACCAGGCCGCCTTCTGGGGGCATACCCTGTTTGTATGGGCCATGTACTATGGCATGAGCCTTGTGGTGTTCTATGCTATACCTGCCACATCCGGCCTGACGCCAGTAGCTGGCCTGTCGGTGCTCGTGATCGGTACTTTAGGTATGGCGGCGCCGGTGCAGGGCGGGGTAGGGGTATACCACCTGCTAGTGCAGACTGTGCTACTGCTCTACGGTATACCCAAAGAAGCAGGTATGGCCTACGCCCTGGTAGCTCATACTTCGCAAACGCTTTTGGTAGTTGCCATGGGAGTGCTTAGTTTTATAGCAGGAATGTTGCATAAGCCTGCCGCAGTGGAAGAGCACACGCAGGCAAACCCACCTATACATGAATTCGAAAGATAAAATCCTATCCTTACCTGACCTGCAGGAGCTTGTGCAGGCATGGCGCAGTGAGGGGCAGCAGATCGTTTTTACCAACGGCTGCTTTGATATCCTGCACCTCGGCCACGTAGACTACCTCGAAAAAGCACGACAACTTGGCGATAAATTGGTGCTAGGCCTTAACACAGATGCGTCAATAAGCCGTATAAAAGGTCCAAGCCGCCCACTTCAGGACGAAATGTCACGTGCGCGCGTCATGGCATCCCTTTTGTTTGTGGATGCCGTAGTATTCTTCGATGAAAATACACCGCTCGAACTGATCAAGGCTTTGCAGCCGGATATACTGGTGAAGGGCGACGATTATACCATCGAAAATATTGTGGGGCAGGATGTCGTTACAGCACGTGGAGGCGAGGTGAAAACCGTGCCGCTCGTGAAAGGCTACTCCACCACTAACATTGTTAGAAAAATAGAAAACCAACAAAATTCATAAAGTTAAAACAGACCAATGGGAATATATGTGATAGTTATTCTCTTCATGGGCCTCAGCATGTGGGTAAGCTGGAGACTGAAGAGTAAGTTTAAGAAGTACTCCGAAATTCCGTTGCAATCTGGCTATACCGGCCGTGAGATTGCCGAGATGATGCTGGCCGATAACGGCATACACGATGTGAAAGTGATTTCGGTGGCTGGCCGCTTGACGGACCACTACAACCCGGCTGACAAGACCGTGAACCTGAGTGAGTACGTGTACGAGGCACGCAGTGCGGCAGCCGCCGCGGTAGCAGCGCACGAATGCGGCCATGCCGTGCAGCACGCCAGAGCGTATAGCTTCCTGAAGTTCCGCTCGGCCATGGTGCCGGCGCTGAGCATCGCCTCACGCTACATGCAGTGGATTATCCTGATCGGTATTTTCATGCTGCAGACTACTCCTGTGCCGTTGGCGATTGGTGTGGCGCTGTTTGGCCTGACCACCATTTTCAGTTTTGTAACACTGCCTGTTGAGTTTGATGCGAGTAAGAGGGCGCTGGCCTGGATCAGCTCCAACAATATTGTAACGCAGCAGGAGCTGGCCATGTCAAAAGACGCGTTGAAGTGGGCTGCTATGACTTATGTAGTCGCAGCACTGGGCTCGTTGGCTACACTGCTCTACTATGTGTCACTGCTTATGGGCCGTCGGGACTAAGCCGATCATGATGCAAATCTAAATCAGTTAAAGCGCCATCCGTTCTTTCAGAGCGGATGGCGTTTCTGTTTTATTGCACTGAATTTATCTACTGCCTAACAAATATTAGTTAGGAGGGTTATACAAATATTACCAAATTTCATAGTTTTGTACTATAATCCATTAATTACAGTCCTTTTATATATAAAAGCATGAATTTTCAATTAACTGAAGAACATTTGGCAGTGCAGGCTGCCGCCCGTGAGTTTGCACAAACAGAGTTACTGCCCGGTGTAATTGAGCGCGATGAGCACCAGAAGTTTCCGGCTGAGCAGATTAAAAAAATGGGAGAGCTTGGCTTCCTGGGTATGATGGTAGATCCGAAGTACAACGGTGGTGGTATGGATACCATCTCTTATGTGTTGGCCATGGAAGAGATCTCTAAAGTAGACGCTTCTGCTTCTGTAGTAATGTCGGTGAACAACTCACTTGTATGCTGGGGCCTTGAGAAATACGGCTCTGAGGAGCAAAAGCAGAAATACCTGACCAAGCTTGCTACTGGCGAGATCATCGGCGCGTTCTGCCTTTCTGAGCCGGAGGCTGGTTCTGATGCTACGTCACAGCGCACCACCGCCGAAGACAAAGGCGACTATTACCTGCTGAATGGCACTAAAAACTGGATCACAAACGGTAGCACAGCCTCCGTATACCTGGTGATTGCCCAGACAGATCCAGAGAAGAAGCACCGCGGTATCAACGCATTTATTGTAGAGCGTGGCATGGAAGGTTTCCAGATTGGCCCGAAAGAGAACAAGCTGGGTATCCGTGGCTCTGATACACACTCTTTGATGTTCACTGACGTAAAAGTACCTAAGGAGAACCGCATCGGTGAAGATGGCTTCGGCTTCAAGTTCGCGATGTCTACACTGGCAGGTGGCCGTATAGGTATAGCTGCACAGGCGTTAGGTATAGCCTCTGGCGCATACGAGCTGGCGGTGAAGTACTCTAAGGAGCGTAAGGCATTTGGTGTGGAGATTGCGAAGCACCAGGCAATCCAGTTCAAGCTGGCTGACATGGCTACGAACATCGAAGCTGCCCGCATGCTTTGTCTGAAGGCCGCTTACCACAAAGACACGCACCAGGATTACGGCATGTCCGGTGCAATGGCGAAGCTTTTCGCTTCTAAAGTGGCCATGGACACAACAGTAGAAGCAGTGCAAGTACACGGCGGTTACGGTTTCGTGAAAGAGTACCATGTAGAGCGTTTGATGCGCGATGCCAAAATCACACAAATCTACGAAGGCACTTCTGAGATTCAGAAAATAGTAATTTCAAGAGAATTGTTAAAGTAATTTGGCACTTAAACCTTTGTTATTGTGTTATTTAGGCTAAGGATAGGGTTTATTGAATTAAAATTAAATATTTAAAATATTTTGAATTTTATAAAGATTAGCCTAGCTTTAGGACAAAATAAAAGGGTTTATAGTATAAAAGTTAGTTGGTAACACACATGGAAGATTACAATAAGATTATTGAGTCGCTTGGGGTGCGGTTCATTAAAGCGAAAAATCTGGTGTTGCAGCAGCCGTTCTCGGTACGCAACTACTACGACGTAGGCAACAACCTGATTCTGCTTCATAAAGGTACAATTTTCTTTGGTGAGGAGGAACAGATGGTAGAAGAGGGCGAACTGCTCTTTATACCGGGTGGACGTAGCACAAAGGTAACCTATGGTTCCGGCGATGGCAGATCCATCACAAACGATGACCTGATCACCAACAGAGAGAAGTTCTTTAAGAGCAACAACGACCTCGACCTGATCGGCGACGCGGAAGAGAGCCACAGCTATGTGAGCTTCGAAGCGAAAGTGTTCGATTCAGTTAACTTCTTTGCATCACTTGACCTGCCTGCCTTCCTGATCTCAGGGAACAACAAGCTGGCTAACCTGGTGATCAAGGTAGTGGAAGAAAGCATGCAGGATTTGCCAGGCAAGGAGCGTCTGATCAGCATCTACACCGAGAACATCGTGGTAGAGATCGTGCGTCACATCCTGCGCAACAAAATGTTTGTGGAGCAGCTGGCTACGAACAGCACCTACTTCAAAGACCCTCGCCTCATTGACCTGTTCAATTACATCAAAGAGAACCTGGGCGGCGACTTGTCTAACAAAGTGCTTTCTAACGTGGCCAACGTATCGGAGGATTATGTAGGCCAGTATTTCAAGATGCTGACAGGCATTAACCCTCAGGATTATATCGAATACCAGCGCATGGAGCGTGCTGTGTTCCTGCTTCGCACTACGAAGAAGAGCATCCGCGAAATCGGTAAGGATGTGGGCTACAAAGATACAGCTTACTTCTGCCGTCGCTTCAAGATGATGTTTGGTATACCTGCCGGTAAGATGCGTCGTCGCGAATCAGCGATGAACATCTAAGGCAAGATTATAAGAAGCAATAGTGTGAGAAACCTCGGCCAGAAAGCCGGGGTTTTTTTCTATGTGGTTACCTACCACAATGACGTCGGCGCCAGCCTCCAGTGCTGCTCTTGCCTTGGCCGCCGTATTGATGCCTCCTCCCACTATGATGGGAACCTCCACCGACTGTCGTACCGCCTTGATCATGTCTGCGCTGATGGGCTGCATAGCGCCGCTGCCTCCGTCGAGGTAGATGTAGCGCAGGCCCAGCAGCTCGCCGGCCATGGCAGTGCAGGCGGCAATCGCGGGCTTGTCATAAGGTATAGGCGTGGTGCCACTCATGTAAGACGCAGTGGTTTGGCGGCCGGTGTCTACGAGCATGTAGCCGGTAGGGTATACCTGCAGTTCACTGGCTTTGAGAATAGGAGCCGAAAGCACATGCTGGCCGATCAGGAAGTCAGGATTGCGGCCAGAGATAAGGGACAGTAGCAAAATGCCGTCAGCTTGCTTGTCAATGTGCAGGCTGTTGCTTGGGAAGAGAATGACAGGTATAGTGCTGTTCTCTTTGATAAGTTTGATGATGGCGGCCTGGTTATCAGTGGTGATGAGGCTGCCGCCGACAAAGAAAAAATCTACCTGGTGGGTTTCACTAAGAGAGAGCAGGTTCAGGCAGGAAGCTTCGTCCAGGTTATCGGGGTCGATCAGGAGGGCGAAGTGCTTTCTGCCTGGCTCATGCTGCTGTCTGTTACAAAGGTTGTTGAATGGCATCCTCTTCTGGAATGGTATAAGCAATCGTTTCTACTTCAGTCACCTCAATGGGTGCTGCTGCAATATCGTTATTTTTAGAAACAGTGCTTAAGTATTCCTCTACCTTTTTAGTAAGGTATACAAGGAGTAAGGCCATGAGCTGCTGACTGATTACCTGCATCAGTTCAGAGTTTACAAAGCTTTTAGATACGCCGGTTTGTTGCTGCGGGGTATGTGGCATGCGTTCTGATGACAAGGTATAGTCGTCCTCTTGCTCATGTACAAAGGAATTGTACCCTGCCATATTCGCATTTCTTGCGGTGTAGCTATCCTCCTGGTCGTGCGCATACTTGTTGAAGCCAAGCGCATCCGTCTCCTTGCTCTTGGACTTTGAACTCTTTAGAGCCTTTTTGTTCTTCAGTTTTTTAATTTTTTTTTTACCGCCGCTGAACATGCTCTTCAGCAGGAGCCCTGCTACCAGCACACCGCCTGCAATGGCGACTTTTTTGCCCATCTGCTGGCCCTGTGTCTTTATCTGATCCACATCACCCATGAGCGCGTTTTTGTATTCTTCTTTTTGACGCTCCAGAAGTTCACGCTCGTTATCGAACAGGGGGTTGTTAGTTTCGCTCATACTTGTTTCTCTCTTTTGTCTGTTTTGTATATCGTATTATCAAAGGCTTTGTCAGCCATGCCTTGAAACACTTTCTTGTCGAGACCAACAAGCAGCACCACCAGCACAATCACATAGAATAGTGCGATAATGCCGAAGCCCCAGAAAGAGCTGTCAAGGAGGTGGTTGAGCAGAAGGCCCAGAAAGATGCTAACAAAAAGGAAGCTCATCAGGCCAAAAAAGGCCAACAAGGCACCATGTACCGCACTTACAAAAGCAGCTTTTAGCTTTTCCTGTATTTCCAGACGTATAATGTCTATGCGGGTATCAATATACCCCATTAAGTTATCAATGAGGTTATTACTTTTCTCTCTTGTGCCGTTGTCATTCATAGTGCCCAGCTTTTTTAGTGCTTTTTCTGTATACGCTATTAGATTAAAAAATTTGCGGAAGATATAACCAGTTAAAGTTGTAGTACGGAATTTGCTGTATCTTGTCCGTGTTTACTTAACTTAAGTATCACTTTTTTGTTACATTAGTCTCTTTGGAGCATAACCTATATAGCACATTAGGCGTGAGTCCTACGGCCTCGGCGCAGGAGATCAAGCTGGCTTACAAGCGGCTGGCATTGAAGTATCATCCTGACCGTAACCCGGGCGACGCACGAGCGGAGGAATTGTTCAAGGTCGTTAACGCGGCTTATCAGACCCTGTCCGATCCCCAAAAGCGCGTGCGCTATGATTTGCGTCTGCAGTACCTGCGCGAACAGCGACAGGCCATACGGCAGCATCAGCCGCACCATAATCCCCGCTACCGGCAAACCCGGCCACCGGCCCCGGTTTCAGAGCGTCACTACCAAAATATACCTCGCCGCGAAGGTCGCCGCTTTGTGCGCAAGGACCTGTACATCACACTCGGTTTTTTCGCTTTCATGTTCGTGTTCAGCGTGCTGCTGAAGTCTACCATGGACTACATCACAGGCGAAGACAGGTATAAGACCGCACTCAGCTACATTGAACACGGCAAGTACAGTAGCGCACATAGCCTGCTCACGGATGCAATCTATTTCCGCCCAAAGCATTCAGACGCCTACCTGACAAGAGCAAGCATCTCGATGAATGTGTATGAGAATTACCGCTCGGCTGTGGAGGATCTGAATCAGGTGATCGCATTGCAGGACAGTCCTTCTGGAGAAGTGTTTATGTTGCGGGGCAAGTGCCTGGCCAAGCTGGAGAAGTACCAGGAGGCCGAAAGGGATTTTGGTATAGCGCTCACGCTTGACAGCACATTACACACCGCGCAGTTAGACAGGGGAGAAGTGCGCTTGTTTTACCTGCAGAAGTTTGAGCCCGCCATAGCCGACTTTACCAGCTTTCTGCGACATACATCCAAAGGTGAGTCCTGGGCAAATGCGTTGACCTTCCGGGGCTTCGGGTATTACAAAACAGGCGAATATGCCGCCTCGGAGGCAGACTACCGCCAGGTGCTGCAGGCTGATAATGCCAATGGGCGGGTGTATTACCTGCTTGGCCGCACTGAGCTCGAGCAGGCACAGCCTGATTCTGCCTGTGCTCACTTTAGAGAAGCTTACCGCCTGGGTTACTCGGCGGCGGTACTGGAACTGCGGGCTAACTGTCGCTAAAAGTATTTGAGCAAGCGCTTCTGCATCCTTTCACTGTCCCAGGCCTGACCACCCAGATAAATCTCTTTTACTTCGCCGCTCGGGTTCAGCACATAAGTAGTAGGGTATACTGTCAGTTGCTGGTTAGCAAGTGGGGTATTGGCTTTGAGGTAAGTGAAGCTATAGGGCTGGCGGCTTCTGAATTTCAGGATTTTCTCCAACTCCTCGTCCGATATCGTTACGACGGCTATCTTGTCAGGGTGTAACTGTTGCAGGCGATCCATGGCGGGCATCTCTTCGATGCAGGGCTTGCACCAGGTAGCCCACACATTCAGCACAACCACTCTTCCTTTATACTTGTCGATGGAGATAGGCTCGCCCTGCAGGCTTGTAAGCTGAAGTGCCTGCCAGTTCACACGCTGCGGTACCGTTTGATTGAGCATGTAAAAGGCAAACACTGCAATAACACCCGCTACGGCAAAACCAACGGCATAAGCAGTCCAGAATATTTTTCGTCGGGTCATATGCTAAAACTGTATGTTTTGGATGAAAAACATATAGATAAGAGCCAATGCAAGCACAGTACCGATACCGGCAGCCATGCCCGCAAAAATGGCGCTCCAGAAAATTCTTTTCATGATGGCAATAAGTGTTGTAACAGCTAAGGTACTAAAATGCGGGAAGAATTACAGCCCGAAAACAATTTAGACAACCAGCGGCTTATTATAAAGTATAGTAGGGCAGCAGAAAGGAGAAGGGTATAAAAACAAAAAACCCTTACCGGTTAGGGTAAGGGTTTAAGCTGGTGGTGATGATTGGAATCGAACCAACGACACATGGATTTTCAGTCCATTGCTCTACCAACTGAGCTACATCACCAGCTCCATTGTGACCCCCTCTTCCGAAAGGGTATGCAAAAGTAGTAACCAAAATCGAAGACGCAAACTTTCAGGCAAAAATATTTTAAAAAAGTGGCCTTGTATACGTTTATTCTCACTATTCTGCTATCTTTATCTACGAATTGGTATGTATAACGAATAATTCACCGTGATTCAACTCGAGAACATTATCTTCCTGATTGTAGCAGGCCTGGGCATTGGCCTGTTTGTGTGGCAGATCCGCAAGATTCGCAAGAACATTCTGATGGGCCGTGACGTCGATCTGACGGATAACCCATCGGAGCGCATCAACAAAACTTTGCTGGTTGCCTTCGGACAGCAGAAGATGTTCAAGCGCATGCTACCGGCCGTGCTGCATCTGTTCGTGTATGTAGGCTTTCTGGTGATCAACATCGAGGTGATCGAGATCCTGATCGATGGGGTATTTGCCACGCACCGCGTACTGGCTTTCCTTGGACCGGTTTACAGCGCCTTGATGTTCATTAATGAAATACTGGCTGCGCTGGTAATCATCGCCTGCGTGATCTTCCTCTGGAGGCGTAACGTGACGAAGGTGCCGCGCCTGGCAAGTGGCGTAGAAATGCGCGCCTGGCCAAAGCTGGATGCGAACTTTATCCTGATTACCGAGATCGTGCTGATGTTTGCCTTGTTTGCCTTCAACATCGCTGGTTTGAAGCTGGTACAGATGGAAGGCGGCGAAGTGGCAGGCAGCTACCCGGTCAGCCAGATGTTCGTAAATATCTTTGGCGACAACCCGACCAGCCTGCACATCATAGAGCGTGTAGGCTGGTGGTTCCACATCATCGGTATTCTGGCCTTTATGAACTACCTGCCGAGTTCGAAGCACTTCCACATCATCATGGCTTTCCCGAACGTGTATTACTCGAAGCTTCTGCCAAAAGGTAAGTTCACGACGAACCCGGCTATTACGCACGAGATCAAAGCCATGCTGGATCCAAGCTACCAGCCGCCGGCGCCGGAAATGGACGCAGAAGGTAATCCGATCGTGCAGCGCTTCGGTGCGAAGGATGTGGAAGACCTGACCTGGAAACAGCTGATGGACTCCTATACCTGTACGGAGTGCGGCCGCTGTACCTCTGTGTGCCCGGCTAATATTACAGGCAAGCTGCTTTCGCCACGCAAGATCGTGATGGATACCCGCGACCGCATGGAGGAGAAAGGCGAGCATCCGGCCATCTTCGCCCCGAACCACTACAAAGAATTGGGGGTTGAACGTGTTGAAACTACAGACGAGAAAACCTTGCTGCGTGGCTACATCACACCAGAGGAACTCTGGGCTTGTACTACCTGCAACGCCTGCGTGGAGTCCTGCCCGGTGAACATCGACCAGCTGTCTACGATCATGGACCTGCGCCGCTACCTGGTGCTGGAGGAGTCGGCTGCGCCCGCTTCTGTTAACGCCATGTTCACCAACATCGAAAACAACGGTGCCCCATGGGCCTTCTCACCGTCCGACCGCTTCAACTGGGCCGAGGACATATATGTACCTTCGAAGAATTAAATTGCTGATTGCTTATTGTTAATTGCTTATATGTTGACTGTTATGATTGATTGTGACGCTTGACTTGGGAAAAGCTCAAGGCCTTTGATAAGGTATAGCAAAACCTGTGGAAGTGTAAAATCAACAATCATCAATCAACAATTCATAACCTACCAGATGGAAGAGAATAAAAGATTAGTTAAAGTGCCAACTATGGCAGAAATGGCAGCGAATGGTGAAGAACCGGAAGTGCTGTTCTGGGTTGGCTGTGCCGGTTCGTTCGACGACCGTTACAAGCGTGTAACCCGTTCCTTTGTGCAGATTTTGGAGCACGTAGGCGTAAAATATGCCGTATTAGGTACAGAAGAAAGCTGTACAGGCGAACCAGCCAAACGTGCCGGTAATGAGTTCCTGTTCCAGATGCAGGCTATTACCAACATCGAGGTGCTCAACGCTTACAATGTGAAGAAGATCGTAACGGCCTGCCCGCACTGCTTCAACACGCTGAAAAACGAATACCCAGACCTAGGCGGTAACTACGAGGTGATCCACCATTCCACGTTCCTGCAGCAGCTCATTAACGAAGGCAAAGTGAAGGTACAGGGTGGCGAGGCTTTCAAAGGCAAGCGCATCACGTTCCATGACTCCTGCTACCTGGGCCGCGCCAACGACATTTACGAAGCACCGCGCGACGTACTGGCCGCACTGGATGCTGACCTGGTAGAGATGAAGCGCAGCCGCGCCAACGGACTTTGCTGTGGTGCCGGCGGTGCCCAGATGTTCAAAGAGCCGGAGCCAGGTAACAAAGACATCAACATTGAACGTACGGAAGAGGCCCTGGCTACACTGGGTAGCGGCAGTGGCGTAATCGCGACAGCCTGCCCGTTCTGCATGGTGATGATGAGCGACGGTGTGAAGAACAAGGAACAGGAAGAAAGCGTAAAAGTTTTTGACATCGCCGAGCTGATCGCTCAAGCTGAAGGTCTTAGTAAGTAATACCTGATTGTTGATTGTTAATTGATGATTGTTTGATCGGGAATGGATTCAGCTATACCTGCTTTTATAAGTGAGGACAGATGCAGCTTTTCAGGTACGACATCATCAATGAGCAAAGCTTCAAAAACAACAATCAACAATTAACAATCAATAAGAAAAAATGTACATTCCTTTTGACCAATTGCCACCGCAGGCTCGGCTCTGGATCTACCAGGCTGACAGGGCTTTGACAGAGGCTGAGCAGGAAGAAATAAAACCAATGCTGGAGCGTTTTGCTACTGACTGGAGCAGTCATGGCAAGGGGCTGCAGGCGTCGGCTAGCTTGTTGCACAACCGCTTTTTGGTGCTGGCCAACAACGAGACCGTTACCTCTGCCAGTGGTTGCTCTATAGACAAGTCGGTGGCTTTTGTGAGGGAACTGGAGCAGCGCTTAGGGGTTTCGTTTTTCGACCGTACCCGATTAGCTTTTTTGAAAGACGGAGAAGTGCAGGTGGTGGGTATGAACGAATTAAAAAATAAAGTGGCCGCTGGCGAAATAGACGGGCAGACCTTATATTTTGATACATTGGTAAATAATTATGGAGAGTTGCAGGATGCCTGGCCTCGACCGGCGCAGCAGAGTTGGCTTTCCAGGTATTTTTAGATCCGCTAATTCAAAACCTACCCCCATGCAGCAGACGCTATCGACCAAGTCAGTGGCCCATTACCTGAAGTTTACAGCAGCTGTTTTGTTGCTGGCAGTGGTGCTTAGCTCCTGTGGGGCGGGCATGTACCTCAGCAAGGCCGACAAGCGCTTCGGAGAAGAGCAGTATGAGCGGGCCATCGAATACTACAAGCAGGCACTTAAGGGGGCAAACAACACCGGCGAGATCAATTACCGCATTGCGGAATCCTATCGCTTGTCTAACCGACTAGCAGAGGCCGAGACTTATTACAAAGCCGCACTCGATAACAACTACCGCAAAGAGGAGGGATTCTTCTACTACGGCATGGCCCTAAAGGCCAATGGCAAGTACGAAGCCGCCTTGGGTCAGATGCAGGATTACGCCCGCATTGGTAGCAAGCAGGAACTTAAGACGCTGGCTTTGCGCGAAGTAGAGACTTTAAGCCAGCTGAGCGGCATCCTGAAAAAGAACACGGGCTTCGAGATCTACAACCTGGAGGCGCTGAATACCGAAGGCTCCGACTTTGCTCCTTTTGTGCGCGGCAACGAACTGATCTTCTCGTCTACACGCGGACCGGGCAAGACCTACCTGGGCAACGGCGAAGGTTTCCTGAACCTGTATGCCACCACGTTGGATGCCGACTCGGCCAACCTGGGAGCTGCCGTGCGCAAACTGGAAGGTATAAACACTGATGACCTGCACGAGGCGCTGGCAACCTTTGCTGACGAAGGCAACACGATGGTATTTGCCCGAGGCAACGAAGGTACTAAGAAAGGCCGCCGCAACGTGGATTTGTTCATCTCTTTTTACCGCTCCAACGCTTGGACAGAGCCAAAGCTGCTGAACATCAGCGATCCGCGGGCCTGGGATTCTTCTCCGGCTTTCTCTCCTGACGGCAGAACACTTTACTTCTCCTCTGACCGCCGCGGTGGCTTGGGTGGCAACGACATCTACAAAACGACTATAGACGACAACGGACGTTTCTCGGCACCCGAAAACCTCGGACCGGATATCAACACGCCAGGTAACGAAAGCTATGTGCATGTGGCACCTGATGGCACTCTATACATTGCATCCGACGGTTTGCCAGGCTTGGGCGGGCTCGATGTCTTTAAGATTGAAGAAGGCAAGCCCGTGAACATGGGGGTGCCGGTTAACTCCAGCGGCGACGATTTCGGTATTTTCTTCCAGGATGCTTTCAAAGGGTATATCTCCTCTAACCGCGAAGGCGGCAAGGGAGGCGACGATATCTACGCGATTGCCCGATCGGCACGCAAGCTGGTGAATTTCTTCGTGGACGGTACGGTGTACCAGCGTCGCGACAAAGACAAGCAGCAAACCGTAGTGCCTAACATACCGGTGGTGCTGCAGGATAACCGTGGACAGAAAATAGCCGAAACTACCGCTGATGAAGAAGGCAAATTCACCTTTGCGCTCGACAGTGCTTCTACTTATTCACTGCTATCCGAAAAAGCTGGTTTCTTTGCTGCGCGCCAGCGAGTGAGCACTGTGGGCAAAATGCCACCACAAAATCAGTTGCCAAACGAAGTAAACGAGGTGCGCCTCACCGCTGACCTGCTCCTGACCGAGATCGTGAAAGAGAAAGCGATTGTGCTCGAGAACATCTTCTACGACTTCGACAAAGCCGACATCAGGCCAGACGCAGCCGAAGAACTCGACAAGCTGGTGCAGATACTGGTGGATAATCCGCAGATTTCCATTGAGCTAAGCTCGCATACCGACTCCCGTGGCGTTGATGTGTATAACCAAGACCTGTCACAGCGACGTGCGCAGTCAGCCGTAAATTACATCATCTCAAAAGGTATAGACAAGTCGCGCATTACGGCCAGAGGCTACGGCGAGAGTCGCCCGGTGGTGCGCAATGCCAAGACCGAGGAAGAGCACCAGCGCAACCGCCGCACCGAGTTCAAGGTGGTTCGCATTCAGGAGTAACAGGTATAGCGCTATACCTTTAAGCATAAAAAAATCGGCGGCTATAGTCTTGCACTGTAGCCGCCGATGCTGTTTTAGACCTGGGGTATACCTTAGCGGAAAGTATACTTAAGGCCGACCCCGATGTTGCTGATCTGACTCCTGTTGTTGTAATGTGGTGCATTCACTCCGGTAGTAAAAAGTGGTGTGCGGTAATCTACCGAAAGGGCCAACGGCAGCTTTTTAAATTGGTACTCTACACCAACCGTTCCAAATGCTACGGGGCTGGTATAGGTTTTTCCATCCATGGGGTATCGTATGCTTGTATGACGCAGTACGCCAACTCCCACGCCTGCATAGGGTCTAAAGCGTTCTGAGAAAGACAACTTTGGTTGCCAAACATAGCTAAGGGAAGCCAGGAAGTCACTTGAGTTAGAAGGTATCATGACATAAGCTTCCAAGGCCGATTGTTCGGTCACAAAGTATTTCGCTGTTATGCCAAGGTCTGTGTAACCTGAGCCTGCTACAGTATAGCGAAGTCCGACAGCTGCCTTATACGGTGCTGAGGCTTGTGGCTTTGCATCGGACATATCCTGCGCCTGAGTAGCCAGGATGGTGCAAGCACCGAATAGAGTAAGCAATGTTTTCCTGATCATAAATAAAGGGTTAATTTTCTGAGCTGTTAAATCTAAAAGTTAAGGATACAGATAGGCATAGGGCTGTACCTAGCGGAAGGTATATTTCAGCCCTATACCTGCATTACTGGATCTGATGAGGTCGACATAGCGAGGCGTTGCACGGCCATAGCGCATAAAGGTCGATCGGTAGTCGAGCGAAATGGCTAAAGGGATTTTCTTTAAAGAATATTCAAATCCGAAAGAAGCAATGCCTACGGGGTTAGTATAAGAGGCAGGCCCGTCAAAGTGGGCAGGCGACGGGTTATTGGTTTTGAGCAAACCAACGCCTACACCTGCATAAGGCCGTACGCGGTCTGAAGTAGCGAGTTTAGGCTGCCAGATATAGCTGAGTGAGGCCAGAAAGTAGCGAGACTCAGGATTCAGATCGGAATAAGCTTCCCAGGCAGACTGTTTTCCAATAAAATATTTGGCCGTGATGCCTAAATCAGCTCCTTGCGGTCCGGTTGCGTAACGCATACCAACTGCAAGTTTGTAAGGCGCCGACACCTGCGGCTTTACCTGCAACGAGTCCTGTGCCTGTGCTGCACCAGCAAGGCACAGGCTGAAGCATAAAATCAACAGTTTCTTCTTCATGAGCTTTAAGTTTGTTTATATAGAGGAGCCAATATATTCTGAGATGGTTGCAAGGTATAGGCGCTGTTTTTTCTCCTGGGTGATAGCCAATACCTATTGCGTGTAGATTAGAAGGGAGCTTCGCACCCCAGTATTTTGCCGCTTCTGCCTTTTTAAAGACTTGTTTTTGCCGTATATACAAAGGCCTTTCTTAAATTTGTAGAGCTAGTAAGACCAAGCACTATGGAAAATAGATACCTCCGCCGTGGCGTGTCCGCCTCAAAGGAAGACGTACACAACGCCATCAAGAACATCGACAAAGGGCTTTTCCCGAAAGCATTCTGCAAGATCATCCCTGATATCCTCACCGGTGACCCGGAGTACTGTGCTATCATGCACGCCGACGGGGCAGGTACGAAGTCGTCGCTGGCCTACATGTACTGGAAAGAGACTGGTGACCTGAGCGTATGGAAAGGTATAGCGCAAGACGCTGTAGTGATGAACACCGACGATCTGCTGTGCGTGGGCGCTACGGATAACATCCTGCTCTCTTCTACCATCGGCCGCAATAAGAATCTTATACCTGGCGAGGTGATCGGCGCCATCATCAACGGTACCGAAGAAGTACTGCAGATGCTTCGCGACAACGGCATCGGCATTTACAGCACTGGTGGTGAGACAGCCGACGTAGGCGACCTGGTGCGCACCATCATTGTGGACAGCACCGTAACCGCCCGCATGCGACGCGACGAAGTGATTTCTAACGATACCATACAAGCTGGTGACGTGATTGTGGGTTTTGCCTCGCATGGACAAGCCACCTACGAAACTGAGTACAACGGCGGTATGGGCAGCAACGGCCTCACCTCTGCACGCCACGATGTGTTCCATTCTTACCTTTCGGCCTCTTACCCGGAGAGCTACGACCCCGAACTACCAAAAGACCTGGTGTACTCCGGCAACTACCGCCTGACCGATGTGGAGCCGGAAACAGGTATGGAAGTGGGCAAACTGGTGCTTTCGCCAACCCGTACCTATGCGCCTATCGTGAAGGCCATTCTGGAGCAGCACCGTCCGCACATACATGGCATGGTGCACTGCAGCGGCGGTGCCCAGACCAAAGTGCTGCACTTCACTGAAAAGGTACATATCATCAAAGACAACCTTTTCCCGGTGCCGCCGCTGTTCCGCATCATACAGGAGCAGAGCCACACCGACTGGAAAGAGATGTACAAGGTCTTCAACATGGGCCACCGCCTTGAGATCTACCTGCCGGAGCAGTATGCCCAAAGCCTGATCGACATCTCGAAGTCCTTCAACGTGGACGCGCAAATCATCGGTCGTGTAGAAGCCAGCGAACGCAACGAACTGACAATTAAGAGTGATAAGGGGGAGTTTTACTACGAAGGGTAAAAGCCCGGATTAGTTTTAAAGGAAAACCACAGGTATAGCGCCTGTGGTTATTTTGTTTTTAGAGGGTTGAAACGTTCGACGTATCTTCTGATATTTTATAATAAAATTTTAGATGGTTATAATTCGTTCAAAATATAGTTATATATTAAGGATGCAATTCTTGTGCTATACCTATATGAAAACATACTTAACCCTACTATTGCCTTTGTCGTGTTGTTTTTCAGCTTTCGCGCAGCAAGAACCTTCGTACATTGAGAAAGGAAAATTCACGATAGGGCTTAACCTGCAGACAGTCTCCTACCACATCTATTACAAAGAAGGCAAAACGCAAGGATCTGTCCGGTCAGGTTATTTCACCCCCATTTCTATAAATAGTGGATACCAACTTTCTGACAGAGCAAGCCTAAGGTTTGGTATCGGATTAGGTGGCGATAGGGATAAGCTGACGGAGCAAATACAGGATGTCGAGTACAAGCATAACTCCAAAACTGTTGCCCTGGTAAGCTCGCTTTCCTTGTACCATACCTTTCTTAACCTTTACAAGAAACTGCCGATCTATGGTACTGTCTCGGTTGTGCCGGCCTATGGCTTCACCAGTCTGCAGACGACTCATAACGGAGCAAATGGCACCGATTCGCATACTGCTAAAGAAGGTGGTCTTAATGTGTTCGCCATGGCGGGAGCGGGCTTTAACTACCAGATCAGCAACAGGCTATACGGGAATATGTCTTACTTCTTTTACAAGAAGAACCTGTCTGGCATGAACTCCTCACATTATGATTGGGACCAAGGGTATGGCTTGAGGAGTATTACCAAGTCATTTGAGATGGGTGTAAACTATAAGCTTGGTATGGAAAGATAATTAACTCCTGATGAAAACACACTTCACTTTATTAGCGGTCTACCTGATCCTTTACTTCCCGGCCGTAGCCAGTGAAGGGGACACAGCCAATGTGCGCGAAAGCAAATTGTACGCAGGCATAGGTTTAACCACCATCACCTACCACATTTATTACAAGAATCCTACAGTACAGTATGGTTCGACCGGCTACTTCACGCCTGTTTTTCTGAATGTGGGTTATAAGGCGAGCAGTACGGTAAGGCTGCAAAGTGGTATAGCTTATGGAGGCAGTAAAAGTGAGATGTATTGGTCGCTTAATCATCGTGACGACGATACCTTGCAGATTCGAGAAAATACACGTACCCGTGTGCTGGCGGTGCCTGTTACCATACAGGTAGATTTATTTAGGCGCCACACCCGCATACCTTTCTATGGTACAGTTTCCACTCTTACGGCTTATGGGCAGACAGATGGGAGTGTAACTGAGATCCTGCATGGTGTGCCAACGACAGAACACATGCAGGACACAGGTGTAAACATTTTCCTAATGGCGGGGCTAGGTGTTAACTACAAGATCAGCAAACGCTTCAGTGGTTACACAGAGCTGTTCCTATTTAAAAGAAACCTGATTGGCGACAACTCCTTTGATTATGACTGGGACGCTTATTCTCCCTGGGGCCGCCGGCTTTTCAAATCATTTGCTTTTGGGGTAAACTATCAGTTGTAGCTGAGGCAGGTTCCTAATAAAAACCACAGGTATAGCACTATTATACCTATACCTGTAATCAAAGCATCCCCCGCAGACAAACCCTACCCCACTTTAGTTCCACAAACTGGCACAATAATTGGCTTGGCTGAAGTATGAGCTAAAACCTATACTGCCATGAAAAAGCTTCTACTTCCGCTTCTGTTTGTGCTGTTGGCGCTGCCGGCTTTCGCACAACCCACTGTCGTGACTTTTACCACCCACCGGGGCGAGCCTTTCCAGATGGCGCTGGATGGACGCCTGATCAACCGCTCGGCCTCTAACTTTGTGCGCATCACGCACCTGCGGCCCGGAAACCATTATGTGGAGTTTCGGATCAGAGGCCGCCATGGCATTTACAGGACAGGTATAAATGTGCTGGCCCGTGCTGGCTTCGAAACGAATTATGCCGTGCGGGTATCCGGTAGAAAGGTGAGTCTGCGCGTGATCAGCGAAATACCTTTGGGTCCGCCGCCAGTGGTAGTAGTGCCGCCGCCGCGCTACCCCGACAGGTATGAGCCCGTGCCCCCACGTTACGAGCCCGCACCACCACGCTACGAAGAGCCTGCCAACGCCTGCCGCAACCTCTTAGATCGATACGACGTGGACCGCCTCATTGACGCCATGAAAGGCCGTGACTTCGAGAGCACCCGCCTCACCATCGCCCGCGAGGCCGTGCGTAACGGCAGCATCCTGTCAGAGGACCTGCGCAATGTGCTGTTAGCTTTTGAGTTTGAGAGCACCCGTCTGGAGTTTGCTAAGTTCGCCTATGATAATGTGTGCGACAAAGAGCGTTTCTACTATATCTACGACATCTTCAAGTTCGATCACCACGTGCGGGAACTGGAGGAGTATACCAGCCGGAGAAGGTGAAGCAAGTTTAGGAGTTAGCGATTTTAAGAGTTAGAGAGTTTAAAGTTTATGCGTGTTGTGAGAGCAGTGTGGGCAATGCCTGCGCTGCTCTTTTTCTGTTAAGGTACAGCTAGGGCAAAACAAGTGACACACTTACTGAATGTATAGCAGAGATTCTTAACTTGAGGACAAACGAAAACGCGAGTTTGCGAGCGAAGCTTTCAGAGGGGTTTTCATAATGGCAGGTATAGCCAAAGCCAGATTAGCTTTTGAGCTGCTGTGGCAGATAACCGAAGTGCTTCTTGAAAGCCGATGTGAAGTGCGCAGCATATTTATACCCCAGCATAGTCGCAATATCCCCAATCTTAAGATCGCCTTGCAAGATCAGCTGCTTCGCCTGCTCCATTCTATAGTCATTCAGGTAACCGAATACAGTAGTGCCAAACACCTGCTTGAAGTGCTTTTTGAGGTAATACTCGTTAGTGCCCACCAAGTGCGCCAGCTCTACCAGCGAGTGTGGGTTCTCCAGGTTCTGTAGCAGGATGTCGCGGGCATGGTACATCTTTTCTACATCCGCGTCCTTCATTTTCAATTGTACCGGAGTAGTGCCCACCTGATCACACTGCTCCAATTGCAGCATCAGGAGTTCTACAACTTTCGCTTCTAAAAACATGCGTTTATAGTGGCCAGCATAAGGGCAGTTGATCAATTCATAAAGCAGTGTTCTTACTCTGGGAGTAATAGAGAGATTGGTCTGGCAGAGTTTTCCGGGGCTGAGGGCTGTGAGGCATTCGCGCAGCTGAAGTGCGGCAGGTGAACTGTCTTTGAGGTAACGCAGCAGGAATACTTTGGAGAGGTTAATAATAATGACCTCTAGCTCCTCTTCCGGTGCTATCTTTTTCTGCACAGACCTGTCACCGAAGTAAAGCAGGTTGTGCTGCTGATGATCAAAGCGGGCAAAGATCCTGTTGTCGTTCAGGGAAGTAACGGCACAGCGGCAGCGCAGCGAAAAGTGCATCTGTACAAAGTCCTGGCAGTTTTGATAGGTGAGTACCTTTATACCTTTCAGCTCGCATTGGGTGTAGCCGAAATAGATATCCTCAAAGTAAAATTCACGAAGCTGGCCGTTCCCTTCGCAACAGCTTCTATTAGAGAAAGCCTGCTCCTTTTCTATCAGAGTATCATCGGCACCACTAAATAGGGCATGATAGTAAGCCGCGTGCTCAGGTCCGGAAGTGCTTAAATCTTGCTCCATAATTTTCCCTTATATGATATAAGAATTCCCCCACTTGTAAGCGAAAGTGCTCGGGAGGTTATACTTTTGCGCAAGTTAAGTTTATTTAGACTATTTCTAAATAGTAAAAAACAAAATATTACGGCTGAACCGGAGGAAAGGAAGAGATCTTTCGCAGAGCCTGTATCAAAACGTTAACCTCAGCACAATAAGACATGTTAAAAAAATTACTGCTATGTATGCTCTTGCTAGTGACCACCATGGGAGCCAATGCCCAGGAGCTTCAGGTACTCGGGCAGGTAGTAGAACAAACCACAGGCACTGCGCTGCCAGGCGTGACAGTACGCGTGAAAGACACAAACCAAGCTACGACGACGAATAGCGATGGCGAGTTTAAACTGAAGGCCGCTGAAGGGCAGGTGCTTGTGTTCTCATACATTGGCTTTGCTTCCCGCGAATTGCCTGTAAATGGAGACGCGGGTTCTATGCAGGTACAGCTGCAGTCTGGTAACACCCAGTTATCAGAAGTGGTAGTAACAGGCGCATTAGGAATAAAGCGACCTGCCCGTGAACTGGGTACGGCCAGTGCGCAAGTCAACACAGCCGAGCTGAACCAGGGCAAAGTGGTGAACCCAATTCTTGGCTTGGCCAGTAAGGTGTCGGGCTTGCGCATCAACATGTTTGACAGCAAGGTGGACCCGGATGTGCAGGTAAACCTACGCGGTATACGCTCCCACACGGGCAATAACGCACCGCTTTATGTTGTAGACGGTGTACCTATACCTGATATCAACCGCCTGAATCCGAATGATATCGAGAGCATCAACGTGCTGAAGGGTGCAAACGCAGCAGCTGTTTACGGTTCTGATGGGGTGAATGGTGTATTGATGATCACCACCAAGAAGGGGCGGGCGGGCAGGCAACGCATAAATTTCTCCAATACCACCACTTTTGAGAAGATCTCCCGCCTGCCGGAGCAGCAGACAGAGTTCGGGCAAGGGCTGAACGGCATATACGACCCGCTGCAGTACCAGTCATGGGGACCTCGTTTTGACGGAGTGGTGCGGCCAGTGGGGCCCGCGCTGCCAGACGGTAGCCAGTGGGAACTGCCCTACAGCGCTAACCCCGACGGCAGAAAGGCTTTTTTCAATACCGGCATTACCACTCAAAACGACCTGTCCTTCTCAGGTGGCGACGACAAATCAACTTACTATTTCTCGCTGCAGGATGTACTGGTTAAAGGCATCATTGAAGGAGACAAGAATAGACGCTCAGGCGCCCGTTTCAACGGCTCCCGTTCCTTTGGCAAGCTGAGCACCAGCTACAACGTAAACTATGTGTTCAACAAAAGCGACGTGACACAGAGTGAGCCGTGGTCTACGGTATACCGTCTGCCGGCCAGCCTTCCTTTTGCCGACCTGAAGGACTGGGAAAACAACCTGTTCGTGAATCCGAACTACTGGTTCAGCACCAACCAGCCTAATCCGTTCTTTAATGCCGCCAACCAGCGCACAGTGAATGAGCAACAGACCCTGACCGGTAACATAGAGCTCAACTACGAAATTGCTCCCTGGATCAACGCCATCTACCGTTTGGGCCTTTATAACCGCAACAACGACATCCGCACCACAGTGGGCAAGTTTACTTACACCACCCCGGGCCGCACAAACATACCGGGCAGCGTGAACGACGCTTCCCAGGCGTTCAGAAGAATCAATAGCGATTTCATTCTTGACATGCACAAAGACTTCGGCAAGTTCAGTACCCGCTTGCTGTTGGGCAACAACGTGCGCACCGACGATAGCAAAGCCGTTAATCTGAGCGCCTCGGCGCTGGTAGTGCCTGGCCTGTTTAACCAGGACAATCGATTAGGGCAGCTTGGTGGCAAGTCCAGCATCAGCCAGAGAAGACAAGTGGCAGGCTTTGGGGAGTTTACGGCTGGCTACAATAACTACCTGTTCCTGACCTTGACTGGTCGCCAGGAAGCCGTGTCGGTGCTGAGCCCTGAAAACCGCAGTTATTTTTACCCGGGTGTGAGTTCGTCATTTGTGTTCAGCGATGCGATCGCTCCGCTTCGAAACAACAGTACGCTATCCTACGGCAAGGTATACGCCTCTTATAACAAGACCGGCAACGTAGTAGTAAACCCTTACCAGCTGCAGAACGTGTACAGCCAAACCAACGGCTTCCCATACGCAAACCTGCCGGGCTTCAGCCTGGGCACCTCTGATGCCAACCCGAACCTGAAGCCGGAATTTGTGACTTCCTTTGAAGTAGGTACGCAGCTGAGCTTTTTCCAGAACCGTCTCAACCTGGAGGCAGCCTATGTAGATGCCAGGACCACAGACGGTACCATTCTGGCTGATATCTCTGCCGGATCGGGCTTTACTTCGGCCTGGGTGAATGCCTTCAAAGCGAGCAACAAGATCATCGAACTGAACCTGAATGGGGATGTGATCCAGCGGGGTGAACTCGTATGGAATGTGGGCGCTAACCTGACGCACATCCAGAGCAAGGTGGAGGAGATTTACGGCGGCATTGACCAGCTGTTCCACTTCCGCCAGAACTACCTGATCGTGGGCAAGCCTTACAACAGCTACCTCTTCACAGACTACAAGCGCGACCCGCAAGGCAGGATCATTGTAGACCCGAGCACTGGCAACCCGGTAAGTGGCTCAGAGCTATACTATGGCGGTACCGGTACGCCGCCTTACCAGATCGGCCTCAACACCACCCTGCAATACAAAGGTCTGCAGCTGGGGGCGCAGTTTGACTGGCGCATGGGCGCCGTGGTATACACCGAGGCAGCAGCCCGCATGATCTCAGACGGTACCAGTCCGTTGACAACGCAGTATGGCCGTGAGCCCTTCGTGATCCCGAATTCTGTGATTGAGACTTCTCCGGGCGTGTTCACTCCAAACACCGAGATCCAGACCACAGGAGATCGCAACTACTGGGCGAACCACTATGCTACGGTGCAGTCGAACTATGCTGTGAGTGCGGATTTCTTCAAAATGCGAGAGTTGAGCCTGAGCTATACCTTGCCAAGCGGCTGGCTCGATGGGCAGAATCTGGTAAAAGAAGCGACCATCGGTTTTGTAGGACGCAACCTGTTCTCGGTTTGGGCAAAAGACAACATATACAATGATCCGGAATTTGTGTACGCTGGCGGAAGCAGCGAGGGCTACATGAGCTGGAGACATCTTCCTCCTGCCAGATCATTCGGTTTCAATGTAAATGTGACATTCTAAATAACATCATTCTTTATACTTAGAGATATGAAAAAAATATTATCCTTCCTCCTGATCGCCTTAGCAGGTACTGCATTTACCGCCTGCGACAGCTTCCTGGATACGAACGTGAACCCGAACGCACCGGTCGATGTGCCGGTAGAGCAGAAACTACCTAATGCGCTTGTGAAGACCGTGAACCTGGAGACAGGTGCCCTGAACCAGTTGGGCGCGGTGTGGGTAGGCTACTGGGCTAAAGCCACGGATGGCCCAGTCAATACATCGCTGTTCAGACTGGAAGAGACCTATGGTGTAGAGGCCATGTCGTTTGACCGTGACGGCCGTCCGATCTGGGAAGACAGCTATACCACGCTGGTGAACTACAAAGACATCGAAAACAGTGCCGCGGCCACCGGCGACCTGGCCTATGTAGGTATAGCGAAGATTATGCAGGGCTGGCACTTCATGCGCCTGGTAGACCTGTATAATAACGTGCCTTTCTCGGACGCACTGCAGGGCAGCACCAACGTAACGCCTAAATACGAAGACGGGCAGCAGGTATACGAGGGCGCCATCAACCTGATCACAGCAGGTATACAGGATATAAAAGCAGCAACGGCTTTGTCTAAAAAGCCGGTAACCGATGACGTGATCTTCAAAGGCAACCTGACACTCTGGGTGAAGTTTGCCAACACCATCAAGCTAAGAGCCCTGCTGCGTCAGTCTGAGGCCGGTAGAGAAGGCTATATTAACAGCGAGCTGGCCAGAATAAAGCAGGAGGGGAGCGGCTTCCTGGGAGCTGGCGAAAGTGCAATGGTGAACCCGGGCTACCAGATCACGGCAGGTATGCAGAACCCTTTCTGGGACGCTTACTACCGAAACCAGGCCGGAGCGCTTACCACCGGTTATAATACCCTGCGCCCTACGGCTTACCTGGTGCAGCAGTACAAAGAGCGCAACGACCCGCGTCTGCCGAAACTCTATCGCAGCGTAGCAGGCGATTATGTAGGCGTGCCATTGGGAGCCACCAGCGCTGACTATACCATGGCGAAGACTTCGGCTCTGCTTGGTCCAAACGAAAACGGCAACCAGCCGGCAGGTTTGCTAAAGAGCGCCCAGCAGCCATCGGTGCTGCTGTCTTCCTTTGAGAGCTTGTTCCTGCAGGCTGAAGCGGCCGAGAGAGGCTGGCTAACCGGTGCGCAGATGCTTTATGAAGAGGCCATCAAAGAGTCTTTCAGGTATATGCAGGTGCCTGCCACCGAATTTACTGCTTACAATGCGCAGCCATCTGTTAACTTTGCTTTAGCGCCTGATAAAATAGAGCGCATCATAGAACAGAAGTGGTTGGCGCTGAACAGCATCAGCAGCATCGAAGCCTGGAACGACTTCAGGAGACTGAACTACCTGAGCAGGTTGCCGCAGTCGCTGCAGAGCCCTTCGGCCGACCTGGATTTCAGGCCGCGACGACTGACATACCGTCAGTCGGAGGTATACACGAACAGTGACGAAGTGGCCAAACAAGGCGCGATTGACCCTTTCCGCTCGAGAGTATTTTGGAATAAGTAAAATAGATAGTAATATAATCAGTTCCCATGCCTCCTTCGCTCAAGAAGCGGAGGAGGTTTTTAGCTAATCTCTCATCATGAAAAAAAATCAGCAAAAATCAACCTGGCAGAAAGTGCGCAGCCTGTTTAATGACCTCCACCTGTGGATGGGTATAGCAAGCGGTATTATTCTATTTGTAGTCTGCCTGAGCGGCACGATCTATACCTTCAGCACCGAAATACAGGAGATGCTGGAGCCCGAAAAATTTACCGTGCAGGTCGAGAAAGGCGCAACACCCCTGGCAGCTGAGACGATCATGGCAAAAGTAGCAGCCGAAACAGGCGGTCAGGTAAGTGCCATCACCATACCTGCCGATGCCAGTCGCAGCTATACCTTGAATGTGAAGAAAGCCGAGCAGAAAGAAGGCGAGGGACGAGGCGGAGATGGTAAAAAACGTGGCGGTGAAGGCAAAGGTGCTGAAAAAGGCGGTGGCGAAAAAGCTGCTGAAGGCAAGAAGGGACCAGAAGGCGCTGTGGCAAAAGGCGGTCCTGCCGGCGGTGGTCCCGGTGGTGGCCGCGACCGTGGCACCAACTACTTGGTAAATCCATACACCGGCGCAGTACTGGGCACTACTGACGGACCTGCCTCAGAGTTTTTCATGTCGATGTTCCGCCTGCACCGCTGGTTGTTGCTTGACACCGAAGTTGGTCGTCCGATCGTAGGCTGGGCAACGGTTATCTTCACCCTGATCATCATCAGTGGTCTTGTAATCTGGTTCCCGCAGAAAGTGAAGAACTGGAGACAGGGCCTCAAGATCAAGTGGAGTGGCAACTGGAAGCGCATCAACCACGACCTGCACAACTCGCTTGGTTTCTACTCTTCGTTCCTGCTGCTGATCATGTCGCTCACAGGCCTTACCTGGTCCTTTGAGTGGTATAAGGAGGGCTTCTTTAAAGTGCTGGGCGTTACGCCACAGAAAGACCGCAAAGAAGAGCCGCTCTTTTCAAAAGTGCCAGCTGACCTATCGCAGACCGCTACACTAACCATTGCAGACTATGTAAAGTCAGCCGATCAGGTGCTGCCTTACGAGGGCGACTATCGCATTTCGCTGTCAACGGACTCGGCCGCTACTGTTTCCATCAACAAAAACAAAGTAGGTTTCTTCGCTCCGGCGGCATCAGACAGATTGCAGCTTGACCAGTACAGCGGTGAGGTGCTGAAGGCGGATATCTTTGCTGACAAAGCTTTTAACGAAAAGATCACTTCGTCCATCAAGCCGCTGCACGTGGGCAATGTGTACGGCACCTTCTCGAAGATACTATACTTTATCGCTTGCCTTGTCGCTACCAGTTTACCGGTAACCGGCACGATCATCTGGATCAACAAACTGCGCAAGAAGTCGAAGAAGGGCTCTATACCTGTGGCGAAAAGAGCTACTGCTTGATGACGTTAGCTTTGGAACAAATTCTCTGTCATTTCGAATGCAGTGAGAAATCTGCTACCTCTGACAAGGATGCACCAGGTTTCTCACTGCATTCGAAATGACATGCGTGACACTAAAACAAAAAAGGCTTCTCCGATCAGGGGAAGCCTTTTTTATTACGGGTTACTATACCTTAGCGCAGTCTGTCAACAGAGCGAACCAGGTCTTCGTCTTTCTTAATAAAGCGGTTAGCCAGGGCATTGAGCAGCAGCGCGAGTACCGGCATGTAGAAGCCCGCCTCATATGCACCCTCGTTGCCGGAAACCATAACATTCCCTACGTAGTTGGCATAGTAGAACGACGTACCGAACAGCGCCACCAATACCAATGTATTGATCAGACCGAACTTCATCTGGGTGATGCGGCTCTTGTACTGGAAGATCTCATAAAGCGCCACA
Organism: Pontibacter lucknowensis; assembly: GCF_900156415.1. Classification (GTDB taxonomy): domain Bacteria; phylum Bacteroidota; class Bacteroidia; order Cytophagales; family Hymenobacteraceae; genus Pontibacter; species Pontibacter lucknowensis. Next base: position 1,004,538 of record NZ_FTNM01000001.1, on the reverse strand, counting down.
GCTGCGGCAATGATGGCTAATATCCCAATGGCAATCGTGCTGGTGCCTGTTTGCGCACCGGCTTGCACGGCCTCACCCTGCTCGTTTATAGTCTGGAAAGACAGGTTCCAGGCAGTCAGTACAACTTCTTCACCAGACACGGCATCAACTTTGGACCAGAGCGGCAAAAACAACAAAGACACCATCGCGATCACGATCAGGGCCAGAAATACGGTTTGAATTCTTTGTATCATAAAGGGGTTAATTTAACTTGCAAAGAGATGCAAAATTAGACAAAGACCTGTAAAACAAAAATTGATGAGCACAGCTTATATAATTGATATAGTCAGAACACCCGTTGGCAAGTTTACCGGAGCACTCAGTAGCGTGCGCCCCGATGACATGGCTGCCTTTATTCTGAAGGAATTAATGGCCCGCAATCCGCAGGTAGACCCGAGCCTGATTGAGGACGTGGTACTGGGGGCTGCCAACCAAGCTGGTGAAGACAACCGCAACGTGGCCCGCATGGCGCTTCTGTTAGCCGGACTACCGCACGAGATTGGCGGCGTAACGGTTAACCGACTGTGTGCTTCAGGTTTGCAATCTATTATCGATGCAGGTCGGGCCATTACCTGCGGCGACGGTGATGTATACCTGGCTGGCGGCGTGGAGAGCATGACGCGTGCGCCTTTCGTGATGGCCAAAGCTGAAACTGCTTTTGCCCGAACTCCTGAGATTTATGACACTACGATTGGCTGGCGCTTTGTGAACAACACGCTTTCGTCGATGCACTATCCGCATACCATGGGCGAAACGGCCGAAAATGTGGCCGAGCGCTACGGTGTTTCACGTGAAGCACAGGATGAGTTTGCCCATAGTTCGCAGCTTAAGTACAAGGCCGCAGCTGAAGCCGGCAAGTTCAAAGACGAGATCATACCTATACCTGTACCGCAGCGCAAAGGCGACCCGATTATCTTCGACACCGACGAGCACCCACGCCTTTCTTCTGTTGAAAAACTAGGCACACTGGGCGCGGCTTTCAAGAAAGGCGGCACCGTAACGGCAGGAAATGCCTCTGGTATAAATGACGGCGCAGCAGCCTCCATTATCGTGAGTGAGGAAATCGTGAAGCGCTTCAACTTAAAACCAATGGCACGCATTTTGTCGGCGGCCGTGGCAGGCGTGGAGCCGGCGTACATGGGCATGGGCCCTGTGCCGGCTACTCTGAAAGCTCTGAAACGTGCAGGTCTCACCATCAATGACATCGGCTTAGCCGAGATAAACGAGGCTTTTGCGGCACAGGCTATACCTTGCGTGCAGGAGCTCGGCATCAATCCGGACATCGTGAACGTGAACGGCGGCTCCATCGCCATCGGTCACCCGCTTGGGGCCAGTGGTACTCGTATCTCGGCTACTTTGCTGCACGAGATGAAGCGCCGCGACAACGTGCGCTATGGTTTGGCCACGATGTGTGTGGGCGTAGGCCAGGGCGCGGCTATCATTTACGAAAAGCTTTAAAAAAACAATATACCTGATAGCCTTGCTAATCTATTGGTGCTTAGTAAGGTATAGCAAATTAACAATTGTGTAAGCCGATAGCCCGCATATTAAGCAAAGCAGCTGGAACGGTTAACCACTATTAAAGGTTGTAATCTACACGCATGACGTGCGATTAGACACTGACCGAAAAATTATGAAAAACACCTTTATTGGGGTGAACCTGATTCCTCAAAATGATGAGGAGAGATTACAGAAGCTGCAAGAGTTTGATATATTGAATACACCTCCAGAGGGTGCTTTCAATCACATAGCGGCGATGGCTGCCCGCATGTTTAATGTACCCATTGCCCTCGTTGCGTTGGTTGACTCAGAGCGCGTATGGTTTAAAGCCAATGTAGGTATGGAAGGCGTCGAGAATGTGAGTCGGGGCATCAGCTTATGTTCACTTGCCATTCTAAACGATGGTCCTACTGTATTTCCGGATGCCGTAAATGAACCTTGCTTGTTGGCAAATCCCTTGGTAACAGGCAATTTCGGTCTTCGCTTTTATGCGGGAGCTCCGTTGAGGACAGCCGAGGGGTATAATCTGGGTACGCTTTGCATCGTGGATAAACAGCCGCGCGAGTTTTCGGAAGCCGACCAGAAAGTGCTTAGTCAGCTGGCGGCCATTGTGATGGATGAAATAGAACTGCGCTACCTCCGTAAAAAGGTAGTGGAAGACCCTGTAGCTTAATTTAATTTATTCCGAACATTTTAAACCCGCAGACCTCCAAAGGCCTGCGGGTTTATTTTTTTATCTTTGTCGTATGCGCTACTTCTTAGAAATCGCCTACGACGGCACCCGTTTTCATGGCTGGCAGACTCAGCCCAACGCCCTTTCGGTGCAGGAGGTGCTCGAAGATTGCCTGAGCAAAGTACTGCGGCAGCCTATCAGTACGACAGGCAGTGGCCGCACCGACACAGGCGTGCATGCGAGTCAGCAGTTCGCGCACTTTGATGTGGCGCAGGAGCTGAACCCTGAGCACATGGTCTACCGCTTCAATCGCCTGTTGCCCGATGATATTGTAGCGAAGAACCTATACCTGGTCACCGACGAGGCCCATGCCCGCTTCGACGCTTTTGAACGGACTTATCACTATCACATCACCTTAGCCAAGAACCCATTTACACGATACTACGCCACCTACCTGCCGCGTTCTGTGGATGTGGAGCAGATGAATGAAGCGGCCACTGTTTTGCTTCGTTACGAGGATTTTACGACCTTTAGCAAAGTGAAAGGCGATACTAAGCACTACCGCTGCAACATTTACGAGGCCGTGTGGCGCCAGCAAGGCGACGAGCTTGTCTTCACGATCCGGGCCAACCGCTTCTTGCGGGGCATGGTGCGGCTGGTGGTAGGCACGTTGCTGGATGTAGGTCGCGGCAAGCTTACAGTGACGGATTTTGAGCGTATCGTGGCTGGTCAGGACCGCAGCAAGGCCAGCGGGGCAGCACCCTCAGAGGGGCTATACCTGGCCAAGGTGACGTATCCGGAGCATATATTCAAGACATCACCCAAAACAAACCCTTTATAGCATGCAATTACCAGAAGACCAAAACGGTCCCCATCTAAACGGCAAGCACCTGCGCCCCGAAAGTTTAATGATGAGCTACGGGTACAACCCAGAGTGGTCAGAAATGGCCGTGAAGGCGCCGATTTATCAGACGTCTACTTTCGTTTTCAAGAACGCGGAGGAGGGCAAGGCATTTTTTGAACTAGCATATGGCCTGCGTGAGAAGCACGCCGAAGAGCAGCTTGGCCTGATCTACAGCCGCCTCAACAACCCCGACCTTGAAATACTCGAAAACCGCCTCCGCTTCTGGGACGGCGCTGAAGAAGCTGCCGTGTTCGCCAGCGGCATGGCCGCCATCAGCACCACGCTTTTAGCCCTGCTCAAGCCGGGCGACCTGATTTTGCACAGCGAGCCTATATACGGCGGTTCTGATTACTACATCAAAAACATTCTGCCGAAGTTCGGCGTGAAAAGTATGGGTTTCCGTGCTAACACTCCGATTGAAGAGGTAGAGCAAATGCTGGAGGAGTCAGGTATGGCCGACAAACTGGCGATGGTTTACATTGAAACACCAGCCAACCCAACCAACCACCTGGTCGATATTGAGGCATGTGCTGCTATGGCCAAGAAGCACTCAACTGCCGACAAGAAAGTGGTCGTTGCCGTGGACAACACATTCCTGGGCCCGGTGTTCTCGCATCCGCTTAAGCACGGCGCCGACCTCGTGTTATACTCTGCCACCAAATACATCGGCGGCCACTCCGACCTGATCGCGGGTGCCTGCGCCGGCCCTGCCGACCTGATGAAGCAAGTAAAAGGCATGCGTACGTTCATGGGTTCCATGGCTAGCCCGTGGACCGGCTGGATGCTGATGCGAAGCCTCGAGACGCTGAAAATCCGCATGGAGTGCCAGGCTCGTGGCGCCGAAGTAGTAGCTTCATACCTGCAAGAGCACCCGAAAGTAGATAAGATTTACTTCCTGGGCTACCTGAAGGACAATCCGCAGCAACAGGCCATTTATGACAAGCAGTGCAAAGCGGCGGGTTCCATGATTTCGTTCGACATCAAAGGCGGCGAGAAAGAAGCTTTCACGTTCCTGAACAACCTGAAGCTGATCAAGTTGGCTGTGAGCCTCGGCGGTACTGAGTCGCTGGCTGAGCACCCTGCTTCCATGACGCACTCTGATATCTGTCTGGCCGACCGCGCCGTAATGGGTATTGGCGAGGGCATGATTCGTATCTCAGTAGGTGTGGAGCACCCGGAGGATATTATCTCTGACATTGCGCAGGCGCTCGAGAAAGTAGCAATACCTGTGGAAGCGGAGGTATAGGTATAAGCCCCCACCCAAGCCCTCCCCTGAAAACAGGGGAGGGCTTTTTTATGCCTTTTAGGTCATTGTTGTTTTGACAATGGTGCCTGATAAATCCCGAAAATCCTGATGCAAAAACCATTAACTTTGCAGGCGGTTAGCATGTAGTACTCGTAGGGATATAGCTGGAGAACAGGGGAGCGTTGTTTGGTGTACCGGGCTGATATGTGATTTATTCCATAGCTTCCGTGCGACAAGGAGAGGTTAGGGGTGGTAGGATACGGTATTTGAGAAAATCCCAAAAATCCTCCTCAAATAACAGAAACAGAAAAACAAACTTGGAAGATAAACCACAAAATACAGGCAAGGTATTCGATGCGGACGTCATAAAGCGGCTCTTCACCTTTGTGAAGCCCTACCTGAAGACGTTCTACTTCATCGTGTTCCTGACCTTCGCTTCGGCCATATTGGCTGCGGTGCGTCCTTTCCTGATCCAGTATACCGTCGACAACGAGATTCTGCAGAACGACTGGGAGGGCCTGAACAAGATGTTTGTGATTTTGGCCGTGCTCTTAGTAGGGCACGCTATTGTGCAGTACCTCCATACCTATTTCGCGGGTTGGCTGGGGCAGCATGTCGTGCGCGACATCCGGGTACAACTCTACCGCCACATCCTTAACCTGCGACTTAAGTTCTTCGACCGCACACCCATTGGTACGCTCGTAACCCGCAACGTGTCCGACGTGGAAACGCTCTCTGATGTTTTCAGTGAAGGCCTGGCAGCCATGATTGGCGATATCCTGCAGCTGGTCTTCATTCTCGGTTTCATGTTCTACATCGATTGGGAGTTGGCATTAGTCAGTTTGTCCACGTTCCCGATTATGCTCGTGAGTACCTATATTTTCAAGGAGAAGATAAAAGACACCTTTCAGGATGTGCGGACGGCCGTAGCGCGGCTCAACTCTTTTGTACAGGAGCACATCACGGGTATGAGCATCGTGCAGATCTTCAACAACGAGAAGCGCGAGATGGAGAAGTTCAAGGAGATCAACAAGGAGCATACCCGTGCCAACGTACGCTCTGTGCTTTACTACTCGGTTTACTTCCCGGTGGCGGAGATTATTGGTGCGGCAGGTCTTGGTTTGCTGGTGTGGTACGGTGCCCACGGCGTGATTGACAATGATGTGTCGCTGGGTACGCTGATGGCCTTTATTCTCTACATACAGATGTTCTTCCGGCCGATTCGCATGATTGCTGACCGCTTCAATACCCTGCAGCTTGGCGTGGTAAGTACCGAGCGTCTCATGCGCCTGCTCGACAGCAAAGAGATGATTCCGGATAATGGCAGCTACGCACCGGAGAAGATCAAGGGTAACGTGAATTTCAAGGACGTTTGGTTTGCCTACAAGGACGAGGACTGGGTACTGCGTAATATCTCATTGGATGTGAAAGCGGGCGAATCAGTAGCTTTTGTAGGTGCTACGGGTGCGGGAAAGACGTCGGTTATCAACTTGCTCAACCGCTTCTACGAGATCAACAGTGGCCAGATTCTGATTGACGGGCACGATATCAAAGAATATAATTTGGATGTCTTGCGCCATCACATAGGCGTGGTGCTGCAGGATGTATTCCTGTTCTCAGGCACCATCGCCGACAATATCAGCCTGGGTAACAAAGCTATCACCGAAGAGCAGATGTGGCACGCCGCCGATCTGGTGGGCGCCCGTAAGTTCATTGAGCGACTGCCGGGTGGGCTGCACTATCAGGTAATGGAACGTGGGGCTACCTTATCAGTAGGCCAGCGCCAACTCATTTCCTTTGTACGGGCCATGGTCTATAATCCGGAGATTATCATTCTGGACGAAGCCACTTCCAGCGTCGACTCTGAAACTGAAGAACTGATTCAGTACGCCATCGACCAGCTCATGCATGGGCGTACGTCCATCGTCATCGCTCACCGCCTGTCTACTATCCAAAAGGCGGACAAGATAATCGTGATGGACCGGGGCGAGATAAAAGAAATGGGGAACCACGAGGAACTGCTGCGCCACGAGGGTTACTATGCCCAACTCTACCACATGCAGTATAAAAACATGATCGATCTATGAACAAGAAATTCTTGTTAGTAATGGCGGTGCTAGCCGTTATTGTGGGGGCTTTTTACGCCTATTTAGGAGGTTTCAGCTCAGCACAAGTGACCGAAGTTAGCTCGGAGCAGCTCTACATGGCAGGCCGTTCTTTCAAAGGCTCAGTAAACGACAATGCCATCAATGACGCTTTCAGGAGAGCTGCCGAGGTACTTGACAAAAAAGAGCTGGAAGGTATGCTGGGCAACATCTACTACAACAACCCGGAAGGTCGGGCTGATAGTGTGGATGCGTTTATTGGAGTGGTTATACCTGACAGCTCGGTACAGTTGCCAGCTGATTACGAACTGCGGGTAGTACCGGGTGGCCGCCGTGCCCTGCGCGGTGAAGTAAACGCCCATTACATGCTTTCACCTAACAAACTCTACGAAGCCATTTTTAACTACGCCGAAGAGAAGAGTCTGGAACTGGAGACCTTCTACGTAGAGTGGTTTCCGGAGGACCACCAAGGTATAGTGGAGGTCCCTGTAAAGGAGTAGCTTGCAAGTATAGATTATCTCTATATCTTTGGTGATAGGGGAGTGGCTATGCCTTTCCCCGTGGAACGATAGCAGCAAAACAAATTGGGCAAAAAGGCAGAGGCAAAAAAGGAGCTGATACTAGAGGCAGCCAAGTCAGTGTTTGGCAGGCTGGGATACAGCAAAGCCACGCTGGACGATATTGCCCATGCCATCGGGCTCAAGAAACCGACACTCTATTACTACTACAAGAGCAAGGAAGTCCTTTTCATCGAGGCTTTTTCGCAGGAGTGGAAGGATAGTCTGTACCGTATCAAGAAAATAGCCGAACAGGAAAAAGATCCGCGTGAACGCCTGTTACGCTACATCCGCTCCTCGTTGCGTTATTATCAGGAGATCGTAACACAACACACCATCTCCATTAAGGTGCTCATCGAGACCCGCACCATGTTTCAGGAGCTTTTCAGGGAATCACGGGCCAAAGAGTCAAACTTTTACGCCACGGTCATCAAAGAAGGTATAGCCAGCGGTACTTTCATAGAATGCGAAGCCGATCGGGTGGCTTATTCTATCATGGTGGTCAAAGACCTGATTCAGTTTGAAGAATTCCAGCGGGCTCAGTTTCACAACCTGCCCTCCATTGATTTTGAGAAGATAGAGCGGGAAGTGCTGTACACTGTCAATCTGATTCTGGAAGGTATACGGGTGAAGGTATAAGAGTCAGGAGATAAAAGCTATTAAAGTAATAATGCCCCAACTTAAGCAAGCATCTTAGGTTGGGGCATTGTTGTAGCAGCCCTGTCAGGGCTTAAAAGTTCCGTGAGAAGGAGTGGTGGGTTTGGGTAGCCGGCTTCCCCGAAATGTGGGGGCTACTCCTGCGGGTGATTGGCTTTGTATTCTTCCAACTTGGCCTTCAATGCGTCCACATCGGCGTGATGACCTTTGGCTACTTCAGCTGCATCGAGTTCGATGAGCATGTTTTGCATTTGTTTCAGGTAGGCAGCTTTGTCTTTTTTGAGGCACCCTTTGTGATTGTCTTTGCAGGCGCCATTCTCGTCCATGGGCTTGAACATACTGCCCTCACCATAAATAAGCCACTGCGTGTTCAGGTCATGAAAGTTCTTTACAATGCCCACTAGTTCATCGAGCATGTAGTTTTTGCCACAAAGGATGTTCGAAAGCACCTCTTCGCTGCTGCCCGTCATCTCGAGAAGCTGTGGCATTTCGAGTTCTTTGATGCTGGTGTAAAAACGGAACCTTTTACCGATTTGCTGTATGTCAATAGCCATAGATAGAGATTTATGAGGTCATATAAACTTGCTATACGTACCTATAACAGTTTCTGTATCAAAAAATTCCCCAAGTTATTGACGATTGTGCGGTAAGGCATTGGTTTTCAGTTGCAAACCGAGCTGATAGTCTAAAGCTACTGAGAGTCCTCCGCTTGTAGTTGGCGCTCATACAACACCTTATACAAGCCCTGTTGCTGTATCAATTCTTCGTGTGTACCGTGCTGCACAATCTCCCCGTCTTCCAGTACCAGAATCTTATCCGCGAGCTTTACGGATGATACCCGATGCGAAATGATAATCGAAGTACGGTTAGCCATGATACGACGCAGGCTGTTAAGGATGGCGTTTTCCGTTTTGGTGTCCACAGCCGAAAGCGAGTCGTCGAGGATTAGGATACTTGGCTCCCGCACCAGCGCACGTGCTATCGAGACACGCTGCTTCTGACCGCCCGAAAGGGTAATTCCCCGTTCACCCAGTTTCGTGTCAAACTGCTCCGGGAAGCGCATGATGTTTTCGTACACATCGGCGTCCTTAGCCGACTGCACCATCTGCTCCTCCGTGATGCTCGGCAAACCGAAGCCGATGTTGTTGCGGATGGAGTCGGAGAAGAGGAACACGTCCTGCGGCACGTAGCCGATCTGGCTGCGCAGGCTCTCCAGGTTGTAATCGCGCACATCGATGCCGTCGATCAGGATGCGGCCGCCCGTTACGTCGTACATGCGCGGCAGGAGGTTGGCGATCGTGCTTTTGCCCGAGCCGGTGTTGCCGATTACGGCGAGGGTTTCGCCATGCTTGATGTCAAACGACACGTTTTTCAGGGCATGTATACCGGTATCAGGGTATACAAAGTCAACGTTCTCAAAAACGATATCGCCCTCGATCGGCTTCCGGATATTCTCGCGCGACACAATATCATTTTTCGTATTCAGAAACTCATTAATACGAGCCTGCGATGCGGCGGCTCGCTGCACCAGGCTGGCCGTCCAGCCCAAGGAGGTAACAGGCCAGGTGAGCATGTTCACGTATATGATAAACTCGGCAATGTTACCTGTCGTGATACTGCCGTTCATCACTTCCTGACCACCGATGTATACCGTAATGATCGTGCTCAGGCCCACCAGAAACAGCACCAGCGGGAAGAAGAGAGAGTTTACAAAGTTGAGTTCCAGCGACTTGTCTTTGTAGTTGTTGCTGGCTTTGGTGAAGTTGTTATGCGAGTCGTCCTCCCGCACAAAGGACTTGAGCACCCGTATACCTGAAAAAGCCTCCTGCACGAATGTCGTTATGCCTGAGAGGCTGCGCTGTATCTCGTCAGACTTGCGCTCGATGATGTTGTTGACGTAATAAATGCTGATGGCCAGAACAGGCAACGGAATCAAGGTATAGAGCGTGAGCTTCACGTTCACCGACAGCATGTACGGGATCACCATCAGAAAAAGAATCACGAGGTTAATGCCGTACATAATCGCCGGCCCGAGGTACATGCGTACCCGGCTCACATCCTCAGAGATGCGCGACATCAGGTCGCCGGTGTTGTTTTTGCGGTAGAAGCTCAGCGGCAGGCTCTGGTAGTGCTCATAAATCTCATTTTTGAGGTCGTTCTCGATCAGGCGACTCATCACAATGATCGTCTGCCGCACAAAAAACAGAAAAAGTCCCCTTAGCAAAGCCATCACCAGAATGACTACCCCATACACCAGTATGCTGCTGGCAAAGGTGTCGTAAACTGTTTCCTGCTGCGCCATACCCTCAAAAAGGTTGTGCAGGTTGATACCCTCCTTGATCAGGTTGAAGGCGTGACGCACCACCTGGGCAGGCAGAATCTGGAAAAAGTTGGATATGATGATGAATACCAGGCCCCACAGGAGACGGTATTTATACTTGAGGAGATATTTATTGAGATAACGGAGTGATTTCACAGCAAGAAGATGAAGCTCAGAGGCTTTTACGTAGACTTAGAAGGTACAAATTGAATTAATCAAAAAAAGAATTAATTTTGCAGCACGAAAAACGGGGTATCTGTTGCCTCGCTTCTACAAAGATAGAATAACCCTTAATCAAATTCATAAATGGTCGAACTAAAAGAAGTTGAACTGAAGAAAGACAAGTCGGTCTTCGGTCAGATATCAGAGTATAACCATGAGAAAGTAGTTTTCTGCCATGACAAGGAGACTGGACTGAAAGCCATCATCGGTATCCACAACACAGTACTTGGCCCTGCCCTGGGTGGTACCCGTATGTGGTCATATGCTTCTGAAGCTGAAGCGCTTGATGATGTGCTGCGTCTTTCGAGAGGTATGACTTACAAAGCCGCTATCTCTGGCCTGAACCTGGGTGGTGGTAAAGCCGTGATCATCGGCGACGCCAAAAAAGACAAAAACGAGGCCCTGCTTCGTCGTTTCGGCCGTTTCGTTAAGAACCTGAACGGTGCCTATATCACTGCTGAGGACGTGGGGATGACCACAAAAGACATGGAGTACATCCGTATGGAAACGGAACACGTGTCTGGTCTGCCTGAGTCAATGGGCGGTGGCGGTGACCCGTCTCCGGTAACAGCTTATGGTACTTACATGGGTATGAAAGCCGCTGCCAAGAAGGCTTACGGCTCCGACTCACTGAGTGGCAAAAAGATCTCTGTACAGGGTGTTGGTCACGTAGGTGGCTACCTGGTAGAGCTGCTGGCCAAAGAAAATGCTCAGATCTTCATCACCGACATCTACGAAGACCGTCTGCGTGAGATTTCTGCAAAATACAATGCGAAAGTGGTGGGTATGGACGAGATCTACGATCTTGACGTGGACATCTACTCACCATGCGCACTGGGTGGTACGATCAATGACAATACCCTGGGCCGACTGAAGAGCAAGGTAATTGCGGGCTGCGCCAACAACCAGCTGCGCGACGAGGCGGTGCACGGACCTGCGCTGGTAGAGAAAGGCATCGTATACGCACCAGACTTCCTGATCAACGCGGGTGGTCTGATCAACGTGTACTCTGAGCTGCAGGGCTACAACCGTGAGAGCGCCTATGCTCAGACAGAGCGTATCTACGGCTATACCCTGGATATCTTTGAACTGGCTGAGAAGGAAGGCATCTATACCCAGCTGGCTGCCACTAAAATGGCTGAGAAGCGTATCAACAGCATCAGCAAAGTAAGATCTACTTTCTAAGGTTCTTCCATTGAAAAGATGATAAAACAGAAGTGCTGCATTAACCTGTGGCACTTTTGTTTTACACTTACCCTGTTTTTGACGCATCGGCTTACCTTTGCGTATAAGATTACCATAGCAATAACCCGCTATACCTAGTGCTTCGGCATTAATTAAGAGTACTAATACATTTCAACCAACACGTTCTTTAAAATACCATTATGCTCAACCGCAGAACACTTCGAATCAAGGCTATGCAAGCCATCTATGCCTACAAACAGGCCGAAGGTTCGGATTACCAGCTGGCACTTGACCAGATAGCAGACGACTTCGCTCCAGACCTGAACTCGATGGAAGTGCAGGACCGTAAGCTGCTTGAAGGCCGCAAACAGATTGCTCAGCTGCTCTTCAAAGAGTGGCATGAAACCGGCCAGTTTGAAACAGAAGAGACCGACAAGGAAATAATCGACGCGGTAAACAGAGCGGTAGTCTACTACCAGAACACCCTCAAAAAGGACTATAAGCATTACAGCAACCAGATGATGGGCGCTGTGGAGCGCATTTACGACCACTACCTGGGCACATTGCAAATATTGCAACTGCTGAACGAGTTGGTAGAAGATGAAGAAGAAAAGAAAGAGAAGCGCTTCACAGAGGCTAAAGGTCCGGACGTAAAGCGTTTTTTGAATAATCGCGTGGCACAGCGCATCCTCAGCAACAAGTCTTATCAGGAAAACATTATCCGCCGCAACATCAGCTGGGGTTCTGACATCAGCGAAATCCGGTCGGTTTATAAAAATATCCTCAAGCAGGATGAGGTCTTTCTGAACTACCTCGCACTACCTGAACCTACCCTTGAAGAGGACCTGGAGGTGGTGAAACATATTTTCAAAAACATTATTTTTAAAGAAAAAAACTTACAATCTTTGTTTGAAGAGCAGGATTTGAACTGGGTGGAGAATAAATCCATCGTGAAAAGCCTGGTCAACAAGACTGTCAAGATGTTTGGCGAAGAGACCGAAGAGGAGCCCGTGCTACTGGATCTTTCGGCTAACTGGGAAGACGATAAAGCCTTCTTTGAAGAGCTCTACCACCAGACACTGCAGGATGACGAAAAGTACGAGGCCATGATAGCCGAAAGCGTGAAGAACTGGGATGTGGAGCGTGTGGCCCTGCTTGACAAGATCATCCTGAAAATGGCGCTTTGCGAAATGCACATCTTCCGAAGCATACCCGTGAAAGTGACCATCAACGAATACATTGAGATTTCGAAGCTGTACAGCACACCTAAGAGCAAGCAGTTTGTGAACGGTGTACTGGACAAGATGGCGCAGGAACTGACCTCGAAAGGAGATATTCGTAAGTCAGGCCGCGGTTTGATCGACAACAAATAAGGTATAGTGCGTCTTTAAGCCCCGATATACCGTAATAGGGGAAAACGACATACCTAATATATAAGTATAGAGATAATCCTATGAGCAAAACGAGCAATATACTGTTTTTCGTTTCCGGAGCCGCTGTGGGAGCTGCAGCTGGCATCCTGTTTGCCCCTGAAAAAGGGAGAGAGACACGCAGCTGGCTAAGCTACCGCCTTGAAAAGTATCGCGACACCCTTTCAGACCTGCTGGAAGAATTGGTGGAGGATCGTAACCTGGTGCCTACTACTGCCAAGTCAGAAGGACAGCGTGTGATACAGGATGCCAAAGACAAAGCCGAGAAGTTACTGGGCGATGTCGACTCACTTATCAACGAGATTAACAGCAGGAAAGAAATATAAACATGAGAGAGATTACACTGATTCCCGGCGACGGGATTGGACCAGAGATCACAGAAGCCGTTAAAGCCATTTTCAGCGCTGCAAACGTACCTGTAACCTGGGAAGAGGAAAATGCAGGACAGACCACCTTCGACTCGATCGGTGAGCTGATTCCATCTACACTGATTGCTTCGCTTAAGAAGAATAAAGTGGCTTTGAAAGGCCCTATCACAACGCCAGTAGGCAAAGGTTTTAAGAGCATCAACGTGCAGCTGCGCCAGATGTTCGACCTGTACTCCAACGTGCGCCCTGCCAAGACTACACCTGGCGTAAATACCCGCTTCGAGAACGTGAACCTGGTACTGTTCCGCGAGAACACCGAAGGCCTGTACTCTGGGCTGGAGATGTTTGACGAGCGCCTGCAGATCTCTGACTCTGTGGCCCGCCTGACACGTGTGGGTTGCCGTAAGATCATCCGTGCTGCGTTTGAGTATGCCAACAAGCACAACTGCAAAAAGGTAACGGCTGTACACAAGGCCAACATCCTGAAGAGCGCGGGTGCCCTGTTCCTGAGCGAAGCTAGTGAAATTGCAAAAGAATATCCGCACATCCAGTACGACGACAAGATCATCGACAACATGTGTATGCAGCTGGTGATCAAGCCGGAGCAGTTTGACGTGATTGTGACCACAAACCTATTCGGTGATATACTGTCTGACCTGTGCGCGGGCTTGGTAGGTGGCCTGGGCGTAGTATCCGGCGCGAATATCGGCAACGACATGGCTATTTTTGAGGCTGTACACGGATCTGCTCCTGATATTGCAGGCCAGGGTAAGGCAAACCCAACTGCCCTGTTGCGCTCTGCCATCATGATGCTGCATCACATCGACCTGAAAGAAGAGGCAAACCGCATTGAGACGGCCCTTGACGCTACGCTTGCTAACCGCGAGCAGTGCACAGGCGACTTAGGTGGTAATGCCAGCACCATGGAATTTGCACAGCACATCATTTCGAAACTATAATCAACTCAAAAGCTGTTTAACTGATATGAAAAAGAATTTCTTATTTGCCCTAGCACTTGGCGCTGCCATGACAGTGACCAGCTGCGATCAGAACAACACAACAGAAGCAGAGGCAACAGCCGCTGAGACAACTGCTACAGCCGAACAGCCACAGCAGATCGACAACCCGAACGTGGTGCCGACCAGCCAAACGACCAGCACTGAAAATGCAGCTGTTATGACGTTTGAGGAGTCTGAGTACGACTTCGGTACGATCAAGCAGGGAGAGGTGGTAGAGCATACCTTTACATTCACTAACACAGGCAAAACGCCATTGGTGATTGAGAGTGCGTCTGCCTCTTGCGGCTGTACTGCACCTGACTGGACTAAAGATCCTGTAGCTCCGGGTCAGAAGGGTGAAGTGAAAGTGCGTTTCGACAGTAACAACAAGGCTGGCCAGCAGGCCCCTACCGTTACGATCCGTGCCAACACGGAGCCTAACATTGTTCGCATTGCGATGAAAGGCAATGTGGCTACATCAAGCATTCCGACTGCAGGCGCTGACGGCCCTGTAAGACTCAACTAATAATCACTCTTAAACAGAGCGTACAACCTTTTTATGCAAACGATATTCCTCCAAGCCGCACCAGATGGTGGCATGCTGCCACAACTCCTGATGTTCGGCGCTATTATCCTTGTTTTCTATTTTTTCATGATCCGTCCGCAGCAGAAGAAAGCGAAGGACCAGAAAAAATTTCGTGAAGAGCTGACAAAAGGCATGCAGGTCGTGACAATAGGCGGACTGCATGGTCGTTTAACAGCAGTAAACGATGACACCGTAGAGATAGAAGTAGACAAAGGCGTACGCCTGGTGTTTGAAAAATCTGCTATCTCACTGGAAGCCACTGCAAAAGTGAAATAAGGATAAGAAACCTTGTCGTTTGAGAAAGCCCGAAATATCATTTTATGGTTTGTAAGGCCGTTTAAGCCCCAAACAGAGCACTACTGGCGAATTGTAGTGCTCTGTTTTGTGGCGGCCTCTACTTTCTGGCTACTCAATGCCCTCAACAAAAGCTACTCTACCCAAACCACCTACCCGGTGCGTTTTGTATTCAATGATCAGCGCCTGGTACCGATCAACCCGCTGCCTGAGGAGGTAGCAGTTAATGTTACCGGCCGGGGGTGGAAACTCCTCCGCAAAGCACTTCGGGTAGAGGTACAGCCTGCCGAGATCTACATCCGTAACTTGCCCCGCAACAATTATCTGCTTGGCTCTGCCCTGCGTCCCGCTCTGGTGAATGCCATGGATGGTCTGCAGCTTAACTTTGTTGTAACTGATACCCTTTTCTTTAACTTCAATGAGAAGGTGACGCGCCGTATCGCACTGCAGCTCGATCCTACGCAGAAAGTAACAGGTGAACGCCATGCGATGCTGCGCCCTGTTCGCATTGATCCTGACACTATCACCTTCCGAGGGCCGTCTTCCATGGTCGACAGTTTGCCGAGCCCTTTCGTGTTGCGACTGCCTATCACCAATATGACTGAGTCGGCCAAGATCGTCGTGCCCATCGAATATGATAATAAGTCGCTGGTAAAGTCCGATATAACAGAAGCCACAGTGTCAGTCAGGATAAGGCCCCTGCAGCAGCGGGAACTCCAGGTAACCCCAGAGATGGTGAATGTGCCTTTAAATACAGATGTGACCTTACGACCGCAGGTGGTGTTGATTCGTTATCTTGCCCTAGAAGACTCAGGAGCTGTTATCAATTCAGAAGCATTCAAAGCCATTGTAGACTTTTCAAGGTATAACCGGCAGGACTCTACGGTGGTGCCTGAACTGGTGCAGAAGCCCGCCGGAGCCCGCAACATCACGCTCTGGCCTGAGCGCATCAAAGCCGTTTTACAGAAGTAGTTTTTATGCTCAAGATAGGTATAACCGGAGGGATAGGGGTAGGCAAAACAATAGTGTGCCGCCTGTTCCAAGTATTAGGTATACCTGTGTATGACGCTGACACCCGCGCCAAGTGGGTGATGCAACATGATCCTGCGCTAAAGCTTGAATTGCAAGAGGCTTTTGGGAGGGAAACTTATACTTCAGAGGGCCAACTGAACCGCGCTTATCTGGCATCGGTGGTGTTCAATAACCAGGATCGGCTTGAGAAGCTAAATGCCTTAGTGCATCCGCATGTAGGTGCCGACTTTGAGCGCTGGGCTGTGGCGAATGCTGGTGCTCCCTATCTGATCAAGGAAGCCGCGCTGATGTTCGAATCGGAATCGTGGCGGCAGATGGATGAAATCATTGTTGTGACTTCACCGTTGGAGGTGCGTCTCAAGCGCCTGCTCAAACGTGATGCGCACCGCACGGAAGCTGATATAAAGGCAATCATCAGCAAACAGCTAAGCGAAGAAGAGAAAATCGCCCGTGCGCAGCACATTGTCTATAACGATGATCAGCAGTTGATCATTCCGCAGGTGCTCAGCCTGCACCAGCAGTTTTTAGATAAAGTATAAGCAACAATTTGAAGCAATACAGGTATAGGCCAGCCGATAACAGGTGTGGCCTTTTTTGATTTAGCTACTTCGTGCTAAGTGTTTGGCATACCAATACACCAGGATGGGCGTTAAGGTATAGAAGGTGGTTTGATGAGGGATAGGTATAGCCTTGAATATCAAGCTAAACAGAAAAGCATAGACATAAAAAAAGGACAACTTTACAGTTGTCCTTTTGTGGGGCGTACTGGATTCGAACCAGTGACCCCCTGCTTGTAAGGCAGGTGCTCTGAACCAGCTGAGCTAACACCCCGTTTTATCGTTTCGTTGACCTGTTGTCCCCGTTTGATGATGCAAATATGGGGCGTTTTTTTGGAACTGCAAAACATTTGGAAAAAAAATCTTAAAATTTTTTTTCGTGCCCTCGGGCCTATTGTGCACGTGTGAATACTGCAGTACCTTTAGCTTTTGTAAGATGCTTAAAATCTGAACTTTCTCTTGGGACGAAATCGTGTTGTGAAAAAAGTGCTATTTTATATCGCCCTGGCAGCAGTGGCGATTACAGGCATTTCGGCGGGCTTGGTGTATGCGTATCAGGATAAAATAATCGCCTTGTTTGTGGCCGAAGCCAACAAGCACATCACAACAAAGGTAGACGTCGGTAAGATTTCGCTCTCCCTCTTCGATAAGTTTCCACAGGTGGCCGTGGCGCTTGATCAGGTAAACGTGCATGAAGGTATAGCAGAGAGTGACTCGTCGCTGGCTCGGGCCGAGAAACTGTATTTCACCTTCAGTGTGTTTGATATCATCCGGGGTAAATATGATGTGAAGCAGCTATACCTGGAGAACGGCTCTATTCATGTGCGTGTACTGAAAAACGGGCAGGCCAACTACCACATCATTGCAACTGATTCCAGCGACTCTTCCGGCGATTTCGCCTTTAATCTGGAAAAGATCAATCTGAGCCAGGTCGCCGTACGCTATACCGACCTGCAGTTAAATCACTACATTGAAGCCGATGCATCGCAATTGGTTGCAGCTATGGCCATCACAAATGACGAGGTAGCGCTGGAAACGAAAGGTAATGCCACTATAAGCACGATCCGGATAGGAGAGAGTGAGTACTTTAAAGAAAAGGCTGTTGCACTGCACACAGCCCTTACCATTAATCGGGTAGCGCATACTATTGCCTTAAAGCCATCAGTAGTGCAGGTGGAAGGCGCCGCCTACGAAGTCGGCGGACAGATCGCCTATGGCGGTACGACAGAACTGGATTTGCAGCTGCAGGGTAAGGACACTAATATACAGTCGCTGCTCTCGCTGTTGCCCCAGCAGATCACGCGTGAGTATAGCCAGTACCGCAGCGAGGGCGATGTCTTCTTTAAAGGTACCGTGCAAGGCAAAGTGTCAGCCAAGCATAACCCGGAAGTGGCTTTTGAGTTTGGCGCCCGGAACGCATCTTTCTTTCATCCTGACACAAAGCAGAAGATTGAGGGCCTGCACCTGGACGGATACTTTACAAATGGTAGCGGAAAAAGCTCCGCAACATCGTTGCTGGAGCTAAAAAACCTGAAAGGCGTGCTGAATAAGCGGCCTTTTGAGGGGAGTCTGACCTATCGTAACTTTAATAACCCTTACCTGGCCTTCAGTGCCAAAGGTATGTTGGATGTGGGCTATGTAGTCAGTCTGCTGCAGCTCGATGAAGTAAAAAGCGGTAGTGGCCTGGCCGATGTGCGCATCGCCTTTGCAGGTAACCTAAAGGAGTTTAAGGCAAGACCAGGCAACAGCACCCTGAACACAAGCGGAGATATTACGCTGCACAACGTAATGCTGAACCTCAAGGAAATGCCGATGCCACTGAAGAGCCTGAATGGCAACTTCATTTTCAAGAAGAATGATGTGGCGGTATCGGACTTTAGGGGCCAATTGGGAGATTCTGACTTCGTGTTGAATGGTATGTTTCGCAATGTCATGGCCTGGTTGCTGCTTGACAGACAGCGCCTGCTCGTGGAGGCAGATTTCAGTAGCCAGTACCTGGATTTTGACCAACTGCTTAGCGAAGAACTGAATACCCCAGCCGATGCCAGGCAAACCAGTAGCGGCGCCTATAAGTTTAACATTTCACCAGATATCGCCTTCGACCTGAGCGCCACTATCCGGCAGTCGAAGTTCAGGCGCTTCAGAGGAGAGCACATCAAAGGAGAGGTAAAGCTGCGTAACCAGATCGTGTCGAGTCCCAATATCTCGTTCAATGCCATTGGCGGGAACTTTGCCGTGCGCGGCAACCTGGATGCCCGCAACCGTGACCACATCAAGGTGAGCACAGCCACCAAGCTAAGTAATATGAGTGTTGATAGCTTGTTCTATGTTTTCGAGAACTTTGGGCAAAGCTTTATTTCCGATAAGCACCTGCGAGGTAAACTAACGGCCAACATTGTGTCGGACGTGTATTTTGATAGTCAACTAAATGCCAAGACGGACCTGATGCAGGCCGAAATTGCCGCTACCGTGCGCGATGGACAGCTGATTAACTTTGCTCCGATGCAAAAGATGTCGGCATTTGTGAAGCGATCAGAGCTGGCTAATATGAAGTTTGCAGAGCTGAGCAATAACTTCTGGATACAGCAGCGCACCATCTTCATTCCCGAGATGGACATTCGTTCCAACTTGTCAGCAATACCTTCAGTGTCCATCTCGGGAACCCATACCTTTGATCAGGACATGGACTACCGCATCAAGCTGCCGTTGTCCAAGGGGAGCCGCCCTGACCGTGACAGTGTATATGGGGTGGTGGCAGATGATCCGGATGCAGGGAATAGTTCGCTTTTCCTGACCTTACGCGGCAAGGAGAGCGACTTTAAGCTAGCGTATGACAACGAGCGGGTGCGTGAGAAAATCAAAACAGACCTAAAGCAAGAAGGGCAGGAGCTCAAGGACCTGCTGCGCGGCAAAAAGCCGGTGAAGCAGGAAAAGAAAGTGGAGTTGCAGGAAGGAGAGTATTTCGACTTTGACTAAGGCTACAGTAAAGCTGTTATACCCGGTCAGTATTTGTGCGGACTAGGTTAACTTAAATAGAAATAGGTGGGATGTTATAGTAAGTACAAATGCAGTATTGTAAAAATTATATTTTACTTACATCCTTTGTTAATGGTCGTTTACCTTGTTAAAGTGGTTATTTGTTAAAAAAATACTGTTAATTGTATAACCTGACTGGCATTCGGTCGTTAGATAAAACAAAATTACAATAATGATTTGCGTTGATTTTTTGGAGTAGATGTAAAATTACTGTGAGCTCCCTTGGTAAGATCCAATAATGGTGGAGGGGATGCTGCAGTTTGAAAATATAAGGGTGAAAAAAAAGCCGGAGTTTCTCCGGCTTTTTTATTTAAAGATGTGCAAGTATTTCTACTTAGTGCAAATCAGAGGGAGGGAAATGAGCTGTTTCAGGTGCCTGCGGAGTATCCCGCTTTTTTTCCTTGTAAACATGTAATGTCTGCGTAGGGAAAGCAAAGTCAGCACCGTGCTTTTCTACTACTTCCACGATCTTGTAAGCAACTTCTTCTTTGATATTGATGAACTCGTTCCAATCCAGAGCTTCCACAAAGTAGAGCACCATAACGTCTTTAGAGCTCGCTCCAAGGTTCTGAAAGCGGATGCGGCCATCCTGGTTTGTCTGTGGGTGGCTGTCGATGTACTCCTGCAGTTCGCTGGTGATGGCCTTGATCTGAGCTGATGTCGTATAGTAAGTCAGATTCACGTCAAACTGTACTCTGCGAAAAGTGCGCAGGCTCAGGTTGTTGAGCGGTTTGTCGATCATGCTCTTGTTGGGTACGGTCACGAAGGTCTTCTCCAGTGTGCGTATGCGCGTGCTTCGAAAGCCGATTTTTTCAATCACACCTGTTACGCCGCCTACTTCCACCAGGTCGCCTACTACAAAAGGGTGGTCCAGGAAGATTGTGAAAGAGGCGAGCAGGTTTTCCAGGCTCTCTTTAGCAGCGAAGGCAATGGCCAGGCCGCCTACGCCCAAACTGGCTACAATGGCCGCTACGTTCACTCCGAAAACCGAACCCAGCACCACCAGAAAGGCAAATATATAGATGATGACTTTGGTAAAGTCCTTAAAGAACGGCAGGAGCTGATCGTCGAGCTTGGAAGCGGTGCGACTGGCTCTGCGCTGGAATACAAGCCCAAAGAAATCGATGAAGCGTGTAATAACCCAGGTAATGGCTGCAATGATGAAGATTTGATAGATGCGAAATAGGGCTATCTGCAGCATAGGGCCGCCGATGTATTCTATCCCGGATGGAAACTTCAGCACGTTAACAGCCAGAAAAAGAAAGACCAGAAACACCACCATCTCCAGCGGCTGTATAAGAAAGCGCTTCAGACTAGCCTGGCCCTCCTCGTCTGCAAAGCGCTTCACCACCCTGAAAATGATGCCGGTGATCAGCCTCGACAGCAGGGTTTTAAAGATATAACCGATCAGCAGGATAGTGGCGAACCAAAGATAGGCCGCTACTGTGTTACCTAAAAACTCATAGGAAAGATACGCTCTTATATCACCCATACTCATCATGTTTATAGCAGTTGGCTGAGCGCTATTTCAAAAGAGGTTTTGGCGATCTCGGTTTTTGCCTGGTTCTTGGTATGAGTTCTCTCTAATGCCTCCCGTATGACACTGGAAATGTCATGGAAAATGGCATCATCGGTGATTTCCACTTCATTCTCCATCAGGTAAGCAAACACACGTGCCATGCCGCAGTTTGCGATAAAGTCAGGTATAACGGATATGTTGCGATCGGCAAACTCGCCGGTAGGGCCAAAGAAAATCTCCGGATCCTGAAATGGTACGTTGGCGCCGCAGGAGATTACCTCCAGGCCGCTGGCGATCATTTGCTCAAGTTGTCCGCGCGTAACAAGACGCGATGCAGCGGCAGGTATAAAGATCTCAGCAGGAAGAGACCAGATGCGGTTGTTCATCTCCTCAAAAGGGATCAAGTCCTCAGTATAGAGTGCATTGCCCTGCCGGCCCAGGAATAGTTCTCTGATTTCTTCAAGAGTGAACCCTTCTTCATTGATCAGACCACCCGCCCGATCGATAATGCCAACAATTTTAACGCCCTTGCCTGCCAGGTAGAAGGCAGCGGCCGCCCCTACATTGCCCCAGCCCTGTATGATGGCACGCTTACCCTCAAACGAACCACCCCATATGGTATAGTAATGACAAACAGCCTCGGCCACGCCATACCCTGTAATCATATCAGCCACGGTATATTTGCGGGCAGCAGCCGGAGTGTAAGCCGGGTCTTCAATCACTTTGATCACACCTTGACGGAGCTGACCGATCTTGTTTATCTTCTGAGGCTCGGTTGCATTGAAGTGTCCGTTCACAACACCTTCCTGCGGGTGCCACAAACCATAGTCTTCTGTAATTGGAATCACCTCGTGTATCTCGTCTACATTAAGGTCGCCACCTGTTCCGTAATAGCTCTTCAGAAGCGGAATAACGGCCTTGTACCAGCGCTCCAGCACACCTCGCTTGCGCGGGTCGGCCGGGTCGAAGTTGATTCCCGACTTGGCTCCTCCGATAGCAGGACCGGATACGGTGAACTTCACCTCCATGGTTTTGGCTAATGACTCTACCTCGCGCTTGTCCAGACCTTTGCGCATACGGGTGCCACCACCTGCCGCACCACCGCGCAGCGAGTTGATCACAACCCAGCCTTCGGCTTCGGTTTCAGCGTCTTTCCACTCAAATACTATCTCAGGGCGTTTATTCTCAAATTTTTCGAGAAGCTCTTTCATGGGTTTGTTTGTAGTTAAGGGTTTACAGACCGCAAAGGTACAAAAATACATCGGAGCGTATAGACCCGCGAAATCCTAATGCTCCCCAGAGGTTAGGATTGTACTGTGCTGGGAATGTGCGTTGCGACACTAAATTTTTGGTAAAAGGGAGTCAGGTTGTACAATTCACGGAGGGAGTCAATCGGGCAAGGGCCATATAGTAATCTATTAACATTAAGTATTTTATATATCCAATTTTAATTTTTATACGTACATCTACTCAATTCAGCATTCAGGATGTGTCTGACAAGGAGTGTGTTGTGTTATGGGAGCCTTCAGAAGAAAATTTTAAAAATCCTTTGAAGCTACATCAGCCAAATGTCGCTGTTGCCGTATATATCTTAATATGAATTGTATTGTTTAAATGTATGTAGAAACTGTTAGGTATAATTATTAATTATGAAAAGTTTGTTGTCTAGAATTGAATCTAAAAAAATAGATAAGGCGGCCGCCATGCTGAAAGTACTGGCGCACCCGAAAAGACTGGCGATAGTGGACTTGCTAGGCAAGGAAGATAAAATGACTGTTACGGAAATTTATAAGTATCTGGACCTGCCACAAGCTATTGCTTCCCAGCACTTGATTACGCTGAAAGATAAAGGTGTGCTCTCTTCTTTTAAGGTAGGCACCAAGATTTACTATTCCCTTGCCATACCAAAGCTAATCGACGTGATCGATTGCCTGGAAGAATGTTGCATTGATATTTAGTGATTCGCTCTGGTGCTTTGGCACCGAATATTGCATCAGTAGAAAAGCCAAAGGTCTCCGTTCCCTTCGTTTAAAGAAGCTGGCGGGGACCTTTGGCTTTTCTATTGACTAAATAAAACAGACAGTTAACAAAGTTTTGCGGTGAAGCAAATACTCCTGTCTGGGGGCTTATAACAGGATTTTGTCGCCTGATTCTTTTTGCTTTTTAACCTTTACCTTTTTGGTGGCAGGGGCAGGCTTGTCTTTTTTCATAGCCTTCTCAACTTCACGCTTCAGTATCTCGTGACCTTCGTGCGTAGTGGCAGCAGAGAGAGCTACGGCATCAGTTCGACGCACAACACGGGAAGAGGTAGCAACTACATGTGGCTTTGAGGTCGCAATCCATTTGGCATCTGCGTCTGCATAAGCGTCAGCGGGCTTATCAGCTACCATTCTATAGTCCGACTTTTGTATGGGAGCTATACCGTCGTTGGCAATATCACGCTCAGTCAGCATAAACGAATGGCTTGTGCAAGAGCTAAATAGCAGAACAACAGTAATAAAGGATAGGATGGTTGAGATGTTTTTCATTTTTACTGCACTAAGGGGAATGAGTTAAATTTAGTTTGCTGCTGTTCTCTTAGCTTGGATCGGTTTTTTCTGTGGTTTAAGTAAATATCTTATTTGAATATTTATATGTACAAAGATATGTATAAATAATTATATAACGCAAGTGGAAACATAAAAAAAGCTGACTTTTTCGAGTCAGCTTTCTATTAATGATGTTCAACAATGTCAATGTGAGTCTGCGGGTTGCTTTTCCAGATCAAACAAATCGTTAAGCAAGTCAATCAATGTTTCAGCTTCACCACGTTTGCAGGCAGCCTTCAGTTGTAGTACGGGCAGTTTTATCACTTTCTGCATCATCGATTTGGTAATGCTGTCAACCAGCTTCGCTTCCTTCGGGCCGAGCTTTTTCATGTAGCGGGCCATTTCCTCCTGGCGAATCGTCTCGAGCGCATTTTTCAGCTTGTTAATGGTAGGTGATACCATCATCTCTTTCGACCAGTCGTTAAATTGCTCTTTTGACTCCTCTATAATAGCGCGTACCTGTGGCACAGAGTTGATGCGCTGCTGGAGTGCGGCAGATGCTTTATTCTGTATAGTATCGATGTTATAAACCAATACACCTGGCACGGCTTCTACTTCGGCCTCAACACTACGCGGTACAGATAAGTCTATGAAGAACTTGAACGTGAGCACGTTCAGGCGCTGGATCATTTCTTTAGTGAAGAAAGGCGTTTCGCGGGCTACGGAAGAGATAATCACATCTGCTTCTTTCAAGCCTTGTACGATATCTTCAAATGGGAGCACAGCCATCCCGCATTCGTCGGCTAAAGTCTGTGCCTTAGCCATCGTGCGGTTCGTGATGGTGACATGCTGGTAACCTTTGTCTTTGAGGTGACGACACACATCAGCACCGATCTCGCCCACACCAACTACCAGTATCTTTGGCTCAGCCACTACATCGGCAGTCAGCTCCTCGATCAGCTCAATAGCGGCATAAGAAGTGGAGGCGGCACCGTCGCGGAAGGCAGTCTCCTGCACTACACGCTTGTTGGTAAAGAAAATGGTGTGCATCAGACGGTGCAGGAACGGGCCGGCAGTCTCGTTGTCGGCTGCCCACTGATACGACTGCTTCACCTGATTCGTGATCTGCATGTCGCCTACCACCTGCGACTCCAGGCCCATACTCACCTCAAATAAATGCTGTACTGCATCGTTGTGCTCGTTGAGGATGGTAAAATAGTCGAAGTATTGGGAGATGTTGTCGATGCCTTTCGTGATGCCGAGCAGCTTTACGATTTCAGTGCTATAGTCCACATCGGAGTTATAGTACACTTCGGTGCGGTTGCAGGTAGAGAGCACCAGAATATCAGAAGCCTGAATAAAGCTCTTCAGCGTCTGAATAAATTGCCTGCATGAGTTCTCATCTAAGGCAATCAACTCCCTGATATCCAGCGGTGCTTTCTTATATGACAGGCTGATTGCTTTAAAGTTCTGAAGCATAACTTACGTTCGGAATACTAAAGTGCAAAATTACTGTATTGATGATTAAAATGAAACTTCCTTGCCCTTATTAATTAATTTATACTAATTTCAGATAATTTTCGCGCCACTGCATGATTCCCATTTACGCCCAGAAAAACAGAATAAAGTTTCTTGTCGTTATCGTCGCGCTCATTATTGGGGCGGTTACCATTACGTACACTAACGTGTTAGTGAGCAAATTGTCTGAAAGAGAGCAAGAATTGGTGCAGCTTTATGCCAAGGGCCTGCGCTACATGATTAATGCTCCCAGCGATGATAACATCGTTTTTATTGAAGAAGAGATTCTATCCTCTAACCATACCATACCTGTTATCCTAACGGACGAGAACGAAAATATTCTCGATTTTAAGAACATTGATCTTCCCGAAAACATTTCAGAGAACCGCAAAAATGAGTTGTTGCAGCGCGAAATTGCACGCATGAAGGCGCAGCACGCTCCGATCATAGTGCCTTGGGCAGAGGGTTCTGAAAATTATGTATTCTATAAAGACTCGGCCCTGCTATCGCAGTTACGCTACTATCCTTATGTGCAGTTGATGGTCATTGCCTGTTTTGCCCTGATGGCTTATTTTGCTTTCAGCTACTCCCGTAAGGCGGAGCAGAACAGAGTATGGGTCGGTTTGGCTAAAGAAACTGCTCACCAATTGGGTACGCCGCTCTCGTCGCTGATGGCCTGGTACGAGTACATGAAGGCGAGCCCGAAGTTCGAAAACGAGCCCATCACGGCCGAGCTTTGGAAGGATATTCGCCGCCTGGAGATTATAACGGAACGTTTCTCTAATATTGGGTCGGTGCCGTTGTTACGTGACGAGAACGTTCTGCAGGTGACAGAGAATGCCATCAATTACCTGCAGAACCGCATCTCAAGTAAAGTCGAATTCAGCGTTACCTCTAATTTTGCTCCAGATATTACAGCCAAGATAAACGTGCCGCTCTTTGATTGGGTGATCGAAAACATCTGCAAAAATGCTGTTGATGCGATGGAGGGCCGCGGCAGTATCAGACTTCAGCTCTCGCTACTCGGCAAAAGCCAGGTTGCACTCGATATAAGTGATACAGGCAAAGGCATACCAAAGAGTAAAATGGACTCGGTCTTCCTTCCTGGCTTTACCACCAAGAAGAGGGGTTGGGGACTGGGATTGGCATTAGCCAAGCGCATCATCGACAACTACCATGCAGGCAAACTCTACGTCAAGTCCTCTGAGATCGGAAAAGGCACCACCTTCCGGATCGTGCTGAACAGATGATTGGAGTTTAGGAGTTGATGAGTTTAAGAGTTGGGATTTTAAAAATTGAAATGCAGCGACGTTTCGCTAAAACGTCATTGGCAGGTATAGTCGTAGGGACGGGTTGCGACCTGTCCGCTTATTTGCAGGTGTATAGCCCATTACAGAATAGTATCATCAAATCAAGAAAGTATTTGTTCGTGAAGCAATGGTAACGGTAGTCAGGTATAGCGATAGGTGTAAGCTGGAATGGGACGCTTTCATCAAGGCTTCCAAAAACGGTACGTTCCTGTTCCTGCGCGATTACATGGAGTATCACGCCGATCGCTTCGAGGATCACTCCCTACTGTTCTATCTCAAAGAAAAACTGGTGGCTGTACTACCAGCTAATGCCATGAACAATGAACTGCATTCTCACGCAGGATTAAGTTACGGTGGAGTGGTAAGTGGCCATAAGATGAAGGTCTCAGTGATGTTGCAGGTTTTTGAAGCCCTGGCCATGTATAGTCGTGAACAGCATTTCAAGTCACTTTATTATAAGGCTACACCACACATCTACCACCAAGTGCCAGCCGAGGAGGATCTGTATGCCCTTTTTAGGTATGGCGCTGTTCTGTATCGTAGGGATGTAAACTCGGTGATTGACTTAGGGCAGCCTGTCAGGTACAGCAAAGACCGGCGTTGGCGCCTGTCGCAGTGCAAAAGCCATAAATGGGAGGTGAGGCACTCAGAAGATTATGCGGATTTTATGCAGTTGGTAGCTACACAGCTTGAAAGCAGGCATAAGTTGAAACCTGTGCATACAGCGGCTGAGGTAGAGAAACTAGCACAATTTTTCCCTAAGAACATTAGCCTTTACATCACAAAGCAGGAGAGTGAACTCCTGGCCGGAGCTCTGGTATATGAAACTGCTGCCGTGGCCCACTGCCAATACATTGGTGCAAGTGAACGAGCTCAGGAACAAGGCGCTGCTCACGTGCTGGTTGACCACCTGATAAATGAGGTATACCCGCACAAAAAGTATTTCAGTTTCGGTATCTCTACAGAGCAGCAGGGGCTATACCTGAACGAGGGTTTGGCGAGTTACAAAGAAAGTTACGGCGCCCGCACTGTGGTGCATGATTTTTACCGATTGGACTTCTAATCTTAGAAGCGCCAGGTTTTCTTAAAATTACTCTAAATCGAGCTGTCTGCCTTCAGCCTTGGCCTGCTCGTCCAGCTTAGTGCCTATCCCTATACCAATGCCCATTCCAATTGGCATGCCCAGTCCCAGGAAAGCAAAGTTTTTCAGCATCAAGGCAAACACGACACCAAAAGGGAGTCCTAGCGCTGTCATACCAAGGGCCATCCATAACTTTTGATGGTGCTTTTGAGGCACCAGTTTCAATTGCTTTTCTACAAGCTTAAGGATAGAGCTTCGGGTTGCCTTCAAACTTGTGGTATACTGTGCCACTGGAATACCTTGGCTGCTAAGCGGTTCTAGCTGTTGCGTAATGGCAGTAGCTATACCTTCAGGTATCTCTTTGCTGTTTAGGGCATCTATCAACCTTTGCATGTCATCAAACTCCCTTGTCAGTTTCTCAGACTGCACTACATCCGTTCTTGGTTGCAATTTTGGAATCATGGGCTCTCTATTTTTTAGACTCAAACAGGAACCTCCGCTGGTATGGGCTCATACTCGTTTTTCTTGCCAAACAGTTTGATAATACCCCAAAGTATAACGGCTCCTATGATATACACCAGGAACCAGTGCACGCCCCAGCTGGAGAGCGAGGTGCACACCAGGTTAGCCACCAGTGCCACCGTAACGGCATAAGGCAACTGGGTTTTTACGTGGTCGATGTGGTTGCAGCCAGAGGCAAGTGAGCTTAGAATGGTGGTGTCCGAGATAGGAGAGCAATGGTCACCGAATACGGCACCAGCCAGCACCACCGAAATCACATTGTACATGATCGGCATGGTTTCCTCGACACTCATGCCATGCTGCTGGCTTACATACCAGGCGGCAGGCAGCATCAGCGGGTACAGGATGGCCATGGTGCCCCAGCTCGATCCGGTTGAAAATGCAATGATGGCGGCCAGGAAGAAGGTGATCTCAGGCAGCCAACGCGGCGAAACATTGCCTGAGAAGAGTGAGGTTAGGTATTCGGCGGTGTAAAGCTCCTTTGTAACCTGCGCTAGCGACCAGGCTAGTACCAGTATGAGCATAGCCGGCAGCATCGTCTTAAAGCCCGTCACCAGCGACTCCATAGTTTCATACAGACTCATGATGCGCTGGCTCACTGTAAGCGCTATCGCAACGACTACTCCCGAAAGTGAGGCCCAGATCAGTGCTGTATATGAGTTGGAGTCGCCAATGGTCATGGAGAGCTTGCGGAAGAAACCGATGCTTTGGTCAGCCCAGGTATCGGGGTTGTAGCCGGTATAAAGGAGGCCAATCACGGTACCGAAAATAACTACCAGTACAGGAATAAGGGCATTGAAGGCGCGGCTACGCTCAGGGTCGATGGCTTCGAACTCGGCCATTTCCTGCTGCTGGCGGGCTTCGCTACGGCTGTCAGGACGATGGTTGCTCACGGCTCCTGTGGTGCGGGCACGCTCTTCAGCTTTGTGCATCAAACCATAGTCGCGGTTCATCCAGATCAGCATCAGCATAAACACTAGCGTAAGCACCGGATAGTAGGCGTACTCCAGCGAGTGGAAGAACAGCGAGTAGGCGCCCTCTTCTATACCTAAAGTGGTAGCGGCATCTTTGATATAACCGAGCTCAGCCCCAACCCAGGTTGTTACGAAAGCGATAGCAGCCACAGGGGCCGCAGTGCTATCCACAATGTAGGCTAGCTTTTCGCGGGAGATGCGGTGCTTGTCTGTAACCGGACGCATGGTGTTGCCGACAATCAGGGTGTTGGCGTAGTCATCGAAAAAAATGGCAATGCCTAATACCCAGGTTACCAGCTGTGAACTCCGAGCTGAGCGTGCGTAGAGTGAGAGTTTGTTCACGACTCCCGCCATCCCTCCGTTTTTGGAGATAATAGCTACCATGCCACCGATCAGCATCGAGAACAGGATCACGGCAATGTGGTCCGTATCGGTCATGGCGCTGACCAGATAGGTATCGGCTACAGCGAGCAGACCCGTGAAAAAAGCCTTTACGGACATGCCGTAGATCACAAAGCCACCCACCCATATACCTGCAAAAAGAGCTAGTAGCACCTCTCTGAAAATAAGGGCCAGGATGATAGCAATGAGTGGTGGCAGAATAGAGAGCCACATCGGAAAGCGGCGCACCCCGTGCTCGGCTTCGGCATCGAGGCGGTAAAGGCGGGCGATGGTGTGAGTGCCTACATTGGCACTTACCTGTATCAGATTGGCCTTTTGGGGCAGTGAGAAGCGGGCCTCACCTTCGGTGAAGCTGATTTCCTGCAGGTTGCCGTTGATGCGCACAGGCAGCGGGCCGCTATACTTGACCAGGTTGCCCGCCTCGTTGGTGGTGCGCAGGGTAAAAGCTGTATCGTTGACGGCCTGCAGTCTGAATTCTTCTATGGCTAACTCTGTGCTGTCTTCCTGCGCCATCGTCTGAAAGGAGAGAAGCATCAGCAGCGCAAGACTCAAAAGGGTCTGTAATAACCTCATGTGGTTGTAGGGTCGGTTCTTGTAAACCCTTAAGTAAGTAAATTATTGAGAGATTAGAAAATTCTGATATTAGCGGAAGGCGGCTTTAGAAAAGAAAACAGCCCATGCGCCGGTGGCACAGGGGCTGTCAGTATCAGGTATGGCGTAGATTTACCGCGCTCTGTTCACAATAAACACGCCTGCCAGGATCACCACCATGCCAAGGTAGTGCCATAAGTGAATCACCTCACCATCGAGAACGCCCCACATGAGCGCCACTACAGGTATAAGATAAGTAGTAGAACTGGCAAACAGCGTAGTGGAAATATGGATCAGCTTGTTGAAGAGTACCAGAGCGATGGCGGTGCTGAAAACAGCCAGTATGGCAATGTACATGAGCGCTTCCCAGGCACCTGGCACATGCTGCAGCTTGTAGAAAAAATCAGTGGTGAGCAGGTATACCAGCGCAACCGGGCCTACCGTAAGCAAGGCCAGGCTGGAAATGGCAACAGCCTTCATACCGTGCAGACGGTGCTTGATGATGTTGGCGCTGATGCCATAGAAGATGGTGGCTAGCACGATGTACAGGCCATAGTACATGTTGTTGAGCTCAGCGTTGCCATTGCCTGTGAAGATCAGGATGGTCGTGCCCGCAATACCGATCACGATGCCAAGCATACGCATCCAGGTGATGGACTGGCCAAACAGTGCAGCGCCTACGAGCAAAGTGAACAGCGCAGTAAGTGAGTTCAGCACACCGGCTAGCCCGCTGGCCAGGCGCGTTTCGGCAATCGCAAATAGAAAGGCAGGGAAGAAGTTGCCCAGCAGACCGCTGCCAAGCAAAAATTTCCAGCGGCTTGGCTCTACTTTGCGCAGGTTCTTAATGGCAAAGGGCAGCAGGGCGGCGCAGGCAATGACCATGCGCAGTGCTCCCAGTTCGTCGGAAGAGTAAACGACCAGTCCCTTCTTGATAAGTATAAACGATGTGCCCCAGATAAGTGCAAGTATAACAACCAGTACCCAGGCAATAACCGGTGTACCTGTTTGCTCTTGTTTGGGCGTAGTAACAGTTCTGATGAGTTCGAGAATTTAAAAGTTTATGAGTTTGAGAGATCCATCGCTTTCAAACCATTTGCAAAGATAAAGGAGTTAATGTCTCAGCATGCATGCCGGACACCAACTCCTTTAATTTTATCTGAAGCGTTATTTCCTAAACGCTCTGAGTCCTATACTTCCTCATACGCCATCGTCTGGGTTATCTCGTCCAGCGTATCGTAGATTTCCTGGATGTCTTCGGACTGCACCAGTTTCATGCGCAGTGGCTTGAAGTGGGGCAGGCCGCGGAAGTAATTGGTGTAGTGGCGGCGCATCTCGAAAATGCCCAGCTTGTCACCTTTCCACTCCAGCGAGTGCGTAAAGTGCTGGCGGCATACTTCCACGCGCTCTTCCAGTGTAGGCGGTGCTAGTACTTCGCCGGTGGCCATGTAGTGTTTGATCTCGTTGAAGATCCATGGGTGACCGATGCTGGCGCGACCGATCATGATGCCGTCTACGCCATACCTGTTTTTGTACTCAAGCGCCTTCTGCGGAGAGTCGATGTCACCGTTTCCGAAGATCGGGATGTGCATGCGCGGGTTGTTCTTCACCTCCGCGATCAGGCTCCAGTCAGCTTCGCCTTTGTACATCTGCACGCGGGTACGGCCGTGTATACTCAGGGCTTTTATACCGATATCCTGAAGCCTTTCAGCAGTCTCTACAATGTATTTTGTATTCTCGTCCCAGCCCAGGCGCGTCTTCACTGTCACAGGCAGGTGCGTGGCTTTCACAATCTCCTCGGTCATCTTCACCATTTTGGGCACGTCGCGCAGCAGTGCGGCGCCCGCACCCTTACAGGCCACGTTCTTTACAGGGCAACCGTAATTAATGTCAATCAGGTCAGGACCGGCCTGTGACGACACGATGGCGGCTTCGCGCATGGAGTCTATGTCAGAGCCGAATATCTGAATACCAATCGGGCGCTCGTAGTCAAAAATGTCAAGTTTTTGCACACTTTTGGCGGCATCACGTATCAAACCCTCAGAAGAGATGAACTCGGTATACATTAGGTCTGCACCGTTGGCCTTGCACACTTTTCGGAAAGGCGGATCGCTCACGTCTTCCATCGGCGCCAGCAGCAGCGGAAACTCGCCCAGTTCTATGTTCGCTATCTTTACCAAAGCAAAAGTTAAATTTTCACGTAAATTTACGTCAATTAAACCTAATCTTCTCTATGAAAGGTTTCATCTCCGAAGACCGACACCCACTTTTAGTTCTGCTACTGTTGCTGGCGTTCATGCTGGGCGGCTATTTTGTGGCCAGTTTCCTATACCTGGTGCTGGTAAATGCGGTGCTCGGAATAGAGGTGATGGACCTGACTAATTTGCTGGCTAATCCGACGGAACACCCGGAAGCAGCCGACGCACTTTTGCTCTTTCAAGGCCTGGTACAGTTCTGCTCTTTCGTACTCGGGCCACTCTTGATGCTGCGCCTGGCGGGTGTGAACATCGACCACTACCTGAACTGGAAAAAACTGCCTCTGCCAACGATACTGCTTTTAGCGGGCTTTCTGGTTGTTTTTATCATGCCAGCCAACTCGCTGATTATCAATTGGAATGCCGAGCTCTCCCTGCCTGACTTCATGAAGGGATTTGAGGAGTGGGCCCGTGCCAAAGAAGATGAACTGGCCGAGCTTACGAAACTGATTGCCAACTTCGGAACCTTCCCGCGCCTGCTGATGGGTCTGCTCGTGATTGCGGTTATACCTGCCATCGGCGAAGAGCTGGTGTTCAGAGGCATCCTGCAGCGACAGGTGCACCGCTGGTCCGGCAACGCACATGTGGCGGTGTGGGTAGCAGCGATCATTTTCTCGGCTATACATGTGCAGTTCTTCGGCTTTGTGCCGCGTGTGTTGCTGGGAGCCTTATTCGGTTACCTATACCTATGGTCGGGCAACATCTGGGTGCCAATTGTGGCGCACTTCTTCAACAACGGCTTCACCGTATTTTTGCTATACCTGCAGCAGACGGGCGCTATCGATTTTAATGTAGAGTCGACGGAGCCGATGCCAATCATGACCATTTTGATATCGGCGGTGCTGAGTGCAGCCTTAATCTATTACCTTTACAAGCAGTTTATGCTGACGCCCACTCGCCCCGAAAGTATAGCCGAGGCGGCCGATGAGCGCCGGAACCAATAATTCAAGACGAACCACCCGGCTGATGCTGCCGGTAACCTGTAACGCATGAGCACCAAGCTATCTGCCCTTAGTAATTTACAGCAACGCCTGATTGTAGGAGTATTAGGGGCGGCACTCTTTATCGGAGGTATAATTTTCAGCGAGTGGACCTTTTTCATCCTGTTTCTGGGGCTCACCGTGCTGGGCACATTAGAGTTTTATAAACTGTCAGAGGTAGCTGGCATCAAACCCAACAAGGTATATGGCACGCTGATGGCGGCCGGAGTTTTCATCGCTGTATTTCTGATAGACAAAGAATATATGCCAGCCGAGTTGCTATACCTGCTGCTACCCGCCCTGTTCCTGATATTTGTGCTGGAACTGTACCGCAAAGAGCCGCAGCCGTTCACCAACATTTCTTTTACCATACTGGGCGTACTCTACATCGCCGTACCATTTTCGCTGTTACAGTTGTTGGGTTATCTGGAGGGTGAATACCGCTGGCAGCCTATCCTGGGGCTTATGCTGCTGATCTGGTCATCTGACACAGGCGCTTACATCGCCGGCAAAAACTTTGGCAGGAACAAGCTCTTCGAGCGCATTTCTCCGGGCAAAACCTGGGAAGGCTGGGCTGGCGGTGCTATATTGACTGTACTGGTTGGTTGGCTGCTGTCCATGTTTTTTCATGATTTGGAACTATACCAGTGGATAGGCGTAGCTATTATAGTATCGGTTTTTGGCGTCTTGGGCGATTTAGTGGAGTCACTGCTCAAGCGCAGCCTGGGCGTGAAAGATTCGGGTACGCTGTTGCCTGGCCACGGAGGCATTCTGGATCGCTTCGACAGCCTGATCCTGGCCGTTCCATTCATCGTCTCATTCCTCAAAACTTTCTAAATTATTGTTGATTAAGGTGTAGGTATGTGTAAATAATATTTACATAACTTTACCGCCATAATTGTTAATCACTGATTAATTCAAAAGCTTAAAATGATGTTATACAAAGAGCCAGCACCGATAAAGGACAGGGAGAACCCATTTGAGTCGATGATGTCGCGTTTCAACATTGCGGCAGAGATTCTGGGGTTGGATGAGGAAGTTTACAACGTTCTCAAAACTCCAACGCGTCAGGTGATCGTGAACGTGCCTGTCACGATGGACGATGGCAAAGTGCGTGTATTCGAAGGATACCGTGTGATTCACTCTACAATCCTGGGGCCGTCTAAAGGCGGTGTTCGCTTTGCACCGGACGTGTTCCTGGACGAGGTGAAGGCGCTGGCTGCCTGGATGACCTGGAAGTGCGCCGTGGTGGATATCCCTTACGGTGGTGCCAAAGGAGGCGTTATCTGCGACCCTTACTCCATGTCGGCTGGTGAGATGGAGCGTCTGACTAGAGCGTATACGCAGGCTTTGATTGATACCTTTGGCCCTGATCAGGACATACCTGCCCCAGACATGGGTACCGGTCCGCGTGAGATGGCCTGGCTGATGGACGAATACTCTAAAACAAAAGGCTCTACTGTGCATGCTGTAGTTACAGGCAAGCCGCTTGTGCTGGGTGGCTCACTGGGCCGCGTAGAGGCAACTGGTCGTGGTGTAATGGTATCGGCTATGGCTGCCATGGATAAACTGGGCATGGACCCGGCCAAATCTACGGCGGTGGTGCAAGGCTTTGGTAACGTAGGTGCCTGGGCTGCCAAACTGATGGCTGAGCGCGGTGTGAAGATACTGGGTGTGAGCGATGTAAGCGGTGCTTACTGGAACGACAACGGCATCGACATCGAAGAGGCTATCGAGTATAAGAACAACAACAACGGCCGCCTGGAAGGCTACAAAAACGCCGAGAAGATTAGCAACGACGAACTGCTGATCGCCAAGGTAGACGTGCTGGTGCCGGCCGCTGTGGAAGATGTGATCACGATCAAGAACGTGGACCAGATTCAGGCCCGCCTGATCGTGGAGGGTGCCAACGGACCTACTTCTTATAAAGCAGACAACATCATCAACGAAAAGGGCATCATGGTAGTGCCGGACATCCTGGCTAACTCAGGTGGTGTAACCGTATCTTACTTTGAGTGGGTGCAGAACCGCATGGGCTTTAAGTGGACGCTGGAGCGTGTAAACACCCGTGCTGAGCGTATCATGAACGAGTCATTTGAACGTGTGTATGCTGCCTCTCAGAAGTACAACGTGCCGATGCGTATTGCGGCTTACATCGTGGCAATCGACAAAGTAGCGATGACTTATAAGTACCGCGGCGGTTTCTAAGAGAAGATTTTTATTAAAATAAACGAAAGTTTATATATTTTTGAAGCAGATAATAGCCCATCTACGAAACTGGATGGGCTATTATAAGTTATATAAGACCTGTAGCATTTAGTTTTCACGGATGAAAATTCATAAGGAAGGAAGAAGGATTCTATTTTTTACATTGCTGATTTTGTTGGTGCTCAACCTGTTGCTCTACAATTTCAACGCCGACAACAATACCTTCAATAAGATTTTCTCCGGTGTTTCAGTTGTTCTGTTTCTGCTTATCCTGCAGTTTTTCCGCAGTCCTTACCGCAACCTGTTATTGCACGAAGATCTGATCGTAGCGCCTGCCGACGGCAAGGTGGTGGTGATCGAGGAGGTAGAGGAGACAGAGTATTTCAAAGACAAGCGCAAGCAAATCTCGATCTTCATGTCGCCAATCAACGTGCACATCACACGTAACCCGGTGTCAGGTATCGTGAGCTACTTCAAGTATCATCCGGGCAATTACTTTGTGGCCTGGCACCCGAAGTCGAGCACGCAGAATGAGCGTACGACGGTGGTAGTGGAGTCTACTGCTGGCCCAGAAGTACTGTTCCGCCAGATTGCCGGTGCCATGGCGCGCCGCATTGTGTGGTATGTGAACGAAGGCGATGAGGTAAGCCAGGGCGAGGAGTTCGGTTTCATCAAATTTGGTTCGCGTGTGGATATTTTTCTGCCACTGGACACAGAGGTGAAAGTGGAACTTGGTCAGAAGACCAAAGGCGGTCAAACTGTGATTGCTCAGCTCAAGACCGAAACTCCAACCTTCTTCGGATGAGATACTAAAGAATAAATATACCCTGCAAGAGGTATAAAAAAGCCGGCCCTGGGATACCCTGGGCCGGCTTTTTTACTTGTTAAGCTCACTGTAAAGAGCTTCAGATCAGTTGTTTTTGTTCCTGTGTAGCAAACAGGGCTGCCTTTGTAAGCAGCATCAGGAGACTGTATGTTGATCGCTGCACATTAACATTCTCTTTCGTATAGCGTTAGCAGATTAGAGCATAACTGTGCCGCCTGAGGCAACTATGAAACATATCTGCTACCTGTTACTGACACTGAGCCTGGCTTTGCTTTCGTCCTGTGAAGAGCTGTTTGAGTACCACCCGAACCAGATCATACTAAACGACGACGAGCGCGACCTCACCGCCCACAACCTGGCGCGACTACAAAACCAGCAACCCGGTGATACGCTGCACCTGCTTGTGATGGGCGACACCCAGCGCTTTTATGACGCCGCCAGCGCCTTTGTTGACGCCGCCAACACCTTCCCCCACATCGACTTCGTCATCCATCAGGGTGATATCTCTGACTTTGGCATGTCACAGGAGTTCCGGTGGGTGCACGACATCATGAAACGATTAAAGTGGCCATACCTGACCGTGATCGGCAACCACGACATGCTGGGCAACGGCCGCAAGGTATACCAGCAGATGTACGGTGACTTTAACTATGCCTTTGACTACGGGCATACCCGCTTTGTATTCATCGATACCAATAGCCTGGAGTATAACTATAATGGGAAAGTACCCGATATCGACTGGCTGAGTAAACAATTGGTTCACCAGGAAGGCGATAGTTGGGTGCAGGCCATCGCAGTGTCGCACATACCGCCTTATGACGATGACTTTGATACGGCTCTGGAAAGAGCTTTCCATAGAACACTGAAGGAGAGTGAACGGGTGCAGTTGAGTCTGCACGGCCATATCCATGGTTTCAGGGCCGATTTCCGCTACGATGAGGAGGTGCTATACCTGGCTACCTCCACGGTAAAGAAGCGTGAATTTACATACCTGAAGGTATGGGCAGGAGGGTATAGTTTTGATAGAATTGCTTACTGATATGGAGCGGGTTTTTATCACATATCTCGTTGCTCTGCTATTTCTGTTGAGTCCATATGAGGGACATGGGCAGGAACGCTCGTTTTCACCCTATCATGCAAAGGTGCAGTATGCAGGTAGCATCGGGCTTGTGTCGGCTGGTGTTGGACGGAGCTTCTTTCGTGAAAAGCTGGAGACAGATCTACTTATGGGCTATCTGCCAGAGCGAATTGGAGGAGATCGCATCTGGACGACCGCCCTGAAGACCACTTTTGTGCCTTTTAAGCCTGTGCCCGTAAGGTCGCTGGACTGGCAGCCGTTGCGCACCGGGTTTCAATTGAGCCATACCTTCGGCAAGGAGTATTTTATCTTTGAGCACCACGACAAGTATAGCCGAGGCTACTATGGTTTCCCGACGGCAGTGCACCTATACCTATACCTGGGTGGGCAGGTGGACTTCACTCGTGTAGAGAAACTGCAACGGTTTGGGCTGTACTACGAAGTGGGCAGCAGTGCCGAGTACCTGATTTCATATATCCAGAATCCGCGATACCTGGGGCCGGGCAAGATATTTAACCTGGCGCTAGGCATGCGGGTGAAGCTGTAATAGAGTAAACTTTTTGATGGAGCACCCTAAAAAAATGGCCTTACCCCGAAGCAGGAATAAGACCATTTTTTTAAGCGAAAGTAGAGCTTAATACCAGCTTTCTACGAGCTTCATCAGTTGCTCGAGGTACTTCTGGTCAACCTCGTCAAAATCGTCTAATTTGTCACTGTCCACGTCCAGCACCAGTTTCACCTCGCCATCTTTTATCACTGGTATCACGATCTCAGATTTAGAGTCGCTGCTGCAGGCAATGTGTCCTGGGAAGGCTTCTACGTCAGGCACCAGAATTGTCTCCTGGCGGGTGAAGCAGGCGCCACATACGCCTTTGTGATAAGGAATGCGGGTACAAGCCACCGGCCCTTGAAAGGGACCCAGCACCAGCTGGCCCTCTTTGTTGAAATACACGCCTACCCAAAAGAAGCCCATACCCTGGCGCAGGGCGGCCATCATGTTGGAAAGGTTAGCGATCAGGTCAGTTTCGCCGGTTACCAGTGCCTCGATCTGAGGCACCAGGGCTTTATATTTTTCTTCTTTCGTTAGATTCTGGTCTACTATAAGTGATTCAGCCATAATGGATAAAATATAGGTATAAGTACGCCATGGAGGGTAGCTATACCTGTAAGCGGTAAAGCACCCTAGCGCGGGGTTTATAAGTTAAGTTCTGATATACTATTTCGGTAATGCAACAGCCTGTCTGATCCAGCGGTCTGCACTTCGAGCAGATGACTGTGTACTATGCCCGGAGCTGGCGTGCCCTCACGCAGCACACAAGTCTGGCTCTTGAAACAGATCGCCTCGTCCCACAAGTTTTCCTTCAACAGACTTTTGAGCAGGTAAGTGCCGCCCTCCACGAGCAGAGACAACACTTGGCGCTGGTGTAGGTCCTGCATCAGCTGTGGCAGCAGCGGCTCGTTTTCGCGGAGCTGTACATAAGCTAGGTTCTCGTGCTGCTGTTCCCGCTGCTGGTAGGTATACACTATGGTTGGCAGGCTCTTGTCGAACAGGTGCAGGTGGCCGGGCAGCTGCAGTTTGCGGTCGATGACCACCCGCAGCGGACTGTGGCCAGGCCAAAAGCGGGTGTCGAGGCGTGGGTTGTCACCCGCTGCCGTATGGCTGCCCACCATGATCGCCTGCTCTTCGGAGCGCCACTTATGTACCAGCCTGCGCGACAACGGACCGCTGATCTGCACCTGCTGGTTGTTTGGTCCGCTGATAAACCCGTCTGCCGACTCTGCCCATTTCAGCAGGATGTAAGGCCGCTTTTGGGTATGGAACGTAAAGAAGCGCTTGTTCAGCTCCAAACCTTCGTTTTCCAGCAGGCCGACTTTCACCCGTGCGCCCACATCAAACAGCTTCTTGATGCCGCGCCCTGCCACTTTAGGGTTCGGGTCAGTATTGCAGATCACAACATCGCGTATGCCACTGCTAATCAGCAGATCGACGCAAGGAGGAGTTTTGCCAAAGTGCGAGCAAGGTTCCAGCGTTACGTATACCCGGCTTTTAGGTAACAGGCTTTTGTCCTGCACACTGGCGATGGCATTCACCTCTGCATGCGGACCACCAAACTTGCGGTGCCAGCCCTCGCCGATAATGCGCCCCTCATGCACCACCACACAGCCCACCATGGGATTTGGATAGGTATAGCCACTGCCCAGTCTGGCCAGTTCCAGCGCACGCCGCATGTAGAGTTCGTCAGTCACGTTCAGGAGCTTAGGAGTTAAAGGGTTTAAGATCAAGGAAAAACCAAATCAATAATAGAAAGCGAGTTGATTTTACACTTGTGACTTATACGCGATAAAACTTTACTTTTGCAAAGTTACCTAAAATCAAACAAAACCTATACCTGTGGCCACCATACAGCAAACAGCAAGACACATACGTGAAAGCATACAACATGCCTATCCCGAACCTGAGGCCGGTGCCATTGCACAACTGGTGCTGGAGCATGTGCTGCAGAAAAACCGTATGCAGCTCAGCCTGGGGCAGCAGGACCAAGTCAATGAAGAGCAGGAAATGCAGATAAAGCAGGCTGTGGAACGGCTGCAAAAGCAGGAGCCAGTACAGTATGTGCTTGGTATAGCCCACTTCTACGGCCTTGACCTCCAGGTAGATGAACGCGTGCTGATACCCCGCCCCGAAACAGAGGAATTGGTTGATTTAGTTGCGCGTGAGCATCAGGGGCGTAGTAATCTTCAAGTACTTGACATCTGCACAGGCAGTGGCTGTATACCTTTGGCACTGGCTGCCAATTTGCAGGTCCGCCAGGTATATGGGCTGGAACTATCAGAAGGCGCATTGAAGGTAGCCCGAGCGAATGCCCGCCAATTGAAATTGCCGGTTGCCTGGTTGCAGCAGGACGTATTTGAACCACTCCTGGGTATAGCATCTCATTCTTTAGATATCATTACCAGCAACCCGCCCTATGTCAAAGAGCAGGAGAAAGCTCTGATGCGCACCAATGTGCTGGAGTTCGAGCCCCATCTGGCTCTGTTTGTGCCTGATGAAGACCCGCTGAAGTATTATAGGCGCATTACCGAAATAGGGGCAGAGCTGCTCAAAACAGGCGGTCGGCTGTACTTTGAAATAAATGAACAGTATGGCGAAGAAGTACGGAATTTGCTGCTGCAGGCAGGTTTTACGCAGGCGCAGGTAATACAGGACCTTTTTGGCAAAGACAGGATCGTGAGAGGGGAGCTGTAAAGTCTTCTACGCATTAATAAAGCAGCGCTTAATCTGCCAGGGCCACGTCTTGTTTGCCTATACCAATATATACAGTTTAATATTATATTTTTGTGATACCTCCTGTTGCTTTGATGAAGTATACATAGCACCAGAAGATGCCTAGGAAGTGATTGCTGATCTGTTGGCGATCAACCAGAATATACAAGTTATTAACAGTAGCCCGTCATAAGCGGCTGCACAGCATGAAAGCTTTTTGCAAGCTTGAAAACAAATGATATGAAGAAAATATTAGTGACAGGTGGGGCGGGGTACATCGGCTCCCATACCGTGGTGGAACTGGTAGAGGCAGGTTACGAGCCCATTATCATCGACAATTTCTCAAATACCGAGGAGCGCTCCTTGCAAGGTATAGCCGATATACTGGGTCGCGAGATCACTTGCCACCGCATCGACTGTACGGATGGGGCAGCGCTGCGCAGTGTCTTTGAAAAGGAAACAGGTATAGCCGGCGTGATTCACTTTGCCGCTTACAAAGCTGTGGGCGAGTCGGTGGCTGAGCCGCTCAAGTACTACCACAACAATGTGGGATCACTGGTGGCTTTGCTGCAGGTGATGGAGGAGTTTAAAGTAAATAAACTGGTTTTCTCCTCATCCTGCACTGTATACGGTATACCTGATAAGCTGCCTGTAACGGAGCAAACACCGGTGCAGAAAGCCAATTCTCCTTACGGTAACACCAAGAAAATCTGTGAAGAGATCCTGGCTGATTTAGCCACCAGTGGCAGCGACGTGCATACGATCGCACTGCGCTACTTCAACCCAATCGGAGCGCACCCTTCGGCCAAAATAGGCGAACTGCCGCTTGGAGTTCCGAACAACCTGGTGCCATTCATTACTCAAACTGCAGCAGGTATACGCAAAGAGCTCACGATTTTCGGTAACGATTACGACACCCCAGATGGCACCTGCATCCGCGACTATGTGCATGTGGTGGATTTGGCGAAGGCACACGTTGTAGCCATTGACAGACTGCTGTCTGATAAGGCGGAGCATATCGAGTTCTTCAACGTGGGCACTGGCACTGGTAACACAGTGCTGGAGGCGGTGCAGGCTTTTGAGCAGGCTACTGGCGAAAAGCTTAACTACAAGATCGGTCCGCGCCGTCCGGGCGACGTGCCTAAAATATACGCCGACGTAACCAAGGCTACTGAGGAGTTAGGTTTTAAGACAACCACCACCTTGGAAGAAGCCATGAAGAGCGCCTGGGACTGGCAAATGCATTTACAGAATACAATAGAATAACCCTACATTATGAACATACTTATCACCGGCGGAGCCGGCTTCATCGGCTCGCACGTGGTGCGGCTTTTCGTGGAGTCCTACCCTGCTTACCGCATCTTCAACCTCGACGCGCTCACCTACGCGGGCAACCTGCAGAACCTGGTAGACATCGAAGGCAAGCCCAACTACACTTTCCTCAAGGGCGACATCACGGACGCGTCCTTTCTGGAGGGTATTTTTTCTGAGCACAGATTTGAGGCGGTGATTCACCTGGCGGCCGAGTCGCACGTGGACCGCTCGATCGCAGGGCCCATGGCCTTCGTCGAGACCAACGTGCTGGGCACGGTCAACCTTTTGGAGGCCTGCCGCAAAGCCTGGGTGGGGGACTACGCCGACAAACTGTTCTACCACGTCTCCACCGACGAGGTGTACGGCTCGCTGGGCGCCGAGGGCCTCTTCACCGAAAGTACGCCCTACGACCCGCGCTCGCCCTACTCGGCCTCCAAGGCCGCCTCGGACCACTTCGTCAGGGCCTGGCACCACACCTACGGTTTGCCCGTCAAGCTCAGTAACTGCTCCAACAACTACGGCCCCCACCA
Source organism: Pontibacter lucknowensis (assembly GCF_900156415.1). Taxonomy (GTDB): domain Bacteria; phylum Bacteroidota; class Bacteroidia; order Cytophagales; family Hymenobacteraceae; genus Pontibacter; species Pontibacter lucknowensis. The sequence continues at coordinate 961,931 of NZ_FTNM01000001.1, read as the reverse complement.
CTTCCCCGAGAAGCTGATCCCGCTGGCCATCCACAACATTAAGGAGAACAGGCCGGTGCCCGTGTACGGCAGGGGCGAGAACGTGCGCGACTGGCTCTACGTGAAAGACCACGCCCGGGCCATCGACGCCATCTTCCACCACGGCCAGGTGGGGGAGACCTACAACGTGGGGGGCGTGAACGAGTGGCGCAACATTGATCTTGTAGAGTTGCTCTGCGACGTGATGGACGAGAGGCTGGGACGCGAGCAGGGCACGAGCCGGAAGCTGATCACCTTCGTCAGGGACCGCGCCGGCCACGACGCCCGCTATGCCATCGACTCCTCCAAGCTGATGGAGGAGCTGGGCTGGGAGCCCTCGGTGACCTTCGAGGAGGGTTTGAGAAAGACCGTGGACTGGTACCTGGAGAACACGCAGTGGCTGGAGGAGGTCACCTCGGGCCACTACCAGCAGTACTACGCCGAGCAGTACGGGGAGAGATAGAAAAAGGGAAGGAAAAGAACACGGATGAAAGTAAAAGATACATACCTGGGGGACTGCCTGCTGCTCGAGCCGGCGGTCTTCGCAGACGAGCGGGGCCACTTCTTCGAGAGCTTCAACGAAGAGCGGTTCAACGCATTAGTGGGAAAAGAGGTGCGCTTCGTGCAGGACAACCAGTCCTTCTCCACGCGCGGCGTGCTGCGGGGGCTGCACTTCCAGCGCGGGCAGCACGCCCAGGCAAAGCTGGTGCGGGTGCTCAAGGGGGAGGTGCTGGACGTGGCCGTGGACATCCGGCCCGACTCGCCGACATTCGGGCAGCACTTCTCGGTGGTGCTCAGCGCCGAAAACAAGCTGCAGCTCTTCATCCCGCGCGGCTTCGCCCACGGCTTCGTGGTGCTCAGCCAGGAGGCCGAGTTCTTCTACGAGTGCGACAACTACTACCACAAGGAGTCGGAGGGCAGCATCCACTACGCCGACCCCGAGCTCTCAATCGACTGGGGCCTGGAGGCGGCCGAGCTGATCGTCTCGGCCAAGGACCGCGAGAGCGGCAGCTTCGCCGCGTTCAGACAGGGCCTCTGAGGCTAGCTCGAGCGGCCATTGCGAAAGATTCTTTACCTTTGCCGGGGAGGCGCCTGCCGACAGGCGCGCCCGGGCATTAACCACAAACTGACCGAAGACAAATGAAAGGTATCATTCTGGCCGGGGGCTCCGGCACCCGCCTGCACCCCCTGACGCTGGCCGTGAGCAAGCAGCTCATGCCGGTGTATGACAAGCCCATGATCTACTACCCGCTCTCCACGCTGATGCTGGCCGGGATAAGGGAAATCCTGATCATCTCCACGCCGCACGACCTGCCCATGTTCGAGCGCCTGCTCGGCGACGGCTCGCAGATCGGCTGCCGCTTTGAGTACAGGGTGCAGGAGACGCCCAACGGGCTGGCCCAGGCCTTCGTGATCGGGGAGGAGTTCATCGGGGACGACAAAGTCGCTTTGGTGCTGGGGGACAACATCTTCTACGGCTCGGGCATGAGCAAACTGCTGCAGGCCAACGCCGACCCCGACGGGGGCGTGGTGTACGCCTACCACGTGCAGGACCCGGAGCGCTACGGGGTGGTCGAGTTCGACGAGCAGGGAAAGGCAGTCTCCATCGAGGAGAAGCCGAGTGAGCCCAAGTCGAGCTACGCCGTGCCGGGCCTCTACTTCTACGACAACGAGGTGGTTGAAATAGCCAGGAACCTGGAGCCCAGCGCCAGGGGCGAGTACGAGATCACGGACGTCAACCGCGAGTACCTCCGCAGGGGCAAGCTGAAGGTGGGCGTGCTCAACCGCGGCACGGCCTGGCTCGACACGGGCACGGTTGCCTCGCTGATGCAGGCGGCCACCTTCGTGCAGGTGATCGAGGAGCGGCAGGGCCTCAAGATCGGCTGCATCGAGGAGGTGGCCTGGCGCATGGGCTTCATCAACGACGAGCAGCTAAGAGCCGCCGCAGAGCCGCTCCGCAAAAGCGGTTACGGCGAGTACTTGCTCCGCATCATGAAAGAAAAGACATTTCGGTAGGTAGATACGAGGCCAAACCTAAGCCGTAAAGCTGCCTATGCTCATGCATGGGCAGCTTTTTATTTGAACAGGGCCTGAGATCGGGTATAGCGCGGCTAGAAAATAAAGCCTAAAGCAAAGCCCACCAGAATCAGGATCGGGGCAGGTATACGGGTGAAGAGGAGCAGGCAAAAGGTGGCCACTACGATGCCAAAGTTAAGGGGAGTATTATCGATGGGGCGATAGAGCATAACGGCTGCGGCTACCACCATGCCTGAACTTACGGCGCTTATACCTTCCAGCGATGCCCGTACGACCCTGTATTTTTTTAGATCGTCCCAGAAACGAATCACGAAGAAGATCAGGAAAGTGCCGGGCAGGAAAATGCCAACTGTGGCTACAAGTGAGCCTAGCAATTGACCCCACACACCGTGCTCACGCATAGCCAGATTGCCAATAAAAGAGCAGAAAGAGAAGACCGGTCCGGGAAGAGCTTGTACAATGGCAAACCCTGACAGAAACTCTTCAGCTGATAAGTATTCCTTAAAGTCAACAAACTCAGTGAACATGAGGGGGATCAGCACCTGTCCACCGCCAAACACCAGGCTCCCGTTTCGGTAGAAGTTCTCAAATAGCCTGATGGGGAGTGACGATGTAGCTCCACCCAACACAGCTGCCGTAATCAGCACGCCGACATAAAGTATAAAGTTAGCCCACTGAATGTGTAGTTTCTTGTCTTTTTCCTGCGGATGCTGGCGGAATCGAAGCGCCGTAATAGCTCCTCCAGCCAGCAGCAATAGCGGGTATACCCAGGGAGAGTGGAAGAAATAGGCCAGTATACCTGACACTACCATAATACCGATAGCCAGTTTGGTATTGACCACTTTAGTGCTGATCGCATAGGCTGCATAAGATACAAAGCCTACCGCCATGGGTTGTATGAAGCGCAGAAATTGGAGTGATATGTTGTGTTCCTGGAGGTAAGAAATACCTATGGCGGCTGCAGCCATAATGCTGGAGGCTGGCAGAAGCCATACTAGCAACGTCAGGTAGGCCAGATTGGGGCCACCAATGCGATAGCCTATAGCTGTCAGAGTTTGGGTAGAGGTAGGGCCAGGGAGGATCTGGCACAGAGCATTAAGTTCGATCAGCTCCTGCTCTGTCAGGTAGCGGCGCTTGTTCACCAGCAACCGAAACATCATAGCGACATGTGCCTGCGGACCGCCAAAGGCCGTCAGGGCGAGCAATAGTACGTCTTTCAGAAAGATGTAGTAGCGCAGACTCATGCCGTAGGTTCAAAAAAAGAGAGACAGTGCGGACACCATCTCTCTTCTTACTGGTTTCAGTTCAATTAAGCTTTCTTGAGCCCAAGCTCCACCAGGCGCTCGTTCAGGTATTCACCTGCAGTAGCATCAGGATAGGCTTTAGGGTTCTGCTCGTCTATGCAGCTCTCCAGGCAGGTCAGGTCCATTTCTGAACGCGGGTGCATGAAGAATGGAATAGAGTAGCGGGAAGTATGCATCAACTCACGCGGTGGGTTTACCACACGGTGGATAGTCGACTTCAGCTTGTTGTTAGTTAAGCGGGCAAGCATATCACCTACGTTTACTACCACCTGTTCCGGCAGAGCTGTGATTGGAATCCACTTACCGTCGCGGCGCAATACCTGCAGGCCGTCAGCACTCGCACCCATCAATAGCGTGATCAGGTTGATGTCACCGTGCTCAGCGGCGCGAACTGCGTCAGCCGGTACCTGGTCAGGGTTCTCGATCGGGAAGTAGTGGATCGGGCGCAGAATACTGTTACCGTACTTCACTTTTTCGTCGAAGTAAGTTTCTTCCAGACCCAGATGCAGAGCAATGGCGCGCAATACCTGCTTGCCAGCCGCTTCCAGCTTTCTGTAAGCTTCCAGCGTTACCTCCTCAAGTTCTGGGACTTCTGATGGCCAGATATTAGCCGGATATTCTGCCTTGATCGGGTCGCTGTCCGGAATACCGCTCAGCTCCTGGCCTACGTGATAGAATTCTTTCAGGTCGCCAGTATTAAAGCCTTTCGCTTTCTCTTTACCCTTGCCTACATAACCACGCTGGCCGGCAAGTTCAGGGTTTTCGTATTTTTGCTTTACCTCATCGGGCAAGGCAAAAAATTTCTTAACGGCTGCGTAGAGTCTTTCCGTCAGGTCATCGCTCAGGCCGTGGTTTTTCAGGGCGATAAAGCCAATGTTCTGATAAGCGTTTCCCAACTGCTGCACAAACCGCGCTCTGCGTCCTTCATCTCCCGATGTAAAATCAGCTAAGTCCAATGAAGGAACTTCATCAAACAAAATCTCGCTCATATAGTCTTTTTTGTATACTTTTACGTTAATATTACGTAGTGCGCAATATACAAATAAAATCAGTATATTGGCTATTTGCTAATTCAAACCCTCTTTCGATGAAAAAAACCTACTTACTCTTTGCTTCGGCCCTTATGCTGGCATTTGCTTCCTGCGATACGACACGCCAGATGCAGGATGACGAAACGCGTACCCCTGTGATGGCTACTACTACAGGGCCAACACCTACCGGAGCTGTTATGAGCAAGGGTGGATTGCGTGTATTCGCTTTCGACGATTCACAGAAATACCCGGAGTCACAGCTTCGCCTGAATACTCCTCCAGCTAACGGTGTAGTGCAGCCAGGACCGGTAGAGTTTTCATATGAACTATCTAACTTCCAGTTGACCCGTATGACGCCGCACTCCAATTCGGAGTTCATGGCCAACTCGCAGGAAGGACAGCATATCCACAACATCGTGGACAATGAGCCTTATACTGCGCATTACGAGACTACCTTCACAAAAGAGATGGAGGAAGGCGAGCACGTGGTTCTTTCATTCATATCGCGTTCTTACCATGAAAGCCTGAAGCACAGAGGTGCTTACGACCTGCGCATGGTGACAGTGGGCAGACCACAGCAGCGTATGGAGTTCGATATGAAGGGCCAGCACATGTTCTACAGCCGTCCGAAGGGTGAGTACGTAGGTGCCGATACCCGCCGTATCATGCTGGACTTCTACCTGATCAATACAGACCTTTCGACAACCGGCAATAAGGTTCGTGCTACCATCAACGGCAACGAATTCGTGCTGGACAAATGGATGCCACACATCATCGAAGGCTTGCCAATGGGAGAAACCACCATCAAACTGGAGCTGATCAACAACGCCGGTGCTGTTATACCTGGTCCTTACAACTCGGTAACCCGCACGATCACTTTGAAAGAAAGCTAGAATCTTCAGGAAAAGATAAAGAGAAAAAGCCCGCGATGATGGTCGCGGGCTTTTTTTTGGTATAGTTTTGGCTATATAGCTCAAAACTAATGTTTTGCTGAGCAGTGGATTGTGTACTGTCAGAAAACAAAACCCTGTAACCCCTTCTGATAACATGAGAAAACAACTACTTGCTGCCGTTGCGGCACTCGCCCTCTTCGCTTCCTGCAAAAAAGACGATCCCGTAGTCATTCCCACACCTGAGTTTACTATTCCGGAAGAGTTTTATACAGTATGGGAGGGTGTTGCCTTTAAGGATGTAAGCCAGGCTGATGCTTATAAATGGGATTTTGGAAATGGCGAGACATCTACTTCGCGTATACCTGATATGTTTAGCTATAAAAAGCCGGGGAGCTATACTGTAAAGCTTACAACATATACCAACGGCCAGGCCAAAACGGTAATAAAAGTGGTGAAAGTGGCGCAGCTATATGCCTATGAAGTGCAACTGCGCAGTTATCTTGAAAACTATGCCTTAGAGGGCGGTGACATATCTGCTCCTTCGGAAGGCAACCCTGATGTATACCTGCAGGTGTCCACTTATGAAAACAATGCAGAACAGGTTATATATAGAAGCGATACTAAGTACAACATTTCCAGAGATCAATTGCCCATGACCTTTGTAGTAGATCGGATACCCATTGGCGGTGAATTTTGGTCTTATAATTACCCATACTTTAATTTCTATGATCAAAATGAGAACAAGGCTGACAGGCTCATTGCACATAATTATGTAGGTGGGGGCAGCTCCAGGTTTCACCTTGACAAAGAAACTAAAGAAGGGTACTATACACACCAGCGTGGTACAGACGATTGGGGCTCGCATTTAGTGGTAAAGTTTAAAGCTGAACTCCCTTAAGAAAGTAAAAGGGCTACCCAGTTTATGGATAGCCCTTTTGCTTTTTAGAGTCAGGTATAATTTACTCCTTAGGCTTATTCTGCCCACCCTGGTTTGGGTTGGCAATGGAATTGCGCATGTCAGTATCGCTTTGGATGTTCTGCATCTTGTAGTAGTCCATGATGCCCAGATTGCCACTGCGGAAGGCCGCTGAGATAGCCTGCGGAATCTCTACTTCAGCTGCAATTACAGAAGCGCGGGCTTCCTGTGCCTTGGCCTTCATTTCCTGCTCTACGGCAACAGCCATGGCGCGACGCTCTTCTGCTTTGGCCTCAGCCACTTTCAGGTCGGCTCCCGCCTGGTCTATCTGCAGCTTTGCACCGATGTTCTCACCCACGTCGATGTCGGCAATATCAATCGAAAGAATTTCATAAGCGGTACCGGCATCCAGGCCTTTTTGGAGTACCAGTTTCGAGATGATATCCGGGTTTTCGAGTACGCTTTTGTGAGAGCTGGAGGAGCCAATAGACGTTACAATACCCTCGCCCACACGGGCCAGGATAGTTTCTTCACCGGCACCGCCCACTAATTGCATGATGTTGGCACGCACGGTTACACGGGCTTTGGCGATCAGTTGAATACCGTCCTGCGCTACAGCAGCCACATTTGGTGTATTAATCACTTTCGGATTTACGGAAGTCGTTACGGCCTCAAATACGTCACGACCTGCCAGGTCAATGGCAGTAGCCTGCTTGAAGGAAAGTGGGATATTGGCTTTGTCAGCTGAGATGAGGGCTTTGATTACATTCGGCACGTTGCCGCCTGCCAGGTAGTGGGTTTCAAGCTCGGTAGTAGTTACGTCTATACCTGCTTTGGTGGCGTTGATCATGGAGTTGACAATAAGGCTTGGCGGCACCTTACGGATACGCATGAACACCAGCTCCAGCAGACCTACCTTAACGCCCGAGAAAAGGGCCGTGATCCAAAGGCTGATCGGCACAAAGTAAAGAAAGATGAGCAGCAGGATGATGCCGCCCGCAATCAGGAATAAGACTGAAAAATTTTCCATTGATTTGTTTTAGGTAATTGCTTCTACTGTGATTTTATTCGCTACAATTTTGATGATACGCACGGGGGTATTGGGCGCCAGGAAAGCACCTGTTGTCTGCACTTCGTGGCGGCGCTCCTTGAAAATGGCCGTGCCCTGCGGACGCAGTGCCGAAACAGTTTTGCCTTCTTCTCCGACTTCGAGCAGGTGAGGACTTTCTTCGTTTACACGGCTCTTGATGCTGTCTTTGAGCGCAAACCGAGACCAGGCATCCGACCTGAAACTATAGAAAAGCGCCAGCCCGCCAGCCAGGACTGACCCTGCCAGCACAAGGTGCCCGGTTTCCGTACCCAGGGCGGCATAGCTGATCCAGATGCCCACGGCTACGAGTATAAAGCCCAGAATGCCGACAATGGTGACACCCGGCACGAAAATGAGCTCCACTACGATCAGGACAAGACCGATGCCGATCAGCAGCACTACTGTAAGCCAGTCTAAGAGCATAGTTTCGGAGTAGGTTTAGGTAAATATAGCGATTTTGCGATTCAATTACCCTGATCGCTTCATTTAATTTATACTGTGTGTAAAACAAAAAAGCCATCTCCCGCAGGAAATGGCTCTCTGTTTTATAAATTCTGGTTTAAGCTCAGGTATAGCTGATGCTAGTAAGCCTTTGCAAAGTATACACGCTGCTTCGATGGCTTGCCTGTGATCATGTCCACGCCGTCCTCCTCAGGCGTGTCGAGGGCAATGCAGCGAATAGTCGCCTTGGTTTCTTCTTTGATGCGCTCTTCTGTTTCCGGTGTTCCGTCCCAGTGAGCCAGCACAAAGCCACCCTTGGTATCCAGTACTTGTTTGAATTCCTCGTAACTGTCTACCTTCGTTGTGTTCTCCTCCCGGAATGTCAGTGCTCTGTTGTAGATGTTCTCCTGGATCTCATCAAGCAGGGCAGGGATATAAGTAGCCAGGCTGTCGAATTGCTGGGTGCTCTTCTCCTTGGTGTCGCGGCGGGCCACTTCGGCGGTGCCGTTCTCCAGGTCGCGGGCACCGATGGCCAGGCGAACCGGAACCCCTTTCAATTCCCACTCGGCAAACTTAAAGCCAGGGCGCTCCGTGTCGCGGTTGTCGAACTTCACGCTGATGCCTTTGGCTTCGAGCTCTTTCTTCAGTTGCAGCACTTTCTCGCTGATCTGGGCCAGTTGCTCCTCGCCTTTGTAAATAGGCACGATCACCACTTGGATAGGAGCCAGTTTTGGAGGCAGCACCAGGCCTTCGTCGTCGGAGTGGGCCATTACCAGCGCACCCATCAGACGGGTACTCACCCCCCACGAGGTACCCCATACGTGCTCCAGTCCGCCCTCTTTGGTCGCAAACTTCACATCAAATGCCTTCGCAAAGTTCTGGCCCAGGAAGTGAGACGTACCTGCTTGCAGCGCCTTGCCATCCTGCATCAAGCCTTCGATGCAATAGGTATCCAAAGCACCGGCGAAGCGCTCGTTAGGTGTTTTCACACCACGGATCACCGGCAGGGCAATGTATTGCTCAGCAAAAGTGGCGTATACTTCCAGCATTTGCTTTGTTTCGGCAATGGCCTCCTCAGCGGTAGCATGGGCCGTGTGGCCTTCCTGCCACAGGAACTCAGCCGTGCGCAGGAACAGGCGCGTACGCATTTCCCAGCGCACCACGTTAGCCCACTGGTTCACCAGGATAGGCAGGTCGCGGTAGCTTTGGATCCAGCCTTTGTAAGTGTTCCAGATCACAGCTTCCGAAGTTGGACGTACGATCAGTTCTTCTTCCAGTCGGGCATTCGGGTCAACGCGCAGCTTGCCTGGTTTATCAGGATCGGCTTGCAAACGGTAGTGCGTTACTACAGCACATTCCTTGGCAAAGCCTTCGGCGTTCTGCTCTTCGGCTTCAAACAAGCTCTTGGGTACAAACAGTGGGAAATAGGCGTTTTCATGGCCGGTGGCCTTAAACATGTCATCCAGCTGACGCTGCATTTTCTCCCAGATGGCGTAACCGTAAGGTTTGATCACCATGCAGCCACGCACAGCGGAATTCTCCGCTAAACCGGCCTTTTTCACCAGCTCGTTATACCACTGCGAATAGTCTTCGCTTCTTTTTGGCAGCCCTTTGCTCATTATTTGAAAAAATTTATCTTATATCCGTAATTGTTAATCTTTTTGGAATGAATATTGCTTTCCACATAGTGAAGATTTAATATCATTCTCGCTCAAAATTACGTTAATATATTATACTATTGATAAGGTTTTGCGCTATTGTGTTTATATCTTTGATATAGAAGCATTTTTAGACACAGAAGGCCATGAAAAAATTAAACATATACACCGCACTAGCCCCTGTGATTGCACTTTTCGCGGTTGGTTGCAGTAGCCCGGTAGCTATGCAGTCGACAGAGTATGATGATATGTACTACAGCTCATCAGATCGTACCGAGTATGTGCAGCCCCAGGCTCAGGCTTCCCAACAGCAGCAGTACGCTCCAGCTGAAGACAATCAGCAGGCCGCTACTGGTGATGTAACTCAAAATTATACCGCCGACGAGTACTATGACGGCCGTACCTATCGTCCGCAGGCAACCTGGAACACGCCTAACTATGCTTACGTGGATCCATACTGGACAACTGCTTACGTGCATCGTCGCGTAAGTCCATTCTACGACCCGTTCTTTTATGATCCATTCTACGATCCGTTCATGTATGACCCTTTCTTTCACAGAGGAGGCATGCGTGTGAACATTGGCTTGAGCATGGGCTGGGGATCCGGCTGGAACCGCTGGGGACATCCTTGGGGACGCCCTTATGGTATGTATGATCCATTCTGGGGCGGTGGATTTTGGCCACATAATAACTACTATGCCGGCTTCTATCACGGATATAACCGAGGCTTCTATGGCAGTAACCGCTATATCTATGACCGTCCGGGTGTTGTGCAACAGCGACAGGTGCAGTACGGTCCACGTGGTGAGCGTAGTGTAGTGCCAGCTTCAGGTAACCCGGAGCGAGTAGCCGGACGTCCGAACAGATCGGAGTCTGTAAGAGATGAACAGCGTTCTACGCAAGGTGTAGATTATGCACGACCAGGTAGAACAGAGCGTGCTACAGGCAACACAAACGTAAGAGGCCAGGAGATTAACGCAGGAGAGAATACAGGTCGTGCGTTGCCGTCCAGACCGGCTACTACAAACCGTGGTTATGACCCGCAGAGCGGTCAGGTAAGACCATCGCGCCAGCAGCCGGAAGGCCAGCAGCCAGTGCAGCGACTCAATCAGTCAAGAGAAGAATACGTGTCGCCGTCTGTGCAGCCACGAGAGCGCCAGCAGCGTATACAGCAGCCTACGCAGCGCCAGGAAAGAATCCAGCAGCCTGTGCAGCGTCAGCAGATTCAGCGCCAGCCGGTACAGCGTTCTCAGCCAAGCTATCAGCGCAGCCAGCCAGTACAGCGTTCGCAGCCAAGTTACCAGCGTAGCCAGCCGGTGCAGCGCTCGCAGCCAAGCTACTCACCACCAACCAGAAGTTCCGGTACATCTAGTCCTCCGGTACGAACTAACTCCAGCGGCGGTGGCCGTGGAAATAGAGGAGGAAACTAATCACAAACCACTGATCCATGAAAATAACTAAGATTGTTTCCGCCAGCCTGGCACTTATGCTGGGCTGGGGCGGAACCGCTTTTGCCCAAGACGAGGTAGACGCATTGCGCTACACCCGTTACGGACTCACAGGCTCCGCACGTATTCAAGGTATAGGCGGAGCGCAAACGGCACTCGGTGCAGACGTTTCCACCATGGCATCTAACCCAGCAGGCCTGGGCATGTTCAGACGTTCTGAGTTTAGCATCACGCCAGGCCTTGGCTTCTCTACATCAACAGGCCGTGTGGGAGGGATATCTACTAACGACGAACGTAACAATGTTGCTGTGCCTCACATTGGTTTTGTGTTCGCTGACCGTCAAAGTGACGAGAATAGCGACTGGCGCGGTGCTACATTTGGCATAAGCTTCAGCAGGCTCAATAATTTCAATAACAGAACCTCATACCGCAACACAGCCGGCGGGCAAGATCCAACTATTGTCGAATACTTTACAGAACTGGCAAACCTGCGTGGCCGCACACAAACAGACCTGGACAACGAGTTCAATAATGGTTATACGTCTATGGAGGGACTGGCTTATGGTACCTTCCTGTTTGACTTTGACGAAGACGGCTTTGCTATACCTACTGATCGGATAGGAAATGTCAACCAATCAGAGGAGATTATCCGAAGGGGTTCTCAGAATCAGATCGACATAGCTGGTGGTACCAGCTATCGCGACAAAATGTACCTGGGAGCGTCGCTTGGTGTGATTACGTCAGACTTCAGGCAGGAGCGCATCTTTAGAGAGACAGAAGAAGATGCCAGTACCGATTTTACCAGCCTGGAGCTGCGTGATGAGTACAGAACACGTGGCACAGGCGTTAACCTGAAACTGGGTATCATCGTTCGGCCGTCTGATGTCATCCGACTGGGAGCGTCCATCCAAACGCCGACCCTGTATAACTTCAACGAAACATACCAGCGCTCTATGTATTCCCAGTTTTTGCCGGGTGAAAACTATAGTGCCGTGGAGTTGCCAGGTGAGTTCTCCTATAAGCTGACAACGCCTTTCCGTGCATCGGGTGGTGTGGCCTTCTTCATTCAGAAGTACGGTTTCATAGCCGCAGACATTGAATACGTGGACTATGCAAATGCCCGTTTTTCTGAAAGCGATGATTTTGGAGGCAACAGCACATATTTCAATAGTGTGAATGACCGTATTTCGGGCACATATCAGTCGGCCCTCAACTTCAGGCTGGGAGCGGAGGCGCGTTACGAGGTGTTCCGCTTCAGAGCAGGTTATGCCATCACGGGTGACCCTTACCGCAATGCCGATTTTGATGGCAAGATAAACACCTTCACCTTGGGCACAGGTATACGTCTGAACAGATATTATGCTGATGTTGCCTTTACAAGCTCGACGGCCAATAGCCTGTACAGCCCATACAACTTCAACGATCCTTCTGTATTCGTGCCAGTAGTAGACATTGAGGATAAGCTGAACACCGTGATGCTGACCTTCGGGTATAACTTCTAAAGATTTTTTTCCTGTTTTCAGAAAGGCGGCAGATTCCGAAAGGGATGCCGCTTTTTTGTGTCTATACCTGTGTGCGGTATGGTTTTGGCGGTAAGGTATGGCAATACCATATTATTCTGATAAATTAGCAAGGCTAAACTATAACTAACCCTAAACACATGCATATCAACCTCAAAACTAATTTTCTGGCTGTCGTGCTTTTGTGCTTCGCTTTTGTAGCGCAGGCGCAGCAGAAAAAAGAAGTCACGCTGGAGGATATCTACCGCAATGGCACATTCTCGGCCAAGTCGGTGTACGGCGTGAACTGGATGAACGACGGCCGCTACTACAGCTCGCAGGTAGCGGACGAGAAGAACGGCGTAAACGACATTGTGCGCTACGACGTGACGACAGGTCAGCCGGTGAACACCATCATCGAAGGCGAAGACCTGAAGCCGGAAGGCAGTGACAAGCCAATTAAGTTTGATGGCTATACCTTCAGCTCAGACGAGAAAAAGGTTTTGTTCGCTACTGAAAGAGAGCAGATCTACCGTCGATCTTCAAAGGCTGATTTTTATGTGTATGACATCGCCACCAAGAAACTGACCAAACTGAGCAATGGCGGCAAGCAGCTGTACGCTACTTTCTCGCCGGATGCGAAGCGTGTCGCTTTTGCGCGTGAGGGCAATATGTTCTTCGTGGACCTGAGCAACATGCAGGAGAAGCAGATTACCAACACCGGCAAGTTCAACTCGATCATAAACGGGTACGCTGACTGGGTATACGAGGAGGAGTTCTCGTTTGCGCAGGGCTTCCACTGGTCACCAGACGGCTCTAAGATCGCTTTCTATACCTTCGATGAGACCAACGTACCGGAGTTTAACATGCAGATGTGGGGCGAGCTATACCCACAGGACTACAAGTTCAAGTATCCGAAAGCCGGTGAGGCCAACTCTATTGTAACCGTTTCGGTGTACAATGTGGGCAATGGCCAGACTGTGAAAATGGACACAGGCAACGAGGCAGACATCTACATCCCGCGCATCAAATGGACGAATGACAGCAACCTGCTTTCTATCCAGAAGATGAACCGTTTGCAGAACACATTGGAATTGCTGCACGCCAACGCGACAACCGGTAAAGCCAGCGTGGTGCTGAAGGAGACAGACAAAGCCTATATCGACATCACTGACGACCTGACTTACCTGAAAGATGGCAAGCACTTCATTCACTCTTCTGAGAAAGACGGCTTCAACCACTTGTACCTGCACAACATGAATGGCAAACTGGTGCGCCAAATCACGAAAGGTAACTGGGAAGTGAGCAACTACATCGGTTACGACGAGAAGAACGACCGCCTGTATTACATATCTACGGAAGTGTCACCGCTGGAGCGCCATCTGTACAGCATCAACAGCAAAGGCAGCAAGAAAAACCGCCTTACTGAGAAAGCCGGTACGCACCGCGTGAACATGAGCAACGACTTCAAATACTTCCTGGATTACCATTCTGCTGCCAACGAAGCACCTACCGTAAGCCTGCATTCAGCCAAAGACGGCAAGCTGATCAAGGTACTGGAAGATAATCAGAAACTGAAGAGCACACTGGCCCAGTATGATATCGCCAAGCAGGAGTTCTTTACCATGAAAACCCCGGACGGCACACAGCTGAATGGCTGGATGATCAAACCAACTGATTTCGATCCGAAGAAAAAGTACCCAGTGCTGATGTTTGTGTACGGTGGCCCGGGTTCGCAGACAGTAACCAACAGCTGGGGCGGTGCCAACTACCTGTGGTACCAGGTGCTGGCCAACAAAGGTGCTATTGTGGTAAGTGTAGACAACCGTGGTACTGGCGCCCGTGGTGCTGATTTTAAGAAAGTGACTTATGCGAACCTCGGCAAGTATGAGATTGAAGACCAGATAGAAGCAGCCAAGTGGCTGGGCAACCAGCCGTACGTAGACAAAGACCGCATCGGTATCTGGGGTCACAGCTACGGTGGATACATGACACTGCTTGGCCTGACCAAAGGCAATGGCGTGTTCCGTGCCGGCATCTCAGTAGCTCCGGTGACCAACTGGCGCTTCTACGACACTATCTACACAGAACGTTACCTGAAAACGCCGCAGGAAAATGCTGCTGGCTATGACGATAACTCGCCGTTATTCTTTGCTGATAAACTGCAAGGTGAGCTATTGCTGATTCACGGTACTGGTGACGACAACGTGCACTTCCAGAACGCGGTGGCTATGCAGGACGCCCTGATCAGCGCCAACAAGCAGTTCGAAAGTTTCTACTATCCGAACCGTAACCACGGCGTGGGTGGCGGCATCACAAGCCTGCACCGCTTCAAAATGATGACCGACTTCCTGGAGCGCAACCTGATCAACCCGACTACAGAGCAAAACCAGTAAGGTATAACATGTTGCTATACCTGGAGCGAAGCCCGAAAATTGTAATTTATACCTGAGCAACAAGGCTCGCCAGCAATGGCGAGCCTTGTTGCTTTTATGGCCTAGCTGTTTTTCCGTTGCAGGGCATTGAGGTGCAGGTATAGCCGCTGCTTTTCTGTGTCAGGTATAGTAAACTGGTTTACTTGAGTGTGTAGTTGTGCCCGTTCCTTCTCGGTAAGCGGGGTATGGCCGTGCAACTTCTCCAGCACCGTTTTGATGAAAGAGGCTAGCTGGTCGGCCTGGCCTGTGAAGTGGTTGAGCAGGTTAAGCAAGTCCCGCACAAAGGCATTGCAGCTGTGGTCAGGGTAACGCACCTTATGGTCTATTTCGCTCCAGCCTTCCTCGAAAAGCGTGCGCAGCTGTATCTCTGCAAAGTAGCGCTGCCGTTTAGGCTGGGTGCTCACTACAAAGTGCACCGCCCGGTAGCCGTGGTCGTGCAGACGGATGTTTACACCGGCTTTTTCAAACTCTTGAATGATAGTTGTAGCTGTGCCAGGAGATATATAGGCGAAAGGGGGGCGCTTCAGTTCCCAGGTGGCTTGTATGTGTTTTCCCAGAGCATGCCAGGCAGTCTTGTGTAGGTATAGCACCCGCACCCCTGCCAGGTCATTGATCCAGTCCACGTAATTATGCTCGTCAATGTGGCGGTCGGGATACTCTGATTTCTTGCGGATCACCTTGCGCAACAGATGCAGGGGGTCCTTTACCCGATAGCGCACAGCATGTACTTCGGGTAGGTGCTGCAGGCTTTGGGCTGTCTGCGCTGCAATCTCCAGTAACTCCGCCTTGCGCCGCAGAAAGTCATGGTAAATGCCCACCAGCGTCTGCGGTGCTATACCTTGCGTACGCCATTCTGACTCACCCAGGCCAAGCGAGTTGAGTAAACTGGAAGCAGATTGTCCGGAACTTGTGTTTTTATTCAAGTCTCTAAGTCACTGTTTCTAAATACTTACGTGATAAACAGTCAAAGGCACATGAGCACCCGGAGGCATTGAGAGATAGACTATTCTTTTACCCCAAGCTGTGCATTAATCAGTGGAGTTTTGGGAGCCAAAAAGAACCCTGTAAGACTTGCAAACATGATCGGAATAAAGTGCTGGAATCCAGTGAGTGTTGCAAGTAAAATAATGGTGCTGATAGGAGTGCGGGTAACGCAGGCATTAATAGCGGCCATACAGCTAATCAGGATAAGCGGCAAGTTCTGTCCGGGGAAAGCCTGGTTGACAATCATACCTACAGTTGCTCCTACAAAGAAAAGCGGAATGATAAATCCACCCCGCCACCCCGAGGTAACTGTAAAGCTGATGGCCAGAATCTTGGCTACCAGTAGCAGAAGCAGAAAACCTAGCGTGAATTCTTCGGCTAGGAGTACATTGAGTTCATCGTGGCTGAAGTAACGCGAAAGTGGAACATAATAGGCGATGATGCCGATCAGAAATCCACCCACGGCCATTTTCGCATAGATCGGTACCCTGAATTTTTTAAAGAGGGCTCTGCACTGACGCACTGTAAATATAAAAAGCCAGCCCGCCGCGGTACCTGCCAGCGCATAGAGCATTGCGTAAAAGAAGTCGTTTAGCTCAGGGGTGGAGTACACAGGGAAATTCCAGGTGGGGCCTATGCCAATGTGCGTGATCAGGATAAAAACAACATAGCTGGAGCAGCTGGCGACAAAGGCAGGTATAAGCGCCTGGTAATACTCTACTACGTGCTTGTGATGCAGGATTTCCAGAGCGAACAGAGTGCCTCCAAGCGGCGCCCCAAATAGGGCTGTAAAAGCAGAGGCCATACCGGCTATGGTCAGGGATCGGAGGTCTTCGCCCCTGATTTTGAGCTGTTTTGCGATCCAGGTACCGGTGGAGCCAACTACTTGCACCAAGGGTGCCTCCGGGCCCGCACTACCGCCACTTGCGATACACAACCACGACGACAAGATCATGGAAGGATTGTTCTTCGGCTCCAGGTGCCCTCCTTTAAAGCGGATGTTATTGACAATAAGATCCATCTCGCCGGGGTCGCCGAGATAGTGGATAATAAGTCCGGCGAGCAGGCCAGCCCCAGCCATGAGCGGAATCACATACAGACCCTGTACAGGTGCCAGAAAGTGAAGCAATCCCTCCAGAACCATCCAGTAAATGCCTGCAATGATACCGCCAATAATGCCAATAGCTACCCACAACAAGAATATCTTGCTGAATACAAATGGGTTAAACTGTAAAGGATAGTTAATCTGGTTCCGAAGCGTAACGGCCAGTCTTCTTCTTTTAAAGTCCATCCTGCAAAGGTACGGAGAAATGCAGGCATGGGTAAAGAAGGAGCCGGATTATGAGGCCTCTACATTCCTTTCTGTCCTTTTGGGGATGGAAGAAATCCGGATTATTTCTCAGCTTCCTTCTACCAGCAGTTTAGCCGGCTTTCTCCGTCTCTCGTCACAAGGTTCTTCAGACGCAAGGGTTTCCTACAACTTTACACAAACATTCTGCGGCTCGGTGAAGAATCTTAGCGCCTCAAATCCACCTTCACGACCTACCCCCGAATTCTTCATGCCGCCGAAAGGTGTGCGGAGGTCACGTAGGAGCCATGTGTTCACCCAGATGATTCCTGAATGCACTTGGTGCGCGACACGGTGGGCACGTTGCAGATTCTGTGTCCAGATGGTGGCGGCGAGGCCGTAGTCGGTGCAGTTGGCGTATTGGATGACCTCTTCCTCGGTGTCGAAAGGGGTGAGGGTGACAACTGGGCCGAAGATCTCCTCGGTGTTGGTGCGGCAGTTGTAGGGCAGTCCCTCGATGATGGTTGGGGCGATGAACCAGCCGTTCTGGCAACGTCCTTCTACCTGCACCTGGTGTCCGCCCGTAAGGATGGTGCCGCCCTCTTGTTTGGCCAGTTCGATATAGGAAAGGACCTTTTGCATGTGCTGTTCCGATACCACCGCGCCCATTTTTGAGCCTTCTTCCATCGGGTCGCCTACCTGCAAGGCTTTTACTTTCTCCACAAAAGCATCGCGGAATTTCTCATAAAGCGGCCGCTCAATGAAAATGCGGGAGCCACAGAGGCAAATCTGACCCTGGTTGGCGAAGGAGGAGTGGATAGAGGTATGCAGGGCGTTATTGAAGTCGCAGTCCGCAAAGATGATGTTCGGGTTTTTGCCGCCCAACTCCAGCGACAGCTTCTTGAACATCGGGGCCGCCGTGGCAGCAATGGTGCGCCCTGTGGCCGTGCCACCCGTAAAAGAGATAACCGGCACTTTCGGGTGCGCCGTCATGGCCGCACCTACCTTGTGGCCGTAGCCGTGTACGATGTTGAGCACACCCGCCGGTAAGCCCGCTTCTATGCAGATTTCCGAAAGCATGTAGGCCGTCATGGGCGTGACTTCAGAAGGCTTTGCCACCACACAGTTGCCCGCGGCAAGGGCAGGGGCAATCTTCCAGGTGAACAGGTATAGCGGCAGGTTCCAGGGTGAAATGCAGCCCACCACCCCATGCGGATGGCGCACGGTATAGTTGATGGCATTAGTACCCTCCATGTAATGCGCTTCCGAAGCGAAGTGCTGAATAGCCGTGCCGTAAAAGCGCATGTTGCTACTCGCCCGCGGTATATCCACCGACTTCGCCAGTTTCAGCGGCTTGCCATTGTCTATTGATTCGGCTTCAGCCAGCTTGTCCAGGTTCTGGTCAATCAGGTCAGCAATGCGCATCAAAATCTGCCCCCGCTTCTCGGCAGGTGTGTTCGACCAGGCAGGAAAAGCTTTCAAAGCCGCCTGCACCGCCTGTTCCACGTCCTGCTCGTCGGAGTCAGGTATAAGCGAGTACACTTCGCCCAAAGCGGGGTTGTAGTTGTCGATATACTGCCCTGCCACAGGCATGACTAACTGGCCGTCAATGTAGTTATGGATGTGCTGCATGTTACCTCCCCCCAGCCCCCTCCTAAAAACAGGAGGGGGAGTTTTGGGGTTTATTTTTAGTAAAGGTGTATTCTCCTTGTTTTCTTGAGCCCTCGCTCGCGTCCCGCGAGTGTGCGTTATTCAGTGGCGTCCCGCCACTTGTACCGACAGGTACAAACCAAAGCGGCCGGGGTCCGCCAGATAGCTCACACTCGCGGGGCGCGAGCGAGGGCTTTCTCAACTCCCTTCCCTGTTTTGGGGATAGGGGCTCTCTATAAAAGGGAAAGGGTGAGGTTACAAACTCCCCGTCCTGCCACCATCCACTGGCACGTTAATGCCGTTGATATATGCCGCCGCTGGCGTAGCCAGAAATGCTGCAGCTGCAGCGACTTCTTCAGGTTCGGCGAAGCGGCGGGCTGGGATTTCGCTCATCATCTCCTCTTCCACCTTATTTACTTCACTGTCAGTTTTTTTCGCTTTGTTCTCGATGATAGACTCCAGACGCCCTGTGCGGGTAGCACCAGGGAGCACATTGTTCACCGTGATGCCATATTGCCCTAATTCGTTGGACATGGTCTTCGCCCAGCTAGCCACGGCACCGCGAATGGTGTTCGACACGCCTAGGTTCTGCAGCGGCTGTTTCACTGAGGTGCTGATAATGTTAATAATGCGGCCGTAGCCTGCTTTTTTCATCAGCGGAATAACTGCCTGCGCCAGGTTGTGGTTGTTAATCAAGTGCATGTTGAAAGCGCTGAGAAACTCTTCTGGTTTGGCATCTACAATTGGTCCGCCCGCTGGTCCGCCTGTGTTGTTCACAAGGATGTGTACCTGGTTGTGTTGCTGCATGTATACCTGTAGCTGCTGTACCAACTCGTCGGGCTTGCTGAAATCGGCTACCAGGTAGTCGTGTTGCTGCCCTTTGCTGTTGTCCAGTTCCTGGGCTACCTCCTGTAACTTGGCTTCGTTGCGGGCTACCAGTGTCACGCTGGCACCCAGTTGCGCCAGTTCTACAGCGATGGCCTTGCCTATACCTTGCGTGCTGCCGCACACGATGGCTCTTTTATCCGTCAGGTCTAAGTTCATAGCTTAAAGATAAGCAATTAAAAGAAAAACCCATTCTGCACATTAATCAGGGTGCCTTCGCGGGAGTAGGCGGCGGTGCCCGTGAGCACAATACGGTTGAAGAGCGAGAATCAGATGCCGCCACCATAGGCCCTGTTCCAGCCGCCTACGTTGTTGGTGCGGGTCCAGACACGGCCTGTGTCGTAAAGGCCGAGCACACCTACTTTGCCAGGGAACAGGTATACGCGGTAGTTGAGCAGGGCTACACGCATTTCGAGGTTGGTGAAGAAACTGCGGTCGCCGACTAGGCGGGTCTGGCTGTAGCCGCGAATGGTCTGGCTGAAGTCGGGCAGGAGGCCGCCACCCAGCATATTGCCCTGGTAGAAAGCGTAGCGGCCCGTATTGATGCCACCGCCTATGCGTCCTGCGAAGGTGAGCTGATAAGGCAGATTCGGACTCATGTAGTAGCGCACTTCGTAGGTATAGCGACTATACCCGCCGCTGGTGTTGGCCACCCCCTGAAACCAGTTGCCCCGCAGGTCTATCACCAGTCCGCGGCTCGGGTTGTGCTCGTAGTCTCTCGCATCGGTCCTGAAAAAGGCAGTGGCGCCGAGGTAGCTGCGCTGTCCAAATGCGTCTTGTCGGTTGTCGGGTAAAAGCTCCTGAACCCAGCTGTTGCGGCGCTCGCTCAACCTGAAATACTCCAACACAGGTCCCGCCCCGAGCGAGAAGAACGTGCCAAAAGGCTTCTGCAAAGCTGCCGAAATATGGGCATTGCTCAGCTCTACCCGCTCGTTCATGGGCGCATCGGTTGGGGCTGGGCGGTTGCCGTAGCCACGGTATTGCATGCTGTAGTAGGGGGCATATACCCAGGCGCGGCTCACCAAATCGAGGTCGAAGAACAGGTCTTTGATTTCGCCTTCATGGAAAATGCGGGCCATACCTGTTTTGAGTGAGCGCTGGTAAAGCAAGCGCTGCACGCCGCCCCTGGCGCTCGTTCTGAACTTGTACGGCCTGTACTGCATACCCGCGCCCAGCACCAGCCCATCGGCTGTGTTGTAAATAACCGTGAAGTTAGGTCCTATGCGGGTATAGCGAAACTCGTCAGAGGCAGGGCTGTTGATCAGGTCGCCTGTGGCAAAATCTTCGTAGGTAGCGCGGGTGTTGTCTATCACGTTCTTGTCGCCGATGGTATTGCGCAAGTTATAGGAGATGCTGCTGTTGTCCAGGCTATCGGAGAAGGCAAACTGGTAGCGGCCGTGCTCTTTGTAGCCAATCACACGCACTTTTATGTCGCTGCCCGTTTCGCCCGTTACCCTGAATTCATCGTCGCCCCCGAAACCGTAGAGGCGTATTTCTCTGGTATGCTCAGGAGAGAATGTGCGGGTATAGAGTGTGTGGCTTGGGTTATTGGCGGCGGTCACGGTGATACGTGTGTCGCCGTTGGCTAATCGCTCAATCTCAAACAGCTCTTTCTTTTTGCTGCCAAACACATCCACGTAACGGGCCAGTAGCATGGCGTATTCTTCGGCTACGCGGGGCAGCTGCACCCGTCGGGCTTTCAGTTTCTGGGTCAGCTCGTCGCCGTGCAGCGGGTATACTTCGGGGGGCATCTGGCGCACGGCATTGGCCAGCACCTCGTCGGTGAGCACTGCTTCCAGGCTGTCGGCTATCTGCACCCAGTCGGCAGGGGTGAGGCTACCCAGCAGACGGCGGTCGAGGTCTTTAGCGGCCATGTTCAGGCCTTTCAGGTTTTGGATTTTATAGCCGAAGTGCTGCAACTCCTGCACACCCCAGCTGCGGGTGGCCAGCCATGGGAAAAAACCGTCAAAAGCGAAAAAGGCATTGTCGCGCACCTTCGGTATAGGCAGGTATAGCGTGCGGCCGTTCGCCTCGGTCAGGCTCCACTCGTAGTTATCTTCGTGGCGGTCCCAGTCACCGATGAGCATATCGAGGAGGCGGGCTTTGACGAAAGCGCGGGCGTTGACCTGGTGCAGGTGGTCGTCTTCGAGGCGGTGCAGCATGGCAGTGTAGCTCAGTTCCTGCACATCATCGGCATCCTGATCCCTATGGCCCAGGCGGTAGTCTTCGGCATCAAACTCCAGAAAACCTAAACGGTTGCCGAAAGGTGCTTTGTAAGGCTCCAGGCAATCGATGTCGGGCAGCAGGTGCAGAGCTGGGGAGGAGGCCAGCAACCCAGCGGCTTTCTCGAGCGGCGTGGCAATAAGCGGTGCATAAGGGTGCTGCGAGGGCAACCACGTTTCGGGCACCGACTGTATGACTTCCGTGCCTCGGTACTGTTGCGGCACAGTACGCATGGCATCGCGGAGCAAAGGGCGGAAACGGTACTCGTAGCCTTTGGCGCTGCGGAGGCGCAGGCTGTTGCGGTCGCGCTCTTTGGTGACGCCAAACGGACTCAGGCCACCGCCCACAGCACCCATGTCGAGGTAGGTGACACGCACAGGAGTGGCCCATTCTTTTGCATAATCATTTTTGAGCAACACACCAGCCAGTGCGTAGGGCTTCTTTTTCGGATCGGCAGGCCTGAACTCCACAGGCTCCGCCTGAAGCGTATCGGTGCAGGCGGCGGTGGCGGTTGCGTCCTGGCGAATCTGGTCGTAAAGCTTGCCGCGGTAGTTTACCCGGCCTGTGTCGCCATCGCCCTCAGGCGACCAGAACTCGGTCCATACCTCACCATTGGTGTAATAAATCACTTTTACAAATCCCTTCTCGCTGTGGGCAAAGGTGGCGTTGTTCTCGACATCCACAGGTGCCGTTTTACAGCCTGAGCCGCTGAGGATGTGGATGTACTTGTCGATTTTGTGCAGCTGTAGGTTGTGGTCGTGGCCCGAGGTATAAATGATATTGTCGTAGCGGTTGAAAAGCTGCTCCATGCGGCTGATGAGCAACTGGTAGCGGTAGTGCGGAATGTCCTGGTCCACGCCGCCAAGCTGGCGGTAAAACGGGTATAGCGAGCCGATAACGGGCAGCGGAAACAGGAGTCCGTCTCGTATGAGGCGCAGCGGGAAAAGGTGGTCCATCACGGTATAGAAGCCGCCATGGTTACTGTTGCTCACAAACGGATGGTGCCCCCCGATGACGATGTGCTTACCTTTATTGGCTTCGAGCGTCTGTTCAATCTGTTGCAGCATTTCAGTTTCGGTGCCCGCGTTACAGCCGTTGTCGGCGCCATAGGGCTTTTCGTATTTGTGCAGCCACCATTGGGTATCTATACCGATGAATATCACATCGTCACGCAGCTGTTCCACATACGGGCCAGGGCAGCCGTCGTCGGGTACAAAGGTGTTGCCTTTGTTGATGCCCGCCTCAATGTACTGCTCTTGCCTACGTATTTTCTCCAGTCCCTTAGGGCCCATATAATCCCAGTCGTGGTTGCCAGGCACGAAAAACACTTTGCCCTGGTGGTCATCCACTACTTTTATTAGCTCGTTGAGGCGCTTTTCGCCCTGATCGCGGGTCTGGCTACCTACTTCCGAAAGTCCGTCGTGGTACAGGTTGTCGCCCAGCACCAGCAGCATGCTCCTGGGGTCGCGGTCGAGCTGCGATTTTAGTAATTTGAGTGTGGGTTCGGTTTTATCCAGTTGCGGAGCCCCCGCGTCGCCCAACAGGTACACGGTATAGGCAATGCCCGTTGAGTCGGGTAAAGAAAAGTGCTGCCAGTTGCCCGCACTGGGCCCGTAGTAAATACTGGGGCTACAAGAGGTGGTGCAAACCAAGATGTAGAGGAGCAGGTAACGCAGAAGTCTGGTCATTTGGGTACGCATAGGCTTACTCTTTATACTTTGAAGAGTGCTGTAGGTATACACAGGGGGGTAAATTATTGCCCTATACCTGAAATGCCCTGTCAGATATGTGCTGAGCTGTGCGGTATTTGCCAATTGCGTGTAATTCTCGTACATTCAAACTATCAACCTAACCCGACAGAACTATGGCCATACAACGACCTTTCAATTTCAAACAGTGGATAGAAGAACACCGCCATTTGCTTAAGCCACCCGTGGGTAACCAGCAGGTGTACAAAGGCAACGACGATTTTATTGTGATGGTGGTGGGCGGCCCCAATGCCCGCAAAGACTATCACTACGACGAAGGCGAGGAGTTTTTCTACCAGGTGGAAGGTGACATTGTGCTGAAAATTATAGAAGACGGCAAGCCTGTGGATATTCCAATAAAGGAAGGGGAGATCTTCCTGCTTCCGGCAAAAGTGCCGCATTCCCCGCAGCGCTCGGCCAACACGGTAGGTTTGGTGATCGAACGCTACCGTAAAGAAGGGGAAAAGGACGGCTTTATGTGGTTCTGCGAGAACTGCGGCAACAAGCTGCATGAAGACTTCACAGAAGTAACGGACATTGTGAAACAGCTACCGGTTATTATGGGCAATTTCTGGGACAACGAAGACCTGCGTACCTGCGATAAATGCGGAGAGGTGCTGCAGCCTCCGGTAAAACCTGCGTAATTGCTATTTCAGCCAACGGGAAAAATCCGGATGCAGCTTTTATGTTTAGCTTTTGGCTAATGACTGTCAGAATAGGCAGTGTTAAATCTGTAAAATGTGTATCTTGTTGGATTGCTTTATTTGGCCGTACAACGTATAGCCGCATTTTCGCCCTTTTAGCAGCATGCAAAACCAGAAGCCTATTACCCCCATACCTGCCACAGACAATCTTTTCAAGATTGACATTCACACGCACATCCTGCCCGCTACGTGGCCCGATCTGCGTGAGCGCTACGGCTATGGCGGCTTCATAAGGTTGGAGCACCACAAGCCCTGCTGCGCCCGCATGATGATGGACGATAAGTTCTTCCGCGAGATTCAGGACAACTGCTGGGACCCTAAAGTGCGCATGCACGAATGCAGTCACCACCAGGTGGGCGTACAGGTGCTGAGCACAGTGCCCGTTATGTTCAACTACTGGGCAAAGCCCGAGCATACCTACGACCTGTCGCGTATGCTCAACGACCATATCGCAGGTATTGTGGCAGACTATCCCGACCGCTTCATCGGCTTAGGTACTATACCGATGCAGGACCCTGATTTGGCTATTAAAGAGCTGGAGCGGTGCATGAAAGAGCTGGGTATGGCAGGTATACAGATCGGATCGCATATCAACGACTGGAATCTCGACGCCCCCGAACTGTTTCCGATTTTTCAGGCGGCTGAAGAGCTAGGGGCGGCCGTATTTGTGCATCCCTGGGACATGTACGGCAAAGAGAAAATGAGTAAGTACTGGTTGCCCTGGCTCGTGGGTATGCCTGCTGAGACCAGCCTGGCCATTTGCTCTATGATATTTGGGGGCGTGTTGGAGCGTCTGCCGAAACTGCGGGTAGCTTTTGCCCATGGTGGCGGTTCATTCCCAGCCACTATTGGCCGCATTGTACACGGCTTCGAAGTGCGACCCGACCTGTGCGCTGTCGACAACAACGTGAACCCCCGCGAGTACCTTGGCAAGTTCTACTTCGATTCCCTCGTGCACGACCCGCAGGCGCTGGACTACCTCGTGAACCTGGTAGGCGCCAACAGCATTGCCCTCGGCACCGACTACCCGTTCCCGCTCGGCGAACTGGAGCCCGGCAAACTCATCGAATCCATGCCTTACGACCGCGCCACCAAAGACCGCATGCTGCACGGCACGGCCCTGGAATGGCTAAATCTGGAGAAGAGCCTTTTTGTGAAAGACGCTTCTGGTGTTTCGAAGGCAAAGGTATAGCCTGGTTTCATTCCCCAACTTCCTGTTCATTTTATTATCTTGCAGCATTATAGCAGGTGCTCTTTTACAGGCACTGTCTCACGATAAATTCTGCACCAGAAAAATGAACTATCAAAATAGCCTTGCCTTTGCGCAGGAACAAGATAACCTAGATCCACTCAAGCATTTTAAAGACCGCTTTTATTTTCCACAGGTAAACGGCCGTGATGCCATCTACTTCTGTGGCAATTCACTGGGTTTGCAGCCCAAGTCGGCGCAGATGTACATCGACAATGAGATGTACAAGTGGGCTAACTACGCTGTAGAGGGCCATTTTAAAGGTGAAGAGCCTTGGTTCAACTACCATAAATTGCTCGCTGACGGCGCTGCCCGTGTGGTGGGAGCCAGGCCACAGGAAGTGGTGATCATGAACCAACTCACCGTAAACCTGCACCTCATGCTGGTGTCGTTTTACAGACCCGAAGGCAAGCGCATCAAAATCATCATGGAAGGGGGGGCTTTCCCCTCGGACCAGTATGCGCTGGAGACGCAGGTGAAGTTCCATGGCTATACCCCGGAGGAGGCGATTGTGGAGCTGTTCCCGAGAGAGGGTGAGCATACCCTGCGCACCGAAGACATTCTGCAGAGCATTCGCGAACACGGCGAAGAACTGGCGCTTGTGCTGATGGGAGGCATCAACTACTACACCGGGCAGGTATATGATATGCAGGCCATCACCAAAGTAGGCCACGAAGTGGGTGCTGTGGTGGGCTTCGACCTGGCGCATGCCGCCGGCAACGTGCCGCTGCAACTACACGATTGGGACGTGGACTTTGCCGTGTGGTGTACCTACAAGTACCTCAACTCCGGACCGGGTGGCACTGCAGGAGCGTTTGTGCACGAGCGCCATGCCAACAACCCGGACCTGCCGCGCTTTGCCGGCTGGTGGGGCCATGATGCGGGCTCACGCTTCCAGATGAAGAAAGGCTTCATGCCGATGGCAGGCGCCGAAGGCTGGCAGTTGAGCAATGCCCAGATTCTGCCGATGGCCCTGCACCGTGCTTCGCTGGAGCTATTCGATGAGGCAGGCATGGCTAACCTGCGTGCCAAGAGCGAGAAGCTGACGGGCTATCTGGAGTACCTGATCAACGATGTGCACGTAGGTAAGGAAGTGCTCGAGATGATCACGCCGCGTGACCCGCAAGCCCGTGGCTGCCAGATATCTATACTGGTAAAACAAAATGCCCGCGAGCTTTTCGACAAGTTGATGGAGGCCGGCATCATTGTGGACTTCCGCGAACCGAGCGTTATTCGGGTAGCACCCACGCCGCTTTACAACAGCTTCGAGGAGGTATACCGCTTCTCCGAGATACTGCACGCTTGTTTGGAAGGGCACAGTTAACACACCTGAATATGGTAGCTTATTAGCAGGCTTGTAACCCCTGTCTTTTGCACAGAGTAATAGTTTAGTCAAGAGCACATACTATTTTGAGGGCTTGATGTGATAGTTAATTATTCGAAGCTAAGGGTATGTTGGTGATCCATTGTGAGGGTGATAGGGGTGAGTAACAGGTAAGACAGATTTAATTAAAATAAAATTTTGGCGCTTTAAGGTAATAAATGGCCGTTACGTTCGAAGATATACTTCTGGTCTCCTCTATTCTGCTCTTCATCAGTATTCTGATCAGTAAGAGCCTTGGACGGTTCGGGGTACCAGCCTTAATCCTGTTCTTGGGAGTAGGTATGCTAGCAGGGTCTGAGGGACTGGGAAAAATTTATTTCAATGACGCACAAACAGCTCAGTCGCTCGGTACCGTTGCTCTTGCCTTTATTCTCTTCTCCGGGGGTTTAGATACCCGCTGGGAAAGTACGAAGCCCATTCTGTGGCGGGGCGTTATTCTGGCCACGGTTGGGGTATTCATCACAGCCATCTCCCTTGGAGCCTTTGTATACTTTGTCACCGACTTCACCTTACTGGAGAGCCTGCTCCTGGGTTCTATCGTGTCGTCTACCGATGCTGCGGCTGTATTCTCCATTCTCCGCTCCAAGAATATCGGGCTCAAGAACAACCTGCGGCCTACACTGGAGCTGGAGTCGGGCTCTAACGACCCGATGGCCTATTTCCTGACTGTCAGCTTCACATTCCTGATCATGAATCAGGAGGCGAGCATCTGGCAGCTTGTGCCCATGTTCTTTATGCAGATGAGCATCGGCGCCGTGGCAGGTATAGCCATGGGCCGGGCCATGGTGTGGGTCATCAACCGGATCAAGTTGGAACAGGAGGGCCTTTACCCGGCATTGACCATGGCGATGGTAATCTTCACCTATGCCTTCACGAATGTTATCAACGGCAATGGCTTTTTGGCGGTGTATGTGGCGGCAGTTATACTCGGTAACCGCAACTTCATTCATAAGCGAAGTCTTACCAAGTTTTATGATGGCATAGCCTGGCTTATGCAAATTCTGATGTTCTTGACACTTGGCTTGCTTGTATTCCCATCACACATGCTGCCGGTAGTGGGCACAGGTCTGCTGATTTCGATGTTCCTGATATTTGTGGCTCGTCCTGTGAGTGTATTTTTAAGCATGGCTTTCTTCAAAAACACGATACAGGACAAGCTCTATGTATCATGGGTTGGCTTGCGTGGCGCAGTGCCTATTGTGTTCGCCACCTATCCGATGCTGGCAGGAGTAGAGAAATCGGATATGATCTTCAACATCGTGTTCTTTATTGTACTCACCTCCGTTATGCTGCAAGGCACAACACTTAGCCCGGTTGCAAAATGGCTTAACCTGAGCGAAAAAGACAAGAAGCTGAAAAAGCACCAGTTCGATCTGGAAATGGAGTATGACCTCAAAAATGAGCTCACCGAGATAGAGGTTCCGGACAGTAGCCCTGCAGTTGGCAAAACGCTGGTAGACCTGCACTTCCCAAAAGGTGCGCTTATCGTGTTGATCAACAGAAACAGAAAGTTTGTGACGCCAAACGGTGCCACCATGCTGGAGCCCAAAGATAAGCTCTTCGTGATGACCGATAATGACGAGGAACTAACAAAGGTGAACGAGCTGCTTGGCTACGAGGTAGAGTAGGATAGAAGATCAATCGGCTAATGTTTAAACTGCATCTTAAAAGCAAAAGCCTTACTTTTGCAGGACAATGGCTTTTACCAAGTACATAAAGCACTACCTTACCTACCCGCTCATGTGGGTGATGCTGCTGTGGGCTGTCACACTGCCGGGCCACGAACTGGCTGTATATAGTTACTTGGTAAAAGGTTCTGCTGCTGAAGTAGCCCAAAGCCTCAGGTCAGCTACTAGCGAACAAGATGATTTTTCGGTAAAGCAACAGACTGTGCAAGTCTTTCTGGACGCTAATACCGCCTCAGTCATCGTGCTGAGTCCGCAGCAGTTCATCAAATGCGTGTTTCAGGCACTCACGTTTGCTACAGCCATTGATGACAGACCCTCTTACTCACCACATGCGGCAGGAGCTGAACTCATCACCCAGCTTTTCCCCATCACCATACAACCCAACGCCCCCTAGGCAATCTCAGTTCTGCACTGATAAGTTTTCCTCTGATGCATGCCAGTATTCAGCGCAGGCTCAGGGCATCTCCTTCTTTTTCATATAGAGCAAGTCAGCCTTACGCTGCTTTAAACCCTGTTATGCTTGTTAACCAGTAGGCACAGGACAGCTCTACATACTCATATTTTCGCATGACTGATTTTGCAATAGTCATATCGTGGATTTCCATTTTCGGATTACTCATCGGTATAGTCTTCCCTCAATGGAGTCTCTTTTGGTATGCAGGCGAGAAAAGCCGAATCAACTCCTTCATTATTTACAGCTCCCTTCTGATCATTTCATTTCTGCTGTTTGCTGTTTCAGCCTAAGATCACAGGAGCATATCATATAGCCAAAGTTATTTTAAAACCCTTTCACTTATCATGAACACTACTAATTCGAATGACCAGATCAGTAGCTGGACATCTGACCAATTACTAAACCTGGGTGTACCCGAACAGGCAGCTATGCACATCAACATGCTGGTCCTGATTTTGGCAACGGCCCTGTTGGTATACCTGGCGGATTTCTTTTCCAGGAAGATTCTGGTGGGTACCCTGCATAAGTTTGCGGCTAAGTCCAGCACGAAGTTGATAGAGTATCTGGTACGCAACAAGGTGATCGTATACCTGGCCCGGATTGCACCGCTTATTATTGTGGTGCAGGCTATACCTGTCGTGTTTGCCGATTTTACGAGCCTGATTTCGCCACTCATCAAGTTAACAGACATCTACCTGATCATGCTATGGGTGTGGGTAGCACGAGCGCTTCTGCGCACCTTCAAAGATTTCCTTAAGACAACTGAAACCTTCAGAGACAAGCCCGTAGAAAGCTTCCTGCAGGTGCTTACTATTTTTCTGTACTTCGTAGGCGGCTTGCTTATTTTCTCCACCCTCACAGGCAAAGACGCCTGGACATTCGTAACGGCTATGGGTGCGGCTTCGGCGATACTGATGCTGGTGTTCAAAGACACGATCATGGGCTTTGTGGCCAGCATACAGGTGTCGACCAACGACATGGTGCGCATAGGCGACTGGGTAACCATGGAAAAGTACGGCGCAGACGGTGATGTGATCGAGATAAACCTCAACACGGTCAAGGTGCAGAACTTCGACAAGACCATTACCACGATACCGACCTACTACCTGATCTCGGACTCGTTTAAAAACTGGCGGGGGATGCAGCGCTCTGGCGGGCGGCGCATCAAGCGCTCCGTGTTCATCAAGATCTCCAGCATCCGTTACCTGTCTGACGAGGAGGTGAGCCGCCTGAGCAAGATCCAGCTGCTGAAAGGCTACCTGGAAGAGCGCCAGCAGGAAATCAGGCAGTTTAACGCAGCCAACGAGATAGATAAGAGCCTTTTGATCAACGGGCGCAGCTTAACCAATGTGGGTGTGTTCCGGCAATATGTAGACGCCTACCTGAAGGCGCACCCGAAAACGCACAAAGGCATGACCATGATGGTGCGCCAGCTCGAGCCAACCACCACAGGTATGCCGATTGAGCTATACCTGTTTGCCAACAGCATTGTGTGGACGGAATACGAGGCAATTATGGCTGATATTTTTGACCACCTGCTGGCTGCTGTGAAGTACTTTGACCTGGAGGTGTTCGAAATGCCAGCGGCGGATGACGTGCGGAGCCTGCAATTCAATCCGGTTGCGACAGGCAACATGCATTATCCCATGACGGAGACCATGCAGAACTAAAGCGCCTGTAACCAGATCGTTAAACATCGGGCTGGCTGTGAATCAGGTATAGCAGGGAAGTCCCGTATCATTAAAAATCAAGGGACCTATACCTGTAAGCGGATAAATTTTGATGTATATTGTAAGATTGGCAGCTTGTTGCTGTATTGTTTTCACACTACTTATTTCAGTATAACGCGATTATATGACACACCTTCCCCATTTAGTAATGGACCTGGGGCTGATACTCGGAGCTGCGGGTATCACAACACTGATTTTCAAAAAGCTCAAGCAACCACTCGTGCTGGGCTATATCATAGCGGGCTTGCTGGTAGGGCCGCACTTCAACCTTTTCCCGACCATCATCGAGATTGAGAACATCAACGTGTGGGCCGAAATCGGCGTGATTTTCCTGCTGTTCAGCCTCGGGCTGGAGTTCAGTTTCAAGAAGCTGGTAAAAGTAGGCGGCGCATCCTCTATCATGGCGGGCGTGGAAGTGATTGTGATGCTCTTGCTGGGCTATCTCACAGGCAAAATGCTGGGCTGGAGCACGATGGACAGCGTGTTCCTGGGCGGTATACTTTCCATCTCCTCCACCACCATCATCATCCGGGCTTTCGACGAACTGGGCGTGAAGTCGCAGCGTTTCGCAGGGCTGGTATTTGGCGTGCTGATCGTGGAGGATCTGGTGGCGATCCTGCTCCTGGTGTTGCTCTCCACTCTGGCCGTGAGCCAGCAATTTGCGGGCACCGAAATGCTGCAGGCAGTGCTCAAGCTGGCTTTCTTCCTGGTGGTCTGGTTTCTGGCGGGTATCTTTCTTATACCTACTTTCCTGCGCAAGGCCAGCAAACTGATGAACGACGAGACCTTGCTGATTGTCTCCATCGCACTCTGTTTTATTATGGTGATACTGGCGGCGCAGGTAGGTTTCTCGCCAGCGTTAGGGGCGTTCATCATGGGCTCTATACTGGCAGAAACTACTAAGGCTGAGAAGATCGAGCACCTGGTCACCTCTGTGAAGGACCTTTTCGGTGCCATCTTCTTCGTCTCTGTAGGTATACTGATCAACCCGGCCATGATTGTGGAGTATGCCGGGCCGATCGCCCTGATCACTGTTGTGACGATTGTCGGCAAAATGGTGAGTATCACGGGCGGCGGTCTGATGGCCGGACAGGGGCTCAGGACTTCAATCCAGTCAGGTATGAGCGTGTCGCAGATCGGGGAGTTCTCATTCATCATCGCCACTCTGGGGCTCACCCTCAACGTAACCAGTGACTTTTTGTACCCGGTAGCGGTGGCGGTTTCGGCCATCACAACGTTCACCACACCTTACATGATCAAGCTGGCCGATCCGCTGCACCGTTCCGTAGAAGGTATGCTGCCGGAGCGATGGAA
This sequence comes from Pontibacter lucknowensis, assembly GCF_900156415.1. GTDB lineage: Bacteria > Bacteroidota > Bacteroidia > Cytophagales > Hymenobacteraceae > Pontibacter > Pontibacter lucknowensis. The sequence goes on along the minus strand of NZ_FTNM01000001.1, from coordinate 929,860 downwards.
AACCTCACTCAACGAATATAGTTCGGGTGCAGAAACAATCAGTACCGTCAGCGACTGGAAAATAGTACTGCGGTCCTATGTCATCAACCTGGTGGTCTATTCGGTCATCCTGATTGCGATTGTACTGGCGTCCGGCAACTTTCTGTATCCGTTCATCACAGAGAACTTCATCAACGGTGTGTGGGGTGGTGTCGCGACGGTGGCGATTGCACTGGTGTTCATGGCGCCCTTTCTGTGGGCGATGGCTGTATACCATCCGCAGAAAGAAGCCCAGGGCCGCATCTGGGCTAACCGCAACTACCGCAGCCTGATTATCGTGTTGGAGTTTACGCGGGTAGGTATAGCCATCCTGTTCATCGGCTTCTTGCTCAACCAGGTGCTGTCGGTGCAAGTGGCCATTGTCAGCAGCTTATTCATCATCGGCTTGCTGGTTGTTTTCTCACGACGTATCCAGAACTTCTACACCCGCATCGAAGACCGGTTTATGTCGAACCTGAATGCCCGCGAAATCGAGGCGGCCAGCAAAATGACACATACGCTGGTGCCTTGGGATGCTCACCTGACTAGCTTCGAAGTATCGCCTAATGCAGTGGTCGTAGGTAAAAGCATGATTGAGCTGCAGATTCGCGAGAAGTATGGTGTGAATGTTGCCGTGATCGAGCGGGAAGGCCGCAACATTATGGCACCGACCCGTAACGAACGTATCTTCCCAGGCGATAAAATTTATGTATTCGGCACAGATGAGCAAATCGAGGCCTTTAGCGAATTTGTTAACGAAGAGTTTATACCTAGTTCGAACGGCGAGACCACCCGGGAAGAAATAAGTCTGCAGAAACTGGTCGTGTCGCCTGCCTCCAGGCTGCTTGGAAAGACTGTGCGAGAATCGGGGGTGCGGGAGAAAACGAAAGGGCTGATTGTAGGTATAGAAAAGAACGGCGAACGCATGCTCAACCCTGACTCGGAGCTGGTAATAGGAGAAGGTGATATTCTATGGATTGTAGGCAGTCCGTGGCGTATAAAACAACTGGAGGCCGCCCGTCAGGAAGCTTGAGAAAGAACATCCTTTTTACGACTTTAGCTTGACAAAGAAGCATTATGCGCAAAATTGAATACTGGATAGAGGAGAACCTCAACCTGTCGGCTGCCATACAGGAGAACATCGTGAAGTCACTTGTGGCTTTACTGGTGCTTTGGATCGTGAGCCGGGTGCTGCTGCGGCTGGCATCGCGGCAACAGACCGACTCCCGTAAGCTGTACCAATGGAGAAAGACAACCAACTACGTCGTAACGGGGCTGGGCATTATCTTTCTGGCCAATATCTGGTTCGATGGCTTCAGGTCCATCACTACGTTCCTGGGTATCTTCTCAGTCGGTCTGGTGGTGGTGCTCCGCGACCCGATTCTGAACATGATGGGCTGGGTGTTCCTCATCTGGAAGCGCCCCTTCAAGGTAGGCGACCGCATTAAGATAGGCCTCTATACCGGCGACGTCATCGACATTGGCTTCTTCCAGTTCACCATTAACGAGCTGGGAGAATGGGTGGATTCTGAGCAGGCAACGGGCCGCGTGGTGCACATCCCCAACAGCCAGGTATTCACGCAGGGGCAAATCAACTACAACTACGGCTTCCCCTTTCTGTGGCACGAGGTGCAGGTGCGGGTTACTTTTGAGAGCAATTGGCAGAAAGCGAAAACCATTTTACAGGAGATCGGGGGGCGGCATACCGAAAAACTGACAGGGGAGGTGGAGCAGCGCGTGCGCATAGAGGCGCAGCAGCACCTGATCTTCTATCGGAGCTTCGAGCCGCGGGTGTTTACCAAAGTCAGAGAGAATGGCATACAGCTTACTTTACGCTACCTCTGCAACCTGAATGGCCGTCGGGAGAGCGAAAACAAGATATGGGAAGACGTGCTGTCCGAGTTTCTGGCCACATCGGATATTCGCTTCGCTTACCCAACCACCCGTTTCTACAGCGCTGCCGAAGGACAGGAGAGCGAGACAGAACTGCAGCGGATTGTGTCGTCGCGAAAGAGCTTAGAATAGAATAAAAAAGGAGCCTGTTTATTATAGAACAGGCTCCTTTTTATTCTACCGGAGATTTAAAATTATACAGCTTTGCGAACCGCTCAACTTTGATTTTTATACTCCCTTCGCCTCCTTTTCTTTAGCCTCTTCCCGGAACTCCTTCATCCTTGTAAAATAATCCCGTGCGGCAGCCATCACCTTTGGCGAAAGCAGCAGGGCCGATACCATGGTAGGAATCGCCATCATAGCGTACATGCCGTCGATGAGGGCGATCACGGCTGTGATGGTGGCGGTGGCACCAAACACGATGGTGGCTACATAGAAGTAGTTGTAGTAGTGCTTATACTTCGCCCCGAAGAGGTAGCTGAAGCATTTGGTGCCATAGTAAGAGTAGGAAAACAACGAAGTGAAGGCAAAGATCATAACGCAAACCACCAACACATAGCTACCAAAGCCTGGCATAGCGTTGTTAAATGCAGTAGCCGTCATCGTTACGCCGCTGGCATCGGTATCCTGCCACGTACCCGTCAGGATAATGGCCAGGCCGGTGAGCGTGCACACGACAATAGTATCAATGAAAGGACCAAGCATGGCTACCAGTCCTTCGCGGATGGGCTCGTCGGTTTTGGCGGCCCCGTGCATCATTGAAGCCGTGCCTATACCTGCCTCATTCGAGAAGGCCGCCCTGCGTGCACCTGCAATAATAATCGCACCTACAGCACCGCCCAGCACCGTTTGAGCCGAGAAGGCGTCTCTGAAGATCAAGGCGAAGGCATCGGGTATAGCAGTGTAGTTCACGAACATGATGTAGAACACAGCCAGCATGTAGAGCACCACCATGCCCGGCACCATCTTGCCTGCCACATGGCCAATGCGCTGTATACCTCCGAAAATCACGAGAGAGGTAATGAATACAAGCACCAGCCCGATGGTGAGGTTGGTGTAGAAAAGGTCGGTGGTAGTAAAGCCATTGGGCTCGAGTACAACCTCCCGTATCACCTGCGTGAGCTGGTTGGCCTGGAAGATAGGCAGTGTACCGAACAGACCGGCAACAGCAAAGAAGGCTGCTAGCGGTTTCCATTTCTTGCCAAGGCCTGTTTCAATCACGTACATCGGTCCGCCCTCCAGGTGGCCTACACTGTCGTGGCCACGGTACATCACCGACAGGGAACAGGTAAAGAACTTGGTGGCCATACCTACAAAGGCACTCACCCACATCCAAAACAGCACACCCGGTCCGCCAATAGCGATGGCGACAGCCACACCGCTGATGTTACCCATACCTACCGTAGCTGCCAGCGCAGCCGACAGCGCCTCAAAGTGGTTGATGTCTCCCGGGTCGTTGGGGTCGTCGTATTTGCCGCGCAGCACGTTGATGGCATGGCGCAGGTAGCGGAAGGGCAGGAAGCCCGAGTAAAACATAAAGTAAAAACCGCCGCCCATCAGGAGGATCAACAAAGGCATACCCCAGGCGGCGTCACTAAACCAGACTAAAAATTCTTCTAATGCTTTCAATAGAAATAGGTTTCTTAAGTAGAAAGCTACAAAGATACGCTTAGAATGGCAACCAAAGGCACTATACAATTGCCGTATTTTTTCGTAGCTTACAGGTATAGGTGCCGGTACTGGTACAGGTATACTGTTAAACCCCTGCCCATGAAAACCAGGTTTATAGTACTGATCGACTTTTCTTCCTACTCCAAATTTGAGCTGCAACTGGCCAAGCACTGGGCTGACAGCATGGCCGCTGACGTGCTGCTTCTGCACGAGCCCGTTGTTATGGCACCGGCCCTCACCGATGCCAGTACCCGCAACGAGATAATCGGTTATGAGACCGATAAAGCCCTGAACAAGCTCAAGGCATTTACGATGCAGCACCTGCCTGATACCCGCCGCATCAGCTATCGTGTAGCCGAGGACAGCCTGATTATATCACTGCAGCGTCTGTTGAGCGAGTATTATTACAATGTAATCTTTGTAGGGCTGAAAGGGACTGGCTTCCTAAAGAGAATCTTTATGGGCAGCACAGCCATTAGCGTAATTGACGAAACAAATGATGTCGTAGTGGCCGTGCCCCGGCACTCTTTCAACATGTCGCCTGACACGCTTTATATAAGTGTGTACTACAAATACAGACTCAACACGGCAGAGCTTGACAAGGTGCTTCAGCTGTTCGGTGATAAGATCAAGCACATCCGTTTTTTGTCTGTAGTGGCGAAGAAGGATAGTATGAAACAAACGATGGGCTACCTGGAAGAGCTGCGGAAGATGTATCATGGCGAGCGAGATGCTCACATAGAGGCTTTCGAGGGAGAAGATGCTTTCTACACCTTGAAGCAATACATGAATGCTCATGCCGATGGTATGCTGGTCGTGCAGAAAGGGTCCCGTTCTTTCACCAATCAGGTATTTCGCCGGTTTCTGATCAATGAACTGGTTTACGATGCGTCTGTTCCGCTGATTGTGCTGCCGCAAGAGAGTGGCCAGGTATAGAGGGATGTTTAAAACCAAATGCCCCTGTGCCCTGTATTATGTCGGGAGCACTATCTTTTTCGCTCCTGCCACCCCGAAGCGACTACTATGAACCTAGGTGACCTGATCAATAACCAATTTTACGAATTCGCCCTCATTATCTTTCTGGCGACCATAGCCGGTGCTATTGGCCGTGTACTGCGACAGCCGCTTATCGTGTCCTTTATCGCAGTAGGTATACTGGTAGGGCCATCGGTGCTCAACATCCTCAACTCTGAGCATGAGATAGACCTGCTTGCCGAAATGGGCATCGCCATCCTGCTCTTTGTTGTAGGCCTCAAACTCGACATCAACCTGATAAAGTCTACGGGTAAGGTAGCCCTGATGACTGGTTTGGGGCAGGTGATCTTTACATCTGTTTTCGGCTTCGGCATTGCCATGGCATTGGGCTTCGACTGGCTGGAGTCGGTGTATGTGGCAGTGGCGCTCACTTTTTCGAGTACCATTATCATCGTTAAGCTGCTCTCTGATAAGAAGGAGATTGACATGCTGCACGGGCAGATTGCGCTCGGCTTCCTGATTGTGCAGGACATTGTGGTAGTTATCGTGATGATCGTGCTCTCGGCGCTGGGCACTGAGTCGGATCGCTCCGTTGGGCTGGACCTGCTCTATGTGTTCGGCAAAGGCATCGCCATGTTTGCCGTGGTGGCTGTACTGATGAAATACGTTATACCCAAGCTTACCAAGCAACTGGCCGACTCGCAGGAACTGCTGGTGTTGTTCTCTATTGGCTGGGCTATTCTGCTGGCCGCAATGGGCGATTTTCTGGGCTTCAGCAAAGAGGTAGGTGCTTTCCTGGCAGGTATATCGCTGGCCTCTACGCAGTACAGGGAGGTTATCAGCGGTCGCCTCACCAGCGTGCGCGACTTCCTGCTGCTATTCTTCTTCCTCGACCTGGGTTCGCAGCTCAACCTGGGGCTGATGGGTGAGCAGATCCTGCCGTCGGTTATTTTCTCGGTGTTCGTACTCGTGGGCAATCCCATCATCGTGCTCATCATCATGGGCATCATGGGCTACCACAAGCGCACCTCCTTTAAGGCAGGCCTTACCGTAGCACAGATCAGTGAATTCTCGCTCATCCTCATCAACATGGGTATGGACGTGGGACACATCGACGAAGAGACGCTGGGGCTGGTTACCTTGGTCGGGCTGATCACAATCACACTCTCAACTTACATGATCATGTTCTCAGACCAGCTCTTTGATTGGCTCTCACCGATGCTGGGCATCTTTGAAAAGAAAAAGCCGACGCAGGCCAAAGAGCTGGAGGATGATACTGAGAAGGTTGATGTGCTCATTTTCGGACTCGGCCGTTACGGCAAGCGCATTGCCAGAGCACTGGAAGAACGCGACCTCAAATACATTGGCGCCGACATAGACCCTGCCTTGGTAAACAACTGGAAGGAGCACGATTTGAATGCCGTGTACTGTGATGCGGAAGATCCCGATCTGGGGGAGGTGCTACCTGTAAAGAGGGTGTCGAACGTCATCAGCACCATATCGGATGTAAAGGTGAACATTGCCCTGATGAAGCTACTCAGGCACGAGAATTTTGATGGCCGCATTGCCGTAACCGCCAACAATGATGACACCGTGCAAATACTAAAAGAGGCGGGAGCGGAATATATCCTGGAGCCTTACAAAGATTCAGCTAAAAAGGTAGCCGAAATGTTCAGCCATAAGGTGGAGAAAGACGAAAGAGAGGAAGAGCAGCAAGAGAAATATAACGAAGAAGGTAAGTCTAGGGAAGAAGATGATGCAGCATAGGGAAAGCTTCACACAGCTCGACATGCCCGATGCTGAGGTATACTACGCCCCGCACTTTTTCACCCAAGAGGAAAGCGACCTATACCTGCAGCGCCTGACAGAGGAAGTGGCCTGGCAACAAGAGGAAATCAAAATGTTTGGCAAACAACTGCCGCTGCCCCGGCTCACAGCCTGGTACGGCGACAAAGGCTATACCTACTCGGGGCTCTATAATGCGCCTCAGCCCTGGCTGCCGGTATTGCTGGAGCTGAAGGAGCGGATAGAGGCAGCCTCCGGCGACAGTTATAACAGCGTGCTGCTCAACTACTACCGTCACGGGCAGGACAGCATGGGCTGGCACTCCGACGATGAAAAATCGCTTGCGCCAGGTATAGCCTCTGTCAGTTTTGGAGGGGAGCGAGGCTTTGCCTTCCGGCACCGCAAGCGCAAAGACCTGCCTGCTTTGAAGCTTACACTGCAGCACGGCAGTCTCCTGCTCATGCAGGGAACCACACAACAGCACTGGCAGCACCAACTGCCCAAAACAAGTCGCCCTATCCCGCCCCGCATTAACCTGACTTTCCGTACAATCATTGGCTAAGGTATAATGCCGCCGGAGTATTGCCTTTCCCGATTGGAAAACGTTTCTTTACAGAACAAGAAGCCCTGAACCTCACACTATGACTGAGAGAAAGAACATCACCATCATGGGAGCCGGACTGGTTGGTTCGCTGCTGTCGCTATACCTGGCCAAACGCGGTCACAAAGTGGACATCTACGAGCGCCGACCCGACATGCGCAAGATCCTGCTCGATGGTGGCCGTTCGATCAACCTTGCCCTGAGCGACCGCGGCTTTAAAGCGCTTAGAGGTATAGGTATAGAGGAGGCTGTGCGCAAAGTGGCTATACCGATGCATGGCCGCATGATGCACGATGAGCAGGGCAATCTGACGTTTCAGCCGTACGGCAAAGAGGGACAGTCGATTTACTCCGTTTCCCGAGCAGGCCTGAACGCCGCTTTGATGGACCTGTCGGAGCCCAATCCTGATATCACCTACCACTTCAACCGCCAGCTGCTCGACCTGGACCTGCGCCAAAGCAAAGCCACCCTGCGCAACCACGAAACAGGCGAGTTGGAAGAGCTGCACACCGAAATGCTGTTCGGTGCCGATGGGGCTTTTTCGATGGTGCGTAACGCCATGCAGAAAACCGAACGCTACAACTACTCACAAAGCTATCTGGAGTACGGCTACAAGGAACTGACCATACCGCCGGCCGAAGACGGTGGCTGGGCACTGGAGAAGAACGCCCTGCACATCTGGCCGCGCGGCAACTACATGATGATCGCCCTGCCCAACATCGACGGCAGCTTCACCTGTACCTTGTTTTTCCCTTACGAGGGGGAGCTTTCCTTTGAGAGCATCAAAACCGACGACGACCTGCTCAACTTCTTCCTGCAGACTTTCCCTGACGCTATACCTTTGATGCCTGACCTGGCCGAAGATTATTTCTCTAACCCCATCGGTTCGCTGGTGACGGTCAAGTGCTTCCCCTGGTCCTTCGAAGACAAAGCCTTGCTGATAGGCGACGCCTGCCATGCGGTGGTGCCGTTCTACGGACAGGGGATGAATGCCGGCTTTGAGGATATCACCGTGCTGGACCAGATGCTCGACACATTTGACGGGGACTGGGAAAGCCTGTTCAAGAAGTTTGAGCGCAGACGCAAACCCGATGCCGATGCCATTGCTGACCTGGCCGTAATGAACTTCATCGAGATGCGCGACAAGGTAGCCGATCCGCGCTTCCTGCTCCGCAAAAAGATCGAAGGCAGGATCAACCAGCAATACCCCGACAAGTGGATACCGCTCTACTCCATGGTAACCTTCACAGACCTGCCTTATTCCTACGCCCTGGAAACAGGCCGTGAGCAGGATAAGATCATGAAAAAGGTGATGAAGCACATCAAGGCTGTAGAAGATTACGACAAGCCGGAGGTGCAGAAACTGCTGGAAAAGCAGCTTGTAAAAAAAGAGAAACTGAAGGGGTATCAGGCAGAGAAGGTATAGTCTGCTGACCCAACCAGGTTTAAACCGGAATGCCTGTACATCTCTTTTTCATAGCCGTTGCCATTAAACTTCGACTCAAAGGTGCACAGGCATTCAGGAGAATAAATTGTGAGAGGAAATGGTTGCTACTACGGTGCCTTAAAAGAGATCATCTGCCCATATACCAGTGTGGTCCCGGTCTTAACGAATGGCCTCACATAATACACGACATTTCGGTCAAAGGTATGCTGTACATCAGCTGTAAAATAACCCGATTCTGACTTTTTACCCAGATTGACAGCTTGAGCAGTTTGCAGGCCCAGGTAAGGCTTCGTCTTGGCCCAAACGAAGCCGTGTTCTATGATAGGCTCCGTACCTGCATTGAGTATGGTCGCACTGAAAGTGGCGCTTGAGGCCGCTACATTGCTTGCCGAATGCGTATCCAATTGGTAATAATCCCTGGTCGGGCTAACGTCTTCTTGTGTGCACGCACCCAGGCACACTCCAATAGCTAGCAGCAAGAATAAACTGATCTTTTTTATAAAATTCATAACAAGTTGATTATCGGAAAATGTAAGCTGCTGTCAGATAAATACTGTTGTTGCTGTTCAACTGCGTGGAGGATCTGGAAGTGTCCTTTTTATTTCCGGGTGACAGTTGGCTAAGGTCATACCTGATCTGGAATTGCATCGTGTGCTTGTCACTTATCTGGTAGCCAGTGCCTACAGCAACAGTCGGAACCAAGTATAGCTTCTTGAGGTTGGAGTCCAGGAACTCATCCGTAATGCTGGTTTCAATATGCCGTGTATCATTGATCATACTCTCCGTCTCGATACGGGCGATCGCCTGACCACTCAATATGATGTTGCTTGTGAGGCCAACCCCCAGGTATGGCGTAAATGCAGCCAGTTGCGCAAGCTGATAACGTCCCATTGACACAATAGCTAGTCTTTTGATCGCAATGCTATAGTCGGTCTGATGTTTCACTTGAGCCTCCTGCACAGCCGCATACCCCTGGTGCTTTTCCTGGCTATAGAGCGGTTCCAACTGCAGCGATAGCCTCTGACTGGTTCTGGGGAATGCAATATTGAAGAAAGCGCCAAAAACCAGGTTCTGCGACTGGGAAAAGGTCGCCTGCTCCAACGAGTGTGAGCCTGTGTTAAAATCCAGTGTAGCGGTATGAGTACTTACTGATAAGCCCTTCTCGACGGTTGTCCAGGGCTTGTCGGCATTGTAAGTGATGCTATTATTGGGGCTAACACAGTTGTTGTAATTCTCCACTACCTCAACCATCCGCTGCGTGCTGATTTTGTTTAGCATCTTTGCCAGGTGCTCTTCCGGTACCGGACAGTCAAGGGTAAGTGAGTTGATCAGAATCAGGTGTTTCGTGGAGTTGGCATTCTGTTCATCCTTCTGCAGCGGCATCAGCGCTTCACCCTGCTTTGCGAGGTAAAGCTGATTCTGGTACTGGTATAAGTTTAAGCGGCCACGCACCAGCACCTCTGCAAACGCTGTAAGCACATTTCCCTTCTTATCCGTCAGTTGTTTGCGCTCCAACTGAGAACCATTGGTGAAGCCATAAGCCACGACAGATTCAGGGGAATACTCTGTCATATCAGCGTTTGTGTCTTTTTTGAAGAAAAAGCTTTTATAAATGCTTTTGCCCTCGCGGTGCTTCACCAGACCCCTGATTGTGTCGCCTGACGCCTCCACCATAAAGCCGGCTTTGTATGACTGCGCGGTTGCAGTTGTAGTGCAAAAGAAAGTACCCCCAATCGCAAGAGCACCTAATAAAAGTCTGTTAAGCATAAAATGAGAATGATGTAAGTGTCAAAAGCCTTGCGCAAAACTCCTTATGGGGGCTGAACACATAGATATGAAATAGTATGTACAATGTGATCTATTTGATCACAAAAGCAGCAGTCAGGTACATACCCGTCTGTTTGTTACTCATGAATATTCTGTTATCCATCGGATTGCCTCGGGTGTCTGCAATGTAACGACCGAACTCATATCTGAACTGCAATAGAAGATCCTGCCGTTCACTTAGTTGGAATCTGGATCCTACGGCAGCCGTTAATGCATGGGAGAACTTTGTGCCGATTTCAGAGTTAAATGTTCCTGCTTCGATGTGACCGTTATAATGATATTCAGTATTTTGATTCCCTCTCACCCTGCTGTTAAGAATGTAATCATTTGCAATACCAAAGCCTACATAAGGATTAATCCTTTTATCGAGCGTAAGTTTATATCTTAGAAAAACAGGAATGGATAGGCGGGTCATATTTATGTTATAATTCCCATAGGTAACGTAGGATTCCTTTGGATGACGGAAGGTACTGCTGTGCCGTTCTTTGCTGTATGTTGGCTCAACCTGCACCGAGATCCGCTCACTTCTTTTAGGCGAGGTAAAATTCAGAATAGCTCCGTAAACCAAGTTGTGTGACATATCGAGCTTAGTAGGCTCGGATGATTTGTGATTGAACTGTATAGCTGTTGAATAGCTACCTGCAAACATACCTACTTCTGCCTTAAGCCATGTTTTCTTATAAGAAACATTGTTGGCAGGCGCTACACAAGTGTTATAGCTGCGAACAATGGCCGTTACATCGGATACAAGCAGTCGCTTCTGCACCTTCAGCATCAACTTATCCGGTACCGGGCAGTCGAGGGTAAGGGAGTTGAGCAGGATCAGGTGCTGGGTGGAGGTGTTCACCGTTTTTTGCTCGCCGATATGCCTCGTTATGTCCTGGTCGTCTGTTTGCAGGTATAAGTGCTTCAGCCCGCTGTTCTCCTTCTCCAGGTATAGCAGGTTGTCTTGTGTGTAAAGCATAAGCTTTCCTTGCTCCAGCACCTCTATAAACATGCGGTTTAGTGTCCCATCTATTGCAGGCACCTCTTTGCTCATGAAAGGAGCTTCGCCTGCTATACCGTAGGCAAGAATGTCTGCAGGGAGGTACTCTTTTGTGTCAGCATCTTCAGCGGTTTTAAAAATACAGCTCTTGTAGTTCTGCCTGCCTTCCCGGTAGCGTACCAAGCCTTTGGTTGTATCACCGGCAGCCTGCACGATAAAGCCGGGCCGGAATGTCTGGGCAGTTGAACATAGAGGAGTGAGCAAGGCCACAGCAGCCAGCCAGTAGAGTAAAACTTGTTTCATGAAATTTGGAAGAAGCAGTGAAGACAAACAAGGCCGGAACCACCTATGGCTCCGACCTTATCAAGTTATAGTTTAAATTGGGGAATACAGCTTAAAAGTAGAAGCCGAGAAGCACTGATACGGTTCTTGTGTCAGAGTCAAGTGCATTGGTAATTCTATTAACGGCAGCTTGATCGTGCAAATCCAGCCCCAACTCATAGCGAGCTTCCAATGATAGTCTGTGCTTATTCAGGTTGAAATACGTGCCGGCACCCGCCATAATGCCTTGCTGCATTTTCCCAAAGAAGTTCTCATCATCACGGTTCCTTTCGGTAGGTGTACTGCTCTGTGTTCTTCTGACATACTGGGTGTGCTTGTAGTCGCGCTGACTGAAGATGTTGAAAAAACCACCGGCATTCACGAATGGTTGAAGCGTCTTACCCGCAAAATCGTAACGGAGAGCTGTCGTGAGCTTAACGGCAGCAAGCTCAATTTCAATGTTGTTATCATAATAGGATTCAAACCAAGCATAGCTGGGGTTGGCCTGATAGCTGTTGCTAAAATAACGGCCCTCTACCAGGATAGACGCATTCTCATTGATACGGGGTGAGTTGAGCAGCAGCGCGATACCAAAGGTAGGGTGAGTATTGGTATTGAACTCAGCATTTTCCAGGTGGATGTATCTTTCGTCAGTGGCTGAGAAGTTAAGCGAGGTATGGCTGATGGCTCCCACTAATCCCGGTTTGATGGCGAACCACTTCTTTGACTCCTTAAATGTCGTTTGTTCTTCAGCCCCGCCAATGCAGCTGTTATACTCTTTTACCAGGTCCACCAGGCTCTTTTCGGCCAGCTTGACCCGCTCCACCTTGCTGAACATCGCAAAGCAATCCTGCATCAGCGTGTTCAACGTGCGTACATGATGGTTGATGTCCCTTTGGGCTGTTACGCCGTAGTTGTTGACGTACGTTTCCTTTGTGATATAAAGCTTATGCAGTTTGTCCGGGTTGTCATTCTTTTCGACAAAGAATGTGCCTTTGTAAACATAGAGGCTGAGCGTACCCCGAACAAGTTCCTGCATAAACACATACTCAGCAGCCAGCGAATCAGCGTGATCAAGCGTGCGGGTGCGGTAGTTCCTGTCGCCCGGGAAGCCATAGCCTGAGAGGTCGTTAGCGGTATAGGATGTGGTGCCTGATTCTCCGTTTCTCTTGAAACCGATCATTTTGCCAGATGCGTCGGTGCGGTAGCTCACCTGCCCCTGCAGGGTATCGCCCTGTGGCATCACGACATAGCCTGGTTTGTAGTCACTTTGCGCCGCAGCGGGCACTGCAAGAAGTACACTCATGCAGAGTGTAATAAGTTTGTATAGATTTTTCATAAAAGCAGATTGGTGACTAAATATAGTAGGATATATTTATATAAGTTTATCTGCTAAAAGAAATTTTGTTCAAAAACTCCACCGAGGACGACCTCTGTTATGTGATTTAATTTTCAGCTGTTTGTGGCAGGGTTTTTGGAACCTTGGCCGATCGGAAGCAGGCCTCCGAAAACTATTTTTCTGAAATAAGGTATAGTTTAAGTGGTAATCGAGAGAACCTGCCTTTCTTTATTCATCATTTCAAAATTTTTAACCCCGAATCTCATGAATTTTTTACATAAACTGAAGGCCACTGCCGTGGCAGGACTTGTTGTAGGCTTCGTGTCAATAGGCGGTAGCGCTGTAGCCCAGCAGGCTACGCCTCAGAAAGCACCGCAGCAGCAGACGCAAGCTATTTCTGATCAGGATATCAAGCTCTTTGTAGATGCCAGTACCCGTTTGATGGAGCTGCAGCAGGAAAGCGAAAAAGCCATGCTGGTGATTCTGGAAGAAGAGAAATTAAGCGTCGATAAATTCAACACCCTGGCGCAGGCACATCAGCAGCAGAAGCTGGCTGAAGCCGAAGGCACAGCAGAAGAGAAGGCCGCTTTCAATAAAGCGATCGGACGTATGATGGAAATGCAACCTGACATTGAGAAGAACATGGAGGCTGCTATCCAAAAAGATGGCATGTCAGTAGAGCGCTACGAGCAGATCATGCTGGCTTACCAGCAGGATCCGGCCGTGCAGGCCAAGATCCAAAAAATGATGGGTTTGTAAAAGCTCTCAGGTATAAAGCCCAATAAAAAAGCTCCGCCGAATTCCGGCGGAGCTTTTTTATTGGGCTTAGTTCTGTGTGAACTCCAGTATCTTAAAGGTCTTACTGCGCTTGTCGTAATAGCCGTAGTGCAGCTTGTTATTGCCGTAGCGGTACAGTGTCTTATACTCCGGCGTCTGCTTCAGCTCTTCTTCATAGGCCTCTATCTTGTCCTGCACGGTGGCGGCGGTACTGTCGTCTTTTGCTACATAAGCTTTCTCAAGCGTCTCACTATCGAGCACAGCCCTGAAATAGGTACTCGTTCCCGGCCCTACCGGCTCACCGGATCGGTTATAAAACGGATCATAGTAGTAGCGGTTGTAAGGGAACATACTGTAGCTATACGGTAAGGTATAAGCAGGCACCCAACGACCTGGCATCAGGTATAAGCCACGTGAGGTCTGGATAAAACGATCGGGCGTACGCACCAGTCTGCCCGGGTCTCCGTTTATGTTCCGGCGGCTTGGTGGCTGATACGAACCGATGGTAAGCTGCAGTGTGCTGTCGTTGAAGGCATCCACCGTAATGGCAGGTTTACCCGTCGACAGGTTTCGCATCACCTTAGAGGTCTTCTCGATCACGCTATTGCCTGAAGAGAACAAGGCGCCTGCCCCCCGCTGGTGCACTGGCGTGGCTTTGATGTCGATATCCTGGTCGGCCGTATACCTGTACTCCTTAATTGGCTGCAGCGTGTTGAAGTTATAGGCAGTCAATGTAAACTCGTCTTTCTCTAGCTGTACCCGGAAAAGGGTGTTGGCATGCAGGAAAGAGTTGAAATTGGACTCGCTTTTAACAGCCAGCGACGGCAGTGTGCGGTATTCGGTTTGGCCGCTTGGCCAGTCGAGCGTCAGAATCTCGGTGGTCAGCTCTTTCTTCTTGCCACGGAGAGAGAAGCCGTCGAACACCAGGTATAGCTTATCACCGCGGGTATAGATCTTGCTGCGGTGCTGACCGGCAAACACGGTGCGTTCCAGATCGGGGTGCACAAAGATCAGTTCCTGCTGGCGTTCGCCCCGGGTGCGGGTGCGCGGCAGGTCAGCCATCTGGAAGGTCTTCTTCTCGTAGTAGCTTTCATCCAGTTCACGGTGCAGGATCAGGTTATCCTTTTTGTCGGTGTAGATCATGTAAAAATGTGATGCATCGGCAAAGGCCCCGACAAACGTCTCGTTCCTGTCACGGCGCAGCGGAACATCGGGTAGGCTACGGAAACCACCGCTATACCTGTTCACGGCAAACGGGCGCACAAACTCTTTGCTGCCGTTTACATACCGGCTGTAAAACACAAACTCAGTATCGGTTACGCGGGTGCCCAGCACCTGCGGCTGCTGGCCATTGCGGTACGGTATCTCCTGAGTCGCCACGGTCTGCCCTTGTGCATCTACCAGACTAAAGTGCAGCTTGCCACCCTGAAAGAAGTAAAGGCAGACATTACCGTCACCATCGGCCACCGACACCAGATCTTCGGCGCGGCGCAGGGGCAGCTCCAGGCTGGCGAACTCCTGCTGCGCACGCACTTCCGGAGCGGCAAAACCGAGCAGGAGCAAGGCTAAAAATATATATCGCATAAGTTTAATTTATTAAGGATTAATCTTAGTTGTGATAGCAAAATTCTAGCCAAAAAGATAAATTAGTAACACTACTTGCTACTGATGCAATAGGATAAGGATAGTTGGAATACTTGGTTTTTAGCGTGTATTACTTTGACCAAGCCTACCTGGTGACGAAGGCTAAAGGTCAGTCCGGCTTCATCTCCGTAGGTAAGCCCATACAATAATCCGTGATCTGCTCCTTTCATGTTCGGCCTGGAAGAGTAAGATTCAAACTCATAACGCTCAGACAGTAGCAGACCTGCATAGGCACCTCCTTGTAAACTTACATTGGGAGCAAGAAAGACTTTGGCAAGTACTGGCACATTCAGGTAATGCAGCAGCAGGTGGCCTCTGTTTATCTTTGCTCCCTGTAATGAATACTGAGCTTCTAGCTGTATACCTAGCCAGTCGTTTTCCATGGTGAGATAAGAGATGCCGGCATGGGCACCAATTTGTCCGCCAAACCAGGGCTCGCCCTTGGGAGATAAAGCCGTAAGGCTTGGTCCTATTTTGATACTGGTATACTTCCTCTTTGCAGAAGAGGAGGCTTGCTCCTGTGCCATCATCGTAGTAGAGTAAAGCAAAAAGAGTCCTGTAAAGAGTCCTGTAAAGAGTAGTAAGTAGAGTTTGTGCATAGAGAATTAGAAATAAGTTAGCAGCATAAAGATAGGTAAACGCGGAATAGCTTTTTCAGGTCAAAACAAAAGAGCCCGGCTAAGGTATAGCCGGGCTCTTTTGTTGTACAGGTATAGCCTGTGTTAAAACTCTGCGTTCTTCGGTGTGCGAGGGAATGGAATCACGTCACGGATGTTGCCCATACCGGTCACGAACTGCACCATGCGCTCGAAGCCCAGACCAAAGCCGGCGTGCGGACAACCTCCGAAACGGCGGGTATCCAGGTACCACCAGAGGTCCTCCTCGTGTATACCTACGCTCTTCATGCGCTCCACCAGTATGTCCATACGCTCCTCACGCTGCGAACCACCCACGATCTCGCCGATGCCCGGCGCCAGGATGTCCATAGCAGCCACGGTTTTGCCGTCGTCATTGAGACGCATGTAAAAGGCCTTGATGTCTTTTGGATAGTCGGTTACGATCACCGGCTTCTTGAAATGCTTCTCCACCAGGTAGCGCTCGTGCTCACTCTGCAGGTCGATGCCCCACTTCACGTCGTACTGGAATTTCTTCTTTTTGTAGTGGTTCGAGTTGAGCAGGATGTCGATGGCTTCAGTATAGGTCACACGCTCAAAGTCGTTGTTCACTACAAACTCCAGCTTCTCAAGCAGGGTCATTTCCTGGCGCTCGTTCTGCGGCTTGCTCTTGTCTTCCTCTGTCAGGCGCTGGCCCAGGAACTCAATGTCCTCGCGGTTGTGCTCCAGCGCGTAGCGGATGATGTACTTGATGAACTCCTCGGCCAGGTCAGCGTTCATTTTCAGGTCATAGAAAGCCATCTCCGGCTCGATCATCCAGAACTCAGCCAGGTGACGGGCCGTGTTGGAGTTCTCTGCCCGGAAGGTCGGTCCGAAGGTATAGATATCGCTGAAAGCCATGGCTGCCAGTTCGCCTTCCAGTTGACCAGATACGGTCAGGTTGGTTGCTTTGCCGAAGAAGTCCTCTTCGTAGTTTACCTGTCCGTTTTCGGTAACAGGCGGGTTCTGCGGATCAAGCGTGGTCACGCGGAACATCTCACCGGCGCCCTCTGCGTCAGAGGCCGTGATGATCGGCGTGTGCATGTACACGAAGCCTTTTTCGTTGAAGAATCTGTGTACGGCAAAAGCCAAAGAGTTTCGCACACGGAACACGGCCCCGAAGGTATTGGTACGGAAGCGCAGGTGAGCGATCTCTCGCAAAAACTCCAGCGAGTGCGCCTTCTTCTGCAGCGGATAGGTTTCCGGATCGGCTTTGCCCAGCACCTCAATCGTATTGGCCATGATCTCGTAGGCCTGTCCCTTGCCCTGCGACTCTACCAGCTGCCCCGTAATGGCTACGGCAGCACCGGTGGTTACGTCCTTCAGCGCATCCTCGCCAAATTTCTCGGCATCGGCTACTACCTGCAGGTTCTGTATCGTGGAGCCGTCGTTCACGGCGATGAAATTCACAAATTTGTTGCCGCGCTTGGTGCGTACCCAGCCCTTCAATAAAACCTCGTTGCCTACACCGGCACCCGTCAGTAGCTCTTTTACTTTTGTGCGTTGCATGTTATTTCTAGTAGCGTAATGTGTCTGAACAAATTATAAGTTAGGGTATAGTTCTCTGCCCTTCAAAAAAGATAGAAAAAGATGCGCTAACACCTTCAAAGGGACGACTCTAATCTGCTTAGGTAAAGTTCAGTAGCAGGCAAGTTAACCTGCGTTGACACTTAGGTATAGCCCCTTTTTCAATAATCCCTCAAAGTAACGATATTTTAACCTTTTTTGTAAATGCGAGTAAAATTATCCTAAATTTGAAGGTGCACTGACAGGCGCCAGAATCCATTTTCACCCACTATGCAGCGACTCGATTTAAGACAACTCTTATCCCAGAAGTTATCGCCGCAGCAGATACAATTTATCAAGCTGCTGCAGATACCTACTGTTGAGCTCGAAGCGCGCATAAAAGAGGAGATGGAGGTGAATCCAGCGCTTGAAGAAGGCCGTGAAGAGCCCGAAAACGAATACAGCGACTCCGACTCAGACGACTACGACAGCGATGACGACTACGGCAAAGACGATGTCGACATCAATGACTACCTGAACGATGACGAGATAAGCGGCTACAAGATGCAGGGCGACCGCGGTGGCGATGATGACGATGACCGTGAAATGCCCATCGCCATGTCCACTTCGCTCACCGACAACCTGATGGACCAGCTGGGCTTCCTGGAGCTCGACGACAAGCAGTACACGATCGGGATGCAGCTCATAGGCAGCATCGACAGCGACGGGTACATCCGCCGCGACCTGAGCTCTATTGCCAATGACCTGGCTTTTTCTCAGAACGTGATGACCACGGAGGAGGAGATCGAGCAGGTGCTGCACATGATACAGACCTTTGATCCGGCAGGTATAGGCGCACGTGATTTGCCGGAGTGCCTGCTGCTGCAGCTCGAGCGCCGCGAGCAGGACGAGACCATCCGGTTGGCTGAGCGCATCATCAAAGACTCGTTTGACGAGTTCACCAAGAAGCACTACCAGAAGATACAGAGCAAGTTTGGCGTATCGGAAGAAGAGCTGAAGAAAGCGATCGACGTCATCATCAAGCTTAACCCGAAGCCAGGTGGCAGCGGTGCCGGCATGACGCGGGTGCAGTACATTATACCTGACTTCATCCTGACGAACGAAAACGGGCAGCTGCAGCTGTCGCTCAACTCCCGCAACGCCCCGGACCTGCGCATCAGCCGCTCCTATGCCGATATGTTCGATGCCTACGACAAGTCGGACAAGAAGGATAAGAAGCTGAAGGAGACGGTGGCCTTTGTGAAGCAGAAACTGGATGCGGCCAAGTGGTTTATCGACGCCATACGCCAGCGCCAAAACACACTGCTGCGCACCATGGAGGCCATCATTAAATATCAGCACGATTTCTTCTTGGAAGGCGACGAAAGCCAATTGCGCCCGATGATTCTGAAAGATATTGCCGAGGAGATCGGGATGGACATCAGTACCGTGAGCCGTGTTGCCAACAGCAAAGCCGTGCAAACTGAGTTCGGTATTTACCCGCTCAAGTACTTCTTCTCCGAAGGTATAGCCACTGACTCTGGTGAGGATGCCAGCAGCCGTGAGGTGAAGCATATTCTTAAAGAGATCATTGACAAAGAGAACAAGCGCAAGCCACTGTCCGACGAGAAAATTGAAAAGCTCCTGAACGATAAAGGCTACAACATTGCCCGCCGTACCGTGGCCAAGTACCGTGAGCAGCTCAACATACCTGTAGCACGTTTGCGAAAGGAGCTTTAACTGTTGATGTCTAAATGGGTAAATTGTTGATTGCTGATTGTTTGGTGCACGATTGGACAAGTCACGACCTGTTTCTACAAGTGAAACCTTCTGAACTTTTTAACTCCTCAACTCCCAAACTTTTAAACTCCTAAACTCTACTTGAACCGCTCCCTTGCCCGCTTTTTGTCTATTGCGTTTCACCCACTGCTGATGCCGACCTATCTGTTCGTCATCATCCTATATTTTTTGCCGGTTTCCTCTATCTCACTTCCGCTCCAGAGCCGCTGGATTGTGCTGAGCATGATCTTCTTCAGCACCTTCATGGTGCCCGGGCTAGGAGCTTTTGCGATGTTCAAAACCGGTTTTATCGACTCGTATGAGATTGACCGACGCGAGCAGCGCAGCAAGCCGCTTTTGTTCACGGCTATTTGCTATGCGGTCACGACTTATCTGTTTTACTCAGAGCCTGTTTTTGATCAGCTTTTCTATTTTGTAATGGGGGTGATCACCGCATCTGTCTTTGTGGCCTGGTTCGTATCCTTCTTCTGGAAGATCAGTGCGCACGGCATCGGACTGGGAGGGGCCTTAGGTGTGCTTTTGCTGGTGAACAAACTGATGCCCGAAGCAGGTTTGCTCATGCCTATCATATTGCTGATCCTGGTATCTGGGGCAGTGCTCTCAGCCAGGCTGGCGTTGCATGCTCATACCCCGGCGCAAGCCTATACCGGCTTTCTGACAGGGCTTGTGCTGGTGCTCATGGCAGGCATGGTGGCATTATAGCGGTTTTTGCTCTTCAGGGTGATTATCTATACCTTTGGTTATCTCTACTATAAACAAACGACAACATGAACTACGAGTGCTTGCTATACAACGTGCAGGATGGCGTCGCGACCATCACGCTGAACAGACCTGATGTTTTCAACGCGTTTAACGACAAGCAGAGCTACGAACTGCAGGATGCTCTGAAGCAGGTAACGCGCGACGACAGTGTGCGGGTAGTTATCCTGACGGGTGCCGGTAAGGCCTTCTGCTCTGGTCAGGACCTTAAGGCCATCGCCAGTGCCGACAAGCGCGACCTGTCGGAGTCGCTTGAGAAAAGGTATAACCCGATCATACGGGCGATGCGAAACCTTCCGAAGCCAATTATCTGCAAGCTAAATGGTGTGGCCGCAGGTGCCGGTTGCTCGCTTGCTTTAGCCTGTGACCTGATCGTTGCCTCTACTGCTGCCAGTATGATCGAAGTGTTTGTGAACGTGGGCCTGGTGCTGGACTCTGGCTCGTCTTTCTTCCTGCCGCGTGTGGTGGGTTCACTTAAGGCCTTTGAGTTGAGTACCCTTGGCTCCAAGGTGGGCGCTGAAGAAGCCCTGCAGCTAGGTATGGTCAACAAAGTGGTAGCACCGGAAGAACTCGACGCTGCTGTGGCTGAGCTGGCGGCCCGTTATGCCGTGGCACCGACCAAAGCGATAGGCCTGATGAAAAAGATGCTTAACAAGTCATTTAACTCCACCTTGGACGAGATGCTGGATTACGAGGCGCACTGCCAGAAAATAGCCGGTAACTCAGCAGACTATAAGGAAGGAGTTACTGCCTTCAACGAAAAGCGCAAGCCGAACTTCACGGGTGCTTAGGCCAGCATATAAGTCCTTACCATAAGTATAGAAGCCGGAACCAGTGTCCGGCTTTTTTTATACCCCGCATTTTAGGCCATTCGCCCATGCTAACAGCCCTTTCACACATAAATTGAAATATGATGGGCACACAACTACTACATCAAGTATACATACAGTAGTATTCAAAGGAATAATTAGCTTAAAATTATGAAAAATCAGTTTCTCCTCATCACGACTGTACTGCTATGGGTATTGCTGACCACCCCTGCACATGCGCAGGACTGCAACGGCTATATGCTGTTAACTGAAAATGCAGAGTACGAGATACTCAACTACAACCAGCGCAATAAACTTACAGGCCGTATGCTTTACAAGGTGACAGATGTGCGGCGCGACGGCAATAAATTGGAGGCTACGGTTCATACCCAGATGTATGATGAGAAAGGCAAAATGGCCAACGAAGGCAGCTACCAGGTAGGCTGCGAAAACGGCTCCATCTGGATAGACATGCGCTCGCTTATGAACCCGGATATGATGGAAGCTTATAAGAACATGGAAGTTAAAATGGAGGGCGACCACATGGACTACCCGGCCTCCCTCAGTCCGGGACAGCAACTCAAAGACGGAAGCTTCACCATCAACGTCATAGACAAAGGCAGCGGCCAGAACATGAGCACGATCACGATGCAGGTGACAGGACGCACTGTGGGCAACAAAGAGCGGCTGGAGGTGCCGGCCGGCACCTACGAAGGCTTCAAGATAAATCAGGACATGGAGGTGCAGACCCGTGCCATGGGAATGAAAATGCCCGGTACCCGCATGCAAACGGTAGAGTGGTTTGTGCCCGGCACCGGCTGGATCAAGTCGGAAACTTACCGCAACGACAAACTAATGGCTTACAGCGTGCTCAACAAAATCAATAAGTAATCAGAAAGAATAGCCGATCGAGAAGTTCAGCTGCGGAGAGGGCCCCACCGTGAAGACGGCGCCTTCATCGGAATGCACCACATGCCCGATGATGTTTTCCCTGATCAGGTCTCCGCCGTTGGTGGCATTGGCAATCTTAACCCGCCCTCCAAGTCCTCCTGACAGCTCTGTGGTAAAGTGACGGCCCAGCCGGAACTGGTAACCAAGGTGGTAGCTCAGGTCTATGACATTCTGGTAAAGCCGGCCTACATACCTGAAGTCAGGGTCGTTGGGCGGCACGTCCGGCAGGTCAAACACATTGCGCTCAAACACAATGAAGCGGTAGCTGAACATAGGGCCGTGGAAAAAGCCGAAAGGAGCAGGTTTCTTCTTAGAGGTATAGTAACGCTGACTCATCCGGATGCCGATGCCCATCACATCCTTTATATTAGTTGACCAGCCATCGCCCTTCATGTGCAGTTTGTAAAAATAGCTCAGTCCGAACTCGTTACTGATACCGGGTGCGCGCACTTTTTCATAAGAAACGAAGACTTCTCCGTAGTGCAGCGGGTGTATCTTGAATACCTTGTCATGGTCCCGGTCAATGTTAGCCATCTCGGCACGATCCTCCCTTTCCTGCTCCGTTACCTGTGCATGGGTTGCGGTACAAATCATAAAACAATAGAAGAATACCAAAGCTGCGGTGGGGCGCAAGGCCAATAGTCGTGTCATAAGGTATGGCTTAAGAAGGGTTGCAGGCTTGTTTCAGGTATATATCGTTTTATGCCTGAGATGGTTGTAGCCTTTTCCGTCTGGGTTGCATACCCTCTCACTTTAACCCGAAAAATCCTCCAAACAGCGGTTTTTTGACTGTGTCTACTATATTAAAAGCACATAATATAACAACATTGCATTAGGGGCGTATACCAATCTGTTCAAACTATTTTACTATTAACAAGAAATAACACTATGAAAAGAATTGCAACAACAGGATTAATGGCATGTGCCTTTATGTTCGGCACAATGGCCTGTGGCGGCTCGGGCAGCGACAGCGTAGAACAGGCACAGGAAGCCACCGAACAAACCTTTGAGGACACTGCCATGGAGGACCGAAGAGTAGAGGCCTCTGAGTTTGTGACCAAAGCAGCCAGCAGCAGCATGATGGAAGTAGAGGCAGGTAAACTGGCGCAGGAACGTGCGACCAACCCACAAGTGAAGGAGTTTGCCGCCATGATGGTAAAGGACCACTCAGCGGCAAATGACGAACTGCGCACGCTGGCAACCAGCAAAAACATCACACTGCCTGACAGCATGAGCAACGAGCACATGGACCAGATGCGTGATTTGCGCGACAAGCAAGGTGCTGAGTTTGACAGAAACTATATGGACAAAATGGTGAGCGCGCACGATAGCGACATCAGCATGTTTGAGGATGTGGCAGAAGATGAAAACTACGCAGATGCAGATGTGAAGGCATTTGCCAGCAAGACACTTCCAAAGCTGCGCCAGCATCGTGATCGTGCCCAGCAGATCAGAGACGGCCTTGGTAATAACTAAGCACTTGTTCTGATTTATTTTATAAAAAGACTATCTTGAGCATCTGCAGCCCTTATGGTTGCAGATGTTCCTGTTTTAAACCCATGTGTATGATTCGGAAATTTACGGTGTATATGGCGAGCGCCCTATTGCTGTTGGGCAGCACCTCATGTGGCGGAGACGATAGCATAGAGCAGGCAGCCGCCCAGAGCGTAGAGCAGTTTGAGGCCGCTGGCGTGCAAGGCATGAAAAACGACGCCCTGTTTATAGCAGAGGCCACCAGCGCAAATATGCTGCAGGTGCAGCTCGGCGACCTGGCTTTGGAGAGAGCTGTCAGCCCCGAAGTAAAAGAAATGGCGCAGGATATGAGCACAGGTCACCGTCGTGTGATGGAAGACCTGCAGGATGTAGCTGTTCAAGGCGAATTTGTGGTACCTAACGAACTGGGCAGTTCGCATCAGAAGGTATACAATGAAGTGAGTGGCGAAACAGGTATAGGATTTGACCTGGCCTACATCAAGCGTATACGCGAAGAGCACAATCGTTTGCTGAAACGCTACGAAGACATGGCAGAGAACGCAATCAATATGGATGTCAAGCAGTTTGCCTCCAAGCAACTACCACTCTTGCGGCAGCACCTGCAGAAGGCCGAAGCACTCGAAGACAGACTCGGAAGCATCTAAAAACGAAAAGTCCGCTGCTATACCTTAGCAGCGGACTTTTCAAATATGCTGAGCTATACCTGATTTTAAGCCTGACCGTTTTCGCGGTAGTGGCTGGTCTTGAGCTCCTCTTTCAGGAAGCGGGCGGTATAGCCTTTGCCTTTTTTAACGATGTCCTCTGGCGTGCCGGCAGCCACAATGGTGCCGCCGCCCTCGCCGCCTTCCGGTCCGATGTCGATGATCCAGTCGGCGATCTTGATCAGGTCGAGGTTGTGCTCAATGATAAGCACCGAGTTGCCTTTGTCAGTCAGCTTGTGCAGCACCTCGCTCAGGTGCTCAATGTCCTGGAAGTGGAGACCGGTTGTCGGTTCGTCCAGGATGTAGAGCGTCTTGCCCGTGTCTTTCTTGGAAAGCTCTGTAGCCAGTTTCACACGCTGTGCCTCACCGCCCGATAGGGTAGTCGCCTGCTGACCGAGGGTAATGTAGCCTAAGCCCACCTCGTTGAGTGTCTGTATCTTGCGAAGTATGCGCGGCTGACTTTCAAAGAATTCCACTGCCTGCTCTACCGTCATATCCAGCACGTCAGTGATGCTCTTGCCTTTGAAGCGCACTTCCAGTGTTTCGCGGTTGTAGCGCTTGCCTTTGCAGACTTCACACGGCACGTATACGTCCGGGAGGAAGTTCATCTCGATCGTGCGCATACCTGCCCCTTCGCAAGCCTCGCAGCGGCCGCCCTTCACGTTAAACGAGAAACGACCTGGGTTATACCCTCTGATCTTGGCTTCCGGCAGTTGCGCAAACAGCGTACGGATATCGGTAAACACACCCGTATAGGTAGCCGGGTTGGATCGTGGCGTACGACCGATCGGTGATTGGTCCACCTCAATCACTTTATCAAGATGCTCTAATCCCTCAATTTTCTTATAAGGAAGCGGGTCACGCTTGGCCCGGAAGAAATGCGTGTTCAGGATCGGATAGAGCGTGTCATGTATGAGCGAGGACTTGCCACTGCCCGATACACCCGTTACGCACACCATCTTGCCGAGCGGCAGCTCCAGCGTTACGTTTTTCAGGTTGTGGCCCGTAGCACCTTTCAGCTTCAGCACCCCACCCGTGCCCGGACGCTTCACACGCGGCACCGCTATACCTCTTCTATTGCTCAGGAAGTCTGCTGTGGTGGTGCCGGCATTCATCATGTCTTCCGGTGTGCCGGCAGTTACCACCTGTCCGCCGTGTATACCTGCGCCCGGACCGATGTCCACCACGTAGTCGGCCTGCAGGATCATGTCTTTGTCGTGCTCCACCACAATGATGGAGTTGCCCAGATCGCGAAGGTCCTGCAATGCTTTGATGAGGCGCTCGTTGTCGCGCTGGTGCAGGCCTATGCTCGGTTCGTCCATGATGTAGAGTACGCCCACGAGCTGGGTGCCGATCTGAGTGGCCAGGCGTATACGCTGGCTCTCGCCGCCCGAAAGGGTTTTTACAGGACGGTGCAGGCTCAGGTAGTCCAGACCTACATCCAGCAGGAAGCCGATGCGCTTGCGAATCTCTTTCAGGAGTTCACGGGCAATCACATTCTGACGCTCGTTCATGCGGTCTTCCACGCCCTCAAACCAGGCAGCCAGTTTGTTGATATCCAGCACCGAGAGTTCGCCTATATTAGTATCAGCGATCTTGAAGTGCAGGGACTCCTTTTTGAGTCTATACCCGTTACACTCCGGGCAGGTCGTCGTCTGCGCAAAGTCCTCCACCCAGGAGCGGATGTTGTCGGAGTCAGATTCCATCTGCCCTTTCAGAAAATTGACAATGCCCTCAAACTCGACCACATAGTTGCCTTTTTTGGTATTCACCTCCAGCTCTTCGTCCAAACCATAGAGCAAAACACGCAACACGTCCTCCGGCAGATCTTTGATCGGCGTCGAAACCGATACCTTGAAATGCTTGAAAAGGGCTTCAATCTGCTTGAAGATCCAGATATCTCGGTACTCACCCAATGGCGCTATACCTCCGCGACGAATACTCAAACTTCTGTCAGGTATAACAGACTCTTCGGTGATCTCCTGAATCTCTCCCAAGCCGTTACATACCGGGCAGGCACCGTACGGCGAGTTGAACGAGAAAGAGTTTGGAGCCGGATCGTCATAGGCTATACCTGTGGCAGGGTCCATGAGGTGACGGGAGAAGAAGTGTGTCTTGTCAGCGTCCACGTCCAGTATCAGCACCGTGCCCTTGCCGTGCGTGAGCGCATTCTGGATAGAGCCAGACAAACGGAAACGGTCTTCCTCCTTCACCACGATCTTGTCGATTACGATCTCGATGTCGTGGATCTTATACCTGTCCACCTGCATTTTCGGGGCGATCTCCATCAGCTCGCCATCCACACGGGCCCGAATGAAGCCCATCTTGCGGATCTGCTGGAAGAGCTCGCGGTAGTGGCCCTTACGGCCTTTCACCACCGGGGCCAGTACCACAATGCGTTTACCGTCGAAGTTCTCCAGGATGTGGTTCACGATCTGGTCATCGCTCTGGCGCACCATTTTCTCGCCGGTCACATAGCTATACGCCTCGGCTGTGCGGGCCCAAAGTAGTCGCATAAAGTCGTAGATCTCTGTGATGGTGCCCACAGTAGAACGCGGGTTGCGGCTTGTGGTCTTCTGCTCGATGGAGATTACCGGCGAGAGGCCTTCGATCTTGTCCACGTCGGGGCGCTCGAGTCCGCCCATGAAAGAGCGGGCGTAGGCCGAGAAAGTTTCCATGTAGCGGCGCTGTCCTTCGGCGTATATGGTGTCGAAAGCCAGCGAGGACTTGCCCGAGCCACTAATGCCGGTAAAAACGACCAGCTTGTAGCGGGGCAGCTTGATGGAAATGTTTTTGAGGTTATGTTCGCGGGCACCGTATACTTCAATCTGCTGTGTTTCGCCATTTAGCGAAAAGGCAGTGTCGGTGCTGCTTGCTGTGTCTTGCGCTTGATTAAAAGCCATTCAGGAATGCTTGATTTTAAATAGCAAAGGTACAAAAATATCGGCTCCTCCGGACTCGGAGATGCTAACCCTTCTTAACAGAGATCAGCGCTAAATGGTTTAGCTTTCAGCAATTATCCTTAGCATATACCTCAATCTATGTTTCCGTAGCGCGATGCCTGTTTTTCGTGAAGTTCTTCGTGGTGGTGACTTGTGGGCTCGTATTCTTGCCGATGGCGCTGGATCAGCTTCTGCTTATTGAGGTAGCGCACGAAGCTATACACTGCCAGCAGTATACCAATAGGCAATAGCGTTAAGCCGATCAGCTCCATGTAAACATGCTGAGAGAACTTAATGGCAGCAAAGCCCCCCGCAATAAGTGCAATAGCCGTTCGGAAATAAGCCATCAGGGTACGCTCATTGGCAAAGATGGTACGTTGTATAGCCATCTCGTCCCGGATCTCAGCGTTCTTCTTTTCCAGCTTTTTGATCTTCTTACGCAGTTTCTTGATTTCGTCTTGCTCCTGCACAGGCATCGATTCTATTTTTTTGAGAAATATACGAAACAAACAGAAGGAAAGGGGTAGCAGCAGCGTGCCTTGTCTTTATAACGGCGGGCATAAGCAGGTACGCATTAGGCAGAGGTTTGTTTACCATTCTCGCCGGGTTCGAGCATTTCGCTGTGTGCCCGCTCGTGTTCATGACTGGTAGGGCAGTAGCCCTGGTGGTGATTCTCAATGATACGCTGCTTGTGCCTATACCTGACAAAGCTGTAAACGCCCAGTATAATACCAATCGGGATCAAAATGACACCAATGATCTCCAAGTACAGATCATCGGAAAGCTTGATGGCCACAAAACCACCTACTGATATGGTCATGGCCGTGCGCAGGTAGGCCATCAGGGTACGTTCATTGGCGAAGATGGTACGTTCTGCCGCCATGTGGTCACGTATCTCCGCGTTTTTCTGCTCCTGCACTTTCAGCTTCTTCTTGAGCTTCTTGATCAACTCTTTGTCCGCGTCTGACATAGGCTTGGGGCTTTCCTGTTATTATGTACGATTCTACTGGGCTAAGGTAATGGCAATCAGATAAAGCCTTTAGTTAGAACCGAATTCAAAATTTTCAAATTCAATGTTAAAACTATATATTGCTAAGGTGCAAAGTAGCTCCTTTTATACCTGCTGCGCACATACGCCAACTGCACCTCCGTTTTATGAAAAGACGCTACCACTATTTTCTGCTTGCAGTACTGATGCTATTGTCAGGTTATACCTGGGCGCAGGATACCGGGCAACCGCGCCTCACCGCCAGCTATCAGAACCAGCCCCTGAAGGCAGTGCTGCAAGACCTGCAGCAGAAGCACAGATTGCGCGTGTTTTACCAGCCTGACTGGGTGGAAGGTATACAAGTGACCAAGACCTTTGAGCAGGAACCACTCACAAGTGCTTTGCAAAAGCTTCTGGAGAAAGCCCGCCTTTCATTCGTGCTGTATGATGACCACACCGTCGTGCTGGTGCCTCTTTCTGCGGCTTCCATTTTTCGGTCCGATACGGTGCTGTCAGAGGCAGCAGCTGCAGGGCAGGTCGCCGAACGCATTGTGACGCTGAGCGGAGAGGTGCGTAGTGCCAAAACAGGCGAGCCGTTCATTGGCGCCACCGTGCTGCTCGTAGAGATTGGGAAAGGTACCGTTGCCGACGAGCAGGGCAGGTATACCTTGTCGGTGCCCGCCGGTAACTATACCCTGCGGGTGCGGGCCATCGGCATGGTGGAAGACCAGCGGCGGGTTAGTTTACAGCAGAGCCGCACCATGAACGTGGAATTGTTTGAAGTTAGCAACCAGTTGCGGGAAGTGGAGATATCGGCCAAAGCGCCTGACCATAATGTGGAGAGTCTCGAAATGGGAGTGGCCCGCCTGTCGATTCAGGAAGTGCGCAAAATGCCTAATTTTCTGGGAGAGGTGGACGTGTTGCGGAGCGTGATTACGCTGCCCGGCGTGACCACCGTAGGAGAGGGGGCCAGCGGCTTCAATGTGCGGGGGGGCAGTATCGACCAGAACCTGATCCTGCAAGACCAGGCGCCGCTTTTCAGTGCGTCTCACTTGTTCGGATTCTTCTCCGTATTCAACCCGGATATGGTGCAGGATGTTACCCTGTACCGCGGTGGTATACCTGCGCGGTATGGTGGCCGCATCTCATCGGTGCTGGACGTGGAGCTGAAAGAAGGCAACAAGAAAGCGCCAATCCTGAGCGGTGGTATCGGTCTGCTGGCAAGCCGCCTGATGGTGGAAGCACCACTGCTGAAAGACAAAGCTTCTTTTGTGCTCGGAGCTCGTGGTGCCTACCCCGGGCTGGCACTGCGCTACGTACCGGACAAGTCCGTGCGCGACAGCGACGGCTACTTCTACGACTTCAATGCCAAGGTCGACTATACGCTCAGCAACAAAGACCAGCTGATGGTGTCTGGCTACCTGAGCCGCGACGGTTTTCGCTTCGGGGCTGATACCACCTATACCTGGGGTACCGCCACCGCGACTGCTCGTTGGAACCACACCTTCAATGACAAACTTCTGTCGAGTGTCACGGGTGTGGTGGGTGATTATGACTATGGCGTAGAAGCCGAAACAGAGCCTTACAGCTATACCCTTGACTCAGAGATTAAATACAAGCAAATCAGGGCAGACCTGAACTACGAACCTACTGTACGGCATAAGGTAGGCCTGGGCGCCTCGTCCTCCTGGTATGAATTCAGTCCAGGCACTCTGACGCCCGGCTCAGAACTGTCCAGTCTGCTGCCTGTCAGCATGCCTCGTGAGCGCTCCGTTGAAGCCGCGCTATACCTGGACCACGAATACACGCTCAACCCAAGAATCTCGGTCAGCTACGGCCTACGCTACTCTTCTTACTATAACCTGGGGCCGGGCGATGTGTACGTGTACGATCCGGAGTCACCACGGCGTGAGTCTACTATTATAGACACGCTCAGCTACAGCAACGGCGGTGTGATACAGCAGTATGGAAACTTTGAGCCGCGTGCTTCACTAAAGATAAGCCTGGGCGAAAATAGCTCGGTGAAGCTGGGCTACAACCGCATGGCGCAGTATATCCATTTGATCTCCAATACAACAGCGGCCTCTCCGGTAGATATCTGGAAAACGAGCAACCCGAACCTGCGCCCGCAGATCGGTGATCAGGTAGCGCTTGGCTTTTTCAAAAACCTGCAGGACAATACCATCGAGCTCTCGGCGGAGGCCTACTACAAAAAGCTGCACGACCTAGTGGAGTATAAGGACGGAGCCCGGCTGCTGCTCAACAGTACCCTTGATGCCGACCTGCTGCCGGGCGAGGGCAAGGCCTACGGTCTTGAACTGATGATGCGCCGCAAAGGCAAAAAGCTCACGGGCTGGGCAAGCTATACCTACTCCAGATCGCTGCGCCGTGTGAATGGCCCCACACCAGAGGAACGCATCAACAACGGTAACTTCTTCCCCGCCAACTTCGACAAGCCGCATGACCTTACCCTGGTCCTGAACCAGCAGCTTACCCGCCTGATCAGTCTGTCAGCGAACTTCACCTACAGTACCGGCAGGCCTATTACTTATCCGGAGTCAGTGGGCTACATCGATGGGTTGCTGATCGTGAACTACAGCGACCGCAACCAGCACCGCATACCAGACTACCACCGCCTGGACCTGGCATTTGTGATAGATGGCACCAACAAGCGGAACGCCAACTGGGTAAGCAGCTGGGCCTTCTCGGTATACAACGTGTACGGACGCAAGAACCCTTATTCGGTATTCTTCAAGCCTGCTTACGGCGGCACTATTCCGCAGGCCTATAGGCTGTCAGTGATCGGGTCGGCGGTGCCGGCTATTACTTACAATTTCAAGATCACACGATGAAAAGGCTGCTGAGTTGGCTGGTGACTGTAGTTGGCCTGAGCTCCAATGCCTGCGTCGATCCGATCGCGATACAGACTGGGAAGACAGAGCCCCAACTGGTGGTGAGCGGGCTGATCACGGATCGGCCTGACGAAAGCCTCAACAAAGTGAGCCTCTCCTGGTCGGAACCCTTTGACGGTGAAAGCAAGGTGGTGTTCAACAGGCCTGTGCTGGGGGCCTATGTAAAGATTCTGGACAATCGGGGTACAGGATTTCAACTGATAGAGGGGGAGCGGGGTGTTTACTTCCTGCCTCAGTACCTGGCCGGGGAAGCAGGTCAGCACTATAGACTGTACATCAGGTTACCCGATGGCCGGGAGTATGAATCAGTACCCGAACTGCTGCAGCCGTCTCCACAGATGGAGCACGTCACCTATACCTTCAAAGAGTTTACCGAAGTAGTCAGAAACGGCAGCGGTGAACTGGTGGAGCAAACCTCAGAAGGCTTTGAGGTATACGCTACTCTAGCAGATCCGGCTGGCACCGCGAACTACTACCGTTGGGACGCAACCGGTGTATTCGAGTACTTCAGTCGCGCTCCAGACGCACTGCCTATACCTGCCACCCAATGCTGGTCTTTTGCAGGGCGTGTTACAGGCAGAGCTGTCACTGCCGGCGACAGGCTTTTTAACGGGAACATGCACAAGCAGACGGTCGTGGTGCTGCCTGCTGACATGCCCACCAAGTATCTGGTGAGAGTGCGGCAGTATGCCCTCACAGCACAGGCCTATGAGTTCTGGCGGCTTTTTGAACAGCAGCAGTCCAGTGTGGGAAGCATTTTTGATCCGCCTCCGGCCAAAATACGGGGCAACCTGTATAGTTTGAGCAAGCCCGCAGAAGAGGTGATCGGGTATTTTGGCGCTTCGGGGGTAAGCGAGAAAGGCGTGTTGATCGACAGAGCGGTGCACGCTCCTTTCCGGAGCGGACCTTATGAGCCCCCTTTTGTGGTACCGCCCCAGGATTGCCGGATTCTTTTTCCGAACAGCACTGCCATGAAGCCGGCTGGTTTTTAAGATTTACAGATTATTGTCTTTCAATGCAGCGAGTAAAAAACACATATCGTCAAATCCGGCAGTGGGCCATGTTACTGATCCTCATTCTGCTGCAGGCCTGCGTGGATCCTTTTGAGCTCCAGACCGGCACAGAGCAGAAGTCACTGGTGGTGAGTGGCATGATCACAGATCAGAATAACCCGGAACTGAACAAAGTAACCCTCACCTGGACCGCCCCCTTTGATAGCGAAAGCCAGCAGGTGATTGTAGAGCGTGTGCACAATGCCACTGTAACCATACAAGACAACCTCGGCAACAACATGCCTCTGTATGAAGAAGGCAGAACCGGCGTGTATACACTGGAAGAAAGCGATTACCAGGTAGAGCAGGGCCGAAGCTATTCCTTGCACATCACCTTGCCTGACGGCCGGGAGTATGCATCGCGTCCGGAACTGCTGCGCCCGGTACCAGCCATCCAAGGCATAAGCTATGAGTTTAAGCAATTTGTAGACGTCGTGCGCAACTCAGCGGGCATGTTGATCGAGCGCAGGTCGGTGGGTTTTGAAGTAAAGGCCCAGGTGCAGGACCCGCCAGAGCGAGGCAACTACTATCGCTGGGACACAGAGGGGGTGTTTGAGTTTTACACCAACACAGGTGATGCGCCAGTGCCTTCCGTGTGCTGGGCCAACATGGGTAGCATCAACACCAAAGTGGTGGCGAATAATGACAGACTGGTGAACGGACGCTACTTTGAGCAGCCCGTGGTGGTGGTGCCTGCCGATATCCCAACCAAATACCGCATTAAGATCAGGCAGTTTTCTTTGACCAGCGAGGCTTACGAGTTCTGGCGCCTGTTCAATGAACAGCAGACGAGTGTGGGCAGTATTTTCGATCCGCCTCCGGCACGCATTAACGGTAACATGTACAGCGTCACCAATCGCGAAGAACGGGTAGTCGGGTATTTCACTGCTTCTTCCATGGTGGAAGATTTTATCGTGATCCAACGCATGTTCTATGCGCCTTTTCCAGGTTTGCCATATGAATTACCTATTGGCGATTGTCGCTATACCTTCTTGTACCCGAATGTAACTGACCAACGGCCAATCGGCTTCTAACCTTTAAACCAAACAGATGCACATAGCCTTTTACAACATCCCCAAAATAACAGCCAGGCTGCTGCTGGCAGTTGCTCCCTTGCTCAGCATGCCGGCTTTTGCCCAGCAGGAGCAGGTTGCCAAAGTCGCCGCCGCCCAGGTACAGCGCCAGCTCTCAGACGAGCAGGTACAACTGGTGCACAGTCAGTCCTGGTACATGGCTGGTGAGCGCCTCTGGTACAGTGCCGCTGTGCGCAAAAGCTCCACTGCTCCCGCGAGTCGGGTGCTTTATGTAGAGCTGCTGGATGCAAAAGGCAGCACCCTGATCAACCAGCGACTGGTGCTGGAGGATGGAAAAGCACAGGGAGATTTCCTGTTGCCTGAAAACATGCCTTCGGGCAGTTATACCTTGCGGGCTGCCACCAACTGGATGCGGAACTTCAGTACGCGACAGCACTGGCAGGAACAGCTCACCGTAGTCAACCCGAACGAAGTAAAGGCGCTGGAAGGGCGAACAGCAGCAGCTAAAGCCCTGCAGGTACGATTTTTACCTGAGTCTGGTGTTTGGCCAGCGGGAGTGCCTACCAAAATAGTAGCGACCGTGACCAACGCAGCAGGTATAGGTATAGCCGCCCAAGGTATAGTAGCTGATACAGCCGGGCAAACCATTGCCTCCTTTAAAAGCGACGAGTCAGGTGTAGCCGTGTTTAGCCTGGCGGCCACAGAACAGCAGGAACTGGTAGCACAGGTACAGGCAGCTAACTATACGCCACAGCAGGTAACGCTTCCCAAACCAAAGAAACAGGGCGTAAGCCTGGCAGTTGGGGAAGTGAGCCCAACAGGTATACAAGTAAGGGTGCAGGGGCAATCAGCGGCAGGTCATGTGCTGGTGGCAGCGTCGGGGAGCAAGGTATACTTCGCGCAGCACGTGACGGGGGCAGAGCAGATCACCGTGCCGTGGTCAGATGCAGAACAGCCGCAGTGCAGGTTGCTGCTGCTCAACACGGGAGGTATGGTAGAAGCTGAACAGCGCATCACGATGCCACGTGCAACAGGTATAGAAGTACAGGCCGACCGCCAGCAGTACGGCACCCGGCAGCAGGTAACTGTTACAGTCAAGGGGTTGCCTGCCACTGCTATGCTCACAGCCTCTGTGGCAGAGCGTCGTGCCAAGCTAAAGCAGCCCAGCGGATCTGTAGTTGCAAACGGCATGCGGCTGGAACAAGAAACAGACGTGGAGCTCTGGGAGGCCATCACAAAAAATGAAACAGAGGCCCGCTTTGCCCGGGAGCCCCTGGTGGAGCCTATGCGGCAGGAAGCCGTAAAGGGGCCTTTTCAGCAGGAGGCTTTTGCCAAGCAGTTGGACACGGCTTTTGTGCAGGCGCTGCCCCCACACGTAATAAGCGTCGCGCAGAAGCATTATACCCGCACTAATATCCAGGACATTTATGGC
Source organism: Pontibacter lucknowensis (assembly GCF_900156415.1). Lineage (GTDB taxonomy): Bacteria > Bacteroidota > Bacteroidia > Cytophagales > Hymenobacteraceae > Pontibacter > Pontibacter lucknowensis. The sequence continues at coordinate 895,544 of NZ_FTNM01000001.1, read as the reverse complement.
CTGACAGAACCACATGCTGCCTCTCCACTGCCACGTTTGCCAGCCGACCGGGTGTTCAAGCTGGATGACTACGTTGCTTTTCAGGATGTAGAGGAGACTATCCGGGAAGTGACCACTAACCTGCGCATGCGTAAGAAAAAGGGTAAGCAAACCGTGCGGCTGCTTTACGTGGCCCCCGGAACCAAACGCATGATGAAGGACGAACCGCTATACCTGCTGGACGGCGTCATCCTGGAGAATATGGACGAGATCATGGCGCTCGACCTGAACGACATCGCCTCTATCGAGATAGCCTGGTCTGAGGAAAAGCTGTACGCCGGCAACCTGGGACGCCTGGTAGACAATGGCATGTTTGCCATCTATACCAAAAGCGGCGAGGCTCGGGAGCGACTAAAAGCGAAGGGCCTGCCTGTGTTGTATGAACAATACAACTTGCCCCGGAATTTTGTAGTGCCGGCCGCTGCCTCTAACGACGCGGTGCAGACTCAACTGCCAGACTTCCGGCAACAGCTTTACTGGCAGCCGCACCTGCAGGTTGGAGCTGACGGAAATGCCACCTTTACATGCTATACCTCCGATGAGACAGGAGTATTTGAGATACGGGTGCAGGGGCAGACAGCCGAAGGCCTTCCCGTAAGCGGAAGCACTTCCATTGAGGTAAAGCTGCTAAACTAGAAGCCAAACTAAGGTTGAATTTTAGCTAATGGCCTGCTTGTGCATGCTTTCTGCATAAAGTCACTGAGGTATCAGCTATGGAAAGACGGTACAACTAAATAAAAACGCCCCACTGAAGAACAGTGAGGCGTTTTTTTGTGGGAATGTTTTTCTCTTAGAAGTTCGGAGACAGCAGGTATTTGCTGTAGAACTCGTCGATTACTTTCACGGCTTCCGTTGGGTCATCCACGATATGCACCAGGTCTAAGTCCTCAGGACTGATGTTGCTCTCTACTTTCAGCATTACATCTTCTACCCACTGCATCAGGCCGCCCCAGTATTCACGACCTACCAGTACGATTGGGAAGGCGCCGATCTTCTTGGTCTGGATCAGCGTGATCGCCTCAAACAGCTCGTCGAGCGTACCAAAGCCGCCCGGCATCACGATAAAGCCCTGCGCATACTTCACAAACATCACTTTGCGCACAAAGAAGTAATCGAAGTTGATGAGCTTGTCAGAGTCGATGTAGATGTTGTTGAACTGCTCAAACGGCAGCTGTATGTTCAGGCCTACAGACTTGCCTCCCTCGGAGTGCGCGCCTTTGTTGCCGGCCTCCATAATACCCGGGCCGCCGCCTGTGATTACGCCGTAGCCATGGCGTACCAGCTTGGCTGCGATTTCCTCAGCCATGACGTAGTACTTGTGGGTGTTTTTGGTGCGGGCCGATCCGAAAATAGAAACGCATGGGCCGATCTTGGCCAGTTTCTCGAACCCTTCCACAAACTCCGACATCACCTTGAAGATCTGCCATGAGTCAGCGATTTTGATCTCGTTCCAGTCTTTGTCAACAAAAGCCTGTCTGATTTTTACATCCTCTTCAGATGCCGGGGGAGCTGAAACCTGTCCGGCTTCGCGCAGGTCGGTAATGGATTTTGCTTTATTTTCGTTTACGTCCGGGTTCAGGATAGTCTGTCCGCTACCGCTGTTGTGTGACTCGTCGTTGAGTTTCGTTTTGCTTGTCTTTCTAAGCTTTGTCATAATTCTTTCTTCGTCTTCTTCAGGAGGCAGGCCTCCTGCGGCACACTCGCAATGAGGCGCCTTCTTCATTAAACTAAATAATTTTAAGGGTGTGTGGCTGCAGCGTGGAGAAGAAAACTATGCAGCCACGGTTGTGTCTTTTTATTTGGAGCGAATCGCAATCACGGGATCCAGGTTTGACGCAAGCACCGCCGGAATAATCCCCGACAGCATACCTATGACCGCCGATACGCCCAGGCCCAGTATAATGTTGCCTGCCGATAGCGAAATCTTCATCATGTCCTGCGGTATAAGTGTGAGCAGGAACACGAGCAGGATGCCAATGCCACCGCCAATAATGCTCAAAAATACTGACTCAAACAAGAACTGAAACAGAATGAAATAGTTTTTAGCGCCCAGTGATTTTTGTATACCGATAATATTGGTTCTTTCCTTTACAGACACAAACATGATGTTGGCGATACCGAAGCCGCCCACCAGTATGGCAAAACCACCAATTACCCATCCCGCCAGTCCCACTACCTGGAAGAAACCTGTTACAGCTTGCGTTGCCATTTCGGGTCGATTGATGGCAAAGTTGTCTTCGTCGCGGGGCTTCAGACCCCGGATGTTGCGCATCATGCCGCGTACTTCGTATTCCAGTTCCTGTAAGCCTATGTCCTCTTCGCGGCCTTTTACCGCAATAGTGGAGCCGATGCCATTAGGGCCGGTCGCGTACATTTTGCTGAAGGTACCGTAAGGTATGATTCCCATCTGGTCAAAGTTAGGCATGCCAAACATACTCTCGCCTTGCTTCTCCATCACCCCGATCACCGTAAACTTATGCCCACTCACCCGTAGTTCCTGCCCAATGGCAGGCTGGCCCGGGTACAGCGTATTGGCTATCTCGTCACCTATAATCATCACGTTGCGGGCTGCGTCCACTTCCTGCGGTATAAAGTAACGGCCTTCTGCCACCGGAATATCTGTTACTTTGTTGTAGTCGAAGGTAACGCCCATCAGGCCGGCATCTCTGTAATTGTTATTGCGATGCTTGAACACGTTGCGGCCTCTGTTAGCGAAGATGGCCACACCCGCATCGTTGGTCAGGTTGCGGTCCAGCAGGCGGTATTCATGCGTGTTAGGCTGCGGTCGCTTAAAGTACTTCCACCAGGGGTATTCACCACCAAAGCTCCAGGGCCACTTCTCTACGTACAGCACTTTGTCACCTATAAAACTCATGCTGTCGCGCACGTTGCGCTCGAGCGAATCTACCAGCGTAAACACCGATATGATAGCAAAAATGCCTATCGTAACGCCCAACAGGGAGAGGATCGTTCGGAGCAGGTTCGCACGAAGGGCTTGCCATGCAAATCGGAAACTTTCAGCGATGAGGCGTAGGTAGATCATAGTTGGACGTACAGTAAAGTAATTTTCTTAAAAGTAAGAATATTTCGGGCAAACTAAGTAAATTTGCGGTTTGATTTTTTAATTGTATCATGGGTATGTCTTCTTGAATTTTGGGGAAGAAGACATAGGATTTGATACAGGCCGTTCTAAGTCAGCACGATTTATACCGTAATATAAAAAGTATGAAGTTATCAGAATTTAAGTTTGAGCTACCTGAGAGCCTGCTAGCCACACATCCATCCGCTAACCGCGACGAGTCGCGCATGATGGTGGTACACCGCGATACGGGCAAAATTGAACACCGCGTGTTCAAGGACATCCTGGAGTATTTCGATGAAGGGGATGTGATGGTAGTGAATGATACCAAAGTGTTTCCGGCCCGCCTGTATGGCAACAAGGAGAAAACCGGTGCCAAGATTGAGGTGTTCCTGCTGCGTGAGCTCAACAAGGACATCCACTTGTGGGACGTGCTGGTAGACCCTGCCCGTAAGATCCGCGTTGGCAACAAGCTCTACTTCGGCGACAGCGACCTGGTAGCTGAGGTAATCGACAACACTACTTCCCGTGGCCGTACGATCAAGTTTTTGTTCGATGGTCCGGACGAGGAGTTCTACAAGACCATCAATGAGCTGGGCGAAACGCCGCTTCCAAAGTACATTAAGCGTGAAGCTGAGCCGGAAGACAAAGAGCGTTACCAGACAGTATACGCTAAAAATGTAGGTGCTGTGGCTGCTCCAACGGCTGGTCTGCACTTTACGAAAGAAGTATTGAAGCGCCTTGAGATCAAGGGTGTTGATGTAACGCCGCTTACACTGCACGTTGGCCTGGGTACTTTCCGTCCTGTGGATGTGGAAGATTTGACCAAGCATAAAATGGACTCAGAGAACTTCAAGGTGCCAAACGAAACGGCAGAGCTGGTGAACAAAGCGCTGGATAATAAAAAGCGTGTTGTGGCCATTGGTACTACCACTATGCGTGCGCTCGAATCGTCTGTATCGGCCAGTAACCGCCTGAAGCCAAACGAGGGCTGGACAGATCGTTTCATCTTCCCTCCGTATGACTTCAAGATCGCGAATGCCCTGGTGACGAACTTCCACATGCCGGAGAGCACACTGCTGATGATGACAGCTGCTTTCGGAGGCTACGAACTGGTGATGAAAGCCTATGAAGAGGCCGTAAAAGAAAAGTACCGCTTCTTCAGCTACGGCGACGTAATGCTGATCCTGTAGTAGCAGGTATAAGATTTAGAAAAGCCCCGACTCTCCAAAGTCGGGGCTTTTTGCTTTATTTGCAGCCTCATCTAGTTTGCAACTAAATCGAAAGTATGCCTGCTCCGGACCCCAGTAACACATACCCTCTTCCGCATCACCAAAATCTGGTTTTTCTGAAGAACATCATCCAGAGTCCTAATATCATAGTAGGGGACTATACTTACTACCATGATATGGATAACCCACATAACTTCGAGAAGAATGTGCTGTATCACTTCGATTTTATAGGTGATAAGCTGCGCATCGGAAAGTTCTGCGCCATTGCCTCTGGTGCGAAATTTATCATGAATGGTGGCAATCATGAAACCAAGCCCATCTCTACATACCCTTTTGAAATTTTTGCAAATGGCTGGGAGAGGAAAGGTGGAACAGACGCGTCAGAATATCCATACAAAGGTGACACGGTGATAGGGAACGATGTCTGGATTGGCTATGAGGCCGTGATCATGCCTGGTGTGAAGATTGGGAATGGAGCGATTGTCGCAACCAAGGCGGTGGTGACCAAAGATGTGCCGGATTACGCTATTGTAGCGGGGAACCCGGCACAAGTTGTGAAGATGCGTTTTGTAGAAAGTGAGATAGCACAATTGCTCCAGACAGCCTGGTGGGACTGGAGTGTCGAAAAGATTACTCGGAACCTACCTTTTATCAAAGCTGCAGATATAGCCCGGTTGGCCAACTGCAAGTAAAAACAGGCTTGTACAGCACATAAACTTATTCTATGGAAAAAGCTTTGCAACAATACGCCATTATAGTAGCCGGTGGCACGGGCAGTCGCATGCAGCACAGTCTGCCGAAGCAGTTTATCGAGCTTGCCGGCAGGCCGATCCTCATGCACACGATTGAACGGTTCCATACCTATAATGCCGACATTCGCATCGTCGTGGTGCTGCCCGAGGACCAGCTGCAGGTATGGCGAAACCTTTGCAAACAGCATAAGTTTCCTGTTTTTCATATGGCGGTGCCGGGGGGCAAGACGCGCTTTGGCTCTGTGAAAAGTGGTTTGGCAACAGTACATGGCGAGGCGCTGGTAGCAGTGCATGATGGTGTGCGGCCATTTGTAAGCTATGCCACAATTAAAGCAGCCTTTGAAAGCGCAGCTGAGGCGGGAGCTGCTGTTGTGGCTGTGTCTCCGAAAGACTCTATCCGGGAGCTGACTGAGGGCGGAAGCCAGGCTGTGCCCCGCACCAGGTATAAGCTTGTGCAGACACCCCAGTGCTTTAAGGCAAGTTTGTTGAGAGCTGCCTATGAGCAGCCAGAGTCGGAGCACTTCACCGACGATGCCTCAGTGGTAGAGCAGCTGGGCGCAGGTATAGCGCTGGTAGAAGGTAGCTATAGTAATATCAAGATTACGACGCCTGAAGACCTGCTGTTGGCTGAAGTGCTCGTGAAGCAGTTCGATCCGGCATCCTAGCGAACAATGCGCTGCGCTTCCAGAAATTCCTGGTTCTGCTGTACTGTTTTAAGTGAAAGCAGTTCCAGTGTGGGATCGGGCTTAGACAGGTTAAGGAGATAACCTTGCATGGGCAGCAGGTTGTAGAGGTCATGTGTTATGCAGAACACCGTTTTGCCTTTTTGCTGTACCCATTGCTGCAAAAGCTGAAATACCTGTTTCTTATAGTAAACATCCAGCTGCTGGGTGGGCTCATCGAGTAACACCACTTCGGCGTCCTGTAGCATCAGCTGCGCCAACCACACCATTTGCTGCTCACCTCCCGAAAGCGTAGTAAAGTCTTGCTCCTGCAGGTGTGTCAGTTCCAGTTGCGCTAGTGTAGCGCGGGCCAAAGCATAATCCTGTGCGGTATAATTCTCAAAAAAGCTCTTTCTCCTGAAAAGGCCCATCACAACCAGATCAAGCACGCTGATCGAGAAAGAGACGATGTTTTTTTGGGGAAGGTAAGAGAGAAGGCCGGATGCCGCTACGTCTTTGGTGTTTTGCAAGTCTTGGCCGTGCAGCAGGAGCTGCCCCTGGTAAGGTATCTTTTGCTGAAAAGCTCTGAAAAGGGTAGTTTTGCCTGCTCCATTGTGACCAACGATAGCTACAAATGCCTGCGAAGGCACAGAAAAAGAAAGGTTGCGGATCAGAGTTCGATGCTCATAACCCGCAACCAGATTTTTTACTTCAACGATGTTTTTCAATGAGTAATGAATAGTGAAGAATGAATAATATAAAGTCAATTACTCATTATCCATTATCTAATTAATCATGAATTAGTACTCGTCTTCGTTGAACATGAAGTCTTCCTTGGTAGGATAGTCAGGCCAGATCTCCTCGATGTTCTCGTAAGGCTGTCCGTCATCTTCGAGTGCCTGCAGGTTTTCTACTACCTCCATAGGGGCGCCTGAGCGGATAGAGTAATCGATCAGCTCGTCCTTAGTGGCTGGCCAAGGTGCGTCCTCCAGGTATGATGCTAATTCCAGTGTCCAATACATAGTATGTGTCTCCTTAATCTAAATGGCGTTGAAAAAAATAGTTCGCAAAAGTATGAATTAATTCACAAACTAAAATTTTTTTGAAATATTTATTGCTTTTTGTGATTGTTTTTACCAAAACAACGCAAATACACTGTAAATGTTCATTTTGAGTCAAATTTTTTTGACCCCGCTTTTTCGCTGCAATTTGCCCTGATTGGGCTGTATGTAAATATAAAAAGCGCCTGCCGCATTCGCAACAGGCGCTTCCTCAAAAAATATAGGTAAATCTGAATTTTTCTATTTATTGATTGTGCTGAGCTGCTCCTGGAACATCTCGATCAGGGCCTGCTTCGTCTTGATCTTACGGTTGAAGTTGCGAATCTTGCCCAGAAGCATGTTACGGAACGAGTCATTGCTTGGTGCTTCGCTCAGTTTACCCAGGTTCGTCTCTAGCACTTCCAGCTCCTGACGGTCAGACTTGATGAAGTCGCGCAGGGCGTTGATACGGGCGTGCAGCCCCTCTTCGTGACTATAGGTTTCGTTGGCGTTCTGCTGGCGCTTACGAATGTAGTGCTCCAGGCTACTCATTTCAAACACGCGGTCGCAGGCTTTGATGAAACGCTCCCAGATGGCATCTGAAACATCAGGACGAACAGGACCTACTTTTTTCCATTCCGCCTGCAGTTCTTTAGCGCGTCTCACGGCATCATTGAGGCTGTTTTGCTGCAGCAATTGCTCGGCCTGGCTTACCAACTCCTGCTTTCGCTCCAGGTTAGTGTCGTAGTATTTTTCTTTCGAGTCGGCCTTCTCGTTCGTGATTTTTACTTTCAGGCGCTCAAAGAAGTGGTTGTGCGCTTTTCTGAACTCAGTCCATAGCTTGTTGGTGGTGGCACGCGGCAGCGATCCTCCAATCTGCTTCCATTGCGTCTGCAGATCTTTCAGCTTGGCTGTGGTTGCTTCCCATTCTTCAGAGTTTTGCAGTGCTACCGATTTGGCGATCAGGTCTCTATACCTGTCATACGTGCGGTTCTGCATTTGTTTCTTATCATTGAAGAAAGACTTCTTGCGCTCAAAGAAAGCCTCCAAAGCAGTTTTAAAGCGTTCTTCGATTTCGTCGGTAAGTTCTTTCTCTACAGGGCCGGTTTTGATCCAGGTGGCACGGAGGTCCTTCATCTTGTCAGAAGTTTCTTTCCACTCCACGCTATCCTGCAGCGCCTCTGCTTCCTGTATGAGTCCGATCTTGATGCTTAGGTTCTTCTCCCGGTTCTGCTTGATGGTTTCATTTATCTCCTCCTCAGCTTTGCTCAGGGTATGATAAATAGCCTCAAAGTCACCTAAAGCGTCATAGTTGCCTACCTGGTCTTTCATGTGCAGTACTTTCATCAGGAAAGAGCCTTTGTTTTCGGAAGTTGCAATGCGCTCAAGCAAGGCGTTTACTTTATCGCTAAACATGTGAAAGCGCTTGGCAAAATAAACCAGCGAGTCTTCTTCTGATTCTTTCACTTCGCCTACTTTCCGGTCGGGGTAGGTCATAAAAGCTTTCAGCCATACTTGCTGGTCCTGAATAAAGCCGTATTTTTTGGCTTCTTCCAATAGGTCGTTGTTTTCCATTTAAGGATCGGGTTAGAATCGGAACATAAAAGGGCAAAGGGTCCAAAATTTAGACTAACCTTAGCATACGCATGTCAGGTTGAAGCGTTGACAGTCTGCTCTTTAGCAGCATAAGTCTTTTGGCAATGACCTGATTAGGTGCTACGATAAGTCTGTGCGGACTTCTCCCATACAGTTTTTCTACAAGTTTAGTGATTTCAAAGCACTTTTGTGAACCATAAACACATGAATTTTTACGATATTTGTGTTTGTCGGCGTAAATAATGACTTATCCGGGCACTTTTGCCGGACCAGGCGCTGTAAACGCCGCTTTTCTTCTAAACTAATTTACTGTCTGCGGGCAGTACTAAACTGATATACAGTAAAATGAGCAACGAAACCATTATTTTCTCCATGGCCGGGGTCAGTAAGATCTACCCGCCACAGAAACAAGTACTCAAAAATATTTACCTCTCCTTTTTTTACGGTGCCAAGATTGGCGTGCTGGGTCTGAACGGTTCCGGTAAGTCAAGCTTGCTCAAGGTGATCGCCGGCGTGGACAAGGAGATACGCGGTGAAGTAGTGTGGTCGCCGGGCTATACAGTGGGCTACCTGGAGCAGGAGCCTCAGCTAGACCCGACCAAAACCGTACGCCAAGTGGTAGAAGAAGGCGTAAGCGAAGTGGTTGGCCTGCTGAAAGAGTTCGACGAGATCAACATGAAGTTCGCCGAGGAGATGACCGATGATGAGATGAACAAACTCATCGAGCGTCAGGGAGAGGTGCAGGAGCGCCTGGACCAACTCAACGCCTGGGAACTGGACAACCGCCTGGAGCGCGCCATGGATGCCCTGCGCACACCGCCAGAGGATGCCGTGATCGGAAACCTGTCGGGTGGTGAGAAGCGTCGCGTGGCCCTTTGCCGCCTGTTGCTGCAGGAGCCGGACGTGCTGTTGCTGGACGAACCTACCAACCACCTGGATGCTGAATCTGTGGATTGGTTGGAGCAGCACTTGCAGCACTACAAAGGCACTGTAATCGCTGTTACCCACGACCGTTACTTCCTTGACAACGTGGCCGGCTGGATTCTGGAGCTGGACCGTGGAGAAGGCATTCCGTGGAAAGGCAACTACAGCAGCTGGCTGGAGCAGAAAGCCGCTCGTCTGGCGAAAGAAGAAAAGTCGGAAAGTAAGCGCCAGAAGACTCTCCAGCGCGAGTTGGAGTGGGTGCGTATGGCTCCAAAAGCCCGTCATGCTAAATCAAAGGCTCGTATCAGCCAATACGACAAGTTAGCCAGCGAAGAAGCTTCTAAGAAAGAAGAAAAACTGGAGCTCTTTATACCGGATGGTCCTCGTTTGGGAGCACAAGTTATTGAGGCGCACAACATCAGCAAGGCCTATGGCGATAAGCTGTTGTTCGAGAACCTGAACTTCTCTTTGCCGCAGGGTGGCATTGTGGGTATCATTGGTCCGAACGGTGCAGGCAAGACTACCTTGTTCAAGTTGATTACTGGTCAGGAGAAACCAGATGCAGGTGATTTTACTGTTGGCTCTACAGTACAAATTTCTTATGTAGACCAGGAGCACGCGAACCTTGATCCGAGTAAGTCAGTGTTTGAAGTGATTTCAGGCGGAACAGAGCACATGATGATGGCTGGCCGTCAGGTAAACTCACGTGCTTATGTAAGCAAGTTTAACTTCTCGGGGGGCGACCAGGAAAAGAAAGTGGAGAAGCTGTCGGGTGGTGAGCGTAACCGCGTGCACCTGGCTATGACGCTGAAAGAAGGCGGCAACTTGCTGCTGCTTGACGAACCGACCAACGACCTGGATGTAAATGCTATCCGCGCCCTGGAAGATGCACTGGAAAACTTTGCAGGCTGTGCCGTGATCATTTCGCACGACCGTTGGTTCCTGGACCGCATCTGTACTCACATCCTGGCTTTCGAAGGTGACTCACAGGTATATTGGTTTGAAGGTAACTACACAGATTACGAGGAGAACAAGAAGAAGCGCCTGGGTGATACTGAGCCAAAGCGTATACGTTATAAAAAGCTGGTATAGATTGCACGATTGTGTGCTGAAGTTCTCTATGTCAATGGAATCCCCTGGCAACCGTTTAGTTGTCAGGGGATTTTGCTTTTATCTGCTTATCAGTAGAGGTAACGACCTGGATTAAGATTTTTTCCATAAAATTTTTAATAAAAATTTTAATTTCATTATTCTTATGGTTTATTGCCTTTTTGTATTCGTTTGACTATTAGTTAGTTGTATTATGGATAGGAGGTTAAGTAGTGGCAGGGTGTAGATATTGTTCTAATAAATAGAATTAGTATACAATTGTTTGTATATAATAATTATTTAATATTTATTTGCAATGTCTTCTGGAGAAAATATGGCTATATTTAACTAGAAGTGAATTTTTTTATGCTTACAATAATAAAGTCTAACCTAAACCTTAAAACATTCTATTGACATGAAAAAATTTACTCTTAACGAATCAAAAGCTAATCTGATTGTTGCTGCTTACTTTGTGCTCGGTGGTGCAATTAGTAGTTTACTAGTAGTAGTAGCATAGTTTAGCTTAAGAACATATTCTACAACAAGGGCGGTGCTGTCGAGCACCGCCCTTGTTGCATTAAAACGGATACTTAATTTGAATTAGACGTCCAGTAAACGAGCGATTACGTTACAACGATAAGAATATATAAGCTCTCAGTAATTGTCTGGGCTTAAGCAACATATATACATACCTATATTAATATATAAATAATTATAAATGTATTTAATATAGTACAACAATTGCCTGCATAAACACGTAAAGCATACTAAGACGGCCGAAGGTATTTTAAAGCATTTCTAACGTTTAAAAGGTTGTCACTCATGAAAAAACTTTACTTTGATGAAGATGCGCTCGCATACATTGTCATAGCAGGCTATTTTGCGGTTGCGAGCATTGTTTCTGTTATTGTAGCTTACTAAGAGCAGTATCTTAAAAGCAGCGGGGCCATACCTGAGATCAAGTATGGCCCCGCTGTTTTAGTTTAACTCTAATATTATGCTCTTATTGACTCGAAGGTACAATAGATAAATTAGACGTATTAATTTTCTTATAAACTGAAAAGGTAAACAAAAGAAATCCATATGACATGATCATTTCACATGGTTCGTTATCAATTCTTTCAACAAAGTATAAGTATTTTTCAGTCGAAATGTTTAAGTATGTTTCCATTATAATGATTCCGTATTCAAAATAAAATGCTGACATCATTATGGGTAAGAAATAAAATCTTAGTTCCTTGATAGGAACTAAGATTGGATTAAGTATTTTGAACTTTTTGTTTATCCACCAGCCCATCATCCCACTTATTCCGATTAAGATATAAATGTCCATAGTTATTGAATGGAATAAGCGTATGTTATGTAAATTTAACTCATCTTGAACATTAATAGCCTTCATATTATCGGGTGTTTCTAAGTTGAAAATACGTTGTCCCCAACTAATTTCCTCTAATGCTATTATTAAAAAAACTATAGATAATAAGCTAAAAACGAGTCGTAATTTATGGCTTTTATTTTCTATGATTTGTGCGATTTTAAAACTAATATATGCAGATGTTGCAAAAGAAATAGTTGTAAAATACTCAAAAACACCATCCTCATCCGAGAGTTTATGATAACTATGATAATTTGTAATCTTTATAAAAATTAAAAATAATATAATTAAAAGTGGAGTATACTGAATGATTAGTCTCGATCTATTCGTCATACAGCTCATTTAACTTTCTTGAATTCAAGTTCACTGAAGTGGAAATCCGGGTTATTTGCATCGAGTCGCATTTCAGCAATCTTACCATCCGGACCTACAATGAAACGCACTTTGGTTGGCGTGAGCAGCGCGAAGTTGTTCTTCCACTCCAGGTCAAAGATGTCATGTTGCCAGTGCGTGAGCTTGCCGCCTAAGGCAGGAGCAGGGGCCAGGTCCAATACTAATTGCTTGTTCTGTACCTTAATGGTAGCATCACCATACAACGGACTATTGTAGGTGCCCGCGTAGGCTTCCAGATCCATGGTCGGTTTACTCTTGCGCGGCTTTTCTTTTGGGGCTTTGGCGGCGGCTTCGTCTTGTGCTTTACGGGCTTTGGCTATGTTGTCGAGTGAGAACTGGCTCCAGTCGCGGCCGTTCTGCACTCCCAGGAACTGATCGAGGGTATAGTTGGCCAATGGCGACATAATACTGCTCATGCTGTTTGTCAGGATGATGATGCCCAGGTTCTCTTCAGGTACCAGCACCGTGCGGCTGTTCATGCCTTCATGCCCTCCACCATGGGCCAGTATTTTGCGACCTTCGTAATCGTTCATCATCCAGCCCAGGCCAGCGGCCGAAAAGTGTGTGGAAGGTACATTGGCTTCGGCTTGTTTGGATATTGGCATGGCATTGTGTGCAGTCCACATCATGCGGCTGGCATCTTCGCTGAAGATTTTTTGGCCATTGTAAGTGCCGCGGTTGAGCTGCAGGCGCATCCACTGGGCCTGCTGGTTTACGCTGGTAAAAATCCCTGCCGCCGGGTTCCAGTTGTCCCAGGCTGTAAAGGTTGTAGGGTAGGGCTTGCGCTTTTCGTCGAAGCCGTGCGGAGAGGCGATGTTGTCTTTGCCGGCCAGTTCGTTTACAGAGGTATAAGAGCGGTTCATACCCAGTGGCGAAAAGAAGCGCTGCTTGATAAAGTCTTCCCACGTTTGTCCCGATACGGCCTCTATCACTTCGCCGGCGGCGATGAACATGAGATTAGAGTAGCCGTAACCGTCGCGGAAGCTGTAGGCGGGCTTGAGGTGATGGGCACGCTCCAGAATTTCGCGACGGCTGTAGGTGGTGTTGTACCAGAGCAGATCTCCGCTGAAGGTGCGGAAGCCGGCGCGGTGGCTCAGCAGGTCCTTGATGTTGAGCTCCTGCGTTACGTATGGGTCATAGAGCTGCAGCCAGGGCAGGTGCTTTGTAACTTTGTCGTCCCAGTTGAGTTTGCCTTCATCAACCAATATGCCGAGGGCGGCGGAGGTATAAGCTTTGGAATTGGAGGCGATGCCAAAAACCGTGTTGGCATCCACTTGTCCGCCTGTTTTGTGGTCGCGCACGCCGTAGCCCTTGGCAAAGATCACAGAGTCGTTTTTCACGATGGCGATGGCCATGCCCGGGACATCCCAATCCTTCAGCGCCTTCTGGTAATAAGCATCCAGCTTTTGGAGGGTAGCGGCCGTGTTTTGCTGCGCTGAAGCCTGCAGGCTACACACTGTTGCCAGTGTAAGGAGCAGCACAAGGCGCTTAAAGAAAGTATCAATAGAGTTCATAGGTGAGTAAGTGGGTTGTAGAGGCAAGATAGGCAATTTTACATCCTTTTGCATAACATGGCCTGCCCGTTGTTGTATAGACGACAATAAAGAAAATAAGCAGTAGATGGGAAGCTTTCTAACTACTCTCTGCGTCCTGAAATCCACGTCTTGCGATGGAGGAGGGTCTCGCCTTCTTCACGGGGAAGGTGAGGGCCTTGTTCATACTCCTTCAGCTCCATGCGCAGGCGCTCCTGTTCTTCTGCCGATAGGGTGGGAGCTAGCTGACGAAGGTTAGGCTGACCCGCGTCTACCCAGGCTGTAAACCAGTAGCTGGCCACAGTATGGATGGCAAGACGCATCTGCCGCTCCACCTGCCCGTTTAGTCGGCGGTGATAGGCCTCTGAAAACTCTCTGGAATACACTCGCGTGGTTAGGTTGCCACGCACTTCGTAGCTATACTTCTTCTCTTCCTCAAAAGCCAGGGTGAGTTCACGCTCAAAACCGAGAACGGAGTCAAGGGCCAAATGGGCGCTGGCGACAATCTCCCAGGCCTTAAGCTGTGGTTGCTCGATATACCTGGCCTGCCCCACAAAGAAGTCGTAATTATCGGAGAGCAGCTCGGGGAGGCGGCTTTCCCAAAAGCCATGTATACCGCGCTGCCCTGTGAACTGTCCGTTGTAGTTGCGGGTGGTGTGCAGCGGCACGCAGGCATCGGCTATGTAATGGCCCATATCGGCCGAGAGGCGCAGGATGCGATCCAGGTCGCGGTCTTTGAAAGCCTGCGTGAGCTGAAACTTCATGCGGTTGATGTGCCAGGGCACGATACCATGCGCCATGAGTGTATCTTCACCATAGCGCTCCACCGCCTGTTGCCAGTAGCGGGGAATTTTATAAAGGGCGCTGTCGCCGTACACATCCAGGTCGATGTAGTGACGGGGCGCCTCGCCAGCCACAGCATAGCGGCGGCGGTCTGGGTTCACGGCGTTTTCTGTGATGTAGCGGATGTGCTTTTTGTAGAAGCCTACCATTTCGGGCGGCAGGGTATAGACGGCCAGCCGGTTGATGCGCTGGTGCGCGAAAAAGCCCCAGCTATACCCGCTGAGCGGCAGCAGGAAGGCAAGCAGGAGCAGTACAGCGATTTGTCGGAAAGCCATACCTGCGGTGTACGGAAAATAGCGGAATTTGTATGTTAAAAGCCTCCCTGGCTTTCTCGGAAGTGCGGAATAATAACAGGTATACAATGACAGTGAGTTTGGCCGGCAAATCCGTAAATTAGGCATATCGATTATGTAAGGTTTACATGCAGAAGCCTATAGTTTTTCGTTTAAACTCTTTTGTTCCGACATACACTTGAAACACATGAGCACAGAGAATATACCAAGCCTTGCCCGCTTCCTGGATGCACAGGCCAGCAGTTACGAGCAGGCTCTAACTGAAATAAAAAATGGCCGCAAGCACAGCCACTGGATGTGGTTTATTTTCCCACAATTGCAGGGGCTGGGGTATAGCGAGACTGCCCGATACTACGCCATTAAAGACCTGGAAGAGGCCCGGCTATACCTGCAGCATCCTGTGCTGGGGCAAAGATTAGTGGAGATTTCCAAAGCCATGTTAGCGCTGGAGGGAAAAACAGCCAACCAAATCCTGGGGAGCCCCGATGACCTGAAGCTGCGCTCCAGTATGACCCTGTTTGCTAAAGTACCCGGTGCTGATCCTGTTTTCAAAGCTGTGCTCGACAAGTATTACAGTGGCAAAGAGGATGAAAAGACGCTGCAGCTTTTGAAGTAACGCTGGCGATTTTTCCAGCTTAAATGGAGGCCCGTGCAGGCAGGTACTATCTACCCCTATACCTTACCAGGGTACAGACACGTGATTTTTTTCAGCAAGGATTATAATTTGTTGAACCTTGCTGCAGTTAAAATATACTAAACCTACTATGCTCTGATGATGCAGCTAAAACTCTGGAAGAAAAAACCGGCTGTGAAGCCAGCTAAGAAAAGTGCTCTGCGTGAATGGGGAAATGCCCTGATGTTTGCGGTAGTCGTATCCTCGTTTTTCCGCTGGGCCACATTTGAGGCCTATGCTATCCCGACGCCTTCCATGGAAAAATCGATGCTCGTAGGCGATCGCTTGTTTGTGAGCAAACTGCACTACGGCCCCCGCACCCCCATGACGCCATTGCAGGTGCCACTGACTCACCAGACCATTTGGGGTACGGATCTACCTGCTTACTCTAATGCCTTGCAATTGAAGTCTTTCCGGTTACCCGGCTTTTCGGAAGTGAAGCATAACGACCCGGTGGTGTTTAATTTTCCGGATGAAACGGAGCACCCTATGGACCAGCGCACGCACTACGTGAAGCGCTGCGTAGGTATAGCCGGCGACATGCTGGAAATCCGCGACCGGCAGGTATACATCAACGGTAAGCCGCTCGACAACCCGGAGCAGATGCAGTTCGGCTACTTCATGGCCACTGACAAGGTGCTGCAGCCGAAGTTTTTCAGAGAGCGAAATCTCACAGACGTATACCCGGTGCAGGGAGGTTACCTGCTGCACACTACACCTGCCAGGGCGCGGGAACTGGCTTCGCTCCACTTTATACGGGGCATCGAGCTGCAACAAATGGTGCCCGGTGAATCGGAGGCTGGTATCTTTCCACAGGTGCAGGGCCTTAACTGGAACCGTGACAATTACGGTCCGCTTTACATTCCAGAACAAGGCATTTCAATAGCGATCACACCCGAAACGCTACCCATCTACCAAAAGATCATCCTGGAATACGAGCAGAACAAAAACGCTGAGGTGCGGGAGGGCAGGCTATACCTGGACGGTAAGGAAGCCAAAAGCTATACCTTCCGGCAGAACTATTACTTTATGATGGGAGACAACCGTCACAACTCCCTTGATTCCCGCTACTGGGGCTTTGTGCCGGTAGACCACATTGTCGGGAAACCGTTGTTTACCTGGTTTTCGGTGGATGAAGAAGCGGGTGGGTTGGACAAAATTCGCTGGAGTCGGTTATTTAGCTGGGTGGAATAATAACCTCAGCTAGGGCTAACAGCGGCTGGGCAATTGGCTGCCAGCATACCTGGACAGGCTATGTGCTGGTCTTTTTGATGGAGACTTTCATGCGGAGCCACTCTTCGGCCCCCTCCTCAGCATCAAATGACTTTACATCGAGCACCTCCCTGAGGTTAGGAAACAATGCTTTAAATGACCGCTGCCCATAGATACCGGGAGACAGTACATGTGCAAAGTAGCGCAGCCCCAGACTTTTGGCCTGCGGGGCCCACTTAAAGGCCAGCCAATTGACTGCTGCTTCCCAGGGGCCTATTAGCTCCCGATTACTGTTCAGAATTCCTGGCGACGACTTCTGCCGCATCATCGACAGAACCAGGTTACCCCCCATCACAACAGTTTCAAGAGACTGTATACCGATCCAGTTCATAGCTATAAAGCCATTATCAGGCATCCTTCTTACCTCCAGGAAAACATCTCCGTTAGCCTTCTTTAATTCTTTATATTCTACACTGTCTGTCAATTCCACTAAAATGTATATCTGCTTCTTCGTAACCGAATGACTTTGCGCCCACTGACCAGTATCCGCATAAATACTTGTACGGTATTTTTATAAGAAATTCTTAATAGCCTTTATTGTCTCTTCCGGCGCACTCAGGTTAGGGCAGTGGCCTGTCGCCTCTAAAATTGTGATCTTGCTGCCAGCGATGCTCCGGTGGGTATATTCGCCAACCGGCGGCGGAGCAATGGCGTCCTCCGAGCACTGCAAAATCAGGGTGTCTGTCTTTACCTGAGGCAGGTCCCTTCGGTGGTCTGACAAGAAGGTGATATGGGCAAAGTCATTGGCGATTTCGGGATTGCTTTTGCAGAAGCTCTGTGCCAGCTCCCGGGCCAGCTCCGGACGCTCAGCGTTCCCCATAATAACAGGGGCTATGGTGTTGGACCAGCCCAAGTAGTCCCCGTCCAGCGACATGAGCAAGCCCTCAATATCCTCCCTGTTAAAGCCGCCATAATAGTCGCCGTCATTGATAAAGCTTGGCGAGGGGCTTACCAGCACAAGCTTAGAGAAGCGCTCAGGCTCCTGGATGGCAGCCAGCACTCCGATCATGGCACTCACCGAGTGGCCTACAAAGATGACATCCTGCAGGTCCAGTTCATAGCATATCTCCAGCACATCTGTCGCATAACCATGCAGCGACGAGTAGCGATCTTTCGAATAGGTAGAGGCATCTGAGTTACCAAATCCTATGTGATCGAAAAGTATGATCTTGTAATCATCCTGAAAAGCAGGAGTAATATAACGCCACATGTTCTGATCGCAGCCGTAGCCATGAGCAAACAGCATCGGCTTTTCTCCTTTTCCGGTTACCGTCACATTGTTTCGTTTGATCGCATTCATAAAATCTTGAGTTTAGAAGGTGAGTTGAAGAAAAATGTTGGTAATTGTATAGATGTGCCACTAAGGTAGGCATGGCAGATGAGAGTACAGCACAAAATCCGAAGTTTAACCTTTGATGATATGCGTGGCGGATGTGTGGCAGCAAAGTAAATCGCCTGCCACAATGGTATGGAGCAGGCGATCTTTGGTAGGTGTCAGGTATAGCGTCTAGCGTTTCTTTGTTGCCGCTGTCGGGAATTTCATGCGGTAATCCGCATCCACTTCTCCTTTGGATATTTTGGTAAGCTTGTTCTTGATCAGGCGCTTTTTCAGTCCGGAAAGGTGGTCTGTGAACAGGATGCCCTCAATGTGGTCGTACTCATGTTGGATCACACGAGCCGTCATGCCGTCGTAGGTATCGGTGTGTTCATTCCAGTCCTGGTCAAAGTAGCGGATAACGATGCGCTCAGGGCGGTATACCACCTCACGCACACCGGGTATGCTCAGGCAGCCTTCCTCAAAGCCCCACTCCTCCCCATCTTCTTCAATGATCTCCGGGTTGATAAATGCCTTTTTCACACCTTTGCCTTCGTCGCCTTCGTCCATCATGGGCTCAGAGTCGATCACAAACAGGCGTATGCCCTTGCTGATCTGCGGAGCAGCAAGGCCCACGCCGTGGGCATGGTACATGGTGGTGAACATGTCTTCAATCAGCTCATTCAGACCTTCGTAGTCCCTCGGGATGTCCTGCGCCGGTTCCTTCAGCACCGGGTCGCCATAGGCGGTAATAGGGTAAATCATATTGTTCTGCTTTCTAAATACGACTGTAAAATAATGGCTGCGCTCACCCGGTCCACGGTTCCTTTGTCCTGGCGGTCCTTTTTCTTGAGTCCGCCGGCCAGCATCGCTTTCTGAGCCATGCTCGAGGTAAAGCGCTCGTCAACGGTATGCACCGGTATACCCGGAAACTCCTTCTGGAGCTTACGTACAAAGCCAATGACATGTGGCGTTGCATCGGTGGCTTCACCGGTCAGGCGTCGTGGCATGCCCACGACAAAGGCCTCCACGGGCTCACGCAGGGTATAGGCTTTCAGGTAAGTCAGCACATCTTTGGCATGTATAGTTTCGAGTGGCGAAGCAATGATCTGGAGTGTGTCTGTTGCGGCCAGCCCCACCCGCTTGTTGCCGTAATCTATACCTAAAATTCTCGCCATAGTGCCCTGTGTAACGTCTTTTGCCTGCCTTAATCGAGCATTTGCGCTTTAAAAATACAAAGTTAAGGGATTTAATCAGGATTTACAGGATTAAAAAGGATTGGCGGGGTCGATCCGGTTGGAGGGGCTGCGCTTCACCTCGTCTTGCTGTCCTGTACGTGGCATGTGAGCAGAAAAAGGTAGCCTGCCCGGATCTTTTTATACTAAAATGGAATAAAACCCGACCAAAGCTTTGTTAAAAGAATAACAAGCTGTACTGTATGCAGGTATACTTAAAAAGGAGCCTTGTATAGCAGAGCCTGAATATTTATCTCTGTAAAGCTGCAAAAAAGCGCCCGCTTAGCTTTATATTTAACCGTTTTTAGAGATCGAAATGAGCGAAGAAACCAAATATAACCCACAGGAGGAGCCGGAAAAGACAGGTCAGGGTAAAGCCCGTAACACGCCTTTTCAGGTACGCTTGCCCCTGTACATCGCCCTGGCCCTGATTGTGGGAGTGCTGATCGGTGCAAATACCTTTTCCCCTTCCGATAACAATCCGCAAAGTACAGCCAAGGCTTACCTGAAATTCCGCGACATACTGAGCTACATCGATCGTGATTACGTGGACACCGTGGACACCGAGAAGCTAACCGATCACGCCATCACCAAGATGCTCGAGAAGCTCGACCCCCATACCTCCTATATCCCCGCCGCTGATCTGGCCATGGCCCGCTCTTACCTGGAAGGTGATTTTGAAGGCATCGGCGTGGAGTTCAATATCTTTAAAGACACGATTTATGTGATTACCCCCTTGAGTGGCGGACCGTCTGAAGCGGCAGGTATACAGGCCGGTGACAAGATTGTGAGTGTGAATGGCGAGAATGTAGCAGGTACAGGTATAACGAACGAGGGCGTCTTCAAGCGCCTGCGGGGCCCCAAAGGCACAGACGTAAAGATACAGGTGCTGCGCAAAGGCAACAGGAAGCCATTCGACTTCACGATCACCCGCAACAAGATTCCAACCGTGTCAGTGGACGTGAACTACATGGTGAACAGCAACACGGGCTACATCAAAGTGAGCCGCTTCGCCAACAATACCTTTGACGAGTTTAAAACAGCTTTGACCGGACTCAAGAAGAAAGGAATGCAACAGCTGATACTCGACCTGCGCGGCAACCCCGGCGGCTACATGGACCACGCAACCCGCATGGCCGACGAGTTTATAGCAGGTGACAGGATGATCGTGTATACCGATGGCAAAGGCTCCCGCTACGACTCCAAGTCTTTTGCCCGAACCAAGGGTGACTTCGAAAATGGTCCTGTGATCGTGCTGCTGGACGAGGGCAGTGCTTCGGCCTCCGAGATTGTGGCAGGCGCGCTGCAGGACAACGACCGCGCGCTGATTGTGGGGCGTCGCTCATTTGGCAAAGGACTGGTGCAGATGCCAATCCCACTTAACGACGGATCGGAGCTGCGCCTGACCATATCGCGCTACTACACGCCGAGTGGCCGCTCTATCCAGAAGCCTTATGTGGCGGGCACCGAGGATTATCAGAAAGACATGCTGAACCGATTTGAGAATGGGGAGTACTTCCATCCGGACAGCAGTCTGTTTGTGGATTCGCTCAAGTATAAGACAGGTAAAGGCCGTGTGGTGTATGGTGGCGGCGGTATCATGCCTGACATATTTGTAGCCCGCGATACTACGGAGTTGTCGGAGCTGTTGAGCCAGCTTTATAGCAAAAATGTGATTAGGGAATATGCATTGGCCTACTACAACGATAACCGCAAAGACCTGGAGAAGATATCAATGGACAAGTTCGTTAAGTCCTTCAACGTGTCTGATAAAATGCTGCAGGAGTTGATGCGTATGGCAGCACAGTCGGAAGTGAAGTACGACGAGGCCCAGTACAAGCGCTCACAGGCGCTGCTCCGTAATAACGTGAAGGCATTTATTGGTCGCAGCGTATACGGTAACCCGGGTTTCTTCCCGATCCTGCACGAGAAGGACGAGGAGTTTCAGGAAGCCCTTCGCCAGTTTGGCAAGGCCCAGCGATTGGCCAAAGGAGGCGTATAACAAATCAGAATTTATACCTGTATCAGAAAGGCACCCGGTAGGGCTGCTTTTATAAACCATAACCAAACAGAGAGGAATGGCTTATTATTACAAACTAGGCACCATCCCGCAGAAGCGCCATGTGCAGTTCAGGCAGGAGGACGGAAGTCTGTACGCCGAGCAGCTGGTGGGTACGCTGGGCTTCAGCGGCCTGTCGTCTTTGCTGTACCACAAGAATCCGCCGACGCGCATCACCCGGATTGACGACCCTATACCGTACGCACCCAAAATCGCCGAAGGTATAAAGCTGGCTCCGCACCACCTAAAGACGCTCGATCAGACCGTTACAGGTTCTGACTACCTGAGCGCCCGTAAAACCATGATGCTCAACAGCGATGTGGCCATCAGCATCTGCAATCCATCGGAGCGCAAAATGGACTACTACTACAAAAACGGCCAGGCCGACGAGGTGGTGTTCGTGCACGAGGGCAGCGGTGTGCTGCTGTCGCAGATGGGCAAGCTGGAGTTCCGCGAGGGCGACTATATCGTTATTCCGCGCACTATCATCCACCAGTTCCATTTCAACGACGGTCCGGTGCGCTTGCTGATCACCGAGTCATTCAGCCCGATCGAGACGCCGCGCCGCTACCGCAACCATTTCGGGCAGTTGCTGGAGCACTCCCCGTTTTGTGAGCGCGACATACGTGCCCCACATGAGCTGATCGAGTACACTGAGGGCGGCGAGCACCTGGTGCAGATCAAGAAAGACGGCATGCTGCACCAGTACTACTACGACTTCAGTCCGTTTGACGTGGTGGGCTGGGACGGCTACTTCTACCCATATGCGCTGTCCATCTACGACTTCGAGCCCATCACCGGCCGCATTCACCAGCCACCTCCCGTGCACCAGACCTTCGAGGCGCACAACTTCGTGATCTGCTCTTTTGTGCCGCGTTTGTTCGACTATCACCCACAGGCTATACCTGCGCCTTACAACCACTCCAACGTAGACTCCGACGAGGTGCTCTACTACGTAGCGGGCGATTTTATGTCGCGCAAAGGGGTGGACAGAGCTTCATTTACGGTACACCCGGGTGGCATACCGCATGGCCCGCACCCGGGCACGGTGGAGGCAAGCATCGGCAAGAAAGAAACCCACGAGTACGCTGTGATGATCGACACCTTCAAGCCGCTATACCTGACCGAAGAGGCCGCTGGCCTGATGGACAAGAACTACCCAATGAGCTGGCTCGAAAATGGCCCGGGTGGCTCGCGTGCTGCGGAC
This sequence comes from Pontibacter lucknowensis, assembly GCF_900156415.1. Classification (GTDB taxonomy): domain Bacteria; phylum Bacteroidota; class Bacteroidia; order Cytophagales; family Hymenobacteraceae; genus Pontibacter; species Pontibacter lucknowensis. Next base: position 872,934 of record NZ_FTNM01000001.1, on the reverse strand, counting down.
ATGTTTGATTAAGGGTATACTCTCGATCATTTTTGTTATTTTTGCACTCTGTGCAGGCATATAGTAAGGGCAGCCCGCAAGGCTGCTCTCCTTTTTTAGGCCCTGCAAGCTTGTAAACGAATAACAGAGAGTACTTTAAATTTCACCCTTTTATGAAAAAAATGCTGCTGGCGGCTTTTGTGCTGCTCACCATTATAGCAACATCCTGCGATAAAGTAGACGATTTGCTCACGTTCTACATCAATCAGGAAGAAACCATCAAGATTGAGTCTAATTTTCCGATAGGCGCAGTTACTCCGCTTTCTCCTGTACCTGTCAAGACTAACTCGTCGGAGACTTTCAAGAATAATAAGACCCGTGCCGAACTTGTAAAGGATGTGAGCCTGAACAAACTCACCCTAACCATAGTCGACCCAGCGGACGAGAACTTTGATTTCCTGCGCAGCATCGAGATCTACCTGAGCAACGACCAAGGAGCCGAAACGAAAATAGCGTATCTAGACGAGGTGCCGAAGGGTGTTAAAACTATAGAGCTGAAGTCGACTAACGCTAAGCTTGACGAGTATATAAAGGGCGAGACTTATACAATCAGGACAAGAGTTGCCGTGGCCAAACTGATTACACGTGATATTACCATTAAGTCGGCCATGCGCTTTAAAGTAACCGCAGACCCAATTTAATTATGCAGACCTTAACCATGAGAATTTCAGAAAGCAACAAACTGGAGAAGATCATCATTGTAGGCGACCGGGTGCTGATCAAGCCGAAGACTTCGCGGGAGCAGACCAAGAGCGGGCTATACCTCCCGCCTGGTGTACAGGAAAAAGAGAAGGTGCAGGAAGGCTATGTGATGAAAGTTGGTCCGGGTTACCCAATGCCTGCTGACTATGGCTTTGATGAAGAGGTGTTTGGCGACGAGGAGCAGGAACAAGTGCGCTATCTGCCGCTTCAGATAAAAGAGGGCGACCTGGCCATCTACCTGCAGCGCGACGCCATCGAGATCAACTACCTCAGCGAGAAATACTTTATCGTGCCGCAGTCAGCAGTGCTGATGCTGGTACGTGAAGAGGATTTGTAAACTCAATTGGAGCTTTTATAAAGGCGCCATACCTGTCAAACGGGTATGGCGCTTTGTATTTCCATCTTTTGTCGTTTAAATAGGCCTGTTTACCAGTTATGTAGTATGGTTAAGCGTTTTGTTGTCAGGAAAAAGCAAGTATTGTGGCCTCGGGGGCATCTATTCTATACCTTTGTATAAACACTCACTTTGATTGCCCTCTTACTTTATGATTGGCTGTATACCTACACCTGGTTTTGTGCGGATGGTTGTGCTTGTATTGACTGTGCTGGCATGGCAACAGGTAGTAGCGCAGGAGAAAAAAGCTCCTGTCTTTGCCAATGTGAAGCAGCTGCAGGCGCTTCGCATAACCGAACCCATCAAAATTGACGGTTCGCTGGACGAGGAAGTCTGGCAACAGGCCGAGACCGCCTCAAACTTTATACAGAGCAGTCCCAACCCCGGCGCGAAAGAGGTGCATCCCACGAAGGTGCGCATTCTCTACGACGATGAGTCTATCTACGTGGGCGCCATTATGCACGATGTGTCCCAGGACAGTATATTTAAACAACTGGGCAAGCGGGATGATCTGGGCAATACCGATTTTTTTGCAGTGTTCTTCGACACGTACAATGACCAGATCAATGGATTTGGCTTTTATTTGACGCCCGCAGGTGTGCAGCTCGATGCACGCTACTCTTCCGACGGTGAAGACTTTACCTGGAATGCCGTGTGGGAGAGCAATACTAAACTTGATGGCAACTCTTGGGTAGCAGAGATGCGCATACCTTACTCGGCCCTCCGATTCAGCAGCAAGCCGGAGCAGCTATGGGGACTTAACTTCATGCGTAACAGACGGTCCACGCGGCAGGAGTTTTTCTGGAATCATGTGGACCCAGCCATCAACGGTTTCATGAACCAGTTTGGCAAGCTTAGGGGCATCAAAAATGTGGAAGCACCGCTGCGGCTCTCGCTCACGCCCTACGTATCGGCCTATGCAGAGAAGTACCCGGTGCGCAACGGCGACGGCAGCGTGCGATACGAAGACAATGTTAACTTTAGTGGAGGTATGGACGTGAAGTACGGCATCAACGACGCCTTCACACTCGATATGACGCTCATACCTGATTTCAGCCAGGTGCAATCCGATAACCAGGTGCTCAACCTGTCGCCTTTCGAGGTGCAGTTCAACGAATACCGGCCTTTCTTTATGGAGGGCACGGAGCTGTTCAACAAAGGCGGCTTCCTTTATTCCCGACGCATTGGTGGCACACCCATCAATTTTCTGAACGCAAGTGCCGAACGCGAACAAGGCAACACTGTCATCGAAAACCCGCGCGAAACCAAGATGCTGAACGGTACCAAGATATCGGGCCGCACGCAGTCGGGCTTGGGTATAGGCTTGTTCAACGCGGTGGTAGGACGGCAATTCGCTACACTCGAAGACAGTGAGGGCAACCGCTTCAAAAAAGAGACGCAGCCGCTCACTAACTATAACATCCTGGTACTTGACCAGTCGCTCAAGAACAACTCCTACGTGACGCTTGTGAATACCAACGTGCTGCGTGCAGGCAGCACCTACGACGCCAACCTGACCGGTATGCTCTTCAGGATAGCTAACCAAGGCAACCGATATGCCGTGGAAGGCAGTGCCGCCCTGAGCCAAAAATACTATCCAGGCGATGCGCAGCTGGGGCACATGTACAGCATCGGCGGGGGCAAGGTAAGCGGCAATTTCCAGTACAGGTTCACCCACTCCATGAAGTCCGACACCTACGACCCGAATGACATGGGCATCAATTTCATCCGCAATACCGTGGACGAGGACCTGAACCTGCGCTACAACATCTACCAGCCTTTCTGGAAGCTTCTCAATATGAATACCCAATTGGGAGCCACCTACAGCCGCCGGTATAAGCCCGACGATTTTCAGAACTTTGTGATCTATGGCAGGGTGAGCGGCACTTTCCGCAATTTTCTGAGTGTGGGCACCAACTTTAATTTGGAACCAGTGAAGACCTATGACTTCTTCGAGCCACGGGTAGCAGGTCGCTACTATACCTTTCCGGTGAACCGCAGTATTGGCGGCTGGATCTCGTCGGACTACCGCAAGCGACTGGCCCTGGATGTGGACTTCAGCTACCGTACGTTTGACGAGCACAAGCGCCAGAATTTAGGCTACTCCGTTTCGCCACGCTTCCGGGTGAATGACAAGCTGATGTTCATCTACAGGTATAGCCGCAACAGCAATCGCGACGACATGGGCTATGCCAACCATCTTACCCGAAGCACGGAAGCAGGAAAGCAGCACGACATTATCTTCGGTCTGCGTGACGTGAATACGGTAGACAACACCCTCACCAGCTCTTATATCTTCAACAACCGCATGTCGCTGTCGCTGCGGGCGCGGCACTACTGGTCCAAGGCAGAGTATAACCGTTTCTTCGAGCTCGGAAACAAAGGGGAATTGTTAACCAGCAGCTATCCGAATGGCGGCTATTTCCCTGAAAACGAACTTCCAAACCACAACATCAATTATAACGCCTTCAACATCGATATGATCTACTCGTGGTGGTTTGCGCCGGGCAGCGAGATCAGCATAATGTGGAAGAACGCCATTTTGGAAAGCCAGGGCGACATCGTGCCCCGCTACCACGAAAACTTTACCCGCACCATCACCGGGCCGCAGACCAATAGTCTTTCGGTAAGGGTACTGTACTTTATCGACTACCAGGTGTTGAAGAAGCAGTTCTCTAAGTCCTAGGAATGAGATACTCCAAAAAGAAGGCCTGGAGCTGTAGTAGCTTCGGGCCTTCTTGCTTTAAGGTATGGCAGGTATAGGTTAGTTGATCGGTTGGGTCAGGTCGAAGTCGGCCTGAAAGCGGAGTTGGTTATCGCGCTTGAGTATGTAGCTGAACGTGCGTCCGTCGGGACTCAGGACCACATTCCACTCGTTGGTGGAGGCCGCAGGTATAAGCTGGGCGGTGAAAGCGTCGGCCGGGAAACGCATGGTGGTTGCGTCGTCAGTATCCATGGCAATGCCGCCGTACATGGTCACTTCGTCTGGGGTGCCGTCTTCGTGTCGGTGGTCATGCTTGAGTTGTAAGCCTTCCTCCATTTTAGTGAATACCCACGTTCTGGATTTGTCTTCACCCACGTGGAACGGGACACGGATAACCTGGTCGGAGCACTCACGCACGTGCATGGTCAGTTCTTTGCCTGCAAATGGGTCTTTGCCATCGGCCGGGAACACAGCCTTGCCTCTGAAGCTCTTACCGCACAGCTTGCTTAACTGAGAAAAGAAAGCCTGCTGCGTAGCCGTTACAGGTGATTGCGGGGCCGTAACCGTTTCCTGTTGCGTAGTGGTAGTCTCGGCAGTAGTGTTCGTTATGCTGCTGGCCTGTGGTTGCTGGGCGCAGGAGGCGAACATGAATGCCACACCGATAGCGAGTAGTAATCTCTTCATAGTTTCTGTTTTGTTTGGCTGAAGATAGGGAATACCACCGGATAAGCAAAGTTGGTCTAGCTCCTAGAGAAGTATAAGCTGCCTCAATAATCAGGTTTCATTATTGAAAACTAATCAGTGATTATGAATTTATGTTTTTTACGGTGGTTTTCTCCTGCCAGACTTATGAAATAAAGCCCATTGGGTAGATTACCTGTTTCAATTGAGGTGAGGCCAGTAAAGCTTTGCTCGTGGAAAAGTCGCCCTGTAACATCCGATACTTGAGCTACATTTACCGTAACACCGCTTGTTTTCAAAATGACTGTAGAGCCCCTCTTCGCAAGGGTGGGATATACCTCTACATCGTCTGTTTGTTCAGTATCCGATTGTAGGTCATTGATTTTATAGCTCAGGTTATCAGTCTTAGTAGTTGTGAGTAGTTTAAGATTATTACCTAAAGCGGGTTTGATGCTCTCGTAAGTTGATGTGGCATTGCCTACTCTGACCTCATCAACATACCATACACGTTTTATAGAATTAGTTGAGGACCCATTATTCCAACTGCTTTTGTAAATACCCATTTTCCATCTGCCAATAGGACCATCAAACATAGTAGGGCCCTGGTAGTCCATCTTGAGTTCACCATTTATCCAGACCTGCATGACCCCATCAGTCAGATGCTGCTTGATGTGGATTACAAAGTGCACCCATTGATCATAAATAATGGACCCCATGATGTAGTAGTGCGTTTTGCTTCCATCTGGAGAACGCCTTAGCACTTCAAAGCGACCATTTTCAGTACGGAATGTCATCATGGGCCGCCCGAAACTGCTTCCCTGATGCCACTGGTTGAAAGCCTCGTCATCAGTGTCGATTAAGTTGTCTTCAGAAGGGAAGTAGCCCACAAATGAGTGCCAAGTTTCCTGCTGTGCCAAGTCCTCAGAGAAAAGTACCTCTGCTCGGGTACCGTTAGAGGCGGGTGGGTCTCCTGCTCTCAATTCCCAGCGCCCAACTTTTAGGTCCTGATAAGTCGGGTTACCTACCACATTGAACCCATAAGTAGTACTGGTTTGAATATTCATGCCAGTGAAACCAACTCCGCTTTCAAATCCTTCATAATATAGGACTTTGGGCTGCTCTAAGGCGGGCTGTTGGATTGAATAGCTCTGCCCGCCGGTGTAGCCGCCATTGATAACATTACCCGCAACATCCATAATGCCCGTACCGGTTTCCTGCAGGTCCAAACGCAAAGTTCCTTCACCAGAAACAGTACCAACTGTCAGGTCATAAGTATTGCCGGCAGTGCCCACGGCTGCGGTTGATGTCACAGTCCCGCTCACAGTACCGGAGGTGGTGGCCGTAAAGTCAGCCGCATCCACACCTGCTACTTTCTCAGAAAAAGTTACCCTAAAGCTTAGGTTAGAAGCGCTGGTGACTTCGGTGGTTGGGTTTTGCCTGTTGATACTTGTTACTGTAGGAGGGATTTGATCTGTTGGTGTCGGAACTGCATGGGCTATAAGTTCTAAATCAAAGGCCATGTCCGGTGTGTTTGCCTGCGCCTGATGGATTTCCACTGCAATTACATTAGTGCCTTTATAAAAAGCTGAGGGGCTAATGGAGAATGATTGGGGAACAGTTCCACTATCAGCCGCCTCTTTAGCTAATGTGGTAAAAGCAACGTTACCTGTAGGCATGTTGCTCCGGTGCACTTCCTTGCCATTTACATAAACTACTGCTCCGTCATCTCTTTTCACATTGATAGTAAAGGAAGAGTAAATGGCAGGATCAGTTATGGAAATGCTTTTACGGAAATAAGTGGTGATATACTTCTTGCTGGGATTTGATCCGAAGCTTATCACAGTAGCAGCATCACTTATACCATAGCCAAATTTCCCATTGGCTGTTTTCCACTTGGTGTCCTTAAAGGCCACAGTGCGCCAGTTTGTATTTTGATTGGTGCCGTTATCGAGGTATCGCCAAGAAGAGCCAAAAGGAACAAGACTGGTCTGAGCGAACGCATTAAATGAAATTAACAGTAAGCAGTAAAGAATAGATGTGATTTTAAGCATTGTCCCTGTGTTAAAGCTTTAGTAACAATCTATGGGAATAGATCGAAAGCAAGGTGGGGTCAAGTTGTGCTATCGCATGTAGAGCGATTCTTTCTTCTTAATTATGTGGGGTAGTAAGGAGGCTTTAGAAAGAAGAAAGTAATTGAGTATTCGAGAGCTCAAAACGGAGAAAATAGTTCAGATTTTGGCTTGGGTTGTTTATAAATAATACGAGGAATATTATTTATAATCTGTGTTGTAACAGTGTTTAGATCTTTTAATTAGCAAACAGTATCTAATGTTATTCTAACTCCATGATATGGGAGGTGAAAGTAAAAAGCTGTACCCTTTTTGTGAAACATATGAAGGCCCCATTTTAAAATTGCTTTGAAGTGTCTCTATCAGATGAAGGGTTTGATGAAATTAATCTGATAGCTAAGGAGGAGAAGGGAAATGTAGCCGGAACGATCTAGTTTTAAGTTTCGGATTCATCAGTAGTATAGATTGTTCTTATTGGCAATTAACTTTTAACATAAAAAAAGCCCTGGCTGTTAAGCCAGGGCTCTTCTGATTGCTCGCTGCTTATTAGCGCTGTAAGACGAGCTTTTGGGTAAAGGCCTGATTACCGAACTTCACGCGGAGCAGGTAAATGCCAGAGGATCTTGCCGAGAGGTCGATGTTTGCTTCATAGAAACCATTGAAGCCAGCCACTTTACGGGTATAGATCAGGTTGCCCAGCATGTCGGTCACGTTCAGGTACAAATCCTCCTGCTGCGCCGTCTCAAATTGCACCTTAAATACGCCGGTACTTGGATTAGGCGAGGCTACCAACTCCTTCTTCAGTTCACGGCCATTAGCCTGATAGGCGAAGGTATAGATCTGCGATCGTGTAGAAACGCAGCCCTTCCACTGTGCCTGCACGCTATAGTCCCCGCTTTCTGTTGGGGTATAGGTCTGCTCAGTGGCACCAGGTATAGGCTGGCTGTTCAGGTACCACTGGTTGCCGTCCGCTGCACTTGACTGCAGGCTTAGGCCCTGGCGTGAAATCACCGGCGTCGGGAGTGGAGAGCCATTCTCAACCGGAACAGCTACCCTTGGACTAATACAGCCGAGAGCGCGCACCTTCAGGTCATAAAAGTAATAGTAATAGCTTAGCGCCCCCGGGTTGGCCGTGGTACCGGTAATAGTGAACACATTGCTTACGCCAAATGGATAACCCGTTACGCCGGCATTGTTTCTGTAGATGGTGGCCCCATTCGCATGGTCATACGTGATTGCGATGTTGTATGTGCCAGCCTCAGGAAGCTCCAGTCCAAGGTAGTATACCTCGCCCTGATCATTTGGGTCATCCTCCTGCACGCCCGGGGCAGGGCTGGAGCGGGTAGCCTCCACAGTAATGGTCCGGCTCGAAACAGGAGAACCATTACTGTTGTAGGCTGTAAACGTGATTTTGCCGGGGTTGCCGATATACAGACGGGCGCTTTCCAGCAGCATAGGAGCCTTGGCGTCTACGATCACATCCGGCGTAAACTGGTTATACCCCCCGCCTGTTGCAAACTTCTTGGTCGCTGGTCCAACAGTGGCCGAGAAATCATTGAGGGAGGCATAGAGCGTGCCGTTAACACTGCTCGTTGCGATACTGGTTGAGTTGCCCGCAGCGATGGGGGTGCCTCCGCTTGCCGTGTTGTACCAGAAGATGGTGCCATCGCCAGTGCCGGTCAGGGTATAGCTTGGCTGGTCGCCGCAGCGAGTCGCCACTGCTTGTGCCACGGTAGTGTTGCCACCTACCCCGTAGGTCTTGCTCAGAGTGTTATTCTCTGGTACAGCATCACTGGTGGTGCCTGCCGAAGCAATCAGTTCATAAGTAGCGCCAGCCTCTGTCTGAAAATCGGCTGTCAGCAAGACCTCATCTGTGGCAAAGGATTTTAGCATTTTGGTGTAAACCGTTGTCATGGCAGCTACCTTGGAACCACTACGGTATACCTCTAGTGTCACTGGGATATTTTTCTGATCGCGGAGCCCATTATTGCGGATTGTGACCAGGAACTGCTGATTTGTGCCGGCGCAGAGCGATGAACCCACCGGCATTACCTGCTCCAGGGCAACATCTGTGGAAGGCTTTGTGATCTGAATGATATAGTCCTGCGTTTCGCCGCGGGTGTAAGTGCCACAAGAGCTTATGCCTGCCGGAGTGGAGGTTTCAACCAACACGACGCGCAGTCGGGTCATGTAGCCAGGTTGTAGAAAAGAGGGGGCTGAAATGTTGGCATTGAACATCCCGACACCGTTGGTAACACCAGAAGCAGCAGCTTCCTCGCCCTGATCTTCGAAGCTGCCATTGCCGTTCCAGTCCACGTACACCTTGGCAGCCTTGCTGGCATTGGCGCCGCAGGTGCCCAGTTCAAACGACACCGTTTTAGTTTGCCCCGGCTCAAAGGATAGCAGCATTTCCTCCTGCAAGCGGTAGGTGGCGCATCCTTCAAAAGAAGTTGTAATGCCGTCAAAGACAATTTTGCTGATGCGTGAACCTGCCTCCGAAGTCGGAGTGCTTGCACAATAGGCTGTGCCGCCCATTCCGCTCACCAGCAGGGAATATTCCTGAGGCCCTTTCTGAAGCGTGCGCTTGTGCGATACGGTAATGGTGTAGGTCTCGCCAGGTATAGCGTTAGGTATAAGCACCTGCTCTACATTGTCTACCAAGTTGTCGCCTTGGACTGCGGGCAGTTCGGGAGCATTGGGGTTTAATACCCAGGGCATAATCGTATTGCCGCGGTTCGTGACGCGTATATCCAGGTCATTAATCAGGCGCGGACTGCGGTTATTCAGGGCGCTATACATGGAATGGGCAGCTCCTTCCGGGTCGGTCCAGGAAATGGTGGCCACCAGTGGTCCCGTGCCGGATGCCACTACCTCCAGCGTATAAGTTTTACCTTGCTCCAGATTGCGCTCCTGTATCAGGTGCGTGTTCTGGGTGTTGCTGATCATGGTAGCGGCGCGACTGGCGTTCAGAAGCCCCCAACCATGCATGTAGTCAGGTCCTGGAGCATCGCCGGCCTCGTCAGCCGTATGAATGGCCAAGCCTTTGAGTGTGGCGGCACGCATGAACTTCCCGTTGTTCAGGTTGGCATAGTGCTCCTGCAGGAGCAGCAGGGAACCTGAAATGTTGGGGGCTGCCATGGAGGTGCCGCTCAGAGCTTTGTAAGAATTGTCGCTGGCACTGGTTGTAGAAAGAATTCTTTCTCCGCCACCTACCAGGTCAGGCTTAATACGACCATCATCAGTAGGGCCAAAGCTGCTGAAGCTGGTAATCTTGACATCGGAAGGCTGGTTGTAGCCGTTTGGGAGGCTGTTTACGGCACCCACAGTAAGTATATTCTTGGCAGTGCCGTAAGTGGCGATGCCATCATAGCCGTTGTTGCTGCTGATGTTGCCCGGGCGCTGTGCCACCAGTGTAAAGTTGCCGTTGGAGTTGCGCTGCATGTAAGGCTTGCCCACAGCGGGACCAGGCTCCTGCCGGTTGTTACCACCTGACTTCACAATCAGAAAATAAGGTGCGTTGTAGGCAATGCGGTCCCAGCTGACAGCAGTTTCGTCATAGTAGCCAAACTTGTAGTCCTCTGTTTCGCTTACCTGAGGAGTGCCCCACCATTCCCAGTACGGATCCTCATCGGTGCCTTTGCGTTCACTATTATAACGCCAGCCGGCTATGGTGCCATAGGAGTGGTTCGAAACCAGCATATTGGCTTGCGCAGCCTCGGCCATTTCGGAAGGACTGTTATTAAAATCGTAAGCGTGCAGCTTTTTTACCCCGTGCGCCATGCCTTTGGCCATCAGGCTCTGTCCGCTGGCAATGAGGGTGCCGGCCACGTGGGTGGCATGATCATTCAGTTTGGAGGGTTTGTCTTTCTGCTCTATCCGGCCGCGCAGCTCCACATGCGACTCGCGTACCAGGCCACCGTCCCAGATCCCCATTTTGTCCGTGACGCTGTTGCTCGCCCCACTGAGGTTAAGTCCCAGCTTGCCGCCTGTCCAAAGCTGGTTTGTGCGGGTTGTGATGGCGGCGTTGTTGTTGTAGGTGATGTAGTAAACCGGCATGCCCAGTTCATCAAGGCTCTGTAAGGATATGTGGGTACCGTCCTTGTAAGTCTTTTCAATTTCCCAGCCATTTCGCTTGGCAAGCGCAATGGCTTCGGCACGCTTTGTCCGGTAACTTTTGTCTTCAGCTGCCGCAATGCGGCCCAGCTCCTGCACATTAGCGCGCACAGGCACCGAGCTACTCTGCTGCGCAAAGCTAACAGAAGTCGTTGCAAGTGCCGCAGCCATCAGCCAAAGGCTCAATCCTCTCATAAAGTAGTAGTAGGTAGAAGTTTAGAACCACCAATATAACTAAAAGTGCGCGAACGCCAAACTGGTTCAGCGTGAATACTTTATTTGGTGAAACATTGGTTTGGAGAGGTGCCAGGACCTGTGTTAATGCCGGCTGCTTTCAAAACAAAGCGCCCTGAGCTGTGAGCCCAAGGCGCTTTGTTTTGTCGTGGATATGACTTGTTTACTTTTGGAGGTACTTGGCAAAATCCTTAGCAAAGTATGACAGGATGATGTCAGCGCCTGCCCGCTTGATGCTCAGCAAACTCTCTAGCATGGCTTTCTCCCCGTCGATCCAGCCCTTCAGGCCGGCGGCTTTCACCATGGCATACTCCCCGCTCACGTTGTAGGCTGCTATCGGCAGGTGTGAGTTGTCGCGCAGCAGCTTGATGATGTCGAGGTAGGCTAGAGCGGGCTTTACCATCAGGTAGTCGGCTCCTTCTTCGGTGTCCAGGGCGGCTTCAATCAGAGCTTCACGGCTGTTGGCCGGGTTCATCTGGTAGGTTTTCTTGTCGCCCATTTTCGGGGCAGAGTCCAGGGCGTCGCGGAATGGACCGTAGAAGGCACTCGCATACTTGGCAGTATAGCTCATGATGCCCACCTTGTGGAAACCGTTCTCGTCGAGCACGCGGCGGATGTGGCCTACACGACCGTCCATCATATCGGAAGGACCTACGATGTCGGCACCTGCCTGTGCCTGCGTGAGCGCCATTTTGCCGAGTACTTCCAGCGTCTCATCGTTTACGATCTCACCGTTTATCACAATGCCGTCGTGCCCGTCGGAGCTATAAGGGTCCATGGCCACGTCGGTCATCAGCACCACGTCCGGGAAGTTCCTCTTGATTTCACGGATAGCTCTAGGGAACAGGCCCTCCGGGTTCTCGCTTTCTTTGGCGTACTTGTCCTTCAAACTTTCAGGGATGCTCGGGAAAGGGGCGAAGGCTTTGATGCCCAGATCGACGCAGCTGGCCACTTCATCGAGCAAAGTGTCAATGGAGTAGCGGTTAATGCCCGGCATCGAGGCCACTTCTACTTTCTGGTTTTGCCCCTCGATGATGAAAAGCGGGAAGATGAAGTCGTTCAGTTCCAGGGCAGTTTCCTGCACCATGCTGCGGATGACTTCGTTATAGCGGTTTCGTCTTGGTCTTTTGGTGATCATAGTATAGCGATTGCTCTAAAATGCTTCAACATAGGTATACGGCAAAGGTACGGCTTATGCTTGGCAAAGTGAAATGCTACTCTATGCCCTCTGTTCCGTCCCGGTCAAAATTCTCCAGTAGCTTTTTAGCCTCCTCTTCATCATGACCAGAGATAATTAACTTAACCGGGTTAAAACCGCCGGAAGCTACTTGAAAAGGCGCAATACTGCCCATGTGCTCATTTTGCATGAACACATAAATGCCATGGTTCTCGAGCATGTTTTTGATGACAGCCGCCCGGTGGAAGTCGCCGGAGAAGATAACGATAGGTCTGGACTGTTCTTGTTGTGTCATGTTTTCAAAGCTGTTGCTATTCTAAAGCTACCAAATTTCGGGCAGACGAGCATGGTTGGCGCAGATAAAAAAAGGCGAAGCCACTACAGCCTCGCCTTTTATATGTTTTAGCTATACCTTCTCTTAGAAGTTCATGATTACCTTTTCAATGATATCACAGCACTCATGCAGTTGCTCTTCTGTCATCACCAGCGGTGGTGCGAAGCGGATGATATCGCCGTGGGTTGGCTTGGCAAGCAGGCCGTTCTCCTTCAGCTCCACGCATACGTCCCAAGCGGTGCGGCCATCGGCTGAAGGCTCGATCACGATGGCGTTGAGCAAACCGCGACCTCTTACCAGCGTTACCACTTCCGGACGCTTAGCTTTTAACTTGTTCATGCGGTCGCGGAACACTTCACCCAACTTGTAGGCATTCTCTATTAGGTTTTCTTCTTTGATCACCTCCAATGCTGCAATGGCCACTGCAGCCGCCAATGGGTTGCCGCCAAAGGTAGAGCCGTGCTCACCTGGCTGGATGCACAGCATGATATCGTCGTTGGCCAGTACACAGGATACCGGCAGCACACCACCTGAAAGTGCCTTGCCAAGAATCAGAATATCCGCTTTTACATCGTCGTAGTAAGTGGCAAGCAGTTTACCGGTGCGTGCTATACCTGTCTGGATCTCATCAGCCATGAGCAGCACATTGTACTCTTTGCAAAGCGCATGCGCCTTAGCCATATACCCGTCCTGCGGTACCACTACACCTGCTTCGCCCTGAATCGGCTCCACCAGGAAACCGCACACGTTCGGGTTTTCTTTCAGGGCTGTTTCCAGCGCATCGAGATCATTGTAAGGAATCACCTTGAAGCCTGGCATGTACGGCCCAAAGCCTTTCGTAGAATCCGGGTCAGTGGAGAAGGAGATGATGCCTGTCGTACGGCCATGGAAGTTGCGCTCTACCACGATGATCTCAGCGTTGTGAGAGGCGATGCCTTTCTTCAGATAAGCCCATTTGCGGGCAAGCTTGATGGCCGTTTCTACGGCTTCGGCACCAGAGTTCATGTAAAGCGATTTGTCGTAACCAAACAGCTCACAGATGTACTTCTCGGCTATACCTAGTTTGTCGTTGTAGAAGGCACGGGAAGTCAGCGTGAGTTGCTGGGCCTGCTCGATCAGGGCGTTGATGATGCGCGGATGGCAGTGGCCCTGGTTTACGGCACTGTAGGCCGACAGGAAGTCAAAATAGCGTTTGCCCTCCACGTCCCACAGGTATACGCCATCGCCTTTGTTCAACACCACCGGCAGCGGGTGGTAGTTGTGGGCGCCGTACTTTTCTTCGGTTTCGATAGCCTGCTGGCTGGAGGTGATGGATAGCGTGCTCATAGTTTATGTGTTAAAAAAGCTGTGTCCGTACTGTTGGGCAGCGCTACGCCATAAGCTGTAGTGCCGCACCTATATTTACGGGATTCTGTATATAGGTTGTAAATATAGCAAAAACAGCCTGAATTATACCTTTAGCCGGAAAAGGAGCTTATTCGGTCTGCCGGCACTGCCTGAAAACAGAATGGAATTCATCGGCGTCGTACTCGGCATAGATGTCTGTCATGATGCCGAGCAGGTTGTTATCCGTCCGGAATCCGTATACCTCTTGCTGTCCGCTTTGTGAGGTGGAAGAGGGCACGGTATGCCGCTCCAGCAAAGTAAGCTGATTGGGGGAGAGTTCACAGCTCTGCTCAGAGCAGTAAACCCGCTGATGCTGAATAGTAAACGTGTTGACAAAGCCCCTTGCACGCATGGTACTCACAGCTTCGGTCAGGTTTTGGAAATGGGTCATAGGCTTGCAGGGTAAGGATTACACATTGAGACACGGCCATCTTTGATAGAACGAAATACACTGCCGCTACAAGGTATAATGAAGGGGCTATTTGGTAAACGTACCCGAAATGCCGATATTTGTCGCTTTATAAGGAGTATAGCGTGAGCGATCTGAAAGAAGGCGAGGATTTTTATTTTGAGCGTGGACTGATGGTACTAACGGCCAAGTACCTGCTCAAACGAGGCTATTGCTGCAAGAATGCCTGCCGGAACTGCCCTTACGGCTTCACCAAAAAGAAGAAAGAAACGGGCCTGAAAGGCGAAGACAAGGTATAAGGCATGCTGTTAAAAAGCCTTTGTAGTTGGCTTGCAGCGGGTTTTGTTAAAAATATCTGCTATGCTTTTGAATTTCTGTATCTTTTTGCAGATATTTGCACCCCTATTGAAATAATTTAGAAGAAAATACAAGATGGCACGAGTTTGCGATTTAACCGGAAAGAGAGTACAAGTAGGAAATAACGTTTCTCACGCTAACAATAAGACAAAGCGTAAGTTCTATCCGAACCTTCAGAAGAAGCGTTTCTACATCCCTGAAGAAGATGCTTGGGTAACCCTTAAAGTATCCACTTCAGCATTGAGAACAATCAACAAAAACGGTATTTCTGCCGTTCTGAAGAAAGCAGTAGAGCAAGGCTTCATTATGTACTAATGGCAGCCTTCCGGCTGTGTGCACTGTTATGCTGGCTGTCGATTACGGCAGTAGCGCAACCGCATGCAGGCTCGGGAAAGCCATCTGATACTTTAGATAAAGAGTTTCACCGGCAACGGAGAGAGGTACTGCGGCAACAGCTGCCCCCTCGCTCCGTTGCCGTTCTTTTTGCCAGTCCCGTGCGCAACCGTGCAAACGACGTGGACTATTATTACCATCCCGATCCGGATTTCTACTACCTGACAGGGTATAAGGAGCCGAACGCCGTGCTGTTGCTTTTCCAGAGTCCGCAGAGCGTGAATGGTAAGCAGGTACAGGAAGTACTGTTTGTGCAGCCCAATGATGAGATGCATGAACTATGGAATGGCAAACGGCAGGGCGTAGAGGGGGCGGCCAAAGAATTAGGTATAGCCACACTGGCAAATACCGATTTTGATTCCTTTAAGTTCGACACTGCCAATCTGCAGCAGATCCTGATCAAAAGCCTGCCGCATGATGTGCGCGACGACGCAGCGGATGAAGCTGATCTGTACAGTCTGCTTGGCCAGTTCAAGTCCAAGGTAAAGTACCCGGCCAATTTCAGCGCGACACGCAGCATGCTGTATGGCATTGTGCGGGAGCATGGATTGGCGCAGTCCGAAGGAGTAGTAGCCTACATTCAGGAAGCGATGCAGCAAGAGCCAAATCTGGAAGCAGATCAGGCATTGCAAGGCTATCTGCAGGCGAAAGACATGCGTGCCCGCACCAAAGCCGTGGCTGCTACCCCTAAGCAGAAGCTAGACGCTTTCACGCTCGACCAGGTGCTGGACGCCATGCGAGAAGTGAAAACCGAAGCCGAGATCAACTTGCTTCGTAAAGCAACGAGCATGTCAGCAGTGGGGCAAATCGAAGTGATGAAAGCCATGAAGCCGGGTATGTCCGAAATGGAAATACAAGGTATACACGAGTTCGTGTTCAAGAAATACGGAGCACAGCATGTGGGCTACCCCAGCATAGTTGGGGCCGGCAACAACGGTTGTGTGCTGCATTATATCTCCAGTTCCAAGCCGGCTATACCTGGCAGCGAACTGGTGCTGATGGATGTGGGGGCGGAGTACCTGGGCTATACCGCCGACGTGACGCGCACGATACCTGCCAACGGGAAGTTCAGCAAAGAGCAGCGTGCCATTTACGAGTTGGTACTCAAGGCGCAGGAAGCGGGCTTTCAGCAGTGCAAGGTAGGCAACGCTTTCAATGCCCCTCATCAGGCTGCTGAAGCTGTGATAGCCGACGGCCTTCTAAAGCTAGGCATCATTAAGAAAAGGGAAGAAGTACAGCGCTACTTCCCGCACGGTACCTCGCACTACCTGGGCCTCGATGTGCACGACCGCGGTAGCTACGGACCTTTCCAGGCTAACACGGTGATTACGGTCGAGCCAGGCATTTATATTCCGGAAGGAAGTCCATGTGACAAGAAGTGGTGGGGGATCGGCGTGCGCATCGAAGATGATATCCTAATCACTGATAAAGGCTGGGAAAATCTGTCGAAGCAGGCGCCCCGCACAATAGAGGAAATTGAGAAAACAATGGCCCAGCCGAGCGCATTGGACGGTTTCAAACTGCCAACGCTCGATTAGAAGCATTTTAGAAGAGGTATAGAAGCAGCAGAGCGCTTAGTTAAAAAGCTTCTGCAGAAAAATTTATACTTTGTTTGTAATTAGAGATTTAAGCTTGTATATTTGCAGTCCTAAATAAAAATTTACTGTTGAGATGGCTAAAAAAGCAAAAGGTAATAGAATCCAGGTAATTATGGAGTGCACAGAGCATAAAGCGACTGGCATGCCTGGAACTTCAAGGTACATCACTACCAAAAACAGAAAGAATACTGCTGAGCGTTTAGAGCTTAAGAAGTATAATCCTGTGTTGAAAAAAGTAACTGTACATAAAGAAATTAAATAACCATGGCTAAGAAGGTAGTTGCAACCCTAAAGACCGCTACAGGTAAAGATTGGGCAAAAGTGATCAAAGCCGTTAAGTCTCCAAAAACTGGTGCTTACAGCTTTAAAGAAGAGATGGTGCCTGTTGACAAAGTACAGGAGTTCCTTAAGAAGTAATTAAGCCTACTCTACTTATACATAGATAGAATACATGAAAAAGTCCCTTTACCGGGACTTTTTTAGTATATTACCGTATCACACCGAGATCGTCTCACCCTACAAAACACGCAAATGGGAATTTTTGACTTTTTCAGCAAAGAGCAGAAGAAAGAATCGCTCGACAAAGGTCTAGAGAAAACCAAAACCAGCTTTTTCGGGCAATTGAGCAAAGCAGTTGTGGGCAAATCCACGGTAGACGTGGAAGTGCTCGACGAGCTGGAGGAAATTCTGGTACATGCGGACGTAGGGGTAGAGACAACGGTGAAGATCATCGACCGCATCGAGAAGCGTGTGGCCCGCGACAAGTACGTGAGCACCAGCGAGCTCGACAAGATCCTGCGTGAGGAGATTGCCGCATTGCTTGAGGAGAACCGTGCCGGTGACGGCGCTAACTTCGACTTGCCGGCAGGCATCAAGCCTTACGTAATCATGGTGGTAGGTGTAAATGGTGTGGGTAAAACCACCACCATCGGCAAACTGGCCTCCCAGTTTCACAAAGCAGGCAAGAAAGTCGTACTCGGTGCCGCCGATACCTTCCGTGCCGCCGCCGTAGATCAGCTGATCATCTGGGGTGAGCGTGTGGGGGTGCCGGTTATTTCGCATGGCATGAACACCGACCCAGCCTCTGTGGCCTATGATGCCGTAAAGAAAGGTGTGGATACGGGTGCTGACGTCGTGATCATCGACACGGCCGGCCGACTGCACAACAAAGTGGGCCTGATGAACGAACTGTCGAAGATCAAACGCGTAATGCAGAAGATCACAGCCGACACGCCGCATGAGGTACTGCTGGTACTCGACGGTAGCACGGGGCAGAACGCCCTGCTGCAAGCGCGTGAGTTCACCAAAGCCACTGACGTGACCGCACTGGCCATTACCAAGCTGGACGGAACGGCCAAAGGCGGTGTGGTGATCGGTATTTCTGACGAGTTCAAGATTCCGGTGAAATACATCGGGGTAGGAGAGAAGATAGAAGATCTGCAACTGTTCGACAAGAACCAGTTCGTGGAGTCGTTTTTCTCCCGCAAATAGAAATTAGCTGTTGCCTGTATGGGGAAATTGCTGCTGATAGGGCTGTCGCTGTTGCTGACCACGTGTAACGGTACCCAAGGTACATCGGGGCAGGAGGGAGAAGCGCAGGACACGCAGCAGGAGTTGAAAACGCAAACAGGCCAGCAGATGCAGATCAAGCAAGGTATACGGGGGCAGATTCTATGGGAGGCAGGCAACCAAATGCCCTCCCCGGATGCACCACCATCCAGTGGAAGAAAAGGCGTGGAGCGCACCGTATACATTTACGAACTGACCAACAGTTCTCAAACCACATCCAAGGACGGTGTATTCCACACCGCGATTAAGACCAATTTAATTAAGCAGGTGAAGACAGACGCAAATGGCAACTTTGCCATTAGTCTGGAGCCTGGCAGGTATAGCCTGTTCACAAAAGAGACAGACGGACTATTTGCCAACCTGCTTGACGGCGATATGAACATCTTTCCGGTGGAGGTGAAAGAAGGTGAAGTGACGGAAGTAGAGTTTTTAGTGAATTACGACGCATTTTATTAGGCTCCCGAGAGTAATTCGGCTGCTTTCATCATAATCCGAAAGCCTCTTGTTTCCTGAAAATAACAAATCAGCCCGCTGTACAGGTGGGCCGTTCTTTTATTACCCAAACATGTTGTACTTTTGCAGTTCATTTGCCCAATCGAACTAATGCGCAGCCGCAATGGTTTTGAGTAATTGGGAATTATCGCGCTAATACATAGATAAGTGAAAGTAAGAAGTTTAAAGAAAGATAAGGTAAACGTGATCACACTGGGTTGTTCTAAAAACCTGGTGGATTCGGAAGTGCTGATGGGGCAGTTGCGGGCAAACGAGTTTGACGTATCGCACGAGTCTGAGAAGGACGATTCAAATATCATCATCGTGAATACCTGCGGCTTTATCGACAACGCCAAGCAGGAGTCCATCGATACCATACTGCGCTACGCCGAGGCCAAAGAGATGGGACAGATCGACAAGCTGTACGTAACAGGCTGTCTGTCGCAGCGCTACAAGGACTCGCTGGAAGCAGAGATTCCGCAGGTGGACGCTTACTTCGGTACGCTTGAAATGCCGCAGCTTCTCAAAAAACTGGAGGCTGACTACAAGCACGAGCTCATCGGCGAACGACTCATCACGACGCCTTCGCACTTTGCTTACTTTAAGATAGCCGAGGGCTGCAACCGCCCTTGCTCTTTCTGTGCGATCCCTTTGATGCGCGGCAAGCACGTAGACCGTCCGATCGAAGACCTTGTAAAAGAGGCGAAGCGACTGGCTAGCATGGGCACAAAAGAGTTGGTGCTGATTGCACAGGACCTGACTTACTATGGCTTGCAGCACTATGGCGAGCGCAAGCTGGCCGACCTGCTTCGCAACCTGTCGGATGTGGAAGGTATAGATTGGATCCGGATGCAGTACGCTTATCCGTCGCAGTTCCCGATGGAGGTGTTCGACGTGATGAACGAGCGCGAGAATATCTGCAAGTACCTGGACATGCCGCTGCAGCATATCTCCGACAACATGCTCAAGACCATGCGCCGCGGTATCAGCAAGCGTCGCACTATTGAGCTGGTTGACCAGATTCGTCAGCGTGTACCAGACATTGCTTTGCGTACGACACTGATAGCAGGCCACCCGGGCGAAACGGACCAGGATTTTCAAGAGCTTTACGACTGGGTAGAAGAAACCCGTTTTGAGCGTCTGGGCATCTTTACCTACTCACACGAAGAAAACACCCATTCCCATACCTTAGAGGATAATGTGCCGGACGAGGTGAAACAGGGGCGTGCCGACGCCATCATGGAGCTACAGCAAGGTATATCAGTAGAACTGAACGAAGAGAAGGTTGGCAAGACCTACAAAGTACTGTTCGACCGCAAAGAAAGCGGCTACTTCGTGGGCCGTACGCAGTATGACTCACCGGAGGTAGACAACGAAGTGCTTGTGCTAGCCGATAGCCAGTATGTGCGTCTGGGAGACTTCGCCAATGTGAAAATCACGGATGCCTCTGACTTCGATCTATACGGAGAGGTGGTGCTTTAAAGAAAGTGAAAGGTCGGGCGTTAAAAACCCGAGGCTGCGAATAACCATCATCAAAGGAAATTCCCTGTGAGCTACGGCCAACAGGGAATTTCCTTTTTTGTTTATAGCCCGGAATTATGTATTATGGTATTCAGAAACCTAAATATAGTTCAAGGAGCAGTTTTAGACGCTGCAAATCTTTTCCCACCTATATGCGGCACATCAAATTACTCACTACTGATTCCCTTACACTCGAGTATAATGCGGTGGAAGATTACATTGCAGCTACCTGGCATGGCGCCTTTACCAGCGAGGTCATCAAACAGGGATATGAGCAGATTCTGTTTTTCCTGCAAAAAGAGCGCTGCCACAAACTGCTCGACAACCACTACGACGTGCAAGGACTATGGGTGGATTTAACAGATTGGCTGGCGTATGACTGGCACCCACGTGCCGAGCAGGCTGGTTTGCAATACCATGCCGCTGTTTATTCGCAAGACTACTTCAGTCGGCTCTCCACTGACAGGGCCATCCAGATGGTGCGGGATGGAATTGCGAATGGATTTGAAACAGCCGAAAATGCTGAGGGCTGGCTCAATTCACTCTAGTTTATTTCAGCACATACCTGCTTAGCACTTTGTAAGCCTCATTCACATTATCGCCTTTGCGGAATTCCTGCTTGATAGTGGGCGACGCTTCACCTGTCAGCCAGATCTTCAATTCGGCATCGAAGTCAAGCATGCCGGCGCTCTCTTTTGAGAACATCTTGATGCTGGCATAAGGCACACTTTGGTATTCAATTTTAGAACCCGTTATACCCTGCTTATTCACTACGATCAGTCGCTTGTTCGTGAACACCAGCATGTCCCGAATCAGGCGGAAAGCCTTTTCAATCTGCTCATCATCGAGCAGGATGGGCTGAAATTCTTTTGTGAGTTTTTCGACAGGCACAGCTGATGCATGACCCATTAATCCGTTCAATAATCCCATATCGTTTGATTTTTAGCTAAGTATACGGACTTTATACCTTTAGTTTGTCCACTAAAGCCCTTGCTATGAAAGCTTTTGGAGCGAGAGCGGTGAGTGCCTAAATTCAGATTCCGCCCGCCTATACCTGTTTTCTATCGTATCAGCTATAGATCGAAAATAAAAAACACGTACTTTGTGGCGCAACATAGGTGAACGTGTTTGTTATACCCTCCAGGTATAGCCACACAGCATAAAGCCACAAAACAGAGCAGATGGAAGTAACTGATATGAAAATCACCAAAGTAGACTATGCCGCTACTGGCGCTTTCTCCCAGACGATAGCCGATTACCTGTCACAAAGCGAAAAGCTAAAGACGTTCTATCACCGCTTCCCGACGCTGGAGGCTTTTAGCGAACAGATCAGGGAGAAGCAGTTCTCGGTAGCCCAACGCCACACCTTATATCAGGCGCTACAGGAGCAGTATGTTTCTTTAGCAGATATCCACCCAGTTGTGCAGCAAAACCTGGAGCTGTTACAGCAGCCCAACACCTATACCGTCACCACAGGGCACCAGCTCAACATCTTCACAGGGCCACTTTACTTTGTGTATAAGATCGTGACGGCCATCAACACCTGTCGCCAGTTACAGGCAGCTTACCCGGATTACAACTTCGTGCCGGTATACTGGATGGCCACTGAAGACCACGACTTCGCGGAGATCAACCACTTCAACCTGTTTGGTAAGCGCTATACCTGGGAGTCTGAACAGACCGGTGCCGTGGGCCGATTCGCAACAAACGGACTCGACAAGGTACTGGAAGAGTTGCCGGAGGCTTTCCCGATATTTGAAGACGCTTACCGCAACAGCAAGACACTGGCCGACGCAACCCTTGCCATCACACATGCCCTGTTTGGCGAGTATGGTCTGGTAAGCATCGACGGTGATCACAAAGAGCTGAAGAAGGCGCTTATACCTGTAGTGGAGAAGGAAGTGACCGAGCAGCTGTCTAATAAGCTGGTGGAAGCGACAAACTCGCAATTAGAGCAGCTAGGCTACAAACCGCAGGTGTTTTCACGTGAGATCAACCTGTTTTACCTGCAGGACGGCATGCGCGAACGCATTGTGCAGGAAGGCGACAGGTATAAGGTACTCAACACTGACTTGAGCTTTACAGAGCAAGAAATGCTGCAGGAGGCACAGCAGCACCCGGAACGTTTTAGCCCGAATGTGATCCTTCGCCCGCTCTTCGAAGAAATGGTGCTGCCCAACCTGGCATACATTGGCGGTGGAGCAGAGGTGGCGTATTGGTTTCAGCTTTGTAAAGTGTTTGAAGCACACCAGGTAACCTTCCCGATCATCATGCTGCGAAACTCGGCCCTGTACATCAGCAAGCCGAACGCCAACCGCATGCACAAACTGGGTCTTGAACCAATCGACCTGTTCCAGGATTATCAGGAACTGAAGAAGAAACTCTCGTCGCAGCTACACGAAGAGGAGATTAACCTGGAAACGCAGCGTGAGGCTGTAGCCAAAGCGTTTAAACAAGTAGAAGCGCTGGCCGAAGGAATTGACCCAACCTTGGTAAGGGCAGTGGCGGCTGAACAGCAGAAAGCGCACAATTCATTGCAAATGCTCGAGAAAAAGCTTTCCAAAGCACGCGACAGCAAGCACGAGCAGACCTTCAAACAACTTGAAAACCTGAAGGACAAACTCTTCCCGAACGGCAGCCTGCAGGAGCGTCAGGACAACCTGCTCTCTTACCAGACCAATCACCCGAACTTTATACCTGCACTGGTAGAGGCTTTTGACCCACTGGAGTTTAAGTTCACAATATTGGAGGAGGAGTAATGCACAAAGCCGAGCTGCGAAAAACCATGCTGCAACGGCGCCGTGCCCTGTCCGTCGACGAGGTGGCTGTGCGGAGCCAGCGTATAGCCGACTTGTTTTTCCAGCACTTTCCTCTCCAGGCAGGTCAGACCGTGCACGTGTTTCTGCCGATTATCAAAAACAACGAGGTGAACACATGGCCCATCATTGAGCGGTTACGGCTGGAGTGCCCTGAGGTGCGCGTAGTAGTGCCCGTAACGGATGCCGGGCAGCATACGCTTTCACACCATCAGCTAACGGAAGAGTCAGTGCTCGTAGAAAATGCCTGGGGTATACCTGAGCCGCAGGATGCCGAGATCGTCCACGCCCGCGAAGTAGATCTGGTGCTGATCCCTTTGCTGGCTTTCGATAAGCAAGGGCATCGGGTAGGGTATGGCAAAGGCTTTTATGACCGTTTTCTGGCTGACTGCCGACCAGATGTTGTGAAGGTAGGGCTGTCGCTGGAGCCGCCTGTGGAGCGCATAGCCGACTCAAATGTCTATGATGTACCGCTTGACTTTGCCATAACGCCCGACGGGGTGTGGCCGGAAGCATCAGCGTTGCATAGTTAGTATGCGCAGTGCTGCCTGAGCTTGGTTGGTGTCAACTGAGATCAGAACGTTATATAAGCCGCAAACAAAAAGCCCCGCTGCATCACTGTAGCGGGGCTTTTTGTTTGCGGCTCTCTGGAGCCTTATTTCTTCTTGCCATTTACCACCTGGCGAAGCTGAGCTACAGGACCGAATTCAGCCTGTTCAATTGTCTTGCCACCAAGGTAGATTTTGCGCAGCTGCACTTCAACAGGTGCCATGGTGCGGGTCATGTCTGAGCTCACCACTTTTGTGTAAAAATCACGGGCTTCTACTACTGCGCCGCGTTCAAACTGGTGTCTGGATTCGTTCTTGTTCACTGGCAGGCCAGGTATAACCTGGTAAGTCGTACAAACCACTTCGTACTTCGCCTGGAAAGGCTTCACCACTTTCTGTAATAATTTCTTCATTTTGCTTCCTGTTGATTTGCTTTCATTGCTCTAAGACAATGCAAAATAAGACTTAATTCCAGAAATAAAACAATTTTTGAAGTATAACAATTAAAAAAAATGCTGAATGGTTTATGCAAGTGCTTGAATTATACTTTATTAAGATAAAACTTTGCTGTAATTTCTTAATAAGAAGGCACTTGTGATAAATCAAAGTTGAAGTAAATGGGATTCTATACCTGTGGAGGCATTTAAGTTTCACATTTAGGATGGTCTGTAACCCCTTGATATACTATTTGTTAGCTTGCGCTGGCTTGTCAGGTGTTACTTCTGTTTTATGAAGCAAGCGCTCTATATCCGGTGTTATCTTCTCGGGTTTGGTGATCGGAGCATAGCGTTTCACCGGATTTCCGTTGGCATCAATCAGGAATTTAGTGAAGTTCCATTTCACACGGCTGCCCAACAGTCCTCCAAGCTCTGACTTCAGGTATTGGAATACCGGATGGGCATTACGACCGTTCACATCCACTTTCTCCATCATGGGGAAGCTCACGCCGTAGTTCACCAGGCAACCCTGTTCAATCTCTTCTTTTCCTCCCGGCTCCTGATTTCCGAACTGATTGCAGGGGAAGCCCAGCACCACCAGGCCATCGTCCTTGTACTTTCTATAGAGCTCCTCCAGACCTTCGTACTGTGGCGTAAAACCGCAGTTACTGGCAGTGTTCACCACCAGCACGACTTTGCCTTTGAAGTTCTCCATATTGACCTCTTTGCCCTGCAAAGAGGTCGCTGACAGGTTATAGAAGGGGCTATTTTGATTTGACATGCTCATCATTACTTCGTTTTAAGTATTTGCTATACCTCAACCGAAAATAAGCGAAAAGGTTTTACTCCACCGGTTTGAAGCCGCGTGTCATTTCACGCTTGCCCGGAGGGCCTGGGAGTGCCTCTACTTCGTAACCAGCTGCTTTCAGGCTTCGCTTAAAGGAGCCCTTTGCGCAGTAAGTAACCAACACACCACCAGGGCGGGTAGCCTGGAATAACTTATCAAACATCTTATCAGACCAGAGCTCAGGCTGCTTCTCGGGAGCGAAGGCGTCGAAATAGATCAGGTCGTAATAAGCACGCGGTGGCACAAACTCCTCCAGCGTTTCGTGGATCTTCTGCAGCGTAAAGTATGGAATTACGTCAACCGGCTCGTTCCAGGGAGCTTTGTGAAGTTCCAGAAATGCATCGTGCAGCTCGGGGTTCAGAATTACTTTATCAAACTGCAGTTGCTCTACCACCTTCATTTCCAGCGGAAACTTCTCCAGTGTATCGTATTGGATGAAAGCCTTCTGAGCCAGCGCGAAAGGGTAAGTGAGGATGGCGTTGAGGCCGGTGCCAAAACCTACCTCCAGAATCTTGATGTCTTTGCGGAGATTGAGCACATGCTCCAGGCCGTGCTTAATGAAGACATGCTGCGACTCCTGCAAAGCACCATGCACCGAGTGGTAGTGCTCGTTCAGTTCGGGCACGTACAAGGTGTTGGAGCCGTCTTTGGTCTGCCTGATTTCGAGATGCATGATTATTTATTTACTTTACAAATGTAAGCAATGGTTGGGGAATAATGATTAAGGAATAGTGAGGAATGACTAATTTGGAATCAATAGCGGTAATGGCTGATTAAGAATGATTGACGCACTAAACCATTTAACGGCCTAACTCTCAAACTGCGCAGTTGATCCGGACATCCTTGCCCTCATGAAGCTTCGGGACATGGATACCCCGAAGAGCATATTCGTCGTTTTGGAATAGATGGCTTTGAATAGCGACCTCTCTCAATAGAGGGTATAAAACCATCAGCAATTTAACAATTCAACCATCAACAATTTAAAACATGCCCCGCATCAAAGTAGCTATACCTGAACATGTGTCCTTCGAGGCAACTATACCTGTGCGCATTACTGATCTCAACTATGGCGCCCATCTGGGCAACGATGCGTTGCTCTCTATTCTGCACGAGGCACGCCTGCAATTGCTCAGGCACTTCGGCTACACCGAGCTCGATATGGGCGGTGCCAGCCTGATCATGGCCGATGTTGCCATTGAGTACAAGGGCGAGGGCTTCTACGGTGATGTACTCACGCTGCGGCTGGCATTTGACGATGTGCACAAGTATGGCTTCGATATTACCTACCATGTGCTCAACCAAAACGGCAAGGAAGTTGCCCGTGCCAAGACGGGTATGCTCTGCTTTAACTACCAGGAACGAAAATTAATGGCCCTGCCCAACGAAGTAAAAGCCCGGATTGAAACTAAAGCCTAAGTATTTTTGTAATTTTGTGGTATGAATTTGATTGCAGATATACCCGTTTTAAATAAAAAAGACATCCGAAAGCTGTCGCTCGACGACTTGAAGGCATGGCTTGTGGAGCAGGGCGAGAAAGCGTTCCGTGCCAAGCAGGTCTATGAGTGGATCTGGAAGCACTCGGCGCAGTCGTTTGAGGAGATGAATAACGTGAGCCTGGCCCTGCGCGAAAAGCTGGACCAGCACTTTGCCATTAACGCGGTGCAGGTAGCCACCAAGCAGCTCAGCAACGATGGCACCATCAAATCTGCTTTCAAACTGCACGATAATAACATCGTGGAGGGTGTACTGATACCCCACGAAGAGCGCAAAACTGCCTGCGTGAGTAGCCAGGTAGGGTGCTCGCTTACCTGCAAGTTCTGCGCCACCGGCTACATGGACCGCGTGCGTAACCTCGATGCCGCCGAGATCTACGATCAGGTAGTGCGCATTAACGAGCAGAGCATGCAGCAGTATGGCCAGCCGCTTACCAACATCGTGTACATGGGTATGGGGGAGCCGATGCTCAACTATGCCAACGTGATGAAGAGCATCGAGCGCATCACGGCGCACGATGGCCTGGGTATGGCAGCACGCCGCATCACAGTGAGCACGGCAGGTATAGCCAAGATGATCAAGAAAATGGCTGATGATGGCGTGAAAGCCAACCTGGCGCTGTCGCTGCACGCCGCCAACGACGAGAAGCGCAACCAGATCATGCCGATCAACGAGACGAACTCACTGGAGGCACTGACCGATGCTCTGAAGCACTTCCATGAAGTGACAGGCCGCAAGGTGACGTATGAGTACATCGTGTTCCAGAACTTCAATGACACGCTGCAGGATGCGGAAGAGCTGTATCGCTTCTCCAAAGTTATACCTTGCAAGATCAACCTGATCGAGTATAACCCGATTGAGAACGCCGACTACAAAAATACTGACGAAGAACGCTGGCAGAACTTCATTTACTACCTCGCCGACCGTGGCGTGCAGGTAAACGTGCGCCGCAGCCGTGGCAAAGACATTGACGCTGCCTGCGGCCAGCTTGCCGTAAAAGAGAAACAGCCCGCTGCTTAAGTTTAGGCTAACGATAAAGCAAAAGGCCCCTGCTATACCTGTAGCAGGGGCCTTTTGCTTTACTTGGGTTTATGTCAGCTGGCTTTGTTGAACCTGCCTTCCGGCCTTGGTCTGCCGCTGGATATGTCGTGCGGGTTATTGGTGATCTCCTGCTCTCTGAACAGCACCGCATGCTCCTTGGGTCGTATCTCCTGGCCAAACTCAGCGGCATACTGTTGGGTGAACTCCGCTCCGAACAGCACAATCAACGACGAGTAGTAGATCCATACTAAAATCACGATAATGGAGCCGGCAGCACCATAGGCTGAGCCCGGGTCGCTGGTGCTGATGAACCAGCTGATAAGGAATTTGCCAATGGTGAACAGCAGTGCCGTGATCAAAGCGCCCACCCACACATCTTTCCATTTGATAAAGGCATCGGGCAGGTACTTGAAAATAAGTGAGAACAGGGCCGTTATAATGGCAACCGACAGGACAAAGTCCATGGCCTTGATGAGGAAATACAGTACATCAGGCGAGATAAACTGCAGGTAGCTGTCGAAGATCTCGCGGAGGTAGTCGCTCAGGATCGAAATGACGGCACTCAGCAGGAGCGACACCAGCATCAGCAGGGCGATGCTCAGCACAATGCCAAACGAGAACAGGCGCACCTTTAGCATCTTCACGATGCCGTTTGTCGGCTTCGGTTTCACGTTCCACACCCTGTTCAGCGACTCCTGCAACGTAGCAAAAAACGTAGTGGATGCGAAGATAAGCGTGCCTATACCTATCCAGAAGGCTATGCCGCCTCCTTCGCTCAAAGCCGCATTCTGTACGATGGTCTCAATGGATTCGGCGGCATTGGGCCCGATAGCTTCTGAAATCTGGCTGGAAAGCTCACCTGAAACGGCCTTCTCGCCAAGGAAGTACCCGGCGGCCTGTATGATGATGACCAGCAGAGGAGGGATTGAGAAAATGGCATTGAAGGCCAGTGCCGCAGCCAACATAAGAGAACCGTTGTCCAGAAACCCGCTGAAGGTATTCTTTACAAGAGGGAATATAATGTCTGTTAAAGATTTTGTCATATCGCTTGTCTGCATCAGGATAGCTTTTTGATACGACAGCGGGAAATGTTAGGTTGGAAATGCTATAGCTTATCAATCGTGGCGGTAAGGCTACCTCTGGCATTGACAACAGCCTGTATACCTGTAGGACCCAGGTAAATATTCTCAAGCGCCAACTCACTGACAGCCCCACGCAGCAGTACCGACTCGTGCAAGCGACCTGACTGGTTCAGCGTATGCTGCAGCATGTTGCGCACATCAGTCAGCTGGCTTTGCACCGGTATGTTCACCTGGCTTTGAATCATCTCCTTGAACTTGTTCTTGGCCAGCCAATTGGCCGTATTCAACAGCATGTCCCTGGTGTCGAGGTCATAGTCCACGTCACGCAGCCTGATAGAGGCAGTTTGGGCATCGTAGTAAGGTGTGCCGCGCAGGTATAGCTTGCCTACCAGTTTTTTAGTGAAGAGCCCGGCCTTTGTTTTGCCGTCCACGTCCAGCATCAGTACCAACTGCTCGCCACTTGGGGTGATGGCGGCGTCTTTTACGGTAAGCTGGCTTTTGCCCTCGTCGAAGGTATAGGTTTGGTTAGCTACTTGCTGCTGCATCAGACTGCTTGCATGGGCATAAGGGACGGTAGCGGTCAGACCAATCTGAATGTCGTCACTCATTCTGCTGTCGATGATCAGGCGGGGCAGGTTCTTGTTTACTTCTGTTTGTGGCTTGCCGTCAGTGCTCACCTGTATAAAAGAGCTGATGCCGATGCGGGTATGCAAACTGCCGTTCTGAGCGTATAGCGGAGCCATGCGCACCTCTTGCGGATTCACGGTGAGCCAGGCATTGAGGTTGTCGTCCAGCTTCACAGGCTGCTGCAGCTGCACCCAGGTGTTGGCTACGTACTGGCGCAGGTTCAGACGGCTTTGGATTTCTTTGTCCAGCTGGCGGGCGATGGTGTTCATCTGCTGCTTCATGGCGGGCTCTATAAAACGGGCCAAGCCGATCTTAAGCGGACCCAGGTTGATATAAGGCTTGGTATCGCCCCACTCAAAATTGCCGCTGGTAATGGTGTTTACTTTGTAGTCATCGGTCAGGCCAAAGCGGCTCTCAGTGCGCACGACCATGTCGAAAGAAGTAGCCTCGGTCTTGCTGAACGACGGGCAGGCCTTGCAGGGCTCCCACTGCCAGCGCCCCTTGGCGTATACCTGCAGCGGCACACTAAAGTAGAGTTTGTCCTTATCGGCCCGGATGGTCATGCGGCCCTTCTTGAGCACGGTCACCATCAGGTTGTCATCGTCCAGGTTGTCATCTTTGTAAAGGGCGCCCTGGATTTCCTGGTTCAGCTTGTCTTCGATAGTAGCCAATGGGATGGAAACAGGTATACTGACAGAGGAGAGCTTCGGCTTATAAACAGGCGCATTTGACACAGTAGCCGCTGGGGCAGTAGTGTTCAGGCGAGCAGTACTGGAGCATGCCTGAAATGCAAGCAGGCTGTTGAGTACAAACAAAATAAAAACAAGCTGTAGGGTAGTGAGTCGGAACACGCGGTATAGCCTTCTAAATTATGGCGCAAGTTAAGGGCATTTGTCCATTGTCCGTGCTCGACCCGATGTGTTATTATCTGGTTTCCGGACTAGCTGGTTGTAAAAGCCGGGACAGCATAGCGCGAATGCCTTCTTCGGTGTCAACAATGCCGCACTCCTGAATTGTTCCTTTTAGGTAAGAAGCGAAAAATGGCGTGCCCGTGAGCTTGACCTCCTGACTGGATACTGGATTCTCGCTGGCGCTCATGCGCGCAAAGGTGATGCTGCTGTATTGTGGTTCCGTGGAGAACTTTCGAAAAGAAGGGGAAAGCTGTTTGCAGACCGGGCAAGCCGGGTCAGTGAATTTTACGATTACTCTTTCTTTTTCAAATATCAGCTGCCTTAGCTTATCGTCATTTATATCAGTTACAGTCATGATCTTGTGTTTTGGGTCGTCGCATGCTTGCCAGGCCCTGCGACTATGCTTCTGTAACTTATAGACGTTTTGTGCAAAATATAGGTTAACTGCTGAATAAGAAAACAGCCGCCAACAAGATGCTGGCGGCTGATTGTATAAGTGTAGCTAATCTTTAATTTTTATTAAAATACAAAACCAAGGCGTATGCCTCCGGTTGAGAAAGGGGAGAAGCTGATGCTGTGATAGCCTTCCAGTTCCTGCGAAGAGTTAGGTAAATCTCTTTTGAAGGTGGTTTCAATGTCGTTGTATTTGTTATAGCGCACGCCTGCACCAAGTTCGAATCC
The DNA here is from genome assembly GCF_900156415.1 of Pontibacter lucknowensis. GTDB lineage: Bacteria > Bacteroidota > Bacteroidia > Cytophagales > Hymenobacteraceae > Pontibacter > Pontibacter lucknowensis. Next base: position 842,278 of record NZ_FTNM01000001.1, on the reverse strand, counting down.
CACGTAAAAACGTGGCGCAACATAATAGTCGACACCTGCCAGACCGTTCAAGCCTATGTTGAAATTGGCTCGATCCGCTGAACTGTTATAAGCTGTCGATCCCTTTACAGTGTAGTGGTCCGTTTCATACTTCGATGTTCTGAAACCAATCGGCAACTCAACTCCGATATAAGGCGAAAGCCTGTTTGTGCCGCCAAAGTGCCTTTCTATACCTGGTACCAGGCTAATGCCGAAAGTAGAGCTATAGACCTCAGCATCCATTTTGCTATAGGTGTAGTCCAGACTGGTGCCTAGTCGCAGCGCCTTATTTTCGGCCGTAAACTTACGGACGCGCAGCTGGCCACCGTTCAGGAACGTGCCATATTCCAGATTGACACTGACTTCAGTAGTAATGTCGCCAGTAGTTGGCTTATAAGTTTTGCTTTCAGATGGGGTATCCACCACAATCTGCGCCTGCGCTGTGAAAGCCGCGGCCAGGCAGCAGGAAAGGGCTAGTAGTTTTAGTTTCATATAGATGATTTGGTTAAGTATATATAGCCGAAACCAAATATTATGCCATGTTGAATAGTTTAAGGTATAAGTATGAATAAAAATTGTTCTGAATAGAGGTGCTCAAATGTAGCTGACTGGTATACAGGATGTTGATTTTTAAATAAAAAACGGGTGGTGCTTTTGCACCACCCGTTTTCGGTTATTCATATCGTATTATAAGACTTCAGGAAGATCTCACTTAAAGCTCAATGGCCGGATCAGTCCTCCGTTCGTAAGTCCCCTTTCTATCAAATCAGAGACCTATACCTAGGCAAGGGTTTGCTCTTCTTTCATCTTCTTGAGGTTCAGCAGCATGTCCTCAGTCATGGCATCGAGGTCGTAGGCAGGTTTCCAGCCCCAGTCCTGCTGGGCAGTGCTGTCGTCGATGCTCTGCGGCCACGAGTCAGCGATCTGCTGACGGTAGTCGGGCTTGTACGTAGTATCGAATTCAGGTATAAACTTGCGGATCGATTCGGTGATCTCTTTCGGAGAGAAGCTCATTGCGCTCAGGTTGTAAGAGTCACGGATCTTTACCTGCTCAGCCGGCGCGTGCATCAGGTCCAGCGTTGCCTTCAAAGCATCCGGCATGTACATCATCGGCAAGTAGGTGTCTTCGCTCAGGAAGCACTCGTATGTCTCGCCTTCCAAGGCTTTGTGGTAAATGTCCACGGCGTAGTCGGTGGTGCCACCACCCGGCAGAGCCTTGTAGCCGATCAGGCCAGGGTAGCGGAGGCTGCGCACATCGAGGCCATACTTCTGGAAGTAGTACTCGCACCAGCGCTCGCCTGCCTGCTTGCTCACGCCATATACAGTGTTAGGGTCCATCACAGTATTCTGGGGCGTGTTCTGGCGCGGGGTGTTCGGGCCGAACACGGCAATAGAGCTTGGCCAGTATACCTTCTGCACCTTGTGCTCCAGCGACAGGTCCAGCACATTGAACAGTCCTTCCATGTTCAGTTTCCAGGCGAACTTAGGGTTGCGCTCACCTGTGGCGGATAGCACCGCTGCCAAGTGGTAGATCTGCTTGAATTTATATTTGGAGGCCAGTTCGGCCAGTACGTTTGTGTCCAGTACATCCACCTTCTCAAATGGGCCTGAGTCGCGGAGGTCAGCCTGCTTAGGAGCCGCGATATCGGCTGCCACTACATTAGAACCGCCATACATGTTGCGGAGCTCCAGGGTGAGTTCAGAGCCAAGTTGTCCGCAGGCGCCAATCACCAATACCGTGTCACTTGTGTTTGCCATAGTCAGAGTAAATTTTTGTACAAAGTAACCGATTTCAGGGCAATCCTGAAAGGATAAGAACAAGAATCCCAATGCTCCTGAGTATAAGCGCATTGAGGAAGGGGACAGGTTTAAATAGAAAACGCCTGCCAAAGGCAAGCGCTTCATGCTCACTAAATTAATCTTAACCTAATACTTTCACCACGAACCAAAGGTATAGCGGCTGATTGGGTACTGAAATAGCCGCTTGCAGATTTAATGATTAAGTAATGCAATGGTAAAATAGAAATAATGCCAGCCTGTTTCAGGAGTGCGATTTTCTTATATTTGTTGAGCAAAAGGCCGCTGCAATGAGTATGGCAGGCCTATAAAGCGAATATTAAACACGATTCAGGCCTGTTTCCGTACCTTTGCAGGTATAGCACACGGTCAGCGCACTATGACGTTTGAAGAGTACCTCGTAAAAAAGCGGATAAACAAGGAAGCCTTTGCTACAGAGGACCCGGCCCGGTACCAGGCCTGGGAGAGCATGTATGCGCAAATGCATCCCAACAGCTTCTATGTGGCCGTGAAAATGGTGCTCAACAATGTACGGCTGCGCTACCACCTGCGTGAAGAGGACGTGCCGAAGCCGGCCACTACGGCTGCTCCACGACCGGCAGCCCGACGAGCTGCCGGTCCAGTTCCAAAGCCTGAAGCCGAAAGCCCTGCCGCTATACCTGTCGCACCTGATGTTCCACAGGAAACAATTGAGGAAAAGCCAGTTATACCTGCTGCAGCTCCTAAGCCAAGGCCCGTGGTGCGGCGCCCTGCTGCCTTAAAACCACCTGTAGAAGGAGAGGAAGCCACAACTGCAAATAAACCGGCAGAAGAGGCCGCTAAACCACCAGTACCACGTGCCAGACCAGTGATCAAGCGCCCGGCCGCCCTTGCAAAACCAGAAGATCAGCCAACTAACCAGGAGCAGGATACCAAAGCTATACCTGAGCTTTCCGCTACTTCAGAAGCAGCAGCTGAATCTGTCAAGCCTGCTGCCCGTCCGAGGCCTGTGATTAAACGGCCTGCCGCGTTGCAAAAGCCGATACAAGGAGAAGCGCAACCTGCTCCGGAAAAGCCAGCCGAAGGTATAGCACCTGCAAACGAAGCAGCTGCAGAAGCTTCAAAGCCACCACGCCCAAGGCCAGTGATCAAAAGGCCAACTGCCTTGCAAAAGGCTGCGGAAGAACAGCTGGCTCCAGGTACAGAAGATAAACCAGCGGCTGCAGAGACAGCACCAGCAGGCACGGATAACCCGCCACAGCCTGCTGCCGAAGATGCTCCGAAACCGCCAAGGCCACGGCCTGTCATCAAACGCCCGGCTGCCTTAACCAAACCGGCTGCTCCGGAAGCGAAGTCAGAGGAAGCAAGACCTGCAGCGGACGACACTGCTATACCTGACGCTACTGCAAACGTATCATCGGAAGAATCAGCAGCGAAATCACCAGCAGCAGGTGCAGTGCCAGAGGCACCAACAACAGGAGCAGAGCAAAATACACCGGAAGCCGAACCAAGTGCTGCGCCGCCAGCCAAACCGCCTCGTCCGCGCCCGATCATCAGGCGGCCGACACCGCCGGCTCCTGCAGCAGAATCAGAGCCAAAAGCAGAAGAGCAGCAGGAGGGAGGTAAGCCAGCAACGGACAAGCCTGAGGCAGCAACTGGAGAGCCGCTTATACCTGAGCCGCAACCGGAAAAGCCGAAACCACCGCGACCACGGCCCATTATCCGCCGTCCGCCGCCCAGAACAGAGGAATAAGCAGGTGCTATACCTGCCCGATTAAAATAAAACAAGTAACAGCTTAACGAAGATAACCCATGTACGAAACCTTAAAACCAGATTTGGAAAAACAGCTAGCCGAGATCAAGGAAGCTGGTTTGTATAAGCAGGAACGTATCATCACCACTCCGCAGGGAGCTGATATCGATACGACTCAGATGCAGCATGTGCTGAACTTCTGCGCCAATAACTACCTGGGCCTGTCGGCTCACCCAAAGGTGATCGAGGCAGCCAAGCATGCTATCGATACGCACGGTTATGGCATGAGCTCTGTACGCTTTATCTGCGGCACGCAGGATATCCACAAAGAGCTGGAGCAAAAGCTGTCTGAATTCCTGGGCACCGAAGACACCATTCTTTACGCAGCGGCTTTCGATGCGAACGGTGGTGTGTTCGAACCTTTGTTCGATGCCGAGTCGGCGATTATATCGGATGCGCTGAACCACGCTTCTATCATCGACGGTATTCGTCTGTGCAAAGCCCAGCGTTTCCGCTACGAGCACAACAACATGGAAGACCTGGAGGCAAAGCTGCAGGAGGCCGTGAATGCCGGCACCAAGCACCGCATCATCGTAACAGATGGGGCCTTCTCTATGGATGGTACAGTGGCGCAACTCGACCAGATCGTGGAGTTGGCTGATAAGTACCAGGCTGTGCTGATGGTAGACGATTCGCACTCTACAGGCTTTATGGGCAAAACGGGCCGTGGTACGCACGAGTACCACAACGTGATGGACAAAGTGGACATCATCACCGGTACGCTAGGCAAAGCACTGGGCGGTGCCATGGGCGGTTTCACGTCTGGCAAGAAAGAGATCATAGACATGCTACGTCAGCGCTCCCGTCCGTACCTGTTCTCTAACTCACTGGCTCCATCTATCGTGGGTGCTTCCATTGCGGTACTCGATATGCTTAGCTCTACTACTGAACTGCGCGACAAACTGGAGTGGAACACAAAGTACTTCCGTGAGCAAATCACAGCCGCTGGCTTCGACATCAAGCCGGGCGACCACCCGATTGTGCCTGTAATGCTATACGATGCACCGCTGGCGCAGGAGTTCGCGGCCCGCATGCTCGACAAAGGCATTTACGTGATCGGATTTTACTATCCGGTTGTTCCAAAAGGGCAAGCCCGTATCCGTGTGCAGCTTTCCGCGGTGCACGACCGCGTTCACATCGACAAGTGTATCGCCGCATTCACAGAGGTTGGTCGCGAGCTTGGCGTGATCAAGTAAGATTGCAACTATATCAAGGTATAGAAACAGCCGCTTCCGTTGGGGGAGTGGCTGTTTTTTATTACCTTGTCATTATCAGGATCCAAATACCTGCTCTACCTATGAATAATGTCAAAATAAAGGCTGGTCAGTTGCTGCTCGGCACCGTGCTGGCCTGGCTGGTTATTTCATTTCTGGCTTATGTCACGGCAGGTATACGGGGTGAGGTAAACCTGACGGGTACACTGCTCCAGATCACGTTTTACTTTTCTATTCTGCTTTCAGCGGAAGCCTACCTGAGTATGATGCTCAACCCGCAGTGGGTACGCGTGAACCTGGGTATGGTACTGCTGCTATGCGCCCCGGCACTGGCTTATCTGGCCTGGTTTGTCAGTCAGATCCTTTTCGGGTAAGTCGAACCCTTCTCAACATTAAGCTAACTTTATGTTCTTCTGTTTTATCGGAAACGACCCTTTCTTTGGCTCTATCTTCCTGCTGGTAGCTGCCTACTATATACTGGTGGTGCTCTCGCTGCTGCACCTGATCTTTAAGACAAATTATAACCTAACGGAGCGCTTGCTCTGGATGGTCGTGCTCTGGGTAGTGCCCGTTTTTGGCCTGTTGGCCTACTGGGTATTCTGGAAAAGAAGAGAAAAAGCATAGACGCAAAAAAGCCTCCGCTTAGCGGAGGCCCTTTTCCATAGTTCTAAGTATAGTTTCTTTAAGTACGCTTTGGCTATTCTTGTTCTTTAGAAGCGTCCTGGCCTTGTTCATCAAGGGTGATCGTGCCAGTCTGGCCTTCTTTGTTTGTCAGGGCGATTTCGTAAACAACTTTTGCGTTCGCGTCACCTTCAGCTGGCTTCACTTTGTAGATATCGCCTACAGTCCACTCTTTGTAAGCTTCGTGATCCAATACCGCCTTTACAGGGGCTGGAAGCTGATCTTTGGTAACTTTTTCTCTATTGTCGTTCTGAGTTTGCGTCTGTGCTTGCTCAGCAGCCTGTGTAGCTTGTGCGTTCGCATCGATAGATGTAAAACCAAGTAAGGCAATGGCGGCTGCTAAAAAAGTTGCTTTTTTCATGTTATGTTAGTTTAGTTCGATTAACATTTGTTGCGCATAGCCCTATTGGCATAACCGTGCCAGAACCATTTAAATTGCATAATGCACTGTTTATTAACTGGTTGTGTGTTTTGTATGGGTTTCGCAAACTGTGGAAGAGCACAGGGTGATGGGGAAATATTTCCACACTTTGTGGTGCGTGCCCACCATGTAACCCTGGCTGCAGGTACGTAACAGGTATAGCTTCTGAGCCCATGGCAATAAAAAAAGCCAGTCCCCAAGGACTGGCTTTGCTATCGTTATAGGCTTATACCTTACGCTGCACTCACCGATTTCTCTGCAGGAGCTGGAACAGCGGCTGGCTTCTGGTCTGTGTCGAACAGGAACTGGTTGAGTTTCACGCGCAGGTCGGCAGAGGAAAGGTTGCGGAATACCTCGGCATTGCGTACCAGCGCGATCTGGCCTGTTTCTTCGGATACGACCAGCACCACACTGTCGGTTACTTCCGTAAGGCCGATGGCAGCACGGTGTCGAAGACCCATGGAGGCGGGTATCTCGTTGTTCTCCGTTACAGGCAAAATGCAACGGGCCGCTTTGATGCGATTGCCCGAAATGATCACAGCGCCATCGTGCAGCGGACTCGTCTTGTTAAAGATCGACATCAACAGTCGCTTGGAGATCACGGCATCGATCAGGTCACCCGATTCAGCGTAGTATTTCAATTCGGAGCTTTTGGCAAATACGATCAGTGCACCGGTATTTTTGGCGGCAAGTGATTTAGAGGCTTCAATAAAGGGAGTGAGGCTGAGCTTCTCCACCTGATCGCGTCGCCATGGGAAACCACGGAAAAGTCGGTCATTGTTGAAGGCGGTGGTTTTGCCGATCAGCAAAAGGAAACGCCGGATCTCGGGCTGGAATACAATGATGGCTGCGAGTACACCCACTCCCATAAACTGGCCGAGGATGATGCTGAGGAGCTCCATGCCTGCGGCCCTTACCACCAGGTATAGCAGGTATACGGAGAGCAGGCCCAGGAAAATCTTAAGCGCCACACTACCAGTCAGAAGTTTATAGAGCTGGTAAAGCAATACCGTGACGAGCAGGATGTCAAGCACATCCAGCAGCTCAATTTCCAAAAAGCCTACTGTAAATAAAGGAATCAATGCGTTACTTTCGTGTATAGTTGGATAGTCTGTTTTGTTTCTTTTACGTCGTGCACCCGCAAAATGTCGGCACCTTTTCCTAACGCGATGGTATTGAGTGCTATTGTGCCGGCCAGTGCTTCAGATTGGTCAATGCCCAGGTATTTGTAGGTCATGGACTTGCGGGATACTCCCACTAATAACGGTAGCTCAAGTACACGTAGTTCCTCAAGTCGGTGCATTAGCTCAAAGTTCTGATCCACAGTCTTGGCAAAACCAAAGCCAGGGTCTAAGATGATGTCGTTCACACCTAAGCTTTTTAACTGCGCCACCTTGACCTGCAGCTCGTCCAGCACATCCAGCACAAGGTCTTGGTAGTCCGTGAGGCTGTTCATGGTCTGCGGCGTGCCGCGCATGTGCATCAGGATGTAAGGCACCTGCATTCGCGCCACCGTTTCGAACATGGCCTCGTCGAGGTTGCCGCCCGAAATATCGTTGATGATGGAAGCACCCGCCTTTACACTGGCCTCAGCTACTTCGGCCCGGAAGGTATCCACGGAAATCACAGCTCCCGGAAAAGCCTGCATGATGGCCTCAATGGCAGGTATAACTCTATCCAGTTCTTCGGCTGTTGAAACATCCGCAGCGCCCGGCCGGGAAGAGTAACCTCCCAGGTCAAGAATGTCAGCTCCGTCTTCCAGCATGCTTTTGGCTCGTTGAACAACTTCGTCGGGAGAGCTCAGGCGGCTGCCTGCATAGAAAGAGTCAGGTGTAACATTGAGGATGCCCATGACCAGCGGCTTATCCAGCGAAAGGATTTTTCCGCGGCAGTTAAGTGTACTTTTCTTTCGAAAAAACTTATCTTTCGATTCCAATGTTGGCGTATCTGTCAATCGTTTAAAATTAAAGCTAAAAAGTTGATTAGTCAAACACTCCAGGAATATAATCAGGTAGTAAACCGCTGCAAAGATACCTTCGTCAAGAAGACCAAAGACTACGGCACCGCCTGGCGCGTGCTGCGACTGCCGTCCATCACCGACCAGATCTTTATCAAGGCGCAGCGCATCCGCTCCATACAGGAGAAGGGCAGGCAAATGGTGGAGGACGATATCCGGGACGAGTTTGTGGGCATCATCAACTACTGCGTGATCGCCTTGATGCAACTGGGCCTGCAGGAGAGTGACGAGCTAACGCTTTCGGCAGAGGAGGTGGAGCGTATGTACACAGAGCACATTGAAGAGAACATCAAACTGCTCAACGCCAAAAACCACGACTACGGCGAGGCCTGGCGCGACATGCGTGTGAGTTCCATCACTGACATTATCCTGATGAAGCTCTACCGCACCAAGCAGATCGAAGACAACGAAGGCCAGACCCTGATTTCGGAAGGCGTAGAAGCCAACTACCGCGACATGATCAACTACGCCGTGTTCGCGCTGATTAAGTCGGGGTTTGCGGAAACGGTGAAGTAAGGTATAAATTAGATGCACACAAGTATGTCATCTTGACGATAGGAGAGATCTGAAGCTCTGTTATGTGAGACAGTTTCAGATTTCTCTGAGCTACGCTCGCCCCCTTCGACTCACGTCTCGGGCGTGTTCGGAATGACAAAACGCTGAAATGGAAGATAGCGGGGTGTGCGGGTGATCCGGTTATTGTGATTCCCTAAACTCCCAAACTCTTAAACTCTCAAACTCAAATGCGATACATCACCAAATTTTTCTGGCTTTTTGTAGGAGTCCTGTTTATTTTCTCGGGCCTGATCAAGATCAACGATCCGGTAGGTACAGCCATTAAACTGGAGGAGTACTTTGAAGTATTCGCCCACGATATTTCACCCGTATTTCTATCACTGGTGCCGGCGGCGCTGTTTCTTTCCATCTTCCTGAGTGCGGCTGAGATCGTGCTGGGTGTGGCGCTGCTTATCCGCTGGAAGCTCAAAGAGGTACTATGGCTGCTGCTGGCCATGATCGTTTTCTTCACCTTCCTCACCTTCTACTCGGCCTACTTCAACAAAGTAACCGACTGCGGCTGCTTCGGCGATGCCATCAAGCTCACGCCCTGGGAGTCGTTCACCAAAGACATCGTGCTGCTGGTGATGATTGTGTGGCTGCTCTTTTACCGCAGACACCTGCAGCCACTGGTGCAGCCTAAAGTAGGAGCGGCCGTAACAGCCCTTACCGCTTTAATTTCGGTTGGCATCGGCTGGTACGCTTATGAGCATCTGCCTTATGTCGATTTCCGCGCTTATAAAATAGGCAATAACATTCCGGCCCTGATGAAACCTTCAGCACCGCTACGCTACAAGTATGTGATGGTGAAAGATGGAGAAGAGGAGGAGTTTGAGGAGTACCCGATGGATGAAGCCTATACCTTCAAGGAGATGGTAGCGGTGAATCCGGAGGATGGTCCGAAGATCACCGACTTCAACGTATGGAACGATCAGGGTGACTTTACGCAGGAAATCCTCAGCGGCAACAAGCTGCTGGTGATCGTGCACAATGTAGAGAAAGCCAATCGCAGCAACATCGAGGAAATAAGCAAGCTGGTGCAGGAAGCCGAGCAACAGGGTATAACGCCTGTAGTCATCACTTCCTCCGGCCGTCAGGAGTTTGAGGCCTTCCGCCACGAGGTGGGTCTGGCTGCTCCGTACTTCTTCGGCGACGGCACTGTACTCAAAACCATGATGCGTGCCAACCCCGGCACCATGCTGCTGCAGGACGGCACCGTAAAAGGCATGTGGCACCACAACGACACACCAGATGTGTCGGAGCTGGTGAGCTTGCTGTAAAAGCACTATACCTTAGCTTTGAGCACGCAACGCATTTTCCTGATCGGTATGATGGGGGCTGGCAAGACCACTTTGGGTCGACAGCTGGCTGAGCGGCTGGGCTATACCTTCGTGGACCTCGACGAGTACCTTGAGCAAAGGGAAGGCTGCAGCATTGCGCAGCTGTTTGCCGCAGGGGGGCAGGAGGGCTTTCGACAGAAGGAACGGCAGGCGATGGAGTCGGTGGTGCAGGAATTTGAGCAAGCTGTGGTGGCTACTGGCGGCGGCACACCCTGCTTCTTCGACAACATGGCATTTATCAACCAGCACGGCACGAGCATTTTTCTGGACGTGCCGTCTGAAGAACTCACGCAACGACTGCTTTTGACAAACCTGAGCCAGCGTCCCTTGCTGGCTCAGAAAAGCGAAGAAGAGCTAAAGGATTTCATAGTCAAAACATTAGCTGAACGTCTGGTATTCTACAAGCAGGCTAAGTATACGGTATCGGGAAAAAGGTATAACATTGGACGGTTAGAATCGTTAGTTAAACCATAACAAAAACTCCTCGTTTCCGCTTATGTGTTGCAGCGGATAAATACATACGGGATACCTAATATTTAACTAATTTTGCGGTAAAAATCCGTTTTTAGCAAAATCTGACTATGAAACCCAATCACAAAGGACAAGCCCAGATATTCCAGAATCCTGTGCTGGAAAGACTGACACGTACACACATTGCACTGCCTATTTCTATTTTTATCGTCATTGCCATCGGGCTGATTTACTATGGCATCACGTATAGCTTTATTAATGTGCTGGAGGCGATCGGCTTCTTTCTGCTGGGCTGGCTTATCTTCTCACTGATCGAATACTGCGCGCACCGCTTCGTGTTCCATATGGATACCGATACGCCGATGAAGGAGCGCATTCAGTATACCTTTCACGGCAATCACCACGAGTACCCGAAAGACAAAGAGCGCCTGGCTATGCCGCCGATTGTCAGCTTGTTCATCGCCTCGTTCTTTTTCTTTGTGTTCAAGCTGATCTTCGGGCAGTTTGTATTCGGTGTAGTGGCCGGGCTGCTGTTTGGTTATGCGCTATACCTGTTCGTGCATTATGCCGTGCACGCATACGCACCGCCTAAGAACTTCCTGAAGCAGCTTTGGATTCACCATAGTATTCACCACTACAAAGACCCGAACGTGGCTTACGGTGTATCTTCTCCGCTCTGGGACTACATACTGGGAACGATGCCGAAACGCACTAATTCAAAATAGAGCAGTCCATCGAAATCAAAAAGGGAGCCGATTGGCTCCCTTTTCTTTTGTTAGGTATTGCGTTTATCGTCTGAATCTGCTGAACAGCCAGCCTACCAGGGCCACAATCAGAACGATGATGATGAGCGCGGTCCACATACCGGCTTTGAAGATGTCTCCTATCAATTCGCAACTACTCATGGTAACTGCCATCAGGACGAAAAGGACGGGGAGGTATAGTCTTATATTTTTCATAGTCTTATTTTGTTTAGGTTATAGCGCAGCGCCTAACACTCTTATAGAGAGTGCGGTTGCGGTAATATGACGAAATTGTCATATATATCAGATACTTGCTTTTTAAGTAAAAGGTTGGCTTATAAGGGGGGAGGTGCTGTGGAAGCTGCTGACTGCTTCTTAACCTAAGGCCCCCTGTATGAGTAAACACATGAAAGTGTTTTCATGTTTATAAAGAGTCAATTCCTTAATGCTAGATTTCTATAATTTCATTAAGCGGTTTGCGGCAGGGGTCTTAATGGTTCTTATCGCTTACCTTTTAATAAGCCAAGGTTACTTTTTTCTGCTGGTCTTTTCAGGCATTCTGCTTGCCGTGCTCTTCAGTGGTATGGCAGAGTGGATTGTCCAAAAAACGGGAATGAAGCGGTGGGTGGCACTACTGCTGTCCGTGCTGCTTTTCTTCGGTCTGATCATAGGGGCCTTTTGGTTGTTGGCACCCACTATAGCAGAGCAGGTAGGCGAGATGCGGGAAACCTTGCCTAAGTCCATTGAGCAACTGAGAAACTGGCTGGGTGAGCGAGGCTGGGGAGAGCGGGTCGCGGAGAAGCTACCTGAAAACTTTGAAGGTGCTCTCTCGAAACAAGAGAATCTTTTCTCGCAGGTTACCGGCGCTTTTTATACGACACTCGGGTTCCTGGCCGATCTTGTAATAGTCGTCATCACAGCCTTGTTCCTGGCCGCCAGTCCGACCCTCTACACACATGGGCTGGTGAAGCTGTTCCCTGTCCATAAGCGGACACGAATACTGGAGGTGCTGGATAAGTGCTACAGTACCCTACGGGGATGGCTGGTGGCTATGCTGCTGGCTATGTCTATGATTGGTATCAGTACCGCCATTGGCTATAGTCTGATCGGGTTACCCCTGGCATTCGCTTTGGCCTTCATCGCTTTTCTTTTCGCGTTTGTGCCCAACATTGGCCCATGGCTGGCAGGGGTGCCTGCTGTGCTCGTCGGTCTGATGGAAGGAGGGCAGATGGCGCTGTATGTGATTCTGATCTATGGCGGCATTCAGATGGTGGAGAGTTATGTGCTGACTCCCATCATTTTCAAGAAGACAGTAGACCTGCCACCGGCCCTGCTGCTGTTCTTTCAGGTGTTGCTTGGTTTGCTGCTAGGGGCGCTAGGACTGCTATTGGCTGCCCCGATATTAGCCGTGCTGATGGTGATCGTGCAGGAGTTGTATGTAAAAGACGTGCTAGAAGCTGAAGTTAAAGAGAAATAAAAAAAGCCACTTAACGATTTTATTCGTAAGTGGCTTTTTTTAAGCTCCCCCTCCTGGGCTCGAACCAGGGACCCCCTGATTAACAGTCAGGTGCTCTAACCAACTGAGCTAAGGAGGAATCTTATTTATGTTCAGTGACGGTCTCTACCGTCGAATGATGGTGCAATATTACGGCGCCTAAGCTTACTACGCAAGTGCTGGGCTAAAAAATATTTCGAGTAAGTTGTAAATGGTTGTGAATCAATCCGAAAAATTTAATTAAAAATGGAGAGCAGAGAGCCATTCAGTACGGTGCGGTATTGTCGGAGGCCATACACAGCAGGACCTGCATTCACACCTCCCTGAAAATTGAACTGGGATCCGCAGCAAGTGTCCACAATAAACAGGTTGGACTGGTCTGCCTCCACCTGGCCGCAAGGTGCAGTCGCAGTAGGGTCATAGGGGCAGGCTCGTTCAAAAGCCAGGTATAGGTTCGCATGCTGCCGGATCACAATGATGCCCTTGTAACCGGAGTTCAGGTATACATAGCCCCCATCCTGGCGCAGGCGCGTATACAGCTGGCTGTTTACATTGATCTGCTCGCTTACAGGTACATTGGGTATACCTGGGCCTGGGTTATCGCTGCCACAGGAAGTAAGCAGCAGCAACGCCAGCAGGCAAAGGAGCTTACTGATAGTCGTAGAAGCCTTTGCCAGACTTGCGGCCATGGTGGCCGGCGTCCACTTTCTGCTGCTGTATGCGGCTCGGTCTGAATTTCGGATCATAATGGAAAGCCTCAAACATGGAGGAGGTAACAGAGTAATTGGTGTCTACGCCGATCAGGTCCATCAGTTCAAAGGGGCCCATCTTAAAGCCGCTGGCCTGCATGAGCCGATCTATACCTTTAGCATCAGTCACACCTTCTTCGAGCAGCTTGAGCCCCTCTACATAAAAGTGGCGAGCCACCCGGTTCACAATAAAACCAGGAGCGTCTTTAGCCATTACAGGCTTCTTCTCCAGCTTCAGGGCCAATTGACGGATAGTATCAGCTACTTCCAGAGAAGTGGCCGCTCCTGAGATCACTTCCACCAGCTTCATGATATGGGCCGGGTTGAAGAAGTGCATGCCCACTACCCGCTCCGGGTGCGGTATACCTGCCGCGATGCGGGTAATAGGTATAGACGAGGTATTGGAGGCAAAGATCGTATCAGGCGTATTCACGGCATCCAGATCTTTGAAAATGCTCTGCTTCACCTCCAGGCGCTCTACCACAGCCTCAATGATAACGTCGCAGCTCAGCTGCAGCGTATCACCGGTGTAAGATAAGTTCTCCAGGGCCGCCTGTTTGTCAGCTTCCGTCAGCTTGCCGCGCTCTATCCCTTTATCGAGGTTTTTAACGGTGATAGCTTCGGCTTTCCTGAGCACCTGCGCATTGATGTCGAACAGAATGGTTTTGTACCCTGCCTGCGCACAGATCTGCGCAATACCCTGCCCCATGGTACCGGCACCTACTATACCTATCGTTTTGATGTTCTCAAATTTCATAGCCTTGGTTGTCTGTTAAAAAGAATGAGTGAATGTTCTGCCATATTTTAAAACAAAACATTCACTCATTTGCTCAATCACTCATTCAGAATTAAATAACCCCCTTGAACTGCCGCAGGAAGCGTACGTCGTTTTCGGTGAACAGGCGCAGGTCACGGATCTGGTAGCGGAGCATGGTGATGCGCTCGATGCCCATACCGAAGGCAAAACCTGAGTATACCTCCGGATCGATGCCGCAGTTGCTAAGCACGTTCGGGTCTACCATGCCGGCACCGCCGATCTCTACCCAACCTGATTGCTTACAGATGTTACAGCCCTCGCCTTTGCAGATCAGGCAGGAGATATCAATCTCTGCGCTCGGCTCCGTGAACGGGAAGAACGAGGGGCGGAAACGGATCTTGGTGTCCTGTCCGAACATCTCCTTGGCGAAGTAATACAAAGTCTCTTTCAGGTCTTTGAAGCTCACGCCTTTGTTTACGTACAGGCCCTCCACTTGCTGGAATACCATGTGCGCACGGGCTGAAATGGCCTCGTTGCGGTATACGCGACCCGGCATGATGCTGCGCAGCGGTGGCTGGTTGTTCTCCATCAGGCGCACCTGCACGTTGGAGGTATGGGTACGCAACAGCTTGTCACGATCTTCGCTCAAGAAGAAAGTGTCCTGCATTTCGCGGGCAGGGTGGTTCTCCGGGAAGTTCAGCGCCGTAAAGTTGTGCCAGTCGTCCTCGATCTCCGGTCCGTCAGCCACATTGAAGCCAATGCGCTCGAAAATGCGCACGATCTCGGCACGTACCAGCGAAAGCGGATGGCGGGTGCCCAAAGTGTTAGGTATAGGAGGTAGCGTAAAGTCAAAAGCGTTTTCAGCCTCAGAACCAGTGTTCGCGTTGGCCAGCTGTTCCTGTGCTTCGTCAAAACGGGTTTGGGCGCGGTTCTTGAGCTGGTTTAGCTCCTGACCTACCTGGCGGCGCTGCTCGGGCGCCACTGATTTGAGGTCGTCAAAAAGGGCGGCTATAGCGCCTTTGCGGCCAATGTAAGCGATTCTGAATTGCTCCAACTCGGCTGCGCTTGTCAGTTGCGCGGCCTCTATCTCTTGTGCTACTCTCTGTATATTCTCAACCATAGTATGCAAAGATAATAATTTGCGAAATGTGAAAGGCAAAATAAGGCGCTTTGCTATACCTTGCCATTCGGTGAATAAAACCTAACTTGGTTTACCGACGCCAACCGGCCGTTTACCGACTTCTGTCCGGGGGTAACCTAATAGCCATTGAATTGAGCAAGGGCATCTTATACCTTTGGTACAGATCTTAAAACTAAACGAAATAAAACCATGAAAAATCAAGAATATAATAGAGGTGGTTCCGGCAAAATGGCCGGCGTTTTTCTCCTGATGGTAGGGGTGCTGTTGCTAACAGCCAAGATGGGCGTCTTCTTTTTGCCAAGCTGGGTGTTTTCCTGGCCTATGTTCCTGATCGCGCTGGGCCTGTTTCTGGGCTTTAAGCATTCCTTCCAGAAACCAAGCTGGCTGGTGCTGATTGTGATCGGTGGCGTGTTTCTGCTTGACAGGCACTTCTTTCTCGATATTAACCTGAAGCTGTACTTCTGGCCCATCCTGATCATCGGTCTGGGGCTGTGGCTGATCATGAAACCAAAGAAGCGCAACCCTTGGGAAAACCAGGTGGGCCCTGGCCCCAACCCCAGACCAGAAGACACTCCCGGATACTATACCGACCCTGTGAACGGCGCCTATCCTGGTGGCTACACCGACTACACCGGCAACGAAGCTTATACCTCCAGCGGATATGACGGTAACCAGGGTTATACGGCAGGAGGGCCTGAAGATCAACTGGACAGTGTGGCGATACTCGGAGGCATAAAAAAAAACATCGTCTCTAAGAACTTCAAGGGCGGCGAAGTGGTGAGCGTGTTCGGAGGCACGGAGCTGAACCTGATGCAGGCCGACATACAACACCCGATCGTGCTGGAGGCAACCCAGATCTTTGGGGGAACCACCCTCATCGTGCCCCCACACTGGCAAATCAAGTCCGACGAAATGGTGGCCATCCTGGGCGGCATCGACGACAAGCGACCTGCCATGCCACAGGGCTATGACCCCAATAAGGTGCTCATCCTGAAAGGCACCACCCTCTTTGGCGGACTCAACATCAAGAGTTACTAATGGAGGGGGTTGCATCGCAGGTACGGCTGATGCTGCTCTATCTGGGCTGGGCCTTGCTTTGGTCGGTGGTGCTGGTATTGGTGCTTTGGCAAACCGGCTTTGCCCTGAACCTGATACTGACAGATGCCCTGCTGATGAACGTGCTACTGGCTGTGGGTGGATTTGCTGTAGGTACAGGCCTGCGATTCTATCAGCCGAGCATCCGTCAGGGAGCATTTCTGCTGGGCTGGAGTCTGGGTTTGGCAGGTATATGCACCTTGCTGTTTGACTTTATAATGGGTCAGATGCAGCCAGAAGCCACCGCATACCTGGCTTTTGTCGATAAAACCTTGCCGATGCGCATCGCATTTGGCTGGCTGATGCTCTTGCTTATGCTACTCCTGACCTGGCTGTGGTTCTATACCCGTCAACTGCAGGAGGCTGAGAAGCGCAAAGCCGCCACCGAGAAGCTGGCCCGCGAAGCCGAGCTCTATAACCTGCGCCAGCAGTTGCAGCCGCATTTTTTGTTCAATAGCCTCAACTCCATCAGTGCCCTGGTAGTGAGTCGGCCGGAGCAAGCCCGCACCATGGTGCAGCAGCTGTCAGACTTCTTGCGCGGCACCTTGCGCAAGGACAACAGCCAGCTGGTGCCCCTGGCAGAGGAGCTAAAGCAATTGCAGCTATACCTGGACATTGAAAAAGTGCGCTTCGGGCATCGACTACAGGTAGCGGTAGAGGCCACCGATGAAAGTCAAAGCATGAAGCTGCCCGCCCTGCTGCTGCAGCCCGTCGTGGAAAACGCCATCAAGTTCGGACTCTACGACACGGTGGGGGAGACGACTATCAAGGTAAAGGCTACTACCGCGGACGGCTACCTGACCATCACCACCCAGAACCCCTATGACCCAGCCACAAGCCAGCCCCGCAAAGGCACCGGCTTCGGACTCGACTCCATTCAGCGCAGGCTATACCTGCTCTACGCCCGGCAGGACTTGCTGCGCACCTCTCAACAAGACCATCAGTTTACAACCACCATCAAGATACCCCAACACTATGAAAAAATGCCTGATAATAGATGATGAACCGTTGGCCCGCAGCATGGTGGCCGAGTACCTGCAAGCCTACCCTGAGCTGGAGGTGGTGCAGGAGTGCGGGGACGGCTTCGAGGGTGTGAAAGCCATCATGCAGCATCAGCCCGATCTGATCTTTCTTGACATCCAGATGCCTAAGATCAACGGCTTTGAGATGCTGGAGCTGGTGGAGCAAGCCCCCGGTGTCATCTTTACCACCGCCTTTGACGAGTACGCCATCAAGGCCTTTGAGACTAATGCCGTAGACTACCTGCTCAAGCCCTTCAGCAAAGAACGCTTCGATGCCGCCATACGCAAATGGCTGCAGAGCCAGGCAGCAGCACAGGCTATACCCGCCTCAAGTGCGCTGGAGGAGGCTACTGGCAAGCAACCTGAAGAACAGCATCGCATTGTAGTAAGAGCCGGCAACAACATCCGCATCATACCAGTGGCCGATGTGCTATACCTGGAGGCCTACGACGATTATGTGAAAATCCATACCCGCGACGGCGTTTTCCTTAAGAAAAAGACGATGGGCTATTACGAAAAAGCGCTTGATCCGAAGCAGTTTGTGCGGGTGCATCGCTCCTATATCATGGCTCTGTCGCAGCTCACCCGCATCGAGCCCTTCGAGAAGGACAGCCACGTGGCACTGCTGCGCAACGGTGAGCGTATTCCCCTGAGCAAGAGTGGCTATGCCCGACTGCGGACAGTACTAGGTATATAGTCGCCTTTGTACATGCCAGTATTTGGATTTATCTGATCAGGAATGTGCTTCTGGCTGTTTGAAGTCAAAATAGCAGCGTCTGAATCAGCATTTGCCCTATTCGTCTAAATAGTTTTTCTCAAACCGAAAAAGCTCTCACATTTGTCTCGCTCAAAGCTGTTTTGAGCTTGCCCGGAAAGTCTGAACACTTACTAAATAATTCTGTTAAACACTTGTGGAAACTTTTGGGATAAAAAACGTTTCCGTAGTTTTGCCTCGGAATTATGAAAATGGAAACGACAGTACAGCTATCGGTTAAAGATAAGATTGCAACAGAGGCATTTAAGCTTTTCTGTCGCCGCGGCATCAAGGGGTCCTCTATGGATGACATTGCGCAGCACCTCTCTATGTCCAAAAAAACCATTTACAAGTGGTTCAGCAACAAAGACGAGATTGTGTACTGGGCTATCAACTCATACCTGAGTTCGGTGGATGCGGACTGTGAGCGATGCAGGCAGGAGGCGCCCAATGCCATCGAAGAACTTTTTTCGATCATGAAGACCACCCGTCAAGTCTTCGCCAGCATTCACCCCGGCATCTTCTTCGACCTGCAGAAGTACCACGCCAACGCCTGGCAAAAGTGGCAGGAGTATAAGAACCATGACTTCCTTCACCGGATTAAAGATAACCTCAGGCGCGGCATTTCTGAAGGCTTGTTCCGTCAGGACCTGGACGTGGAGGTAATCGCCCGCCTGCGACTCGCCCAGATCGAGGTGCCTTTTGACGAAACCCTTTTCCCCCGCTTCCAATTTGAGCTGCTGCATGTGCAAACGGCCAGCCTCGAGTACTTCATGCTCGGTATCGCCACGCTCAAGGGGCACAAGATGATCAATGACTACAAGCAAATCACAGAAGAAGAATAACTGACTACAACTCTCCGATTATGAAAAAAAACATTAGCCTGTTACTGGCACTATTCGTCTTGCTAAGCCCGGTCAAGGTGCTGGCGCAGGCATCGCCGCAGGCTTTCAGTCTGCAACAGAGTATCGATTATGCCCTGCAGAACCGCGCGAGCCTGAAAATGGCCCGCAACCAGCAGGACATCGACAAAGCCAAAGTAGGAGAGATCCGGGCCATGGGGCTACCGCAGATCAATGCCGCCGCTGACTTGGGCAAAAACGTGATACAGCAAAAGAGCTTCCTGCCGGCAGAGTTTTTTCAGGATCCGGATAACCCTAATTCGCCGGAGCCAGGCACCTTCGTGCCAGTGGTGTTCACGCCCCAGTATACTGGCAATGCTACCGTCACGGCCAGCCAGTTGCTCTTCGATGGCTCATACCTGATCGGTTTGAAAGCCGCCAAGACTTATACCGAACTGTCGCGCAAAACCACGGAGCAGAACGAGATTGATGTAGTGGAACAGGTGACCAAGGCCTATTACAGTGTGCTGGTGAGCCGGGAGCGCATGGAGCTTCTCAACCAGAACCTCTACCGCCTGGACACGCTCCTGAAGCAGACGCAAGTGATGTTTGAGCAGGGCGTAGCTGAAAAGCTGGACGTGGACCGCCTTCGTGTGACCTACAACAACCTGAACGTAGAAAAACAGAAGACGGAGCGCTTGCTTACTTTAGGAGAGGACCTGCTCAAGTTCCAGATGGGAATGCCCCAGAAAGAGCAGCTGATTTTGACAGACAGTCTGAGCGAAGTGCAGGTTGATATGGCCAAGACCAATCGAAACGGTTTCAATTATAGCAATCGCATCGAGTACTCTGTCCTGGAGACGCAGCGGGACCTCGCCATGCTAAACCTGCGCAACATTCGTTCTGGCTATCTGCCCAAGCTATACCTGAACGGCCGCTACGGTTACGTGGCCGCCAACAATGACTTCAGCGAGATCACCCGCAGCCGTAACTGGTTCGATTTCGCCTACGTGGGCCTGGGCCTGCAGGTGCCGATCTTCGACGGCCTGCGCAAGCACTACCAGGTACAGCAGTCCCGTCTGACGCTTGAGAACGCCAAACTAGGGTTTGAGAGTCTGGAGCAAGGTATAGACCTGGAGCTGGAACAAGCCTCTACCGACCTGACCAATTCATTGGACGTGCTGGCATCGCAGCGCGAGAACCTGGAACTGGCTGAGGAGATTGCCCGCGTGGCCAAGATCAAGTTTCAGGAGGGCGTTGGCTCTAACTTAGAGGTAGTCACCGCCGAAACAGACTTGCGCCAGGCACAGACCAATTACTACGCCGCCATGTACGATGCCCTGATCGCTAAAGTGAACCTGGACAAAGCCACTGGCACCCTGCTTATAAAATAAAACACTTGAAAAAAGACTAACACACGACTTATCATGAAAAAGATATTTGGAGTTTCATCGCTTGCCCTGTTCCTTAGCCTGGCCGCCTGTAACCAGGGCAGCGACAAAGAAGCGCAACTGGCAGAACTGAAGAAACAGCAAACGGAGCTGCAGGAGCAGATCGCACAGCTGGAAGCAGAGCTAAAGACAGAAGGCAAGGGCGGACCAGTTGAGAGAAAGACTGTGCCGGTAACCGTAGCGCAGGTGCAGCAGGACACGTTCCGTCACTACCTGGAGGTGCAGGGCCGTGTAGACTTCGATCAGAACGTGCTGGTTAGTGCCAAAGTACCGGGCGTGCTGACAAGCGTTCGGGTGAAGCGCGGTGACAAGGTGACGAAGGGGCAGACCATGGCCACCATCGATGCGCAGGTGCTCGAGCAGAACATAGCCGAGGTGCGTACCCGTCTGGAACTGGCCAACGTGGCCTACGAACGCCAGAAAAACCTTTGGGACCAGAAGATTGGCACTGAGATGCAGTTTCTGACTGCCAAAAATAACAAAGAGGCCCTGGAGCGCAGTCTGGCTACGCTGCAGCAGCAGCGTGACCAATATAACGTGAAAGCTCCGGTGAGCGGTGTGGTAGACAACGTGATTCCGAATGCCGGGGAGGCCGTGTCGCCGGGGGTGGGCATCATCCGGGTGGTCAACACCAATGGCTCTAAGATTGTGGCAGAGGTATCTGAGGCTTACCTGACCAAGATCAGCAAAGGCGACGAAGCTTTGATACGCTTCCCGGACCTGAACCAGGAGATCAGCGCCACGGTGGATGTGGTGAGCAGCTTCATCAACCCGAGCAGCCGCACCTTCATGATCGAGCTCCGGCCGAAGAAAGTGGACGTAGAGCTGCGTCCGAACCTGGTGGCCGTGGTGCGCATACAGGACTACCGCAAAGAAGACGCCATCATTATACCTGTCAACCTGGTACAGCGCGACGAGAAATCACAGTACGTGTACGTAGCCCAGAAACAAGGCGAGCGCTATGTGGCCACCCGCAAAGAGGTGGAGACGGGCGTGAACTACCAGGGGCAGGTAGAAGTGCTGAATGGACTGACAGCGCAAGACTACATCATTACAGCAGGATACCAGAGTGTGAACGAAGGGCAGCCGGTTGTTTTCAACCAGGAGCGTCTTGCGCAGCAATAATCTTTTAAGCAGCAAACTATGAAATATTTCAAGCCGACCAATTGGTCCATTGATAATAGGACGAGTATCTACATCATTACCCTCATCATCTCGGTGTGGGGTATCTTCTCGTACATCACGCTCCAGAAAGAGAATTTCCCTGACATCGTGATTCCGACCGTGTTTGTGGGCACGGTATACCCGGGCACGTCGCCGGCCGATATCGAGAACCTGGTTACCCGCCCCATCGAAAAGCAGCTGAAGGCTATTTCGGGAGTGAAGAAGGTGACGTCCAATTCTATTCAGGACTTCTCGATGATCACGGTGGAATTCAACACCGACGTGGATGTGGTGGAGGCAAAGCAGCTGGTAAAGGATGCTGTAGATAAGTCCCGCACTGACCTGCCGACCGACCTCGACCAGGACCCGAATGTGCAGGAGGTGAACTTTTCTGAGTTCCCGATCATGTACCTCAATGTATCAGGCAACTACAGCCTCGACCGCCTGAAAAAGTATGCTGAGGATATACAGGACCGCATCGAAGCGCAGCCCGAGATCACCCGCGTGGACATGGTGGGTGCTCTTGACAAGGAGGTGCAGGTAAACGTGGACCTCTACAAAATGCAGGTGGCACAGGTAACCTTCGCTGACATTGCCCGGGCCATTTCTTCTGAAAACGTTACCGTGTCGGGTGGCAATATATCGGTAGGCGAGATGAAGCGCTCTGTGCGTGTGGTGGGCCAGTACACCGACCCGAATAAGATTGGGGATATCGTGGTAAAGTCACTGTCCGGCGCAAATATCCAGCTGAAAGAAATCGCGGAGGTAAAAGAAGGGTTTGAAGAGCAGGAGAGTTTTGCGCGTCTGGACAATGCGCCCGTAATTACGCTCAACGTAATCAAGCGAAGCGGCGAGAACCTTATACAGGCATCTGACAACATCCACGAAATGGTGGAGGAGATGCAGGCTACCGTGCTCCCGGCTGACCTGAAGGTGACCATCACAGGTGATCAGTCTACGATGACGCGCCACACCCTGAACGACCTGATCAACACGATCATCATCGGCTTCGTGCTGGTGACCCTGATCCTGATGTTCTTCATGGGCACGACCAACGCCATTTTCGTCGGTCTGTCGGTGCCAATCTCCATGTTCATCGCCTTTATGCTGATGCCGGTGCTGGGCTTCTCGCTCAACATGATCGTGCTCTTCTCGTTCCTGCTGGCACTGGGTATTGTGGTGGACGATGCCATTGTGGTGATTGAGAACACGCACCGCATTTTGCATCAGTCCAATCTGGGTATTATCAAGTCAGCGAAACTGGCGGCCGGTGAGGTTTTTGTGCCCGTGCTGGCGGGTACACTGACTACGGTGGCGCCCTTCCTGCCACTGGCTTTCTGGCCGGGCATTGTAGGTAAGTTCATGTTCTACCTGCCGATCACGCTTATCGTCACACTGATGGCGTCATTGCTGGTAGCCTTTATCATCAACCCGGTGTTTGCGGCTTCTTTCATGAAGAGGGAGCACGAGCAGGAGGCTGATATCGCACCGCGTGCACGTCGCAACTTCTGGTTACTGATAGGTGGTGCCACACTGGTGGCCATCGTGGGGTACATGGCCGGCTGGTATGGCACGGCCAACCTGATCATGCTGGTGGTGGTATTGGTGCTGCTTAACCGCTTCGTCTTCCGTCGCATGATCCACGGTTTCCAAAACACAACGCTGCCACGCTTCATGCGCGGCTACGAGCGCCTGCTGCGCTGGATGCTGATGGGCAGACGGCCAGTGTGGATGTTCCTGAGCATGTTTGTACTACTTATTTTCTCTTTTTTTCTGACGGCAGTAAGAGCACCTAAAGTAGTATTCTTCCCGGATTCAGATCCGAACTTTGTCTATACCTATATTAGCATGCCGGTCGGTACGGATCAGCTTGTGACTGACTCGGTTACACGTGAGGTGGAGAAGCGCATCTATCGGGTGATTGGTGCCGAAAACAGCGACGTTGAATCGGTTATTTCCAATGTGGCCATCGGTGCCGGCGACCAGAACGACCGCAGCGTGACCGCACAATCTCACTTAGGAAAGGTTACCGTAGCCTTTGTTGAGTATCAATACCGAACCGGCGAGCGCAGTACGCAAGAGTATATGAACGAAATACGCGAAGCGGTGCGTGGTATACCGGGTACCAACATCACGGTCGACAAAGAGCAGAACGGCCCGCCGGTAGGTAAGCCGATCAGCATCGAGATAGCCGGAGAGGACTTTGAAGGCCTGGTGGCGCTGTCAAAGCAAGTGCAGGCTTACATTGATCAGCAGCAGATTGGTGGTATAGAAGAACTCCGCAGCGACCTGGAAGACAGTAAACCGGAGATCATCATCAACATCGACCGGGAGCGTGCCAACCGCGAAGGCATCAGCACCGGGCAGATCGGTATGGAACTGCGCACGGCCATTTTCGGCGACGAGGCCTCTAAGTTCAAGCTGGACGAAGAAGAGTACCCGATACAAGTACGCTATGCAGAGCCTTATCGCGAGAACATTGATGCCTTGCTGGACATGCGCATCACTTACCGCGACATGAACAGCGGGCAGGTACGCCAGATCCCGCTTTCGTCGCTGGCGAGCATTGAGTACGGTACTTCATACGGAGGTATCAAGCGCAAAAACCTCAAACGCGTGGTAACGCTGGAGTCGAACGTGCTGGACGGGTACAATGCCAACGAGGTGGTGCAGAGCATCGGAAGTTCGCTGCAGAATTTCGAAACGCCGGAAGGATTTGAGATCAGCATGGGCGGACAACAGGAGGAGCAGGAGGAAACAGCCAACTTCCTGATGATTGCCCTGGTGGCGGCCTTCCTGATCATCTTCCTGGTGCTGGTGACACAGTTCAACTCCGTCTCGAAGCCGTTCATCATCCTGTCTGAAGTGCTCTTTAGCATCATCGGCGTGTTGCTGGGCTTCTCCATCTTTGGGATGGACGTGTCAGTGGTGATGACCGGTGTAGGCATCGTGGCTCTGGCGGGTATTGTGGTGAAAAACGGTATCCTGATCGTGGAGTTCACCGACATGCTGATAGAAGAGGGGCGCGACCTGAAAGAAGCAATCGTGGAAGCAGGCAAGACCCGTCTGAACCCGGTGCTCCTGACCGCGACTGCGACTATACTAGGCTTGATACCCTTGGCGTTAGGTATAAACCTGAACTTCTATACCCTGTTCACGGAGTTCAAAGCGAACTTCTTTATGGGGGGCGATAGTGCCGCCTTCTGGGGACCGCTGGCCTGGACGATCATCTTTGGCCTGGGATTTGCGACTATCATCACACTCCTGATCGTGCCGGTGATGTACTTGCTCAATGAAAGACTGAGAGCAAAGGTAAAAGGAGAGAGAAAGCCGGCAGGAGGCGTGAAAATTATACCTCAGGACGAAACAGAGGTACCTGTAAATGGAAAAGTAGTAAGAGAATACACCCTATAAATATATGATTGCAACAACAGACAAGACTATTGAGCGAGAGGTAATCCGCATCATTAGCAAAACCAAGGAGATTAGACCTGCCCGTTTGCAGGTAAATGCCCGTCTGGAAAAAGATTTCGGCTTTGATACGGTGGATGTAGTGGATATCATCCTGGAGTTGGAAAAAAATTTCCAGATCACCATTCCGGATGAAGTTCCGATCAACACGGTGGGCGACTTTGTGGACTTTGTAGCATCACATGCGATGCAGAAAGCCAGCTGATCGAATTTATAAATAGTATAAACAGAAGCGGCCGGGGTGCAAACCCCGGCCGCTTTTTATTTGGTAAAACTACAGCCCTGAAGGTGGAATCAGGTTCCTGTGTGGCCGTCGTTGTGCGTATGTTTTCAGAAAATAATGCGTGTAGTAAGCGTTCTGTCGATAGGCAATAATTGGTTAATAGATAGAGATGCGGTAAGCTTTCAGTTTCTGGTCGAGTGCCTTGGAGTTAGGACATATCTTGTCGAGCAATGCCCAGAAACCCGGACCATGATTTTTCTCGATGGTATGCGCCAGCTCGTGCAGGATCACGTAATCGCAAAGTGAGTCAGGCAGACGCATCAGGTGCAGGTTGAGGTTGATGTTGTTGGTATGTGAGCAGCTTCCCCAGCGTGACTTGGCGTTTTTGATAAACACATTCTGGTAATCGAAGCCAAACTTGTCGGCAAAGAACCTGACACGCTCTGGCAGATACGCTTTAGCCTCTTTGCGGTAGGCCTCCTCGATCGACTTGCGGATAAACTTCTGCACTTCGTTGTCGCGCACGTCCTTATAAGCCGGGTAGAACACGTTGATGTAACCGTTCTCGATCACGCAGCGCATGGTATACTGGGCATGCGTGAGCAGGCGCAGGGTATGGCAGCGGGTCTTGAAATCAGTGTTGCCATCGTACATGGTCACGCGGGCCTCCTGCTGCTTCATGCGGGCCTGGTGCTCCTTTATCCAATCGCTCTTGGTATAAATAAGCTGCTCGGCTTTTTCGAAGCTGATGTGCGGAGGAACGGCTACACGCACCCCTTTGATAGGGCGCACGCTGATGCTAAGACGCTTGGCTTTGTCGCTGCGTTCGATCAGAACCTTCCCAATGCCGTCGATGTGAAGATTAACAGAAGTAAGTCGTAGAAATGATGAAGACACCTTGGCTAAAAGTTAAAAATACACAATCATCAGTCCAAATATAGAAAATTAATTCCTGAAGAAACTAATAGATAAGCGGCTTTTTTCTAAATTTTTTCAGATTTCTGTATTTGAATAGTACTATATTGTGTAGCCGTTATGTATTTTTTTAAGCTGTGTTATGCAGTTACTTAACCTGCTGCTGCACCCTTGCAGGAGGCACCAGGGGCATAAAAAAAGCCGCCTTGAAAGGCAGCTTTTCATGTGTTTTTTCTGTGACGCAGGCTAACGGATGTTGCCGCCCTCCGGAATGTCATCGTGTGGGTTTTTGGCTACGCGGCTGCTGTCGGTGGTAGAGGCACGCACAATGGGCTCGTGATGGCCTGGTTCCTCGGAGCCGTGCCCCTGCGAAGTGTGGGCTGGACTGTTGTGCTGCACCTCTGTTGAGTCAGCAGCCTGGTCGCTGTACTTTGGCGTGCCGAAAGAGCTGTCAGCATGGTGCGGCTCCATGGTATGCACCGACTGCTGCCGGGCCTGGCGATCCTCGTCCCACTCCTTGAATTTGTCGAGCTCTGACTTGATGCTAGTCATAAACCAGGCTAATAGGGTAGCATCGTCCAAAAGACCGATCACAGGTATAAAGTCGGGTATCAGGTCGATTGGCATCAGGAAGTACAGAATAACGGCCACACCACCTACCAATGTTGTATTTGGGATGCCTTTGTACTCCCCGTTCACCGCCGATCTGATCATGTGCGAGAGAACCTGGAAGCTTTCCCATACCTCGCCCGCAATCGTTCCCAAGCTTTTCTTGGCCGTGGCTTTCTTGAAGGCGTCGTTCAAAAGTCTGATAACCTGCGAAGGATGCTCCAGATACTTCTCTGCCTTTTTGAGTATGTTCTTGAAGAGCTGGCTCTGGGAAATGGTTTTCCCGTCCGGGCTCTGCTGTTGCTGATTCTGAGTGTTCTGATCTGTCATAAGGTATGTGTGATTTTGTATAGCACCTGCTTCGGCTGTTTGTCAAATCGGGCGCAAGTTGCTCAACTCCGAACAACCTTCCTATACCCTGCTACAAGTAATTTTGTTATACACCGCAAATGAAAAAACGGGCGCTGGTATAGCTGCCCGTCCTCAAAATCTATGATACAAGGTATAGCTCTAGTCAACCCGGCCGGCAGCGTAGTAGTAGTTGCGGTAATAAGGCTCCTTGAGGGAACTGATCATAACGCCACCGCTTGTGGCGGAGTGCACAAACTTGTTGTCTTTGAGGTAGATGCCCACATGAAAGATCGGCTGCCTGGGACTGCGACGGAAAAAGACAAGATCACCGGTGCGCACACTGTCTTTGCGGATACGGGTCACGTCGTCGAACATGGAGCGGGAGCTACGGCTAAGGTCGATGCCGTACACGTCGCTGTAGATACGGGTTACAAAGCCGGAGCAGTCGGTTCCTCGTTTTGAGTTGCTGCCATAGCTATAAGGGGTGCCGATCCATTTGCTTACGGTCTCGAGCAGGTCTTTATCTTCGCTGTAGTCGAGCTTGAGACCGAGTTTGCGGGAGTAGCGGTGGTAGAAGGCCGAATCCACGGGTTCGCTCAGGTGGGACGGCACCTGTAGTTGTAGTGCCCTCGCGATGTCCTCTCCTGTCTGGATCGGGTATAGCATGAGGCTGGCCGTTTCTGTTTCAGCCGGTGTCGACTCAGGCTTTTTTACTTCGTAGAAGAAAGAAAGAGCGATCGATACCAGGGCCAGTACGCTCAGTATGATTGTTTTTGTCATAGGGTTTAGCATGTTTAGCTCTGCCGTAGCAGCAAACTTTGTCACCTTATGGTTGTAGAGTGGTATAGGTCTTGTATTGCATTTTATACCCTGCAACCTGTTCGTCAAACCTAAAATGGCGAACCAGGGAGCAAAAGTAAGTACAATTTTCTAGACTGGCAATATGGTAAATAGCTGATGTTCACTGGAGAAAGGCATACTATTCACTTTTTATTCAGAGCTGTTTACCCGTATAATAGCCTGGGCACGTAACCTAAATGACCTGTTGTGTCAGGTATAAGCTTACAAAAATGAAGTACAAAATTGTTGAGAATTCCCCTTTTGCCCGCATCGCCCGCCTGGTGCTCAAGAGCAGTAATGTGGCCATGGTGCTGGGCCGAACGATCCACCTGAGCGGCGTAAAGCGGGATTCTTTTCTGCGTGACAAAGGCTGGGTGGCGCACGAACTCTGCCATATCCGGCAGTTTCAGGAGCATGGCTATCTGCGGTTCCTGTGGCTATACCTGCGCGAGTCAATGCGGGTGGGCTATTACAACAACAAGTATGAAGTGGAGGCCCGCATTGCCGGCCTGAAAGGGGAAATTGATCTGCCTGTGGCTCAAAAAGCAGACAGCTCGATCAAACCGACCGAGCTGCCATTGCCTGTTGATATCAGAAAGGAAAGCTGAAACTATGCCTGGCGCCACTTAATGGTGCAGCCGATCGCTTTGGTGTTCGGCTGGCTCACGGCTTTGCCGGCAACCAGTTCGTCAAGAGCGGCTTCCGCGTACTTCTTCTGCACCTTGTTTGGCTCGCGAGAGTTGTCATCTATGGTGCCAATGTAGGCTACCTTGAAAGTGCCGTCTTTCTGCTTCTGTACCACATATAAGTGTGGCGTGCGGGTCGCTCCGTAGGCTTTGGTAATTTCCTGCGTTTCGTCATACACGTATGGGAACGGGAAGCTCTTCTCTTTTGCGCGCACCTGCATGTGCTTGTAAGAGTCCTTCGGCGATAACTGTACATCGTTCGGGTTGATGGCAATCACCGGATAGCCTTTTGGCGCATACTTGTTGTGCAAGTCAATGATGCGATCTTCGTACGCCACAGAGTAAGGGCAGGTGTTGCAGGTGAACGTCACAATGAAGCCCTTGGCGTCTTTGTAGTCGCTCATCGAAACCATTTTGCCGTCCACGTTCTTCAGTTTGAAGTCGCGGGCCGTATCGCCTACCTGGTAGCCGGAGTTGTTGGAGGCAGGTATAGCTGCCATCAGCACGCCCACCAACAGCAGGCATGCCATGTAAAGAAGCGGGATTCGGTTATTCTTCATAGTGATAGATTATGGTTTATACTTGTTGATCAGTTCCTGTAGCTCCTGCTCCGAGATTTCACGCTCTATAAACTCGTACTGTCCACGCTTGTTGTTGAAGAACATGGTGGCAGGTATGGCGCCCGACCACTTCGGCTCAATGCGGTCGATCCAGGTGTTGCCGTCTGGCTCGTCAAGCAGGTATAGCCGCGACTGCAGCTTGCGCTTCTGCACAAAAGGCATCACCCGCTTCTCTTTGTCCTGCACGGCATCCATGCTTACCAGGATCACACGCACCGGCTGGTCTTTGTACTTGGCGTGGGCAGCTTCGAAATAAGGCATCTCTTTGATGCAGGGCTTGCACCACGTGGCCCAGAAGTTCACCACATACAGGGTGTCGTGCGGCGACTGGCGCAACTCCTGCAACTGGTCAAACTTAATGGTCGTGACTTCCTGTGCCAGTGCTGCCGTACTTGTCAGCAGGCCAAAGGCCATTGCCAGCATAAATTGCTTCAGATGTTTCATCATGGAATGATAACGAAATACACAGCAGGGCTATTGCTGCATGCTGCCTTCTAACAATTTGCCCTCTAAATCGTTTTGAATAAACTATACGAATGTTAAACTAAAAAAACGAACTTAGAATGGCTAATAAACTGGAAGGAAAAAAGATAGCAATAGTAGTAACCGACGGATTTGAGCAGGTGGAGTTCACCGAACCCAAAAAAGCGCTGGAAGAAGCCGGTGCCCAGACCCACATCATCGCCCTGAAAGACGGTGAAGTGAAAGGCTGGGACCACACGGACTGGGGCGATAAATTCAAAGTGGACAAGACCATCGATAATGTGAACGCTGACGATTATAACGGGCTGCTGCTGCCCGGCGGTGTGATGAGTCCCGATAAGCTGCGGGCCAACGACAAGGTGGTAAACTTTGTGAGTAAGTTCATGGAAAGCGGCAAGCCGGTAGCTGCCATCTGCCACGGCCCGTGGACCCTGATCGAAACCGGCAAGTTGCAGGGCAAGAAAATGACCAGCTACCATACGCTAAAGACTGACCTGAAGAACGCAGGAGCTGAGTGGGTGGATCAGGAAGTGGTAGTGGACAATGGCCTGGTCACCAGCCGCAACCCGGACGATATACCTGCCTTCAATAAAAAGATCATTGAGGAGTTTGCAGAGGGTCGCCACGAGCCGCGTTAAGCAAGCACCGGGGGATAACAAAAAACCGCTGCGCCATACCTGTTTGGGTATAGCGCAGCGGCTTTTTTTAGATTTATAACTTTAGTTTTGGATAAGAGACAGTAACAGCTCAGCCCGGCCTTCCAGCAGTACAGCCAGCGTGATATCGAGCACCAGTAAAAACAGCCCCTGCAGAGTGATAGACTGCCCATAGCCCAGGTACTGCTCTGCTTTTGGCGAACTCAGCGATCGTTCTTTCAGGTAAGCTGCCAGCATCAGAAACGCAAAGTCCAGGCCAATGCTCAGGTATAGCAGCTTGAGCGTCCAGTAGTGGAAAGCAACCGTTTCAGATAGTGATCGGACACTAGAGTCAACTGAGAGTATAAAATAGAGTGATCCGCCTGCAATGATCATGTTGACGATGTTCCAGTAAATGTTCATCTGGAAAAAGTAACGCTTGTTGCGCGAAGACTTGGTTAGTTTGATACTGCTGATCAGTATGTTGATAAGTGCCCAGACACCCAGTGCCAACATGCCGAATTTCAGCGTCTCTGCCTGTTTCAAGTTAAATGCCGCTATGGCGCTGCCCTGGGCGTTGGCCGTGAGACAGAGTAGCAAAAGAGGCAACAGGCAAAGGTATTTTCTCATAATATGTTCACAAATGGTTTGTGTAGGAACGTATTACGGGTGAGTTTAGCATAGCTGAGCGGTAATAAATGTCGGAACAGTACAATTGCTGTAACGCAACTATGGGTGTAAGTGTTTGTTAGCTAGTTTATTGCCTGCGAGCCACTATGTCAAGTCCAATATTGACGGATGGGTAAATAGTCCTGTTCCCGAGCGACTGGTCTGAGCCGTAGGTAAGTTTCCAGTGGGTGCGGTCAATGTTGAAATTAGCTTTGGCGCGCAGCACAGAGTCTTCCAACTCAATAAGGGCAGGAAAGCTGATGCTCTTGGTGATGCCTGTAATAGTAAGGTTCCCTGTCACTTTGTGATTCGGGTTTTTGATGCGCAGCTGTTTTGTGTTGTCGGGAAGGGCAAGGGCGTCCTGGCGCTCCGTGCTGTCATAAGGTACGATAGAGGTGATCACAAAGGAGGCAATGGGATGCTGTTGCACGTCAAAAAAGTCCTCGGAGCGCAGGTGCTTTGTCAGTTTTTTGTTTCCTGCCTCGTCAATTGACTTGTCATCCGAGCGCACATTGGTCATATCGAAGACTGCCTTGCCGCCATGGGGCTTGCCATCGTGCAGTGTGATCGTGCCTTCTCTGATTGGGATGAGGCCATTGTGGCGTCCTGTCACTTTAGCGCCTATCCAGGTAACGGTGCTTTTGGCTGTGTCCAGCTCAAATATCTGGTCGGGCATGCCGGGGCTGAGAGCCCGAACGGCAGCGCCCACTTCTGCTTCATCGGTTTTTACGGTAGTGTCGCAGGCCATGCCAGCAAATGCCAGGAAGGCCCAAAGTAGGGTATAGAGCGGTTGTAGTCTGTGCGTGTTCATAAGTGTAAGCGCTGTGCCTCCTGGCACAGGGGTGGTTTTCTGCATTATAAAATACGACATACAAAGACAAAGGGCTGAAAACAGCAGGCTGTATACCTGTGCTTAAAAACAAACAGGGACCTGCTGCCAGGTCCCTGTGTCGAGGAGATCAGAGGTGAGTAATCCCTTAAAAGCCAAAGCCCAGGTATACCTGGAACACGCCGTGCTTTATATCCTGATTTATCTTCTGCCCCTGGTTGTTTTCTTTGCGCAGGTCCTCCAGCCCCAGGTTATAGCGGGCTCCCAGTCTGAAAATGCTCAGTCGGGCCTCGGCGCCGGCTGCTACGCCATAGGCAAAGGTATTCAGCGGCTCTATGCTTACTTCCGTGTCCTCTTCCTTGGCAGACATCAGGATGCCTACCTGCGGACCAAAATGTATGCTCACATTTTCAGTGATATTGAATACCGCCAGAATGGGTACCTCCAGGTAATCGAAGCGGAAGGTGGAGTCGTTTCGCTCAATGCCCTTTCGGGAGTACAGCGCCTCAGGCTGTATAGAAAAGGTGTTGCCAAGCGAAAACTGGGTATAGACACCGGCATGGAAAGTTGTAAGGCCGCTGAAGTTGCCCAGCACGTCTTTGTCGCTGCCGCGGAGGGTGGCGAAATTCACACCGCCTTTTATACCAAAGCCGGAGTTGGTTCCGGTACCGCTGAACAGGTTGTGATTCTGCTGTCCTGCCGATGGTCCGTAATCGGTCTGAGCATAGGCACCTACTGAAAACAGGAAAGCAAGTAGGAGTAGTATAGATTTTTTCATCGTTTTGTCTGGTTGGTTTCTATTAAAGTTTACGATAGCCTATGCTAAAGTGTGACTTTTATATGTGAATTGCTATATATCGTTACATAAGTTACAAAGGTTGCATTGTCCTTGCGCACAGATTATTAGGTATAGCTTTTGCACTGATAATATTTAGTCGGGAGCACTCTCTTTTTGGACTGCTCCGTGTGAAGCCGTGCCTGTAGCGTCTGTCAGACAGGTGTTCGAGGTGATGAAATTTACCTGAAATTAACAGGGAGTTAACAGTAAATGGTGGATAATTCACCGTAATCAACATAGTTATCCACATTTATCCACATCCTGAATGCGCATTTGTGGGCAATTATATAGGGTTTCATGAATTTATGCACCTGTGTGCATAGGGTGTTTTACATAATGTTGTGAGAGGATAATTGCACTGAAAATCAGGTGTAAACGACTTGTGCAGGTGCTGTAAAAGTAGCTCTGTAACGGGTTCTGGTCGGCAGACAAAAGGGTGCATTGGGGAAAGAAAATGAAGCGGTGGATAAACCAGTGGCGGTGTATAAATGTTAATTTTGCACTATGCTAAAAATTGCCTGGTCCGAAATATTCGCACACTCCCTCCCCGAAGGCCACCGCTTTCCGATGGCCAAGTACGATTTGCTGCCCGAGCAGCTGCTCTATGAAGGCACTATTACGAAAGACAATCTCTTCGCCCCCGAACCGCTACAGGAACAATACATTCTTGACACCCACGACGCCACCTATTGGCAGCGCCTGCGCGACCTGGAGCTAAGTCCGTCGGAGATTCGAAAGACGGGTTTTCCATTGTCTGAGCAACTGGTGCAGCGGGAGGTCGTGATCATGAATGGTACGCTGCAGGCATCGCTGTTTGCGCTGGAGTTTGGCATCGGCATGAACATAGCCGGCGGCACGCACCATGCCTTCACAGACAGGGGCGAGGGCTTCTGTCTGCTCAACGACATAGCCATAGCGGCCAATCACCTGCTTAAATATAAGGGGATAAAGAAAGTGCTGGTGGTGGATCTGGACGTGCACCAGGGCAACGGCACGGCACAGATTTTCAGGAACGAGCCACGAGTGTTTACCTTCAGCATGCACGGTGGGCATAACTATCCCTTCCACAAAGAACAATCGGACCTGGATGTACCGCTGGCAGAGGGAACTGATGATAAAACCTATTTGAAATTATTAGGAGAGCACCTGCCGCGGTTGCTGGACGAGCAGGAGCCCGGCTTTGTGTTTTTTCAGTCAGGAGTGGATGTGCTGGCAACTGACAAACTCGGGAAGCTGGGTATGAGCATAGCCGGCTGTAAAGAGCGCGACCGCATGGTGCTGGAGGCTTGCGCACGCCATCGCATACCTGTCACGGTCAGTATGGGCGGGGGCTACTCCAAACAGATCGCGCACATTGTAGAGGCGCACGCCAATACCTTCCGGCTGGCGCAGCAGCTCTTTTTCTAAACCTAAGGCCTGGACTTCAGCTTATCGTCTTCGCTCTTACCTTTTGCACCAGGCAGTATCAGCTTGAGCACGATATAAATGATCGGGGCCAGTACAAGCACCAGAATCACAAACAGTACAGCCTTAAGCACCTTCACAAAAATAGAGATGATCAGGGCTGAGATAATGATGGACACCACGAAGAGGATCCAGAAGTTAAGCGTGCTTTTGTTCATGTCAAAAGGGTTAAGTGAGCGATTCAGCTATACCTGTTGCGGGCGTGCCGCAGCACCAGGTAAATAGCCGGTTGCAGCGTAGCGATTAATGCCAGTGCCAGCCACACATTTGTGACAAACTCGCGGGACCAGGCGAAGTAGAACGCCGCGGCAGCCACAAGTACCGAGAGCAGGTAAGGCATGTTGATCCGTCGCATTATAAGGGAGTTGGTTTGTATACCTTGTTAAGATACTAATTGTTAAGCTTTTTTCAAAAGAAGCTGCCACCGAAAAGCCCACATCCAGCGCAGGCTATACCTGTCTATACCTGCCTGCTGCACTAATTGCTGCAATTCCTCTCTCCGGAATGCCCGCCAGACTGAAAGCGGTGCGTCATTTTTAACCAGGTAGGAATCTGAGAAAAACCGGGTGAGCAATTTAATAGAATGATAGGCCAGCCAGTGACGGTGCAGGTCGTTGACGATAACGGCTATACCTGCCTGCCGGTGCAGCTGCCGGAACATGTGCACCAGCTGATCATCGGTGAAGTGATGGCAGAACAGGCTGCAAACCACAATGTCGTATTGCTGATGCTGAAAACGCTCTGAAAATACATCGTGCTGCTCCAGTTCTATTTCGGGGAAGCCGCCGCAGCGCTGGCGGGCATACTGCACCATAAAGTCATTGGCGTCTATACCTGTGAGCTGCAGCGGAATGTTTTTGCGGCGGGCCCACTTGGCAATGTGACGCAGCGTGTCGCCACCGCCGCAGCCGATATCGGCCAATCGAAGGGGCGGACCTTTGTGTCCGTCCAGCAGCTGCTCCAGCGCGTCGAGTACCACCTTGTAGCCACCCAGCCAGGTGTTGATCACTTCCAGCTCCTCCAGGTTGCGCCGCAACTCGTCACCCGACAAGTTGAGGTCGTCCATCAGTTCGGCTTGGTTAGACCTTTGCTTCAGCATAGTGCACCTTCAATAGCATCGATTCCAATGTGAGGCCGGGGCCAAAGGCAAAGCTCAGCACCGGTTCATCTTTTTCCTGTGTGGTCAGGCTGGCCATCAGCTCCTTCAGCACAAACAGTACCGTGGCCGACGACATGTTGCCGAACTCGTGCAGCACCCGGTAGGCGAAGCGGTTGTCGTCGCGTGTCAGGCCGAGTTCCTGCTCTATCACCTCGAGTATGCGGCGCCCGCCAGGGTGTATGGCAAACAGCTTGATCTCCGAAACGGTAGTGCGGAGGCCTTGCAGCAAACGTTCTGTGAGTTGTTTGATGCCGTTTTTGATCAGATCCGGAACATACGAGGAGAGGGTCATCTCAAAACCTGTGTCGCCGATGTGCCATGCCATTTCGCGTTTGCCGGCAGGCGCCAGGTCACAGTGGAAAGACTGCAGCTCCAAGCTTACCTCCCGACAAGGCTGCCCCTGCATGAGCACTGCCGCTGCGCCATCGCCAAAGAGCGCGTTCGACACCAGATGGTCCTGCTCCTGATTTTTCTGAAAGTGGATGGTGCAGATCTCGGTGCACACTAGCATCACCCTGGCACTTGGGTCAGCCTTGCAGATGGCGTCGGCCAGCTTAATAGCATTGAATGCTGCATAGCAGCCCATGAAATTAACAGCCGTGCGCTGCACACAGGAGTTCAGTTCGAGTCGCTCCACAAGCTCAATATCGAGACCGGGGGCATACATGCCCGTGCAGCTCACGGTGATCAGGTGGGTAAGGCTCTGCAGGGTAGTATCGCTGACCTGGGCCAGGCAATTGCGAACCGCCTGCTCTGACAGGTCGAGGGCGTGCTTGCGGTATACCTCCATGCGCTGCTGCACCGTGGGGAAGGGCTCGAGGTCATGCGTGTTGGGGAAGAAGGTATAGTCTCCGTTTTGTCGGGTGAAGTCTTCGAGCACGCTGTAACGCTGGCTTATGCCTGATACGCGGTAGAGGGCTTTGAGCTTGCGGCTTCCTTGCTCATCGAGCTGGTGAGCCGCTGCCATAAAATCGGCCACCTGCATCTGAGGGATTTTGTGTGGCGGGTTAGCCGTGCCGATACCGCATATATAGCTTTTCATAAGCTGGTGTGTGCTAAGAATTTGTTTCAAGGCAATTGGAATGCTATGGGCTTGCCCGTCTGTCATAGGTATAGCGGCAACAGGCAAGTAAACACTATGTTTGTGCTTCTTCCTAAAAAGACGCAGCCACAGGTTTGGATAAGTACGAAAGCGACCGTTTTAAGATGTATAGGTTTAGAAAGGCTGACCGTGGGTTTGGCGCATGATCAGGCGCACCGCTGCGGGCAGGTAACGCAGTGTGCCTACCGCCAGCTCCGAGAGCAGCGGGTTGCCAAACAACCGCTGCACGGCACGCCCAACCTGCAAGCGTTGTTCAAACTGCTTTTTCCAAGCCAGGGTATATCCCCTCTCCAGTGACTCCCGATTGTGGCCGTTTTCAAAATAGCGCACCACCTGCTCTGACGCCAGTTTGCCTGCGTGTATGGCCATGGCCATGCCGTTGCCGCAAAGTGGCGTGATCATACCGGCCGCATCACCGCACATCAGCATGTGGTGCTCCACACAGGTTTTAGTGGCGAAGGATATCTCATTGATAACTTCGGGGTGTTCATATAGAAACTCAGCCTCTGCAAAAATGCGGCGAAGGTGCGGGTTCTGCTGCAGTATGGCCTGCTCCATGGCAGGTATAGAACCGTGGCGGCGCAGGTTCTCGCGGGTAGTCAGGTAGCAGAAGCAGTAGCGGCCGTCCTCAATGGCGGAAATGCCGGCATAGCCGTCTTTGAAATTGTGAAGCGCGATCAGGTCGGTGGGCATGTCGAAGCGCAGGTGGTACTTCACGCCGATGTAAGGGGAGCGCCTGGTAAAGTAGGAGCGGTTGAGCTGGCGGTCGAGGGCACTACGTTTGCCGTAAGCGCCAAGTACGATTTCTGCACGAAGGGTGTCGCCGTCCGAGAGTTTTAGTGCAAATCGGTTATCCGTGAACTGCACGTCCTGCACCGCCGTCTGCAGCCTTACCTGCACTCCTTTGGCCAATGCCACCTGGTACAGGAAGTGATCCAGGGTATAGCGGCTTATGCCAAACCCGCCCAGGTCGAGTGGCGACTCCAGCGTAGCCCCTTTGGGAGAGGTGAGCATAAAGCGGGAAATAGAAGCCGGTTGTAGCGTTGCCGGATCAGCTCCGATACTGCGCAAATAGGGAAGTACTTCGTTTGAGACATACTCTCCGCACACCTTATGCAAGGGGTAGGACTTTTTTTCGATGAGCGTCACAGAAAGCCCTCGCCCGGCTAGTGCAATTGCACTGGTTAACCCGGCAAGGCCCCCTCCGATAACCACTATCTGCATAATTGACAAGCTTTATGTTTTAAGTCCAAAAAAACTTTCGGCTATTTAGTGAAAGCATTCGTTCTGGTGCGTAAAATGCAAGAACAAATTATCACTCCAGACGTTAACAATATGGAACAACTTTTGTATATACTAAGAAGGACAAGATCTTAATTTTCAATATGAAGCAAATTATACTTACTCTCTTTTTCTGTATGGCAGTTTTACTGGCACAGGCCCAGGTACGGGAGCCGGCTCCGGGACAAACTGAAACAAAGAATAAGAGCTTAGAGCAACAGGAAAAAGAGGTTGCCATATACCCTAACCCCAACAACGGGGTTTTTACGATTTCGTTTGCCCAGCTAGATGCCCGGCAGGTGGAGTTGCGTATTCTGAATGTGATCGGCAATGAGGTGTATCAGGAAGTGATCAGCCGTCCGGACATTCAGACAACCAAAACCGTAGACCTGACCCGGCTTGCCAAAGGGCTGTACTATGTGAAGATAGAAGCTGAAGGCTACAGTTCTGTCAGAAGGGTTGTAGTTAAATAAGAAAACATGCATTTACAACGAAGGCCGCCCTGCAAGCAGGGCGGCCTTCGTTGTTTTAGGCTTAAAGGGTTTATTCCGGCAGGATGGCCTTGGATACAAAGCCGGTATAAGCGGTAGTGTCGCGGTGCACTCGCGCTTTTACAAACATGGCATCGGAAGTGTCGAGCACCTGGATGAGCTGTGTGGTGTCAAAGTGCAGCAGGCTGTTTGCCTGAAAGCTGGCTGTTTTGTAGACCTCTCCACCAATCAGAGGTCTGGTGGCGTATAGCACGTCTGCAGGGAGCCCTCCGGTCTCGCTGGCTACGGTAGCTTCAGAGTCGTCCGCTTCCATACTCCGCTGTTCGCTGTTGCAGGCCGTAATGCTGACAAAGATAGCCAGCATGCAGGCAGTTAAAGTTGTTTTCATGGTGTTAGAGAGTGGCTTCAGCTCTAATATAGGGAATAAAATATGAAATCGGAAATATAGCGTCGTTGCAAAGTAGCTCAGACTCTTCCTATTAAGTGGAGCCAGTAGGGGTTAGTTCCCCAAATACACTGAAAAATAACTCTTGCATTGGTGGCCCTGTCAGGAATCGAACCTGAATCTAGAGTTTAGGAAACTCCTATTCTATCCATTGAACTACAGGGCCAGGTAATCCGGAATAAGCTTCCGGGCAGCCTGCACAAATTTAGCTTAATTCCGACTATTTACAAGTTCGACTACTGCTGCGGGGTTTGCTCCTGTGCTGGCAGTCCCTGTGGGGTCGGTTCCACGATAGGTGCATCATACAAGGCTATTGAAATGCCAAAGGCGATTACCGTAAGTACCAATCCCACCATAAAGATGGAGTAGGAGATGCGCAGGATCTTGTACTTGCGGCTCAGTACTTCGCCCAGGTAGTAAATGTCGGTAATCATGTTGGTGTAAAGCGACTTTTTGTCGCGCATGATCTCATGCATGCCATTCTGGAAATCCTCCAGTGGAATATTAGTGAAGTTACCGAAGAAAAGCAGGTTCACCTTTTTGCTATTGATCTTTTTTCGGTTGAAAGAGAAACTCGTCACTTCAGGCTGCGCTGAGATGATGGCGAAGATGACAGAGCCAAGTGTGGTGAGCAGCAGCATGCCGACGGGTATAAGCAGCGAGCGGTGCTGGGCAAACTCAGCTCCTGTAATGGAGGTCTTGGTACTGAGGTACGTGATGATTACCGACATGATAATGGCGTTAAGGCTGATCATCATGTTGGCCTTGTTATCGGCAATGGCGCTCAGGTTGAGGTGAGTACGATAGGTGTTGCGAAACATAGTCTCGATACCGCGCTTCGGCTGGGCGAGTGTTTCGCGTTGCTCTTTCTCTTCCTTTTTTTTCTTTTTCGACTCTTTGTGCAGCTGGTTACGCTGCTCCTGTATGTTCAGGCCAAGCTGCGCGGCGTATTTATGCTGGGCTTTGGCGGTATAGAAGGTTGTGGAAAGCAGAAATTCCATCTGAAACTGCGCCCACTCCTGATCTGAGAAAAACTTCTCTTTAAAGATCTCCCACTCCACGCGCAGCAGCTCGGCTGTGGCAAAAAATGTTTCTTTGCCAATGTTTGCCATATCTGCATCAATAATAATCTCCTGCAGCAGTGTTTCAGGCTTGGTGCCGTGCCTGGTGGCCATGATGCAATCGGTTACGCGGGTAATGCGCTCAGGCGGGTAGTTGTTTTCCTGCAGCCACGAGGTGGCGAAACGCACGCTCTCCTCTTCGTGTCCGTCGTAAGCGGTTACATAGCCGGTATCATGAAACCAGGCTGCCAGTTCCAGGTCCTGCAGCTCTTCCGGGCTCAGATCGTATAGCTCTCCCAACTGGCGTGCTTCGTTGGCAGTCTCGAAGGTGTGTTTATAATTGTGATAAACAAGCTTTTTAGACAGTTGTTCCTTAAAAAGCCTGAAAACGTACTCACTGGCTTGTTTGACGATATCTTGTTCTTCCATAACGGTGTTTGCCGCCATTGTCAGGTAGCTCTGCAGTAGATGCACAGTTGTGAGCGGCGGTTGAAGGTGGTGCTAGTATTCTTTTGCCGTTACGGTGAATAGCGCTTTTTGTTGAAAAGAGCAATCCCGACGCTCAAAACGCTCTATATAGTGAAGCAATAACTTAATGCCGCCG
The DNA here is from genome assembly GCF_900156415.1 of Pontibacter lucknowensis. Lineage (GTDB taxonomy): Bacteria > Bacteroidota > Bacteroidia > Cytophagales > Hymenobacteraceae > Pontibacter > Pontibacter lucknowensis. Next base: position 801,983 of record NZ_FTNM01000001.1, on the reverse strand, counting down.
CCATACGTTATCTATTTCAGCCCGGACGCAACCGTGGCGCACTTTCGGGCTCTGATACCAACCATGCATTACCAAACCCAAGCACCGCTTTCAGTCCTCTCCGTACGGCAGCAAACCCATCGTCAGTCGTTGTGTTTATACCGTCACACTTGCTTTTGCTAGACAGGACATCCCGTACACACAGAACCTTATGAAAAACCGTCTTCACCTTATTTCTGTTATCCTGCGTCCCCTGGCCGTGGGCTTCTTCTTGATACTCCTACAGGCCTGTGCCACCAAAAAACCTTACTACAGCCGTGACGTGCTCAACTGGGAACAGAAAGAGCCCAAGCCCGACAACAAAGTAAACTACACCGTGTTCCTGATCGGTGACGTGGGCGCTCCTGACTTAAAGGAACAGGAGCCTTCGCTGAAGCTCATGCAAAAGCAGATGAACGAAGTGGGGGCACAGAGCGCGACCATCTTTTTGGGTGACAATGTGTACCACAATGGCCTGCCTGAGCCGGGCCGTTACGACCGGGAGGTATCGGAGCAGCGCCTCAATGCGCAGCTTGATGTGCTGCGTGGCTATAAAGGAGAGAAGTACATGATCCCGGGCAACCACGACTGGAACCACAGCGGCCGCGGAGGTATAGAGTATGTGGTGCGCCAGCAAAACTACGTGAACGAGTACCTCACCGAAGAAGGCATAGTGGTAGGAGGCGATTTTTACGTGCCCGGCGATGCTTGCCCCGGCCCTTATGAGGTGAAAATAAGCGATGACGTGGTACTGATTGCGCTCGACTCTGAGTGGTGGCTGCACCCCTGGGAGCGTCCCTACGGTGCCGGCAGCAACTGCTGGGCCTCTACAGAGGCCGACTTGCTGGTGAAGCTCGAAGACATTATTGAAAAGCACCAGGGCTCTAATATCGTGGTAGTGGCGCACCACCCTTTGTTTACCCGTGGAAATCACGGCGGCTTCTTCACCCTGAAAGACCACGTTTTCCCCCTCACCATGCTACGAGACTGGATCTACCTGCCGCTGCCTGTGATCGGGTCCATCTATCCTTTTGCCCGCAAGTACGGCGGCATCCTGCAGGATATTCCGCACCCACGCTACACGGCTTATATCGAAGGGCTGCTCAACATATTTGATAAGTATGATAACATCGTGTACGCCGCAGGACACGAGCACTCGTTGCAGCACTACAAGTACAACAACCTGACGCACATCGTAAGCGGCTCAGGCTGTAAGACACAGCATGTAAAGCCGGGTGGCACGGCCATGTATACCCACGAAGTAAAAGGTTTTGCCAAACTGCTTTACTATGAAAATGGAGAAGCCTGGGTAGAGTACTGGACGCCGGTGGGCGATGGTTCAGAGGGCACCATGACTTTCCGGACGCCGCTCTATGCCAAGGAGCCCCGCCGCAAGAGAGGAGCTGTGGTCGATGAGACCAACTACGCTGACAGCACCATTGTAGTCGCTGCCAATGACGACTACACCGCCAGAGGCCTGCGTCGCACGCTGCTGGGCGAGCATTACCGCCGCGAATGGGCCACCCCCGTGGAAGTGCCACTGTTGGATATGCGCAACGAAATGGGTGGTCTCACCCCATACCAGAAGGGTGGAGGCAAACAGACAGCCTCCCTGAAAGTGCGCAACCCGGATGCTCGGGAGTATACCCTGCGCACCGTTGACAAAGACCCGACAATGGCCTTGCCGGAGTACCTGCGCCAAACCGCCGCCAAGGCGTTGCTGCAGGACCAGGTATCGGCCCAGCACCCTTATGGTGCATTGGCTATACCTAAGCTGGCAGATGCCGCAGGCGTGTTTCACACCAATCCCAAACTGGTATACATTCCCCAGACGCCCTACCTGCGCCAGTACATGGATGAGTTCAGCAACACACTGGCCTTTCTGGAAGAAGACGCTGACGAAAACCACGAGGACGTGGAGAGCCTGGGCTTTGCCGAAAACCTGGTGGGTACCGATAAGGTGCTGAAAGAGCTGCGGCAGGACAATGATAATCAGGTAAATCAGCAGGAATTCGTGCGAGCCCGCCTGTTCGACATGCTCGTCGGCGACTGGGACCGTCACGAGGGACAGTGGCGCTGGAAAGAGGAGAAGACCGACAGTGGCAAGGTATACATCCCGGTGCCCGAAGACCGTGACCAGGTGTTTTTCAAAGCAGATGGCGTCATACCCTGGCTGGCTACCCGTAAGTGGGGCGTGCGCAACGTGCAGAACTTTAGCCACGACTTCCGCGACATTGTAGGACTCAACCTGAGCGCCCTCACCATCGATCGCTCCTTTACGCCAGCCATCACGCGACAGGACTGGATTCGCATTGCCGAGGAGATAAAAGCAGGTGTGACCGATCAGGTGATAGAAGAGGCCATCAACCAATGGCCGGCAGAGGTGCGGGCGATATCAGGTAATGAGATCAAAGCCAAGCTGCGCTCCCGCCGCGACAAGCTGCCGCAGGCGGCAGAGGCCTACTACGAGCACATCTCTGAAATGGTGGATGTAGCCGGCAGCGACAAGCACGAGCACTTTGTGGTGAACCGCCTGAACGACGAGGAAACGCACCTGACGGTATACAAGATCAATAAAGAAGGCGAACTGCGTGACACTTTGTACAAACGCACCTTCTACACCTCCGAAACCAAAGAGCTGCGCCTGTACGGGCAGCGTGGCAAAGATATGTTTGAGGTGAATGGGGATGTGAACAAAGGAATAATTGTGCGCATTATCGGTGGTAACGACGAAGACGTGATCAGCGATAACTCACGCGTGGCTGGTCTTAGAAGACACACGGTGGTGTATGACACGAAGGAGGGCAACGTGTTCAACTTCGGGCCAGAAACAAAGGACCAAACCAGCATCAGTCCGGATGTGAACTTCTATGACCGTGATAATCACAAACTGCCTTACCTGGGCCCTCGTTTGTCGCTGGAATATAACGTGGATGACGGGCTGTTTATAGGGGCAGGGGTGCTGGCACGCACACATAAGTTCCGCAAATCGCCTTATGCGGCGGAACACCTGCTGGAGGGAAATTACGCCTTTTACACCAACTCCTTTAACGTGCGCTATGCCGGCGATATCCGACAGGTATTCGGCAACTGGAACATCGGGGTAAACGCCGCCATACAGGGGCCGCAGTACCAGCGCAACTTCTACGGCTACGGTAATGATACCCGACAGCAGGACGGACTGGATGACTCCTTTTACCGTGTCCGGTTTAAGCGGGTGAACGTAGGAGCGACGCTCAATAACAACTTAGCGCCATTCTTTAAAATCGGTATAGGGCCGACTTACGACCGCTTCCGGGTGGTGAACTCTGAGCAAGACACATACCTGGTGAACGAGGCAATGAATGGCCGTTTAGAACCGGGGACCTATGACTTTGAGCAGGACCGCTTTGAGTCGCAGCATTATGTAGGGCTGATGGCTTTTGCTGATCTGGACGTGCTGGGCGAGGGCAATCAGAAGAACCCGCGCATTGGGATGCGCCTGCACAACCGCCTGAGTTACAACAAGCAGACAGACGGCGAAGGACTCAGCTATACCCATGTAAGCTCTGAGTTCGCCTTTTACCTGACGCCTAACTTCCCATTCCAGCTCACCTGGGCGGGGCGTCTGGGGGCAGCGCATAATTTCGGTGACTTCCGCTTCTATCAGGCCAACACGCTGGGTGGCATGGACAACATGCGCGGCTACCGCCGTACCCGGTTTGCCGGCCGCAGTGCGATCTTTGCCAATGCCGAGGCCCGCCTGTCGCTTTTCGACTTCAACCTATACCTGACGCCGGGCCGACTGGGCGTGCTGGGCTTGTATGACGTAGGCCGAGTGTACTACGATGGTGAGCGCGACGCCGCCTTCTTCCGCAGTTTACACACGGGCATCGGCGGGGGCGTGTGGGCCGATATCATGCAGAAGAACGTGATTGTGCTGACCTATGCCAAAGGCGACGTGGAGAGGCTATGGACATTAAGCTTCGGCTTTTTATTCTAAAATAATCTAAAGACGTATAGCAAAAAGTGCCGTGATTCAGGCACTTTTTGCTTTTACCGCTCCTTAACAAGCCTTAAACTATGAAATTAATCCTGCCTAAATTACTCCTTATACCTTTGCTCCTGATAGGAGAACAAGCACTAGCCCAGGAAACTGAACGGGACCTGATGGATGTGCAGAAACAAACGATAGATTACGCCAGCCCGGGGGTGCGGGGTATGGGCCGAAGCCGTGGCATTGTGATCGGCTATGAGCGTCTGCCGCAATTCAATATGGAGTCGGAGTCAGATCACCCGGAGGTGGGCAATGGGCGTGCGCGGGTACGGCGGCACAATAAGTTTTTTGTGCGGGCATTGGCTCCGATCATGAACAAGCCTAATAACAAGCTGATCCTGGGTATAGACCATAAATTTGAGGAGTTCAACTTCGAGAGTGTATCACCGGCTTCCTACAGCCTTTACCGTAACCTGGAAGATAAAAACCTGAAGAGCCTGGGCTTGCAGCTGGCTTTCCTGCATTCGTTTGATGAGGTACGCTTTATGCTGGTGCGTGCAAAAGGTGAACTGAACGGGGACTATACCCGCGACAATGTAAACGTATCAGACTACCTGAAAACAACCGTGGACCTGGCCTATGGCTGGAAACGCAGCCCTGATTTTGCCTGGGGTGTGGGCCTGCAGCTTGGCTATACCTTCGGGCGTCAGCGTATCTACCCAGGCATTATGTACAACCGCACCTTCAACGATCGCTGGGGCGTGGAGTCCATCTTCCCGGCTAACCTGCGGGTGCGCTACAATGTGTCCGAAAAAACACTGCTCTATACCGGCTACCGCATTGAGGGTGCCAGTTACAACCTGTACGCCGACGAACCGCCGCTCTCACAGTTCAACGACATTGAGCTGCGCCGCACCGACATTAAGGCGCTGTTGCGACTGGAGCAGGAGATCTATGACTTCCTGTGGTTTGCCGTGGAAGGCGGCTTCCGGCAGTACTACCGCCACCGTGCTTTTGATGTAGTAGGCTCTCGCGACGAGCTGATTACCAATACCCTGGCCGGAGCAGGCTACATCGGTATAGAACTCTATGCAGTGCCGCCCCGCAAGCTGCTGGAGCGTAGTCAGAACAGATAAGTAACTCAGGTCTAGGTATAGCAAAGCCCGACCCGCAGGTATAGCGAGTCGGGCTTTGTTGCTTTGGGGGGCCTACTTCTATTTGCTTGCCGACTCCATACCTGCCGGGATCAGACTGCGCAGATACTCGTAGGTAGCATACTGTGATCGGATATGGGTAGGGCTTACCTGCTCTACATAGCTGTTGTCGATATCGCGAGCCTTGGTATCATCAGCCAGCTGATAGTCTATGATCGTGCGCAATTCCTGGATCAGATCCTTCTGCAGGATCGGGAAAGCCACTTCCACCCGGCGGCTTAGGTTTCGGACCATCCAGTCAGCGGACGCCACATAGTACTCCTCTTTGCCATTGTTGTGGAAGATGTATACCCGCGCATGCTCCAGATAACGGTCCACGATGCTGCGCACCTGTATGTTCTCGCTCAGCCCCTCTACCCCCGGCACCAGGCAGCAGATGCCCCGCACCAACAGATCTATCTTCACACCGGCCTGGCTGGCGGCATACAGTTTCCTGATCATGCGCTCGTCCTGCAGGGCATTCATTTTGAGGATCATAGAAGCAGGCTTGCCTTTTCGGGCATTTTTGATTTCCCGGTTGATCATCTCCACAAAGCGGTCCCGCATGTTGATGGGCGCCATCAGCAGTTTCTTGAACTTCTTGTCATGCTGGCGATCGATGAAGAAGTTGAAGACCTGTTCCACATCCTGCGTGATCTCCTTGTGGGAGGTGAACAGCGCGTGGTCAGCATAAATCTTGGAAGTGTCTTCATTGTAATTGCCGGTGCTCAGGTAGGCGTAGTTCACCAGTTTGCCGTCCTCGTTGCGGGTGATCAGGCCCAGCTTGGTGTGTACCTTGAGATCAGGCAAGCCCAGTATCACATTAGCTCCGGCCTTTTGCAGCTTGCCTGCCCAGAAGATGTTAGACTCTTCATCAAATCGGGCCTTGAGTTCTACTACTACCGTTACCAGTTTTCCATTCTTGGCAGCTTTTACCAGCGACTTAGCAATGGCTGAGTTATCAGCTACGCGGTATAGGGTAGCGCTCATGGCGGTAACTTTCGGGTCTTTAGCAGCTTCATCGAACAGGCGCAACACGTAGCCAAAGGACTGGTACGGGTAGTGTACCAGGTAGTCCCGCTTTTTCATGGCCTCAATCAGGCTTTCTTCCTGCTCCAGGAGCGGATGCACCAGCGTAGGCTGTGGCGTGTACTTGAGGTCGGGTAGGTTGAAGTCCGGGAACTGAAAGAAGTCACGGAAGTTATGGTACTTGCTGCCTTCCACCAGTTCGTCTTCTGATATGCCCGTGTGCGCCATAATGGCTTCGAGCATTGGCTTTGGTGTGACAGGGTCATACAGGAGGCGGGCTGGATAACCCGTTTCACGCTTCTTCAGACTCTTCTGGATTTTAGCCATCAGGCTGCCTGATACTTCTTCCTCAATATCCAGTTCAGCATCGCGCGATACCTTCACGGCATGTGCCTCAAAGCGGGTGTAGTTGGGGTACAGCGCGGGCAGGCAGAAGCGAATCACATCATCCAGGAACATCACGTAACGTTGCTTGCCTACCGTAGGGAGCTTCACAAAGCGGCTGCCATGCTTCTTGGTGGGTATTTCGAGCATAGAGAAGCGCTCGGGCTTCAGATCTTCCTTCTTAGGGTCGAATAGATGCACACCCAGGTATACAGTCTGGTCCTTTAGGAAAAAGTGCGTCTCAGTGTCGTCAAGCAGAAGCGGCAGGATGTGCGGCTGTATGTGCTCGGTAAAGTACTCGCGCACCCACTTCTGTTGCGTTTTGTTCAGGTCGTTCTCGGTGAGGAGGTTGATATGATGCTGGCGCAGGTCTGCCAGTATGCCTTCTCTGAACACCTCCCCGAATTCCTCCTGCTGGCGCTTCACTTCCTGCATCACCTGATCGAATGTATCGACAGGATCCTCGGAGAGTTTGTCACGGGTTTTCTTTTTGAGCTTGATCAGTCGCTTGAGTGTGGCTACCCGCACCTTGAAGTACTCGTCGAGGTTGGCCGAGAAGATAGCCATAAACTTGACACGCTCCAGCAGCGGCACGGTGCGGTCTTTGGCCTCCTGCAGCACGCGGTAGTTGAATGCCAGCCAGCTGAGTTCGCGGTTGATCAGCGGTGTGGTGGTCGGTTTTTTATCTTCGGTATTAATTTCCATGGTTTTGTATGTTGCCCGGTGCGGCGCAATGTGATAAAGGTATGAGCATAGCTTCCAGGTGTGGGGTTATACCTGTGAGCTATGCCGGTGTGCTGTGTTATTTGTGGTTTTTAGGTACATCGTAGAACAATAGCTCGGCATTGTCACGCTTGATGTCATACCAGCTGTCGCAGTTAAAGCGCAAGGCCACTACGCCGGCTGTTGGCATGCTGGCCACATGTTTGGGTGAGAGCATATTGGCAAACTCTGAGATGGATTCATTGTGCCCCACCATCATCATGCTGTCTACATCGGCGGGTGCTTCACGGGCTATCTCAAGCAGCTCTTCGGCACTTGCGCCATACATACGATCATTTACTGCAATATCATCGGCATCGTAATCGAGCTCGCGGGCTACCAGCGTGGCGGTGGTAAGCGCCCGCACAGCAGGGCTCGACAGTATGAGTTGTAGCTGGGCATTGTTGGCTGCCAGTTCCTGCCCCATAAGCGGAGCGTCGTTGCGGCCGCGTTTGTTCAGTGGTCGGTCATGGTCGCTCAGCTCTTCGAACTTCCAGCTGGATTTGGCATGACGCATGATATATAAGGTTTTCATAAGGTAAATCTCTTTCAGAAAGGTATAGCAAGATGCCAGGTACATAGTACGGTTGCTATGCAAGGTGTTTACTGAAAGCAAAGGAAATTTGTTGTGAGGATGGAGCTTAGATTGACTTTGGGGAAGGCTTGGCAGGTATAGCTGAAGGTTAGACAGGTATATTAGGCCCTTGAAAACAAAAAGGGAACAGCCCTTGCCGGACCATTCCCCCTTTCTGATGTTTCAAAAATGGCTTACACGTTGTTTGGGTAGCGCTCAAAATGAATTTCTGCTACACGGCGCTGCAGCTCGGCACGCAACTCATCGATGTTGATACGGTTGGTAGCTGAAATGAACAGGGCTGGGGCATGCACCTTGGCCATGTAGGTCGCTTTCAGGTCGTCGATGGAAGGGCGCACGTTGCTGTGGCCATCCTCGTTGATACCCGCTTCCTCTGCCAGCTCCTGCTCGCGCTGCTCCAGGTACTGGTCTATTTTGTTGAACACCAGCAGTACCGGCTTGTCGGCTGAGTTGATGTCGAGCAGCGTGTTGTTCACTACCGCAATGTGGTCCTCAAACGAAGGGTGCGACACATCCACCACGTGTACCAGCAGATCAGCCTCGCGGATCTCGTCGAGCGTGGACTTAAAGGCCTCGATGAGTTTGGTCGGCAACTTGCGGATGAACCCTACCGTGTCGGAGAGCAGGAATGGGATGTTGTCAAGCACCACTTTGCGCACCGTGGCGTCTACTGTCGCGAAGAGTTTGTTTTCGGCAAACACGTCGGATTTGGAGAGCAGGTTCATCAGGGTGGATTTGCCCACGTTCGTATACCCTACCAGGGCTACGCGCACCATGCCTGCCCGCGATTTGCGCTGCTCAAAATTCTGTTTCTCGAACTTCTCCAGTCGTTCGCGCAAGAGCGAGATTTTGTCGCGCACAATACGGCGGTCCGTCTCGATCTCGGTTTCACCCGGACCCTTCATACCGATACCACCTTTTTGTTTGGAAAGGTGAGTCCAAAGGTTCGTCAGGCGGGGCAGCAGGTACTGGTACTGGGCCATTTCTACCTGGGCGTGTGCCTGAGCGGTTTTGGCACGGAGCGCGAAGATGTCGAGGATGAGTAAGCTGCGGTCCACGATCTTCACCTGCAACTCACGCTCGATGTTGCGCACCTGCGAGGGGGTGAGGTCATCGTCGAAGATCACCATATCCACGTTGTGCTCCTTCACATAGGCTTTGATTTCCTCGAGTTTGCCGCTGCCCACAAAGGTGGCACGGTCAGGCTTGTCGAGTTTCTGCACAAAGCGCTTCATGGTTACGGCGCCGGCTGTTTCGGTCAGGAAGGCCAGTTCGTCGAGGTATTCGTTAGTTTGTTCGTCGGTTTGCTTATAACCAGGCACAGCCACCAGCACGGCGGTTTCCTGCGGCTTGGCGGTTTCGTAGTATTTTTGTTTACCCATTTTCAGATGTTAAGCGTAGCGGTTTGTCAGCCTTTTTTCGGCGTGAATCATTGTACGTAATTGTTCCCGGCCCCGGTCAAAATTAGCAGGTATAGCGCCGTGGAAGCAGGCAGGATGGACGCAAGTTAGTTGAAAAATTTCAGAAGAAAGGGGAAAAAACCTAACTTGCCACCCTTCTAAAAGAACCAAAGCAGATCCATTTACACCAGCTATGCAGCATAAGACCTATCACATTGAAGGCCTGATCGAATTTATACCACGCGTGTTCCGCGACGAGCGTGGCTGGTTCATGGAAACCTACAATGCCAGCATGTTTGCGCCCTTCGGCATCAACCCGGTCTTTGTGCAGGACAACGAGTCTGTTTCTAGAAAAGGCGTGCTGCGCGGCCTGCATTTTCAGAGGCCGCCTTATGCGCAGGGCAAACTGGTGCGGGTTGCTTCGGGCCGTGCGCTGGATGTGGCGCTCGACCTCCGCAAAAACTCCCCCACTTACGGACAGCACGCCACCTGCATACTCGATGCGGAGCAGCATAACATGCTCTATATTCCGGAAGGCTTTGCCCACGGCTTTGTAGCGCTGGAAGACAACACCAGTTTCCTCTACAAATGCACCAACCTGTATCATCAGCCATCCGAAGGCGGTATCCTCTGGAACGACCCAGCCCTGGGTATAGACTGGGGTATAGCCCAGCCGCTGGTTTCGCCCAAGGACGAAGTACTGCCGCTGCTACAGGATTTTGTCTCGCCGTTTTGAGTGCCTGGACAAAAGAACTTAAAATATTGGCCAATTGTCTGATTTTTTAGATTTATGATGTCTCCTGCTTATAAATGACAAGGCCCACGATTAAAACAATCGTGGGCCTTGTTTATTCACCAGGGTGGTTACTTCTTTATTATCATTCTTCTGGTCGTGGATTTGCCCTTATGCTCTATTCTGAGCATGTAGGTGCCAGCAGGTATACCTTTTGTGCTAACTTTGGTTTTCTTGCCCTTGGCTTTGCCGGAAAGGCGCTGGTTTCCCTGCAAGTCATACAAGGTATAGCTGTAGCTCTCGTCTGAACTTCCGGAAAGTTCTAAGGTGAACTCGTCTGCGGTGACTGGATTCGGGCTAAACATAGGCTCTGCACCATTGTCGCAGTCGCGGATCTCGTAGAGCATCACAAACTGCTGTGTCCAGCCGAGAGGAGTTTCAACCTCTAAGCCGATTGACATGCGGGAGCTAAAGTTAAACCCTGCTGCCGTTACAGTAAGTGTTGAGCCTGTTAAGTCGCCGTGGCTGCTCACATTGCCAACTGCCCAACGGTAGCGCGATGGCTGCCCCTGATATCCGTTACTGTAAACAGGAGCAAAAGTGTGCTGTTCGTAGGGGCAGGTAGGGTGTTTGGCACTGCCAAAATAGCTGAAGTATAAAATTTCTGGTTGGCCCACCCAAACATTTTTGGTTAAAGTGCTACTGCCACACTGCGCACTATTGGCCGTTACCTTTACCCAGCCTGCGCCACTGTAACCGGGCCGCTGCGAGATCGCTACGGTCGTTGACGTGCTTTGCAGCGGTGACACTTGCCCATTAATGAGGATGTTGCTACTGGCCTCCCAGGTATAGCTGGTAGCACCGGCTACTGAGGTTATGCTAAAGGAAGATGCAGTATTTCCTATATCGTAAGGTGCGTTGTTGAACGTCGGTGTAGGCAGGCTGCTGTTGTAGTTGATGGTGATAGGTGTTGAGTTGACCGCCTTGTTAGGGGTGGTGCAGGTAATGTTGGCCGCTACCGATACCTGCCCGCCATTCGTGCCGCTCGGTATGGCGGAGATAGAATTGCCGGAAGCAGATCCCGAAATCGTCCAGCCCTGCGGAAGCGACCAGGTATAGGATGTGGCTCCCGTCACGGCTGGAACCGAGAGGTTAACAGGGTTTCTGTCGCCGCAGTGCAAATTGGTTTTGGAAGCAGTGATTGCGCTTACCTGAGGTTCGCGCGTAATAGTGAGTGTGCTGTAATTGCTATAGAAGTTTACCCTTGGTACACTGCTTATGCTGCATTCCTGGTTCAGGCCTCTCACTTTTACCTGGCCTCCGGACCCTGCTGCAGGTATAACCGAGATGGAGTAGGAAGGAGTCGTAAAGGTGCCCGTCTTATTGTCATTAGTGCGCCAACCGGATGGTAGCGTCCATTCATAGGTGTCTACATATAAAGTAGAAGAATAGGATGGGTTAGAGCTGCTTGGGGTGTTAGGAATTGCGAGCCTATCTATAGCTAACGTTATAGGGGCTGTGCTGCACCAGTCTATACTGTGGCTTGATTTTGCTACGTTGTTTACCTTAACTTGTGAGGGGTTAACACCGTTTATAGATTTGATTATGACGCCACCAGTAGTTGGTGTGCCATCATTAGATTTGTTGTTACAGGACGTAATTGTTACTTTTAATTCTCCTTTATTTGTTACATCGTTCCAGATTACTTCTACAGAACTGTTGGATGTAGTGTAATCATCACTGCTGTTAGTAATGTAAAATTTGCCGTTGGTAATAGACCATTTAAAAGAGCAGCCTGCATAATTGGCAGAAGCAGAACCACCTGCTGGAAAAGCTGTATAAGCAATTCTATTTCCAGGACATTGGGGAACTCTGCCATCAGGCGTTAAAGCTGTTTTGCAGCTAATAAAAATGGGGCTATTAAGAATAGCAGTAAGAAGTAGAGCTTCTTCATAAGTTTGTTTTTAGGTTAATTTAAATTTTAGAAAGTCCAGTTAAGATTGACAAACGTTATTGGGATGTAGGAAAAAACAAGTTTGTTGGTAGTATAGTCAATATAGGTCTTGGGGTTGCCGAAACTATCGTACTCTGGTGAGTATGTTTTGAGAGAGAGTACGAGATCTTGCGAGCTTTTTACTTTGCTTAAGTGGAATGCTGTTTCTGTCGATAAATAAAATCTGGTGCCAATATTAATGCGGAAGCCAATAAACGGTCTTATTCCGAAAGAGGTGGTAGTAAGAAGATCTTTTGAATGCTTCTCTATTACACCATATGGGTCCGGTTCACTGAATTCGTCCCACATCTCTATATTCCTCACTTTCTGCTGATAAAAACCATCAGTTCCGTAATACAGTGTGAATAGTTTGCTGAGCGGTCTCTGCCATTCGTAGCCAATACTTCCCCCAAAGAGAAAGTCTGTAATTTCGTCACGACGATTTGTGTAAGACTGCGTAGAGTCAGACTTGGCATACATCCCCTCTGCTCCAAACCGAATGGCCCCATTACGGGAAAACTGGTATTTGTACATAAGATGCAGCGGCATGCGGCTAGCAGGGTCAGCTAATCTATCAAGTATTACGTGCGTGTTTATGACAATATGGTGACGGTATAACGCTATTGAATCCTGCGATTGGGCAGACGCAAATTGGCAGGCGAAGAGAAGGAGGAAAATTAGAGAGTATTTGATTTTCATAAAAGGTAGGGGTAAATGGGTAATAATTATATGCGAATATATTTAAAGTTATATGTATAATGTTATCTATAAAAAGTAACTTATATTTAATTTATAATAAATATTATTTTATGTATCTGATGTTGGTTGATGTTGTAATAAGATATATTTTTGATTTAAATAATATCGGTTTGAGTCGTATTGGTAACAAAGTGGCAGACTTAAATTAAAACGAACAGAATAAATAAAAGCGCCTGGTAAAACGGGTCTACCAGGCGCTAACTGTTGTACTGATTAAAGAGTAATCTCTAGCTCTACAACACCTCCACCAGCGTCTCCAGCCCCATACCTCTGGAGCCCTTCACCAGCACATAGCTCTCCGAAACCGGATTAGCCTGCAACCAGCTCTGAAGCTCAGGCTTTGTAGCGAAGTAATGGAATTTGCTGTCAGTTTCAGCCGCATGCTTCATCTCCGGTCCGCAAAGCAGTACCGTGTCAAAATTCTGTTCGGCTATGATCTCACCAATAGCTTTGTGCTCGGAGGCACTTTCAGTGCCCATCTCCAGCATATCACCCACGATCACCACCTTGCGGGGGGCGTTCATGCCGCCAAAGTTTCGGATAGCCGCAGCCATCGAAGTAGGGTTGGCATTGTAGGCGTCCAGAATCAGGGTGTTGCTGCCTTTCTGCATCACTTGCGAACGGTTATTCACAGGGCTGTAGTTGGCGATGGCGGTGTTGGCTTTCGCCAGCGACACACCGAAATACTTGCCTATACAGGCCGCGGCCGCCATGTTCTCATAGTTGTAGCTGCCTACCAGTTGAGTATTTACCACGTTACCTTCCTCGTCTTTGTACACCACGTAAGGGGAGGCCTCCAGCAATTCGCTGTGGTAAAAATCGCCTTGGGCAGGGTAGGTTACTTTACTTTCAATGCGGCGGCTCATGCGCATCAGGTGCTCATTGCCAGTGTTCACAAACACGGTGCCGCCATGCTCCAGCAGGTGCACGTACAGCTCGCTCTTGCCGCGGGCCACACCCTCCAGGCTACCAAAGCCCTCCAGGTGCGCCTTACCGATGTTAGTAATCATGCCGTGCGTGGGCTGGGCAATGCTGCTCAGCAAAGCAATCTCCCCGATGTGGTTGGCGCCCATTTCGATGATCGCCATTTCGTGCTCGGGCTTGAGGCGAAGCAAAGTCAGCGGTACACCAATGTGGTTGTTGAGGTTGCCCTGGGTATAGAGGGTGTTGAACTTTTGGCTCAGCACGGCATAGATCAGCTCCTTGGTTGTGGTTTTGCCGTTGCTGCCTGTGATGCCGATCACCGGTATGCTGAGTTGCCGGCGGTGGTGACGGGCCAGGTCCTGTAGTGCCTGCAGCGTGTCTTCCACCACAAACACGTTGTCAGATGCCAGCGTCGGGTCGTCTACCACAGCGTATTTGGCGCCTTTCTCTAAGGCACCCTGCACAAATTTGGCTCCCTTAAAATTAGGTCCGTTCAGGGCAAAGAACAGGCTCTGGTCCTGCGGGGCACGGGAGTCGGTGCTGACGTGGCGGCACTCCAGGTATTTTTGGTAAAGAAAGTCGATGCTGTTCGGCATGAAATGCGTATTTTTAGTCTATAAATTGGTGGCAGCATGCTGAGCTTAGGTATAGCCGACGGCTGCCATGGCAATATACAATCAAAACGGCAAAAGCAACAGCCCGATTGCCCAACGAACTGCCTATGCGCTACCTGTTTTACATCCTCCTTTTTTTGCTGCTCATACCTAATGCGTTTGCTCAGGAACCCTTGCGATTCAGCCAACGCAGTGATATTCCGGTTACGGCTAATAGTGCCCAGTTGCAGAATCCCTGGGGTGGTGGGCTCAACACCCCGCAGTTCTCCACCATCGACCTGAACAAAGACGGTCGCGACGACCTGTTTATCTTCGATCGTATGTTGCGCAAGGTCTATACCTACCTGGCTGTCCAGCAGGGAGGTCAGTGGCGCTATCAGTATGCGCCCGAGTATGAAGTCATGTTTCCGGCCGAACTGGAAAACTGGGTGCTGCTGCGTGACTACAACTGCGATGGCCTGAAAGACATTTTTACGAGTACACCCCTGGGTATACGGGTATACCGCCAGGAGGCAAGCAGCAACAAGTATCCGACTTTTGTGCTGGCACAGGATGCCCTCTTTTACCGGAGCCGCAATGGCGTGAACACCATCAATATGCAAATGAATATTTCCGATATACCTGCCATTGTGGACATGGACGGCGACGGCGACCTGGATATCCTGCTGTCGGAGTTTTCGGGGGGCTATACCCTGGAGTACTACCAGAATATGCAGGTAGAAGAAGGCAAGCCCTGTGGCACGCTGGAGTTCGCGCTCGGCTCCGATTGGTGGGGGCAGATCACGGAATGCCATGGCTGCAACAATTTTGGATTCGGGATACAGTGCCGTATGGCCGCACCGCTGCACTCCGGTCACGATGGCTCGGCTTTGCTGGCGATAGATCTGAATGGCGACGGCGCAAAAGACCTGTTGATGGGAAGTGTGGAGTGCAAAGACCTGGTGATGATGGAAAACAAAGGCACTAGCACATTGGCCCGCATGGAAAGCTTTGAACCCGTTTTCCCTGTTGGCCCAAAGCCAGCCAGTTTTAATCTGTTCCCGGCGGCTTATTACGAAGACGTAACCTTCGATGGTATACCTGACCTGCTCGTAGCCCCAAACAGCAACGAGAACATGGGGAACCTGGAGCTGCAGCGCTCGTCCTGGCTGTACCGCAACACCGGTTCAGTCAGCCAGCCAAACTTTGAATTTGCCCAAGACAACTTCCTGCAGAGCCAAATGATCGACCTGGGCGAAAACGCCTACCCTGCCTTTGCGGATATTGATGGCGACGGCCTGCTTGACCTGGTGGTTGGAAACGGGCGGTCGGATCGCAATGGCCGCTTCGTAGCGACGCTCAGCCTCTATCGCAACACCGGTACTTTAGCTGAGCCCGCCTTCACGCTTATCACAGACGACTACCTTGCCCTGTCCACTAAGGACATGTTATCACTAAAGCCATCCTTATTTGATATCAACAAAGATGGAGTACTTGATCTGGTCCTGACTTATAAAATGGCAAACGAGCAGCATGGTTCAGGGCATCATGGGGGGAGCACGACACAGATTGCTTACTTCATAAACGATGCGAAATCCGGACAGCCTGCCGCTTTCAATACGGCTCGCCTGTTTCACCTGCATACCCTGGCTGATGGTGATACTCCTCACTTATTTCAGGTAGATGCCCAGCGAGTAGATATGCTGGTTGGTAAAGCCGGTGGTACGCTGGACTACTATCGCTCTTCCGGAAACGGCTTTGTGCTGGAGAAACAAAGCATCGGCGGAATCAAATTTGACTTCTACCGCCGCAACCTGGCGCCAGCTGTAGTGGACATAGACGGCAACGCCAAGCTAGATCTGCTCACGGTGGATGACAGTGGGGCCCTGCGTATTTACCGTGATTTCCTGGATCATCTGAACGGCGACTTTACCGAGACGACCGAGGTGTTGGAAAACGAGCTGACAGGAGAAGCACATGCCACCCGTTTTGGTCGCGGACTCGGTCTGGCTGTGGCTGAACTGGGCGGACCTTACCAGCTATACCTGGCCATTGGCACGCAGGGAGGAGGCCTATACCTGCTGCAGCAAACAGGCGGCAACTACGGTAATCCAAATGATAAGCCAAGTGGCCTGGGACTAAAGGTATACCCGAATCCGGTGGCCGGAGCGCAGGAGCCTGTGCAGGTGCAGGCGAGTGAGTCAGTATCGCTGGTACTGCACGACATGATCGGGCGCAAGGTATACGATGGGGCTGACAACTACAACCGCCGCCATACCTTAAGGTTGAGCCATCTGAAAGCCGGCGTATACCTGCTGCGCGCCACCTCCCGCAACGGCTGCCACGAAACCCGCAGACTGGTAGTACACTGATGCAGGCCTTTCTGTTAATAGACCTTTCGGAGGAAAGCAAATTTGAGAAGCCCATCCTGCAGTTGGTGCGGCAGCACGCGCCGGCTATACCTGTCTTTGATGTAGACGCTAAGTCCGATGCCACCTTGCAACAGTACGCTGTGCGCCTGCTTCAGGAAAATCCCGAAACGGTGGTGTGCGTAAAGGGTGGGGCAGGAGATTTGAACCGGCTGATGCCCTTGCTGGAAGAACTGCTTTTGCCGCATCCGCAGCGTCACCTCCTGCTCGTGGGGCAGCAACCCCGTCTGCTGCGCATGCTGCAGTCCCGGCCAGGTATAGCCTATACTTTTCTGGCAGATGAAGACGCGCTTCGCCAGTTTCTGACAGAATCAGTTTAACGTAAAATCGTCGGCATCAAGGTGCGCCGGGAAAGCTTCTCTGAAATCGGTTAACTCCTGCTTGCTCAACGTGATGGTGTGCATACCTTCCGCTTCGGTGGTTTCGAGGAGCTTATACCCTTTGGGGTGGATAATGGCTGAGTCGCCGGAGTACGGATGCCCGTTTCCGTCCGTGCCGACGCGGTTTACGCCCACCACATAGCTCAGGTTCTCGATGGCCCGGGCCTGCAGCAGGATGCTCCAGGCATTGGCTCGTGGCTTAGGCCAGTTAGCTACGTAGAGCAGCAAATCATACTCGCTACCTACGTTGCGGCTCCATACCGGGAAGCGCAAGTCATAGCACACCAGGGGGCAAATTTTCCAGCCTCTTAACTCCACCAGCAGCTTCTCTTGTCCTGGGGTATAGGTATGGTGCTCCTTTGCCATCCGGAACAGGTGGCGCTTGTTGTAATGCTCGTAAGTACCGTCCGGACGCACCCAGTACAGCCGGTTGAAGTACTGCTCACCCTCCCGCACGATCACACTACCCGTCAGCACAGCCTCGTGTTTCGCTGCTTCCTCCTTCATCCACTCTAGCGTAGGTCCTTCTGTCTCTTCCGCCAGCCCGGAAGCATCCATGCTAAAACCCGTCGTAAACATCTCGGGCAGCACGACCAGGTCTGTGTCGGGTGCTACTAAGGCTAGTTTTTCAGAGAACATGCTTCGGTTAGCAGCAGCGTCTTGCCAGTGCAGGCTGGTTTGGATGATGGTTACACGGAGGTCCATTTTTTAATGTGCTAATATCTTGAGGAAGAATGATTGCTATTTAAAACAACCGACAACTATAGCTTGACCAGCTTCTCTGCCGCTTGCCTTAGCGTCTCTTCACTTTTGGCGAAGCAGAAGCGCAGGTAGTGGTGGTCGGTTTTGTTGTGGTAGAAGGCCGAGACAGGTACAGAGGCTACACCGATTTCCTGTGTCAGTCGCTTCGCAAAGTCCAGGTCGTGCTCCTGCGAGATCGCGTCATACTTCAGCAACTGAAAGTAGGTTCCCGCCGAAGGTATAAGCTCGAATCGTGACGGCTTCACCAACTCACAAAACAGGTCGCGCTTGGCCTGGTAGAAGTCGGGGAGGGAGCGGTAATGCTCCTCGTTATCCATGTAGTCGGCGATGGCCAGCTGCAGAGGCGTGACAGAGCAGAAGGTGATGAACTGGTGCATCTTGCGCAGCTCAGCAGTAAGTGCAGGAGGCGCTACCACATAGCCTATTTTCCAGCCGGTGGTGTGGTAGGTTTTCCCGAAGGATGAAATGACAAAGGACCGCTGCCGCAGCGACTCGATCTGTAGGGCGCTCACGTGCTCTTTGCCGTCAAACACCATGTGCTCGTATACCTCGTCGCTCATAATCAGAATATCCGTGCCGTCGGTCAGGTTGGCCAGCTTCTCCAGGTCTTCACGCGGAATCACAGCACCCGTCGGGTTGTGCGGCGTATTGATGATGATCATGCGGGTACGGCGCGA
This sequence comes from Pontibacter lucknowensis, assembly GCF_900156415.1. Classification (GTDB taxonomy): domain Bacteria; phylum Bacteroidota; class Bacteroidia; order Cytophagales; family Hymenobacteraceae; genus Pontibacter; species Pontibacter lucknowensis. Next base: position 783,376 of record NZ_FTNM01000001.1, on the reverse strand, counting down.
GATGTTCTTCTTCAGCAACTCCCAGTCAATGCTAAAGTCGGGCAAGGCTAGGGGCACATAGATCGGGATGCCACCCGCCAGCCGAATGGCCGGTGCATAGCTGTCGTAGCAGGGCTCCAGTACCACCACTTCGTCGCCTGACTTTACGACCGCCGTAATGGCCGCAAAAAGTGCCTCCGTCGCACCGGATGTTACAGTTACTTCCTGGTCCGGGTCCGGGCGGTAACCGTATACCTTCTCCGTCTTTTCGCTGATCTTATGACGCAGCGCCGGCATGCCGGGCATGGGGGCGTACTGGTTATAGCCTTCCTGCATGTACTTGGTCACCAGCGCAATCAGCTCGTCGGGACAGTTAAAATCCGGGAAGCCCTGCGACAGGTTGATGGCTCCGTGCTCATTGGCCAGCGCCGACATCACAGCAAAAATACTGGTGCCGACATCAGGAAGTTTGCTGCCTGGGTAGTTGATCATAAGGTGGTTTTATTGCTGATGAACGAAGATAATATTTACGGGGTAGATACCAAGAAAATTTAGCCAAGGGTCTGGGCCACGAGCTGCTGCAGTACAGGTATAGCCTCCTCCTCAAACCAAGGATTGCGTCGGAGCCAGAACTGGTTTCGTGGCGAGGGGTGAGGCAGCGGCATATACCTGGGGAGGTAGTCTGCCCAATGGGTAACGGTTTCGGTGAGGGTTGGTTTGGCGGCTCCGCCCAGAAAGTAATCCTGGGCGTACTTGCCTACCAGCAGAGTGAGCTGGATGTTGGGCAGCAGCGGCAGCAGTTGCTGGTGCCAGTGCTGAGCACACTCAGGTCGGGGCGGCAGGTCGCCGCTTTTGCCTTTGCCGGGGTAACAAAATCCCATCGGAACGATCGCAACCTGCTGTTCATCATAAAACACTTCCGGATCAATGCCCATCCATTGCCTGAGGCGCTTGCCGCTCTGGTCGTCCCAGGGTACGCCACTGGCATGTACCTTCGTGCCCGGCGCTTGCCCCACAATGAGCAGTCGTGCTGAAGGGGCCGCCCGCAGCACTGGCCTGGGGCCATGTGGCAGGTGCTCAGCACAAAGCCGGCAGGTGCGTACCTGGTTCAGTAAAATGTCAAGCGAAGTGGTCATACTGTGTGCAAAGGTACAGCGATCTGCTAACAAAATGCGCTCTAAACTGTATATAGTGGGGTATGCAGCAGCTTTGTCGAACTTTACTGTTATTTCTCTTCAGCTTTTCGCTCCTCCTGCCGGGCCATGCCCAGGAGCAGCCCGCCTATAAGAACGCCTTTACTGTAAAGTTCTTCGGTTTATCCATGCATTTGCGCCCAACGCCATACCCGGAGCTTTTCAAGAACCGGCTTGACCGGAAAGGTATAGCCGTGCTGAATTTTGGAGGTATAGTAGGCTACGACCGGTTTGTGGTACGCGAAGTCATCAGTGTGCGGGTAGAGCAGGGGCTATACTCCGACTGTGCCTCCTCGCTGGCAGGCTTCACACACCTGGGTTGGCGCGGACAGATATTCAAGGCAGGGCGACATTCCCTGAATGGTGGCTTTGGCCCCACCCTGGTATACCGTCGCGACTGGAACCGACTGCAGGGCTACGAAGATGATGGCTACTTTAACCGCAGCGGTGACTGGCAGTACAAGTTTTACTGGTACGGCGGTGAGTTTGAGTACAACTACCAACTGAAGGGCCAGTATGATCTGTCGCTTAACCTGGTGCCCGGCATACCAGAACTGGTGTCGTTTGGCGCCGGGTTCAGGAAGCGTTTCTGAATTTCATGGGGTGTGCCGCTACCAGCCGCGCTCATCCCAGTCCTCGTCGCGACGACTCTGATGCCGGCGCCGCTGCTCTCGCAATGGGGGGAGCTGCTCGTGCTGCTGCCATCGGTCGCGGGCATGCTGGTTCTCGGGGCTGTAGTGTTCATTGCCATCCCGCCATTCTCTTGTTTCCTCTCTTCGGTGTTGCGGGTGGTGATCGTCTGAAAAGCCGTGTTGGTGTTGGTTTATATTTTCTTGCTGCCGCCGCTCGTGTTGTTGTTGCCTGTACTCATGTCGCTCCCGCTCTTCCCGTATGCGCATTTCTTCCTCATACTGCCTTCTCTCACGGTCATGCATAAAGGGTCTGGGCTCTTCCCAGCGGCTGCGAAAGTTCTGCTGCTCTACTTCGTGGCGTGGGTGCGGACGACGTGGGCGTTCATGCCGCTCATGATGTCTTTCTTGTTCCTCGTGATGCATTTGTTTTCCTTTTGTTTTCTAAGATGTGTGAAAATAAGTGCCGCCACAGGAGTCTGTACGACATAGGGGCCAGAGTCAGGTATGTGACAGCACCGGATTTTATGTACGGGCACACGGGCCTGATGTTTATAAGCGACCGCATTCAGCGCAAAAAAAGGCAGCCCGCCGTTGCCGGCGGGCTGCCTTCATTACTAATCTACTACCAAAGTAACCTAATCTGTCTGCTATACGCATTAGCGGCGGTTACGTTGGCTTCTGTCAGTACCTTTATAATAATCATCGTTTCCAGAGTCAATCTCGTCGGCCCAGCGCGGACCACCTTCATAGCCACGGTCAAAGTTGCGGTCGCGGTAAGACTCCCCACTGTAACGGTTTCGGCTGCTCAGTTGCTCGGCTCTGCGCTCAGAGTCATAGCGGTTGCGCGGCTGGTAATCGGGGTCATCAGAGTGCATTATATCATCCCAGGTGTCGCGTACACGCTCAAAGAAACCACGCTTGTCGCGGTTGTCCGGTTCCACGTCAGGTGAGTAGCGGCCTTCGTTGTACCAATTGTGTGAGCCGCTGCCGTAGCGGTAGTCGGTTTCCTTGTAGCGGCTGCGGCTGCCTGGTCCTTCACGCCACAAACTGTCCTGCGAGGTAGGGGGCTCGTTGTAGTTGCCCGGCTGCGAACCACCGCCCATCTGCGGACGGTAAGGCTGCTGGCTACCGCTGTCCTGGCCTCTGTAACCATGGTTCAGGTATTGGCTCTCGTTGCGGTAAGGGCTTTCACTGCGACTGCCATAGTGCCCGCTCTGGAAAGAGCCTTGATTGCTCTGATAGGTAGCAGGTCTGTTGCCTAAGTAGTGACGGCCACTTTCAGCCTGTCGGTCGCGGTCCTGTGCTCCTCTCGGGCTGGGACCAGTGTGGAAGTAATTGCCCTCATCCCACTTTCTTTCGTTTTGGTCCTGGCCTCTGTAGGCGTAGCGTTTTGAGTGCTGTTGTTCTCTATCTCTGTTGTATAGTTCCCGACCGATGCGCTGATTTTCCTCACCAGGCCTTCCGTGGTTTTCTCCTCTGTTTTCCATAATTCTATTTTAGTTTTAATAAGCGATGTAAAAGTTTAGCCTTGCGGCGGCGTTATTTTTTACGGCTTACAGGGGCTATTGTTGGCAAAGCGTCAGGTATAAAAAAAAGACGCCCCTCGTGAGGGCGTCTCATTAAACTATCAGATAAGGTATTGCTAAAAATAGGTTTCCATGATCTCACGCACATCGGCCTCAGCCAGTGGCTTGGAGTAGTGCCTGCGTACCTCCGGATATTTTTTAAGACGTTCCAGGTCATAAAAGCTGGCCGAAGAAGTAAGCATCAGCATGACGGTGCGCAGCTTGCTATCTTCATCAAACCGCTGGTACTCATCGAGAAACTCAAAACCGTCCATCACAGACATTTTGATATCAACAAAAATAAGGTCCGGCTTCGGATAGTTCTCTTCGCCGCTGAAGGCTTTGTTGAGGTAGTCGAGAGCTTCTTCGCCATTGGTTACCACCCTGATGTCCGATGCAGCTTCCATACGGGACAGCAGTCGCTGGTTTAGGTAATTGGTTGTATCGTCGTCGTCTATAAGCAGGATAGTCTTTACAGATTTCATAATTGGTATTTTGAGTTCTTTTACAAAGTAGAGCCTTTTTTGTTTTAAAAAAAGACAAAAATCAGAAGTGTCAGGATTCACCTTTGGCTAATGCCTCCGCTCTCTGCCTGGCCCTCACCAGACTGGTTACTTCGATTGCTGAGATGATAATGCCCTCTACGCAGGAAGTGCTGTCAAATAGGGGCTGGTATTTGAAGTTGATATAGGCATCGCGCAGCTTGCCGTTTAACTCGTCATCGATCTGAGTACGGAACTCGTTGATGTAAACGGTGCGGCCTTTAGTGTATACCTCATGTAGCAGGTCAAAAAAACCAAGCGACTCGAGCTCTGGCCAAAGTTCACGGGCAGACCGGCCTATGTAGTTCCTATTGCCGTAGAGTTTGTATACCCCAGGTGTCACATACTGGCACACATGATCCGGCCCATGCAACATGCACAGGTGTACCGGCGCTAGACGCAGTATGCTCTCCAGCCTGTCATCTTCACGATAGTCCCCCTGGTTTTTCTGATCGTCAATGTCCGTGAAAGTGCCAATCCAGAGCGTGATGTTTCCGTCTGAATCACGCATCGGCAGGCCCCGATCTAGGAACCAGCGATAGCTGCCATCTATGTGGTGGCGTATACGATATTCTATCTCGAAGCTACTGCCTGAAGCCACAGCGTTGTGCCAGCTGGTGAGCACCATGGCTGAGTCTTCGGGATGTACAGCGCTGATCCAGCCATCGGTCTGGCCAGGACGCATACCTGTGTAGCTATACCAGTTGTCGTTGAAAAAAAGCACTTTGCCTTTTGGAGAGGCAGTCCAGGCCATGTGCGGGAGCACCTCCAACAGGTGACGGAAGCGAGCGTCACTTTCCCGAAGCGCCTCCTGTGTGTCTCTGTTTTGCGTGATGTCGATAATAGAGCCGATGGTCCGGATAGGATTGCCTTTGGAGTCATAGGCCGTGTAGCCCTGGTCAAGTATATAGGCATAACTGCCATCCGCTTTCTGAAAGCGGTATTCTCCCTTCCAGGTGCTCTGCTTGCTGGCCAGTGCCTGCTGTATGCTGCGTTGCACTTCCTCAAAATCATCCGGGTGCACGCGTGAATCCCATGACTCGCCACCCGGACCCATTTCTTCTGGCGTATAACCCAAAACTTCCTGCAGCCCCTCGCCCCATGTCATGCGGTTGTTTACGATGTCGTATTCCCAGGCAACGGCCTTGGTTGCGTTAGTGAGCAGGTTTAGCTGTTCCTGACGCAGCTGATGCACACGATCGATCAGGACCTTGTCGGTTATGTCGCGGACCTCATGCACCAGATATTGTACCTCCCCAAATTCATTCATGATAGGGATGGTGGTTGTGTTCCAGTAGCGTTCTTCAAAACCGTTTTCTGTCGGAATGTCGTAGCGAAGCATTTCGAGATTGTGCGGTTCCTTATGTACCAGCACATGCTGCAATGATTGGTGCACGGAGCCCTCTGAGTCCACTTGCGGATTGTCGGGATTATTAGGGAAAATATGGAATACATGCTGCCCTATGATCTCGTCGCGCTTTACATGCGTTTGCTGCAGCAAAGCATCCGTAGCATCTACGATGACTAAGTCAGGCGTCAGGACAAGGTATAGCCCTGTCAGAGCCCTGAAGATGGGCTCTAGTGTAGGTACGGATGTCGGAATTTTAGAGTGCACAGGTACTAATTTAGACTTAAGTTTGGTTTTCGTAGCATAGGAGTTACTAAAATAGCAAAATTTAGTCTAAGAATTACCTAAATCGTTTTACTTCCCAAAAAAATAGGTCAGCCGCACAGAGCCATGTTATTTGTGATGCCTTGTGCAGCTGATGAAGCATTATGGGAATATCATTCTGAAGTCTACCCCCTCACAGTAGCTTTTACGTCAAGGCTGTCAAAAACTTCCCGGGCATCAGCGATGCTCTGGATGTCCTCCACAATTACAATGAGTTTGTCTTTGGCCTCTTTTAATCGGGAGCGACGTGAATGCTGCTGCACGTATTTGAGGATGTTGCCAAAGGTCTCGGATTGGAAGTAAGCATCGTTGTTTTCGCTCGGCAGGTAGCCTTTCATTACCTCTTTCTTGATGGTGAGTTTCTCGAAACCCAGCTGCTGGGCCTGCCAGCGCAGCTTTACGATCTCCACCAGCTTCTGCACCTCTTCCGGTAGCGGCCCGAAGCGGTCGATGATACTGGCCTGTAACTTTTCCAACTCCTGCAGGTCTTTGGTGCTATCGAGTTTGCTGTAGAGGTTAAGGCGCTCCGAGATGTTGCCTACATACCAGTCAGGTATAAGCACCTCCATGTCGGTTTCGATGTTGCAGTCACGTACAGGCTCCACAAACTCGGCCAAGTTGTCTTTCAGGAACAGGTCACGGAACTCGGTCTCCTTCAGTTCTTTGATGGCGTCGTCGAGCACCTGGTGGTACATCTCAAAACCGAGGTCATTGATGAAGCCGCTTTGCTCGCCGCCCAGCAGGTTGCCTGCACCGCGTATATCGAGGTCGCGCATGGCGATCTTGAAGCCCTCGCCGAGATCAGAGAACTCCTCGAGTACGCTCAGGCGCTTGCGGGCATCGGTCGGCAGACCAGCCACAGGCGGCGTGAGCAGGTAGCAATAGGCTTTCTTGTTGGAGCGACCGACACGGCCCCGCATCTGGTGCAGGTCTGACAGGCCGAACATATGCGCCCGGTTGATGATGATAGTGTTGGCGTTCGGAATGTCCAGACCCGACTCGATGATGTTGGTCGACACAAGCACATCGTACTCGCCTTCCACAAACTTCATCATGCGCTTTTCCAGCGTCTCACCGTCCATCTGGCCATGGGCATAGGTGATGCGGGCGTCCGGAACCAGCTTGAGGATCATGTTGGCGATTTCCTCGATGTCCTTCACGCGGTTGTGCACAAAGAATACCTGGCCACCGCGTTTCAGCTCCGCAGCCACCGCATCACGAATCAGAATCTCGTCGAACACATGCAGTTCGGTTTTTACAGGCTGGCGGTTTGGCGGAGGCGTGGCAATCACGCTCAGATCGCGGGCACCCATCAGCGAGAAGTGTAATGTTCTAGGTATAGGCGTGGCTGTGAGCGTGAGCGTATCCACGTTTACGCGCATCTCTTTCAGTTTCTCCTTGGTCTTCACTCCAAACTTCTGCTCCTCATCAATCACTAGCAAGCCAAGGTCTTTGAACTTGACATCTTTGCTGGCAATGCGGTGCGTACCTATTAAAATATCCACTTTGCCATCGGCCACACGCTGCAGGGTGTTCTTTATGTCCTTGGCTGTTTTGAAGCGGTTGATATAATCCACTGTGACCGGGAACTGCTCGAGTCGGTCGCGGAAGGTCTTGAAATGCTGCATGGCCAGTACAGTGGTCGGTACGAGTACCGCCACCTGCTTTCCGTCGCAGGCTGCTTTGAAGGCGGCACGTATGGCCACCTCCGTTTTGCCAAAACCTACGTCGCCGCACACGAGACGGTCCATCGGGTGGGGCTGCTCCATGTCGGCTTTCACATCTTCGGTAGCTTTGCCCTGATCCGGGGTGTCTTCGTAAATGAACGACGACTCCAGCTCGGCCTGCAAAAAGCCGTCGCGGGTATAGGCGTAGCCAGGCGCGGCTTTGCGCTTGGCGTATAGCTGAATGAGCTCGGCGGCAATGTCCTTTACCTTGCTCTTTACTTTCTTCTTCTTGTTCTCCCACTCCGGCGAGCCTAGTTTGCTCATGGTCGGCGGACCGCCCTCTTTGCCGCTATACTTGCTGATCTTGTGCAGCGAGTGAATGGACACGTACAGCAAATCGTCGTCGCGGTACACCAGTCGGATGGCCTCCTGCAGACGGCCGCCAACTTCCACTTTCTCCAGCCCCGCAAAGCGTCCTACGCCGTAATCCATGTGGGTAATGTAGTCGCCCGGCTGCAGGGTGCGCAGCTCCTTCAAAGTCATGGCTTTGGTTTTGGAGCGGCCTTCTTTGGCTTTGTGCTGGTAGAAGCGGTCGAAGAGCTGGTGATCGGTATAGCAGGTGATCTTGAGCTGCTCGTCGATGAAGCCCTCCCGCAACGAAACCGCCAAATGCTGGAAACGCATGTCGTGGTCGAGCTCGTCGAAGATGGTCGTGAGGCGGTTGATCTGGCGCGGTGACTCGGTGGCGATGATGTTCACAAAGCCTTTGCTCTGCTGCTCGTGCAGGTCTTTTACCAGTCGGTTGAAATCTTTGTTGAATGAGGGTTGCGGCTTGGATTGTAGCTGCATTACCTCGGTGTCTTTGTAGTTGAAGCGCTTGCCAAACTCCACGATGCTGAACTTCTCGAGTAGCTTCTTGAACTGCTTCTGCGTCTGGAACAGCTGCTCCGGGTCTGACACGATCTGGGTGCCGCCGCTACCTTCCATCAGCTTGTCAAAAGCATGTGACGCCTTGTCGAAATACTCGTCAATCACATCCAGCGTCTGGCGCACATCCTTGAACCAGATGGCTGTGTTCTTGGGCAAGAAGTCGAGGAAAGCCTCGCGTGTTTCCTGCAGCAGTTTGGTCTGCACGTTCGGTATGATCGAGATACTTTTCTTCGTCTCTACCGACAGCTGCGTGTCGGGATCGAAGGAGCGGATACTCTCAATCTCGTCACCGAAAAGCTCGATGCGGTAGGGCAGGTCGTTTGCGTACGAGAAAACATCCACAATACCACCGCGCACGGCATACTGACCGGCCTCGTACACAAACTCGGTCCGCTCAAAGCCATACTCGGCCAGCATCTCGCTCAGGAAATTCACATCCAGTTTTTCACCCACCTTGGCCCCCAGCGTGTTCTCCACCAGCGATTTTTTGTTGATCACCTTTTCGGTGAGCGCCTCCGGGTAGGTCACGATCAGCTCGCCCTTGTCAGACTTGGTGTTAAGGCGGTTGAGCACCTCAGCCCGCATCAGGATGTTGGCGTTCTCGGTGTCGTCGAAGCTGTAAGGGCGCTTGTAAGATGTCGGAAACAGCATGACCTCCTTCTCGTCGCCGAGCAGGTTTTTGAGGTCGGTATAGAAATAGGCCGCCTCCTCCTTGTCATGCAACACGAAGAGTTGATGCTGCGGGTGCAAGGTATACACGGCCGAGGCCATTACGGCATCCAAACTTCCCGCCATACCTTTGAGTTGCAGGCGGTAGGGTTTGTCGGCTTTTAGTCGCTCGGCAATGGTCTGCACCATCCCGTCGAGTCGGTACAGCTCTAAAAAATCAGTTACTTTCATTCAGTTCTAAAAGTCACAAAACAGCAAAGGCAGAACACAGGACTTTTCGATAGTCGTGTTCTGCTGGTTGTAGTTTACAAAGATACGGAAGTTATGGTTTTTTGGGGGAGGGGTTTTAGCTAAGCTCAATTGTTGAATCCGGAATTCTTCTGGTTAAAAGTAGTTTAGCATTACGAGCACGATCAAAAGCATGATGACATTCATAACGGTCGCATTCAGCAGTTGCTCCTTGTTGTTCCACATGATTACACCAAGCAAGGAGATTAATGCAAATGTGATGGGTATGAACATAAGTGTTCCAAACATTCCAGCCTCTTGTGTCAAAGGTTTTTCAAGTGAGGGCACCTTTATGGTTCCTCTCTCTATTATTTTCAAAAGAGGAGAACTTGTTATTTGAACCGAGTCAGCCTGCTCAAGATGCATGAAGGCAGTTGCTCTGAAAGGAATTCTAAAATTATCCGTGATTAAGACAACGTTTTCTAGAGGTTTTGTAACGCGATTGTAATGTATGTTGCGAAACGTTGCATAAGTTTCCTCAATTTCTAAAATTCTTTCCTGATGGACAATGCGAGGGAGTAGGAGGACATCCAGGCAGAATAATGCGGTGATAAATAAGCAACAGACATTAAACCCTCTGCATATCTGGAGGACTATGGGTGGGAGAGAGTTAGCATACGCCATACATGGTAAATATAAATACTGATGAATGATGTTGAAAATTGAGGCTCCTTTCTATTGTGTTGCCTAATTTGCTGTTAAAAACTTTATATATTGTATACACACTATGGAAACACCGCTGCTCCGCTATAGACTGACTGACCCGATCGGCTTCTCGACGAAACTATACGCCGTAATTATTGTCGCTGGTGGCATCTGGCTGTTTACGCTCTATCCATTAGTTGGTGTCCTTATGATCCTGTTTGGCATTTTTCCACTGATCCAGTACAAGTGCCTCGAACTCGATCTATGCCAAGGTACTTATTGCCTGGGGGTGAATATACTAGGGCGCACCGTTGGCACCAGAGAGCCGTATCCTGGCTCTAAATGTATTTTTCTAAAGAAGAACAGATCCACTTCTTCTGGTTCACACCGCTCCTGGCGACCTACCGTATCCACTTCGTTTGACAGCTATTTATGGCTGGAGGATGGTACTAAAATTCCACTATCGTGCGACAGCAACAAAGAAACAGTGATGCTAAGAATCCAACCTCTCGCGCAGGAATTGCAAACAGAAATCAAGGACCTGACAGCTCCCCTCTCACATATCTAGTATCGAATCATCCTTCTCTACACAAGAGTTCATGCCACCTCCTTTTTTATTTTTGTAAAATACTAGTATCCATCACACAATTGGAGTTTATAAGTTTTGCAATTATTTGTATTTTAAAAACATATAATTGTTCATATCGTAATTGATTTATATTATATAATTATAATTATTAAAATTTATATTGATATAGTTTAAAAATTAGAAATTTATGGCAAGCTGCTTAATCTGCTAAATAAGTTTGGTTTTTTTGATTCTTAGAGGATTAGACTGTTTATGCGAACTAACCAAGTTTCCTTGGAGCTTGACAGAGTCAGCTTTATGTGACTTTATATCATAATGGATTCATTCCGAGCATCACAATGAATTTATTCCAATAGGATGCATATCAATTACTAACCTAAATAATAGCATCATGACAACGCAAACCTTAAAAAAGATGAAGCACTTCTTAATTGAGAAGAACTCTAAGAATCCTATTTTTTTAGAGCGATTTCCGGATATAAACTATGAAGGAAAGAGGGTGATTGACCTGGGATGTGGGTATGGGGCACTGACAGTAGACATGGCGCAGCGGGGAGCCAGCCAAGTGATAGGTGTTGATATAGAGCCCAATCGGATAGAGGATGCCCGTGAAATAGTACGGAGTGAATACCCTGAGGTAGCTGACCGTATCAGTTTTGTTTGCTGCAATCTAAGAGATTTGCCAGATGAGGGGTTTGACCTGATCATATCCAAAGCTTCATTTGAGCATATCCTGAGCTTGGATGTATTACTGGAGGATATGCGGGATAAGCTGAAAGTAGGGGGTAAGATTGTAACCGGATTTGGTCCTCTTTACAATTCGCCCTGGGGTGACCACCGTAGGCTGCAGCACAAACTGCCTTGGACCCACGTTATATTTGGGGAGCAGCATTATATAGATAGATTAAATAAGTACCGAAAGGAGAAGGTGAAAAGTATTTATGATCTAGGCCTAAACGGCTATTCTCTTAAAGAGTATATCAGTATGTTCAACAGTGTGGAAGGCATGATGGTGACTGATTTTAGAACCAATGTCAGTGATAAGCTCTCTATGAAATTGTTTAAAGTTATTTCCCATTTCCCATTCATGCGGGAGTATTTTACTTACAACATTTATTGTGTGCTGGAGCGAGTAAGGTAGAGGCCACACTGCGATTTAAAGAACCGAGTTCTTTCTGGCTAAATCAATAGTTATCTTCTTTCCACAGTAACCAAATACATCTCGTTAAATTAATCTTATTAATACTTCGTATAAGCATATTAGTGATTGTTGTCTGAGGCAGTATATATTGATTGTACCTGAAGGGGGGATGAGAGGAGCACTTATTGGAGGATACAATGGATGTGGTCAAACGAAATAACATACATACCTTTGGGAAAGGAGATCAACCGCTTATGTTCGGACATGGCTTTGGCTGTGACCAGAACATGTGGCGCTTTGTTACACCTGCCTTCCAGCAGCATTATAAGATCGTGCTGTTTGATCATGTAGGAGCGGGTAATTCTGACCTTTCTGCGTATGACACTGGCAAGTATGATTCCCTCAACGGCTATGCAGCCGACATACTGGAAATGTGCGATGCACTGGAACTAGAAGATGTGATCTTTGTGGGGCATTCGGTGAGTGCCATGATGGGAGTGCTCAGCGCCATCAGAGCCCCAGCTCTGTTTAGCAAGCTGATTCTGATCGGGCCTTCGCCCTGCTACATCAACGACGAAAACTATGTCGGTGGATTTGACCGGGCCGATGTATTATCCATGCTGGCGTACATGGAGCACGACTACCCGCTTTGGGCCGATACCTTTGCCCCTTTGATCATGGGTAATCCAGATAAGCCCTCGCTGGGGGAGGAACTGGCCCAAAGCTTCTGCAACACCGACCCCGATATCGCCCGGCACTTTGCGCAGGTCACTTTTCTGTCAGACAACCGCCCGGACCTGCCCAAGCTACAGACCGATGCTTTAATCATGCAGTGTGCTGAGGATATTATTGCTCCGGCGGAGGTCGGGACCTATTTGCATAAAGCCATCCGAAACTCTACGCTGGTGCAAATGAAAGCCACTGGCCATTGTCCTAACCTGAGCGCTCCTATCGAAACCATTGCCATTATGGAGGACTATCTTAAGGTATAGCCGAATAAAAAAAGACACAAGAATTCATGGGGTCATAAAATATAGGTATATTTTTATATATTTAGATTGTGATCAATTTATTGTTGTTTAGACTTTTTATGCTCCATTCATTTACGCATCAACTGAAACAAACTGCCTCCGATATTTGGGCTTTCCTAAAGAATCCGAAAGATCAGCCTGCTGAACTTGATAGTAACGCCTATAAATGGCGTATTCTGCTGATTATTCTTGTCATCGACATGGTGCTGATGTTTGCACTGATGGGGCCTATTCAAATGGTAGAATGGCTCGGGTGGTACACGGGTAATAGCCATGCCATTATTGAATCGATGCGATCAATGCCTGTATGGGCTTTTCTGTTGATGGGTGTGCTGGTGGTGCCATTCCTTGAAGAACTAGTGTTCCGCTACGGCTTAAGGTTTAAAAACGGTTATATGGCGCTGCTTGCGGTAGCGGCAGCTATTGCATTAGGCGTACTGGCTTACAATCTGTTTCCTTTGGAAGGGGCTATCGGTACATGGGTTATGTTAGGTATGGCATTAGTGTTTTACGCCTTGAACGCCGATACAATCACACGTTTCTGGGAGAAAGTATGGGGCAAAGCATACGGGGTATTCTTCTACCTCGTAGCGTTGGCTTTCGGTCTTATGCACATTATCAACTACACCGATTTTGACTACACATCGGCTGTTGTGCTGCTTATCCCAATACTGGTGGCTCCTCAGATTGTGGCAGGTATGCTGCTTGGGTATATGCGGGTAAAGTATGGCTTTTTCTGGGGCTTTTATTTACATGCCATTCATAATGCACTGTTCTTTGGGTTGGCACTGGCTACGATGGGTGCCATGAAAGAAAAACTACATATCCAGAATGAAAACTATACCCTGCAGGTGGAAGAACGCATGCTGTATGACAAGCCCGCTACTGCATTCAGGTATACAGGAACAGATTCAGTAGTATTTGAGAATCATAAGCTGCACGATGTGGTACTGGATTTACTGGATAAGAAGTCCTCTTTAGTAAAATTTGGCAAAACAAAGCATCAGCACACAGCCATAAACCTAACCTATAAAACCCATACTGCTGCCGATATAAGTCACAACAAACAGGTAGTGCTAGCGCAACTGCAGGAGTTATACAAATTTGATGTGACCTACCGTTCACAGAAACAGGATGCCTGGGATGTGTCCATTGCCGACAGCAGCTTGCTGGCGAGCAATGCTGTGGCAGACATTGGGAAGTCTACAGTGTTATATAACGATGAGGGTATCACATGCGAAAACGTCACCTTAGGCGAACTGGTAAGCGCTATCGAAACAAATTTTAAGGTGGGACTTATCTCTGAAAGAAAACTTCTGGAGTCAGGTAAGTATGACATTAAACTTCCTAAAGGGGATTTCAGCCAGACAAAGGAGGAATTGGAGAAGAAATATGGTATCCTGCTGCAGTCAAGGATGGAGCTGGCTGATCTGGCAGTCGTGTCTTTTAAATAGGAGAAGCAGTAACTCTTGGTATAGGCCTCGCGGGTTCTGCAAACTCTGTGAGGTCTTTTGAGTCAACATTTTACTTCAGCAATACCTTAATCTGAACCGGGTCCTGCAGCACGCGCAGGTTCTGCTTCAGCTGCTCCAACTCATAGGTCAAGCTTTCCTTGGCCTGCTTAAATTTCTGGTTCATCTGCTTCGGGCTTCCGCAGAAGCGGTCGTAGAACGTGGCGTTGGGGCCGAAGATGAATCCGTTGAGTTCAGCCTGTAGTTCGCTTAGCTGTTCATCCAGTAGCCTTACATAGTATTGCAGCTGCTCGTCGGGCAGTTTGTCGAGTGCCTGGCCATGCTCTTGCATAAACTCCATCTGAAGGCGCAGCAGCTCGAAGAAGTCGTCGTGGTGGTAGGCTTGCGTCACGCGCTTCATGGCTTCCTCTTTCCAGGCGCGTTTGGTTTCGTCACGCTCCTTGTCGGGGTGCAGCTGCTTGGCCAGGTCGGTATATACGCGGCGACTGGCTTTGCTGATATTGCTGAGCTCTGCCTTGGCTTTTGCCTCTTTCTCTTTCTGGGCTTTGGTTTTGCGGCCTTTCTGGCGGTTTTGCCTGGCTCGTTCCCGCTCTTCCTCTTCCCGGTCCAGTTGGGCCTGCAGGTGCTCGTACTCGTCAAGTTCATCCCTGTTGTCAGGTATAGCGGTCTCTTCCTCGCTGATTGTGTCTTCCTCTGGAGAATCTTCCTCGTCAGCTGCGTATACCGCTCGCTCGGCATACGGGACCTCGGCATATCGGTCGTGCAGGGCTATCAGGTCCTGGCGCTCATAGTTCTGGATAAGGTCCAGTGCGATGTCGGCAATGAGCAGGGCGAGTTTTTCTTTCTCCCTGAAACTGAATAGTGGGAGGGCAAAGGCCTCGTCCAGCAGATGGGCCAATGCAGCCCGCTGCTCCACCTGCTGCATGATGATGGGGCGCAGTTCCTTCTCAATCCGCTTCTGGGCCAGGTCCATGCTATCGCGTCGCGAGGTTAGTTCCTGCTTCAGCTGCTCTATCTGTGCCACTTTCTTATTGAAGTCCTGCTGCAGTTTGCTCAGTCTGCGCTGGTCTTCAGAGGAGATTTGTGGCGTGAGCGAGGGGACAGGTTTGTCAGACTTAGGAGCAGGCATAGACTGTGACAAGTATAAAAAGGAGGTATAGCGCCTGCAATTTACGGATTAACCAGCGCTATACCTTACTGCTGGGCGTCGAAAGGTATAAAGCGGTTATTCTGCAGCAGGTATAGGGTGGTGCGGTTGCCGTCTAGCACGGACACGCCGTCGGTTCTGAGGTTAGTGAACTGCTGCTGACGTGGGTTGCGCACAAGCGAATCCTGGGGGGCTAGTTTGAGCTGCAGGGTGCTATACCTGCGGTCGTTCAGCTGCTGCGAAGGGTATGCTGCTACTTTCATTTCACGGACCTGCGATGTGCCGTAGTCCAGAAAAGCCAGGATGTGGATGGAGTCATTCTGCAGCACCTGCACTGCGTAGTCGGGATGGCGATTGCCGTTGAGGTTGCCACGCAGGTATAGGGGGTTGTCTACCTGCAGGCGGCGGTTCGACATAGTCTGGTCGGTAAGCACTACCACCTCGGTTTGCGGCTGGCGCTGTTGCAACAGGGTAGTCAGCGTGTCGGGCAGCGGATGCAGAATAGCGCCCTCGTCGGTGGTACGGGCCACACTGTCGATAGCGGTTTTGGTGTCGGAGTCGATCTGGCTGTCGATCAGTTCATCGTCGGCAGCGCGGTTGTAGTTGCCGTCAGCAGAGTCGGATCCGCAAGAGGCGAGGGCCAGCAAGCAGGTGATTATAGAGAGGTATAGTTTCATAGGTATAGTGTTCTGCTTTAATGTGTTGCTTTGCATACCGCGTGCGCTGGCAGAAAGTTGCAAAGCATCTACCGGATCAGCTCCACCTTACGCTCGCCTATTTGCTGGCGCCACATAGCGTAGTACAGACCTTTTTGCTCCACTAACTCTGCATGGTTTCCCTGCTCTATGATCTTTCCTTTTTCGAGCACATAGATGGTGTCAGCGTGCATGATGGTGCTGAGGCGGTGGGCAATCAGGATGGTGATTTGCTCCCGCAGGGCAGATATTTCTTTCACAGTAGCCGTGATCTCTTCTTCGGTGAGCGAATCGAGGGCGGAGGTGGCTTCATCAAAAATAAGCAGGCGCGGGTTGCGGATAAGGGCGCGGGCAATGGAAAGGCGCTGCTTCTCACCACCCGACATTTTCAGCCCACCTTCCCCTATCTGGGTGTGGATGCCCTGCTCGGAGCGGGAGAGCAGGGTGGTTGCGGAAGCCTTTTCCATGGCACGTACTACTTCTTCGTCAGTAGCGTCCGGTTTCACATACTGCAGATTCTCCTTGATGGTGCCCGAAAACAGATTCGTCTCTTGCGTCACAAAACCCAGCTGCCGGCGTGCCTCGTTCAGCCAGATTTCTTTCACGGGTGTGCCATTGTAGTAGATCTCCCCACTGGCCGGCAGGTATAACCCCACCAGCAGTTTCACCAGCGTGGATTTGCCCGAGCCCGACGGTCCCACGAAAGCGATGGTGTCGCCGGTGTTGGCCTCAAAGGAAATGCCATCGACGGAGTTTTGCGGAGCGCCCTTGTGCCGGAACACCACGTCCTGAAAACGCAGTTGCTGCAGCGGCCCCACGTCAATCGCCGACTCAGGCCTTGTCTCGACGGGCTTGTTCATCAGCTCAGCGAAGTTATGCAGCGAAGCTTCGGCCTCCCGGTAGGTCAGGATGATAGTACCCATATCCTGCAGCGGACCGAATATACTCACCGAGATAAACTGCATCGAGATCAGCTCACCGGTAGAGAGCACATCCCGGAAGATCAGCCAGAGCAGCGTGAACAGGATGGACTGCTTGAGCAGATTAAGGGCAGTGCCCTGCAGAAAAGAGAGCGTGCGCACCCGCTTTACCTTGGCCATTTCCAGCGAAAAGATGCGCTCGGTGTGTTCGCGCAAGCGCCTTATTTCGGGGTAGGTCAGGCCAAGGCTTTTCACCAGCTCAATGTTGCGCAGCGACTCCGTGATCACCCCCGACATCTTGTTGGTAGCCCGGTTGATGGAGCGCTGCATGGTCTTGATCTTCGCGCTCAGCAAACTGGTGAGTCCGCCGAGTACCACCATCCCGATAATGAAAATAGGTACCAGCGCCCAGTGTTTGGTGATAGCGTACCATACCAGGAAGCCCACACCCACCAGTGACGAAAAGAGAATATTGATAAAGGAGTTGATGAATCGCTCCGTGTCACGGCGCACCCGCTGGAGGATAGAAAGTGTTTCGCCACTATTCTGGTCAGCGTATTCCTGGTAAGAGAGTTTAAGGGTCTGCTTGAGGCCGTCGTTGAAGATCTGCACCCCAAACTTCTGCACGACCAGGTTGGTAAAGTACTCCTGGAAAGCCTTGGCCAGGCGAGAGAGCAGTGCGACAACCACAGCCAGCAGCATTAGCCACAGGGCACCTTTTACCCGCTCTTCGCTGGTCATGGTGAAAGGCGGCGTGGCGTAATCGTCGATGATCTTGCCGAAGATGATGGGGTCGACGAGCGCCAGCACCTGGCTGATGCCGGCAAGTACTAAAGAGAGTATAACAAGCCCGCGATGGGGCTGCAGGTAGTTCCAGAGTACGCGCATGGGCCATAAGGTAAGTTCAGGTTCTCCTCCTACGCGGGTATTCGGCGCAAGTATACAGTTCGCCTGTATCTCCCCTTAGAGCAGTATGTCATGCCGAGGCAGGTATAGGCTTTTTTAGGGCATAGGCAAAAGAAATGCCCGAAGCATAGCCCCGGGCATTTCTTTTAATATTTAGAAGGCAAGTAGTTAGTCCCAGTAAGCTGGGTCCGTTACTTCTTTTCCATCCTGTGACAGTACAACCTTTTTATCCTGGGGTTTCTGTTCAAGCTCTAACTGGTAATAGGTGTTGCCGTCTTTCTCCACCTGCTCGATGTCGTCCAGGCGCATGCCTTTGTAATTCTGGCTGATGGCAGTGCGTATATTTTGTGGCAGGTCTTTCTCCTCCACATCACGCTTGGTCATCAGTATTTTACCAGATGGGTCAATCATCACAGTATGGTCGATACGGTCTATGTCAAAATCAGCCTCGTAGTTCTCACCGTGCTTTTCCCACTCAAGGTCAGTGGCGTTGGTATACTTTTGCGACAGTGCGCTTTTCACAGCTTCAGGTACATCCTTTTCGGCTACGTCCTGCGCCTCAACCGCTACAACTGAACCTATTACGAAGGCAAATCCAACTAGTATCTTTTTCATAACTCCTGATTTTTAAGTGTTAAAAATTAGTATGCTACAAGTTTACGGTACAATTCTGAAGCAAATCTGAGCTTTGCAGGTTTCTGATAGTAAATTAGTTGTGGTTTAAGATTCACTGTCGTTTCTGGGGCTGGCTTTTGTAGGAATGCCATCCGGACTGATGAACTGCACCTGCTGGCGTGGGTATACCGGAATGATCTTGCCAACATACTCAGGCTTGCTCAGTTCGTTGGTGATGCGCAGGGTGAGTTCGCTCTTCCACTTACGGCGCTCGCGCGCGCCCACCAGGTAGCGGATGGTCACATTGGTCCACGACTCGTCCATAGACACGAACACCTGCGGCTTGTCCGGCACGGCATCGTCCAGCCCTGCCCGCTGCAGGAGTTGTGAATAGGAGGCAGCTGGAGTCTTCATGTAGTCACCCAACAGGCCTAATGCCACACTTTCCAGCACCTCCATGGCCAGCGGCACGTCCGACTCGTTAGCCACGCCTACATCCAGCTCGTCCCACACATAAGGGAAGTCGCCGGTCAGGTTGATGACCGTTCCCGTCAGAACTTCATTGTTTGGGAAAGTGACCAGGCGGCCGGTTGGCTGCTCTGCCCGTACGAAGCCCGGCTGATAAGGCGCCCCGATCTCCCACACAGTAGTAGTCAGGAAGTCGATGCGGTATACGTCGCCAAATACCTCGCCTACCCGGATACGGTCACCCACGCGGTAGTAGCCCTGGTAGGAGTTCATGAGCCAGCCCGTAAAACTTTCAATAGGCGTTTGCAGTGACCACGATAAGGCCAGGCCGATGAGGCCAAAAGAACCAACCAGCGCCCGTATGTCACCAGCCACGACGCTGAGCGCTACGCCTACTGCCAATAGCCAAACCGCGATGGAGACAAGCGAGATGATGGCGCTGGAGCTTTGCCACTTGCCGATGGTGCGCTGCAGGATAGCCCGTAGCATACGCACCAGCAGCCAGGCCAGCACCAGTGTGGCCAGCGCAATCAGGATCTTGGGGAGGTTGAAGATGAAGCTTTCCCAAAGACCCTGTAAGGCCCCAATAGCTTCTTCTGCGGCTTCTTTGGTAGATCCATTTTGGGTTACCACTTCTGAAGCTGTATCTCCGGGTACCAGCTCCTCTACGGCCACTTCCTCCACCACGGCTACTGAGTCCGGGCCGTTTTCCTGCGCAAGGCCTGCTTCGCTTGGAGCAAACATCAAGAGGATAAAACCCGTGATGGCCACAGCCAGGATCGAGGCCTGTCGGAAATTACGAAGCCGGTTCTGGGCGCCTTTCACAGCCGAGCCCCGGGCCGGTTTTCTTCGGCGGGCTTTTGTGCGGAGGTTTCTGCGGGTGGGAGCTGTGGTATAGCCCTGCGGCTGACTGGTGCCCCGTGTGCCGGCACCCGTTGTAGAGACGCGTAGTTTTCGTGTAGAAGTTCTTCTGTTTCGGTTAGTGGAAGGCATAGGCTTCGCGGCTTTCTCAATTGTCCTGCCGTATTGTAGCAGTTTTTCTCTATACGGAAGAAAGGCGGGTATGCTGCAAAGGGCTAGTAGCGGGGGCAAATCCTTTGCTTCGGTCACACAATTTGGAGCTGCTGCTGCTCGTTAGCTAATTGGTTGATAATCTTGTGGTAGGATATCGATCTATTGCCTATCTTTCTGCCTAAATCAAAATAAACTACTATGAAAAATCTACGATTTCTGAATGCGCTTGTGATGCTGTTCATCGGCATAATGGTATCATCCACAGCCTGTGCGCAGGACGCCAAGCAAAAGGCCAGTCCGCCAGCTACCGCCTCCGGAAAGGTGGGCGATGCGACCATCATCATCAATTACAGCAGTCCGTCTGTAAAAGGACGCACCATTTGGGGCGAACTGGTGCCTTATGGCAAGGTATGGCGTGCCGGGGCAAACGAAGCGACCACCGTTACCACCGACCGCGACGTCATGGTGGAGGGGCAAAGGCTGCCAGCTGGCACCTACAGCTTCTATGCTATACCTGGCGAGGACGAGTGGACAGTTATTTTCAATAAAACCGCCAAGCAGTGGGGCACACAGTACGACGAGAAGCAGGATGTGCTGCGTGTGACGGCCAAGCCGCGCCAGGCCGACACGATGAACGAACGACTTGTGTACGATGTGAAAAATGAAGGAATTGTGCTGCGGTGGGAGAATCTGGAAGTGCCCGTGATGGTTCAGGCGGCTAAATAAAGCGCTTAATTTTATTCAAAGCCCTGCTGCGTGTTCAGGTATAGCCTGGAAGGTAGCAGGGCTTTTTTGTGCCCATTGGTCGCGGGCTATACCTGTAGTGCTTGTCGTGGCAGGTCTTTTAGCTCAAACTGCTGCAGGAAACTTTGCGCGTCGGCTATACCTGCATTGTGCCAGCCCAGCAGTTCAGCCAGCTTTTGCCAGAGCTGCCTCGGGGTAAGGCCGGCCTTGCGCATTTCGGTGAGCGAGAGGGCGTCGTGCGATTTGGATAGTTTGCTGCCCTCGGCGGTAATAAGCGGGTGGTGTACAAAAGCTGCATTGGTAAAGGCCGCGGCGCCGGTGTGCTGCGCCAGGTATAGCTGCGCCGCCGTGGAAAGCATCAGGTCTTCGCCCCGCACGATCAGGTTCACGCCCATGGCCAGGTCATCTACGATCGAAGCGATCTGGTAGGCAGGTATACCGTCTTTGCGCCGCACCACGAAGTCGGGCATTTCGAGGGCCAGCGCCACAGTGCAATCGCCGAGCAGTTGGTCCTGGAAGGTGACGGTGGTCCCCTCCGGTATACGCACGCGCCAGGCGGCATTGGGGGTATCGAGCGGCAGCTGGGTGTCGCGGCAGGTGAGCGGGTATAGCCCCTGCGGCGACAGGGCTGCTATCTGACTACGGGAACAGGGGCAGGCGTAGACCATACCCTGCTGCACCAGTTTGTTGAGTTGCGCCTGATAAGCCGGAAGCCTGAGCAGTTGGGAGTAGTTCTCCTGAAAATCTTTGGGATTGCGCGGTCCTTCGTCGTATTCGAGGCCCATAAAGTCGAGTGTCTCGAAAATGTCCTGCAGGTACTCGGGGCGGAAGCGGGCATTGTCGAGATCGTCGATGCGCAGCGCTACGATGCCTTGCTGCTGGCGGGCCAAGGCCCACGTAATGGCAAACGACAGCGCATTGCCCAGGTGCAGAAAGCCGCTGGGGGTCGGGGCGATGCGGGTTTTAATTTGCTGTTTCGTTTCCACAGGTATAGCGCTGGGTTTGATTTTGACCAAAGGTATAGCTGCTAATTCTCAAGTCAAATTAGAAACTGTTAAAATGCTTGAGGATGAATTAGGGCCTTGGTGCTACGGCCAATACGGATGGCTCCCTGCAGGTTCAATCACTGGCAGGCGGAATTGGCGGCAATTTCAAATACTGCACAAAACAACACATCTGCTATTTCAACCACTGTCTTTAATATTTTAAGGTTTTAGTTTCGCTATTATTGCTACAAGTTTGATGAAAATCAAATTTAGCTATTATGAAAAAGATAACCTTCATCCTTCTCAGCTTCATCACTGCCCTCTCTACGGTCAATGCGCAAAAAGGCATTGACTTTTCTCGTACATACGCTGCTGGGGGAAAATTACTTATGAGTGTGGATAGTTCAGCCAAAAACGTCTACTATGCCAATGTGTTTCCCAATCAACCTCGGACCTCATTTAATTATTTGCCTGACGTTAACAATGTAAGCATCCAAATTTATTTTAAAGAGACAGATAGTGTACAGCATTATCGCTACACCATTTTGGAGGATGACAAACCTATTGTGGTAAACAAGTCGATTGACCAAGCGCGGCTAGCAGATGTTGATAGACCAGACGAAGTATTCAGATCTACCTCTCTTGGCGTTTTTCCTATTAAAGGCAAAACCATCACAACGATAATCTACAGCATCGAAAAACCACTCAACATTGACAAAGCTGTTTTTTACGGGAAGCTTATTTCAAGAGCAAAAATCTTAGGTTTTTCAAAGCGCTTCGCTACTGATAAAGGCGTGGATTACAGCTGGATCACCGACCTAAAAGAAAAAACAGACTTCACTTTCACTGAAAAAGACGACGAATTAACCATCGTAAAAGACAGATCAGTTAATGACTATCTCTACTATATCACAATAAAAGACAGGCAAACAAATAAAATAATTTTCGAATCCACTGCCTGGCAATATGGCTACTACGTTGAAGATCATCAGTTTTTGCCTTATGTGAAGATTGACAAAAGCCTTTTCAAAAAATCAGGAGATTATGAAATCATCATTCAGCCATTGATTGAATGGACTGAATGCCGTGATTGTGATATTTCTGCAGAAGAAATAGAAGGCTATATAACCAGGCATACGCTCTCTGTAACTGTAGATGAAGTAAACTACACCAAAAAAGAACTTCTGCTCTATAGTTTGCTTGTCGGGTTTTTAATTGGATTAGTTTTTCTGGTTATCATCTACCTCAACAAAAGGAAAAATAAAAAGCGGCTGGCAGAAAATGAGCAGCAAAAAAACACTGCAAAGCTCCAGCTTAATTCTATTCGGTCCCAATTGAACCCTCATTTTCTGTTCAATGCACTCGCTGGCATTCAAAACTTAATGAACAGAAACGAAATAGACAAAGCCAATAAATACCTTTCTAAATTCGCCAGGTTGACCCGTAACGTGCTTGACGATAAAGAATTGATAAGTTTATCACAGGAAAAGACTTTACTGGACGATTACCTGCAAATGGAGCAATTGCGGTTCGGCTTTGAATACGAAATTAATCATTCCGAAGACTTAGATTTAGCTAACATAGAAATACCAAGCATGCTACTGCAACCTTTCGTTGAAAATGCGGTGAAGCACGGGATATCGCAAAAGGCTACTGATGGAAAAGTGATCATCACATTTAGTAAACAAGCAAATGATTTGCAGTTAACTGTCACCGATAATGGCAATGGATTTGACCCAGTGAAAAAGACCAATGGTTTGGGTCTGCCATTAAGTGAAAGCAGGATAGCACTCTTAAACAGTATTTATAAAGAAAATCGCTTTACTTTAGCCATACAGTCAACCACTAACGGCACTAAAATAAGCTTAACATTAATCGATTGGCTATAATATGATGAGAGCAGTTTTAGTGGATGATGAAATATCCAACTTAGAAAACCTGCGAATTTTGCTGGAAAAGCACTGTACGCAGGTAACTATAATCGCAACAGCACAAAATGTAAGCGATGCAGTTGATGCTATTGAAAAACACCTGCCTCATGTAGTGTTTCTGGATATTCAAATGGGCGAGCAAACTGGGTTTGATGTGCTCAGACTGCTTCCAACGCGTAATTTTGAAGTTATCTTTATTACCGCCTACGACCAATATGGCATACAAGCTGTAAAATTTGCCGCCTTAGATTATCTTTTAAAACCTATTGATATAGACGAATTGATGACTGCGGTACATAAAGCCGAGCATAAATTGGCAGCACAAATACAAACTTCTCAGCTTGATTTTTTACTGCAACAACTAAAAAAGCCAGAAACGCACGTGAGCACAATTGCCCTGCAGATGCAAAGCGAAATAAGGTATGTTACTTTATCGGAAATTATACGCTGCGAAGCAGACAATACATATACTCACTTCTTCCTTTCGGGTAATGAAAAAATATTGGTTTCAAAATCACTTAAAGAATATGCAGATTTACTGCGGCCTAAAGGATTTTTAAGAACGCATCAAAGTCATTTAGTCAATCCAAAATATGTAAAGAGCTGGTTAAAAGAAGATGGTGGTATCCTTCTTTTAACATCTGGAGAAAAAATACCGGTCTCTAAACCCAACAGAGAAACAGTTAAACAAGCTTTGCAACGGCTATGGTAATATGTGAGTTTTCGTAACAGAGAAAATGAAATGTGCTTCAATTTTTGAAGTATAATGGAGCAAAACTAAGTTTAGCAGTACGGCTTAATGACGCTGCGCAATTCTGCTACACCAGCACATTTGACTCCATTATAAAAACCACCTTCCTTTATTTAAACAACCAAATTCTAACCCCATACCCAAAGTAAAATCGCCTCAACATGAACGCCCTACACCAATGCATCTCCCAGTACCACCCTATTTCTATAGCCGCATGGGAGGCTCTTACCAAAGCATTAACACGGGTAGAGGTTCCGAAGAATTCTTTCCTGGTAAAAGAAGGAATGGTGTGCAACAAGCTGTACTTCCTGGAGCGGGGTTGTTTGCGAGGGTACTACAACTTAGACGGAAAGGAAGTGACGTATTGGTTTGGCTTCGAGAATAATTTCATTACCTCTTTTTACAGCTTCATTTCCCGGAAGCCAGGTATAGAAAACATACAGGTTCTGGAAGACTCCACCTTGTGGGGGATCAGTTCTGAAGCCCTGCACCAGTTGTTCGATCAGCACCACGACCTGGAACGCCTGGTGCGGATCATAAACGAGCAGTACTACATCAGGCTGGAAGAGCGACTGATGGCCATGCAGTTCAAGACGGCTCGGGAGCGGTACGAACAGCTACTGGAAACATCGCCCCATATTCTGCAGCGAATCCCCCTCGGGCAAATTGCCTCCTACCTGGGCATCAGTCAGGAAACCTTGAGCAGGATCCGAAGTCAGGTTTGACAGGCTTCCTTTTTTGACAATTGTCAAAAGAAAGATTTAAGGACTGCTATACCTTTGATTCATCACTTAAACGGAAAAAGAAGATGAATCAGAAACCATCCAACGCATTTGTAGCAGCCTCTTGGGCTACTTTACTTACAGGTATGACCGCCTACCTCATCGGACTGTGGAACGCCGACATGCTACTGAACGAGAAGGGCTATTATTTTGCCATTCTGATGTTTGGTTTATTCTCCGCTATCTCGCTCCAGAAAAGCGTGCGCGACCAGCTGGAAGGTATACCGGTTACCAACATCTATTACGGGCTCAGCTGGTTTTCCACCCTTTTGGCGATCGTGCTGCTGACAGTGGGGCTTTGGAATGCTGATTTGCTTCTGAGCGAAAAAGGCTTCTACGGCATGTCGTTTTTACTGAGTCTCTTTGCGGCCATTGCAGTGCAGAAAAATACCCGCGATAGTTTAGTGAGAGAACTGCCAGCCAAGCATAATGGGGAGCTGTATTATTAAAATGCGCTGAGTAGCATACTCATTACGCATCAACCACCATTTTGAAATGACAGCACCTGTTCAAATGATTCTATGAAATCACTCCTCTCCCGCGACATCATTTACAGCATCGCCAGGCACAGCAACTGGCGCGAGTCAGGTATAGCCGACTGGCTCCGCAAAGAGCAGGTATACGCCGGGCCGCAGGACTGGATCAAGTTTGTCCGGCTGTTTCTGCTCGGCCTTGGAGGGAGTTTCCTGATCTCGGGCATTATCTTTTTCTTCGCCTACAACTGGGCCGACATGCACAAGTTCGTGAAGCTGGGGCTGATCGAAGTGCTCGTACTGGGGGTAACGTTCGCGGCGGTGTTTACCAAACTCAGTAGCACCGTGAAGAACGTGCTGCTCACGGCCAGCACCATGCTGGTAGGCGTACTCTTCGCTGTGTTTGGGCAGATCTACCAGACCGGCGCCAACGCCTACGATTTCTTCCTGGGCTGGACAATGTGCGTGGTGCTGTGGGTGGTTGTGGCACGTTTTCAGCCGCTGTGGTTCATCTTTCTCTTGCTGCTCAATACCACCTTCGTGCTCTATACCCAGCAGGTGGCTACCCATTGGAGCTTTGCGGTGGTGCTGGATGCGATGTTCATCCTCAATGCAGCGGCTGTTGTCATTTGGGAAGCCTTGGCCGCAAAAGGCCGCGTAGGTATACAATACCGCTGGTTTCCGCGCCTAGTGGGGCTGGCGGCGATCACGGTTATCACCATCAGCATGATTTCGGCACTTTTCGAGAGTATAGATCACGACTATGGCTTAGCTTATCTACTCGGTGCGGTTATGTATGGCGCAGGTATAGCCTACGGACTAAAGGTGCGTGATATCTTCTACCTCACAGCTTTGCCCTTTAGCGCCATAGCGGTGGTGACTGCCATCCTGGTGCGGATCGGGGAGAATGTGCCGGAGATTATGCTGTTGCTGGCCACGATCTTTGTGGTGGGCAGCATTACCTTACTGATTCAGTACTTAGGCAGACTTAACCGACAGTGGCATGGCCGATAAAGAACCAATACAACTCGAAGCCCTGCTGCAGGAGATTGCGCAGGAGCAACCCGACTTCCGCTACGACGAAGCGGCTATTAAAGCAGAAGTGGCACATTCTACTTCGCTGCTAAAACGCTGGCCAGTGAAGCTGCTTACCATATTGGGCGGCCTGCTGGCTATGGGCCTGCTGCTGGGCTTTTTGTTCTCGGCGGGACTTTACAACTCAGGTATAGGTTTGCTGCTTTTCGGCGCTGGCTTTCTAATAGGGGCGGAGGTGCTTATCCGTTTCGAAAAAACCTTTTCAGCTGAGGCGGTCGGGGTGTCGCTCAACATTGCTGGTTACGTGCTGCTAGCCATTGGGGTGGGGCAGCTGACCGATAGCGGTACCTCCGTAGCGCTGCTGTTAGGTATAGCCGCACTGCTGGTATTAATCTTCTCAGAAAGCGGCATTTATGTGTTCCTTTCAGTGCTGGTGCTCAACGGCAGTCTGCTGAGCCTGATTTTCATTCACAAGGTATACAACCTGTCGCATGTCCTGGTTGTGGTGCTGGTGGGTGTTCTCACTTTTATAAGTTTATATGAAGCGAAATTGCTGGCCTTGTCGCGGCGCTTTACGCTGGTCTTCGGGCCGGTTCGCATGGGGTTGATCTTCTCCCTGATTATTACGCTGGGGCTGTTTGTGCACCAGAAATTTCTCTCTACCAACATCACCCATTTCTGGCTGTCGGGTTTGTTTTTGATCGGTTGTCTGTTGCTGTTGCTGCACCGTGTGCTGCTGGAGAGTGGGGTGGAGGACAGGAAGACGCTGGCTATTTTCTATACCTGCTGCGCGGTGGTGTTGCTGCCGACTGTGCTGGCTCCTTCGGTGCCGGGCGCTTTGCTGGTGGTGCTGTCCAGTTTTTACATCGGCCACAGAACAGGTCTCTGGGTGGGGCTGCTGGCGCTGGCCTATTTCCTGGTGCTTTACTACTACGACCTCAACATGACCCTGCTGGCTAAGTCGGGGGTGCTGGTGCTCACGGGGACCTTGTTTTTAGGTGGCCTAGACCTGTTAAATCGTTACTTGCGAAGCCATGAAGCGTAACCTGAGAAGTATAATTGTGCTGGTCAACCTGGTGGCGGTGCTGGCCTTTTTTAACCTGTCGGTGGTGGAGAAGGAGGAGATTCTGAAAGATGGTCAACTGGTGCTGCTCGAGCTGGCCCCGGTAGATCCGCGCTCGCTGATGCAGGGCGATTACATGACACTCAGCTATGCCATCAGCCAGACGCAGGAACTGGAGAAACTCCCCAACCGCGGCTATGCCGTTGTGCAGTTGGACTCGCAAAATGTGGCGCAACTGGTGCGCTACCAGCCGGAAAAAGAGCCGCTGAACGAAAGAGAGATCCTGCTCAGGTACAGCAAGGGAAACTGGTCGCTCAACCTCGGGGCGGAGTCCTACTTTTTTGAAGAAGGGCAGGCCGAGACTTTTGAAAAAGCGGAGTATGGCGGACTCAGAGTGGACAATAAAGGCAACAGCGTGCTGGTAGGATTGTATGACGAAAATAGGGCGTTAATCGTGCCGAAGCGGGAGCGGGTTTCTCAGAAATAAACGTTATATTGACTATTATTTCAGAAGCCGATGCCAGCAACTTTACACAGCTATAACACAGGACACTACTTCAGTGCAAGCGCACGGGTATTCGGCTGGATCACTACCGCACTTGCGGTCACGATGATTGTAAATGGCTCGGTGGCAGCCTATGCCTTTCTCCCGACTGCCATCATCACACAGTTGACGCACTATCGCACAGAATTCGACCTGGCGCAAATGACTTACCGCGAAGGGGTACTCTTTGCAGGTATGACATTCGGCAAAACGCTGCCGCTCGCTGGTATTGATTTCCTCTTCCTGAAAAAGAACAACTATAAACAGGTGAGCGAGTCGAGGGGGTCGATGAGTACCTTTCAATTTGTGAAATACGACGGCTATATCAAGCTGTCTGATAACGTAAAACTGCACCTGCTACAGCGAAAATCAAAAGAGCAGGCCATGCAGGAGATGCAGCAAATCGCACAGGACCTGCAGGCAGAATTACGCGACTTAACCGAAATGAAAATACAGTAAGGATATGCGTATTAAGAATAATCTGATAGCAGGTATAGTACGCGGGCTAGCTTACTATGCAGGAGGTTTTGCGCTGGTTTGGCTCACTTACCTCGTGTTTGGCTGGGAGTATGCACATGCTCCGGGGTTACACCATTTAGTTGGTTTGTTGGTGTTGGTGGTGGGAGCTTTGATGCTGATACGGCGCATCATTATTGTATTTGCAATTCCAGCCGATACACATAACAAAGGAGCGCTTTTGGTCCATGCTGTGGCGGTGGTTAGTTTTATCTTCTTCTTCAAACTCATCATCCTGAACGGAGCTATCAAACGCGACACAGGCGATCTGGAAATTTCTGAAGCACTGACGCTCGACCACAGCGCCCAAACCCTTCTTCTCACAAACGAACTGCAGGATACACTATTTTACCAAGTGGCAGATTCAGTACATTTGAAGATCCAATAACAGCCTTTTACCAATCCATCCTTTTCTTTAGTTCAGTAATATGTGCCAGGTGGTGCTCACCGTGCCAGGCGTATAGCCCAATGTGCTGCCGTATGGTTTGCTGGCCGGAAACCGGGTGAACAAACGTGCGGTTAAGCTGCTCGGGAGAAAGTTGGTGCAGCATCAGGACCCAGCGCTGATGCAAGGCGTGCAACAGTGTGAGCGAAATGCCCGGATCTGCTGTTTTGGCCTCTGGAAGCTCTGCCCAAGCTACCTCATCGTAAGGTCGGATAATTGGGTTCTCTTCTGTCAGGGCCAGTTTTTGGCGGGTATAGCCATTTAGATGACTGTCTGGTAGGTGATGCACAACCTGGCGCACAGTCCAGCCTCCGGGTCGATAAGGCGTATCAAGTTGTTCATCCGACAGGTTGGCTAGGGCTTGTGCCAGTTTTGTAGGCAGACTGCCGATAGAGAGAATAAAAATGTTCAGTTGATCTTCCGAAATGCTTGCGTCGAGGTCGAACTGACCGATAGGGTAGCGAAGTTTGTCCATAGTTTATCAGAGCAGAACTTAAATATAGAGAATACCGGCAGACCTTATACCTGTTACCCACATATATTTCTGTACCTTAAGCAAAACGCCACTCCCAGTTTATGACGGTGGCGTTTTGCTTAAGGTACAGAGTTTTCTAGAACTCCACTCTGTAATTCAGAATCGGCAGCATGCCCACCATGTGGCGGGTTACGACTTCTTCTTTTATGCGGTCGTACTGCACGCCAAACACATTCTGGCGGTTGGTGAAGTTCTGGATGTCGAGCGACAGGATGTAGCTGGCGTTCGGTCTGTTCTTGCGGTAGCTCACCCGGATGTCGGAGCGGAAGTAGTCAGGCGTCTGCACCCCGAAACGATTGGTCACGTCAAGCACCTCGTACTTCATTTCTTTCGATCTCTCTAAGTCAATCGGGGTATAGCGGTTGCCGCCCGCCCACATCACTTTGCCGTTCAGCCCGATCAGGTTTTGCTTGTTGCTGCCCACTTTAAACTCTTTGCCTGCCAACAGATTTACGATGTGGTTGCCGTTGAAGCGGGTGTCGCGCAGACTGCCATCGCGGGTGCTGTACTTGGAGTCGTAGAGCGAGGTGGTGAGCAAAAAGTAGTAGTTGTTGGTGAAGAACTTCTCCAGCGTCATCTCCACGCCGTAGTTGCGGCCCGTGCCCTCGTTCACCAAGGTTTCGCGGCTGATTCCACGCTCGTAGTTCAGGGCGGAGTAAGTGCTGTTCTCGGCTATACCTACGGGCACGTTGAAGAGGTGCTGGTAATAGGTCTCTACTTTCAGGCGCAGGTCTTCGCGCAGCATCTGGTCGTAGCCCAGCACATAGTGCGCGGCGCGGGTCAAGCCCAGTTTACGGTTGGGTTGGGTATAGTTACCGTCGGGGTGGCGCTGTTGCGCGAAGTAGGAGGTGAGGGCGTCGTGGCGGCTGTGCAGGCCAACGGCGGCGCTAAACGAACGGGCGGCATCGAGCTGGTATTTCATGCCCATGCGTGGCTCTACCACCGTGTTGCCGTTCAGCCCGAAGTACAGGCTGTGCAGACCCGTGTTGAGGGTGAGCTGCTCGGTGAAGCGGTATTTCCACTGCGCAAAAGCCTGCGCTAGTTGCGTGCTGCCGCGCTGGTTCACAAACTCTCCCTCCTCGTACTCGATGTTGCGCCCACCCGCGTAGGAGTCGTAGCCCAGCTGGCTCAGGATGATGCCTGTGCGCAAGGTATGGCGGTTGTTGAACTTGCGGTTGTAGAGCGACGAGAAGCGGGTAGCCTGCTGTGCGAAATCGTGGCGGTAGAAAGGGACAGCCGTGTAATCGGTCTGCAGCGAGTCGACCCATACCTTGTTGCCGCTGGTGGAGAAAGAGAGCGTGGATTCGATGTAATCGTCTTTGCCGAGAAACAGGATGTGGCTTATACCTGTAGAAG
This sequence comes from Pontibacter lucknowensis, assembly GCF_900156415.1. GTDB lineage: Bacteria > Bacteroidota > Bacteroidia > Cytophagales > Hymenobacteraceae > Pontibacter > Pontibacter lucknowensis. Next base: position 752,435 of record NZ_FTNM01000001.1, on the reverse strand, counting down.
CCATGCGCGCCTGAAAGCGGTCGTCGAAACGGTCGAGGTAGCCCTCCCATTTTTCGCTGTCGCGCTCTGCTTTCACGTTCTGCTCGCTCAAACCGCCCAGTCCCCAGAAAGAGAAGTAGCCTGCTTTGGCTGTGGGCAGGTATAGCTTAAAGGAGAAATCCTGAAAAACAGGCACGGCTTCGCCCGAAATTTTCACCCCAATTTTATTGAGCATGGCCAGCGTGGAGTAGCGGTAATTCGCCAGATAAGAGGCTTTGGAGCCAGCCTTGAACGGTCCCTCGGCGGCGAAGTCTATCCCCAGTATACCTGCCTGCAGCGCATACTCGCGCTTTTCGTTATTGCCGTTGCGCAGCCTGATGTCGAATATACCTGACAGTGCATTGCCATACTCGGCTGGGAAAGCGCCTGTGTTGAAGTCGGAGTTGTCGAGCATGTTTACGCTCAGGATGCTCACGGCACCGCCCGCCGCGCCCTCTTCGGCAAAGTGGCTCGGGTTGGGCACCTCAATGCCCTCTACACGCCACAGCACGCCCCGTGGCGAGTTGCCCCGCACCACAATCTCGTTGCTCATGTCCTGACTGATGCCTACGCCTGCGTAGTTTTGAGCGGCACGAGCCGGGTCGTTCACGCTGGCGGCATAGCGCTTGGTCTCTTCCACTGAGATGGAGCGGGAGGAGATCATGGCCATCTCGTTGAGCGGATTTCCCTTGCTCTGCTGCTCGGCGCTGATCACGACTTCCTGCAGCTTTTTGAAGGATTCGCTCAGACCGATGTTCAGCACCAGTTCCTTGCCCGAACCAAGCAACAACTCCGGCAATACCTGCTCTTCGTAGCCCAAGTAACTGATGCGCAAGGTATGACGCCCCACTGGTACTTTGTCGAGGCGGAAGTCACCCGTTGCATCGGTGGTGACGCCCATCGGAGGGTCGATGGTAAGGATAGCAACTGTGGCTCCGATGAGTGGTTCCTGCGACTCCTTGTCGATGATTTTGCCCCGGATGGTTTGGGTGAGTTGCTGACCGAGGACAGTGAGCGGGACACTAAAAAGTAAAAGCAGTAGCATGGTTGCTAAAGCAGATAATGTATTGATTTTCATGGTTTTATTTTGTGTAGTTGTGGTTGCAGTGTCAAATCAGGGCGCAAAGGTATAGACTTTTATTTTAGATTCATATAATCTATTCATGATATGTTTCAATTTTAGACAAGGTGACCCATTACATCGACTAACCGGTGTTACACCCTGCTTACAGGTACATTCGTATGATGAGAGTATGGGAAAGCAAATGGTGAAAATAACTGTACTTTGTCTGGTATTTCTGCTTCCGATTTTAACACAGGCACAAAAGAAAGAAGATATGAATCTGGAAGTTTACAAATGGGAAAATCAGGTCTTGTTGCTCTTTGCTGCATCTGAAAACGATGCGGAATTTATCAAGCAAAAAGGGCTAAACCGCAAGAACATGCAAGGTATAGCGGAGCGACAATTAGTGGTGCTGGAGTTGGTGCCAGGCGGCAATGCGGCCGATATGCGGGAAGACTTGCTGAAGAAATTTGACGTGGAGGCCGCTGGCTATACCTTGCTGCTGCTGGGGAAAGACGGAATGGAGAAATACCGGAGCCGGACAGCGGTGTCCCTGGAGGAGGTGTTCAAAATAATCGACCAGATGCCGATGCGCCGACAGGAAATGCGTAAACAGGATTAAAACGATTGCCATGACCTTTGACCATCGTCCCCTCCGAAACGAAAAACGATCGCTGATAGCCGACGTGCGTTACCAGCTCATCTCTTTTATCCGATCTTTTACACTGGTGCTTTATGTCGCAGTGGGCATGGCCGTGGTAGGTGTTGCCATGAAGTTCATAGGCCTGACAGGCGGCAGTTTTGTGTTTGTTTTCGCCATGGCTGTACTGATATTGCTGTTTCTGGTACAGGTAGGCCTTTCATTTTTCTACATCGTTTCGAACGTATGGCTAGCCCTGCTGGGAGCACTCAGCAGCTTTTCGCTGGTTACGGGGCTACTGGCGCTTATTTTTCGCTACCAGAACTGGTATGGCTGGCAAGTGATCTTCTATGCAGTAGTTCCGCTTTACATACTGGTGGGCGTGTTGCTCTTCTTATACCTGAAGCGGTTCCGGAAGCTGCACGAGCCGTTGCGCGATTTCTTTTATCGCAACCTGGTCTTTCCGTTCGTTTTTGTACTGCTGCTAGGTATTGTGTCCTTTATGTTCAGCGCCGACCGCTTTAACCGGGAAGAGGACCCTATGCTGCAAGAGTCGCCTATACCTGCCGACGGAGCTGCCGCTGAGGACACCACCGATATGTGGCGGGCTTACTGAGCAACGATCAGGTATAGGTTTCAGCACCTGCTACCCCGCGCAAGGTTGCCCGGTCATTTGCAACTGCTCCACCGGAAAGCCTTTGCTCTTGGCCAATTGCTCCAGCCTGGCATAGGTGGCGTCGTCCATGGTAGGAGTGCGAGAGAGGAACCAGAGGCTTTCGCGGTCGGGCGAGCCCACCATCACATACCTATACGCAGGGTCGAGTTCCAGAATCCAGTAATCCCCTTTGAAAGGCCAGAAAAACTGCACCTTGAGCTTGCTGTTGTTGCTGCCCTCCACCGGAAAAGCCTTGCCCTTCACATCACTCACCTTGTCTTCTTTCAAGCAGGAGTTGTATACCTCCACATAGCCCTCTTCGGTATTAAGTTCATAGTTGGCCGTGGTGCATTGACAGCCTTTGGTGAAGCGCTGAGGTATAGAGGCGATCTCGTACCACTTGCCCATGTAGCGCTCCAGATCCACGGCCGGCACTGTTTCGAGCGGAGCGTTCGTGCTGCTGCAACTGCTAATGATGAATGCGCCGAGCAGTACCGCACCGGCTGTAAGAAGCAATTGTTTCTTTTTTGTGAAAGCCATTTTTTGCAACGTGTTACAGTTGCTTGGCCATCTTGTAGTGCTGAATAGAGCCAAACAACAGGTATGTTTTTTCTACTATTTCATACCCATTGCGGCGGTAAAAGTTTACGGCATTTTCGCGGGCCTGCAATGTCATGGAGGTAGCCCCGAACTGTCGGGCCCGGTCTTCCAGGTAGCTGATCAACAGGTCACCGAGGCGCTGGCCCTGCTTATCGCCCCGCACGCCCATAAAGCGGATCTGTCCTTCCTGCGGTGTGTTGAGGTGCAGTCGGCAAACACCCACTGCCTCTCCTGCATCATCCACGAGCATAGCGTGTATGGCCTGTTCATCATCTTCGGCTCGTTCACTGCCCTTCGGTTGGTCCCATGGTTTTCGGAGGGTGTCGTAGCGTAGTTGGTAGTACTGTTTGAATTGCTCAGGTGTAGCGGGTTCTATGACTTGCATGGATTGATATCTGAATTGTTAATTGCCAGTAGAATTCGGCAGGTAATTTAGGGAAGCAATTTAGTAATCAACCACCAACAATTTATCCATTTAACAATTTAACCTCTCAACCATTTAAATAACTTTGTGGGTTATAAATCGTGTAAATCTTATCATTAAACCTAACCCGTAAAACTATGGCATCTTTCGATATCATCAGCAAAGTAGATCCGCAGACGATGGACAATGCGGTGAACGTGGCCCGCAAGGAGATCATGAACCGCTATGACTTTCGCGACACCAAAGGCTCGCTGGAGTTCGACAAGAAAAACAACGAAGTGCACATCAGCATGGAAAACGATATGCGCCTGCAACACACCGAAGACGTGCTTATCGGTAAAATGGTAAAGCAGGGCCTCGACGCCACTGCCCTTGATTTCTCAAAGGAGCCCTACGCATCTGGCGCCATGGTGAAGAAAGACATCAAAGTGAAAGCCGGCATCGACAAGGAAACTTCCAAGAAGATCATGAAGATCATCAAAGACAGCAAGGCCAAAGTGTCGGCTGCCATGATGGACGAAACCATCCGGGTGACAGGCAAAAAAATCGATGACCTGCAGCAAGTAATCGCGCTTCTGCGTACAAACGCCGAAGAAATTGGTATGCCGCTTCAGTATGTCAATATGAAGTCGTAGTACACTCACCTTACTCACCTTATACCTTATGTTTGACATATTCGCTAATCCGGATACCTGGATAAGTCTGCTGACCCTGACCTTTATGGAGGTGGTGCTCGGCATTGACAACATCGTGTTCATCTCGATCATTGTAAGCCGACTGCCCAAAGACCAGCAGGCCAAAGGGCGCAACATCGGCTTGACGCTGGCACTCGTTTTCCGTATCATCCTGTTGATGTTCATCACCTGGATCGTGAGCGCCAGTAACCCGATCTTCTCTATCAACCTGCCGTTTACCGACGAGGACTTCCCAGTGTCGTGGCGCGACATTATACTCTTTGCCGGTGGTCTGTTCCTACTGGCCAAGTCTGTAACTGAGATCCACAACAAACTTGAAGGGGAGGAAGAAGGCCATAATGCAGGACAAGGAACCATGTCGCTGGGCAAAGTGCTCATTCAAATCATCCTTATCGATATTGTGTTCTCCTTCGACTCCATCCTGACGGCCGTAGGCTTGGCACAGGAGATTCTGGTCATGATCATAGCTGTGATCATCGCAATGGGCATCATGTTGATTTTCGCCAAGTACGTAAGCGACTTCGTGAACAAGCACCCAACTGTAAAGATGCTCGCATTGGCCTTCCTGATCCTGATTGGCTTCATGCTGGTAGTGGAGGCGCTGCATCAGCACATCCCGAAAGGCTACATCTACTTCGCGATGTTCTTCTCGCTGATGGTGGAGATGCTGAATATGAAGCTGCGCAAGAAAACCGAACCGGTGCACCTGCGTCAGAACGAGGTGCTTCCCGAAGGCGATCCTTCGAGCTAAGATTATAGCATTAGCTATTGTCCCAAGCCCCGCCAGGTATACTGGTGGGGCTTTTGTTTTGCCGGGCGATTGGGTGCACTGAAAGGTATAAGTACAATGTATATAGGAATTTGCTATATTAACCGTATAGAACCACCCTATACCTGCCCATGTCTAAAAGACCTTATCTCGTTTCTTTATTCCTGCTGATTGCCCTTGTGGGGTTGAGTGTATACAGTGTTAGTCTGATGCGCCCACCTGAAGCCCTGCCTGCTGATGCGCCGGCTGCCGATTTTTCGGCGGAACGAGCCATGGCACATGTGCGCAGGGTGGCCAGTCAGCCGCATGCCATGGGCACACCGGGCCATGCCGAGGTACGCCGCTACTTGCTGAAACAGATGGAGATGCTCGGGATGCAGCCGGAAGTGCAGGAGGAGGTGATCGTCAATCAGGTGGGCGACGCCAACAACGTGGGTTATGTGTACAACCTGCTGGGTAGAATAAAAGGGACACAAGCGGGCGGCAAAGCCGTGCTGGTGATGGCGCATTACGATTCACAGCCTAATACCCCCGGCGCCGGCGACGATGGGGCGGGTATAGCCGCCATGCTTGAGACTGCCCGTGCCCTGCAAATGGGTGAGCCGCTGCAGCACGACGTTATTTTCCTGATGACTGACGGCGAAGAGTATGGCCTGTATGGGGCCAAGGCTTTTCTGAAACACCCCTGGGCGCAGAAGGTAGGTGTGGTCGTGAACGTAGAGGCACGCGGCAATGCCGGCCCGAGCATGACGTTCGAGATAAGCCCTGAAAATGGCTGGATTGTGGAGCAGTTTGCCGAGGCGGCGCCATACCCTTTTGCCAGCTCCATGATGTACGAGGTATACCGCAACCTGCCCAACAATACTGACTTTACCGTGTTCAGAGATGCCGGGTACACAGGAGTGAACTCCGCTTTCATCGACGGTTTTGTGCATTACCACAAAATGACCGACTCACCCGAGAACCTGGACCGCAATAGCCTGCAGCACCACGGCAGCAACATGCTGGCACTGGTACGGCACCTGGGCAATATTTCGCTCGATAACACCAGGGCGCAGGACAAGATTTTTTTTAACCCGGCAGGTAGCTGGCTGGTGCACTATCCGGCCGGTTGGAACCTGCTGTGGGCGGTACTCACGACAGTACTGCTACTGGCATGTATTGTGGTGGGTGTTCGCAGAAAAGCTTTTTCGGTGGTACAGCTGATCGGGGGCTTTATCGGCTTCCTGCTGGTGGTAGGCATCGTGGCGGGACTGACATTCCCTATCACCGGTTTTGTAAAAGGGATGTTGCCCTACAGCCACGACATCAACGGGGTATACGGGGCCGGGCAGTTCTTTATGGGCTACCTGCTGCTGGCACTGGGACTGATGTTGCTACTGAGCTGGTTGCTGTTGCGCTGGGTGTCAGTATTTGCCCTGGCCATGGGCGTTTGTCTGCTCTGGTTTGCCCTGATGGTGGCGGCCCTGCTGCTGGTGCCGGCAGCGGCCTATCTGTTCATGTTTCCGCTGCTTTTCTGCTTGTTGGCTATGCTGGTGCTTTTCCTCAGAGACCTGCACCAGCAGCCCGTTGGCTGGGCTTATGCACTAGTGCTGCTGGCAGGTATAGTACCCGCTATTTTCATGCTGATGCCCCTAGTGCGCTTCCTGTTTGTGGTGTTTGCCTTGCAGATGCCTGTCGCTACAGTAGTCACGCTACTTTTGCTTGCCGGCCTAGCTATACCTTTGCTGGTCACCATTGAGCGGAGCTTTGGCTGGCGTACACTGCCGCTCCTGCCCGCCTTTCTGCTTTTTGCCGGCGGTATACAGCTGTTTCGGGCCATCGAAGCGGAGAAGCCAAGCCCTGAACAGCCACTGCACAGTCATGTGAGCTATTACCTCAACGCCGATGACAGTGTGGCCGTCTGGGCATCAGCTTACCAGCGCACCGATGACTGGAACAGACAGTTTTTTCCTAACCCAAGTACAGGAGCTCTGACTGAAATATACCCGATGGCTGCCAGGCAGTATCTGAAAAACGAAGCAGAGCCTATACCTGTGCAGGCGCCGGTAGCCAGTCTGGTGAACGAAGGAATAGCCCCTGGCGAACGTGTGCTGACCATTCGGCTACAGTCGCCGCGTGGGGCCGCGCACCTGGATCTGGTGCTGCAGCCCTCCGAAGAAGACGGTATGCTGGGAGCCTCGCTAAACGGAGAGGCGCTTACCCTCGGCCCTATGGAAACAGCGCAGGGGCCGGTATACTTTGCCAAGGTGCACGGACTGCCGGATGCAAAAGAAGTTGAGCTGGAAGTGCGTCTGAAACAGAGCATCAGCTTGCAGCTATACCTGTATGATGTAAGCATTGGCCTGCCACAGCAACTGGTGCGGCAGCCGATGCCCGCGCATGTGATACCGGAGCAGGGCCGCGAAAGCAACCTGACGCTGGTCCGGAAGTCGTACCGGTTTTAAATCTGATAAGGGATTGCTGCATTTTTAAGTGTTTTTGAGCAGATGGCATAACTTGTGATGCCGGGCATACGGTATAGCTATTCAACTACCTGACGCCCCCTTGCTTATGCTCAACGATAAACTACTCACCCTTGCCTTCGGGCTTTTGTTTTTGCTGATGATCGCCTGTGGCGACAGTCCCGATACTGACCTGGCCAAAACTGCCACGCCGCCTGTGGTAAAGGAGATGAGCCGCAGCGCCGCCTTTATAGACTATGCTGCCAGCACCACGATGCTGCAAGCTGAGCTGGCCCGATTGGCCACCGAGCGTGCCCAATCCGAAGAGGTCAAGGCCCTCAGCGCAGAAATGCTCGAGTTCTACAACCGCGCAATGAAGCAATTGCAGGAAGTCGCCAAAGCAGAAGGACTGCACACGAGTTTGCCCGATTCGCTGGGTTCAGCTGACAAGGCTACTTTAGAAGAATTTGGGAAGTTGACTGGCGCTGAGTTTGACGAGCGCTACCAGGCTTATGTGTATGCGTCGCAGCGATCGCAGCTGGATCATTACAGAGAAATGCTGCTAAAAGCAGAAGAAGAGGAGATCCGGAACTGGGTAAATGAAATGCAGCTACAATTGCGGGCTCGCCTGCAACTGGCTGCACAATATGACAGTGTCAGGTAGGTGTAGCAGATAAGCTTAGCTCCAGAGATCGGCAGCTTTTCGGGCCATCCGGAAGAAAAGGTCTTTCTCCAGACCTGCAACCTGGCGGGCTTCACATTCAGAGTAGCCGTTTTCAGAGGCATTCAGGTAGTCGTAGTATAGCTGTGCCAGCTCCAGTGAGTCATCCTCAAACTGCTCTGTCATGTTTTCGCGCTGCAGTTTTTCAGGCTCAAACACTTTGGAAGGGTATAGCTTGTCCAACTGGTAGATCAGGTACTTCTGCGATGTGTTGTCAGAGCGCTTGCTTCCGCCACCCAGCAGTTGCTCCAGTGGCAGGTCGTCATCGTCATCATACTCGTCCTCAAACTCGTCGTCCACAGCAAGTGGTTCATATACCACCAGGTCGAAGCCGGTGAGCTCCAGGTAGTCATCAAACTGCTCTTTTATAGGTACCAGGGTAGGGGAGTCGTGCTCACTGTTGAGCACGTTGGCCATATGCAGAGCAATCTCCTTGCCTTTTTCGCCGGCGCCGATCAGGATCTGGTTGAATTGTGTGAAATCGCAACCCAGGTAAATGAATTTGTACTCATCATCGAGCACAGTAAAACACCACAAGGTGATGAACTCTGTATCGTCTATTACGACTGTATCAATATAGAGCTCATTGATCTGGATGTAGTAAGGTGTGTACTGCGGAGAGTCCATGGCTGATTCGGCTTTTGGTGTACAGTATTTGCGTATACGCAGTTTGTTTGCACATGGCAAAGTTTCTATATAGAAAATAAGCGAATGGCCTTAATCTTCGTGTCGGTAAATATAGTACAATACCCCACCAAGCGCTGTAATGCCTGCCCGGATCGCCCAACCAATGCCCTCACCCCACTGGTTAACCCAGTCCAAAGCCAGCAGATTGGCGCCTGTGAAACCAATAACGAGCGAAACCAGCCCGGCAAGAAGGAGAAAAAGCCCAATGAATTTCATAACAGCATTTTATAAGGTGACAGACCTGAAGTACAGAAGTATGTTATAACAAAGAATGGCTTGTTTTAAACAGTCTCTATATAGTCCACTTTAAATATAATAAATATTATTTTCAGCACAAGTTTTTTGCTGAAAAAGCGTTATTGGATGCTCTCATTCTATTGGATAAAAGCACGAATCAGGACCAGATTCGGTTGATAAAATTCTGTGCGTTTTTATAGGCAAGCTTGGCGAGCTGTTCTTCGGAGAGGTGGTTTTGCAGCCGCTCTAGTAGGAAACTGTAGCTGGTACCTGCCTGCTCGTGCTCCGGAAAATAAAAAGGGACACGCGTTGGATCCGGAAAATCAGCGGTGTAGAAATAGTCGGCTCCGAAACTGATGACATCTTCGGCACCCTTCCCAAAACCATACAGGATGTGCTCTATCAGTGCGTCAGGTTTCCCGTCGTTCACAAAAGCGCGCAGGAAGTTCATGCCGATCAGTCCCCCGCGATGAATAATCTCCTGCGCCAATTCGTCGGGCAGGTTACGGTTATGCACCCATACCGGCCTGAAGTTGGAGTGGCTGGCAATAACAGGTATGGCAAGCCGCTCACGGTCGATGTGTTCGAGGATGTCGAAAGCCAGGGCATCACTGGTGTGGGAGAGGTCCACGGCGATGCGGCGGCCATGCAGGTAGTCTAGGAGCATCTTGCCATCGCGGGAAATACCCCTGTCCGTCATATTACCGCCCCCGAAGCGATTACCCATGTGGTGCGTAAAACTGATGTAAAGCAGGCGGCCTACGGTATCGATGATCTTCTCTAGTTTCTTAAAGCCGTCTTCCAGCGGTTCGTCCTCTTCACAAAAACCGGACGCATTCTCAATGGCCGCTACCATGCCGATGTTACCTTGGCCAGACAGTACTTCTTGCAGGGTGCCTGGGTCTGAAACAGCTGTCAGGCAACTTCTTTCGTCTTCTGCCAGCTTTCTGAATATCTCGGCTTGCAGGTGCGCATAGTTGCTGCTCCCGGGAGCAGTGGCACAGTAAATAGCCATGGTCTGTAAGCGCACGTTGCCTTGCGTAAGGGCGGGCAAAGCACAACCAATCTCGGCCACATTGTCGATGGCCGAACCAGGTACATCCGACAGGTATACCAGCAGGTCGCAGTGTAGGTCAATAATGGGCAGTCGGGCAGGAGCAGTCATTGTGTTTGGTTTGGTTTCGGCTTAAGGTACGGAGAAGTCACGAAAGAAGGTATACCTGCGGATGCTGCTGCAGTAATAGTAGGCATATAAAAAAAGCCGAGGATTGCTCCCCGGCTTGCGTTTGTCTATCCATCGCTGTTAGTAGTCAAAGCCATCGTCACCGCCTCCCTGCTCATCGCGCTGCCGACGGCGCTCACGGTTGTTGTCTTCGCTGTTGAGGCGGTAAGTGAAGCCGATAAAGGCAATGCGTGTCTGGCGCTTGTTGTTGTTCGTCTGCTCAAAGCCTGGCCCAAAACTCTCAAAGTTAAACTCGCGGGTGTCGAAGATATCAGATACCCGGAGAGTTATAGTGCCTTTCTTATTAAGAACGTCCTTTTTCAAGCCCAAATCCACAGCATAGATTTCCTGCATCTGACCTTGAATGTCTGCCATCGGAGCACGGTAGTTGGCGGATACCTGAATGGCCAGGTCTTTCCAAACGGTCATCGTGGAATTGAGCTTTGAGTTCCAGGTCCACTGGTCGTTGCTTAGTTCCGTGTCTCCTCCTGCGTCATTCAATTCTACCCTAAAGCCCGATACGCTGGCATTAAGTCGCCACCACTTGTATGGATTGTAAGTGCCTACTAACTCTACGCCGTAAGACGAGCCACTGGCAAGGTTAAGAAAAGTAGTGGATGTAACACCTGTGGCTGCATCGAAGGTACGGAAGCGCTGAATCTGGTCGTTGGTACGACGGTAAAACACAGTGGTGTTGAACGATGTGTTGTCCCAGTACTTGAGGTAGCCCAACTCATAAGAGTTGATAAACTCCGGCAAGAGCTCCGGATTACCAGAACGAATGTTGAGTGTGTCAGAGTAATCGATGAAGGGGTTGAGTGACCAGGCACGCGGACGGTTTATGCGGCGGCTGTAGCTGAACTGTACCTTGCTTTCGGGAGAGAAGTCCTTGGTCACGAACACACTTGGGAAAAGGCTGAAGTAATCGTTTCGGAATACACCGTTATCTTGTGTCCGCTGGTCCGACTTGGTCAAGGTTTGTTCAGCACGTAAGCCTGCCTGAAAGCTCACACTACCTATTTTGTTACTATAGTTGCTGTAAAGGGCATGTACCTGCTCGTCATATACAAAGCGGTTGGTCACATTGTCGTTTATTAGCCACTGGTTGGTCTCAGGGTTTAAGTCAAAGAACTTGTTGTCGTTGTCGAGCAACTGGAAGCTGCTACGGTAACCAGCCTCAAAGCGGCTGTCTTCGTTGATCGGGTGCACGTAGTCTGACTGCGCCACAATACGGCGGGTTTTATCATCAGAAGTGATTCGCTGTTGGTTCATGCGGTCAACAGGCAGCCCCATGTCCAGGGTTGTCCGCTGCATAATGTTGTCCACTTCATCACTAAATCGCTCGGTATAGATCACGTCAGCGGTCCACTCGCGGCCTTTCTGATCGAAGGTGCGGCGGTAGCCGAGATTGTAATCCATCACACCGTCGTCTTCAGTACCACGTGTCTCGCGCAGATTCAGGCGCGTAAGGTTCATTTCACCATCCAGGTTGCGGTTCAGGATGCTGTTGAATCCACGCTCATCGCCGGTGCGGTACAGGGCGGATGCCGAGATGGTGTTTTTTGGGTTGATGCTATAGTCGGCCCCAAACCGGAAGCTGTGCGAGATATCGGTTCGGCGGTTAGAGCCCAGGTCTTCACGGAAAGTGCCCTCGTCCAGATTGGTCAGGAAAGAGCGACGTACGCCCGGGCGGTAGCTTCTGCGGAAATCGTAGCCACCGTTGAAATTCCATTTGTAATGGCGGTAGTTCAGGTTGAGCGAGCTGTTGTAGTTCTCGTAAGTACCCACATTCACAGTGGCAGTGCCATTGAAGCCGGGCTTCATGTTCTTCTTCAGGATCAGGTTGATCACACCGGATGTGCCTTCCGGGTCATACTTGGAGGAAGGGTTGGTGATCAGCTCGACACTCTCGATCATACTGGCCGGAATCTGGTCGAGCGTCAGGTTAGACAGTGCAGTGCGTTTGCCGTCTACCAGTATGGTTACGTTGGAGCTTCCCCGCAGGCTCACATTGCCATCAAGGTCCACATCCACAGAAGGCACATTCTGCATGGCATCGGCCACGCTTCCGCCCTGGGCCGCAATGTTCTGCTCCATGTTCACTACTTTTTTGTCAAGCTCAAACTCTACCATGGGGCGTTCGGTCACAATCTGCACCTCTTTGAGCTGCGTAGCGCCGCCTTTGATAGGTATGGCTCCCAATCGGATGTTACTGTCAGTGTCTGTTATCCTGATGTTAGGGATGAAGCGGGTAGGGTATCCTACGGAGGAGATGCGCAGAATAAATTGCCCTTGCGGTACCCGGTTGAGTTCGAACTTTCCCTCTATATCGGAAGTGGCGCCGGTTACCAGGCTGGAGTCGCGGGCAGTCAGGAGTACAATATTGGCGAATCCCAGAGGAGCTTTGGAGTTGGCGTCCTGCACAGTGCCGGATACTTTGCCGCGGGTACTGCTGGTGTTTTGGCTGGGTTGGTCCTGCGCTTGCAGGTCAGGTAGAGCGGTTAGGTATAGAAGTGCTGAAAAGAATAATGGTAAAACGTAGGTTCTCATAATTTTAGATACGGATATGTCAAGAAAGCGCTGAGATGCTTCAGGGTGAGAAGCGACGGGGTAGTGTAGGGAATTGTGCCGGGGCTGGCTGTTGCTTTCCATCTGAGAAGATCACAGTTCGCCCCGGCTTCAACTATTAGCCACAGGTAGGACAGACTGGAAAGGTAAAGGTTTAATCTGCGGGACAGATTTCCGGGAGAAAGGAGCAGGATTAGTGCAATTTTTTAGCTATTTGTTTTTCAATGATCTGATATTTAGGCATTTGTGTGCCTGTTGATTTTTTTAAGATTGTTGTTAAAACTTTATTTGAGATAGGTAGCATAGTAAAATTCCTGCCCTCGATAGCTTGAGACGGCAGGAATTTTACATAATGGCTACTATGGCATCACCTTACTTAGAAAGTCCCACACGACCACACCGGTAGCTACTGAAATGTTAAGGGAGTGCTTAGTGCCAAACTGCGGAATTTCGAGTACAAAGTCGGAGTGATTGATGACTTCCTGTTCTACGCCAAATACTTCATTGCCGAGCACCAGGGCATACTGCTGCTTCGCTTCAGGTATAAACTCGTTTAGCTTCAGGCTATTCTCAGCTTGTTCTACTGACCCAACCTTATACCCCTGGGTTTTCAGTTGCTTCACCAGTTCCAAGGTGTCCGGCACATGCTCCCACTCCACGGATTCTGTAGCGCCCAAGGCCGTTTTTTCGATGTCACGGTGTGGTGGTTTGCCCGTAATGCCACAGAGGTATACCTTCTCCACCATAAAGGAGTCGGCGGTGCGGAAAACAGAGCCCACATTATTGAGGCTGCGCACATTATCGAGCACCAAGACTAACGGTATTTTTTTCTTATTTTTGAATTCTTCAACCGAGTCGCGGTTGAGGTCGTCCATGGAAAGTTTGCGCATTGCGATGTTGGTAATGGGTAACTGGGCAAAGGTACAAAGAAAGGGTTGGCAGAGTAAGTGATTTTAGGATTGGAATGAATGGATTGGATTTTGGTGCAAGTATTAACCCACCCCTGCCCCTCCCAAGAGGGGAATCAGCTGCTGCTATTTTACAGGTATAGCTTTGTTAATGCCCCTTGATGCATATGCACAATTGTCATCCCCCTGCCCCCTTCGAAGGGGGACTTTCTGTAGCTGGCAGTTCTCAGGTATAGCTTCGTTGTTTCAGCGACAGACCACACATACTCCACGAACCCTTGGCACGCATTGCCAGGTAACTCTCAGCCACCTACGCAGCAGACAAAGATGCCAGGTGCGCGAAACGACTATCCATTGTTTGAGCGTTCAGCGAGTTTGGATAGTCTTGATTTTTTTGCTTACTTTTTTCATCAAGGAAAAAAGTAAGGCCCGCCTGGCCAAGGCAAAAGCCAGCTATTCAATAGCACAGCAGCTATACCTGCTAAATTGCAAACGATGCAACGACAACTGTTGCTATTCCTGGCACAGGGGCCAGAGGCCCCACCATAGCAAACATAAACGTGGACGCTCGCGCCATAGCATAATAAGATTAACCGGGAAGCTACTTCCCAGAAAGAATATACAAGTATGAAAGGAGGAGACAACGGCACAGTAACCCCACTGATGAAACAGTACAACGCCATTAAGGCGAAGCATCCGGGCGCGCTGCTGCTATTCAGGGTAGGGGATTTTTACGAAACCTTTGGCGAAGACGCCGTGCGGGCCAGTAAGATATTAGACATTGTGCTGACCAAGCGCGGTGCCGGCTCGTCTTCTGAAACAGCACTGGCCGGTTTTCCGCACCATTCCCTCGATACCTACCTGCCTAAACTGGTGCGTGCTGGTGAGCGTGTCGCCATCTGCGACCAGCTGGAGGACCCGAAATCGGTAAAAGGCATCGTGAAGCGGGGTGTGACCGAGTTGGTAACACCCGGTGTTTCCTTCAATGACCAGGTACTAGAAAAGCGCAGCAACAACTATCTGGCGGCTGTGCACTTTGGTAAGACCGAGGCTGGCGTGTCCTTTCTGGATATCTCTACAGGCGAGTTCATCACGGCACAAGGTGACAAAAACTATGTGGGCAAGCTGCTGCAGAGTCTGGCCCCGGCGGAGGTGCTGTTCTGTAAGCGCGAGAAAGAGACTTTCTTCCAGAGCTACGGCCCTGACTTTAGATACTATGCGCTGGAGGAGTGGGTGTTTAGTTATGACTTCGCCTACGAGTCATTAACAAGACATTTTAGTACGACCTCGCTTAAAGGCTTTGGTATAGAGGGGATGCAGGAGGGTATTACCTCGGCGGGCGCTATCCTGCATTACCTCTCCGAAACGCACCATCATGAAATCAGCCATATCGCCACCATATCGCGACTGGAGGAGGACAAGTATGTGTGGCTCGACCGTTTTACGGTGCGCAACCTGGAGCTGGTATACCCGCAAAATCAGGACGGCGTGCCGCTGATTCAGATTCTGGACCAGACTACCACGCCGATGGGTGCCCGTTTGCTCAAAAAGTGGGTAGTGCTGCCGCTGAAGGACGTCGTGCAAATCAAGCGCCGCCTCGATACGGTGGAGGCTCTCACCAAGCACGGCGAACTACTCGACGAGTTATACCTGCACCTGAAGCAAATCAACGACCTCGAGCGCCTTATTTCCAAAGTAGCCGTGCGCCGTGTGAACCCACGGGAGCTGATGCAGCTGGCCAAGGCGCTGGACGCTATTCAGCCGATTAAGAAAATGCTGGCTGCCAGTGGTATACCTGCGCTTGTAAAACTAGCTGATCAGCTGGCGCCATGCGACGGACTCCGTGAAGAGATCAAAAATGTGTTGAAGCCGGATGCCCCGATGCTCACCAATCAGGGCAACATGATCAACGACGGGGTGAATGAGGAGCTGGACGAGCTGCGAAAAATCGCTTTTTCGGGCAAAGATTATCTGGCCCAGCTGCAGCAGCGGGAAGTACGCAACACAGGTATAAGTTCTTTAAAGATTGCCTACAACAAAGTATTCGGCTACTACCTCGAAGTAACGCACGCGCACAAAGACAAAGTGCCAGCCAGCTGGATTCGTAAGCAGACGCTGGTTAATGCTGAGCGTTACATTACTGAGGAACTTAAGACCTACGAAGAGAAAATCCTGAACGCAGAGGAGCGCATCTATACCATTGAGTTCAGCTTGTTCAACGAACTGGTGCTGCAGGCTATGGATTATGTGGGGCAAATTCAGCAAAACGCTAAGGTGATTGCCGTGATCGACTGCCTGAGCGCCTTTGCAGGTATAGCCGTGGCCGGAAACTATGTGAAGCCCGAAGTGAGCGACAGCCATGTGCTCGACATCAAGAAAGGCCGTCACCCGGTCATCGAAAAGCAGTTGCCGCTGGGGGAGGAGTATGTGCCAAATGATATCTACCTCGACAACGAAGAGCAGCAGGTGATCATCATCACGGGTCCGAACATGGCCGGTAAGAGTGCCCTGCTGCGCCAGACCGCCCTCATTGTGCTGATGGCGCAGATCGGTTGTTTTGTGCCGGCCGAGGCAGCTAACATCGGTATCATCGACAAGATATTCACCCGCGTGGGGGCCTCAGATAACCTCTCGAAGGGCGAGTCGACCTTTATGGTGGAGATGACCGAGACGGCCAGCATCTTGAATAACCTGTCGGACCGCAGCCTGGTGCTGATGGATGAGATCGGGCGCGGGACGAGCACCTACGACGGCATTTCCATTGCCTGGGCCATTGTGGAGCACCTGCACAACCACCCAAAATTCCGAGCCAAGACGCTTTTTGCCACGCACTACCACGAGCTCAACCAGCTGGCCGAAGACCTGACCCGCGTGAAGAACTTCAACGTGTCGGTGAAGGAGACGGGCGGTAAGATCCTGTTCATGCGCAAGCTGGTGGAGGGCGGCAGCGAACACAGCTTCGGTATACATGTGGCCCAGATGGCCGGTATGCCGAACAGCGTGGTGCTGCGAGCCGATGAGATCATGCACCACCTTGAGAAAGAGAAGGTGTCAGAGAACGCACCGAAACAACGGATGAAGTCAGCTCCGAAAAATAACTACCAGCTAAGCATGTTCGAGCTGCAGGACCCGCAGCTGCAGCGTGTAAAAGAGCTCATGGAGCAGCTCGATATTAACACGATCACGCCTGTAGAGGCACTTTTGAAACTCAACGAGCTCAAATTGTTGTTAAAAGATAAAGGCGAAGTGGTACGCTGAAAGGTATAGCCGGGCTGCGTCTGAATTTTTTTGAAAATTTTCTCTCTGAAAATCAGGAGGAAAACAAAAAGTAGTAGAAAATTTTAGCGCAGCCTCTTGACTTCTGAAATTTTGTCTATATCTTTGTATCACTAAATCGCTAAGGGGTTTAGGAAATGACTAAAAGCGGGAGTAGCTCAGTTGGTAGAGCGCGACCTTGCCAAGGTCGAGGTCGCGAGTTCGAACCTCGTCTCCCGCTCAAATGAAGAAGATAAAAGACGTTGTGATAAGCAACGTCTTTGTTTTTTAAAGTCACTTCTTCGGGATCAGCCCGAAGGTTGCCGGGATGGTGGAACTGGTAGACACGCAAGACTTAAAATCTTGTGAGCGCAAGCTCGTGCGGGTTCGATTCCCGCTCCTGGTACTATAGTTTAAGAAAAAAGCCCTTGTAACGGAAGTTACAGGGGCTTTTTGCATTATAGCGCAACAGACGCGCAACAAAATTGCTGGAACCGAGTCCTAAACAGCGGCAGAAGCAGGTTTGCCGTATGTGAGGGTTCAAAAGTAAACAAACAACAGAGGGTAAGCTGATCACACATGGCTGGAGCAGAGAGTAAGAGCTTCTTTAAGACAGAACGGACTGTTGCTGATATCAGGGGAGAACTATTATTGAGTTCTTTTGAAGCCTGGGCAGCGGCTATGCTACAGCACCCGCTTAACACAGGGATCCCAATCCTTTTCCTCGATTTTGAAGCCGGACAAGATGGTTGCCCATTTAATAACACCAGTCCTCCTGCTCAAATATTAAGACTCCTTTACAAAAGCACAGGTACCCGGACTGATTTGAACAGAGCCGTCAAGACTGTCTTTTACGATACTGACTCCGCTGCTTTGAGCCAATTGCAGGAGCAAGTTGAGCAATTGCCTTACTTCCCAGAGTTGCAGCACACGCCGGTCTTTTTGGGTCAGGAAACAGCAGAAGCAGACCTAAGGCAGGTGCTGGACGAAGAGCCGGCTGCTTTTACTTTTATGAATCCATTTAGAAGCGGTTTTTCGCTTAAAGGACTGTGTGATTTGCTACAGCATGGGGAAGCGGGGCTGTTCGTGCATTTCACGCTACAGGACCTGCAAGTAGCTCTGAAAAAAGCAAAAACTGATGAAACATTGGGTATGTTATTCGGAGAGCGGCTTGGCCAGCTAAAAGACTTTCAGAAGAAGAACAGGAACATCGAAAGAAGAGAGGAATACCTGTTAGACAGCTTTGAAAGCATTTTGGCAGAAAAAGGCTGCTATACCTTCCGATTCAGGATTAACCGTCCTGATAAGATGCAAACGGGTCGCTATCTGGTATTTGCCTCTAAAGTGGAGCAAGCCTATACCCGTCTCAAAGACATCATGACGCAATACAGCGATTACCAGGAAGACGGCGTGCCATTATTTGGAGCTAACCTGCAGCATCAACAGATGTCCCTGTTTCAGGAGCATTATAAGTACTCCATCGCTAATTTAGTGCAAGACCTTTCTCGGCGGGCAACAGATTATAATAACCGTACAGTGCAGCAGGTACACGAAATGCACAGCATCGGTACCCATTATATTCTAGAGAACTACAAGGAGGCTTATGAGCAGCTACTGAGGCGGGGGAAAGTGCGTTTTATAAATCCCAAGACCGGGCAGGTTATTAGCAAGCCGACTTATACCTCTAAGATCAGGTATAGCGCCTGAAGTACTATCGGGCAGATAAGACAAAGCTATACCTGCTACCTGTGCTCAGCTAACACATACCTGTATAGCGGGTCACAGTAGCTCTTGTCAGAACTGAAGCTTACTAAGCTGGTTGTTCTGCGGTGACCGGATCTATCATGGCATGCACTCTTTTTACAGAGTTTGCTGGGAAACCACCTTGCTTTGCGTGTTCCCGCACCGTTTCTTCGTCTGGCGCATTGTAAATGCAATAGATCTTGTCATCCGTCACATAACTGTGTACCCACTGTATTTTGGGGCCCATATTATCCAGGACACCACAGGAAGTCTGTGAAATGGACTGTAACTGCTCCTGCGTTAGATTACCAGCGCCCGGAACTTCTCTTTCAATTACATACTTAGGCATTTTGTTTGGTTTTAAAGTTGGCTGTAACTCGTCTCTAGCTGCAGTAACTGGTATGCGAGGGAACTACTAAATGTTAACGTTATATGCTTTCAGTAAGCTATTTCAGCCTACAGCAATTTAGTGAACAGCCGTTTTCTAAGGACCAAACTATTGGAGGTAGAAGTGCTTTGAAAGTATGCTTTACTTTTCTGTAATGTATGGCCCCTTTGGTTGAAGAGCGGGATAAAAAAGGAAGTCCGTACAGCAGGCATGCTTCTGCACGGACTTGAAAATTTTGCTCCAGGATATAAGGCTAAACCTTATCGCACCAACTCCCTGTTCCTGTTCGCATCAATGGCCAGCAGAATAAACAGCAGGATGGTAAACGACCACAGCGAGGAACCGCCGTAGCTGAAGAAAGGCAGCGGTATACCTACCACTGGCGCCAGACCAATGGTCATGCCCACGTTGATGACGAAGTGGAAGAAGATGACCGACACGACACAGTAGCCGTAGGTACGGCCAAAGACGGACTTCTGCCGCTCGGCAATGTACACGATGCGCATCATGAGCAGCAGAAAGAGCGCTATCAGGATGGTGCTTCCCACCCAACCATGCTCTTCACCGATGGTGCAGAAGATGAAGTCGGTGCTCTGCTCGGGCACGAAGTCGAACTTGGTCTGCGTGCCTTCCAGAAAGCCCTTGCCCCAGAAACCGCCAGAGCCGATTGCGATCTTGGATTGTGTCACGTTCCAGCCATAGCCCAATGGATCGGCCTCTGGGTTAATAAGTGCCTTAATACGGTTCTGCTGGTGTGGCTGCAGTACGTCATTTACGAAATAGTCTACACTAAACACCATGCCTATCACCAGCACAAAAAGTGCGATCATGGTCTTGAAGCGGCGCATCAGACGATAATCCAGGAACATGGCCAGACCCATGAGCGCGGCGATGCCAATTAGCAGGTACAGCTTAGGCACAAGCAACGTCAGGATAAAAATAGCCGCTGCTGAGCCGCCAATAATAAGGATCAGCGGCGACATGCCTTCGCGGAAGAAAGCTAATATAAAAGCACCAAACACGAGTGCAGAGCCTGTCTCATTCTGCAGGATGATAATAACCGCTGGCAGAAAGGTGATGGCAGCCAGAATCATCTGGTCTTTCATCTTCTGCTGGCGCAGACTCACTTGACTCAGATATTTAGATATGGCCAGTGCTGTGGCAAACTTAGCTAGCTCTGCAGGTTGCAGGCGAAAACCACCTCCCAGATCGAGCCAGGAGCGTGAACCAGCTACAGGGTTGGCTACTGCCAGCGTAAAGAGCAGCAGGAGTATAATGCCCCCATAAATGGGGAAAGCCAGGTGCTCGTATACCTTATAATCGACCACGAGCAGCACAATCATCAGAATCACACCGGTGGCAATAAACGTTAGCTGCCTTCCCGAGTTGATGTCGAAGCTGAAGATGTTCACCACGTTGTCAGGGCTATAAACTACAGCATAGATGTTCATCCAGCCTAGCGCAACCAGCACAAAGTAGAGCAACACGGTGAACCAGTCCAGGTTGCCGAATACGCTCGTGGTCTGGCGACGGCTGCTTGGCTGCACCACTCTCTCCTTGAGTAATCCCTGTCCTCCTGTTGGCATACCTTACTTCGATTTAATGTTCAAATACTCACGGCTCAACACCCACTTCTCCTGCTCCTTGATCGTCACGGTGTCTGTCAGGTACTTCTCGATCATCAGGCCCGCAATAGGAGCGGCTGACTGACCTCCCCACTTACCGTGCTCCACATATACAGCAATCGCAATCTTAGGGTCTTCCATAGGGGCAAAGGCCACGAACACAGCGTGGTCAGGGCCTTGTGGGTTCTGGGCTGTACCTGTTTTGCCACATACCGTTATACCTACCTTAGACAGATTGGCGCGACGAGCCGTACCAGCACGCACTACTTCGGCCATACCTTCAATGATCGGGTCGAAGTGGTGTGGCTTTACGGAAGTATAGTGGCGCTCGTAGTTCTCCGCCAAAGGCTTGCCGTCCTCGCCAATCGAGCGGATGAGGTGTGGCGTTACGTAGTAGCCCTTGTTAGCGACAATGGCCATAAAGTTCGCCATTTGCAGTGGCGTTACACCAAGTTCACCCTGCCCGATGCTGAGCGAGTAAATGGTAGAGTACTTCCAACGGTTCTTGCCATACACACGGTCATACAGATCGGTGGAGGCAATGATGCCTGACTTTTCGCCAGGTATGTCAATGCCCAGTTTCTTGCCGAAGCCAAAGGTGAGCACGTGCTCGCGCCAGTCCTTCAGTCCCAGGGAAGTATCGGTAAAGGTATTTTTGGACTTGCCTTGGTTAATCAGCGCCTTGTAAGCCTGGAAAAACCACGGGTTGCAAGAGTGCTGCACGGCACCACGCAAATCGAGTGGCGATGGGTGTGGGTGGCAATTCACAAGGGATTTGTTGCAAGCGTATGTTGTGTTAGGGT
The DNA here is from genome assembly GCF_900156415.1 of Pontibacter lucknowensis. Lineage (GTDB taxonomy): Bacteria > Bacteroidota > Bacteroidia > Cytophagales > Hymenobacteraceae > Pontibacter > Pontibacter lucknowensis. The sequence goes on along the minus strand of NZ_FTNM01000001.1, from coordinate 730,970 downwards.
TTATAACCCCATCTTCCAGTGCTATAAGGGCCTGCGTAAGTTTAAAGATAGAGCCTGGCGGGTTACGATCAGCCATGATCGGTCGGTTGAACATGGTCTTGTCCGGGTCCTGCAGCAATGTCATGTAATTCTTGCCGTAGTCTTTGCCGGTAAACAGGTTCGGGTCGTAGAATGGGGCCGAAATATAAGCCAGGATTTCGCCGGTCTTCGGCTCAATAGCCACGATGCTGCCTTTGGCGCCATTCATCAGGTGTTCGCCATAGGCCTGCAGATCCAAATCGATGGTGCTTACCATGTTCTGACCAGCCACAGAGAGGGTGTCATAAGCACCATCTTTGAAAGAACCTTTGTCGATGCCGCGCACGTTCACCATCTTGTACTTGACGCCCCGTTTGCCCATCAGGTATTTTTCATAGGCCATTTCTATACCTGCCTTGCCGATGTAGTCGCCGGGGCGGTAGCCTGCGTAAGTGCTGTCTTCGAGCTGTTTGGGGCTTATTTCGGCGATATAGCCAAGCGCATGTCCCAGACTCCGGTGCGGGTAACCGCGGGCCGTACGGGCGTTAATGTAAAATCCGGGAAAATCGATCAGGTTGTCCTGAATATGCGCAAAGTCTTCCGTGCTCAGCATTTGCTGGAAAATAGAGGGCTTCACCCAAGAGTAGGCACGGGCTTTTTTGAAACGCTCGCGGGCGTCTTCGATTGTAATATCCAGCATGCTGGCCAGACGCAGCGTGTCGATGTTACGGGCCTCTTTAGGCACGATCATTAGGTCGTACACGGGTGTGTTCTGCACCAGCAGATCGCCGTTACGATCGTAGATCAGTCCCCGGAAAGGGTATTGGATAACCGTCTTGATAGCGTTCGTCTCGGCAGCCTGCTTGTAGCTGCTGTCAACCACCTGGATGTAAAACAGGCGCAGCGCGTAGACGATGCCTACTGCCAGGAATATCGCTTGTATGACGTACTTTCTGTTTTCGAGATAATTCATCTATTCGCTCTCTTAAGGGAGAAGAACAGTAATTGTAGGATCACCATGACCACACCTGTAAACAACACGCTCAGTAAAATTTTAGGCACTGCGGCTGATAATCCATCCAGGCTGAAAATTTCCAGCAGGAAGACAGCCGTGTGATGCGCCAGAATCAGAGTAAGCGCATAAGCCAGAAACCAGCGCCAGCCCATCACATGTATGTTCACTGAATCATTGGTATCGTAACCATCACGCGGTGTGAGAAGGTTCAAAATGAAAGGCCTTAAATAAGCCAGCAACACACTTGCCGCGGCATGTATGCCCATGGTGTCGTAAAAAATATCTACCGCAAATCCGGCTATAAAGCCCAGGAAGAGCAGCAACACACGGTTCATGTTGATGGGCAGGAACAGCAGGAAAGCAATGTAAATAAAGCTGAAGCCGGTACCGAAGAGCACCAGGCTGTCCATCAGCAGTATTTGCAAAGCTACAAACACGACAAACTGTACGATATGTCTTATACCTAAGCTGCTATTCATGGGGGAGTATACCTGCTTCTACTTCTAGTGAATCCTGTTCTGGCCTGCGTGGGTTTTCAACCACGTACACATAGGACAGCTGTGCAAAGTCAACGGCCAGTTTTACCCGGATGGTATAAAAACTCTTGTCAAGCTCGCGTTCCACCTCACTGATCGTGCCCACCATGATGCCTTCCGGGAAAACGGTGTTATAGCCACTGGTCACCACAGTATCTCCTATTTCCGGCTTGATGTGCAGCGGGATATAGTCGAGCAGGGCGGTACGGTAATCACCACCTGTCCATTTAATCGTGCCGAAGGTGTTGTCCTTCTGAATTTTGGCCGAGATCAGCATTTGCGAGTGCAGCAGCGAGGTAACTGTCGCGTAATGCCGTGAAACCGTCTTCACACGCCCCACGGCGCCATTCGGGGAAATAACGCCCATACCTGGTTTTACCCCATCCAAACTGCCTGCAGCGAGTGTCAGGTAGTTGTTGGTGCGGCGTACCGAGTTGTTGATCACCCGACCGGCATGCAAAATAAAGGGCTCTGACTTGGAGGAATCGGAAGCGGCGTAATAGGTTGTGTCGAGCTGATCGGTGCTGTCCGCATCGGCTTCCTGCCTGTAATACATTAGCTGCTGGCGCAGGACGGCATTCTCCTGTGCCAGCGTGCTGTTAACAGACGCCAGCCGGAAGTAGTCGGTTACACCACTCTGAAACTCCAGTACACGTCCTACATAGGTGTTGGCGGAGTTGAACATGGCAGCTCCCTGGTACGTGTTGTAGCGCACGATCAGGAAGATGCACAGCGCCTCCAGCAGCACGAATATAAGGAACGCACGGAACCGGTATATAAAAGCAAATAGATTCCGCATGCGGTACTACTAGGTCAGCAGGACGTTCTTGAAGCCTTCTAAGTTTTTGATGGCCGCTCCTGTGCCGCGCACCACCGCTCTAAGCGGGTCTTCGGCAATGTGGATCGGCAGCTTGGTTTTGGCAGCCAGACGCTTGTCGAAGCCGCGCAGCAAGGCACCACCGCCTGTCAGGTGGATACCGTTGTCATATATGTCGGCAGACAGCTCCGGCGGAGCGATTTCCAGCGCCTTCAGTACCGCTTCCTCGATCTTCGACACCGACTTGTCCAGCGCAATAGCAATCTCCTGATAAGTCACCTTGATCACCTTTGGTATACCTGTCATCAGGTCACGACCACGGATCTCGTAGTCAGCCGGTGGGTTCTCCAACTCTGTCAGCGCAGAGCCAACCTCGATCTTGATCTTCTCGGCAGAGCGCTCACCTATCAGCAGGTTATGCTGGCGGCGCATGTAGTCCAGAATGTCTTTGGTGAACACGTCGCCGGCAATGCGGATAGACTGGTCGCACACGATACCCGAAAGGGCCACTACAGCGATCTCAGTAGTACCACCCCCGATATCCACAATCATGGAGCCGATCGGCTGCTCCACGTCGATGCCTATACCTATGGCGGCAGCCATTGGCTCCTGGATCATCCATACCTCTTTGGCACCGGCATGCTGGGCTGAGTCACGCACGGCTCGTTTCTCCACCTCGGTTATACCTGATGGGATACAAATTACCATGCGGTGCGAAGGCTGGAACAAGCGGCGACCCGTGTCAATCATCTTGATCATGCCACGAATCATCTCCTCGGCGGCGTGGAAGTCGGCGATCACACCGTCTTTCAGCGGACGAATAGTCTTGATGTTCTCGTGGGTTTTTTCGTGCATTTGCATGGCGTTGCGACCAATAGCGAGTACACGACCCGTGGTGCGATCCACGGCGATGATGGACGGCTCGTCCACCACAATCTTATCGTTATGAATAATCAGGGTATTGGCGGTACCCAAGTCAATGGCTATATCGCTGGTAAGAAAGTTAAATAGTCCCATTCTTAGTTTGTAAAGGCGTGCGGCTGCCTGTTATATGTTTAATATACAATATTTCTAATCAAAAACTAGCCGCAAAATTAGTGATTTTCAGCGGAATTAATAATGCTGAGGCGGAACAGGTAAAAGTTTTCAATTTTTTTCTTGCCCACGTTCCATACAATTCTCTTTGATGACCTACATAACGCAGGTATAGGTATAAAATTGGATAGTGCGCTAAGTAAAAAGCCTCACCCATTTGGGTGAGGCTTTTTAGATTGCAGAGGCTATATCTGCTTAGTGCTTGAAATGACGCACGCCTGTCATCACCATCGCCATGTTGTGGGCGTCGCAGTAGTCAATCGAGTCCTGATCTTTGATAGAGCCACCCGGCTGCACCACGGCTTTTATACCCGCCTGGTCGGCAATCTCTACACAGTCCGGGAACGGGAAGAACGCGTCGGAGGCCATAACAGTGTTGCTGAGGTCAAAGCCGAAGCCCTTTGCTTTCTCGATGGCCTGGCGCAGGGCGTCTACACGGGAGGTCTGGCCCACACCGCTCGAAATCATCATTTTGTCGGTAGCAAATACAATAGTGTTAGACTTGGTGTGCTTGCAAACCTTGGCTGCAAATACTAAAGCCTTTTTCTCCTCTGCTGAAGGCTCACGCTTAGTAACTGTTTTGAAATCGGCCTCTGTCTCAGTTTTCAGGTCTTTGTCCTGCTCGATCACACCGTTAAGCAGGGTTTTAAACTGCTTGGCTGGCAACTCTACAGGCTTTTGTTTAAGCAGAATGCGGTTCTTCTTAGTGCGCAATAGGTCAAGTGCGTCAGCGTCGAAATCCGGGGCGATCAGTACCTCGAAAAAAAGCTTGTTCAGCTCCTCGGCAGCACCCAGGTCGATGGTTCTGTTGGCAATGATTACACCGCCAAAAGCAGAAACCGGGTCTGTAGAAAGTGCATTCAGGTAGGCTTCTTTGATGTTTTCACCGGTAGCGCAACCGCAGGCATTGGTATGCTTCAGAATAGCCACAGCCGGTTCTTCGAACTCAGCGCCCAGTGCTACGGCAGCGTCTACGTCTACTAGGTTGTTGTAAGAGAGCTGCTTGCCGTTAAGTTGCTCAAACAGGTCTTCCAGCTTGCCGAAAAACGTCGCTTGCTGGTGCGGGTTTTCACCATAGCGTAGCGGCGTGGCCTCACGCACACTCTGCTTGAACACGTGGATATCCTGCTCTTTGCTCAGGTAGTTGAAGATGTGCGTGTCGTAGTTTGAGGAAATGTCAAAAGCCTTGGCTGCGAAACGCTTGCGGTCTGCCAGCTCTGTTGCACCGTCTTTTTCTTTCAAAAGTTCCACCACTTCGTCGTACTGCTCGCGCGAAGACACGATCAGCACGTCCTGAAAGTTTTTGGCTGCCGCTCTGATGAGGGAAATACCGCCAATGTCAATTTTCTCAATCACATCCGCTTCTGATGCACCCGATGCCACTGTCTCCTCAAAAGGGTATAGGTCAACCACTACGAGGTCGATTGGCGGGATCTCGTACTGCTCACGCTCAGACAGGTCGCTCTCGTTGGCACGGCGGTGCAGGATGCCACCAAACACTTTCGGGTGCAGCGTCTTCACGCGACCACCGAAAATAGAAGGATAAGCAGTCAGGTCTTCTACGGCCACTACGTCAGCACCTTGCTCTTCAAGAAAAGCCTGTGTGCCGCCTGTGGAGTAGATGGTGACATTGTGCTGCTTCAGGAGCTCTACCAGTGGCTCGAGACGGTCTTTGTAGTAAACCGAGATAAGTGCGGATTTGATTTTAACAGATTGCATAGGGTATGGGCTGTTTTTAATGTGCTAATTCTTTAATAGTTTATATGCCGATGCTCGCGTAACGTACTTGGTTCGCCCTAGGGCATTTCGAGTATCAAACGTTCCACTACTTCCGGCAGGTATTTGTGCTCCAGTTGCAGTACGCGGGCTGCCAGATCCTCGGGGGTGTCGTCGGGGTGTACGGGGCAGCGCTCCTGCAGCACAAACTCACCTTTATCGTACTCTTCATTCACGCGGTGGATGGTTATACCTGATTCCTTATCGCCCGCCGTAACAACGGCCGTATGCACGTTGAGGCCATGCATGCCTTTGCCGCCGTACTGGGGCAGCAGGGCAGGGTGGATGTTGATAATGCGGTCTGGGAAGGCCTTCAGGAAGTTCTGCGGCACTAGCCACAGGAAGCCCGCCAGCACAATCAGGTCGGGCTGGAAGGACTGTACCTGCTCCAGCACTTTAGTGGAGTTGTAAAACTCGTCACGGGAAAATAAAAAAGCCGGGACGTGGAAGGTCTCGGCTCGTTTAAGGGCATACGCTTTCGGGTTGTTGGCGAACAGGGCGGCCACACGAATCTCCGGGTGGTGCTCGAAGTACTCCATCAGGCGCTGTGCATTGCTGCCCGAACCTGAAGCAAAAATGACTATATTCTTTTTAGCTGCTCGTTCCAAAGTAAGGCTTTGTAATGAAGCTGCAAATATAGCGGGTTTGGGTATAGAAGCCAGCAAAAGAACGCAGAAAAGGTATGGCTTTTATCGCTTGAGCACGCTTTCGTATAGCTCAATCCACTCCTGCGGCGTCATCTTTGAGGCCAGTTCCCCAATCAATGCCAGCGGCACATGCTCCGCCTTTTTGAAACGGATACAGCTTTTGCCCATGTCGAGTTTGAATTTGCTATGCCTGGGGTATTCTTCTTTAAACCAATTCAGGAGCACTTCATCGGCATAGATGCCCATGTGGTAAACGGCGATGTGGTTCTTCTGCGAAGCGATGCCCATAAAAGGAAGCGGCTGTTTTGGGTCGCAATGATAGCCGGCTGGGTATAAGGTGTGGGGAACGGCGTAGCCTAACATGCCATAGCCCATCACTTCTTCGAAACCAGTGGGTATATGCCTGAGAATTACAGCTCTTAAGTCAGCCATGATTTGCTGCCGCTCTTCAGGCAGCTCGGTCAGGTATAGCTCGGGTGTTGGGGCGGTAGATTGCATTTTGATTTTGTTGCTTATTACGCTTATTAGTTTCCTTGCTGTGCTCAACTTATGCCTCTTCAGCCCATTCAATCATTTTGGATATAGTATTGAAATTTCGTGTAGTGGCCGTTACCTTAAGCTTTCGCTCCAGGAAATTATTGCTAAGCTTACTGTCGCTGAAGGCTTGGGGTATATACATATAGCCTGCTGTGGAGTTAAGGCTGAGTTTCTCCGGCGCAAAGTCTTGCGCAAGCAACGCCTGTACCTTTTCCTCAGGCGGCGACTCCTGAAAAGACACAAAAAATACCCGTGTCATAAGGTATTCTTCTCCCTGAAACGGGTTATTGTCGAGCATTTTTCTGAGCTCCTCACTTGTTCTTACCACGATGGCCAGCTCCGGCCCAATGTACTCTTTTATCAGTTGGTGTACCTTCACCTCTAGCTCCTTAGCCGATAAATCACTTTGGAGCACGACATTGCCACTTTGAATCCAGGTGCGGACCTGCTGAAAGCCGGCATCAGCCAGCACCTGTCGGAGCTGTGCCATTGGCACTCTGTTTTTCCCGGTAGGCATCACACCTCTGAGCAGAACGATGTATGTTTTCATGGCAATAAAAAGCGCTATACTTTAAGTTTTGCCTTTAATGACCAGGTAAACCGAAACTCCGCTACTTTATCACCACTTTGGTCGGTGCCAATGCTGGTGGCCACTACCGTTACACCGGCACCTGTGGCTTTTGTCTGATCTGCAGCTGCCTTTATACTTGGTCCGTCCTCGCAGGTGAACGTAATTTTTCCGACTGCCTTTTTCGAGAAATCCCCTTCCATGTGCACCACCAGCATCGATACGGCAGGATCCGATTTGTATGTCTGTGCCATGCATAGCAAGCCTGTCGAAAGCTCCGCTGCCATGCTCAGGCTGGCGAAATAGATAGAGCCGAAAGGATTTTTGTTGAGGTACTTATAAGGAATCGTCACCTCAGCCCGCTCCTCCGAAATGGAGCGCACCCGCAGATCGGCCATGTAAGCCATGGGCAGCTTGGCTAGCATGAACAGCCGCAGCTTATTAGGGGATGTGGCCAGTTGGCGGAACTGGTCGGCAGTGGTTAAGGTATGTACAGCCATAACAAGGGGTTATTTAAAGGTTTTGCATACGCGTTTAGAGCCATCAGGTATGGTTGCTATGCGCTTGCCAGTTGTTCTTTTGGTTGCAGCACGCATTTATCACACACGCCTTGCACGCAAAACCGAAATTCCTCTACCTGATACCCCTCTGGCATCCGTAGTGTAGGTACATATACCTCGTTCAGACAGTAAGTATGCCCGCAGGCGGTACAGCTGAAGTGGATATGGTCATGCTGGTGCCGGTGCCGGTTGCAGGCCTGCTGGCAGAGTGCATAGCGCGTGATGCCATCGGTGCTGGGTATGCTGTGCAGCAGTCCATGCTCCTCAAATGAATGCAGGGTGCGGTACAGCGTTACGCGGTCAAACTGTGGGCCAAGCTGCTGCTCAATGGCGGCATGTGCCAGCGCATGGCGATGCTCAAGAAACAATCGAAGCACCTCTATACGGCACTTCGTCTTGCGAAGCCCATAGGCCTCGAGTAACTGGTGAAGTTTGTTCATAAGATAGGGTAGGTTCGGGTACGGGTATTCGCTGCGCAGACAAACGAACTATGTAAATAACAAAAAGCAGATCTAAAACGCAAGACCTAAGCGGCTGGCGATCTGTTGCTTCAGGAGAAAGCCCAGGTATGCCTGGAAGGGGATACAGGCTAATTGATCAAAAGCATGGACAGGATGCCGGTCAGCATAATGAACTTGCCCAGGTTGCTCAGGAATGTGAAATCTCGCTTGCGGTCGGCCCGCACCAGTTTCACCGTCATCCAGATACTCGGAAGGAGCACAAGTAGTAGCATGTATACATCAAAGCCTATACCTGTGACGGGGTGGAAGATAACCAAAAGCAGGAAAGCCTGGAAAAGTGCGATGATTGGGTATAGCGCATATTTGGCCCGTCGTATACCCAGCACAATTGGCAGTGTTCGGCAGTCAAAAGAAGCGTCGCCCCGCACATCCTCCATGTCTTTTATAATCTCCCGGATAAGTGAGATCATAAAAGCAAACACTGCATAGCTAATCGTGATGTTGTTGAGTTTACCTGCATACACTGCTACCAGCAAGAGCATGGAGGCCCCTAGGAGCGCGACGACAACATTGCCTACAAGTGGCATTTTTTTGAAGCGGGCCGAATAGCCCCAAAGTAGCAGGACAGCCCCCAGGTTTATAAGACCTACCGGAATCGAGAGCCAGAACCCGAGTGCTATCCCTATAAATGAAAGCACCATGTGTGTGAACATGGCAGGGCGCCGCCGTATGCTCTTCCCGACTACCACACGGTCTGGCTTATTGATGGCGTCGATTTTTATATCGTAGTAATCGTTGATAATATATCCTGCTGCAGCAATACACACCGTCGAGAGCGTCAACAGCAGAAAGCCTGGCGTGGCTATACCTGAAAAGTTTATACCTGCACTCAGTAAACTAGCCTGTACCAGTGCCTGACTCAAGATGATGAGCAGTAAGTTGGGAAAACGGATGAGAGACAGAAATTCTTTCAAGACAGGGTAACAGGTATGACAGCAGCAAAGTTAAAACCGGCGTGTGGTACTGCAAACAAAGGGCATAAAAAAACCCCTTGCGGGAAGGGGTTTTCTTTGCGGTGTAGAGTTGAATCAGATTCTCTGTACGTTTACCGCATTGATTCCTTTTTTGCCTTCTTGCGTGTCGAAAGCTACTCTGTCGTGCTGCTGGATCTGCAGACCGTTCAGGCCTGTCACGTGCACGAAGAAATCCTCATTTGTTTCGTCTTCGGTGATGAAACCGAAGCCTTTTGACTCAATAAAGAACTTTACTTTTCCTGTCTTCATAAAAATGAAAATAAATAATTTTTAAATAAACTGTCTGTAAGATTAAAAAATAATTATATATATGCAAATATTTATGTAAAAGAAATTTGCTATTTGATTGAAGAAAAGTATAATGCTCTCACCAAGTATCCTGCGCTTTCATGATTTTCTCAATCAGTTCACGCACAGCACCCTTGCCACCATCTTTAGTTGAAATGAATGTGCAGACATCGCGTATGTCATCTGCGGCATCAGCAGGACAGGCTCTCAAGCCGCAGCGCTGCATCGCCTCCAGATCTGGCATGTCATCGCCCATGTACGCTACTGTGGCGGGGTGTATGCCTTGCATGTAAAGGTAGTTTTCCAGCGCCTCCACTTTATCGTCAGCTCCCAGGATGATGTCCTCGATTTCAAGTTCTTCAAGCCGTACGCGCACTCCGGGCTCGTTCTTAGCGGAGATAATAGCTACATTGTACCCTTGACGTATGGCGTGTTTGATGGCAAAACCATCTTTGATGTTGAAAGCACGGACTTTCTCGCCATCGGCGAATACATAGAGAAAGCCGTCGGTAAGTACGCCGTCTACATCAAAAACGAAGGTGTTGATGCGGCTAAGGTCAGGTTGTGTGATAGACATAGTGTAAAAGAAAAAAGGTCCTTTCTGGTGAAAGGACCTTTAAAAATATAGATTTAATTTAATATAACGAATTTTTCAGGGCTGAATATCAGCTTAGTCCTGGTTGTCGCGCCACTCGTATACCCAAGCCGCCTGAATCTGCTCCAGGTGGCCTTCGTTAGACTCTTCGCGCTTGCCGACAAAATTCGGCAGCGAAAGTACCCAGTCAAGCAATTCGGTAAAGCGAACGCGGTATATCTTTGACTCGTTGAAGTCATCGCCAAACTTCTCGTACAGCGCCATGGCTATGTCCTCGTAGTCATTCCAGTGAATTGGCGGTTCATAATTCTTATCCATGTGTTTATCAGTTATTTGGATGTTCGGTTATGTGATAAGCGGTTTTGGCCGGTGATCGGTGGCGGATTAGTGTCCCAGGAAGTCTTGTGGCGGTATGGTCACGACAACATCTTCGTTGCCCTGCACCACACATTGGCAACCCAGGCGGGAGTTGATGCGCGGGTCCACGGCACGGTCAATGTAATCCTCCTCTTTGTCAGTAATCTCAGGCAGGTCGTCCATACCCGATTCAATGTATACGTGGCAGGTACTGCAGCCGCATACGCCGCCGCAGTTGTGTTGCAGCTTGATGTCATTATTTAGGGCCACGTCCAGCACCGACTCGCCTTCCACCGCAGGGTGAACCTGGTCAGGCGAACCATCGCTAAACTTAAAGGTTATATTTACAACTTTCATCTGTCTTTCTATTTAAGGTGCAAAGTTATGAAACCCGCCCCCCGATTCAAAGCCGGGCGCTTTATACCTTCTTCGAATAAAACAGTATGACCGTTGAATAGGTTACAGGTTTACTCCTTGGGGTGCTGAACCTGAATACTTTGGGAGAGCAGTTGGTATACCTGCTGGTAGAGCGGCTGGTCTTGCAGCAACTTCAAATGCTCTTCTATTACATTTTGGTCTTGGCGCACTGCAGGACCTGTCTGTACATCGAAAGGGTGCTGTTGCATGGCCTTGGCGATGGTTTCCTGGATGAGGGGCTGGAGCAGCGTATAGGGTAAGTCTGCCTGTTGGAGCAACTCCCGGCTTATGCCTAGCAAGTGATTGGTAAAGTTGCAGGCAAACACTGCCGCCAGGTGGAGATGTTTTCTCTTTGTAGAACTTACCTCGTATACCTGTTCTGAAATACTATTTGCTACGAGCTGTAAGGGATGTAATGTTTCTGGCACGGTAGCTTCCAAAAGGATTGGGATATTTTTGAAGTCAACCGGTTTAGACTTGGAGAATGTTTGCAACGGATAAAAAACACTTGTCTGTGCGCCTGCTATACCTCGCAATGCTGCTAGCGGCTGCGAACCTGAGGTATGAGCTACGATAGCGCCCGCGGGCACCTGCAACTGTGCCGCTACTGAAGCCAGCGCCGCATCGGGCACTGCAATCAGGAACAGTTCAGCGTCAATGTTTCTCATGTCTAATGAGTCCAGTGTCATAGCTGACACTAACTCTTCCGCCAGCTCTTTCCGATGGGATGGGGTTGGGCTATACACTGCTACTATCTTATGTCCAGCTTGTTGCAAAGCTTTACCCAAGTGCCAGGCCACGTTGCCAGATCCTATGATGGATGTGTTCATGGGGTTGTTTGATGCTGCCTGATGACTTCTTGGTATAGATTAATTAGCTGTGGAATTACAGCTTTTTTAGAATATCTATTTAAGAAGTCTTGTCTTATGGCATGAGCGTCATACATGTCATAGTTTTTCATCATAAACAATATAGCAGCAGCAAGTTCATTTGGGTTGTTTTTTTCAATTAATATCCCATTTATATCTTTTACAATGGTTTCTGGTCCACCACACCTTGTAGCAATAATTGGCTTACCGCATGCAAGTGCTTCTATGTATACTATTCCCATACTTTCATCATGGCTCGGGAGTACAAAGGCGCTTGCCTGTTGATGCTCATTCCTAGCTCTTTCCCTTGTTAGAGGTCCAAGCCATTCTATGCAATGCTCAATATTTAACTTCATTGCCATAGCCTTGTATTCTTCGATAAGTGGTCCAGTTCCACCAATTCTAAAGGTTGCATTTATACCTTTTTGAGACAAGATTTTAATAGCATACAGAAGCACATCGATTCCTTTTCGGGGAATAATTTCACATACAGTAAGAAAAGTAAACTTAGAAGGCAATGACAATTTAGAGATGTTATTTAGTGACTTAAATAAAGTTTCATCTATAAAATTGGGTATTGTTTTTACATTTGGCAAACCCATCGAAATCATCGTCTTCCTAAGTGATTCTCCAACAGCAACATTCGCAGCGGCCTGCATGTATGGTTGTCTATAATAGCTAGTTAGATTGCCTTGCTTATCGGTATCATAGTGACTAGGAAAAGGTATCATGTGTTCAGTAATAATATAAGGTATATGTAATTTTCTGCCTAATTCAAGTGCGATGCGGCCTGCGGGGTAACCTACGTGTGCATGAATTAAGTCAACTCGCCCATACTGTTCTACAAATTGCTCAATATTATTCATATTGGCACGAATTATACCTTTCAAGTTTCCTTTAAATATTTTTCGTGACCATATATAAGTAGGAGATTTATATATGGTCAAATTTGGTATTATAGCAGTGCTTGTGGAAACTAAGCTGGCCGAAAAAATCTTGGGTATGTTCCATATATGGTCTTTTAACCATAGTAATGTTTGGTTATCCTTTTGTCCCCATAAGCTTACCCCAATATTTATGTTTGGAACGAAGCCACACAAATTATAAGTTTGTTCTTCTATAAAAGTACCATTGAGTGGATTGTCTTTACTAGGGTACCAAGAAGGAATTATAAATACGTTCATAGGTTAGTGACTTCATTAAATAATTCTGGAAAGGTAAGCTAATAAACAAATAAGGCAGGCTTTTTACAAGCCTGCCTTATTCAACTATGGTTCAATATAATTACGCCACCTGTGCTTTTCTCTCCTCCTTCACTTTTGCAGTTTTCCCTTCGCTACCATTGCCTTCTTTATTACGGCGAACAATCGCCATAACAAAACCGATAGACATGATAATGGTACCGATCCACAGGATATTAACAAATGGCTTCTCCATCGCTTTCAGGATGATGTAGTCTTTCTGCGTCACATTCACACCGATCTTGAACTTGTGATTCTCCGTGTCGATATTCAGGAAGGTGATGCGTATACCCAGGTCTTCGATGATTTCTGGTACACGACCCATCATCTGGTCTTTGATCATCAGCACAGGGTGGGCGTGGTAGTTCTTGCGCTCGCCCATGATCTTCATGGCAGCCTGAACCGCTACGTCGCCTTCGGCCAGTTGCACACCTGGCACTTGCTCAATTTGTTCGATGCCATTGAATACTGTAATGTAATCGTTGATAACTAGCGTGTCACCAGCAGAAACTTCATACTCCTGCAACTCACCCCAGTCCTTCTCTTCGTTCGGGTCTGGTACAGTGGAAACGTGGGTATACAGATCCTTGCCAGCAAAGTGCTTGATGTCAGGAGAGGCTAACAGGCCCATGTTCGGGTTCACTTGCGCTCTTGGGTATAGCACGAAGTTTTCCTTCTCGCTTGCATAGCTCACCTCGTAGTAAGTATTCTCCGGAGAAATCAAATCCAGCGTGTCGCCTGTCTCGAAATATACCTTGTCTTTTACCTGAATTCGGCCACGGGCGATGGCTTTGTACATGTCATCGGTCTGGTACAGGAGTTCCTTGTTCACATAGCCTGGCACACCTTTCACTTCCTGGAACTGACCATGGTAGCTTACCTTGAAGCGATCCATCTGCACAGGGGTGTTGCGCCACAGGAGCACATTGTCGCGGTTAATCTCGTCCGGGAACTCACGTGAGTAAAGCATACCGGAGTTATTCTGTGAAATGATGTTGGAGTAGCCTGAAGAGAACAGGATACCGATCAACATCAACGCTATACCGATGTGCGCCACAGCACCACCTGACAACGTTATTTTTTTCTGTAACAAACCAAGTATGATGCTAAAGTTGGCGAATACTGCGAACAGTGATACCACAAACAACAGGATGTATACCGGGTTGTCGAGCTTGAAGGTGAAGATATCGAACTTGTTAGACAGGATAATTACCAAGCTGGCAAACAACAATGTCAGCATCAGCGGCATGGTGATGGCGTCTTTGAAGCTCTTCTTGTTCGCCTTTTTCCACCACAGCAACTGGCCTATACCTGTCAGGATGGCGATGGCTACACCTGCCCATAATTGGAACTTGGTATAATGCGCAATCTGGTCTGCAGGCAGAGCTGCGTTTGATTCTATACCTATGAAACCAAGGAAAGAGTTGTAAACAGGTATAGAAGTCGTTACGAGCACTTGGAAAGCTGCCAGGCATAGCACGGCAGCACCGATGAATACCCAGAACTCCGCGCTATAAGTTGAAAGCTCTTTCTCTGTCGTCGGGATCTTCTTCCAGTTATATACCAGCAAGCCGATGGCGAGCACTGTGAAGGCCATCATATACGTGAACAACTGCCCTGACAAACCTAAGTCGGTGAAGGAGTGCACGGAGGCGTTGCCCAGGATACCGCTACGTGTCAGGAAGGTCGCGTACAGAATCAGGACAAAAGAGGTGATCACCAAAATGAACGTAGCGCGCAAACCTTGCTTGCTGCGGCGGTAGGCGATCATGGTATGTATACCACCCACCAGTACAAGCCACGGAATGTATACCGCATTCTCAACCGGATCCCAGTTCCAGTAACCACCGAAGTTTAGCGTCTCATAGGCCCAGTAAGCACCCATCATAATACCGATACCCAGCGTTACGGCCGCAAAGTGCGACCAAGGAAGCGCAGGACGAATCCACTCACTGAACTTGCCTTTCCAAAGACCAGCAATGGCGAAAGCAAACGGAACAAGCGAAGCAGCATAGCCCAAGAAAAGGGTCGGCGGGTGAATCACCATCCAGTAGTTCTGCAACAGTGGGTTCAGGCCCGTACCGTCGGCAGGCTTAAAGTTCGGGTCCATGGCAAACACCGGAGCGTCAGCCATGAAGTCGCGCATGAGGATGAAAGGGGAGGAGCCCAGCTTGAAATCGCCGATCACCACACCCAGAATCATGGAAGAGATGAAGATCTGCACGAAAGAGAAGATGGCCATCACAGGCGCTTCCCATTGTTTGTTCTTCTTGCCAGCGTTCATCAGCACCACGCCCAGGGCCACATGCCAGAACATCCAGAGCAGGAAAGAACCTTCCTGGCCTTCCCAGAAACAGGAGATCATGTAGTGCACCGGCAGATGGTTAGACGAGTGGCTCCAAGCGTAATAGTACTCGTAGCGGTGCTCGTAAATGATGTTGAAAAGGCTGAAGATAATGGCTACTACCGCAATCGCATGCACATAAAAGGCACCGCGTGCTAGTTTGCGCCAGCTGGTGTCGCCGCTCTCTTCGGTTTTTTGGCGCGCGGCCATAAAATAAGCATAGGAGGCTACAATGGCCGCTACAAAAGCAACAATAACACTCGCGTGGCCAAAGTCTCCGATTAGCGTATTAATCATTTCTGATAGTTAAAAGTTTAAAGTTAAAAGTTATGAGTTGTGCGGTGCTAAGAGTCTCACTTTTAACTCTTAACTCTCAACTCTTAACTTATTTACAGGGCTGCGGTGTTGGTTTGAATTTCGTTCTCCGTGTACTTAGACGGACACTTGAGGAGGATTTTGTCAGCCACGAACACTTCGTTCTGCATGTTGCCTGTAATTACAACTTGCTCAGAGCGTTCGAAGTCCTGTGGTTTTGGGTTGAAGTAAACTACACGCTGTTCGAAGCGGTTGGTATCCACAAGCGTGAAGGCGAAGTAGTTCGGGTCCTTCATCGGTTCATAATGCATGCCCACAATGTGGCCCTGATCATCTTTTTTGAGACGACCTACCACGTGTACTTTGGTAGAGTTACCGTCTTTGGCCAGCTCAATGGCATCGCCAAATGAAACATAGGTACTCGCGTCGCCAGCCGTGGTCATGATGATGCCAATGGCCATGGCGATAACGATAATGCCGATGATGTGTGACTTTTTCATCTTTATCTGATTATAGATACTCTGTTTCTGTTAGCCTAACACACGATAAGACGTTTTAAATCCATCGCAAATAGGGATATTTATCATTTTTTGCTCTTGTCGGGCAAAAAGAAATTAGCGGTTCACGTATTCGTCTTTCAGCTGTTTTTCCAGACGGCCTACTTTACGGTCGAGGGCAATCAGGTAGAACAACACGCCAGCTAACACAGTAAGCAACACGGCTACCACTACGTAAATCTTACCGTCCTGACGCAGGGTGTCGGCCATTTCGATGTTTTGCTGCGGAGCCGACGAGAACTCCACCATCTGGTCTTGGGCTATGGCTGGTTCAAAGGCCAGCAGCATACCCAGCATAAAGCAGCAAATGGCCAGTATTCTAAACATTTTCATATAATCGTTGTCTCAGTAATTCGAATCTTGATTTGACGTTTACGATCCAGATGCCTAGTAGCGTCCAACCCAGCACAGCAGGGTAGAACACCAGTCGAAGGCTACTATCCAGGTCGTAAGCGTTAAAGCCAGGGTTGCCACCATTGCCTGGGTGAAGCGAATCAGTCAGGCGGGGCAGGATGAACAGCAAAGGGATAAGGGCTGCGAATGCAAAGATGTTGTACACGGCGCTGATACGGGCACGTTGCTGTTGCTCGGCAAAAGAGCTGCGCAGCACGAGGTAGGCAAAGTAAATCAGCAAGCCAATAGCCGCACCGTTCTGTTTTGGGTCGTTGCTCCAGTACTCGCCCCACGTAAACTTGGCCCATTCCATACCTGTCACGATGCCAAGCACACCGAACAGAATGCCTACTTTAGCGGCTTCGTGCGCGATGATGTCGTTTTTGATGCTCGGCTTGCGCAGGTATTTAATAGAGTACACTACCGACACCAGCAGAATTAGAATCATCCCGAACCACATCGGCACGTGGAAGTACAGGTTTCGGATAGTCTCGTTCAGGATAGCCAATCGGGGAACATCCGACAGCATACCTACCGCCACGGTAAACACCAGCAGCAGCACGGTCAGTATTTTCCACCAGTTCTTCTTCATGTTCCTTCTTCTCTTGTTGATGATGGAAGCAGGCCTGCGCCTTATCCCATCTTACTTTTTATTTCTAACAGTTCTGTGGCCTGATTTGTCGCAAAGTTTCGCCCAAACTGTCTGTTAATTTTCGTTTAATCAGCTACTTGTGCTTTGTTTTGGGTTGGCTGTACCGCGCTTGTCAAAGCCATGCCTTACGAACGCCAAAGGTACGGGAACAAAATATAAGAAACAGTGACAACGATCATGTTTATGGCAAGCAAAGTAAGTAGTTCGTCGAGGCTGGCAGCCCGCTCCAGCCCATCCATGGCGTTTTTGGACATTTTTATCAGCATCAAGAGCATCGGCACTATTACAGGGAAGCTAAGCACGGCCATGAGCGTACTACTGTTGGCAGCCTTTGAGGCTATACCTGAAATCATGGTTAGTGAGGTAGCAAAACCGATGGCGCCAAGCAGAATACTCAGCAAAAACATCGGGATGTCCTCCACAGGGTTGCCTAACACAAAGGCGTAGAATACAAAGCAGATCAGCGCCAGTACCAGCATGAGGCAGGCGTTGTAAAGGATTTTGGCCAGAATGATACCCTGCGGACTTACAATAGAATAGAAATAGAGCAACCGGCCGCGGTTCTCCTGCATAAAGCTCTTGGCAATGGCGTTAACCGACGTGAAGAGCATAATAATCCAGAACAGGGCGTTCCAAACGGGCACTTGCAGCGCATTCGAGCGAAGCCCGAAGCTGAGGTAGCAGACGAACACCGTGCTGCTGACGTAGAGGAGCATGCCGTTGAAAGCATACTTCTGCCGCCACTCCAGCAGGAAATCCTTCTGCATTAAGTATATGACTTCTTTGAACAGCACCTTCGTAATTTTGCGCAAAGGTACGACACAAATTGTATAATTGCTAAAGTGGGGGTGGGGTATAGGTATAGCGGGCTGGAGCAGGAAAAGTATTTATGCTATGTCATTTCGAACACTAGTGAGAAATCTGGGGTATTAAGTTTGCCAATCCAGATTTCCCCCGTAGGTCGAAATGACAGAAAGAGATTGAATTCAGGCTGTTCGTTTCAGGAGATAATTATTCCCACAAAACAACAATTAAGTAATCAACAATTTATCAATTCAACTACTCCTTCTTTTTCTTCTTTTTACGGTGCTTCACTACCTTCGCTTCACGGTAAAAGATGATTTCCTCAGCCATGTTGGTTACCTGGTCGCCTACTCTTTCAAGCTTTTTAATGATGGAGAGGAGGGCAAGGCCTTCGGGAATCCGGTCGGGGTTATTTTGTAGGTATTTGCCGATCACCACGTCGGATTTGCGGTAGATTTTGTTCAAGGCCTTGTCCCGCTTGATGATTTGCTTAGCCAGTTTGGGATCCTCGCTCTTGAAGGCGGTACGGCACTCATTGAACATCACTAAGGCTTCGTCATACATCACCATCACATTCGTTAGCTCTACCAATTCAGGGTCGAAGGGGCGGTCGAGTTTGCAGGCGAAGCGGGCCATCCCTTCAGCGGTGTCGCCTATGCGCTCCAGGTTGGTGTTAATTTTGAGGATGGCCAGCACAGTGCGCAGGTCCACGGCTACGGGTGTGAACAAGGCAAAGAAGTTCTCGCACATGCGGTCGATCTTGAGGTCGAAGCTGTTGACTTTGCGCTCAAGCTTGATAATGCGCTGCGACAGTTCATGGTCGGCGTTCATCACGGCTTCGCGCCCGCTGGTTAGCTGGTGCTCCACCAAGTCCCACATCTCCAGCAATTTTTCCCGCAGGCGTTCGAGTTCTACATCTATATGAGGCATTCGTGTATCATTTATTTTGAGTGAGACTAATTTTTATACGTGAATCAGGTATAGGAATGCTTAACCGAAGCGGCCCGTAATGTAGTTCTGCGTGCGGGTGTCTTTCGGACTCGTGAACATGGTTTTGGTTTTGGCGTACTCCACCAACTCACCCATGTAAAAGAAAGCTGTATGATCACTCACGCGGCCAGCCTGCTGCATGTTGTGGGTTACGATTACAATCGTATAATCTTTCTTCAGCTCATAGATCAGGTCCTCGATTTTAGCTGTAGAAATCGGGTCGAGGGCGGAGGCGGGCTCGTCCATCAGGATCACCGAGGGCTGTATGGCCAGGGCGCGGGCGATACACAAACGCTGTTGCTGGCCCCCTGAAAGCGCCAGTGCCGATTTGTCGAGCTTGTCTTTTACCTCGTTCCACAGGGCTGCTTGTTGCAAAGATTTCTCGCAGGTTTCCTGCAGGATCTTCTTGTCCTTAATACCCTGAATTCTTAGACCGTAAACCACATTTTCATAAATGGTTTTAGGGAAAGGGTTGGGTTTCTGGAATACCATGCCCACTTCTTTGCGGAGCTCGTCTACCCGAACATCATCGGTATAAATATCTCTGCCGTCCAGCAAAATCTGCCCTTCTATGCGGAAGCCGTCAATGTAGTCGTTCATGCGGTTGAAGGTGCGCAGAAAAGTGGATTTGCCGCAGCCAGACGGTCCGATGAAGGCGGTCACAGCCTTCTCTTCCATGGCAATGTTGATACTTTTGAGCGCATGGAAGTCGCCGTAGTAAGCGTCGAGGTTAATGGCTTCTAACTTGCTGTGTTTTATGTTCATGGGTGAAAACTTACCATTTTATTTTCTTTTGCTGACGGTGGCGCAGGTATACCGCAATGCCGTTAAGCAAAAAGGTAATCAATAGGAGAATGATAATGGCCGCCGCCGCATTGGTCAAAAAGGCTGCCTGTGGGCGAGAAGTCCAGTTGAAGATCTGGATAGGCAATACGGTAAACTCGTCCATTGGCGAACTCGGCACGAAAGGCACGTAAGCCAAGGCCCCGATCACGATAAGCGGAGCCGCCTCGCCCACTGCACGCGAGAGTGCCAGAATCACCCCGGTGAGAATACCGCCAAACGAAGCGGGCAGCACCTGATACCATACTGTTTGCCACTTGGAAGCGCCCAGCGCAAAAGAGCCGTCGCGGATGGTGCGGGGCACGGCCTTAATGGCTTCCCGGGTTGTCACGATGATGATAGGGAGAATCAGCAGCGAAAGCGTGAGGGCTCCTGCCAGCAAAATGCCACCCAAGTTCATGATGCGTACAAAAAGCTCCAGGCCCAGCAGACCATAAATAATGGATGGCACACCCGCGAGGTTGGCGATGTTGATTTCCAGGAAATTCGAAAGCTTCGTCTTTTTAGCATATTCTTCCAGGTATACGCCAGCGGCTATACCTAAGGGGAAAGCAATCAGAGCGGACAGCACCAGAATCCAAATGGTGCCTGCCCAGGCGGTGAGTATACCTGCACGGGCAGCGCGACGCGACGGCAGGCTGGTCAGGAAGTCCCAGTCAATGCGGCCTATACCTTCAATCACGATGTCGATCAGGAAGATGGCCAGCACCACCAGCCCGATGAACGTACAGAAGATGCCGAACACCTGAAAGGCCTTGTCTTTGCGGCGGTTTTTCTCGGAGTTAGTCATACTTTTCCTGGTATTTCTTTTTGATCCAGAAGCTGAGGTTGTTCAGCAGAAATGTGAACACAAACAGCGTCATACCTGCTGCGAAAATGGTGCGGTACTCCAGCGAACCGTGCGGCACGTCGCCCAGACTCACCTGGACAATGTAAGTCGTAATCGTCTCGATGGGTACCAGCGGATTGAGTGTGAGGCGCGGTTGCTGACCTGCCGCAATTGCCACGATCATAGTCTCGCCCACTGCTCTGGATATAGCCAGAATCACTGACACCAGTATACCTGACGAAGCGGCGGGTACCATGACCCCAAAGGCGGTCTGCAGTCGGGTAGAGCCCATGCCATAGGCGGCTTCGCGCAAAGAGCGGGGCACGGCACTAATGGCGTCTTCGCTTAGCGAGGAGATCATCGGGATGATCATGATACCCATGACGATACCTGCCGACAGAGCGTTGAAACCAGCCAGCCCGGGTATAAACGATTGCAGAAAAGGCGTCACCACGGTCAGGGCGAAGAAACCATAGACTACGGTAGGTATAGTGGCCAGTACTTCGAGCAGCGGTTTGATGAAGGTTTTGAAACGGGCATTGGCATACTCGTTCAGGTAAATGGCGATGGTGAGGCCAATGGGCAGCGCCACCGCAATGGCTATGACCGTAGTCAGAAAAGTGCCCGCCACAAGGGGCATAATCCCGAACTTTTTCTCAGCGAAAAGCGGCGTCCATTCTTTCTCTGTCAGGAAGCGCACAATGGACACTTCGCTGAAAAACAGCACCGATTCCGAGAGCAATACCCAGATAATGCTGACCGTGATCAGGATGGTGATGGCGGCCGACAGCCACAGCAAGCCTTCGATTATTTTCTCCTGTACTCTCAAGGTGCTTATGATTTTAGCACAGGTATAGCCATTGTCTCCGCAGGCTATACCTGTACTGTGTATTTCAGGGAATTATTGCTGGTTGGTGGCAGTGGCGGCACCCTCTACAAACTGCTCGAACTTCTGTTTTTGCTCCTTGTAGATGTTGTCTGGCAGGGCGATGTAACCTACTTCCTGCGCCAGTTCACCCGCGTTGTCGAGGTAGAAATTGATGAAGTCCACTACTTCCGGTTTGTCGATGGCCTTGGAGCTAACGTACAGGAACAGCGGACGGGAAAGCGGCGCGTAAGAACCGTCTTTCACAGTCTCCAGCGATGGCAGAATGGCGCCTGCACCGTTGCTGTCGTCTTCGTCGTTTACAGGTATAGCCTTAAGCTTGCTCTTGTTCTCTTCGTAGTAGGCATAGCCAAAGAAGCCCAGTGCCAGCGGGTCAGTCGATACGCCCTGCACCAGCACATTATCATCTTCGCTGGCGGTATAGTCACCGCGGCTGGAGTGGCTCTTGCCCACAATGGCTTCGGTAAAGTAGTCGTAGGTGCCTGACTCTACGCCTGCCCCATAGAGGTGAATCTCCTGATCAGGCCATTCCGGGCGAATCTGGTTCCAGCGCTTGATTGTGCCCTGTGCTTCAGGCTCCCAGATTTTCTTCAGTTCAGCCACAGTGATGTCCTGTGCCCAATCATTGGATGGGTGCACGACCACCGTAAGACCGTCGTAGGCCACCGAAAGCTGCACAAACGAGATGCCGTTTTCGCTTGCAGTTTGCTCTTCGGAAGCGTTCATGGCGCGGGAAGCGTTCACGATGTCAATCTCGCCACGGGTGAATTTCTTCATGCCGCCGCCTGTGCCCGACACACCTACGGTTACTTTCACGTCAGGAGCCTCGGCACGGTATTCTTCGGCCACTGCTTCTGTCACAGGGTACACTGTCGATGAGCCGTCGATCTGGATAGAGCCCGTCAGGTCGCTATTTCCTTCCTGGCCATTGCCGACGCAAGAGGTCATCACAAGCGAAGCGCATAGTAGTGTTGCTGCGCTGAATTTTAATCGGGAGAAGCTAAGTTGTAGCATACAATTCGATTTTGGTTTATAAGATGAGTGTGATCGGTTTATGTTGAATTGTACTATGTTATGCGGATATACTGTTTTGGTAATCAGGTAGTTGTTTAGAAAGCTAATTCCATTTGCAGCCTGAACTGAGTTTGGTCTTCGCGTTCTGCTTCCTGTGTGAATGTTACGTCACTCTGTACCTTGAGCGAGTGCCCCACAATGTACCTGGACACACCCAGTGTATACTGCTCCTGATTTCGCAGTCCTGTTTCGGCTGTCGGATTATAGTCGGTGTAACGGCCTGCTACTTCCCAGTTGCTCGGCATAAGATAGCCTGCCTGCAGGTTTAGGGCGGTGCCAGTTACAAAGGTTTCTGCCACGTCACCAAACTCGTCCCGCAGTACCACTGGTCCACCCGGAGCTTTTCGGTTGGCATACTCACCCATGGCCGAAAAGCCACGGTACTTGAACATGGCGTCTACGAACCAGGTGCGCAGGGTGCGTGTTTCGCTCAGGAAGTCGCCAAGCTGTGCCTGTTCGCGTGCGGCGTTGTTATTATAGTCGTAGGAAGCGGCCAGCGAAAGTTTAGGTGTTTGCTCACGCTCGATGTCGCTGCTCACATAGTCGCCGTTGCCTTTAAACTCGCCGAAGGGCAGTATTTCAACACGACCTGTGTAATCGTATCCTCCTGAGTTGTTCACGGTGATGTCACGTCCCTCACCCATCGAGATAGACCCGATCTCTCGCAACACGACCTGTCCCAGTTGGTGCTCGTGGTGTAGCTGCAAGCCGGCGTCACGGTCAAGGTTAAAGCGGGAGTTGAGCAGGCTGCGGTCTACGAACTGAAGTTTCTGTGAAGAGATCACCCGTTCCCGGTTACCCGGCAGTTTGGTCTGTCCCACCCACAGCCGCAGGTTAGGCGTGAGCGCCCACTTGGCCACAGCATCCAGTATAATGTTGTCGGCATTGTTGGTCACGTCGGGTACATCGCTGCCGATATCGCTGTTGCTTAGGCCGAGCTCTATTTTATACACGAGCCGTGGCGAGAAGGCAAAACCATCAAATTTGAGGCGTGACCGTCGCACAAGGAAGCGATCTTCCCAGTTTTTTGTATTCGGGTCGTAGCCGCCCTGGTATTGCAGCTGGAAGCGAGCCCCAAGTTGCAGACTAAAGGAAGAGTCGGCTGCAATGAACTGTAGTCCTTTGCCAAACGTGCTTTTATTTATGGTCTGAGCTTGTGTGCTGAAGGTACTGAGGCAGATGGTGAAGAGTGCTAAGAGCACTCTTGTGGTGTAGTGGTTCACGTGCTGTATTAGTTAAGGTGAGAATTAAGCTAATGCCATGCAATTTTTATAGGTTAAGCCGCGGTAGTCTACGCCGCGCCTTGTTTTTGTTTTTTCAGGATTCGCCATGGTTAGTCAGGCCATTTATGCTGTTCCTGAATCACGCTACAAAATAACGCCTCTAGTATTACCTGAAGGTTATGGCCATATTACGAATATGTTAAGGATTGAGGTATGGAGGGGCTAAGGTATAAACGGTAACAGCCGCTGGCTCCAATAAACCGGCGGCTGCATGAGGTATAGTATAGCCTTAACTTAGAAGTTGAACTGAGCCTGTAGTCGTAGGCGGCTGCCATGCTGGCTGTTGTCGAAGTTCTGGGCGTTGCGGATGGTGCGGTCGCCGATGCTGTAGTCGGCTGTCAGCTCTATGCTTTTGTGCACCAGCCACTCTACACCAATCTCGGTTTCATATACGCTATAGCTGGGGGCGTCGCGTTCATGCTTCTTGCCTCCTTCGTAGTGCTGCAACTTTACGAAAGGGATAATTACCTGCGAACCGACTTCTTTGCGGTACATGGCCTGGGCGTAGCCACCGTGCAGACTCTTTACTTCAATGGCATTAGTCTCTGGGTTAAACTCTGGACCACGGCCTACGTTGTATTCCGCCTGAAAACCGAATGGCTGCGGGTATACGACCAGGGTGGCTGCGATGCGCTCATCGTCAAAACCGTCTTTCAGATATTTGTCAGCTATACCTACGCCTGGCGAGAGTTGGTCCGGCGTGACAGTGTACTTGCCTTTGTAAGCCTGAATGCCGGGCTCAATAATTTGTTTGTTGCCTACCAGCAAAGGGTAGGAGAAGCGAGTAACCACGTGCTGCGTATTGTTGGCTTCAGGGCGGTTGGCTGTCTGGCCGTTAAAGATACCGATGCCGAATACACCATAGTTTCCAGATCCCTTCAGGCCAGCGCTGGTCAGCATCTCAAAGCGCTCCTGTATTACCTCAGGCGTCCAGTAAAAGAAAATCCCCAAATCACGCTCGTTGGCTATAGCACTGTTCAATCCGTCGTTTCGGTCAAGAGCCAAGCGGTTGCTGCTCGACTGCAGGTTCTCAAAGCCGTAAGGAATCTTGCTTTGACCCACCCGGAAGCGGTATACCTTGTCCTTGTCGAGCGACACGTCAAAGTAGGCGTCGCGGAGCTGGAGGAAGTGCAGGGCGTTAGAAGAAGGCGAGGAAGCGAAGTCAGGCTGAATATAGATCGAGAGACGATCACTCACATCACCACTGAAGATCAGACGGCCACGACGCAAAAACACGCCACCGCCCTCACCAAGGGATTTGTCGCACTGGTCGCACTTGAGGTTGGGATTGGTTTCAAGCAGGCGGTTGTAGCGCACCTGGGCATAGCCACGAAGTGAGATTCTTTCATACCAAGCCTTCTTTTTAGGAGCTTCCTGCACTGCCGCCGGGGCTGGCTGCTGCACAACCACTGACGTGTTTTGTACAGTGGCAGTATCTGTGGTCTGCGCCTTTACTTCCTTTGAAAACAAAAAGCCTGTAGCTAGCCCTGCTGTGAGGATAGCACGCGTTACGGTTGTTACCTTCATCTTTGGGTGAGTATGGGTTACTAAAGCCTTAGTCTGTTTCCGCCGCGGAGTCTACTCGCTTTGGGAAGGCTCTGTCGAATCTGAAAAAGAGCTATGAGTTTGATTCATAGTACTGTTTTACTTTCAACGCCGCAAAGGTCGGGTGCTAATGTTACTCGTCTGTTATGGCTATGTTAAGTTTATGTTACCAAAATCCTGAGTAGATATAAATCTGTTTTGGGCATAGGTATGGGCGCTGATATGGAGGGAAGCCATGATCCCGCATCATCAATAGGTAGAGAAGGGAAAATATAGACTATAGAGACGGCAGAGGAGAAAAACGGCCATTGGCTATACCTGTTCAGAATTACCATTATACGTGCTTTACAATAATAAGGAGTAGCCAAAACAACATTGAACGCATACTTAACAGTGACTTAACAAAGCACCTCGATCTTTAACAGTTTAGTAACCGGGCGGTAATTTTAGCTTAAAAGGCCGACTCTACTTTTGCAGCGAGACTAAGATACAGTTAAGCGCAATGAAATCACTTTTAACACTTCTCACCATCCTGACCACCACCGTTTTCGGTTTTGCCCAGCAGGGTACGCTGTCAGGTAAAGTAACAGACAAATCAAACGGCGAGGCCATCATCGGTGCCGTGGTCTTTATCAAAGGCTCTTCCAAAGGCACTGTTACGGATTTTGAAGGTAAGTACAGCCTTCCGCTCGAGGCCGGCCTGTACCAAATCTCCATCACGTCGCTCTCTTATAAACCTACGGAGCATACCAACATCAAAATAGAAACAGGCAAGACCACCACCTTGGATGTGCAGATCGAGCAGAACAGCACCGAGCTACAGGCGGTGACCATCGTGGGAACGCGGCAGACCAACACCGAGCTGGCCCTGATGGAAAACATGCGGCAGAGCGAAGTAGTGGTAAGTGGTGTGTCAGGCGAACAGATTGCCAAGTCGCTGGACCGCGACGCCGCCGAAACCGTGAAGCGTATACCGGGCGTCACAATCATGAACGACCGTTACGTGGTGATCCGGGGCATGAACCAGCGTTATAATACCGTGATGCTGAATGATGCCCTCACACCCAGCACCGAGCCCGACGCCAAAGCCTTCTCTTTCGATATCCTGCCGACCAGTGTGATCGACCGGATCATGATCTACAAGAACGGATCGCCGGAACTGCCGGGTGAGTTCGGTGGTGGTGTGATCAAGATCTACACCCGCAACGTGGTGGACGAAGACAAGACCTCCATTTCTTTCTCCAGTTCCTACCGCTCCGGTACTACTTTCCGCAACTTCAACACCTACAACGGCAGCAAAACGGACTTCCTCGGTTTCGACAACGGCTACCGCGCTATACCTAAGAGCTTCCCGGACAACCTGAATAGTGTGAATCAGGAGCAGCGCAGTGTGCTGGGCCGCGACCTGCCAAACTCCTGGGCACCCGAACTGGTGTCGGCTATACCTGACATGCGCCTTTCGTTTGGTGTGAACCGCAGACTGGATATCGGCTCGGTGCGTCTGAGCAACGTGTCGGCTGTGTCGTACAGCAACACGCGCACTAACACGGTCGGTACACGTGACACCTACCTTTCCTTTATACCGGAGCTGGGCCGCAGCGAGCGCCAGTTTAGTTTCAACGATGAAGTGTCGGCGCATAACGTGCGACTGGGTGTGATCCACAACTGGACCGCCCGCCTCAGCAATAACCACAAACTGGAGTTCCGCAACCTGTTCAACCAGCTGGGCAGTAGCGAAGTGCTGCGTCGCGAAGGTATAGACTTCTCCAATGCCAATCAGGAGCAGCTCAACTACTCGCTGCGCTACGAGAGCCGTACCATTTACTCCGGCCAGCTGCAGGGCACGCACGACCTGAACGACGAGAAAAGCACCCTGACCTGGACAGGTGGTTACGCCTACACCAACCGCAACGAACCAGACTACCGCCGCTTCCGCACCTTCCGCGATGCCGGCTCTGCAGGTCCTTACGAAATGACTTACAAGTTCACGCCAAGTTTGAACGACGCCGGTCGCTTCTACTCCGAGCTCGACGAGAACACGGTGATGGCCAACACCCAGTTTGAGCACCGCTTCAGCACGGCAGACTCCGCTGCCGAGCATGCCCCGAAAGTGAGAGTGGGCCTGTACGCCGAGCGGAAGCACCGTAACTATGACTCCCGCTACTTCTCTTACATACCTGCCAACATCGGCTCTTTCGACAACAGTATTCTTTTCCAGCCATATGATCAGGTGTTTGCACCGGAGAACATTAACAGCCAGACGGGCTGGCGAGTGGAGGAAGACGCTAATCCGCAGAACAACTACGAAGCGCAGAGCAACTTACTGGCCGGCTATGTGGGCGGTGCAACGCCGCTGACAGGTGCATTGTCGGTATCGGGTGGGGTGCGTGTGGAGTACAACGAACAGGAACTGCGTTCGGTGAATCTGGATGGCTCACGCCTTAATAGAAGTAACCCGGTGTTAAGCGTGCTTCCGGCAGCTAACTTCACCTATACCTTCAATCCGCGCTCCATGCTGCGGGCTGGTGCGAGTATCAGCGTCAACCGTCCGGAGTTCCGTGAGCTGGCCCCGGCCCCTTACTATGACTTCATCAATTTGCTGGAAGTGACGGGCAACCCGAACCTGGAGACAGCCACGATCTACAACGGCGATCTGCGATACGAATTCTACCCGAACCCCACAGAGATCCTGTCATTGGGCGTGTTCTACAAGTACTTCAACAAGCCGATCGAGACGGTGTTCCAGAACACGAGCGGCGCTAACAGCATCACTTTCGACAATGCCCGCCAAGCCTACAGCTATGGTCTGGAAGCCGAGGTGCGCAAGTCGCTGCTGGGCCTGACCGCCTCACCACTGGTAGACAACCTATCGCTGGTGCTGAATGCCGCGCTGGTGCAGAGTCGCGTGCAACTCGACGAGAAGTACGACAACCAGAGCACCGACAGACCCATGATGGGACAGTCACCATACGTGGTGAACACCGGACTGTATTATCAGGATGATGCCCGCCAGTTGCAGTTCAGCATGCTCTACAATGTGATCGGTACCCGCATCTTCGCGGTGGGCAGCAACCTGCGCCCGACCGTGTACGAACTGCCCCGCAATGTGATCGACTTCTCGGTGACCAAGGCCTTCGGTCAGAATCTGGAGCTGAAGGCAGGTATACAGGACATCCTCAACCAGAAGACACGCCTGATCCAGGACTCCAACGACGATGCCAAAATCACAGGTATAGACGAGTCCTTCCGCGAGTTCCGCAAAGGCCGCTACGCCACGATGGGCGCCACCTACAAGTTTTAAAAATTGATTTCCCAATAGAAAACCAAACCCATATACCTTAATTCATTACTTATGAAAAAGCTATTTAATTTATTACTGGTTGCTGTTGTTTCAGTTTCCCTTTTCGCCTGTGACAAGGATGACGACACAGACGAAACAACACCAAAAGGCATCGAATTCACGATGGTTCAAGAGAGCGGCATGACATCCGTTTCAGGCTCTACAGAAGAGAACTTCACGATGAAAGCCGGCACAAAGTACTTGCTGAAAGGCTTTGTGTATGTGAAAGACGGCGCAACGCTCACCATCGAGCCGGGTACCATCATCATGGGTGACAAAAACTCAAAAGGTACTCTGATTGTGGAGCGTGGCGGTAAGATCATGGCGCAAGGCACCAAGGAGAAGCCGATTGTGTTTACATCGGCTCAACCAGCCGGGCAGCGTGCCGCTGGTGACTGGGGTGGCCTGATTATCCTGGGCAAGGCTCCTGTGAACCTTGGTAACAATGCCCGTATCGAAGGTGGTGTGGACCGTGAGTACGGCGGCACAGACGCCAACGACAACTCGGGTGTATTGAAGTATGTGCGTATCGAGTTTCCAGGTATAGCCTTCCAGCCAGACAACGAAATCAACGGCCTGACCATGGGCGGTGTTGGATCTGGTACCACAGTGGATTACGTGCAGGTTTCTTACTGCGGTGATGATGCTTTCGAAATGTTCGGTGGCACGGTAAACGCCAAGCACCTGATCGCTTACAAGACAGTGGATGACATGTTCGACACGGACAACGGCTACTCAGGCAAACTGCAGTTCCTGCTGGGTATCTCTGACCCGAACATGGCCGATGTGTCTGGTTCCAACGGCTTTGAGTCGGATGGTGATGCCCAGGGTTCTGACGCTACACCGAAAACTTCGGCTGTCTTCTCGAACGTGAGCTTGTTCGGCCCGAGAGCCACTGAGAATACGCAGTTCAACAGCAATTTCAAGCGTGGGATGCACATCCGTCGTAACAGTAACATTCAGGTACATAACTCATTGTTCGCTGGCTGGCCGACAGGCTTGCTGCTGGACGGTACCAAGTCACAGGCTAATGCCACAGCAGGTACGCTGGCTATCAAAAACACCGTAATCTCGGGTTCTCAAAATGCCCTGACAGTAGAGAGCGGCAGCACATTTGACGTGGCGGCCTGGTTCAACGCAGCAGACAAAGGCAACAGCGTAGTGGCGGATAATGCGTCACTCAACATCAGCGGTAGCTTCAACCAGACTGCTCGTCCGGTGTTCACAGGCAACAGCCTGCAGAGCGGCGCTAGCTTCGACGGACTGGACAATTTCTTTGAGCGTGTGACTTACAGAGGTGCTTTCGGCTCAGAAGACTGGACTGCTGGCTGGGCTAACTTCGACCCGAACAACACAGCTTATTAATTATAAAAACACTGATTGCGCAAAATGGGTGAGATCAATTGCGGCAATCAATAGTAGTGTGGCTTAGTCTCCCACACTACGCCCAAGACCCGCTCTTACGAGACGGGTCTTATTTTATGCCTATACCTGTAGGAGGATTACAGCACAGGTATAGCTGGCCTATACCTGTCAGGCTAAACCTGCAAAGTAGGCTATACCTTAAAAATCGGTAACAGAACTGGTGTCGCCGCCCAGGTACTGAAACAGGAAGTAAGCCAGTACAGCCAGCACGATTATACCTAAACATCCGATGCCACCGCAGCCACCACGGCCCCTGCCACCACCGCCTCGGCCACCGAACAATTTACTTAACATCCAGAATTTGAATAAGCCTCTTAACATGGTTTATACCTTACCTTAAGTTCGAAATTATAAATCTGATGTGGCTACACATTGTCACAGGCAAATCAGATTTAAAACTTACGCGAATGCAAACAAGGTAGTTCAGGATAACAGTAGTATGACAACTGGGAGGAGTAAGTTTAGGGAATCGCTACTCTTCGGATTGCTAGAATCAGATGGGTAGAAAAGCCTGGCTTTTGCCTAAAGCAAAACAACCCCGGCCATAAGTATAGCCAGGGCTGTTATGTTGTACTGGTATAGCTGTGTTTTAGCTGATCGGCACTTTTCTTAAAATCGCCTCGATGAAATCCTTTGTGCGGATGCCATCTGCCTCTGCTTCGTAGTTGAGGATAATGCGATGGTTCATCACGTCGTGAGCCACTTCCTTGATGTCCTCGGGAAGCACGTAGTCGCGGTCGTCGAAATAGGCGATGGCTTTGGCGGCACGGTTGAGAGCGATGCTGGCACGGGGTGATACACCAAACTGGATGTAATCGGCAAACTCGTTCAGATCGTACTCAGCAGGGCGGCGGGTCGCAAACACCAGTTCGATGATATACTTCTCGAGCGTCTCTGATATCTGCACCTGGTTGATCTCGCTGCGGATGGCGAAGATGTCTTCCTTGGAAAGCACCTTATTCACATTATCATTGAAAGCCATGTTGGCCATGCGGCGCATGATCTCCAGTTCGTCTGCTTTCTTCGGGTAGTCGATGTATACCTTCATCATGAAGCGGTCGACCTGCGCCTCCGGCAGCGGGTAAGTGCCTTCGTGCTCCACCGGGTTCTGCGTGGCCAGTACCAGGAAAGGAAGATCCAACTTATAGGTAGTCTCGCCGATCGTTACCTGTTTCTCCTGCATGGCCTCCAGCAGCGCCGACTGCACCTTGGCAGGGGAGCGGTTCACTTCATCAGCCAGAATCAGGTTGGCGAAGATAGGGCCCTTCTTTACCTCAAACTGGGAGGCATTCTGGTTATAGATCATAGTGCCGATCAGGTCGGCAGGCAGGAGGTCCGGTGTGAACTGAATACGCTGAAAGTCGAGGCGTAGGGCGCGGGCCAGTGAGTTAATGGTAAGGGTTTTGGCCAGGCCTGGCACGCCTTCCAGCAGGATGTGGCCTCCGGTAAAAAGACCGATCAAAAGGCGGTTCACCATATAGGACTGTCCCACTACTACTTTCCCCACTTCCTGAAAAACCTGCTTTATCTTCTGCTGGTGGTCTTTCACCTGGTCCGGATATACTAATTCGTCTGCTGGCATAGCTCAATGGCATTTAAAGGCCCTAAATATAGTGATTCTAAGGGAGGGGCGCAATTAAATGCTTCTGGCTATGTCGCCATGGTATAGGGAGGGCTAAAAGAAAAGAGCGCCTTAGGCGCTCCTTTTATGTTCTGTCTCAAATATGATGGAGTTACTGGCCTGTTGCTTCAATGCTTCCATGCGCTCTCGCTTGGCTTGTCTTACCAATTCTATCATGCTGTTGAGCCTGTTTTCCTCTACATCTTCGATCGGCAAAATCATAGTGGTATGAGGTGACTCGATGTGGATGCGGTGCTGTCGCGTCATCAGGTACAGCATCAGGAAAAAACCGCTCAGCAGCGCAAAGGCATCGTTAAAATAAACGAAAAAAGCCGAAACGACGCTAAAAGCAAGGTATAGGGATTTGCCTGTGGCTTTAATTTGCCACGAAGTGATATCTTCGAGCATAACGGACTGGTAGCTTCTGAAAAGCCAGTTGTTCTGCCGCAGAATAACGCGGTGTGTGGTAAGCGTCAGCTTCTTATCCACCGTTTGGATAAGGTGCCTTTCTCCACCAAGAAGTCGTGTTACTGCCATTCCTGATGGAGCATTAAGTTTGTTTATTTTCGTGTTGAGTCGTAGCGAGTGTATCACAGCTAAAAATTGGTGTTATCTATACCCAGGATTCCCGGAAGCACCAAAGGGTTGCATGCAAGTCCGGAACAAAGTTAAATAAATAATAATTCTTATACGAAGCCAATTAGCTCTGTATAGGTTTTATTATAATTTCACCCCAGTGGTACTATACCTACGGCAAGTAACTTTTTAGGATTGTAAATTAGTCTGCAAAAAGTTTGCCCATTTGAGTGATTTGTAATAAAAATTAAAAATAAATTATATTTATATATAGAAGAAGCCGCCCTAAACGTTTAGAGCGGCTTCTTCTATAAGTGCTTTCGGGTTATTTCTAGGCAGTTAGGTAAAATTCTCCTTCGTGTCCATGCGCACGCTGGTTCTTGAAGCGACCAATATCAGTCTGCATATTCTCGTAAATTTCCAAAATTTCTTCTGAATCCTGTGTCAACGGTTTTATGTGCTCAAGCAGTAATTTAGCTGCCAGCGGATAGAACTTGGAGTCGTCCGTATTTTTGGCATTTACTTTAAAACTGCTTACATGCGTTTCCAGCTTTTTCAGGCTAGGGTGTTCGCCCTTGAACTCCTGTATGGTGTCGCGGAGCTTCTCCCGTATCATCAGGTACAAATCCTCTTCGAAGGTCATCCCGAAGTCATCATCCTCCTCTTCATCATCGAAGCTGTAATCTAAGTCTTCATCGTAATCGAAATCGTCTCTCATGGCTGATAATAAGGTTATTTTGAATTGTTAGTACGCACAGTTGTTCTTTGGGTGTTGCATAAAGTATACTGTTTTCTTTCCGAACAGATACATAAAAGCAGGGCAGCATCTGATTTAAGCTCCCAAAGAAAATGCATAAATAATGTTTCGTATTCGTTTTTGCAATGCCTCAGGGCACACCTGTATTGAATTATTTTGCTGTTGAAAAAAATGTGACGGGATATTGAATTGAGATTAAAGCGGATAGGCATAAAAAAAGACCTGCTCCCGAAGGAGAGGTCTTCTCTGTAATGTCGACTGCCTGTGCTTAGGAGAACTTGCGTTCGATCAGGCGGAGCAGTTTGTTTACGCTGTCCTGCTTCTTGCTCCAGTCATATTTGCGGGCCAGGTCATGGGTGACAAAGTGCATCGCCTCTTCCGGAGTTCTGAACTGGTCTAGCTGCTGGATGGTGTTGTAGTAGGTCATGTTGTCGCCGTCGAACAGCTCGTTGATGAAGCTGAAACGCTGGTTGATCGAGATAGAGTTTTTAAGCGACTCAATCTTACGGTTGCTCAGCGAATCGCCAATAGAAGCGGAAGCAGGCTTACTGAATTTCTCGTTCATAGTCGGACGCTCCGCCTTAAAGCGCTCGTTTAGGTTATTGTCTGAGATGGCGGCAGGTCTGGGTGCAGCTGCTACCGGCGCGGGAGCAGGTGTAGCCACAGGTGCAGAGGCTTCTCGTTGTGCCATATGGATAGGCGCTACCACATCCTTTTCCTCCACAGGAGCGGCCGGCGTAGGCTTGGCCAGCGAAGCAGCATAAGCAGCCAAAGGCGAGATCTGCTCCTGTCTGATCTCTTCTTCTGTAATTGGCAGTAGGCTGTTGAATGCTTCCAGTACTTCTGACAGCGGCGCAATGCCATCACGGTTAGCGTTCAGGTATAGCCTGAAGCGGCTCAGGATATAATCGCGGTCGCGGTTGGAAGGGGAGAGCGTGCCTATAAAGCCTGTAAACAGTTGTTTGTCCAGGTCAATGTACTTCAGGTTCTCCTGCAGTTTGGGCAGCGTGATGTCTTCCTGAATGCGCAGGAATTTCTCTTCGAAAGTGGCTACTGGTGCCAGCTTGAGCAGGAATGTGTCGTAGATCGCCTTCTGAAGGAGCGGCTCAAAAGCATCGCGCTTGATCAGGATTTTGCGCGAGAGCACATTCATAAAGTTGAGCAGCGCTTCCTTTACCTCTTCATGCTCATAGTCAAAGTAGGGGCTGCGCAAGTTGGCCATTTCGTGGTGCCACTTGAGCAGGAGCTCTTTTATTACAAACAAATTGACCTGTTTAATGGGCGTAAAGCCAATTAGTTGGGGTCCGTTAATCGTGTCGTGCGCAGCAAAGTGACGGTCACAAAGTACATTTGCCAGTTCTTTGCTGTAACGTTCAAGCCTTAATTGATTATATTTGTCTTCCATTGGTATACCTTTCTTTCGTAAAGTTAATAAATAATATGCCAAACTTAACGGTGCAAAACCTGTTCGATCGGCAGGTAAAAGTGGCACCCGGCCAAACACTGCTGCAGGCCATACAAGCCGAAGGCATCGACTGGATGCACGCCTGCGGAGCCAAGGGGCGCTGCACCACCTGCCGCATCATTGTGCAGGAGGGGCTGGAGCACTTCGGGCCGCTCACTGACAGCGAGCAGCGCTACCGTGAAAGAGGCCGCCTACAAGCTAACGAAAGACTAACCTGCCAGTGTACATTAGTAAGCGGAGATGCCCAGGGCCGCGTGCCCCGGCAGACCATGCTCCCGCACATGAAGTATAGCAACTAGCCAATCAGCCATTACGAAATAGTACATGTTTATAGAACCGCGCGTAGGTAACGAAAACCACGCAATCAGAAGAGGGTGGATAGAGGTGATCTGCGGATCGATGTTTTCGGGGAAGACCGAGGAGCTGATCCGGCGACTGAACAGGGCCAAGATCGCCAAGCAGAAGGTGGAGATATTCAAGCCGACCATCGACAAGCGCTATCATGAAGAGGATGTGGTGTCGCACAACGCCAATGCCATACGCTCTACACCGATAGACTTTGCGCAGGACATGCTGCTGCTGGGCGGCAGCTGCGATGTGGTAGGTATAGACGAAGCACAGTTCTTTGACGACGGCCTGGCTGAGGTATGCGTGAAGCTGGCCAACAGTGGCGTGCGTGTGATCGCCGCCGGCCTGGACATGGACTACCTGGGCAAACCCTTTGGACCGATGCCGGCTTTGATGGCGGTGGCCGAGTATGTGACTAAAGTACATGCCATCTGTGTGCAGTGCGGTGATATTGCGACTTACTCTTTCCGCAATGCTTTATCAGAGCAGCAGGTGCTGCTGGGTGAAACGGAATCCTACGAAGCCCGCTGCCGCCACTGTTTCCAGGAGGGAATCAAACAGAAGAAATAAATT
Organism: Pontibacter lucknowensis; assembly: GCF_900156415.1. Lineage (GTDB taxonomy): Bacteria > Bacteroidota > Bacteroidia > Cytophagales > Hymenobacteraceae > Pontibacter > Pontibacter lucknowensis. The sequence continues at coordinate 695,519 of NZ_FTNM01000001.1, read as the reverse complement.
GGTAGTGCTATACATGTGGCCGAGGCCGCAGTGTGTTGCATATGATTCCTGATAAACTAAGCGAGACCCATACCTAAATTTATACCTGTGCCGAAGCTGCTTTTGCGTCTGCTATACCTGTCTGTAGTGCTGCTTTGGCTGCCAGCAATGGTGCAGGCACAGAGTCCGGTAGGTATAGGGCAGTGGCAGCTTCACGTACCCTATACCCAAGGCAGGGCCGTGGCCGATGCCGGTGACCGCGTATACCTGGCAGCTGATCAGGGCCTTTTTTATTATGACAAGGAGTACCGGAATGTGCAGCCCATTACCCGTATCGACGGACTGAGTGAGCAGCGCATCAACACCATTGGCTACGATCCGGAAACAGCTACACTTGTTATCGCCTACGCCAACGCCAACATCGACCTGCTACAGGAGAACCGCATTGTCAATTTGTCGGCTCTGCTCCGGATAGCCATCGACGGGGACAAAACCATTCATCATATTCACATCCATCAGAAGACAGCCTACCTCTCCACTGCTTTTGGCGTAGTGGTGGTTGACCTGGCCCGGCAGGAGATTAGAGACACTTATACTAATCTGGGGCCTGGTGGTGAGCACATGGCCGTAAAATCGAGTGTCGTACAAGGCGACTGGCTATACCTCATGACGGACCGGCAGGTATGGCGTGCCAATCGTCTGACAAGCAATCTCAAAGATTTCCGCAGTTGGCAGGCAGTATCTACTGGCCTTCCACAAAATGCCAACCTAACTGCCATGGCCTCTTTTCAGGATCAGGTATACCTGGCAGTGGCAGGTCACGGACTTGGGATACTCCGGCAAGGCACTCTGGAGTCAGTGCCTATACCTGAGGTTGGTACCATTATACACTTACAGGCTTCTACCAATAACCTGCTAGGAGTTACAGAACAGGGTGTTTTGCTGGTCGACAACCGTAGTGCAGCTTCCATGTTGCAGCACTCAGGCATGCAGGCGCCGCGCATGGCTGTGCAGGATGCTGACGGCACGACCTGGATAGCAGACAGACGCAGCGGCCTGATCGCCTGGGGACTTGAGAGTGAGCCAAAATCCTTTATCCCGCCCGGGCCTGCATCCAGCAACAGTTTTCGGGTAGCTGCCGGTAATGGCGTAGTGTATGTGCTCAGCGGAGGATACAACGAAAACTACCAGCCGCTTAACCGCACCGACGGCTACTACGGCTACCAGGACGGACAATGGTATAACAACAGCCCTGCTTTGTCGCCGGCAGGTGGCACGCCGCTCCGGGATTTTGTGGATGCTACTTACAATCCGGTGACGGGTCAGGTATACATGGCTACCTACGGGAATGGCTTGCTGGTCTGGAAAGGAGAGGAGCAACCGCTGCTGTACAATGGTACTAATAGTACGCTACTCAGCACTCAGCCAACTACCGACCGTACCGAGCATGTACGCTTGACCGATGTGGCCGTAGATGCTGCCGGGCAGGTATGGGTGGTGAACCGCCACCAGGTAGCCGGTGCACCGGGCTTGCATGTGCTGCGTCCTGACGGGGAGTGGCAGGGGTTCAGCCTGCCAGGTATAGCCGATAACAGCAGCCTGGAGCGACTGGCGATAGATGACAATGGTTACAAGTGGTTGAGCATTAGTAGGGAAAGTAATGTGCGCACTGGCTTGGTGGTATACGACGAGGCAAGACAGCAGGTACGGGAGCTCAGAGCCGGAACAAGCAATGGCAACCTGCCAAGTGGTGCCGTATACGGCATCACTAAAGATAGAAATGGCGATATGTGGGTTGGGACAGCCGCTGGTGTGGGTGTATTTTACAGCACAGCCGCTGTGTTTTCTGGTCAGCCATACGATGCACGCATTCCGATTATTGAGGGGCGTCCGTTACTGGGAGGGCAGCTGGTCCGTGACATAGCCGTGGACGGCGCTAACCGCAAGTGGATGGCAACTGACAACGGACTCTGGCTTTTTAGCCCGGATGGAGATCAGTTGCTGCAGCACTTTACAGCCCAGAACAGTCCATTACCCTCTAACAAAGTATTATCAGTGGCTATTGAACACCGCTCAGGCGAAGTGTTTGTGGTGACAGACCAAGGGGTCGCTTCGTATCGCTCGGGTGCCACAATCACGGAAGGAAAGCCTGAATGCGCTCAGGTATACCCGAACCCGGTGCGGCCTGATTATACCGGTCTGATTGGCGTATCCGGATTGCCGAACAATGCTGATGTGCGCATCACCGACATCAACGGCACACTGGTGTACAAAGCAAAAGCTACTGGCGGAACCCTCACCTGGGATGCCCGCGGGTACAACGGCAAGCGTGTCAAAGCCGGTGTATACCTGGTCTTCGCCGCTGACCGGGAGGCCCGTCAAACCTGTATCACTAAAATAGCCGTACTGGAGTAAATGTTAGTCAAGACAAGAGGCATCGTACTCAACTATATCAAGTTTCGCGAGTCGTCGATCATCGCCAAGGTATATACCGAGCAACTGGGTGTGCAGTCGTATATCGTGAACAGCGTGCGCAAGAAGGGCACAGGCTCCCGCATTGCCCTGTTTCAGCCCTTCACGCTGCTGGATATGGTGGTCTATACCTCCCAAAAAGGCGGCTTGACGCGCATCTCCGAGTATAGGAGCGCTTATCCATACGCGACCATACCTTTCGATATCCGCAAGAGCAGTATCCTGTTGTTTCTGTCCGAAATGGTGTCACGCACTATTAAAGAGGAGGAGGAGAATCCGGCGCTGTTTCACTTTCTTTTCAACGCCATCATCGAGTTTGATGAACTGCAGGATCATTTTGAGAACTTTCACCTGGTCTTTCTGCTGCACCTGAGCCATCACCTGGGTTTTGGGCCGAGCAGCGGGACGGAGATTGTAGAGCAGGTGGCTTTCTCTCCCAATGCACAGTCGTTGACCGATGCCCCTCCCGTGCTGGCGTTGCAGGCTTACGAGCAACTTTTTGATCAGCTGCTGCATACGCCAGCGCAGGCGGCTATACCGAACGGTAAGGTGCGTCGCGAAATGCTTTCCATCCTGATCCGGTATTACCAACTCCATGTAGAGCGGCTGGGCGAGATAAAATCGCTGGCCATCTTATCAGAAGTACTTAGCTAAAAAACAGAAAAGGCGATGCATCTGCATCGCCTTTTCTGTTAGTATTAAAGTAGCTGTTAGCGTACCTGCAGTACATCTATTTCGAAGATCAGCACGGAGTTTGGCGGAATACTGTTGCTACCGTAGTAGCCATACCCCAGGTAAGATGGGATATACAGGTTTGCTTCTTCGCCTTTACGCAACTGCTGAAGTCCTTCGTCCCAGCCTTTGATCACCTGACCAGCACCTACTAGCACCGAAAAGGGTTTACCTGTTCTGAAAGAGCTATCGAATACATCGTTGCTGATGTTTCGGCCAATGTAGTTTACCTCTGCATACTGCCCTGCCTTGATTTTGTCTCCTTCACCTTCTTTCTTAGTTAGGATATAAAGACCGCTGTTCAGGCGCACTACCTTGGTCGTGTCTACATTATTAGTCCTGAAATACTTCCTGATCGTCTCCTCATCTATTTTCTTCTGAGCTTCAATTTGCTCAGGCGTTACATAGTAAGGGTTCCTGTTATCTTCTTTGCATGATGCAAAAGAGACCAGTACAACGAACAAGAAAAGAGCTTTTGCAAACCATGTGCTCAGTTTCTGCTTTTTGTGTGTCAGGTTCATGATATTCAGGTTAAAGGTAATCTGATATTAGTTTTTAATGTCAACAAGCTCCACGTCGAAGCGCAGGATCGAGTTGGCTGGCATTTGTTCGCCACGAGCCTGCTCGCCGTACGCCAATGTAGATGGGATCAACAGGATAGCCTTGCTACCTTCGTTCAATTGCGCAATACCATCATCCCAGCCCTGGATCACCTGACCCTGGCCAAGCGGGAACGTAAACGGCTGACCACCGCTCATCGGGTTGTCGTAAGAAGACTCCAGTTCCTTGCCGTCCAGGAAAGACAGCTTGTAGTGCACCGATACGTTGTCGCCGGCTTTGGCTTTCGGGCCTTTGCCTTGTTCTGTTATTACGTAGTACACACCGGCATCGGTTTTCTGCACATTCTGCAGGCCTTTCTCTTTGATGTACTCCTGAATTTTAGCGTCGTCGATCTTTATCTGCTCTTTGGCGCGCTCCTGCTGGGCCAGCATCTGCTCTTCGAACATCTTCTGCTGATCGGCTATTGCGTCCTGCTCAGACTGCACCTTTTCGGCTTTCAGGTAGAACGTGAAGTGTGTGCCCGGCTTCACGAACGGAGGCATGGGCTGGTTAAACGTGTTGGCGAAAAGCGAATCAACGCTGATCTTGAACACACCACTGTCACCGGCGCGCATCATGGTCAGGGCGTCTTCCAGACTACCTTTAAAGGTTGGCTCCATCACCGGAAGCATCACTGGCTGGCCCTGCTGGCGTGAGTCGAACAGCACAGAGTCATTGGCCGTGCGGTACGACATGTGCATGGTGATCACCTGGCCGAGACGGGCACCGGAGGTGTCGTCAGCAGCAATCTCGCCACGGTTCACGTACTCACCGTCTTTTTGCTCATATACTTTATAAGCCAGGCCGTCGGCCGTGGTATAAAATTCGTCGCTTTTGTTTTTGTCGCCACAAGACTGCAGCAACATGGCACCGGCTAGCACCGGCAATAAGAACTTTGATTTAAATAGCATGGGTTATAGGTTGGATAAAATATGTTTTACTTAACAGAAGCCAGCAACTGCTCTTTGTACTGCGGCAGCAGGCTTTCAAATTTGGCTACGGTGTTCTCGAGTGTGTCAAGAGACATGCCGCCGGCTGCATTTTTGTGACCGCCACCGTTAAAGTTCGCACGGGCAAATTCGTTTACCGAGAAGTCGCCCACCGAGCGGAAAGACATCTTCACAGCTTGTACGCGGTCGATGATTACGGCTGCAAAAACAATGCCCTCAATCGAGAGCGCAAAGTTTACCAGGCCCTCGGTATCACCTGTCTTAGAGTCATAAGCCTTTAGCTCATCGGCTGTAATGGCAATGTAGGCCGTTTTATATTCGGGCAGCACCACCAGTTTGTCTTTGAGTGCATAACCCAGAAAGCGCAGGCGCAGTTCCGAGGAGCTGTCGTAGATCAGGCGGTGTATGTTAGAGGTGTTTACCCCAATGTGCAGCAGGTCGGCAATGATCAGGTGCACGTTTTTGGAAGTGCTCGGGTGGCGGAAAGAGCCTGTGTCGGTCATAATGCCGGCGTAGAGGCACTCGCCTATACCTGTGTCTATCTTGTCGCCGTCGCCCATCGCCTTGATCAGGTCGTATACCAGCTCGGCTGTGGCGGCTGCCTTCGGGTTAGAGAAGTCAAGATCGGCAAAATCCTCGGGCTGCAGGTGGTGGTCTACCAGTACCTTGGTGCCCTTGGCGTTGCGGATGTACTCGCCCATCTCGTTGATGCGCGACAGGTTAGAGAAGTCGAGGCAGAAGATAACCTGTGACTCTTTGATGATACGCTGCACGAGGGCATCGTTTTTCTCAGAGTATACGATCACATCTTCATTGCCTTCCATCCAGTTCAGAAAGCTTGGGTAATCGGAAGGCGTGATCACGGTAACCCGGTGGCCTATTTTTTTGAGGTATCCGGCAAGACCCAGCGACGAGCCAAGGGCATCGGCGTCAGGTTTATGGTGGGTGGTGATCATCACCTCTTTAGGTTCTCTCAGAAGCTCTTTGAGAGCATTAATGTCATGCATAAAGCTTGTTATAAATCCGCTGATTAATAGGGATATAAGGCGCGAATTTCTGAAGAAATAACTTCTAATGCAATAAAATAGCGTTTTAAGACGCCGTAGGCCGCTCTAGGAGGGGGCGGAAGGTATAGCAGGGCGTGCTCCGGTATAAATATTTGCAGAAAGTATGGGCGAAGTGCTGCTATAATTGAGCTAAATGCACTAATTTTGCCCTTCAAAACGAAACATACACACATTAACAGAATAGACATGGCTGGAAACATCACATTTACCATGATTAAGCCGGATGCAGTGGCGGATAACCACATTGGTGGCATTACTAAAATGATCGAGGAAGGCGGCTTCCGCATCGTGGCGATGAAGAAGACAAGACTGACGGAGGAGCGTGCCGGTAAGTTCTATGAAGTGCACAAGGAGCGTCCTTTCTACGGCGATCTGGTAAAATACATGTCATCCGGCCCGATCGTAGCCATGATCCTGGAGAAGGACAACGCTGTGGAGGATTTCCGCAAGCTGATCGGCGCTACCAACCCTGCTCAGGCTGAGGAAGGCACCATCCGTAAGGTATACGCCAAGTCTATCGAGGCAAACGCCGTGCACGGCTCTGACTCAGACGAGAACGCGCAGATCGAAGGCGACTTCTTCTTCGCTGCCGACGAGCGTTTCTAGGCCACTAAAGACTACTTATTGATTTCTCAAAAGCCCGCAGGACTTGTATGGTCCGGCGGGCTTTTTTGATTATGTTTGCCGCCTGAATTTATTCTTTTATGAAACACGCTATACTTTCTGTTTTCTTTACGCTATGGTTGGGTACGGCCTTCGCGCAGCAAGAAAAGATGATATTCTATAACACGAACTGGCTGATTACCAAGCAGGAACATGCGGCATTTGCCCGCTCAGTTATAATGCCGGATACAGTAGCCAAATTCAGCACGTTGCGAGGGTTTAGTTTCGATGGCGATGTGATTGACTACTACTCGAACGGCAAGGTGCTGGCAAATGGCTTTTATGATAAGGGGGTGAAGAGAGGACACTGGCAGTTCTTTCATTTTGATGGGAAACCAGAGAGCAGTGGCGCCTACGAAAACGACCATCGTGTGGGAGAGTGGAAGTTCTGGTGGCCCAACGGCCAGTTAATGAACGTGCTGCTCTATGACAGCCTGGGCATAAAAGTAATGCACAGCTGGAGCGAAGACGGGAAACAGCAGGTGGTAAACGGCAACGGCAGGGTTAGCATCAAGCTGGAAGAGGACGAAAATAGCAAGGCCATGTTAGAGGGGAGTTACCGCAACGGTCTGAAAGATGGGCTTTGGCGCAGAACCAATAAGAAAGGGCAGTCAGAGATAGAGCAGTTATTCTCTAATGGTGAGCTGGTAAAAGACCAGAAATTCAAGCCAAGTTTAGCTTATCTTAATCCGGGCATTGATAGATTTGAAGTAGGGAATGAGCCTTACTATTTGGAAAAAGTAGAGAGGTGGATGGTTGACCCGCAAATATATGCAGGGAATTATCCTGTAGTAGCTAGTGTGATGGGATGGGAAGTGGAAGCTGTGAAAGTTAAATCGAAGCCGGACTACTATAAGGTATATGCTCAACTGGAGGGCAAACCCTTTATATATGAAGAGCATCCAACAACAGCACCTGAGTTTCCAGGTGGAGATAAGGCTTACCAGAGTTACATGAACAAATACATCATTAACCCTTTGAAACTATCAGGGGTTAAATTTGAGAAGGTAGTTTATGTAGACTTTGATATCACGGATGAAGGAAAGGTAGGAAATGTGATTCTCCCAAAAGGTATACAGGAAGAAATAGTAAAAGACATTATCACAAAAGGATTTACTGCAATGCCTATATGGAAACCTGCGACCCGTAACCTTGAACCCATTTACACGCGGTATAGATATCCGCTTAATCTATAAAACAAAAACAGCCGGCTTCTGCAGAAACCGGCTGTTTTTGTTTTATAGCAAGTGCTGCTTAAGTTCTCGGAATTTTAAAACGCTGCCCCGGACGGATCAGGTCTGGGTTTCCACCGATAGTGTCCTTGTTCGCTTCGTAAATTCTGTTCCAGGCGTTGGCATCGCCGTAGAGCTTCTTGGCGATCTTGGAGAGTGAGTCGCCGCTCTGCACGGTATACACATCCTGGTTGGCACTTGGGTCTGTTACCTGCTGCTCGTCTTTGTTTGTGAAAAACTTATGGTCCTCGGACTGACCGGGCACTTTGTTAACCTGATCGGAGCTCTTCTTGGCAGGTTCTTGTTCTCCTTTTTTGAAAAAATCACGCAATCCCATATTTCAGTTATTTTAATGTCAGTACTCGTTTTAAGCAGAACCGTGAATACACAGCTGCTTAAATAGATACGCCAATAGGGGGGCATGGTTGTGGTGCCTGCGTGATTGGTTTCATTAAGGCGGCTTGCATTAACTTTCATATATTTTAGCCGTAATCAATGCACGTCTCCTGCATGAGCAGGCGCAGGTATGTACAACCATAAACTATGAATAAGATGAATGCGACATTGAACAGAGTAAAAACCTCCTGGACCTTTGTGATGGCCTTCATGCTGATGGCCTTCATGGCTAGCTGCGGAGGCAATAGCGATGATGCGGGTAACGCCAACATGATCTCAGGTGGCAGCAGCAAGACCTGGAAAGCTGACAAAGAACTCACCGCCTCCGGCGACAAAGACAAACTGACCAGAGAAGAGAAGCAGGAAACAATGCAGTTTTACTCGGATGGGCGCTTTGCCATGGGTGGCGGTGGCTCACTTGAAACCGGCACCTGGACCTACGACCAGGCAGGCAGACGATTGTCGTTGACTTTTGAAGGATCTGACGTGTCGCAGAACTTCACAGTAGAGAAACTGACAGACAAAGAAATGCACCTGGTAGGTGGTGATGGCTCTAAAATGGAGCTGAAAGCCGACTAAGAAATAAGAGTATATTTTTGAGCAGGAAAGCCGGTCCGATTTGGGCCGGCTTTTTTGTTAGGTAGGCAAATACAATGCATAAGCTGCCAAATCAGGTATAGCCAGACAAGTTACGCTGTGCTTCATACCAGGCGTCGCAGCGCCAGTAAGCCCAGTGCCGGCCCGACAGCCAACAGCGCCAGGGTATAGTGCAACTGCAACTGCGTGAACAAAAAGCCTGTGAGCTGAATGCTGATCACCGTTATGGCGAAACCAATGGCAACTACAATGGTAAGTGCTGTGCCAACCAGCTGTGGAGGGGCGGTTTGTGCAGTAAGGGCCGAGAACTGCGGCGAATCCCCCGCCACAACGATGCCCCAGAAGAGCAGGAAAGGTATGAGCAGTTGCGGTGTATCCAGTTGCAGCACCGCCAGCGAAAGCAGGCAGCACAGGCCGGAGAGCAGCAGTTGCACGAAAGCCACCCGAGCGCTTCCCCATACCTGCGAGAGATAGCCACCCCCAATACAGCCTACTGCTCCGGCCGCAATCACGGCAAAGCTGTAAGCCGATACCTCACCGGGACTGAGTTGTGGAATTGCCAGTGCCAGGATCAGCGGCGTGAATGCCCACAAGGTATAGAGCTCCCACATGTGACCAAAGTAGCCAAAAGCCGCTGACCGGAAAGCCCGGTCACGGAAAGCCTGCAGCATGTTGCTGAGCTTGAAGGTCGCGCCTTTCTTCAGATATGGTCCGTCAGGCACAAACAGGTATAGGAGGAAGCCTCCTGTAGCTGCCATGGCGCTTACCGCTAGCATCACTTGCTGCCAGGGTAGTTCAGCACCCAGTGCCCGGATCAGGTGCGGGAATGCTGTCCCCAGTACTAAAGCCCCCACTAAGTAGCCAATCGCCTTGCCCAGACCCGTGTTGTACCAGCTGGCTGCTATTTTCATCCCCACCGGATAGATACCTGCCAATAAAAATCCGGTGAGCGCCCGAAGCAACAGCACGGCATAAAGGTCTTTCGCAGCAAATACCACCAAGGCATTGGCTGCAGCTCCCAGCAAAGCACACAGCATGAAGAGCAGGCGAGGCGACACCCGATCGGCCAGCGATAGAAAAGCGAAGACCAGCGTGCCCGCTATAAAACCCAGCTGCACCGCCGAAGTCAGCAGCGCTAAGGCACCGTCCTGCAACTGCAACGAAGCCTTGAGCTCCGGCAGCACCGCATTGCCGGCAAACCAAAGTGAGGTACCCGCAAACTGCGAAAGCACAATAGTAGGAAGGACGCGGGCTGGAGGCGCTTTTAAAACCTCACCCATAAATCGTTTCAGCGAATTTCTCGAGGGCTTTGCGGGTCTCGTAGGTGCGCTCGAACATGCCCATGTGGCCAGTTTTGCCGAGGAAGTAGACCATGCTGTTGTCGGGCAGGTGGCATTGCTCCAAGGCTTTGTCCAGCGGTACAGCGCCGTCTTCTTTACCGAAAATGAACAGCACCGGAAACTTAGCAGCGGCAAGCACATCGGTTCTGTCCTGGCGGTCACGCATGGCGGCCAGGCCTTTGGTTACACTCTCTTGGGGCGTCGAAGTGCCAATTTCTTTCATCAGCGCAATTTCCTTCCTGAGCCGATCGCGGTTTTCGCTGTAGAAGAGCGGTTCTATAAAAGACTGCATGAATTTTTCTACGCCGTGCTTCTCCACAAACTCGATGGTTTTGTTTCGGTTTTCCTTTTTCTCGTTGGTGTCGGGTAGGGCGGAGGAGTGGAAGAGGCAGAGGCCGCTGAGCATGTGGCTATACCTTTCAGCAAAAGCCATCCCTACATACCCACCCATGGAATGGCCCACCAAAATGCACTTCTTCACATTAAGCTGCTCGAGCTGCTGCTTCACATAGTCGGCCATACTTTCCATGCTGTAGTCTGCTATACCTTGCGTGTTGTCGCCAAAGCCGGGCAGGTCCAGTGCCACTGTTCTGAACTTTTGTTGCAATGGATTTGCAAAATCAGCCCAAACAGCCGTGCTCTCGCAGAAGCCATGCAGGAAAACGATGGGATCGCCGGAGCCTTGGTCGGTATAGGTAGCATGCTTTGTCATAGTATGTGGGGTTTATCTGTAGGGACGGGTCGCGACCTGTCCGAATCATGCACGAGTAGTTTTCAGGTGGTATAAAAGTATAGATTGGCAGGTATATCGCAAAGGATAATTTCTTGTTTCATCGCCATTGGTTTTACGGCGGGCTGGTTACAACCCAATGCCGTCAATTTAAGCCGTGTTTGTCATTTCGACTGGGAGTAGAGGCCCTCTATCAGTGAGAAATCTGAAGCATTGCAGTAATGCTTAAATAATCCAGATCTCTCCATTCTGTCGAGATGACAGTTTGGATATAATGTTTTTTTAAGTTAGCGGCAATGGGCCGCGACCTGCCCCTGCAATGGAATTAAAACAAAAACCCCGCAGCTCTCGAAGAACTGCGGGGTTTGTCTTATAACCTTATATCAAATGTAATTCGTCTTATACCGACACTTTCGCTGTTACACCGATCAACTCTCTCACGGTGTTCTCGATAGCTGTCGGGTCGAAGCCAGCGTCGCGGTGCAGTTCCAGCTGAGAGCCGTGCTCGAAGATCTGGTCAGGTATACCGAGGCGCTTCACTTGAGAAGTATAGCCGTTGTCAACCATGAACTCCAATACGGCGCTTCCGAAGCCACCCTGCAGACAGCCGTCTTCCACCGTAATCACTTTACTATACTTGCTGAAGATGTGATGCAGCAGCTCCTCGTCCAATGGCTTGCAGTAGCGCATATCGTAGTGGCCCGGGTTGATGCCTTCGTAGCTCAGTTTCTGGCAAACGTCCACGGCATAGTTACCAATGTGGCCGAATGTCAGGATTGCTACTTCTTCGCCTTCCTGCACCGTGCGGCCTTTGCCGATCTGCTGCAGTTCCAGCGGAGTGCGCCACTCTGGCATCACGCCTTCGCCACGTGGGTAGCGAATGGTAAACGGACCAGCTCCTTCTTGTGAAGCTGTATACATCATGTTGCGCAGCTCCTGCTCGTTCATGGGGGCGGCTACCACCATGTTTGGGATGCAGCGCATGTAGGCAATGTCATAAGCACCGTGGTGCGTTGGACCATCGGCACCAGCAAAGCCGGCACGGTCGAGGCAGAACACCACGTGCAGGTTCTGGAGGCACACATCGTGCACCACCTGGTCGTAACCGCGCTGCATAAACGTGCTGTAGATGTTGCAGAACGGTATCATGCCCTGCGTGGCCAGGCCAGCAGAAAAAGTCACCGCATGCTGCTCGGCTATCCCTACGTCAAAGGCACGGTCCGGCATTGCCTTCATCATGATGTTGAGCGAGCAGCCAGATGGCATCGCAGGCGTCACGCCCATGATCTTGTCATTCTGCTCAGCCAGTTCTACCATCGTATGGCCAAAAACGTCCTGGTACTTAGGAGGCTGCGGCGTGTCGTGGTGTTTCTTGTAAATCTCACCTGTTATCTTATCGAACAGACCCGGTGCATGCCATTTGGTCTGGTCTTTTTCGGCGAGGGCAAAGCCTTTGCCTTTGGTAGTGAGTACGTGCAGAATCTTCGGACCAGGTATACGCTTGAGGTCTTCCATCACCGACACGAGGTGGTTGATGTCGTGCCCGTCGATCGGGCCGAAGTAGCGGAAGTTCAGGCCTTCGAACAGGTTGCTCTGCTTTGAAAGTGTAGCCTTGATGCCGCTCTCTACCTTAGAGGCAATGTGCTGTGCATTTGGACCGAACTTGCTGATCTTGCCTAGTACATTCCAGAGCTCATCGCGCAACTTGTTATAAGTGCGGGAGGTGGTAATGTCGGTTAAGTATTCTTTCAGAGCACCCACATTCGGGTCGATGCTCATGCAGTTGTCGTTGAGAACTACCAGCAGGTTGGCATTGGTAGCGCCGCCGTGGTTCAAGGCTTCAAAAGCCATACCGCCCGTCATGGCACCATCACCGATCACAGCGATGTGGTGTCGGTCTTCTTCCTGCTTGTATTGTGAGGCAACGGCCATACCCAGCGCCGCCGAAATGGAGGTGCTCGAGTGACCTACGCCAAAGGTGTCGTATTCGCTTTCTTTACGCTTCGGGAAACCAGAGAGTCCGCCATACTTGCGGTTGGTATGGAAGTTGTCGCGACGGCCGGTCAGGATTTTGTGCCCGTATGCCTGATGCCCCACATCCCATACCAGTTGATCGTAAGGGGTCTGGAACACATAATGCAGTGCTGTGGTCAGCTCTACTACCCCAAGGCTGGCCCCAAAATGACCGCCGTGGATTGATACCACATCGATGATGTATTGTCTTAACTCCTGGCTTACCTGTAGCAGTTGCTCTGGCTTGAGTTTGCGCAGATCGGCAGGCGAGTCGATAGAGGCAAGCAGCTCTCCGGGTTTGATGATCATAGAAATGTCTTTAATATAGACTTCCAACAAATTTTTCCGGCAAAAGTTTGCAACGCGCAAAATACAATCAGCCAGACAAAACGTAAAGTTAGCAAAATTCAGAATACAAGCTGCTATTTCTCCTCCCTATCCTGTCAGGGCAGCCAACAGTGGTATATGCGATAAGTGTGGTAAGTGGTTGATAGCCAATAAGGATTTCGTGCGATGGAACTTAACAGCAATTGCGCCACTTGATAACGTTACACTTATACAGGTGTAAGCTTATTTTGTTTGGAAATCATGCAGGTACGGCCTCTATAACGTAGCCCTCGCGCTGCTATTTCATCCGAATAAATTAGTATTTTTGTCCATCTGCAGCGATCAGCGCATTAACCAAAGGCCAGAGAAGTGAGTTTCGAAATTAAATTACCGTTGTTTGAGGGGCCGTTCGACTTGTTGCTCTTCTTCATTGAGCGTGACGAGTTGGATATACACGATATTCCCATCTTCCAGATCACCAATGAGTTCATGGGCTACCTCCGGCAGCTGGAGAGCCTAAATATCGAGGTGGCCAGTGACTTTATCCTGACGGCTGCCACCCTGATGCGCATCAAGGCCAAAATGCTGCTGCCCCGCACAGAGAAGGATGAGGAAGGCAATGAGATAGACCCACGCCAGGAACTTGTGCAGCACCTGTTGGAATATAAGAAGTACAAAGCGGTGCTCGGCGACCTTGGCCAGATGGAAGACTTCCGGCTGGCACAGGAAAACCGCGGTAATGTGCACGAAGAATTGCAGCAGATCGCCAATGCCAACCACTTTGAGTACGAACTGCAGGACCTGAGCCTCTACAAACTAATGCGGGTGTTCGACAAAGTGATGCACCGATTCGAAGAGGAGCAGAACCGTCCGAAGCACACCGTGCTTACCTATCCTTATACCATAGAGGAGCAGCGGGACTATATCACCCGTATCATTGAAGAGAAGAACCAGATAGCATTTTCTGAGATCATTTCGGCCTTCCCGGACAAGATCGGCATGATCTTCAACTTCCTGGCGATCCTGGATATGCTGCAACTCAACCTGATCGGTATAGAGGTAGGGGATGGCTTCAATGACTTTGTCATTACCAAAGCTGAGGGACAGGCAGCTCAGGTGACGCAGCTTATCCTTGAGTAGCATTTCCCGGAAATCCTGAAAAAGCCGAACTGTTTCCCCCGAGTTGCCGAATAGTTAAGTAGTTTTGCACGTCAGCCGCTAAGAGCAAGCGCAAAAAGCTGGGTTACGATAGCCTGAATGGACCAGAATAAAAAGACCATACTGAAGAACTTTAGTCCGATTAAGATCCTGATCCCGGTACTGCTGGGTTTGGGCGCTACGGCCTGGCTGTTCATCAAAGACGATAAGCTCAGTGATCTGAAAGGTATAGCCGAAGCCAATTGGTGGTGGCTGGCCGCTGCGCTGCTCGTGCTTGTGATCCGTGACCTGGGCTACATGTACCGCATCCGCAGCCTCACCGACAAGTTCCTGACCTGGCGCAACAGCCTCGATGTAATTATGCTCTGGGAGTTTGCCTCGGCCATTACGCCCTCAGTAGTGGGTGGTACTACCATTGCCACCATTGTGCTCAACAAAGAAGGTATACCGCTGGGCAAGTCGCTGGCTTACGTCATGCTCACGGCCGTGCTCGACAACATGTTCTTCATCATAGCGGCTCCTATTGCACTGCTGGCCACGCAGGGTGAGGTATTCCCTGACTTTGGCCTCTCGGCTACCGATGTCAACGCACTCAAAACCGCATTTTACATCAGCTATACCCTCATCGCTGTCTATACCTTCATTATGATCTATGCCTTGTTTGTACGTCCGCGTGCTTTCAAGTGGATTCTGCTGAAGCTGACCGGCTGGAAGCTGCTGCGCAAGTGGCGCATCAACGCCTTCCACCATGGCAACGAGATCGTATGGGCCTCGCAACAGCTGCGCGGCAAAGACTTTAACTATTGGGCCCGGGCCATCATCTCTACTATTTTTGTGTGGAGTGCCCGCTACTTCCTGCTCAACTGCCTGATCGCAGCCTTTACCGATGTGACCTTTGCCGAGCACATGCTCATCATCTCCCGCAATCTGATCTTCTGGATCGTGATGCTGGTTGCCATTACGCCGGGTGGGGCAGGTATAGTTGAGATGGCTTTCCCGAGCTTCTTCGGCTTGTTCCTGGGCCGCTTCAGCAACATCGTGGTGGTGCTTTACCGCCTCATCACTTACTACCCATACCTGGTGCTGGGCTCTATCTTCCTGCCAAAGTGGGTGGCCAAGGTGTTTGGCCGCGCTTCTGTGGAAGAGGAAGAGGTAAGCTACCACGATGCCTCTGCCAAGTAAAACTTGCCGGATCAAACAAGTCACTTTTCTTGTTCTGTCAGTATAAGGTATAGAAACACATCTCATTTATGAAAGCCATAGTAGTAGGAGGCGGAATCGGAGGACTGTGTGCGGCACTTGCGCTGCAGCAGGCAGGTATAGACACCACCGTGTACGAGGCAGCTCCTAAGTTCAGAGGACTGGGTGCTGGCGTAGGACTTGCCGCCAATGCGATGCAGGGCCTGCAAAGGCTCGGTGTGATGGACGATGTGGTCGCAAGAGGCAAGCAGCTCGATGCACTGGTGATCTTCGACGAGCACGGCCAGGAGATCAGCAACATGGACACCCGCCGGCTGAGCAACAAGTACGGCATCAACAACTTTGTGATACACCGCGCCGACCTGCACGAAGTGCTGTTGAGCCACCTCGCACCAGATTCTTTGGTACTGGGCAAGCGCTGTGAAACTGTGGAGCAAAACGGTGACCAGGTGCAGGTCATGTTCGCCGATGGCACCCATGCCACGGCCGATCTGCTGATCGCTGCTGACGGAATCAGCTCGGTTGTACGGCAGCAACTTATACCTGACAGCATCCCGCGCTACGCCGGCTATACCTGCTGGCGTGCCGTGATCGACAATCCGGGGGTGGAGATCAACAAAATGATATCAGCAGAGACCTGGGCACCGGAAGGCAGGGTAGGTATAGCGCCTTTGCAGGGCGACAAGATTTACTGGTATGCCTGCATCAATGCTCCGCAGCGTGATGAAAAGATGCGCCGCATGACTCCCGAAAAACTTGCCCGCCACTTCGAAATGGTGCATTCGCCTGTAGAGGCTGTGCTGGCTTCCACTTCACAAGACCAACTCATTTGGAACGACATCGCTGACCTGAAGCCTCTGAAACATTTTGTATACGGCCGTATAGTCTTGCTCGGTGATGCAGCCCACGCCACTACGCCCAACATGGGGCAGGGCGCCTGTCAGGCTATAGAGGATGCTGTGGTACTGGCCCAATGTCTGAAGCAGGAACCTGTGCTGGCCAGTGCCCTTAAGCGCTACGAGAAACGCCGGAAGGCCCGCACAGCTAAAGTGATCGGTCTTTCCCGCACACTGGGAGAAGTGGCGCACTGGAGAAACCCCTTGTTAGGTAAGCTCCGCAACACGCTTTTCCGTGCCATGCCCCGGTTCATTACCCAGCGGCAAATGGAGGATTTGTATCGGGTGGATTTCTGATCAGGACCTGGGAGTTCGTTTTCCTTGTGTGTTGAAAAGAATAAGCTGCTACTGCGGCGTGGCAACAGGTACACCTGCCCTTTTATTCTCCAGCTTCCAGTAAATGACTTCATCATCTCTGACCAGTTCCTGCATGCCCAGTTTTTCGAGTATTCGGATAGAGGCCGTGTTTTCTAAGAGGCAACTGGCCGTCACTGCTTTCACCCCATTTTGCTGAGACGCCCAGTCTACCAATCCTTTGGCCGTTTCCAATCCATACCCTTTCTGCTGTTCCTGCTCTATGATTGAATAGCCGATGTCCACAGCCCCGTCCTGATTCGGGAGCCCCTTAAAACCAGCGTCACCGATTACAGTGGCATTGTGTTTCAGCACGATCATCCACGACTCAAAGCCAGTCGGTTCGGGTAACTGCTCGAGTCTTTTGATAATCCTGGGCAATGTATCCATGCTCTCCTGGTCGGGCCAAAGAGGAGTTATCTGCAAGCCAAGGTATGTAAGCACACCATTGTCACCGCCATAAAGTGCGCGGGCTGCCGCAAGCGTGAAAGGTACAAGCACGAGCCTTTCGGTATGGATATATTGGAGTTTCATGATCTTTGGCGCAGAGAGCTTAAATATGCAGGCATAAGTTACATGTTCTAGCAAGAGAATTGAGTGTTAGAAGCACATAAATGCAGCATAATAGAAAAGTCAGCAAGTTCTTTTTGGATTACACTTTTTACCGGTTTGTTAGAATAAAAAAGGAAGCCCCTTCAAGAGCTTCCTTTTTCGTTTTTTAATTAATCCTCTTGAAACTTACACCAATCCCTGCTTCACCAAATACTCGGCAATCTGCACCGCATTGGTCGCGGCGCCTTTGCGCAGGTTATCGGCTACGATCCACATGTTCAAGGTGCGTGGCTGCGTTTCGTCCAGACGTACACGTCCAACCAGAACGTCATCCTTACCGTGTGCGTCTTTTGGCATTGGGTATTGCAGGTTCTTTACGTCGTCTACTACCTTCACGCCTTCTGTCTCGTTCAGAATGCGGTATACCTCGTCTAAGGTGAAATCCTTCTCGAACTCCACGTTCACCGACTCGGAGTGACCACCCATCACAGGTATACGCACTGCTGTAGCCGTTACCCGGATAGAGTCGTCGCCCATGATCTTCTTGGTTTCGAGGATCATTTTCATCTCTTCTTTGGTATAGCCGTTGTCCTGGAACACGTCGATGTGCGGCAGCACGTTCAGGTCGATGGTATAAGGGTAAGCTTTCTCGCCCTCTTTGCCCTCGCGCTCGTTCATGAGTTGCTCCACCGCCTTTACGCCTGTACCTGTCACGGACTGATAAGTGCTCACGACAATGCGCTTCGCCTGCAACTCTTCGTGCAGCTTGTTCAGGGCTACCACCATCTGGATGGTAGAGCAGTTCGGGTTGGCAATGATCTTGTCTTCTTTCGTCAATTCTTTGGCATTGATCTCGGGTACCACCAGTTTCTTGCTGGGGTCCATGCGCCAGGCCGATGAATTGTCGACTACCACGATCCCTGCCTCTGCAAACTTAGGGGCCCACTCGGTAGAGGTGCTGCCGCCTGCCGAGAAAATAGCAATTTGCGGGGCGGCCGCGATCGCGTCCTGCATCCCGATTACCTTTATCTGTTTACCCTTAAACTCCATCTGTTTACCAACAGATCTTTCAGAAGCAACCAACAATAATTCCGTTACCGGGAAGTCGCGCTCCGCCAGTACTTTCAAAATCTCGCCGCCCACTAGTCCAGTGGCGCCTACTACTGCTACTTTCATTGTTTAGGGTATATGGTTAATGTGTTATGTTCCACTAACTAACTTATCTGAGTCGCGTAAAAGTTCTAAATCTTTCAAAAGTGGCCGGTTTCCTGACCTCACTGCGTCTCCGAAGACCTGTGAGTGTCTAAATGTTTGCCTTTGCTTTTCCTTTTGCGGCTGCGAAGTTCGTAAGTTTTCACCACAATATCTGCGCATGAAACAAACTTTACGCCAAGCATTTGTAAATACAGAATCCGGCTTTCCTCTCTTGAATAAAGTGCTGGTAGCAGACCAGGTAACCGGGAGTTGCATCGATTGCCAGGCTGTTAACCAAGATTCTCTCAGCATGGCAAAATGGGTGATGCGGCTGGTTGCGGGTATAATTCACTGCATTTCTCATGCCACCAGGTCAGTAATTGCTCAAAAGGTACTAATTGCAGGCCTGTTGCTCCTGTTCCTGCCATACCTTGCCACAGCCCAACTTCAGGATGACTTCTCTGATGGCAACTTCACTCAGAATCCCACCTGGACTGGCGATGTGAACGGCTTTATCGTAAATCCCCAGAACCAATTGCAGAGTAGCGGGCCGGCAGTGACGGGCACTGTGCTATACCTGTCCACGCCCTCGCAGGCGGCGGTAGGTACTGTTTGGGAGTTTTGGGCCAACCTGCGCCTGGCGACTTCTGCCAGCAACTATGCCGACATCTTCCTGATCTCAGACAAAGAAGACCTTAAAGCTGCTGATGCAAACGGCTATTTCGTGCGCATTGGAGGTACGCCCGACGAAGTGAGCCTCTTCCGGAAAGACGCCGGTAAATCACCAGTCATCATCATCAATGGCGAGGATAAAACTGTGGCGACCTCTAATAATATCGTGCGGGTGCGGGTAACGCGAGGGCTGGACTATACCTGGCAGTTGGAAATAGATGTGACCGGAACAGGCCAAAGCTACAGAAGCCAAGGCTCCGTAACAGATGCTGCACACAGACGTTCCGCTTACTTCGGGGTGCTGGTCAGGTATAGCTCAGCCAACAGTCAGCGCTTTTACTTTGATGATTTTCGGATCACCGATACTAGGCCACCCGTGTTAGAAAACGCTCAGCCATTGAGCACACAGTCGCTGGAGTTGCGTTTTAATGAGCCGCTCAATCCTACAGCAGCCCAAAATACAGCAAACTATACCTTAAACGGTAGCGCTAAGCCAGCATCCGCTGAACTTACAGAAAACGGGACCGTGCTGCTCACATTTGCGCAGTCACTACGGAACGGAGCCAATACGATTGCGGTGGCAGGTATAGCTGACCTGTATGGCAATACTTTACAGGGGCCGGTGGAGCTGACTTTCCAATATGCGCTGCCGCCTGTGCTGCCCGGGTATAACGAACTGCTGATCACCGAGATCATGGCCCGTGAAACGCCTGCCACCGGGCTGCCTGCCGTGGAGTATATCGAGCTGCACAACCCGACCGAGAAGGTGCTCATGCTGCAAGGTATACGCTACTCGGATGCCACTTCTACCACCACACTGCCCAACGTGCTCCTGCAGCCCGGAGAGTATGCGGTGGTGGTGCCGAATGTGCAGGTGGCCAATTTTAGCCAGTTTGGCCGCGTGATCGGTATCAGCAATTTTCCGAGCCTGAACAACACCGGCGAGCTGCTGCAACTGCGCCAGCCCAATGGTCGTCTGATCTATGCTGTGAACTACAACGATGCCTGGTACCGCGACAATGCCAAGCGCAACGGTGGCTGGAGTCTGGAGATGATTGATGTGACAAATCCCTGCGCCGGCGCCGATAACTGGATTGCCTCCAATGACGCTCGCGGCGGGACGCCTGCCCAACCCAACTCCGTAGCCGCCTCTATACCTGACAACACACCGCCTGTCTTGCTTGGCGTGACGGCACTGGCACCCGACCGGCTGTTGCTGCGTTTTAACGAGCGGCTGGACAGTGCACAGGTTGCTGCAGTGAGCCGCTATACCTTGAGTCCGGCAGGTATTGGTATAGCTGCCGGACAGGTTGCTTCGCCGCTATTTGAAGAAGTGGTGCTGCAGCTGGCTAACCCCCTCCAGGAGCGGCAACTGTATACCTTGACCGCCACAGGTATACGCGACTGCGCCGGTAACCTCAGCTCACAACCGCTCACAGCTACCTTTGCCTTGCCCTCCACACCTGAGCCTGGCGATGTGGTGATCAACGAAGTGTTGTTCAACCCAAGGCCGGGTGGTGTAGACTTTGTAGAGCTTGTCAATCGCAGCGATAAATTCATCAACCTGCAAAACTGGTACTTGGCTAACGTCAGCAATGACAGCATTGCCAATCGGCGCGTGATCACGACAGCCAATTATGTGCTGGAGCCGGGTGCTTACGTAGTGCTCACCGCCAATCCGGAAAACATTAAAAATAACTATCCCGCTGCCCGCGAGGAGACTTTTTTAAGAATGGTGTCACTACCCTCTTATCCCGACGCGGCCGGATCTGTGGTGCTTCTGCAGACAGCTAGCCGCATCGCAGACCGTTTCGACTACAGTGAGCGCATGCACTTTAGCCTGATCGACGACCGCAACGGCATTTCGCTGGAACGGATCCGGCTGGACGGCCCGACCTCGGCAGACAACTTTCATTCAGCTGCTACTTCGCTAGGCGCTACGCCCGGCTACCTTAATTCGCAGTCACAGCCAGGTATAGCGGCACAGCATGTGTTCAGCATTGAGCCCAAGGTTTTCTCGCCGGATGACGATGGGTATGAAGATTTCACTACCGTCAATTACAGTACTGACCAATCGGGCTTTGTGGCCAACATCACCATCTTTGACGCACAGGGCCGGGAGATACGCAAGTTGGTGCGGAACGAACTGCTAGCCTCCACAGGTTTCTTCCGCTGGGACGGCACCCGACAGGATGGCACTAAAGCCGCTATCGGCTACTACCTGTTCTATATCGAGCTCTTCGGGCTGGATGGGCAGAAGAGCGTGCACAAAGAACGGGTGGTGATAGGAGGGAGGCTGTGAGAGTTTGGTAAGGAAAAGTTGGGAGTTTGAGTTGTAGCGACGTTACACCGAAACATCGTCCGCGATTAAGCGGTCTTTCGGACCTTTAAGTCCGAAAGCATTTCTGCAGGGAATATCCTTGTTCCTGTATTCCTGCAAAACTTACACACAGGCTGTGGACATCCCCAACAGTTTTTCGGGATATGGCTGTCCCGAAGAGCTTTTTAGGAGTGAATTTATTGGATATGGCTGCCTCTATAGCGAAGGTCCCGAACTGCCTGGATCGTGCAGAGATAATCCTCTCCCCGGAGGGGCAGGGTGGGCTAATCATGCACCCAACAATTAACAAGCAACAATTTATTCTTCAACCATCAGCAATTCAACAATCATCATTAAGCTATTTGCAGGTATAGCCCCGCCGCCCTCCTTTTAATTCCAAAACAATCTTCTTAAACTAACTTTTTTAGAAGGCGACTAAATATGTTAGCAACTTTGTTGATAACTCACACTTATCCACAGGTGCTTGCTATAATTTTTAGAATTGAGGTTTATTCCTGCTGCATGTTACCAGCTGACCAGTAGAGTTGGGCTTTGATTTTAGCGTATTTGCTGCGCAGATCATAGAGCTTGATCTGTGACTCCAGTAGCTTCTGCTCACGTGAATTGATTAGGAAAAGAGAACTTTCGCCTGCTCTGAATTTCACGATTTCGCCTTCCTGTAAGATGCGGGCATTAACCACCATTTGCTCCTGCAGCGCAAGCTGCTCTTCCAATGCCAGCCACTCATTGTACACCATCTGCACCGCATTTTCGATTGCCCTTAAAGTAAATGACTGCTGAAAGCCTACTTCCTGCTGCTTTATTTTGGTGAGCTGCAGTTTGCCACGTTCTTGTCGCAAGAATAGTGGTTGGCTGAAGCTGATACCCACTTTGTAGTTGTTGCGCATGTAAGGCGCCTGAAAGGCTTCTCCGTTCATAAAAAAGTCGCTCTGCAGCAGATTATACTCTACATCCAGCTTCGGCTTGAGTTTATCAGCGGCGAAGCGGCGCTCTACTTCCAGCTGTTGTCCCTTCAGGTCGAGTTTGACGATATCAGGATGGTTGACCTTGGCCAGCGCTACTAATTCCTGCAGGTCTTCGGGACTAAGTGGATCCAGTTCGGTGCCTTCCGCCGAAGGAACGGCATTGGCGGCAAGCTCCAGCGGCTGATTGCCTTCGTCCCACAGGTGCATCTCCACCTGCAGCTTGCTGTTGTTGTACTGCTGCAGGGCGGCGCTCAATAATACCCGGCGGTTGAGGGCCTCGGTGCGTGCCTCTACTGTGTCGATAGCAGCCAGGTCACCTTGTCGGGCACGCTCGTTCACAGCCCGGGTGCGAACTTCGGCTAGCTCCAGGGCCTCCCGGTATACCTGTACCTCATTATAATAGTATAGCCAGTCCCAGTAGTCTTTGGCCACGTCGAGCAGCAGTTTGTTTACCAGCTTGAGGCGGTCGGCTTCGGCCATCTGGGGCAGCAATTGCGCCTGCCGCACGATGGAGCGGCGCTCGTCCATAAACAAGCCTTGGCCAAGCGGTATGGCTATACCTGCATAGCTTAGTCCGTTGGAGGGGGTATATTTTTCAGGATTCAGGTAGGGGCCACTGTTGCGCTCATAGCCTGCCAGCAATTGGGGGCCAAACCACAACGGCACCCGCAGGCTGTTGTTCCAGTAGGTATAGTACTCCTTGTCCGAAAACTGCTTCTCGCCATATTTGCTGCTCAACATGGGGTCAAAGCCACCACGGGCCATGCGTATTTCCTGATCCGCCTGGCGGGCAAGCAGCGCTGCCTGAGCCGCCAGCGGGTGATGCGCCAGCACCTGCTCGTAGAGCGCATGCATGGTGAGTACCCGCACCGAGTCAGCCGACTGGGCTATACCCGGCCGGGCTATACCTGTCAGGCACAGCAGCAACAGCGAAAAGACTAAAAAGGGATATCTTCTCATGTACTTATTTCTCTTCTTTGGTCTGGGAGTTGGCGCCATCCACAGGCAGCGTACCCGTGTAGTCTGGCGGGAAGCCGTTGAGTTGGCGCCATAGTTCGTACCAGATCGGCACGGTGTTCAGCATAGCCCAGCCCTGTACGCCTGAGCCAATGCGAATTGCCTCGGGCCATTCTTCCTGCTCCGGGTCCTGCACCACCAGCATGCGGTACAGGCCGTTGGTGGCGGTATTGTCGATCACAGCTACTTTGCCGCCAAACGTACCGAAGCCCAGATTAGGCCAACCCGAGAAGACGAGTGCCGGCCAGCCATCAAACTGCAGGCGTACAGGAGCGCCGCGGTAGAGCAGGGGCAGGTCCATGGGTTGTACGTAAAGCTCCACGGCCAGGCGTGGGTCCTCGGGCATGATGGTGGCAATGGCCTCTCCTTCTTTGATGGTTTCGCCTATACCTGCGCGAAGCGTCCGTACCAGGTAACCCGTTTGCGGCGCTACCACCTGGTAAAAGGTGCTGCGCACCAGCGTACTGCTGTACTCGCTCCGCAACTTCGACACATCGCCGATCGTGCTGTACAGGTAGGCCTGGTTCGAATTGAGCTCCGATTCAGCTTTGGCGAGCTTATCGGCATACTCCGCCTGTAGTGAGCTCAGTTCAGTATAGGCATTCTGCAGTTCGGCACGGGTGCTGCCCAGTTTGTTTTCGTTGGCAATGAGCTTGGCTTCCGCTTCCTGTAGTTTCAGACGTCGGGCCTCCAGTTCAGTCAGCGACTTTAGGCCTTGCCTGTACAGTTCTTCCTGTCGCACATACTGGTTGCGGGCTATTTCCACTTCTACACGCTGCGCTACCAGGTCTGCACTGTCACTCTGCACCTTCAGCCGTGTCTGGGCTATCTTATTGCGCGCCTTATCCAGACTGAACTGCAAACCTTCCCGCAATGCCTGTATCTGGTCCTGCAGTGCCTCGGACTTGGCTCTTGTAGCTGTGGCGGCTCCTTCCTTAGCCTGCACCTGTTCATCCAGGCGGTCGAGCAGCTGCGGGTCGAAGAACTTTTCCTTCACCTCCGACAAACTTACGATCGTATCGCCTTTCTGCACCAGCTGGCCCTCCTGCACATGCCAGCGCTCAATGCGACCTGCTATGGTGCTTTGCACAGTCTGTGGCCGGTCTTCCGGATTCAGGGCGGTGAGTGCGCCGCGCGACGAAATATTCTGCGTCCACGGCAAAAACAGGATCAGGATCAGGAAAAGCACAATACCGATGATCCAGTAAGCCAGCGTACGCCCGAGCTTCGGTGTGCGTACCATGTCCATTGCCTGCATGGCCCTGTGCTCCCGCGATGGGGTATAGGGATCTTTCTCTTTCATGGTTATACAGTCAGGTTGGCCAGTTGCTGATAGGGTGTGCTGTGGCGGATCTCTTCGTAATTGCCGTTTGCCACGAGTTGCCCACCTTTCAGGAGCAGCGTGCGGTCGCAGATGGCCATCACTTCCGGATCATTGGAGATAATAAGAAGCGTCCAGCTGAACTCTTGTGACGAAAGCATTTGGATCAGGCGCAGCTTCTCGTGCTTCTCCATACCTCCCCAGAAGTCGTCGAGGAGCAGCATTTTGGGGCGCAGCACCAGGCAGCGGGCCATAATGATCTTGCGCGACACACTGGCCGGCAGACGAATACTGCCACCGGTCAGCTCCGTTTGCAGGCCGTCTGGCAGTTCATGTATAAATTCGGTGAGGCCTACGTTGTCAGTCGCCCAGACCACGTCCTCGATCGGTACGTTCGGTATACCGAGCGTGATGTTCTCCAGGATGGTTCCGTCAAACACCTGTTCCTTGGAGGTGTTGTCACCGATCAGGCGGCGCATGCTATTCTTGTCGAGGTCGCGCATCGAGAGATTGTTGTAGGCAATGCTGCCTTCATAGTTTTCGTACAGGCCAAGTAGCAACTGGCTAAGCGTCGACTTGCCCGACCGGTTAAAGCCCGCGATGCACACCCGCTCTGAAGCCAGCACGTCAAATGAAACGCCGTTGATAGCATATTCCTCTACGTTCGGGTACTGGTAGCGCAGGTTCTTCACCTGTATCGACAAGCCCTGTCCTCTGTCAGGCATGGCCACACCACGCTCTTCTTCCAGGGGCATATCGGTCACCTGCCCCAGCTTGTCAAGGCTGGTAAGCATGTCATAGATGGTATCGAGTTTGATGATGATCTTCTCCACCGCCGTCATGATGAGGATGATGACGATCTCGGAAGCCACAAACTGCCCGATGTTGATTTCCCGCTGAATCACGAGGATAGCGCCCAGCACCAACAGGCCTCCCGTAATCACAGTCTTGAAACCCACAAAGCTGAAGTACTGGGTCATCAGTACCCGGAAGTGCTGCTTGCGAGCCTTCAGGTAGCTGGTGACAAAGCCGTTGGTCTTCTCGGTGGGCAGATCAGACTGACCGGCCAGCTTAAAAGTGTTCATCGAACGGGCCATTTCCTGTAGCCAGGCGACCAGCTTGTACTTGTATTTCGACTCGGTGATGCTAGTGTCGATGCCGCGGGGACTCGTAAAATATAGGATGCCGATCAGCACGATGACCAGGATCATGCCGAACACGATGAAATAGGGATGGTAGAACGATAGCAGAATCAGGCCGAAGACGATCTGTATGGCAGACGTGGTAAAGTCAGTCAGCAGCTTGGCCATCGATTTCTGCAACGAAATAGTGTCGAAGAAGCGGTTCATCAGCTCAGGTGGGTAGTAGCGATGCAGGGCCTCCGACTGCAGGCGCGGCACCCTGAAGGCAAAGTCAAAAGCTGTGCGCGCAAAAATGCGCTGCTGTATGTACTCCACCAGCCACAGCTGCATGATCTGCATACCACCCACTATAAGCAGGCCCAGCACGATCAGGGTGATCAGTACCACCACCGACACCGTGATCTGCCCACTCGAAATAAAAGCGATGATGCTCTGAATACCTAGCGGCAGCGAAAGGCTGATAAGACCCGCCACGATTGCGTAGATGTACAGGTACACGATCTCACGTTTCTCAGCGGCAAGGAGCTGCCAGAAACGCTGCATCGGCGTGTAAAGAGGTTTATGTTTATATGCTTTACTCATGTGTCTGTTTTATCTTTTCTGGTCAACTGCCGCAAATACCAGATGTTTTAAAAAAGTAGCCGTTTCTTGGGGAGAGCGCTTTGTGCCCTTGATCTCGGTGAGCGAAGGCAGGTGCTCGGCAAAGAACACCTGCTGGTGGGCTGCCTCCATGATCGTGCTGATGAGGGCATGCGGGTAAGGGTAGTCGGGATTTATTGCGAGCACCATTTCGGCTATATGGTGGCACAGGCGCTTGTACTCCAGGAAATAACCGTCCTTGTTGTCATCGTCTACTTCCTTGGTCAGGTATACCTTGGAGGCCTCAACGATCACGATCCTGTACAGGGCGCTTTCGTTGATGTGCAGCGTAGCAGGGTTGTCAATGCCGGAGGAAGTGATTACGTCTATGGCACGGCTCAGGCGCTCCCGCGGATCAGCTATGTTGTTGGTGTGGAACAGTACAAAGTGGTCAAGCCAGGCCCAGTGCCACGACACCAGGTATACCAGCAGCTTGTGCTTGTTCTCAAAATAGCGGTAAATGGAAGCTTCCGTAGAGCCAATTATATTTGCCAGCTTCCGGAACGTGAACTGCTCAAAGCCCAGATCGTCGATCAGGCGAATGCTCTCGTTGATGATGCGGCGGCCCAGTTCAGTGTTCTCCGGGTCACGCATGTAAGCTTTGTGGTTCAGGTTTATTTTAATGCTGGTCGTGTTCATGTGCTGATGACTTTTTAAGACTACGCCTGTGTCAAGTGTCCGTTCCCTTTTTTTGATGCTACTGTCCCTTTTGCAGCTGCTCATTATTCGAGATTGGTTTCCGCAAAGTTATAACAACTTTCTTTGATAATAGTAATGCTATTATAAAAGTTTATTTTGCTTCTTTATTTTTGATCTTTTTACTGTATCCCGGCCAGGTGATGTGCTTATACCTTTTAGCGAGTTTATACCTTGAAGCGAGCCGGTGATTAAGTGTTTAGATAAACTGTTGCAGGGGAGTAGCCTTTGAAGGGATGCTATGTTGCATTCGTTGCAAGCCGGGGCCATACCTTAAGCGAATCAGAAAAAGAAGCTGTACCTTTACAATTCGCTGCGACCTTACGTAAAGACCAGTAGCCAATCAGCAAAGCATTATCATGAAGTTCGAAGATTACCGCATATCCGATGAGATCAAAAAAAGCCTGAGTAAGCTGGGTTTCCGGAAGCCAACCGATATACAGTTCAAAGCGATCCCTCCGATCATGAAAGGCGAGGATGTGCTGGCGATTGCCCAGACAGGTACCGGCAAGACGGCCGCTTTCGCTATACCTGTGCTGGATAAGCTGCAGTACCAGATCAATCGCCGTCGCTCCGATGGCATCAAGTGTGTGGTGATGGTGCCCACCCGCGAACTCGCTCTGCAGATCACCGAGGTGTTTGAAGAGCTCGGTCGCCATACCCGCGTCAAGACCTTCTGTGTATTTGGTGGCGTGGAGCAGGGCCCGCAGATCGCTAGGCTGGAAGCAGGTATAGACATCCTAGTGGCTACACCAGGCCGCCTGTTCGACCTTGTGAGCCAGGGCTACATCCGGCTGGAGCGCGTGGAGACACTCGTGCTGGACGAAGCGGATCATATGCTCGACCTCGGTTTCATCCACGACATCCGCCAGCTGATCACCAAACTGCCACGCAAGCGGCAGACCCTGTTCTTCTCGGCCACTATAAACGAAAAGATCAAGGAGCTTGCCTATTCGCTTGTGAACAAGCCGGTGCGCATTCAGATATCCCCGAAAGATCCGGTTTCGAAAAACGTGGACCACTCCGTGATGTACGTGGAGATGGACGAGAAGCGGTTCTTCCTGGAGCGGGTTGTGAAAGAGAACCCTGATAAAAAGATACTGGCCTTTGTCCGCACGCAGGTGCGGGCTGAGCGCGTAGTGGCTGCCATGGAGCGCGTAGCCATTGCTGCGATGAGCATTCATGGCGGCAAAGAGCAGAAAGATCGCCTCGAAGCCCTGAAAAAGTTTAAGAAAGGGGAGGTGAAGCTGTTGATCGCCACGGATGTGAGCGCACGCGGCATCGACATCCCGAGCGTGGACTATGTAGTGAACTATGACCTGCCGGAGCAGCCCGAAAACTACGTGCACCGTGTAGGCCGTACAGGCCGTGGTATGGCCAAAGGTATAGCTGTGTCCTTTTGCAGTGCCGAGGAAAAGCCAATGCTTGATGAAATACAGACCTACCTGACCAAAGACATCAAAGTGCTCCAGCTCGACCCTGAAGACCGCGAGGCAACCATCGATTTCAGCGCCGAGGCCAAATTTGACTGGAAAGCCCTGATGAAAGAGGCAGAGGAAACAGAGTCAAAAATAAAAGCCGCCAAATCGAAGAAAGCGAAAAGCAAGGCTAAAAAGAAGAAATAGTCTGACTATGTACCCTACTTGCGAAGCCTGCCCGACATGTCTGTTTGGCAGGCTTCTTTTATGCCCGTTATTTAGGTATAAATCCAGTCTATTATTGCATGATTTACGTATAACATAGTATAAACTATTTATAAATACATAGCGGAGCAGCCGTTATTTAATAGAAAGGAGTGTGAGATGAGACGCCATAGAAGAAGCTACCTTTCAGGATTATTTTTTAATACTGGAAATTATGATGTGCCAACTGTTGATACGAGTTTCGGTTTTTCCAGACAGTTTACGGACACTGTTAGCCAGGGGCTGATGGATGATGAAAGAGTGGAGCGCGAGCACCAGAAAGAAGATGCCGAAAAAGAACTGGATCAGAGGAAAACCGATCAGGAAAATCCTGAATTGTAATCGCAGCCAATCAAAGCCCTAACGTACTAGCACCTGAACACGGAAAGTCCTCAGCTGCCTTATGCAGCTGAGGACTTTCCGTGTTAGATTATCAGCAACTATACCTCACCTGCAGGAAGCCATTGCGGTAAAGTTTGTTCTCAGTCGGGATCAGCTTTAGCTTATGCTCTTCCGTATCAGCAGAAAACAGCGGAATTCCTTTCCCCAGCACAATCGGGATGTATGTCAGTATAATTTCATCCAGTAAGCCAGCATTGAGGACTGTAGCATTCAGCTGTCCGCCGCCAATGAGCCAGATGTCTTTACCTGGCTGCTCCTTCAGCTTTTCTATAAAGTCTACCACAGCGTTTTTCACAAAGGAAACATGCTCCGTGTCCTGCTGTTCGGAGCGACTGAAAACATAGTTTTTCAGGTCAGGGTAGGGGAAAGGCATGTCGAAACCCATGACCTGCTGGTACGTCTTACGCCCCATCAGGGTGGTATCGATCGTTTGCAGGAAGGCCGTGTAGCCGAAATCTTCGTCAGGTATGTTGTACTTCTTATCGTGTAACCAGTCGATGTTTCCGTCGGGCCGGGCAATGAACCCGTCGGTGCTGGCAGCAATGTACAGGATGATTTTTCTCATAGCGCTATAGGTACGTAAAACCCAAGCTTCTGTATAGCCACTTTTGCATATAATTAAAGTACAGCGCTTTTTACACGGTGTTGCTCCCCGGTGCAGCCATTGTATCCGACTGCCTGGTTGACGGGGCAATAGCGCAGCATGCCCGTAACAATAGGTATAACCCCAATAGCTGACAATGCCTTTATATTATAGTATGCACCCACTCCGATAATGGCAAGGCCTGCCAATACGCGTACTTTCTGTTCAGTCAATCCTACGTTGCATTCCATACAGTTCTCCATTTAGATTCTTCCTAGTCATACGACAGACATGTGGGCAGATGTTATCATTTGGATGTATTATAACTTGCACAATCACGATATTAAATATACCTTATGGTGGCAATGCGAGGAATTAACAGAAATAGAGCCTTTTACGCAGCCTGGCGGGTACTCCCGGAAGCGGGTGCCTGGATAATTGGCTTACTGCTGCTGGCTGGTATGGAGCCTGCAGGCAATCATCTGTTCAGCCTGTGTCCCATCAGTTGGGTGTGGCAGGGTGGCTGCCCGGGCTGTGGTCTGGGGCATAGTGTGGCTTATTTATTCAGAGGCGACCTGGCCTCTTCCTGGCAGGCCCACCCGCTGGGCTTGCCTGCTCTGCTTATATTGTGCTGGCGTGTGTTGGAGCTGTTAGTGCAATCACGCCAGTTATACCTGTATCATTCTAAACTATAAACTATGGCTAATGTATTTAATTTA
The DNA here is from genome assembly GCF_900156415.1 of Pontibacter lucknowensis. GTDB lineage: Bacteria > Bacteroidota > Bacteroidia > Cytophagales > Hymenobacteraceae > Pontibacter > Pontibacter lucknowensis. Next base: position 664,888 of record NZ_FTNM01000001.1, on the reverse strand, counting down.
ATGCCTGAACTTGAGCCCGATGAGATGGCTTATGTACAAGGCCTGCTGAACGCTATGTCGGACTACGAGGCGCAGCAGTTCGTTTCTGTTTACAGATCCCGCCGGCGTGAACCGCTGCTTGTGCTCATTACTGCTGTGATCGGATTTTTTGGAGTGGCCGGTGTCCATCGTTTTGTACTCGGGCATATAGGGATGGGGCTGCTATACCTGTTCACAGCCGGTCTGTGTTTTATAGGTACCATTGTAGATGTGATCAATTACAAGCGGCTGGCATTTGAGTATAATATCAAGGAGGCGCAGCAGGCACATGCGATCGTGATGGCGCAATCAGGTAACTATGGGGGCTCCGGCGGTTACGGTGTTTAGCTTTTGTTACGGACGCTACTGTTGTTGTTATAACACTCTCCGTATGAAGCAAGCTTTTCCCTGAAAAAAAGAGACCACCTGGAGAGGTGGCCATGCATTGGTTATTTCATCTTAAGACTACTGTTTTATCAAATGATGTGGCCTTCAATGTGTTGTAAACGTCATTTTGTGGCTTTCAATGCTGTCTGAGGGCTTTTAAAGGGCATAAAAAAATATTACGAAGAATCTTTGTTAAGGTTTTGTTAAATGTTTTTAATGCCTATATTTGGAGATAAAACTATTCTATTATCTAATCTATTTTCAACAACCTAACAAAACAAGTGTAGTTTATGAAGAAAGTATTACTACTTAACTTCTTGTTCTTGTTTGCGCTTTTGGGCCAAGTAGCGGCACAAAGTCGGACAATAACAGGTAAAGTTACAGGGGCAGGGGACGGAGCACCTCTTCCTGGGGTGTCTGTAGTTGTGAAGGGTACCACTACTGGTACAGCAACTAATGCAGACGGTTCATTCAGCGTAAACGTGCCAGATAATGCGAACACTCTGGTGTTCCGTTACATTGGATACGTGGCAAAAGAGGTGGCGATTGGCGCAAATACTTCTATTAATGTATCATTGGACATCGACAGCCAGCAGCTGTCAGAGGTTGTGATCCAGGTGCCTTATGGTACTGTTGCGAAAACAGCCTTTACTGGTGCTGAGTCAACTATCACGACAAGAGCGATCGAGAGACAGCAGGTAACATCTGTTACACGTGTGCTTGAAGGCCTTGTACCAGGTATCCAGACTACCAACGGTGGTGGTGCTCCTGGTTCTAACGCATCTGTGCGTATCCGTGGTATTGGTTCTGTTAACTCTAGCAACGAGCCACTTTATGTAGTAGACGGTGTTCCTTTCGACGGTACGCTTCAGTCTATTTCAACTGACGACATCGCGTCTGTAACAGTATTGAAAGATGCTGCTGCTGCGGCCCTTTACGGTGCACGTGCTGCCAACGGTGTGATCATGATCACTACTAAAAGAGGTAAGACTGGCAAGCCTAGCATTGCTGTTAACCTGAGAAGAGGTATTTCTGACCGTGCTATCAAAGAGTACGAGCGTGTAAACGAGCAGGAGTACTATGAATTGATGTGGGAGGCTATGCGTAACGCAAACCTTGGTGGAGCACCAAAGCCTGGCCAAGATCTTACAGCTGCTAACAAGTTTGCTTCTGACAACATTGCAGGTGGTAACGGTCTTGTTTACAACCCATTCAACGTGCCTGGCAACCAGGTGATCGACCCAGCTACTGGCCGTCTGAATCCAAATGCTCGTCTGCTTTACAGCGACTCATGGGCTGATGAATTGTTCCAGCAGTCTAACCGTACTGACGTGAACATGAACGTGTCTGGTGGTGCTGAGAAGAGCGATTACTACCTTTCTGTTGGTTATGTTAAAGAAGAAGGTGTTGCTAAATTCTCTAACTATGACCGTGTGAATGCTCGTGCCAGCATCAATACGCAAGTAACTAACTGGTTGAAGTCTGGTATCAACATCGCTGGTAACATGTCTGAAAACCAGGGTAACTTCTCAACTGGTACTGCTACATCTAACCCATTCTACTACACTCGTTACATGGGTCCTATCTATCCAATCTGGCAGCGTGATGGCGAAGGTAACTTCGTAACTGACCCTGTAACAGGTGGTAATAGACTTGACTGGGGTAACGCTGACCAGATGGGTGCCAGACCTTATGCGCCAAACTCTAACCTGCTTGGTACACTGGCCCTTGACGAAAACTCCATGAGAAGAAGCGAAGCAACTGTTAATACTTTTGCTGAAGTGAAATTCCTGGAAGACTTCACTTTCAAAACTACTTTCGGTGGTAACTACTACAACGGTTTCAGCACAGGCTACCAGAACTCACAGTTCGGTGATGCGCAAAACGTAGCTGGTCGCTCTACTAAGGCTGACAGAAGAACTACTTCTTATACTTTCAACCAGGTATTGACGTGGAACAAGCAGTTCGGTAACCATAGCCTGCGTGCTTTGGCTGGTCACGAAAACTACGATTTCGAAACCAGAAACGTAACTGCAACCAGAACTGGTTTTGCCTTCCCTGGCTCAGCTGAACTTGCTGGTGCTGCTACCATCACTGGTGGTTCTTCCACTTTTGCTGATCACAAGATCGAATCATACTTCTCTCAATTGAACTATAGCCTTTCTGATAAATACATGGCTTCTGCCAGCTTCAGAAGAGACGGTACTTCACGCTTCCACAAAGACTCACGTTGGGGTAACTTCTACTCTATCGGTGCCGGCTGGAGAATTTCAGAAGAAGACTTCCTTTCTGCTGAGTGGATTGACGAGTTGAAGCTGAGAGGTAGCTATGGTGAGCAGGGTAACGAGAATACAGGCTCTGATGACGCAGACTACTACAGATGGCAAGGTCTTTACACACTGGGTTGGAACAACGTAAACTCTCCTGGTGCTATCGTTACTGCTCTTCCTGCCCCAGAACTGGTATGGGAGTCTAATGCAAACTTCAACATTGGTGCTGACTTCAGATTGTTCAACAAATTAGAAGGTACAGTGGAATATTTCCAGCGTATCTCTAGCAACCTATTGTTCGCGGTTCCACTTCCTTATTCAACAGGTGGTCTGAGCAAGTGGGAAAACATCGGTACGATGTCTAACAACGGTTGGGAATTGCAATTGGGTTACAACGCTATTTCTACTGGCGACTTCGACTGGAGAGTAGACCTGAACCTGACCAGCTATAAGAACAAGATTACGGAGATGCCAAATGGTGATCCACAAATAGATGGCACTAAGAGAATGGCAGAAGGTAAAGATAGATATGCTTTCTGGCTGCGTGAGTACTACGGTGTAGACCCTAACAATGGTGATGCCCTGTACCGCACTGACCATACAATGTATAAGCCAGACAACGCAGCTTACCAGATCATCGGCCAGGATACAGTGACAAACGCTATCAATAACGCCACTTATGCTTACCATGGTACAGCTATCCCTGACCTGATCGGCGGTTTCTCTAACTCATTCCGCTATAAAGGCTTTGACCTCGCGGTATTGATGACATTCCAGGTAGGTGGTAAGTTCTATGACAGCAACTATGGTAGCTTGATGCACAGAGGTACTTATGGTACACACTTCAGCAAAGACATGTTGAACCGTTGGACTCCAGAGAACACACAGACAGACGTACCTAGACTGCAGCAAGGTCTTGCTACACAGGATGGTGCTTCTACAAGATGGTTGTTCGATGCGTCTTACCTGAACATCAAGAACATCAACTTGGGCTATACACTGCCAAACACGTTGACTTCAAGAGTAGGTGTAAACAATATGCGTGCATTCGTGTCTGTTGACAATGCCAAGATCTTCACGAAGAACGAAGGTATGGACCCACAGCGTAGCTTCACTGGTACATCAGACTTCACTTACCCAGTGATGCGTACTTTCACGCTTGGTCTAAACGCTAACTTTTAATTAGGAATATTATCAGTATGAAAAATATAGTTAAAAAACTAGCTCCGCTGGCACTGGCAGTTTTAGTGCTGACGGGCTGCGAGAAGGAGTATCTGGATACTACTCCAGCATCTGCGGTGCCAAATGAAATGGTATTTGGCACAACAGAGGGTGCCACAGTAGCATTGAACGGTATCTATCGTTCTATGTGGACATCATGGGATTCGAGACACGATTTGTTCGGGCCTAAATCTACTGACTTATCCATGGACATGATGGGTAATGACGTGATTACACCTGTTCGTGGATACGGTTGGTATGTAAGTGATTACAACCACTCGGCTTACGGAACTGCTACGAACATATCTCGTTCTGGCGGTAGCTGGAGAAGCTATTACAGAACCATCAACAATGCGAACCTGCTTATCCAAAATGTTGATGGCGCCGCTGGTACGCAGGCCCGTAAGGACTACATCAAGGGTAATGCTCTGTTCCTGAGAGCCCACTCTTACTTCTACCTGATTAACCTGTTCCAGCATACTTATAAAGGCCATGAAAATGCGCCAGGTGTGCCTTTGTACACGGAGCCAACTACTGAAGGTAAAGGTCGTGGTACTGTACAAGAGGTTTACAACCAGATCATCGCTGACCTTGATGCTGCTGAAGCATTGCTGGCAGGCCAAACGAAAGATCACGTTTCGCACATCAACCAAAAGACAGTTAAAGGTCTTCAGGCTCGTGTAGCGCTGCAGATGGAAAACTGGGAAAGAGCTGCTACAAAAGCTAACGAAGCGCGTCAGGGTTATACGCTGATGAACGCAGCTACTTACAAAGCAGGTTTCGGTGCTGCTAACTCTGAGTGGATGTGGGGTCTTCAGATTCCTAACGACCAGTCTACGATCTACGCTTCTTTCTTCTCTCACATGTCTAACACAGCAGCTGGTTATGCTGGCCTGGGTAGCACGAAGCTGATCACAAGAGAGTTGTACGAGAAGATGTCTGCTACAGACGTTCGTAAGGAAATTGTTCAGGCTCCTACTGCCGACAACAAAGGTACTTACCACAACTACGCTTCTCTGAAGTTCAAACTGCCAATTACTGGTTCATGGGCAGCTGACTACGTAATGATGAGAGCTTCTGAAATGTACCTGATCGAAGCTGAGGCACTTGCCAGACTTGGTAGAGATGGTGAAGCCGTTGCTGTACTGGAAACACTTGTAAAAGCAAGAGACCCTCAGTATGCAGCACCAGCTACTTCTGGTACAGATCTGATCGAGGAAATCATAATGCAGAGAAGAATCGAACTTTGGGGTGAAGGTTTCTCTATCCTGGATCTGAAGCGTCTGAACAGACCAATCAAGAGAATTACTGGTACCGCTGCAAACGGTGAGCACGTTGCTGCTCTTATCCTTGTAACAGAACGTTCTATCACGGATCCACAGATTCTTTATAGAATACCTCAGGATGAGCTTAACAACAACAAAGCGCTTTCTGCTGGTGACCAGAACCCATAATCGATTCTGAAATACTTAGAATCTAATAAGAGACCGCCCCTTGCATTGCGAGGGGCGGTTTTTTTGTGGCTATTACCAAACTACCGAGACCATAAATAAATGATAATTGCTAACTTATAGGTCTGAATGACTCACAAACAGAATTTATGAAAAGATCATATACCTATACCTTGTTAGGGGCGACATGCTTCCTCTCAGGAGCCTTTATTACGAAGTTGGCTGATGACAAGATCACAGTGGATGTGCTTCGGAATGCGCAGCAAATGATTGGACTGAAGTTTACGGATGCACAACTGGATTCCGCTACAGCAAGCGTCGCTGAGTTCAGGAGCAGCTACCAGCGCATCAGAGAACAACCGTTGTCAAACGATGTAGCGCCGGCCCTACAGTTTAACCCTATTCCTGTGGGGTTTGAGTTTGAGCAAAAGCGTGAGAAGTTTGAAGTAGAGCGGCGGAAAGGCATAAAGCTGCCAGCCAACAGAGAGGAGCTTGCTTTTTATTCGGTCCCACAGCTGGCAGAATTAGTACGCACAAAGCAGATCAGCTCAGAGGAACTTACCAAATTCTTTCTGGATCGGTTGAAGCAGCATGGGCCTACCTTGCAATGTGTGACCAGCCTGACAGAGGAGCTGGCACTGGAGCAGGCCAGGCGTGCAGACCAGGAGATAAAAGCCGGAAAGTATAAAGGCATGCTCCACGGTATACCTTATGGTGTGAAAGACCTGTTGGCAACAAAGAGGTATAAGACCACATGGGGATCCGTTCCTTACAAAGACCAGCAACTTGACCTGGATGCTACCGTGGTACAGAGACTGGAGCAGTCTGGTGCTGTGCTGGTAGCCAAACTGACATTAGGCGAACTGGCGATGGGTGATGTATGGTATGGAGGAAAAACACGGACTCCCTGGGACTTAAATAAAGGTTCAAGCGGCTCCTCAGCCGGATCAGCTGCAGCAGTAGCTGCGGGTTTACTGCCTTTTGCAATCGGAACCGAGACCCTTGGCTCCATCGTGTCACCTTCCACTGCCTGCGGTACCACAGGACTGCGCCCTACCTTTGGCCGTGTGAGCCGACATGGTGCCATGGCGCTGAGCTGGTCAATGGATAAGATCGGGCCAATCGCCCGCTCCGCCGAAGACTGCGCCATCGTGTTCAATGCCATTCACGGCCCAGACGGAAAGGACCTGACCATCGTGAATGCTCCTTTTAACTACAATAAGAACATTGATGTGCGAAAGCTGCGGGTAGGATATCTGCAAAAAGACTTTGAACGAGACTATCCTTTCAAGGAGAATGATAAAACCACACTGGAGGCACTTCGAAAAGCAGGTATAGAGCTCGTGCCGATTGAACTGCCAAACCTGCCAGCGCGTGATCTGACTATGACCATCTCGGTGGAAGGGGCAGCCGCTTTCGACGAACTAACCCGTAGCGGCCGTGACAGTATGATGGTGCAGCAGCACAAGAACGCCTGGCCAAATATTTTCAGGGCTGGACGCTTTGTTACCGCCGTGGAGTATTTGCAAGCTCAGCGGGTGCGCTCACTTATCATACAGCAGATGCACGAGAAGCTGAAAGGTATAGATGTATACCTAAGCCCATCATATGCGGGCAGTAACCTGGTGATGACAAACCTGAGCGGCCATCCGTGTGTTGTACTGCCGAATGGCTTCCAGAAGAACGGTATGCCTACCACGATCACCTTTATGGGGCAGCTCTACGGCGAGGCTAAGGTGTTGGCATTGGCCAAGCTATACCAGGACCTGACAAACTTTGACGAGCAGCGCCCGCCTATGGCGCTTAGCAGCAATAAGTAAGTCAAATCCCTCGTCTGCAAGAGCAGGATGCCCCGTTTGGCATGTTTAAGATTTATAGCTTAATTTTATCTTCAACTACAACCTAATCTAAAACACAATATCTATTATGCTTCTTAAGAAGAAAGCCCTCCTCCTGATGTCCTGGTTCGTACTGGCTGGCGGAGCCGCTGTACAGGCGCAGGAAAACAGCAGTAAGCTGAGTGTGGAGAAGATCATGCGTGATCCGACCTGGATCGGCACCTCGCCCAGCAATGTGTTCTGGTCAGAGGACGGCAAGAAGATCTACTTCAGCTGGAACCCTGATGCCAATCGAAGAGATTCGCTTTACAGTGTGTCGGCAAACGGTGGCAACCTGCAGAAGGTGAGCCCGCAGGAGCGTCGTGCCCTGCCAGGGACCTGGAATGCACGCTATAACAGAGCCAAAACGCAGAAGGTATACGAGAAAAACGGTGACATCTACTTGCTCGATATCAAGAGCGGTAAAACGCAGCAGATCACCAATACGGTAGAGCGTGAGAATAGCCCATCGTTTAGCCACGACGAGAAAAAGGTAGCCTTTGTGAAAGACGGCAATCTATACCTATGGACGATTGCCAATGGCCAGCTGGCGCAGCTGACCGACTTCAAAAAAGGTAACAAACCAGGAGAGGAGGGCAAGAACCCGCAGCGTGAGTGGCTGAAAGAGCAGCAGCTGGCTTTACTGCAGATCGTACGTGAGCGTGAAGCGGATAAGGAGGCAGCCAAAAAGCAGCAGAAAGCTGACAGTCCGGCCCGTCCGAAGGAAATTTACATCGGTGATAAATCGGTTGACAACATCGTGCTGAGCCCGGACGAGCGCTACATCAGCTACCGCATGGCTACAAGACCTAAAAATGCCAAGGTCGCCATTGTACCAGACTTTGTCACTTCATCAGGGTATACCGAGGATATCAACACACGCACAAAAGTAGGAGATGCGCAGGCAACCTATGAGTCATTTGTGTACGACATCAGCCGTGACACTACTTATGCGCTGCAGGTAGGTGGCATTGAAGGTATAAACGACCAGCCAGCTTACATTAAAGATCGTGATACAAAGGCGAGCGCAGCGAAAGAACCTGCTACTAAAGCCGCTAAACCAGAAGCACGAGCCGTGACCATGTTCGGACCAATCTGGTCAGACAATGGCAAGCACGCCGTCATGGTAGCCCGCGCAGCCGATAACAAAGACCGTTGGATTCTGAAAGTAGACCCTGCCACGGGCAAACTGAGCACTCTAGACCGCCAGCGAGACGAAGCGTGGATCAGTGGCCCAGGTATAGGCTATGGCACCGGCGATATCGGTTTCATGCCAGACAATGAGCAAGTATGGTTCCAGTCAGAAGAAAGCGGTTACTCACACCTGTACACTGTAAACCTGAACAATGGCAGCAAGAAAGCCCTTACAAGTGGTAAGTTTGAGGTTTCCGGTCCTCAGATCTCCAAAGACAAAAAGAGCTGGTATTTCACAGCGAATAAGGCACACCCAGGCGAGAAGCATTTCTATAAGATGCCGCTCAATGGCGGAGAGATGACCCAGCTGACTTCTGGAACAGGTGCACATGAAGTAACCCTGTCACCAGACGAGAAGACAATGGCCATACGCTACTCTTACAGCAACAAGCCATGGGAGCTGTATGTACAGGACAACAAAAAAGGAGCTAAGCCGCGCCAGGTGACATCTTCGCTCACCGAGGAGTTCAAAGCCTACAACTGGCGCGAGCCGGAGGTGATCAGCTTCAAAGCAAGCGATGGAGAAGACGTGTATGCCCGACTGTATCGTCCGGAGAAGGCGGTAGCCAATGGACCTGCTGTGATCTTTGTACACGGTGCCGGCTACCTGCAGAATGCCCACAAGTGGTGGAGCTCTTACTTTAGAGAGTACATGTTCCATAACTTCCTGGCCGACAATGGCTATACCGTACTGGATATCGATTACCGCGGCAGCGCCGGCTACGGCCGCGACGTACGCACCGGCATCTATCAGTTTATGGGTGGCAAAGATTTGAGCGACCATGTAGATGGTGCCAAGCTGCTAGTGGACAAGTATAACGTGGATCCGAAGCGTATCGGCATTTACGGTGGTTCCTACGGAGGCTTTATCACATTGATGGCTATGTTTACGGAGCCGGATGTGTTTGCAGCTGGTGCAGCGCTGCGATCAGTTACAGACTGGGCTCACTACAACCATGGCTATACCTCCAACATCCTGAACGTACCGCAGCTCGATAGCCTGGCTTATGCCAAGAGCTCGCCGATCTACTACGCGGAAGGGTTAAAAGGAGCGCTCCTGATCTGCCACGGTATGGTGGATACGAACGTGCACTTCCAGGATGTGGTACGCCTGACGCAGCGTCTGATCGAGCTAGGCAAAGACAATTGGGAACTGGCTGTATACCCGGTAGAGGACCACGGCTTTACGGAGCCAGCCAGCTGGACCGACGAATACAAGCGTATCTACAAGCTCTTCGAGGAGAATCTGAAGAAGTAAAGAGATTGTTTCAGCTAATTAAAAGCGTGAAGTGCGAAAGTGCTTCACGCTTTTTTTATGGCATCTGGTCTGCTTTTCTAACTGCGTAACTAATGTGATTTTGCACGGGCTTTATACTTGTAGTAAGCAAATCAAGTAGTGTAAGTGTGTCAGGTTAGAGGGAAAAATAGCCGGTTTCCATAACTATTTCCTATGCTGCAGGCATCCCAAACAGGCAGTAAAGAATTGCGGAGGTAAGAAATATCCAATTGACTTTTGGGCTAATTGTAGGTATACAATAGGTTTTCGGCCGTTTTTTCAATTTAAAGGTGAAGGTAAAAGTGCAGGTAGTTCTTGCTTAAATGTAAAAAGGTGAATTTGAGTTAGAAAATTTATATTTAAACAATACGTGTATAGGGTTTCTATATATTATTTAATATTAGGTGATTACATTATTTGTGGATGAGTTAATCTGGTAAAAAAGTTGTTTGATGTAGATAGAGGCATGTTTTTTTGGATGTCAGTTTACATTAACTGTTTGATGTTGTAACTTTAGGTATTTAATCAAACACAATTTTACCAATTTACCTAATCTTACTTTATGAGAAAAGTTCTATTTATGGGCTTGGTGATGTTGTTCGCCCTGGTGAGCCAGGCGTGGGCGCAAAGCCGAACCATCTCAGGTCGGGTAACCGATGCTGGGACAGGACAACCACTACCAGGTGTAGGTGTGGCAGTGAAAGGTACTACCGTAGGAACGTACACAGGAGTTGAAGGTGACTTCACCGTGAACGTGAGCGGAGACGATGCTACCCTGATAGTTTCCTACTTGGGTTATGTTAAGCAGGAAATTAGCACAACTGGTCGCACTACAATCAATGTACAGCTACAGGAAGACAGCAAAACACTGTCGGAAGTAATGGTAGTTGCTTACGGTACTGCGGATCAGAAATCATTTACAGGTTCCGCTTCCGCTATCAAGTCAGAATCGATTGAGAAACTGCAGGTGAATGACGTGACCAAAGCGCTGGGTGGTTTAACCCCAGGTGTACAGGTTGTGCAGAACAGCGGTCAGCCGGGTTCTACCGGTCAGATCCGTATCCGTGGTATCGGTTCAGTTGCCTCTTCTTCTACTCCACTTTACGTAGTGGATGGCGCGCCTTACTCTGGTGACCTGAATGCCATTAACCCGAACGACATCGAGTCGATGACAGTGCTGAAAGATGCGAGTGCTGCTGCTCTTTACGGTTCACGAGCAGCCAACGGTGTAGTGGTGATCACTACAAAAGGCGGCAATGCTCCGAAGAAGCCAACCATCACTTTTGGTGCCACCTATGGTATCTCTGACTTCGCTGTAAAAGATTATGAAACAGTTAATCCGGGGCAGTTCTACGAATTGACATGGGAAGCGCTTCGTAACGATGCAAAGTCAAACAAAACCCTGTGGGAAGGCAAGTTTGCCTCTCCTGAAGAGTATGCTTCAAAGAACGTTGTAAGCCAGATTGCAGGCGGATCAGCTAACGGCCAGCAGTACAACCCTTACAACGATGCAGAGCCAATAGGCCTTGACGGCAGACTGAAAGCCGGACTTACGCCAGCCTGGGAAGATGACTGGAGAGATGCCCTTTACAGAAAGGCTACCCGTCAGGAGTACGATTTCGGTATCCAGGGTGGTAGCGACAAAACCAATTACTACTTCTCCGGTAACTACCTGAATCAGGAAGGTGCTTTCATTACTTCAGGCTTTAAGCGTTACACTTCACGTCTGCGCGTAAGTTCACAGGTTACCGACAAGATCAAGTTTGGCGTAAATGCCCTGATCGCTAATACAGACCAGAATGCCCCTACTTCAAGCGGTACCTCTTTCAGAAACGTGGTATCATGGGGTAGAAACATCGGATCTGTATACCCAATCTATAGAAGAAGAAGTGCTGATGGTACATTTATCGACAACCCATCTGAGTTCGACTTTAACGCAACCCGTCCTTACGGTGGCAACAGCAACCCGGTAGGTACAACAGAACTGGACATGCTGAAGCGCAATGTACTTACCTGGAGCCTGAATACCTTCGGTGAAGTTACACTTCCGCTTGACCTGAAATACAAAACTACTTTTGCACTAACAGGCGACAACACCAAGGACTTCACATTCTACAACCCGAACTTTGGTGACGGTGCAGGTGTGGGTGGTCGTGGTACGCAGTGGAGAAGCTCTTTCGTAGAGTACACCATCAACCACATCCTGAGCTACAGCAAGGCAATTGGTCAGCACCAGATCGACGCTTTGGGTGGTTTTGAGGCATTCAATTACAAGTACGACTACATGTATGGTCAGAAAACCAACTTCCTGGCGCTGCCTGGCTATACTGAGTTGGACAATGCTTCGACTATCACTGATTTGAGCAGCCAGTCTGACAGACGCTCACTGATGAGCTACCTGGGTCAGGTGAACTACAACTTCATGGACAAGTACTACCTGTCTGGCTCTTTCCGTCGTGACGGTTCTTCCCGTTTCCATGCAGACAACCGTTGGGGTAACTTCTTCTCTATCGGTGGTTCATACAGAATCACACAGGAAGATTTCATGAGCGCACTGCCATGGGTGAACGATGCGAAGCTACGTGCCAGCTACGGTACTTCCGGTAACGAAGGACTGTTGACTTCTGGTGGCGGTGTTGACTACTACGCTTACAGAGGCCTATATACCTCAGGCTATAGCGACCTGGGTGCTCCTGGTATCATCCTTGACAAACTGGAGAACCGTGTGCTTTCATGGGAAAAGCAGGCTGCCTTTAACGTAGGTATAGATGCGACAATCTTCGACAGACTGGATGTTTCCTTCGACTACTACAGCAGAACTTCCAAGGACCTGTTGTTCAATAAGCCGCTGTCTCCTTCTACCGGTTTCACGTCAGTGTTTGACAACCTGGGAGCCATGCGAAACAGAGGTGTGGAACTGAATGTGGACGCCAGAATTATCGAAGGCGATGACTTCAAATGGTCTGCTAACCTGAACGCTGCACACAACAGAAACGAGCTGACAGAACTGCCACAGGAAACTATCCTGATGGGTACAAAGCAGTTGAAAGTAGGCCGTTCTATCTACGACTTCTTTATCCAGGATTTCGCTGGAGTTGATCCAAGCACTGGTCTGAGCCTGTGGTACAAAGATGTAAAAGATGCTGAAGGTAATGTAGTTGATAAAGTGACTACATCTAACTACAACGAAGCAAGCCGTTACTATGTAGGCACAGCGCTGCCAGATCTGACAGGTGGTGTGACGAACAACTTCGCTTACAGAAACTTCGACCTGAGCGTGTTCTTCACTTACAGCGTTGGTGGTGAGATACTGAACACGGACTACAGCAACCTGATGCACGGTGGTGACAGACGCGGAACCAACTGGCATGCAGACATCCTGAACAGATGGACTCCTGAGAACACCAACACAGATGTGCCAAGAATGGGAACTTCTCAGAACCTGAACACGAACGCTAACTCATCCAGATTCCTGGTAGATGCTTCGTACCTGCGTCTGCGTAACGTGACGCTGGGCTATACGCTGCCTCAGAACCTGCAGGATAAAGTTGGCCTGAAGAATGCCAGAATCTTTGTACAGGGCGACAACCTGTGGACGTTGTTCAATACGCCAGGCCTGGATCCAGAACAAAGTATCGATGGTATCACAAACAGCCGCTTCCCAACACAGAAAACTGTATCGGTAGGTGTGCGTGCAACTCTGTAAGAACTTATTTTAGTAGAGAAAAATGAAGATTAAGAATATAAAGTTTGTTGCAGCTATACTTGGAGCCACACTGAGTTTAACTGCATGCGAGAAAGATTTCCTGGAGGCTGTGCCTTCTAACAGTGTGCCTGCAGAACAGGTGAACACTACGAAAGAAGGTATGGAGGCTGCGCTGACAGGTATCATCCGTTTGATGCGCCAGGCGCCGGTAAACCAGGGAGCCGTGAGCCACGACAGCTACGGTGTGCCGTCGCTGATGCTGACCTTCGATGTGATGGGACAGGACGTAATGGCCAATACCAACTGGTATGTATACCAGTATGAGCTTGACAACAAGCTGGTTACTTACCGTGGTACCCGTATTCTTTGGGGCCACTCCTACAATCTGATTACGAACGCGAACAGCATCATTGCCAACGCTAAAAACCTGGGTGATGCCACTGAGCAGGAGAAAGCAGGATTCGAGGCAGAGGCAAAAGTGATCAGAGCATTTTCGTACTTCAACCTGGCGCGTGTGTATCAGCACACTTACCTGAAGGATAAAAATGCACCGGCTGTTCCACTGATGCTGGAGCCTACCACGCCATCAACTCAAGGTAAGGAAAGAGCAACGCTCGAGCAGGTATACAGCCAGATAGTGACTGACCTGACTGAAGCTGAGCAAGCGCTGACCAACGCAAGACCAAGCAAGAGCCGCATCAACAAGAATGTGGCGCAGGGTATGCTGGCCAGGGTATATCTGGAGATGGGGCAGTGGGACAAAGCAGCTGAGTTTGCCCGTAAGGCACGCACTGGTTATCCGCTGATGACGCCTACTGAATACCAGGCTGGTTTCAATAACTATGGCAATGCAGAGTGGATCTGGGGCTTACCGCAGTCTGCTGACCAGAACAACGCCTATGCATCATTCTATTCTTTCATCGATGGCCGTTATAAGGTGCTGGAAGACGGAAGCCGTGAGTACGTTCGCAGAGGGTATAACAACTTCCGTGCAAACGACAGATTCGTAGAGCTGTTTGATGAGAATGACGCACGCCGCGAATTCCAGGAAGATACAGAAGCCTTTACGCTTAACAGCAAAGGTGAGAAAATCTGGAGCTACGACCGCTTTACAATCACGAAGTTCAAAGACCTGGCTAACCTGGGTGGGCACATTCCATTGATGCGTTCTGCAGAGATGCTTTTGATCGAAGCAGAGGCGCAGGCAAGACTGAACAATCCGGTGGAAGCGCAGTTGCTACTCCTTGAGCTGCGTCAGCAGCGTTACGAGGCAGGTACAGTTGTGCTGCCTACGCTGGCTATCGGTGATGCGCTCCTGGAAGAGATCTTTGTAGAGAGAAGAAAAGAGTTGTATGGCGAAGGCTTTGGCTTGTTTGATATCAAGCGTCTTCAGAAGCCATTGGTGCGAGAAGGTAACCACACGGCTATGCTTGGTGTAACTCCTGCCAACTCTGATCTGTTTATCCACCAGCTTCCGCAAGGCGAGATGGATGCGAACCCTAATGCTGAGCAGAACCCATAGTTCCCGCTTTTGATCAAAGGAAAGGCTGCCCCAAGTGGGGCAGCCTTTTTTTATTGCTCAGCAGCTTGCATAAGCTGGTAGCCTGCTGCAGTGGCCTAATACCGGGTCTTGAACAGAATCTTTATGGCACAGTTTAAAAGGTATAGCTCAGGTTGGCGCCCTGCGAGGCAGTACCGGCAAAGGTCGGAATTATGGTTGGGCTGAGTGAAAAACCGCTGGTATTAGACTTCTTGTGCAGTTGTGGTACCACCACACCAACAGCGGCTCCCACAGCGTAACCCAGCAGGTTGTCACTCAGAAAGTGCTTACCGGCTCGCAGGCGCAGGTAGCCTACTGCGGCAGGCACAGTGGCTGCACCGAGCCATACGTACGTACGGGCCGGGGAGTCTGGGTTGAAATCATGGAATACCTTGGCAAAGAAAAAGGATGCCGCCGCCGCCGCAGTGGTATGGCCGGCATAAAAGGAGTTGCGGGCGTTCGCGCGCATTTTCTCTCCCATCTCTACATCCGGACTATACACCAGGGGGCGTGTACGGGGGGCAAAGGCACTTGTCATGGTAAAGATCGCACCTGTTACAGCCATAGTCTGCACATAGAGTCCAAACACCTGACCGGCATTGCTGCGTACATCGTCATCAAAAGCCAGGAAAAAAGGAAGCGCAAATGAGCCATAGAATGGGATATCACTTATTTTCTTTGCCTGCTCTGAATCATAGCCAACTGAAAAGCGGTCGAAGCTGTTCACCTGGTTTCTGTTCAGGTTAGCGATTTGTTGCTCTGTCAGTCCTTCCTTGTCCTGCATGCGGGTGAGGCCGTAATAGCTGAGGCCCATACCGGCAGCGGTTATAGGGGCGTCTATTGTAAATTTGGTTTTATAAGGAGAGTTATTTTGAGCCAGGCTGACGTGTGCTGTCATGGCCAGGCACCATATCATTATAATATACTTTTTCATCGTTGAGTCTTAAATGTGCAATTTTAATGATTGAAACGAGGCTATATATAAAAGGTTTTCTATAGCTATTTTTAAGCTGCTGTGCCTTGTGGCTATATTTTACTTTCTTGCAGACACTGTGATAGATAAAATACTTTTTATGTGTTAGATACAATTTCTAAAGAAGAATGTTTCGCAGCTCCGTTAGATTCCAAATGCAAGTATATCTTGTGTAAATGATCGTTTTTATTGTGGCGGAATTGGCGTAGCTTTGCAATCGCTGTCGTTACCGGCAGTTGGTTTATACTTTGTACCTAAACCCACTATTGAAATGCCATATTTATTCACCTCCGAGTCTGTATCAGAAGGACACCCGGATAAAGTAGCGGATCAGATTTCTGATGCCCTCCTAGATGAATTTTTGAAGCAGGATCCACAGTCTAAAGTGGCTTGCGAGACGCTGGTAACGACAGGCCTTGTTGTGCTGAGCGGCGAAGTAAAAACAGAAGCATACGTAGATGTGCAGAAGGTTGCCCGTAATGTGATTAAGCGAATCGGCTATACCAAATCAGAATATATGTTCGATGCCGACGCCTGTGGTGTTATTTCGGCTATACACGAACAGTCTCCGGATATCAACCAGGGAGTGGAGCGCACAAACCCAGAGGATCAGGGTGCAGGTGACCAGGGGATGATGTTCGGTTATGCCACAAGCGAAACGGACAACTACATGCCTTTGGCGCTGAGCATATCACACCTGCTGCTGCAGGAGTTGTCTGCTATTCGCAAAGAAGGTAAGGAGATGACATACCTGCGGCCGGATGCCAAGTCGCAGGTGACTATCCGTTACAGTGACAACCACTTGCCTGAGAAGATCGATACGATCGTGATTTCAACGCAGCACGATGAATTTGTGCTTCCGGAAACAGACAGCAATGAAGCCAAGCTGGCTGCTGAAAAGCAGATGGTAGCTCAGATTAAGGCTGATGTAGACAGCATTCTGATTCCGCGCGTACTGAAGCAATTGCCAGAACGCATTCAGAAGCTGTTCAACAACGAGATCACCTACCACATCAACCCAACCGGCAAGTTTGTGATCGGCGGCCCGCACGGCGACACTGGTTTGACTGGCCGTAAGATCATCGTTGACACCTACGGTGGCAAAGGTGCACACGGTGGTGGTGCTTTCTCTGGCAAGGATTCTTCTAAGGTAGACCGTTCTGCGGCCTATGCGGCACGCCATATCGCCAAAAACCTGGTGGCTGCGGGTGTAGCGGATCAGGCCCTGGTGCAGGTAGCTTACGCTATCGGCGTTGCCAAGCCGGTTGGTCTGTATGTAACTACTTATGGCTCTACCAAAGTAAAAGACGCCAGCGGTAATGTGATGAGCGACGGAGAGATTGCTGAAAAGGTGAACAAACTGTTCGATATGCGCCCTTACGCGATTATACAACGCTTCGGTTTGCAGAACCCAATCTTCTCTGAGACGGCCGCCTATGGCCATATGGGTAGAACACCGGGTAAGAAAACGGTAGAGGTTTTAGTGAACGGCCAGAAGGAAGTAAAAGAGTTTGACACATTCACGTGGGAAAAACTCGATTATGTAGATAAGATCAAAGGAGAGTTCGGTTTATAACCAGCCTTACCCTAATAAAGCAAAAGGCCTGCTGAGCGATCAGCAGGCCTTTTGCTTTATACCTGTGGTAGGTATAGCGGTTATCAGAATGGCTTAATGATGTGCCATTTGCTTCTCCTTGAATTTTTTCAGTTGTCTGCGCATTGCCTCAACAGCTGCATCGGCGGCTGCTTCAAAAGATGAGGCATCTTCTTTTGAGAATAGGGTGGAGCCGGGTACGAATAACTTGATCTCTACTGTTTTATTGTTTGTTCCGTCGTTGTTGTTATGTTTAAGAAACACCTCGCCTTCTACAATGCGGTCGTAGAATGTTTCCAGTTTGTCTACTTTCTGCTGGATGAAATCGGTCAGCTGTCTGTCAGCCTCGAAGTGGATTGAATGCATCTGTAGCTTCATAATCGTAACATTTTATGGTTAAACTTTATGCTTTTGGATGAGCCTTCTCGAAAATCGATTTCAGCTTCTCTATCGAATTGTGTGTGTATACCTGCGTAGCGGCCAGGCTGGCGTGTCCCAGCAGGTCTTTGATGGCATTCAGGTCTGCGCCATTGTTTAGCAGGTGAGTAGCGAAGGAGTGTCGCAGCACATGCGGGCTGTTATGTTCGGAGGTGGTGACCAAGCTGATGTACTTTTTAGCGACACGATAAACGAACTTCGGATACAGTGGACGTTCTTTATTAGTAACGAGCAGCCTTTCCGAATTGTTATTGCCAAACAGGCTTTTCTTGTGCTCTAAATACTGCCTGATGGCGGCCACCAAGGTATCGTTCAAAGGAATGATGCGCACCTTGTTTCCCTTGCCCAGGACACGTACTGTTTTGGCGTGCAGGTCTACGTCTTCATGGCCTATACCTATAAGTTCAGCGAGTCGCATACCAGTGCCATACAGGAACTCCAGTATCAGGCGGTCACGCTGTCCTTCAAAAGTGTCTTCAAAGGTAAAGCTGTCCAGAAAGTGGTTAAAGGGCTCCTCCGGTACAAAGGCAGGCAGCTTCTTCGAAACTTTAGGGGCTTTGATGCGCAGCATCGGGTTGGCGCTGATGCGCTGCTGACCTAACAGGAATTTATAGTAGGAGCG
This sequence comes from Pontibacter lucknowensis, assembly GCF_900156415.1. Lineage (GTDB taxonomy): Bacteria > Bacteroidota > Bacteroidia > Cytophagales > Hymenobacteraceae > Pontibacter > Pontibacter lucknowensis. The sequence continues at coordinate 646,321 of NZ_FTNM01000001.1, read as the reverse complement.
GAGGCAGGCAATTTTGCGGTTGACGGAACGGGCCTCCAGGTTTTTGTGCACGAGCGTGAGTATCCAGGACCGTATGATGGTATGGTCTGCCTCGGCGGGATCAGTAATCTGGTAGGTGTCCTGCAGGTACTGCGCGAACTGCCCCAGATCAGTGTGATAAGAAGTAAGGGTGTGCGGACTGTACCGCTTTTCGTACTCGAGGTACTTAAAAAATAATTCCATACCTTGGTATAACAGATGTGTCTGTCATTTATACCAAGGTATGGAAAAATAAAATATCTTTAAAGAAAGACTAGTAGTTTTCGTTAGCGAAAAGCTGCTGCTTGTACTTCGCTCTTTCTTTTTGCTTTCTCTTAGAAACAGATGGTTTTTCGAAGAACGTTCTCGCTCTCAGTTCTTTCAGAACACCAGTTCTCTCGAATTTCTTCTTGAATCTCTTCAAGGCACGGTCCACAGACTCGTTATCTTTTACGTTTACAATAATCATATTTTTGCTCGCTTCTTCTGATATTTAGGGTTGCAAATTTAATCAATGTTTATCTTAAAAATCAATAGGTTGAGCAAAATATTTACGCAACCCACTGAAAAAAAGGTGCCTGCACAGCCAAAACAGCCTGCAGGCACTATTTTGCGTGGGCAAAGATAGCCTTTTATTTCAGGATAGCTCTGGAGATAACAAGCTTTTGAATCTCGCTGGTTCCCTCACCGATGGTGCAAAGCTTGGCATCGCGGTAGTACTTCTCTGCCGGGTAGTCTTTCGTGAAGCCATAGCCGCCAAAGATCTGCACGCCTTCATTTGCCACTCTTACCGATACCTCAGAGGCGTATAGTTTTGCCATGGCAGACTCCTTGTTCACGTTCAGGCCGCGGTTTTTCATGTCGGCTGCCTGGTAAGTGAGGAGAGCCGCTGCTTCAATCTCGGTAGCCATGTCAGCCAGCTTGAAAGCGATGCCCTGGAAGCTGGAAATTGACTTGTTGAACTGCTGACGTTCCTGTGAGTAAGCCAGTGCTGCCTCAAAAGCACCCTGCGCTATACCTAGCGAAAGCGCTGCAATCGAGATGCGGCCACCGTCCAATACTTTCATCGCCTGAATGAAGCCTTCTCCCACGTTGCCCAGAATCTGGTCTTTATGCACACGGCAGTCTTCGAAGATCAGCTCTGTGGTCTCAGAGGCGCGCATACCCAGTTTGTCTTCTTTGCGACCAGCGCTAAAGCCCGGCGTGCCTTTCTCAATGATAAAAGCAGTCATGCCATGGGAGTCACCTACTTCGCCTGTACGCACAATCACAACAGCTACATTACCAGTTTTGCCGTGCGTGATGAAGTTTTTCGCACCGTTGATTACATAGTAGTCGCCGTCCTGTACTGCTACGGTGCGCATGTTGCCAGCGTCAGAACCGGTATTAGGCTCTGTCAGGCCCCAGGCGCCGATCCACTCAGCAGTGGCTAATTTGGGGAGGTATTGCTTTTTCTGGGCTTCGTTACCGAACTGCAGAATATGGCCGGTGCAAAGCGAGTTGTGCGCCGCCATGGACAGGCCGATAGAACCGTCAATTTTAGAAAGCTCCGCAATAGCGGTCACATATTCCAGGTAGCCAAAGCCGGAGCCACCGTATTCGGTTGGAACCAGCACGCCCATCAGGCCCAGTTCACCCAGCTGCTTGAACACCTCCACCGGGAACTCCTGACTCTCGTCCCATTCCATCATTTTCGGTTTGATGTTTTTGGCGCCGAAGTCACGGATCATGTCGGCAATCATGCGCTGGTTTTCTGTATAGTTAAATTCCATTTAAGTTTTTTGTATTAAAGTCGCGTGTATTAAACTGAAATTTGAATAAAGGGTTTACAAAACTAAACAAATAAGCCTGATTGGCAAATTCGGGGTTTTAGTTTGAATTAACCGATGTCAGAACAGAGGTTGTGTCTTTAGCCTGGAGCAACTCAAGTAGCGTAAGCCCATCAGGATTTTGTGCGTTAAGCGTGATCTTCTTTTAATAAACCCAAACGCGCTGCGTTTATTTTGATAGCGTATAATATTTGCGTTATTTTGATGTTGCGTTGCCGTGTTTGGCAACGTTTGTGTTTTGTGCCGTGTACATACGGTTGAATTGAGCAAATGATAAAGTTTTTCCAGAATCTGTTTGGCAAGGAAGAAGTACAGGTTGAGTCGCTGGGTGTGCTCGGCGTGGACATGCACTCCCATATACTGCCAGGTATAGACGACGGCGCCGCCACGGTGGAGCAGTCGCTGGAGCTGGTGCGCGGCATGCAGGAGCTAGGCTACCGCAAGCTGATCATGACGCCCCATATCATGAGCGATTTCTACCGCAACACGCCCGAGATCATACGCACACAGCTGAAAGTGCTGCAGGATGCCGTAACGGCCGAAGGCATTGAGATGGAACTGGCCTGCGCCGCCGAGCACTACCTAGACGAGGCGCTGCTGCAGAAGTTGGAGGACAACGAGGAGCTGCTCACGTTTGGCGACAATTACCTGCTGTTCGAGACCTCTTTCCTGAACGAGCCGCTCAACCTGCGCGAGGCCATCTTCCGGATGCAGTCACTGGGTTATAAACCGGTGTTGGCCCACCCCGAGCGCTATACCTATTTTTATGGCAAGTTCGACGACCTGGTACGACTGCGTGAACAGGGTGTGCTGTTGCAGCCGAACCTGAATTCCCTCACCGGCTATTACTCGCCGGGTGCCAAAATAGTCATTGAAAAACTTATTGATGCCGGCCTGGTTGACTTTCTGGGTTCTGATGCGCATAGCCCGAAGCACGTTGCCAACCTGCAAAAAGTGCTTTGCTCAAAGTACCTAGTGAAAGCCCTGGAGCTTCCGCTACTCAACAGTAAATTATAATCCCTTAACTTCCCCTATACCCATGTCGATGGTTTTCGTGACAGGCGGCAGTGGCCTGATTGGCAGCTATCTTATACCGGCACTCGTTGCGCAGGGCCACCGTGTGCGTGCGCTGTACAGGGGGCAGGTGCCGGCTGTCGCGCAGGCCGACCAGGTAGATTGGGTGGAGGGCGATATACTGGATATTGCCTTGCTCCGGAAAGCATTGAAAGGAGTAAGCTACGTGTTTCATAGCGCCGGATTAGTGTCTTACGCCCCACAGGATGCCGAGCTGTTGCAACAGGTGAATGTGGAAGGTACCGCTAACATAGTAGATGCCTGTCTGGATGCAGAGGAGGAGATCAAGCTATGCCATGTGAGCTCGATCGCGGCTATTGGCCGCAGCAAGGAAACGACCCTGCTGAATGAAACCAGTAAGTGGGATGCCGGTGAGAAGCAATCAGCTTACGCCGAGTCGAAGCACTATGGCGAGCTGGAAGTATGGCGAGGTATAGCGGAAGGTCTGCAGGCCGTGATCGTGAACCCCTCCGTCGTACTGGGGCCAGCCGACTGGAACCGCAGTAGCACCCGCCTCTTCAAGTATGTATACCAGCAGCGACCTTTCTATACCCCGGGCAGCGCCAACTTTGTGGATGTGCGCGATGTGGTGGAAGCTATGATGCGGCTGACATTCTCGGATGTTTCCGGCGAACGGTTTATACTGAATACAGGACAGCTCACTTACAAAGAGTTCTTTGCGGAGGCTGCACGATGTTTCGGCAAAAAAGCCCCCTCCATGAGAGTTTCTCCGGCGCTGGCCGAAGTGGTGTGGCGGCTGGAACATGTCCGTGCCTGGCTTACAGGAGGCCGGCCACTGATCACCAAAGACACGGCACGCGTAACTGCTAAGAGCCACCTGTTTGACAATCAGAAAGTTCGGAAAACAACGGGTATGGAATTCAGGCCACTGAGCGAATCCATCGCCTGGACGTGCCAGGTTTTGCTGCAAATAGCACAGAATCAGAGAGGTCCGGAACTGACCCGCGCAAACTAAACTATTTGCAGTTTATAAATGTAGTTAAAAGACAAGAGCTGCCTTTTTAGCAGTTTGTGGGATATAGGAGATGAAAGAGAATTTTGACGAGCACAGCGAGGATTCTGAACTGATTATTCGGTTCGAGCAGATGCTGGGGACTAACGAGACCGTTTTTTTTGACCTGACCGATTTTGAATATATCATAGACCACTATACCGCCAACTTTGATTATAAGAAAGCGCTGCTGGCCTGTGATTCTGCTATAGCACAATATCCTTTTTCGACCGGGCTTCAAATAGACAAGGCGCAATTGCTGGCAATGTCCGGCAACTTCGATGACGCCATGGTGCTCATCGACCAGGTAGCCGAGGTGGAGCCGCAGAACCCTGACGTGCTCCTGACCCGGGGCATCATATTCACGCAGCGCGGCGAGTACCGCGATGCCGTAGACCATTTCAAAAAAGCGCTGGCCTTTGCTGAGGACCGCGACGATATATACTTCAATATTGGCCTGACCTATCAGAGTTGGGGCAAGTTCAGCTCGGCTGTTAAGTACTATAAAAAGTGCATTGAGCTGAACGTGGAAAATGAGGCCGCCATGCAGGAGATCATCTACTGCATGGAGATTACAGGAACCATGCGCGAAGAACTTCCATTCTTCCAGGCCTTTATCGATAAAGACCCCTACTCGTATGTGGCCTGGTTCAACCTGGGCAATGTGTACAACAAGCTGGGGTCTTACGAAAAAGCCATTGCCGCCTACGATTATGCCACCATCATCAAGCCTGACTTCATTACGGCTTACAACAACATGGCCAATGCCTATGTGTTTATAGGCGAGTATACCAAAGCCATTGAGGCCTTTAATGGGATGCTGGAGCATGGGTCGCCTTCGGCGGAGGTGTTCTGCAACATAGGTGAGTGCTACGAGAAGATGCAGCAGTGGGACCTGTCGCGCCGTTACTACCAGAAAGCCATCGATCTGGATCCGGAAATGGACGAAGCCTGGTTTGGGATAGGCGTAGTGCTGGACGCGCAGGGAAAGTGGTACGAATCGGTGCACTTCTTTAAGAAGGCTGTCACGCTTTATGACGACAGTGTGGACTACTGGGTAGCCTTGGCCTCAGCAGAATATCATGTAGGTCATGTGGTATCGGCACTGGAGAGTTATGCCCGCGCAGCCGAAATCCAACCCGAGGATAAAGACATTTACCTCAACTGGTCAATCATCCTCTATGAGCAGGGAAACTTTGAGGAGGCGACCGAAATTATTCTGAATGCGATAGAATTGCAGCCTGACGAGGCTGAGCTGTATTATAGGGCTTGCGCCTATATGCTTTCGGCAGGAAAATACCGCGAAGCATACAATTATTTGGAAAATGCGTTAATTTTGGACTTCGATAAACATAAGCTGTTGTTTGAGTTCTTCCCTGAGCTGGAGTCGCAGCGCGCATTATCCCGATTAATTGACCAATACCGCAAGTAATGAACAGCAACTATATTTTAAATGGCCTGCCAGAGCGTGAAGTGAAACCCCGTGACCGTGGTTTCACCATGGCAATGGACAAAGGCCTGAGTATACGTGAAGTAGAGGATTTCCTGGAAGTAGCAGGGGAGTACGTAGACATTGTAAAACTGGGCTGGGCCACTTCGTATGTGGTGCCTAACCTGCAGAAGAAACTTGACGTGTACCGCGCAGCCGGTATACCTGTATACTTTGGCGGCACTTTGTTCGAGGCTTTTATCGCCCGCAATCAGTTCGATGATTATCGTCGCGTGCTGGATAAGTACAACATGACTTTCGCCGAAGTATCCGATGGCTCAATTGAAATGAACCACGAGAAGAAGTGTGGTTACATCCAGACCCTGGCAGAGCAGGTAACTGTCTTGTCAGAGGTTGGCTCCAAGGACGCTGAGAAGATCATTCCTCCTTATATGTGGATCAGACTGATGAAAGCCGAACTGGAGGCTGGTGCCTGGAAAGTAATTGGTGAGGCCCGTGAGGGTGGTAACGTAGGTTTGTTCCGCTCTACAGGCGAGGTGCGCAGCGGTCTGGTAGAAGAGATTCTGACGCAGGTCCCGTTTGAGAAAATTCTGTGGGAGGCCCCGCAGAAAGCACAGCAGGTGTGGTTCATCAAGCTGCTGGGTGCCAACGTGAACCTGGGGAACATTGCACCAAATGAGGTAATTCCGCTTGAGACGATCCGTCTGGGATTGCGTGGTGATACGTTCAACCACTTCATCAACAACGGACAGCCAATCATAGACGCTTAATACATAACAGATAAAAGAAAATTGCCCATCGGTCAGCCCGACGGGCAATTTTTTTGTGCTTAGCTAAATCCAGATTTTAAAAGCATGAGACGACGATCTTTAAAAGAGTACCTGCTACTGTTTTCGAAAGGGATGGGCATGGGGGCAGCCGATGTGGTGCCGGGCGTGTCCGGCGGTACGATCGCCTTCATCACGGGCATTTACGAAGAACTGCTGGACTCTATTCGCTCTGTCAACGGAGAGGCGCTGCGCCTGCTGTCCCGCTTCGACCTCATGGGGTTTTGGCGACACATCAACGGGACCTTTCTGGTAGTGCTGGTAGGAGGTATCCTGTTTTCGATCGCCTCCCTTTCCAGGCTGGTAGTTTACCTGCTTGAGAATCACACTATATTGCTGTGGGCTTTCTTCTTCGGTCTGATTGTAGCCTCTACGGTGGTAGTGGGTAAGAAAATAACCAAGTGGCGACCCATCGTGCTGCTGGCAGGTATAGCGGGTGTGGCTATTGCCTACTGGGTGACCATAGCAGTGCCCATGCAAACGCCGGAGGCTTACTGGTTCATCCTGCTGTCTGGGGCTATTGCCATTTGCGCCATGATCTTGCCTGGCCTTTCGGGGAGCTTCCTGCTGCTGCTTATGGCGAAGTATGAGTTTATGATGAACGCCCTCAAGGAGCTGAAACTGGACATTATCGCGGTGTTTGCGGTAGGCTGCGTGACAGGCTTGTTGGCTTTCTCGCATGTGCTCAACTGGATGCTCAAGAACCATTACAATACCACGGTGGCACTGCTGACGGGTTTTATGGTGGGTTCGCTTAACAAGGTATGGCCCTGGAAAGAGACCGTGGAAACGTACACTGATCGTCACGGTGTGGTAAAGCCGCTGGTGCAAGAGAACATTTCGCCAGGTGCCTTTGAGCAGCTAACCGGTGAGCCATCTTATCTGCTATACGCTATTGGCTTAGCTATCTTCGGCTTCCTGCTGGTATACCTGATCGACCGCCTCACAGACGACCCCAACACAGTGGAAAGGGTATAATCATGCGCAGGTTCGGACTCATTGGCAAGAAGCTCGGGCACTCATTCTCGAAGCGCTACTTCACCTCAAAATTTGAGCAGGAAGGTATAGCCGATGCGGCTTACGAATTGTATGAACTGCCTGACATCACAGCATTTCCTGATCTGCTGGCAGGTGAGTCTGCTTTGGTTGGTCTGAATGTAACGGTGCCTTATAAAGAAGCCGTTATCCCATACCTGCACGAACTGGATGAAAGTGCTGCCCGTATAGGGGCCGTGAACACCATCAAAATAGAGGGAGGCAGAACAAAAGGCTTCAACACCGACTTCATTGGTTTTCGGGATACGCTGCGGCAGTTCTATCCGGCCGGTGAAGGCGCCAACGCTTTGGTACTCGGAACGGGCGGTGCTGCGAAGGCAGTATGGGCTGCCCTGGATGCACTGGCTATACCTTATACCTCCGTCTCCCGTAACCCTACTGAAAAGCAGCTGCACTACGATGCCGTAACACCGGAGGTACTGAAGGCTTATACGCTGATTATCAATACGACACCGCTGGGTATGGCCCCTGATATAAGCAGTGCTCCAGCTATACCTTACGAGGCACTGATGCCTGGTCATTATCTCTACGACTTGGTATATAATCCGGAGGAAACCCGGTTCCTGCAAAATGGGCGCTTGGCTGGGGCGCATACGATCAATGGCCTGCCCATGCTCTACGCACAGGCCGATGCCGCCTGGAAAATCTGGGCGAACGAAAAGTCCGAATAAAATATTGCGTTTATTTTATGTTATTATGAAACTTTCTGGTGGGGCTGCTGCGTAAGGAGAATTAAATCACTCCCTTACTCTTACACCCATGATGCAGTTGACCTACCTTCGCCAGAAAGCGCATGAGATGAATGCGGAGATATACGCCCTATACCTGTCTGCCCGTCACCCGGAGGTGAGATGGTATGTGCCGCTTCTTTTGGCCTTGGTCATCGGCTATGCAATTTCACCCATCGATCTGATTCCTGACCTGGTGCCGGTATTTGGCTTCCTGGATGATGTAGTATTGGTGGTACTGGGTATACATGCTGCCTACCAGTTGGTGTCCAAAAATATCCTTGGGCAGGCCCGTCTGCAAGCGTACGAAGTGTTGAGCCAGGAAGGCGAAGGGGCTACCGGTGCTTACCAGATCATCGGTTATACCTGGATGCTGATCGCTGCGCTTGTTTCCATCATGCTCTACAAACTTTTGTTTTTAACACTGCTTTAAACCTTCTCTCACCTTAAACAAACCCGGCGAAGGCCTTTCCCTATCGGAGAGGCCTTCGCTGTTTATACACTGTTTTACTGTTGTTGGAATAATTAATTTTAATATATTTACCATGCAATTGTTCTTGGTGCGCTTTAATACTACCAACCAGAGGTGAAAAAATATTTTTTTGTGCTTGCAACCATTGCCTCGCTATGGGAATCATAGGAGTGAAGCTAAAAGAAGAGGCGTTTGAAGCTTTTTACAAAACCTAAATCAGAAGAGGAGAAACTCATAGAGGGATGCATTGCCGGCAAGCGGGATATGCAGCGACTGCTCTATGACCTTTATTCCCGCAAGATGATGGCGGTATGTATGCGATACGCCCCGACTAGCTTTGAGGCAGAGGATATGATGCAGGAAGGCTTTGTGAAAGTGTTTGCCAACATTCAGAATTTTAAGCGGGACTGTCCGCTGGAATTTTGGGTGCGTCGCATCATGATCAACACAGCCCTGAAACAGCTGCGGCAGAAGTCGCTCATGACCGTTTCACATGAAACGGAAGAAGCGGGCAATATCGCATCGGAGGACGTCAACCTGACGGGTTACTCCATGGACGAACTGCTCGGCATGATCCAAAGCCTCGCTCCACGCTACCGCATGGTGTTCAACCTGTACGCCATCGAGGGTTACAATCACAAAGAAATAGGGGAGATGCTCGGCATTTCCGAAGGTACATCTAAGTCACAGTATTCACGTGCGCGGGCTATACTGCAAGGTATGCTCGAGCGCCAGGATAAAACATATCAAGAGCATGTCATCAGCCAATAACCATAAGCGAAACACTCTGGAAGATGAGTTCCAGCGTCGCCTTTTCGATGCGGAGGCCAGGCCTGCACCGGACCTTTGGGCCCGTATAGACCACGACCTGACAGTGCAGGAAAACAAAGATTATAAGAAGCGTGTCCTGTTCTACCGGCAGCTTGCCGCAGCCTGTTTTGTGCTGTTTGCTGTCACAGGTGCGCTGTTGGCCTACTACTACAACGGCAGCATGAACCAGGGAGGCGTGCAGCCAGGTATAGCCGCCCTGCCTGCAGCCAAGCCCGCTAATGCTCCTGTAACCGTAGAGGAGGCCATGAGCGCCTATGCCGCACAGCAAGAAGAGGCTTCTGCCATGGCCTACACTCCTGTTGAAGAAACAGCACAGGCCAATAGCGCGGCAAGTGCAGCTGGAATGCGCCAGGGCAAACAGCCGGTTACTGCGGAAACCTCCGAACTGAGCAACGAACCACAGGCCGGCGACTACTTCAATGTGGCGCCGGGCTACAGTCCATACCTGGGCTATACGCCAATGCCGGGCCGTAGCAGAGGCTATGTGTCAGGAGGTTTCCCGGGCAGTAACTCTGGCGCTACACAAGGCAGTCTTTTTGCGCCTGGCAACCGCTATACCCAAATCATTACCTGGGAGAGCGTGACGATCACGTTCGGTAACAACACAGCAGCTGCAGGTCAGCCATTTCCATTAGGTAACCAGTCGATGGTAGCCAAGCCGAAGTCCTTCGCAGAAATGAGTGAGGCACACCAGGCCAGCCGCCAACATACAGCCGAGGTGGCGCAGGGAGCACTTGCTGCTCAGCAATCAAAATCGGCTGATGCAGTAACCAAGTCAAGCAGCCGCTGGAGCCTGAACCTGGCCTATGCCCCATCAGTTTTTGAACAGAACATCGGCCTGCCGGATCCACTAGCCATGCCAGGCTCCAACAACAGGAACATGCTCAGCATCGCTGCGTCTGGGCCAAGTGTAAATGCTTCACAGGAGTCTTTCCAGAACATGACGGCTGCACGTGAAGAGTTTGAGGAGAGCACGCAACCGGCTTACTCTTATGCGGTAGAGGCCAAAGCCGGCTTCAAACTGAAAGAGAAACTGAAGCTGCTGACAGGTATAGGGTATAGCGAGAGCAGGACGCGTTCGAAGTCGAACTACATCGTACGTCAGTTCTGGGTGAAGCCCCGCTCTAACGAGCGCTACGAACTCAGTCCGTCTACTTTCTTTGTGTCTTCGCTGAACGACGGCTTCTCTTCTGACTCAGTGAGTGTGGCCCGTACAGGGGATGCATATGCTACCGAGTACAAGTACCGCCACCTGACAGTGCCACTGGGCTTGCAGTACGAGCAGGATATCAATAAAGACTGGTTTATGTATGTAGCTGCAGGTGCGGCTGCCAACTTCCTGCTGGAGTCCAGCGTGACGGCTTCTAACCAGGACGTGCAGTCGGTCAGCTACGCTGCCAACGACAGCGAATCACCTTTCCGCAACGTACAGTTCTCCGGCAATGCATCTGTGGGTGTGGGCAAGCGCATCACGCCAAACCTGACACTGGCACTCGGGCCGGAGGTGCGTCACTACTTCAGCACCCTGGTGGCCGATCCTGACAAAGCCGCCGCGCCGCAGGGCAGACCCTATGCGATCGGTATGAACATGAGCCTGAACTACCAGTTGAACAGCTCGCGAAAATAATTTCTGATTTTTTTTTTGAAGCCTTGCAACCCTTCGGCTCCAATGGGAATCATGTAAGTGTAGAGTGATTGGTTGATTTAAATAAAAGCGCTATGCAAATGATGCTGTTCATGAGATCCGTTCTTCAAACACTGTTGGCCCTGGTGGCCGCCGGCCGCGAAAATATATCTGGGTGGTATGTATTGCTGGCGCTCTTATTTCTTTCTGTGCTGCTCTCGGGCTGTGCATTTCAAGACAATTCCTTTTTAGGCGGCTTCTAAACCAGCGCCTTTCCACGCTATGAAAAAAATATGGGGGCTTGCGGCCATGGCCACTATCCTGTTAGGGCTGGCGACAGGCTGCGCAAAATCAGATGAAGACATGCAACCGGTTACAAAGGAGAACGGACTGCGCGAGTCCGTGCAGGGTAAGTGGCGGATTGAGCGCGTGAATAACAAACTGTGTCGCGGCGGTACTTGCACCTCAGTGATGTACACAGGCACCGCGAATGATTACTTTGAGTTTAAGCCTGACAGTGCTTACCTGCAGCGGGCGAGCATGCAGAGTTCTAACAGTGTGTACCGCGATAGTTTCAAAGCGGACTACTCGCAGCCAAACTCGTTTGTGCTGAGTAACTTTGGATGGTCGGCCCGGTTCAGAGTCATGCACCGCGATCAAAGGTTGCTGGTACTGGAGGGAATCTATTACGGATCTGATCCAAGTGCCATATTTACAGATACTTACTATTTATACAGATAAAGGGGCTCCTAACACAGGGCATAGATGCTGGCAAATGAAGAAGACTAATCATTTAACAGTCTGGCAACCAGTGCCCGTGTTGGGTAGCCCTGCTCACCAAGCACCATTAGTACAACATAAAACTATGAAGAGTGTCCTGTCCATCATTGTGCTATACCTGCTGCTGGCGCTGCTGCTTGTAAGCTGTGCTGACCAGGAAGAGGCAGTTCCGGCCTGCCTGCAGGTAGAGGTGGTAGGACCTGACTGCGAAGCCGGCTGGTACGTGCTCCAGATCATGGATGCCGACGGTACAGGCGAACAGCGCAGCAACCAGTACATTGGACAATTGCAGAGCGGCTTTGTCACCACCGACAATCTGCCCGAAGACCTAAGGCACTCCGGTAAAGTAGTCTACTTATCTCTTGAGCGCAACACTGAGTACGGACCGCTTTGCACTGCAGTCTACATGATGTTCCCGCCGGTGCGGGTAAAGCAGGTTTGCTCAGATGAATAGAACAGTTTTTACAGTGCCTAATTTATATTAATTGTTAGGAATAGTTAAACATGCAAAAGCCTGCTCTCAGAGCAGGTTTTTTGTTTTCGGAGAATTCCTGTTCTGCCTGCTATTATATTGACAAAAGCTAAACTTACAGCCCATTTTTCATGTTATAGTATATCTTTACAAGTTGTAAAACCAACGAATGGATTTTAAGCTAACATCAGAATTTCAACCAACCGGCGATCAGCCAAAAGCGATTGCCCAACTCACAGAAGGCGTTAACAAAGGGGAGCCTGCGCAGGTGCTGCTGGGTGCCACGGGTACGGGTAAGACCTTTACCATGGCCAACGTGATCAAAAATACCGGCAGGCCAACACTGGTGCTCTGTCATAACAAGACTTTGGCTGCGCAGCTGTACGGCGAGTTCAAGCAATTTTTTCCGGATAACGCAGTAGAGTACTTTATCTCGTACTACGATTACTACCAGCCGGAAGCCTATATCGCTTCTTCGGATGTGTTCATCGAAAAGGACCTGCAAATCAATGAAGAAATCGAGAAGCTGCGTTTGCATACCACCTCTGCGCTGCTCTCCGGCCGCCGCGATGTGATCGTGGTAGCGTCGGTGTCGTGTATCTATGGCATCGGTAACCCGGAGGAGTTTGGCAAGAACGTGATTTACCTGGCACCGGGTCAGCGCTACAGCCGTAACAACCTGCTCTATACCTTTGTACAGATTCTTTATAGCCGTACTGAGGCCGAGTTCACACGTGGAACATTCCGCGTGAAGGGCGATACCGTAGACATCTTCCCCGCCTATGCTGACTTCGCCTACCGCCTCTATTTCTTCGGCGATGAGTTGGAGCAGATCCATCGCATCGATCCGGAATCAGGAAAGAAGATAGCTGACGAGAAAGCCATTACTTTATACCCTGCCAACCTCTTCGTGACAGGCAAGGACACGCTGCAGCAGGCTATACATGAAATACAGTACGACATGGTGGCGCAGCACGAATACTTCCTGAAAGAAGACCGTCCGGTTGAGGCGAAGCGCATCAAGGAGCGCACCGAGTTTGACTTGGAGATGATTCGCGAACTGGGCTACTGTTCAGGTATAGAAAATTACTCCCGCTACTTTGACCGCCGTTCGCCGGGTGCGCGTCCGTTCTGTTTGCTCGATTACTTCCCCGACGATTTCCTGATGGTGATCGATGAGAGTCACGTAACGATACCACAGGTACGCGCCATGTGGGGCGGCGACCGCTCCCGCAAGGTAGCGCTGGTAGAGTATGGCTTCCGCTTACCAGCCGCCATGGATAACCGTCCACTCACTTTCAACGAGTTTGAGAGTTTGATGCACCAAGTGGTATTTGTAAGTGCCACACCGGGCGATTACGAGATACAGAAATCAGAGGGCGTGATCGTAGAGCAGATCATCCGTCCGACTGGTCTGCTTGATCCGGAGATTGAGATACGGCCAAGTGCGAACCAGGTCGATGACTTGCTGGACGAAGTGGACGAGCGCATCAAGCGCAAAGAGCGCGTACTGGTGACGACGCTGACTAAGCGTATGTCGGAAGAACTGACCAAGTATATGGACCGCCTCAACATCAAGGTGAAGTACCTGCACTCTGAAGTAAAAACCTTGGACCGTGTGGAAATTCTGCGCGAACTGCGACTCGGGGAGATCGATGTGCTGGTAGGTGTGAACCTCTTACGTGAGGGACTTGACTTGCCGGAAGTGAGCTTAGTGGCTATTCTCGACGCTGATAAAGAAGGCTTCCTGCGTGACCAGCGTTCGTTGATCCAAACGATGGGTCGTGCCGCCCGTAACGAGCGGGGCCGGGTAATCATGTATGCCGATCGCATTACAGGGTCTATGCAACGGGCCATTGAGGAGACCAACCGCCGCCGTGAAACGCAGATGGCTTATAATTTGGAACATGGCATTACACCGCGTACCGTTCTCAAGACCAAGGACGAGATATTTGAGCAGACATCTGTAGCCGACGCTAAGAAGAAAGAGGTGAAGATGTATGCTGGTCCGGAGGAGGTATCGCTTGCGGCAGAACCGGTGATTCAGATGATGAAGCGCGACGAACTCGAGAAACTGATTAAGAAAACCGAGAAGCAGATGGAAGCCGCCGCCAAAGACCTGGACTTCCTGCAAGCTGCCAAGTACCGCGACGAGCTGGCTGAGCTACGCCAGTTGCTCAAGACAAAGCGAGACTGATAAGTCAGAAAGTTGAGAAGCTAGAAAGTATAAAAGCACTCACGGCATAAAGCTGTGGGTGCTTTTTGTTTTAAGAAAACCTGTGCTGGGCCTGATCCCGCTGTGTTTTCCAGACCCGCGAGTGTCTGTACCAATGACCGGGGCTATACCTGACCTCAGTTTCAAGAGGAAGCTGCCAGCCAGCTACGCTGCAAATGGTCTTGAAGCACTCGCTACTTTTTTTCCTGAACAGCTTTATGTACTTTAACACTTCTGTAGCGGCTATACCTCAGTAGCCTCAGCTAATTAAAGCAACCTTATTTCACTATGATAAAAAGAATCAGACCCCTGTTCCTGCCGGTATTACTGGCCGGAGCGTTCACAGCCTGCCAGTCTTCCAGTCCTGAAACTGGAGAAGCCGGTGCCGAAACCGTGGCCGCACTTACAACAGAAAGCTACGAGCAATACCTGACTGCCCTTGCTGCCGATGATATGGAGGGCCGCAAGCCGTTCACTTCGGGCGAGCAGAAAACACTGGATTATCTGGAGCGGGAGTTTAAGGCGCTTGGAGTAGAGCCGGGCAATGACGGCAGCTATTTCCAGGAGGTACCAATGGTGGAGGTGAATACGACGGCTAGTTCAAACATGACCATCAAAGGCAAGCAGCAGGAGCTGAAGCTGGAAGGTCGTAATGACTATGTGATCTGGACCAAACGCACCGACGAATCCATCAACATCGACCCAACAGATATGGTGTTTGTGGGCTTTGGCGTTGTGGCGCCGGAGTACAACTGGAACGACTATGCCGGTCTGGATGTGAAAGATAAGATTGTGGTGATGTTGGTGAATGACCCGGGTTTTTATACCCAGGACCTGGCCGTATTCAAAGGCAAAGCTATGACTTACTACGGTCGCTGGACTTACAAATTTGAAGAGGCAGCCCGACAGGGGGCAAAAGGAGTCTTGATCATCCACGACACGGAGCCGGCAGGCTACGGCTTCCAGGTAGTGCAGAATAACTGGAACACTTCCAAAATGTATCTTGACAGCCGTGGCAGCGAAACCTACAAGTGCGCCATGGAAGGATGGATCACTACCCCCGTAGCTGAGAAACTCTTCGCCGCTGCAGGTATGGATTATAAGTCTGTACTTAGCAGAGCGTCTAAGCCAGGCAACAAACCTTTCCCGCTAAACCTGCAGGCGAGCACTTCGCTAAAAGTGAAGACCCGCTACGATAAGACATCTAACTTCATCGCCAAGATCACCGGCAGCACCCGCCCTGACGAGACGATCATCTATACCGGCCACTGGGACCACTTGGGTATAGGCAAGGCCGATGCGACAGGCGATAGTATCTACAACGGTGCTGTGGATAACGCCAGTGGTGTGGCCGGCCTGCTCGAGATTGCCAAGGCATTTAAGAATCAGCCGACGCAGCCGGAGCGCACCGTCGTGTTCCTGGCCGTGACGGCGGAGGAGCAGGGACTTTGGGGCTCAGCCTACTATGCTGAAAACCCGGTATTCCCGAAAGAGAAGACGGTGGCTAACATCAACATGGACATGATGAACCCTTATGGTAAGACAAAAGACGTGGTACTGTACGGGATGGGCCAGTCCGAGCTCGAGGACTATATCACAGCGGAGGCTGAAGCGGCTGGTCGTTACATCGCGCCGGAAGAGAATCCGGAGGCAGGCCTGTATTACCGCTCCGATCACTTCAATTTTGCCAAAATAGGTATACCAGCGCTGTTTATCGGGCCTGGAGTGGACCTGGTGAATGGTGGTAAAGAACTGGGCAAGAAGAAACTTGACGAGTACTACGCCAACTATTACCACAAAGCAGCCGACCAGGTGCATCCGGATTATAAAATGGATGGGGTGGTAGAGGATCTGAAACTGCTTTACCAGGTAGGTCACCGTTTGGCGGGCTCATCGGAGTGGCCACAATGGAAGGCAGGTTCTGAGTTCAAGGCTGTGCGGGAAAGCTACATGAATAACTAAATGTATCACCCTCCTTTCTGTGAAGCCGCACGAACAGCTGTTTGTGTGGCTTCATCTTTTTTGCACATCTGTCATCGGTTTGCCTTTACGTTAAAGCTGTTGCAGCAGAATAAAGTATCTGATAAGGTATATATATTATGAAATTTGTGTAGATTGAATAGTAAACAAACCAGAAAATCTATGAAAACGCTCTTCCTTTCCCTGCTGCTGGCTGGTAGCATAAGCACTGTTACGTGGGCACAATCTGCTGCTGAGGCTAATGCAAAGTATGATGCCAAAGACTATAAAGGCTCCGGACAAGTATACGATCAGGTGTTAAAAAATGGGAAGGGGAGTACCGCAGATCACTACAATGCTGCCTGTTCCTGGGCCTTGGCAGGAGACAAAGACAAGGCCTTTGCGCACCTTGGCAAAGCCATCGACAAAGGCTATCTCAACATCAGTCACCTGAAACAGGACAGCGACCTGAACAGTCTTCACAGCGACAAGCGCTGGGAAAAGCTGGTGCAGCAGCTGCAGGCGAATGTGGATAAGGCAGAAGCCAACTACAATAAACCCTTGAAGGCACAGCTGGAGCAAATCTATGAAGATGACCAGAAATACAGACGCATGATCGGGAAAGTGCAGCAGGAGCACGGGCCGCAGTCAGAGCAGTTTCAAGAACTGATTCGTAAAATGTGGGCTGCTGACAAGGAAAACCTGGAGCAGATAATAGCGATTATTGAAGAGCACGGCTGGCCCAAGAAAAGCATGGTAGGAGGGGCGGCTAGTCAGGCGGCCTGGGCAGTGATACAACATATAGGCCAGGATCAAAAGGAGCTAATGGAGAAATACCTGCCCATGATGCGGGAAGCGGCAGAGAAAGGGGAGTTGCAGAAAAGTAGCCTGGCACTTACAGAGGACAGGGTGCGCATGTACAACAACCAGCCACAGCTCTACGGCAGCCAATTAAAGAATAACCCTGAAACCAATAAGCCCGAGTTTTACCCGATAGAAGATGAAGCGAATGTGGATAAGCGCCGTGCGACGATAGGTATGGAGCCTCTGAGCGAATATGCGAAGAGGTTCGGGCTGGAGTATACTCCTCCTACTTCTGATAACAAGTAATAGTAACAAACAAAAAAAGGGGAGAGGTGTAGTTTAGGTGCCTCTCCCTTTTTTAATATTGTTCCAGTTGCTACAGCAACAGCAACCCTTTCTCACGCAACTCAAACCACACTGGTGAGGCCAGGAACTCTGAGAAGTTCAGGTGCGCATCCAGCGGATAGGTTTCTTCCAATTGCTTCAGCGAAATAGACGGGGCATCTTCTGAAGTCAGCAGCGTGAGTTGCTCCAGCAGCCACTGCCCAATGTTGGCTGTGGTCTTGATCTGGAAGTCCTCCGCCTTTTCGTAGAAGGTAAGCACACAACGTTCAATGGTCTGGCCTTTCTTGGCATACATCATAAAGTCGATTTCGGGCACGTTGCCGAGCCAGAATACACGCGCCAGTTTGCGCTCGCTGTCCGGTTTGGCTGGTTCCTGTATGGCCTTGGCGATCAGGTTGCGGTCTGTAGTGACGCGCGGCACTTTGAAATCGAACCAGAAAGAGAGTGGCTCCTCCAGCCCCACACCATGCATGTAGTTGTAGATGGCTTTCGCTAAACCCTGGCCGAACAGCTCGTGGTCGGTTCCCTGCGGGTCATCGTGCCAGAGGTCGTTGTTGGCAAAGTCACCTTCCGGAGGACCAACTTTCACCACACCAAATTTCTCGGGATGCTTACCTACCGGGCTATGCGCCGTCATGCTGAAGCGGTGCCAGTAGCCGGACTGGATCACGCCGTTCAGGAAAAGCTGCCGCACCACTTCCAACGAGTCAATCGTTTCCTGGGCGGTTTGCGTTGGGAAGCCATACATGAGGTAGGCATGCACCATGATGCCAGCTTGTGTGAAGCCGTCCGTTACACGTGCCACCTGCGCAATGCTCACACCTTTTTTCATCAGGTCCAGCAGTCGGTCAGATGCCACTTCCAAACCACCCGACACAGCGATACAGCCTGAAGCGGCCAACAATCGGCAGAGGTCGGGGGTAAATGTCTTCTCAAAGCGGATGTTGCCCCACCAGGTAATTTTCACACCACGGCGGATCAGCTCGATGGCCAGATCGCGAAGGGCGGCTGGCGGTGCGGCTTCGTCTACGAAGTGGAAGCCGGTCTGGCCAGTTTGGGCGATGATCTGCTCGATGCGGTCAACCAGCAATGTAGCCGGCGCTGTTTCGTAGCGGGAAATGTAGTCGAGCGTGATGTCGCAAAAAGAGCAGCGCTTCCAATAGCAACCGTGGGCCACAGTGAGCTTATTCCAGCGGCCGTCGCTCCAGAGGCGATGCATCGGGTTGATCACGTCGATCACCGACAGGTAATCCTGCAAAGGCAAGTCGCTGTAGTCCGGCGTTCCTACTTCAGTATGCGGAATATCTTTGTCGAGACAGCCGTTAATGAACTCTACCTTGCTATCCTGTAGCATGAATGTTCGCTGCAGAAAATCAACCTGGCGTTCACCTCGCAAGTATTCCAGCAGCTTCAGCCAAGGACCTTCGCCGTCATCCAGGGTTACAAAGTCGATGTATTTGAACAGGCGCGGCTCGCGGAGGCTTCGCAGTTCCGTATTAGGATAGCCGCCACCCATCATCGTATGGATGTGCGGGTATTGCTGCTTGATATACTGTGCCAGTCTCAAACCACCATACAGGTTCCCTGGGAAAGGTATAGAGAAGCCCACCACATCCGGCTGCACTTCCTGCAGGCGCTCCTCCAGCAACTCCAGCAATAGCTGGTCTACCAGGTTTGGCTCCGTCTGCAGCGACTCCTCCAACGGGTCAAAGGAAGTGGCCGACAAGGCTAGTTTCTCGGCGTAGCGGCTGAAGGCGAAATAGGGGCAGATGGTTTCTTTGATCAGGTCACCCAAGTCCTCCAGGTATAGCGTGGCCAGGTAGCGGGCTCGGTCGGTGATGCCCATGCTGCCAAAAGCCCAGTCAATGTCCTCTACCTGGTCGAAGCGTGAGGCCTCGGGCAGGTAACGGCTGTAGCTGATCTGCTGAGCCAGGGTGGTGTCCTTGTTCTGCAGAAAACGGATGACCGGCTCAATGGTGTTCAGGTACTCCCGCCTGAGTCGCAGGATGCGTCGGCTGTTATCCGACAGCTCAAAATCCCCCTTTTCTACAGCCTCAAATATTCTGCTTAGTCCACCTCTCGAAAACATACGCAGCACCAACTCAATGCCAAAGTCAGCTTGGGTAACGGTATAGCCCTGCCCCTTCAGAAAGCCTTTGATGTAGGCAGTGGCGGGGTAGGGTGTGTTGAGCTGCGTGAGCGGCGGCGTGATGAGCAGTATGGTTGGCTTCTTCAAGTCTTGGGATTCTTAAAATAAGAACGCCCCAAAGGGCGCGGACTGCAAAACTACTGATTAAGTAGCGCTTTCTAAACAATTACTGCCTGCTTAACACTTCTTATGCAGGCAGGGTTCAGTCTGGAATTGTTGTAAATGAGCGGCTTAGGGAATGACAGGTGTAACATCGAATAAATTATGCATTAAAGCGATATTTTATTATATAAATCAATCTAAATATCACTATATTTGCATTATTATCATCTATAGTTGAATGCTTCTAGGCGTAAAAGCAAAGGTTAAATCAGTGAAATAAATTTCATGAATAATAACCCGAAGCAATGGCTTGTGATGGTGTAAGTGTTTCAATTGTTCCCTAAAACAAAAGGCCCGTGATGCTATCACGGGCTTTTCGTTTGTAGAGGTATAGCAGTGCTTATCTGAACAATTGCGAGGTCTTGTTTACAATATAATTTGCACCCGGCACAACAGCCAGCACAGTACCTGCCACCAAAACAAACAGTACCACAAACATGCGCAGCCAGTTACTGAAGAAGTTATCAGCAAAGCCGAAGGTATAGAGCTGCAGGGCAGAGGCTACGAGCAGGCACAGCAGGGAGATAACCAGCAACTTGCGTTTAAGCGCCGGGTTCATCAAGTTCTTTTTCATGGCAGACCAGGTATAGCCGCAAAGTTAAGGGTTAGGCTGATTGTTGCGTCATCAGGCGTGTCCTTTTTGTGCCTCGGCATCAGAGCTATCGTCTTTGGTGTGGCCCGGATTGTTCGCTCCTGAACCCTGTGGCGGTGGGGTTTGCTTGTCGGTAGCTACTTTTTTCTTGTCCGAAGACATTTCCTTGCTGCTCTTTTCCTGATCAGACTTATTTTTCCCGTTCATCATAGCTTCATGTTTTAGTGCACTATGTCATACGGCAAACGGACGAGCTGTGTAGCTTTTTTTAACTCTAATTGTAGGCTGGTCGTACATTAAAGAGCTATACCCTGATGTGGATTGGCACTTTGAAAATCTTAACTGAAAAAACTATGAAATCTATAAAGACAACGGCTGCTGTACTTGGTTTGCTTATGGGCGTAGGTATGGCGGCCTGTAACACAGGTACCGACCCAGGTGAGACAAACGTGGAGCGGAGCGAAATTGAGTATCCGGAGGAGCAAGACCGAGCCGGAACATACGGCGACACCACTGAAAACCACGAAGGAATATATGAAGGCCGTGAAGGTACCGCCATCGGCGACAGTGCCTACAACCAGGAAGGTGACCGGCAGAAACGTTATGATGAAAATCTGAAACCTAATCCGAATCAGTAATTCGGATCAGGTATAAAAGCACAATGCCCGGCTCTCGCAATAAGAGGGCCGGGCATTTGTGCTTTTGGGGATAACGGATTAATTATTTGAATACAAAGCCGTTCGGGGCAATACCAACCCTAAAGGAATCTATAGCAGCTCCGCTCTGTGGGCTGTAGCGTACTACCCAACCGTTGGAGGCATAGTCTGTCGCCTTGCCAGCGTAAATCGTGCCGCTGCCAGGTTCCACACCCAGGCCATTGAAGCCATATGGCACATAGGTGCCCCGGTCGATGAGTGGTTGAGTGGCCAGTGTGGTCGTGTTGACATCCTGCACCCATACCTTGTTGTTGAATACATAGTAGAGCTTGTCTCCGTTCTGATTTGGCGTGAGCTTGTCTGGAGATGGCGCATTTTTGGTGAAGGTGAGCGTCGCGGCTACCGAATTGCTGCCTGTGTTGATCTTGGCGAGGGAGCCGGGGGTGCTGTTTTCTTCACTGACAGACCAGTCGGTTGGGTCATAAGACTTGATGCCGCGGCTACTTACCCAAAGCATGTTGTTTCGGTCCAGTGCCAGGCTGCTCGGGCCGTCGTTTACGGTGATAGAAGTTTCTATCGCGTCAGTAGCCGTTTTGATTACCGTTACCGTATTGCCGCCACTGTTGGCTACGTAGAGCTTTCCACCCTGCAGGATTAGTTGCTCCGGTTGCACGCCTACAGTGATTGTTTTGGTAACGGTCAACGTTTGGAGATCTACCACTGCCACACGGCCGTTGCCATATTCATAAGTAGCCGGGTCGTAGCCAAGCCACTCCGTTACATAACCTTTATCATCGTTCAGGGCCGTAAAGTAGCGGGGAGCTTCCAGACCGGCGATCTCACCTTCAGCTTTCAGGGTGTGGGCATTAGTCACTACCACCTTACCGCTATTGTTCATCACCAGGTATAGTCTGTCGCCATGCTGTACCATATGCTGTAACACGTCGCCGAGCAGAAGCGGAGCATTCACCTTCTTAAAAGACTCGTTCTCCACAGTTTTACTATCGTGGCTGTAGAAGCTCATCGAGGCGTTTGATTTGGTCATGGCACCTTCATTGGAAACCAGGACACCATTGCGTGCATATTCTCCGGCCGGCTCGTTGTCCTTTTTGTCACAGGAAGTGATAGTGAGCGCACTAAAGGCAAAGGCAGCTGACAGGAAGTAGCTGCGGAAGCGGGTAATTTTTTTCATGTTATTGAGGTATGTATATAATTTAAGGTATGATAAAGCGCAGGCTGGCCGCAAAGCTGCGGGGTGGCATCGGCACGTTTTCGAGCACAGTATATTCACGGTCGGTTATGTTATCGCTGCGTACTGAAGCGACAAACTGATACTGACCGAGGCTGAACTTTCTGTGCAGTGCCAGGCTGAGCAAGGTATAGCCAGGCAGGCTGCCGGCGTTGCTGTTATCGGTATAGCGGAGGCCGGTATGTGTGATGTTGCCGAGGAGCGTCCAGGAGCGGAATGTAAGGTCAGCACCCAACTGGGCTTTGTGCAATGGCACGTGCGCAAGCTGTTGGTTCAGTTCCTGGTTTCCTTCGTAGGCCTTTACCTGCTCGGAGGAAGTATAGGTATAGGCGCCCGTAACAGCCAGTAGCCAGTCGCCTATTACGGTACTGGCGCGACTGCTGAGTTCTATACCTTGTGAGCGAACCTTCTGCAGGTTGCGGGGAGACCAATAGCTGGAAGTGATCGGCATCCATTGTATCCAGTTGTCCACCAGCATGCGGTAGACAGACAATTCAGAATCCAACTGCACACTGCCCAGGGTATAGCGGTGACGCAGTCCGGTTTCGTAACTCCAGCCTTGCTCCGGTTTGATGTCCGGATTACCGCCCGGTTGCCAGAATCGCTCGTTCAGCGTCGGTACCCGGTAGCTGCCCGACACGTTGCCCTTCAGGTATAGCTGGTGATTACCCTGCTGCAGCATGAGCCAATTGGCACCCAGGGTAGGGGCGGGAGTAGGGTTGTAGCCTTTCACGAAAGCCTGTCGCAGGTTTAGGCTCAGGTCGAGCCGCTTGCCAGGGTCGTAGCGGAAGAGCAGGAAAGCCGAAGCGCGGTCTTCAGTTACTTGTTTGCCATAGCCTTGCACATTGGCGTCAAAGTGCTGCAAATTAAGGCCACCCCGCAAACTCCAGCGGCGTGCATAGGTATAGGTCTGCTCAGCCTGCACCTGGTAAGTGTTGATATCAGTGGTAGAGTAGTTGTTATTGTCGGTGTAGCGGAGGTAATCATTGAAGACGGCTGCTTTCACGGAGGTTTCGCCCCAGTTGCTGCTGTGGTTCAATTCCGCCATCAGGCGCAGGTTCCGGTCGAGTTGTTCGGCATTGGTGTTGGCAGCGCCCAGCGCCGGAGCTACTTCCCGGTCGGCAAAGGTATACCAGCCATGCAAAGCAAGCCGGGTGTTGGAAGAGAGCTGCCAGCTCAGGTCCTGCGTAAAGCCATGCTGTGCTACCTGTGCCTGGTCCTGTCGACGAGCCGGTGCTCCAATGCGACCGTAGTCCCGGAAAAAGAAGTCGTTTTCTGCTGCCAGGCGATAGCCACTCAGTGCGACAGAAAGCTTTTGGCCGCTGTAGCGGACGCCTGCGCTGGAGAAGTAGCGGCCGAAGCTGCCGGCCTCCTGCATCACATCTGCTCCAAAGCCGGGTTCTTGCCGGGTTGGGGAGTTAAGCAAAACAGCCCCACCGATCGCGCCACTGCCATACATAGCACCTGCCGCTCCATGCTGCACCGCAATGCTTCCGATACTGCTCAAAGGCAACAAGGACAGATCGCTCTGCCCCAAGGCTGGCTGACTGATGTTGAGGCCGTTCCAAAGCACGGCAGTATGCGTAGCGCTGGTGCCCCGGAAGGAAGGAGTGGAAATGCCGCTCGCACCGTTCGTTTTCAGAAAAACCGGTGTGCGGGACTGCAAGGCATCCGCTATGGTGCCGGAGGCATAGGTGCGGATGAAACTGCTGTCGATTGTGCTCACGCGGCTGCCGGAGGCAAAAACCTCGGCGGGCTTGCCGAATATCTCGACGGTGCGCAAGTGATACAGCGTTGTATCCTGCTGTGCCACGGCAGCCGGTGCTATACCCAGCAAAAGGGCCAGGTATGATAAAAGACGGTAATGAAACTTTGCCACGTATACGCTTGCTTAGATCCCGAAGCATGCAGGCAGGTATAGGCAGGAACAGCGCGCGCAGGTATAGCGAAGGCCGTGCAGCTTTTTACCCGAAAGCATACGACTAATTGTTGTCGGACTGGCAGGTCTCCTGGCTCTCTTCAGGTTAGCCAGCCTTCCCGTGCGTCGTGCGGCACAGTGGCGGTGGTTTTGGCTAACCCTTTTTAAGAAGATCACAGTTGCGGGAACAGCATAGGTATCTCACCTATTTCCCTTTTAAGGCTTTGTCGCGGAAACAACAAGGCCACCAATCTGAAGGCAAAGGTAATTGTTTTA
Source organism: Pontibacter lucknowensis (assembly GCF_900156415.1). Lineage (GTDB taxonomy): Bacteria > Bacteroidota > Bacteroidia > Cytophagales > Hymenobacteraceae > Pontibacter > Pontibacter lucknowensis. The sequence continues at coordinate 621,823 of NZ_FTNM01000001.1, read as the reverse complement.
ACGAAGAAACAAGTAATGAGTAATGACGAATGAGCGATTAGATTTAGTGAGTTGCATATGATAACGAACAATAATGCGCGGATAAGGTATTGGTCGATAAGCTTGTTTCACGTATACCTGTTCATCATTTGCTTGCAGGCAGCTATGAATTAACTACTCATTCATCATTATTCATTACAAAGTGAAGCTCAGAAAAGACTTTTATACCCGAGCGGATGTGGTGCAGGTGGCGCAGGACCTGCTGGGGAAATACCTCTACACGAACCACGGTGGCATCCTCACCGGAGGCATGATCGTGGAAACAGAAGCTTACTCCGGCACAAACGACAAGGCCTGCCATGCGCACATGAACCGCCGGACCCAGCGTACCGAGATCATGTACCACGAGGGCGGAGTGGCTTATGTATACCTGGTGTATGGCATGTACAACCTTTTTAACATCATTACCAATGTAGAAGGAAGCGCCGACGCCGTGCTGGTACGGGCCATTGAGCCGACAGAAGGCATAGAAGAAATGCTGCTGCGCCGCAATATGCTCACCCCTAAACCCAACCTTACTGCCGGGCCGGGCGTGCTTAGTATCGCCTTAGGTATAGACCGCCGCCACTACGGCGAACCACTCACCGGCGACACCATCTGGATAGAGGAAGGTATAGACGTACCTGCTGAAGGTATAGCTATCGGCCCCCGTGTAGGTATAGACTACGCCGGCGATGATGCCCTGCTGCCTTGGCGCTTCTGGCTAAAGGGCAACAAGTGGGTCAGCCGGAAAAAGTAGACTATGGCTGTATCCGTGTGTCGCTGCTGAAGCGATAGGAGGTCGCGCCTACCGTACCCTGCTTTGCTATACCTTCGCACACGGCCACAAACTCAGTAATGACATCTGACGTGAAGAACGTAATGGTTGCTCTGCCACTGGCATCGGTTTTAACATTCGGTTGCCAGTGCAGGGTGCTGCGGTAATCGGGCAGGTTGTGGCGGTCCTGGGGTACATCGTAGCGCGGCGAATAAAACTCCGATGGCTTGTTGTAGCCGGCCAGCTTGAAATTGATCGTGCCGGGAGATTTTTCATTCGCATAGTTGTAGTTCGGATTGCCTCTCTTGGTGAAAAGCGCAATCACGCCGCCGCCTGATGAAGAGCCATAGATGGCAGCATTAGCTCCTTTCAGCACCTCAATCGCCTCAATGTCCGAGGGGTCGAGCATGTTTACTGTCTCTAGTTCAACGCGCATACCGTCCAGTACAAACAGTGGCCCGTCGCCGCGTATCATAACACTGGTCTCACTGCCCGAACCCGTAACATGCACTCCGGCTACACGGCCAGCCAGGTATTGTAGTACATTTGGATATACTACCGTGAATTTGTCTAGCTCAATACGAGCATCTGCGTTCTCTTTAAAATAAATGCGGTGGTCATTGCTGAACTCCTGCTTTCTGGCTGTTATGTCTACCTGTTTCAGTTGAATGGCACCCGTCGTCAGGCGGTGCTGGCGGTCTGCCTTTGCCCAGTCGCTCATGCGCCTGCGGTAGGCTGTTATTTGGTCAGGCGATAGGGTGGCTCCTTCCAATGCCTGAAAATTAGGTATAGGGGCAGTGGTCCGATCCAGGTGAATCAGCTGGTTGTTGCTGCCCTTTGGCGTTCGCGCCTGTATGAAGACCTTCAACGTATCCTCAAAGTCCAGCCCTACAAAACGGAAACTACCGTCGGGGTTCGTCTCTGCCATGATCAGGTTAGGCAGGGTAGGTATAGTGTCTTTTGGAGCCGTGTTTGGTGTGAAGATGAGCGTCAGATTACTTTTCTGCGGTGTCTTCTTACCGAGCTCTTTTTCTACTTTCCCTGAAAATGAAATACTCTCCTCCGGAAGATGTGGGGTGGTTTGCAGCTTGTCCTGTAGCAGGTTGTCCCAGTTGAAGCGGCGCCAGCCCTGGGTGAGCAGCAGCAGGTCCAGGTGGCGGCGTGCCTGTGACTGCTTTTTGTCAAAGTAATAAGCGGGCTGCTCGATATTGCCTCTCAGCTCACCCTGCAGGTATAGCTGCGTGTAAATGTTGTTTTCGTAAGGCTGCTGGTTCTGGTCGATGAGGGCGTCGCGTACGGCGAGCGAGAAATTACCGGCTACCGGCATGCCGTTAGCATCGCGGGCCTCGAGCTGCATGGTCACTTTTTGTCTTTTGCCATACATGGCCTTGTCGGTTGTGATATTGAGCTGAAGCTGTGGCGGATGGTTCACAAAGGCCAGGCGTTCGCTCAGGGCTTTGCCGTCAGCGCTGAAAAGGGTGAAGTGGATCAAACCCACCGGGAACCGGGATGCAGGTATAGCTGACTCCAGTACCGGTTTATCGGTGTTGGCTCTCACCGCAAAAATAAGGCTGTCCGCAGCATGTGCAATCAGATACATAGGGCCTTGTGTAACCTGGTTGCTGAAGTTATGCTCTATCCGGAAGTTTACTGTATGTTCACTATGCTGTACGACCTGCAGCACCACGCCCTCAGGCTGTGCCTCCGGTAGCTTATACCTGGCTGTGCGACCATTGGGGAGCTGTACCTGCGCAGTGTAGGTTTTGCCGGGTTCGGGCATAAACGTAAAAGCGCCCATACCCAGGTGCTCACTTTTAAAGTCCATTACCATGTTACCTTGCTGGTCCTGCACCATGCCTGCTACCTGCTGTCCTTTGCCGCTTATGTCCACGGCTTTGAAACCTATCCGCGAAGGTATACCTGCCACGAGGTGTCCACCCTCTGGGAAAAACTGCAGGTCGAGTGCCGGCTGGCCTACCGGCAGGCGGTAACTTCGCTGGAATGGATTGCTCTTATCATCGGACTGCACGATCAGGAGGGCCTCCCTCACGCTACCACTCTGGGCATTGCTGAAGAAAAGCGGTAGCCGGGCTATACCTTGCGCATCTGTTTCCAGGCTACCTGACTTGCCTTTTTTACCATCCAGCACCAGTTGTGTCTTTAGTTTCAGGTTCTTTAGCGGTTCAAAAGGGTGCTTGTAAAACTGCAGACTGGTGATGATGGAGTCTCCGGCTGCGGAGGTGTGCGTCTGGAAAGTAATACTGGCTTTGGCCTCCGTAAGGGAGGGACTGGCAATGTTGAGTTCTCTGGTAAAAAAGTACTGCGGGTCGAAGTTGCGCATCCAGTTCGTGTAAGCCCTGAGCTGGTACAGCCCCTCTGATAAAGTGTCGGGTAGGTAGAAGTCCCCGTGTGCCATGCCATTTTGCAGCTTCAGCTTCCTGCTCAGGCGCACTTTGTTGTCAGGGCCTACCAGGTCTGCGTAGAGTACCGTGCTCAGGCTATCAGTTGTGTTTTGAGAAGCATATGCTTTGAACCAGATAGTCTCGCCGAGGCTGTAGAGCGCTTTGTCCTGATGGAGGTAGATGCTCTCCTGTGGGTGCAGGGTATAGAACTTCTGAAGTTGGAGCGCAATGCGCGTAATCAGGTCGTCGTTGCTGTCCTTTTTGAAGCTGAAAGCAAGCAGCAGTAAGACAAAAGGCAGTGATAAGAAAAGTAAAGGTTTGCGCATAGCTTGGCTTATGTTGATGGGTACTTGAGCAGATCAAATATTAAGCCAATAATATATAATAAAAAACTTATTATGTCTAATTAATCATTTAAAATAATGCTGAACATAAAGCTAAGCCTGTGCAGGTTTGAGAGCGACTGTATAATAAGAGCCCCGGCTGTTTACTGGGTCACAGTATAACCGGGGCTCCTAGAGTGAGTGTTAATCGATCGTTAGTGTTTTTTCTGCTCGTTGTCTGTGCGGGCCTGTGGCGTCGGGTTGTTAGAGCCCTTTTTCCCTACCGCATCCTTGTGCAGGTCGTTGCCTATGTCCTTTTTGCTACCAGGCTTATTCATGCCCGACTGCTGATTTTTCGGCATGTTCTTATTTTCTTTTTCGTTTTTCATAGCTTTAAAATTTCAGTTCGTTTAAAATCGTGTCTTATACTAAGTTTACGAAGTTCAAGAACGCTAGTTGATGTAAATAGGGAAGCCCGCAGCATCTGCCACGGGCTTTTCTGTAATATATTCAGCTAAACTATATTAGGAGTTATTATTGCTGGAGCCTGAGTTGTTGTCCTTGTTACTCTGACGCCCTGCTTGTGCGTGTCCCTCTGAGTCTCCGTGCCAGCCTTTTCCCTGGCTTTGGCTGCTACTGCCTTGTGACTGGTTGCTGCTTCTGGCCTGGGACTGGCTACCCTGAGATGAACTGTTGCTGATAGATGACGATGAGCTGTCATTTTTATGGCTCTGTCGGCCGGCCTGTGCATGACCTTGCGAGTCACCGTGCCAACCTTGGCCCTGGTTGCTGCTGCTGGTCTGCGATCGCTGGCCGCTCTGGTTCATTGGATTGCTTTGGGAGCGAGAAGTGCTTTCAAACTCACCTGATTCATTTCTTGGTTGATTCTGATTATTATTTCTGTTTTGATTCAGATTGTTGTTCTGATTTTGGTTCTCTTCATTATTGCGTTTCATAGCTTTCAAGTTTTATGTTTAACATGGTGTCTCCGTGCCAGACGGGACCCTCTGTTTTACGGACTAAGGTTTTAACAGTTAGCAGCTTAAGCAGGTCAGTGTTGGAACAGGTATAGCAATAAAACCGGCTGGAGCAATTATGGTTATATAGTGCTATGTAAGTATAACATCAGATGTATGTATTTGTGGCTGAACCTATTGAGAGCGTAATCTGAAAGGACTAAAAAGAAAGGCGGTAGGATTTTATGAAGAGCTGCCAAAATTAAAGCTCCATAAAAAATCTGAAAAAAAAATTATAGGGCAGGGGCGATTGCTTTCCGGCAAAAGATCACAAGCGGCTTCTGGTGCATGTCTGTGGTAAAGAAAAGGTATTCTGCACCTCCTTCTTTTATACCTGTCTTCTTGCGAATGTCAGCCACTGACTCTGGAAAATTGCGCACCGTGATGTTGGCTTTGCGCTGCGGGAGCCTGGCAAGGATTTCTTTTTTGTTATATCGGCCCGTGCCCTGGCAGGCAAAAGCCCGGCCCGGGAAATCAGGTATAAGCTGATCAGAGGTATAAAGGTGACTGTTAGGATGCAGCTTCTGCAGGCCAAACTGGCTGGCCACACTGCGGTAGGCGCCTGATTTAAGTATAGCGGAGTTAGGCTCGTAGAGATAGGCCTTTGGATCAGCGAAGCTGACTGACGTTTGCTCTTCCTGCTCTTTATCGAAAGTAAGCGTTTGAATGCTACCGTCTGGCATCAGGTTGATCGCATACCGTCTGGGGTTTGCCTTTGCACCGGGCTGAAGCAGGTATAGGACTTCCTTGCACTCGTTGTGCAGTGCGATTACCCATACTCTGGCTACTGAACCCAGTTGCTCAAGCGCCAGCTCAATATCAAGCATGGGGGAGGTTTTGAGCAGCACAGCATCTGCTTTTTCAAACAGCGCCGGCAGCAACTGCAGTACATCCGGTTCACAGTCTTGCAGCAGGTGCACCTTCTCTTGTTTATCACTACGACGTGCCGGATCCAGGTATAGCACATCGGCTTTACCAGTAAACTGCTGCAGAAAATCTTCTGCGGAGGAGTTGACAGCATCAATATTAGTAGCGCCCAGCAGCTTGAAATTATAAGAGGCTATTTCTGAAAGTTCGCTGTTCTGCTCCACATGCACCACCTGTTTAATCTGCTTCGAGAAAAAGAAACTGTCTACCCCGAACCCGCCTGTCAGGTCGACGAGCAGCTTGCCTTTTATCAGCGAAGCTTTGAAGGCAGCAGTTGCCTCTGAGGAAGTCTGCTCTACTGATACGGCCGTTGGAAATACCACATCCGGATAGGCTACCCAGGTCGGCAGTTTGTCAATGGCTTTTTGCCGTGCCTGGATCTGCTTTACCAGTTCAGCCACTGGTAACTGTGGGTAGCGGCTTGCCTGCAGCATCAGCTCGGCAGGGTTGCGATGCTGGTGCTGCCGCATATAATCTTTCTCTTCGGGAGTGTAGTGCTTCATGGTACACTGCAAAGGTACAAATTTAATCAGCCCTGTTTTTCTTATAAAAAACGGCCAACCGCAAACAATCCCTATACCTGCTGGTTGTAATCACAGCTAAAAGAAATTTTTAATAAATAATTTATCAGACTACTATGAAGAAATGGATGAAAATCATGATGCTGGCGGTGCTGCCAGCCATGGTGCTAACAAGCTGTGATGATGACGATGATGACATGACCGTCATCGAAAACGCGAATGTACTGGTGGTGCACGCCTCACCTGACGCACCGGGCGTTGATTTATTGGTGGATGATGAGAAAGTGAATTCGGCAGCCCTTACCTATCCAAATAATACAGGCTATTTGGAAGTGCCGGCTGGTCGCCGAAACATAAAAGTAAATGCTGCTGGCACTAACACATCAGTTATCAATGCGAACCTGGATCTGGAGCGTAACATGAACTACTCTGTATTCGCGATCAACACGTTGAGCAATATAGAGCCACTGGTGCTTATGGATGACCTGAGTGCACCGGCCTCCGGTAATGCGCACGTTCGTTTTGTGCACCTTTCGCCAGACGCCCCGGCAGTAGACATTGCCGTAACTGGTGGACCTGTTCTGTTCAGCAGCAGCGAATTCAAAGATGCGACTCCTTTTACCCCTGTACCGACAGGTTCTTACGATCTGGAAGTGAGACTGGCCGGAACAGAAACTGTAGTGCTGGCCGTGCCTAACGTGCAATTGGCCAGTGGCCGCATCTACACTGTATTTGCCAGAGGTTTCGTGTCGCCACCTGCTGACAACACGAACTCGCTTGGTGCCGAGATCATTACTAACCGATAACCACGAAGAAGACGCTACCTGGTTGAGGCCTGTGCCATTGGTACAGGCCTCAATATTTTTAAGGTATATTCAAACTAATTGACTTTCAGTTGAGTAGTGCTATTATGTTGAAGTTGAGTGAGAAATTTTGTAATTTTGTGCTTCCCTAAGAAAAAAGTAAAATATGATCGATACAACACTTAAGTACAAAGTAAAAGATATTTCGCTGGCCGAGTGGGGCCGCAAAGAGATCAGATTGGCAGAGGCTGAAATGCCTGGTCTGATGGCTATCCGTGAAGAGTATGGCCCGAGCAAGCCATTGGCTGGTGCCCGCATCGCTGGCTGCCTGCACATGACCATCCAGACGGCTGTGCTGATCGAAACACTGGTAGAGTTGGGTGCTGAGGTTACCTGGTCATCTTGCAACATCTTCTCTACACAGGACCATGCCGCTGCTGCGATTGCTGCTGCTGGTATCTCTGTCTATGCCTGGAAAGGTATGACAGCTGAGGAGTTTGACTGGTGCATTGAGCAGACACTGTTCTTTGGCGAGGACCGCAAGCCGCTTAACATGATCCTGGACGATGGTGGTGACCTGACCAACATGGTGCTCGACAAGTATCCTGAGCTTGCTCCGGGTGTGAAAGGCCTTTCTGAAGAAACGACAACAGGCGTTCACCGTCTGTACGAGCGTATGAAGAACGGAACACTTCCGATGCCTGCTATCAATGTAAACGACTCCGTAACCAAGTCTAAGTTTGACAACAAGTATGGCTGTAAAGAATCGTTGGTAGATGCGATCCGTCGTGCTACTGACGTGATGATGGCTGGTAAAGTAGCCGTTGTAGCTGGTTACGGTGACGTAGGCAAAGGATCTGCCGCTTCATTGCGTGGTGCCGGTGCCCGTGTGATCGTGACAGAAATCGACCCAATCTGCGCCCTGCAGGCTGCCATGGACGGCTTTGCGGTGAAAAAGATGGTTGATGCTATCAAGGAGGCTGATATTGTTGTAACCGCTACTGGTAACAAGGATATTATCACAGAGCGTGAGTTCCGTCTTCTGAAGGACAAGGCGATCGTTTGTAACATCGGTCACTTCGACAATGAGATCGACATGGCTTGGCTGAACAAGAGCTACGGCAACACAAAAGATACTATCAAGCCGCAGGTAGACCTGTACAACATCGAAGGCAAAGACATCATCGTGCTGGCTGAGGGCCGCCTGGTAAACCTGGGATGCGCAACTGGTCACCCTTCATTTGTAATGTCAAACTCATTCTCTAACCAGACACTGGCCCAGATCGAACTGTGGACAAACGCTGAAGCTTACGAGAACAAGGTATATACCTTACCGAAGCACCTGGACGAGAAAGTAGCCCGCCTGCACCTGAGCAAGATTGGTGTGGAACTGGACGAACTGTCTTCAGACCAGGCCGCTTACATCGGTGTGACAGTAGAAGGCCCTTACAAGCCGGAGTACTACAGATACTAATTTTGAGTATTGCTTATAAACAGGAAAGCCGGAGCATCAGCTCCGGCTTTCCTGTTTATAAGCTATTTCTTAAACTTTCCCATTTTCAGCATTTTGTATACCGAGGCTTTGGCCTGCTTAAACCTGTTGTCGAGTTTGAGGTATTTGTTGGCTTTGTCGCGGAAGTGGATGCGGCGATGCCAACCCAAATGATTAGTGTAAGGCTCCTCCAGGATGAAAGCGGTATAGCCCAGGTCGGCGTAGAAATCTGAGATCTCTCTCTCAAACTGCCCCGGCGTATACTGCTCAAAGCTGCCCATCAGGCGGTAGTCACTCACGCGTTTCAGGCTGGGGTTAAGCGTAAAGATATCTTTCTGAACTTTCCGGTAGCGTATACCTTCAAACTCAGCCACAGTAGGGCTGAAAAAGTCGGCAGGGTACTCTTCGGCACTACGGCCCCATACTGTAATCAGCTTCGGGAAAGCTTCCATCAATACAAGGGAGTCCTCAATAAAGCCTTTGCGCAGAAAGTCCCAGTCATCCTCGCAATGGAAGATGTACTCGGTCTTTACCTGGCTGTAAGCTTTGTCGATGCTCTTCTGCTGGCCGAGCTGCTCCGGGTTTACAATCGTCTCAAACTTGTCGTAGCTGAATTTGCGCAGTACGCTCTCCAGCCCCTTGCCGTCTCCGCTATCCTCTATGATCAGGATTTTCTCAACGGGGTAGGTGTTGAATTTGAAGAAGCTGTGCAGTGTAGCCTCCAGCAGATCGAAGCGGTTGCAGCTGGTAATAACGACAGTAATTCCCTTGGGCATATTCATTTAAAAAGAGTGAATGCACAAAGATAGGGGGAGCACTAAATTAATTGCCCTGGCTCTGTATATATTTCAGAGTCAGGGCAACCTGTAGCTTCACGTATGACTGGTGATTTTTGCTATTAGATGATGTTGAAGCGCGACATCAGGGCCTTCTTGTAGGATTTACCGATCGGGACTTCTCCTTTGGAGAACACGACTGCGTTTTCTTCCAGCGCCTCTACTTTGTCGAGGTTGGCAATATAAGAGCGGTGCACCCGCACAAAATTGCCGGAAGGCAGCTTGTGCTCCATGTCCTTGAGTGTAGAGCTGACCAGGTACTTTTGATCTACAGTGACAATGAAAGAGTAGTTGTCATAGGCCTCTACCCACAGGATGTCGCTATACTGTACCTTGATGATGCGGTGCTTTACCTTTACGAAGATGTAATCAGTCTGTGTCTCGGCTTCTTTGGGGGCTTTGCCTGCGCCGTTGTCCACTACTTTGTGCCCGGAGTCGTGTTTGTAAAGGGCAAGCTCGATAGCAGAACGCAGGTTTTTCTCGTCAAAGGGTTTAGCCAGGAACCCATCGGGCTCTGTTTTCTTTGCCCTGTCCAGTGTAGCCTTGTCGGCATAGGCGGTCAGGTAGATGAAAGGGATGTCAAACTCCTCCCGTATTTTAGAGCCGATCTCTATCCCATCAGCATCACCTTTCAGGTTCACATCGAGCAGCACCAGGTCTGGTTGCAGGGTCCGGATCATCTCAAGAGTGTTCGCACCGGAGTCGATGCCACACGTCTGGTAGCCTAGCTCTTCCAAACAGGCAGCCAGGTCTTCTGCGATTATAATTTCGTCTTCCGAAATAAGAATTTTTGGTTTTGTCATAGCATTAATCTCATACGTAAAATTAGCTAGTTACGATGCCAAAACAAAATACAATATTGATTTTGTACCATTATTATTTTGGAATTCGATATTGCCTCCAAGTTTTCGTGCCAGTGAGGACACCAGTTGGAGACCAAATGATTTTTTGCGCCGTTCTTGAAAGTCGCTAGGCAAGCCCACGCCGTCGTCATGTACTGTCAGGGTATAAGCGTTTTCGTGTTCTGGCCTTAGGTAAATAGCGACTTGCCCATAACGGTTGGGGAAGGCATATTTAATAGAATTGGAAACAAGTTCATTCACAATCAGCCCTAATGACAGGGCTGTGTCTGCCTCCACCATGATAGTAGGTATATCGAGCTTGATTTTGATATGGCGCTCTTTGGTGCCGTATGTGGCGCTCAGGCCTTCGCATATATCTTCTATGTAGGCGTTCAAATCAATAGAGGCCAGGTCTTCGTGCTGGTAGAGGCGCTCGTGCAGAATAGCCATCGATCTCACCCGGCCCCTGACTGACTGCATTACTTCAAGTGCATTCGGGTCTTGTACGTGGCGGGCCTGCAGGTTGAGCATGCTCATAATGATCTGCAGATTGTTTTTAACGCGATGATGGATCTCCTTCAGTAGAATTTCCTTCTCACGGTTTTTTTCTTCCAGCAGCTGTGTTCGATACTGTACCTTATGTTCGAGCAGCGTATTCATTTTTACCAGACTTCTTTCGCGCAGCCTGATCAGGCTGATCGTTGCGCCGGTGGCTATGAGTACCAGTAGCACGATGAACCACTCTCTGCGCCACACCGGAGGTACAATGGTGAAGGTATAGGTAAGAGGACTAGGCGTCCAGTAGCCGTCGCTGTTGGCTGCGAGTAACTGAAAGGTATAGGTACCCGGGTCGAGGCTGGCATAGGTGGCAAAGGAATGATCCGTGACAGCAGACCAATGGTCGTCATGTCCTTTGAGGCGGTAGCGGTAGCGCACACGGTCGGGGGCAGTTAGTGATATGCCATGAAAGTCAAATGTCAGGTGGTTTTGATGGTGTGGGAGCCGAAGATTTACAGGGAGCTCAGTAGTTGAGTCTGTCGCATAACCCATGCTCGCCCAGTCAGTGGGTTTCAGAAAGAGCATGATATTGGTCAGGATTGTATTGGGGTATACCTGATTGCGCCTGTCCATGTCAGGCAGGTACATGGTCAGGCCTTTGGCGGTGGCAAACCACACGGTACCGTCTGGCGTCTGGGTGATACCCTTGTTGCTGACTTCAAGACCCCGAAACCCCTCCTGATTTGCATACGACCGGATGCTGATGCGCCCCCGGGTATGTAGCTGATCAAGCTGCACTTTTAGTACGCCCCGACTGGTGCCGACCCACAGGTGATTGGTGTTATCAACAAAAAGGCTCTTTATACCTTCATTGGGCAGTCCGTTCCGGGAGTTGTATACCTTGGGAGCCCTCCACTTGTCATGCCAGGCCATGATGCCGTAATTGAAACCGCCAAAGTACAGGGTGCCCCACTCGTCCTCTGCAATAGTGCGGATCTCACGAAAGCCAGCTTCGCCCAGTCCTTTGGCGGCGGCCAGGGCGTTGTTCTCGTACCGGAACACACCTTTTTCGGCACCAACCCATATTCTGCCCTGGCTGTCACGATGTAGGGCATACACATTGCCTGTAAGCTGTGGCTTGTGCAATGGCTTAATAAATTGCTGGTTGGGGGGCAGAACAGCCAATCCGGCGGCAGTTGCGAGTAGCAGGTCACCATTTCGCATGAGCATAGCCTGAAACACCTCTGCTGAGGGCAGCCCCTGCGCCGTGCTGTAATGTGTTACTTTGCCGGGCCCCAAACGGTATAGGCCTTTGCTGGTACATACCCACACATCATTTTCATGTGCTACCCACATACTATGCAGGGTGGTGCCTCTGGGCCAAATATCAGTCTGCAGCCAGTTTAAAATACCTCCTTCCATATAAGCAGCATAGCCGTCATCAGTACCCAACCACACCCTGCCTTTGGTATCTTGCGCCAGAGCTGATATAACAGGCTCCTTCACCTGTCCCATATCAAAAAAGTGTACAAACCAGGGGTTACGGTACTGCATCAGGCCATGGCCAGTTGTTCCAATCCAGATATTCCCTTCACGATCTGTTGTGATGCAGTTGACTCTGTCTGTGCGCAGACCGCTGAAGCGGGTCAGGTGCTGAAACTCTTTGCCATCGTATTTAAGCACGCCATTCAGGTTCAGACTTAACCATTGATGACCGTAGTTGTCAGTTGTGAAGTCTCTTATATTCGGACTCGTTATACCTGCCGGCAACTCAAAGTGCTCCAGCTTGTTTTGCCGGAAAGTTGCCGCGCCGTTGGCAGTACCTATCCAAATAGTACCGTCAGGTGACTGGTTTAGCACATTAACGCTGTTATAGGGCAGGGAGCTGTTGGCGGAGGTATAATTAGTTGTTCCTTTCGATGTGATGCTGTACACGCCCTGGGAGTTGCTCCCTGCCCAGAGCTCGTTTGTGGCTGTGAAAAGCACGTCATTGTAACGGATGGGTGGTAATTCAGTGTGCTGCACAAATGCATTCTTGGCCAGGTAGTAAACGCCACTGTCTGTTGCTGCCCATATAGTGCCTTGGTTATCTTCTGCTATACTGTAGACCCCTCCGGGCGGCAGGCCAGCCTCCAGGTCATAAGCATAAAAGTTATTGCCCGTGAGCAGCATCAAGCCCTTATCAGTAGTCCCGATCCAGATGCGCTGGCGGCTGTCGAGCAGCAGGCAGCTTATACTGTTGCTGCTCATGCCATCGCGCTTGGTATAGGTATGGAAGGTAGACCCGTCAAAGCGACTGAGCCCCCCCAGCGTAGCTAGCCAGAGCTGCCCTTTGTGATCCTGCAGGATGTCATTCACCTGAGATTGCGGTAAGCCCTGCTCAAGCGACCAGTTTCGGAAGTTGAACTGTTGCGCCTGCAAGTTTAAAGAAACTGCCAGTAAGAGTGTAAAAGCAATAAGGCGCATCCGGAAGCAAGGGCGTTAGAAGTGACAACACAGGAAGTTAATTTATTTTGTAATAAAAAATAGCTTAATATTTACATTACTCTAAAGCTGTAAATTTGTTGCCTGCAGGCTATACCTGATGTTATAAAATTACTTTGTGTGTGGAAGGCTTAATAAAAATCAATGCCTATACCTGTTGCAGAGATCCCAGGCAACAGGTATAGGCATTGGCAAGAAGGGTATAGATACTTATTTTTTGTGAAAGTGCTTATCGATGCCGTTGGGGCAAAAGGTGCTTTTTTCAGAAATGGCTTTCTCAAGGAGTGCGTCATTAGCTGCCAGGCTTTGGCGGGAGTTCTCCTGATGATGTAAATGATAGGCTACACCGCCAAAAGCAAGGTTTTGCCGCTTCGTGCCGCTGTTTAGCAAGCGGATTGCAAACTCACTATCTTCTCGTCCCCAGCCTACAAAATCCTCATTGAATCCGTTGACGCGCACAATGTCTTCCATCCAGAAGCCCATATTGCAGCTCTTGATCGAAGCGATGCCGGCCTTGTCCTTGCTAAACAGCCTTGATAGAAAAGGCGAGTTAGTAGCATTGAACCGGTTTTTTATACCCGATGAAAGAGGCGAAATGGGAGAAGGACCGCGACTGAACAGCTTCTGGCTCAACTCTGGACTCAGGAGCACACGCTTTCCTTGCGTAAAATAACCTTTGCGGGCAGCACGACGATGGCCCTTTAAGAAGTCAGGATGCAGCACCATATCCCCATCAATGATCACCACATACTCACCGGTTGCCATTGCAATGGCTCTGTTGCGACTCTCTGCAGCTCTAAAACCCAGGTCTTCCTGCCAGCTATGCAGCACCGGTACCGGCGACTCTTTCGCTAGTTGCGCTACAAGAGCACGTGTGTCTTCGCGGGATCCGTCGTCGGCCACAATGATTTCGCGCGGGAGCTCGCTCTGCTGAAAAGCACTACGGAGGACTGTGCCTAGGGCTTCCTTCCAGTTATAGGTTGTTATGACCAGGCTGATGCCCAGGCGCTGGTTCTCTTCGTGCAGTTTCATGTATTTGTAAAAAGTGCCGTTGGCGTTCGAGAAGGAGATGGCCATACCTTCGTACCCATACAGAAACCCACGCTGCAGCACATAGTTCCTGAAAAGCGAGAAAGCCCACTTGAAATAACTGATGGCAGGAGAGGAGCGCTTCCGGAACCTTTTTTCTTTGGCGAAGAGTGTGGTATACTGGTCCATCTTGGCAATCAGCTGCGATATGCTGTTGAAGGAATAGTGATCCATGGTGCCACGCAGAGCCTGTACCTGTAAGCCATCTGTTATAATGTACTCGTGCACGGGCAGATCAGCAAAGCGGGTAGTGCCTTTGTGGTAAAGACGCAGTACATAGTCATTATCCCATCCACAGGCTTTGATATGCTTTTTGCCGTAAAAGTTATGGCGCAGGAAGCTGTATACCTTATGCGTATCGCGGAGGTCGAGCTGCAGAATTTCTTCTGTTAGCTGAGGTGAAAGCACTTCGTCGCTGTCAACGGAGAGGACCCATGGGTGAGAGGCGTGCTGCGCGGCCAGGTTCTTCAGCGGTCCAAATCCGATAAAGGTGTGCTGCACGATGCGTACATTCGGGTAGCGGGCCGCAATAGCCATTGTCTCGTCCGTAGAGCCATTATCCAGTACAATTATCTCAGGAAAGCGCTGCAAGGAATGCAGACAGCTGAAGAGATGCTGCTGGCTGTTTTTAGTCAGAATGGTAACCGATATTGGTTGGCTCATGTGTGGGAACTCCCTATGTGGTTGGAGTTGCAAAATTAAGCTTTAACACCTAAACCAGTGAAAAAAAAGCTCAGGAACTGCTGAAAGTTCTGAAAATCCGTATGTTTCTAATAAAGAAAGGAATAAGAGCGGCTTAAGAGCTGCCTGTCCTGCGCATACCAATGTGGCTCCCGTGCAACCCAAAGGCGCCTAGAAAGGTATGTAATTAAAATTTCTATATTTGCGTATAATTACGCGATGACGACTTTATAAATTACAAAATCAAGTCAAATGAGCGAGCAAACAGGTAAACAGTTGAGTAAAGAGGAAAAAGATGCCCGGTTCGAGGCGGAGCTACTGCCTGTGCTGGATCCTCTGTACAATTTTGCCTACAGGCTCACCCTCGATGAAGATGATGCCAATGACCTGGTACAGGAGACTTACCTGAAGGCATACCGCTTTTTCGATTACTTTGAACAAGGAACTAATGCAAAAGCCTGGCTGTTCCGAATCCTGAAGAACTCTTTCATTAATGAGTTCCGGAAAAAGAGCAAACAGCCTGCCAAGGTAGATTATAGTGAGGTCGAGGGGTACTACAATTCGGACGACGTAGAAGGCGAGGGCGGCGTGGCCTCCACCACCGACATGCGCACCGAAAGTGTACAGGACCTGATTGGCGACGAGGTGGCCAGTGCCCTGAACGCATTGCCAGTCGACTTCAGAACCGTGATCATTTTATGTGATCTCGAGGGCTTCACCTACGAGGAAATGGCTAAAATTCTGGATATACCTATAGGTACCGTGCGCTCCAGGCTGCACCGTGCCCGTAACTCTTTGAAAGAGAAGTTGGAAAAGTATGCGAAGAGCATGGGATATAACAGTTAGAATAACCTAAAGAGTTTGAGTTAAGATGGAATCGAAATTTACAGAAGCGCACCAGAAACTTTCTGAAGACGGGCATGAGTCGGAATGCGACAAGATTGCCAAGTTGTTGGACCTGATGATTGATGGAGAAGCCTCCACAGAAGAGCAGTCCTACTTTAATACTCACATCGAAGAGTGCGTTCCCTGCTTCGAAAGCCATCAAAAGCAAAAACTCCTCAAAGGGCTTGTAAGTGGTCATCTTAAGCGCGTAATTGTGCCGGAAAGCTTAGCTTTGTCCATTAAAGCCAGAATTCAAGAAACTGTATAACCTCTGATGCAAGGAAAGATTATCATTTTTTCGGCACCCTCCGGCGCCGGCAAAACTACTATTGTAAAGCACCTCTTGCAGGTAAACCCACTACTTGCCTTCTCTATTTCGGCCTGCACACGCGACAAGCGCGGCCGCACCGAAGAAAACGGAAAAGACTACTACTTCATAACACCGGAAGAATTTAAGCAGAAGATCGCTAAAGACGAATTTGTAGAGTGGGAAGAGGTATACGAAGGCGCCTTCTACGGCACTTTGAAATCTGAAATAGAACGTATCTGGGAAAGTGGCAAACACGTGATACTGGACGTGGATGTAAAAGGGGGACTGAGTATAAAGCATTTTTACAAAGAGAGAGCACTGGCGGTTTTCGTGAAGCCGCCTTCAATAGAGGAGTTGGCCAAGCGCCTGCAGGCCCGCAACACCGACTCTGCTTCCAGCATTTCGAGCCGTGTATTCAAAGCGGAGTTTGAGATGAAGTTTGAAGACCAGTTCGACAAGGTGATCGTAAACGACAATCTGGAAGAAGCCTGCTCTAAGGCAGAAAAACTGGTAAACGAGTTTCTGAACGCTGAACCGGCCATCGTATGAAAGTAGGGCTGCTGTTCGGCTCCTTTAACCCCATTCACATCGGGCACCTGATACTGGCTAATTTCATGGCCAATAACACAGACCTGGATACGGTTTGGCTGGTGGTGTCGCCACAGAACCCCTTCAAGCCCAGCAATACGCTGCTGCACGAGTTTGACCGGCTGCATATGGTATCATTGGCCGTGGCTGATAACCCAAGTCTAGGCGTTTCGAACATCGAGTTCAACATGCCCAAGCCGAGCTATACCATCGACACGCTTACCTACCTGCAGGAAAAGTACCCAAGCTACGAGTTTGTATTGATCATGGGGGAGGACAATCTGCCACTCTTCCCAAAATGGAAGAACTATGATCGTATACTGGAATATCACCGTGTATATGTATACCCGCGCTCTGGCTCTGTTACCACCGAATTGCCGGCTATGCCCAATGTGACTTTCATCAAGGCTCCTGTGCTGGATATATCGGCTACATTTATTCGGAAATGTATCAAGGAGGAAAAGTCGATCAAGTATATGGTGCCAGACGAGGTGGCAGAGTATATCAAGGTGCACAAGCTATACCTGTAAATAATGCACAGGCATATAAAAGGAGAAGCCCGCTGAATGCTCAGCGGGCTTCTCCTTTATAAAGGTATGAGATGCTTACACGGTCATGATCTCAGCTTCTTTCTTCGCAAGGAGCTCGTCCATTTTCACAATGTAGCTGTCTGTCATCTTCTGAACTTTAGCTTCCGCATCACGCACAGCATCTTCTGAGGTGCCTTCTTTCTGCAGTTTTCGCAGTGAGTCGTTCACATCTTTGCGAATGTTGCGAATCGCAATCTTGCCGTTTTCAGTCTCGTTCTTCACTTGCTTCACCAGGTCACGGCGACGCTCTTCCGTCAGTGGCGGAATGTTCAGACGGATGGAATCTGCTTCATGCTGCGGATTCAGGTTTAGGTCACTGTTTTTGATGGCTTTGCCAATTTCAGCAACCATGTTCTTCTCCCATGGCTTGATCAAGAGCGTGCGTGCGTCTGGGGTGGTAATACCAGCAACCTGAGAGATAGGAGTTGGAGTGCCATAATAATCTACGCGCAGATCCTCTACCATGGCAGGAGAGGCTTTGCCAGCTCTGATTTTAAGCAGCTCAGAGTTTGTATGCTGTACCGATTTTTGCATCGACTCCTCGGCTTCGCTGAGGTAAAACTGAATTTCTTCCGTCATATCAATTTTAGCTTAATAAGGTTCTTCTGTTATCTTATGTATACTGCAATTTATTAATTCTTGTCAGTTGAGCCTGCTCCTTCTGAAGCCTGGATATTATCGATGGCTTCTTCTATTGAGTCTGCCAGGTCTTCCATGCTTACAAGCGTGCCGATTTTCTCGCCCTGTACCAGTCGCTTCAGGTTGCCTCCGGTGTTCATGTCGAATACAATGATTGGCAAGCCGTTTTCCTTGCAGAGTGTAAAGGCAGTCATATCCATTACGTTCAGGCCTTTCTCGAACACGTCTTTGAATGAGATATTCGAGTAGAAAATTGCGTTCGGGTCCTTCTCTGGGTCAGCTGAGTATATGCCGTCTACACGGGTACCCTTCAATACAACGTCCGCTTCTATTTCGATGGCACGAAGGCTGGCGGCTGAGTCGGTTGTGAAGTAGGGATTGCCTGTGCCAGCTCCGAAAATAACGACACGTCCTTTTTCAAGGTGACGCACTGCACGGCGACGTATATAAGGCTCACATACCTGCTGGATATTAAGGCCAGAAAGTAAGCGGGTATAAACGCCTAGCTTTTCGAGCGCACTCTGCAAAGCCATGCTGTTGATGACAGTTGCCAGCATGCCCATGTAATCACCCTGTACGCGGTCAAGGCCCACCTGCTCAGCTTGCACACCTCTGAAGATGTTGCCTCCACCAATCACTACTGCTACCTCAACGCCAAGTGCGGCCACTTCTTTAATCTCCTGCGAGTACTGCATCAGCCTGTCAGAGTCAATGCCGTACTGCTGTTCTCCCATTAGCGCTTCGCCGCTTAACTTCAGCAATATTCTTTTATACTTCACGGTCGTTTTATAGTAATGTTAACATTTATGGTGCTCATGTCGCGGCAAGGCAGTACGTGCTGCCCATCCGGCAACACAAAAAAAATTAAAATTGAATCAGGATCTGATTTTTCTCCACGTTCTGCTTCACGGCTACCTTTATTTCCTTCACCACGCCGT
Organism: Pontibacter lucknowensis; assembly: GCF_900156415.1. Lineage (GTDB taxonomy): Bacteria > Bacteroidota > Bacteroidia > Cytophagales > Hymenobacteraceae > Pontibacter > Pontibacter lucknowensis. The sequence goes on along the minus strand of NZ_FTNM01000001.1, from coordinate 603,163 downwards.
CTCCAGGAGATTTGAGGATGTTCTCCATCTTCATCGCCTCCAATATCATGATAGGGTCGCCTTTCTTCACTTCCTGCCCGGGCTGTACTTTTATTTCAAGTATCAAGCCAGGCATAGGTGCCTTCACATCGTTCACTTTCTGGGCGTTGGCGTTGCTCATACCTAATTTGTCAAGCAGCAGGTCAAAGCGGTCTTTCGCGCTCACGGTCTGCTTGATGCCATTTATCTTAAAAGTGAATGTTTTGGCCTGATAGTCAGCTTCTACCAACTCTGCGGTATACGACTTATCGTCTTTTATGATATGATATCTGTTAGGGCCAAGGGGAGAAATGTCCCAGTTGAAAGGTGATCCATTAAGGAGAATAGCGTCTTTTTGAATATCAACCTGCCATGTCTTGTCGTTAGCGGTTTTTATCTGGAGCATCTTTGTAAATCAGGTTTTGGAAGCTTAAAGATAATTGATTTATCAGAGTATTTTTAGAAATTGAGCTCAAAATTAAAACATTCCATCATGAATCATAGGTTTCTGAGCATAGTTGGCCTTGCTGCCGCTATGGCTTTTACAGGCGGCTGCAGCGTGAACAAACAAACGAAGGCGACTCCCGCGGTTGAGCCAGTAACAGGTAAACCGGCTGTAGAAGTTGCCGAGCCTCCTGTCTGGGCCCCAAAGAACCATGCCTTCAACCCCTCCAAAACACGGGTGCACGACTTGCTGCATACCAAACTGCGCGTGAGTTTTGACTGGGATAAGCAATATCTGCATGGCATCGCAGAGCTTACCCTCAAGCCTTATTTCTATCCCCAGAATAAGCTTGTATTAGATGCCAAAGGTTTTGATATCCACAGCGTGAACCTAATGAATGGTTTTGACGCGAAGGAGCTTCAGTATATCTACGATGGAATGAAGCTGACAATTGACCTGGACAAAACGTATACCCGAAACGACAAGTATCTCATTGAGATAGATTATACGGCTAAGCCAAATGAACTGGCAGTAGGTGGCAGTGATGCGATCACCGAAGACAAAGGACTCTACTTCATCAACCCGAAAGGGGAGGAGCCAAACAAGCCACGCCAAATCTGGACCCAGGGCGAAACCGAAGCGAACTCTGCCTGGTTCCCGACAATCGACTCGCCAAACGAGCGCATGACGCAGGAGCTATACATTACCGTGGATCAGCAGTTCACCACACTCTCCAACGGCACCTTCGTCTACTCACGCAAAAACCCGAATGGCACCAAGACCGACTACTGGAAAATGGAGCAGGCTCACGCGCCATACCTGACCATGATGGCCATTGGGGAGTATGCCGTAGTAAAAGACAAGTGGCGTGACCTGGAGGTGAACTACTATGTGGAGCCGGCTTATGAGAAAACTGCGAAGAAGATATTTGGTAATACGCCCGAAATGCTTGAGTTCTTCTCAAAAAAACTAGGCGTGGATTACCCCTGGTCGAAATACTCGCAGGTGGTCGTGCGCGACTTTGTGTCAGGAGCTATGGAAAACACGTCGGCCTCTACTTTCATGGAAGATCTGCAACTGAATGAGCGGGAGCTTCTCGATAAAAACTGGGATGGCATCATTGCGCACGAACTGTTCCACCAGTGGTTCGGTAACTACGTGACCACAGAATCCTGGGCTAACCTGCCGCTTAACGAGGCGTTCGCCAACTATTCTGAATACCTGTGGACAGAGCACAAGTACGGTGCTGATGAAGCCGCCTTCCATCACCTGGACGAATTGGGGCAGTACCTTGATGAATCCGAAAGTAAGCGCGAACCGCTGATTCGCTATCGCTATGCGGATCGGGAAGACATGTTCGACAGTCACTCCTATGCCAAGGGCGGCCGTGTGCTGCACATGCTACGCAAATATGTTGGGGACGAAGCCTTCTTCTCTTCACTTAACCGCTACCTCACACAGAACAAATTCTCAGATGTAGAAGTGGCTGAATTGCGCATGGCCTTTGAAGATACTACTGGCGAAGACTTAATGTGGTTCTTTGATCAGTGGTTCCTGCGAGCCGGTCATCCGGAGCTTAAAGTTAGCCATACTTATCAGAACGGTGCGCTTGCGCTTCAGGTATGGCAGCAACAGGATACAATATACCAGCCAGTGTATAGGTTGCCGCTGAAAGTAGCAGTTTGGGAAAATGGCAAGAAAGCAGAACATAGTATCGAGATCACAAAAGCAAACCAGGTGTTTAACCTGCCTGTGGATGCAGAGCCGCAACTTGTGCTGTTTGACAGCGAGCAGCAGCTACTTGGTACTGTAGAGCATGCGAAGACAGCCGAAGAATTGGAGTTTCAGTTTAACAATGCAGGCGGGTTGGCTGCAAAACTTGCGGCATTGGAAGAGTTGGAGAAGGAGTTAAGCCAGCAGGAAATGGTAAGCCTGTTACAGGGCGTTTTGAAAGACGAATTCTGGGCTGTGCGAAACCTGGCTTTAGATGTAGCGGGACGATTGCCAGCTAAGCAGACAGAAACGCTGGAGCCAATTGTGAAGCGAATAGCTGAAAGCGATGCAAAGGGTGAAGTAAGAGCAGGTGCGATCATGCTGCTTTCTGAATGGGGCGATGATGAGTATAGTGAGCTATATAAGAAAGCAATGGAAGATGACTCCTACAAAGTGGCAGCCGCAGGTATACTGGGCTATGCTATGACAGAGGCACCTGACATCAACCAACGCCTGGCTAGTTTTGAAAAGGAGACAAATGAGGAAATCGTGCTGGCGCTGGCTTCATACTATGCAGTGAAAGGAGGAGCGAAAAAGTATGATTGGTTTATGAAGCAGATGAAAAATGCCAAAGGAGCAGGCCTTTATTATCTGTTGCAGAGCTACGGCGCATTTATGGCGGTAAACCCGGAAGCCTATACCCCCGAGGCGATTGGTATGCTGGCAGAATTAGCACAGGAGCATCGACTGTATTACGTACGCATGGCTGCCTTTCAAACACTTATGGTGCATTCAGAGCGTCCCGAGATAGTAGAGTTGCTTAAAGAAATAAGAGCGAATGAGCAAGATAAAAGGCTTCTGGAACTGTACAATCAGGTTGCGTTGTAGAGCACCCAGAAAAAAAAAGTGAATAATTTTTTAGAGAATATTTGACTGGAAAGAAAAAGCGCTTAATTTTGCATCTCCTTAGAACGAACAGCGGACTGAAAAACAGTTTTGAAGTGCTAAGGAAAGGCTGAATAAGTCAGCCAGGTTGAATATTAGGGGAGATTCCAGAGCGGCCAAATGGGACGGACTGTAACTCCGTTGTAGTGATACTTCGCAGGTTCGAATCCTGCTCTCCCCACAATTAAGACCACGCTATTTAATGGTTTGCTTCATTAAAAGCGGGAGTAGCTCAGTTGGTAGAGCGATAGCCTTCCAAGCTATAGGCCGCGAGTTCGACCCTCGTCTCCCGCTCAATAAGCAAACGGCGTGCTGCTTATCAATTATGGGTTGCTTTGTAAGGAATTTCATGAAGATGGATTTCCTTTTTAGTATAAACTCATTTTTAAGATAAGTGATGGCAAAAGCCGACGTAGCTCAGGGGTAGAGTACTTCCTTGGTAAGGAAGGGGTCGTGGGTTCAATTCCCATCGTTGGCTCAAAGTCCGTTACGTGTATAATTAACGCAACATACTTAAACGTTTTAACCTTAATTTAATTATCATACAATGGCTAAAGAAACATTTGACCGTTCCAAACCGCACGTAAACATCGGTACTATCGGTCACGTTGACCACGGCAAAACAACTTTGACTGCTGCCATTACTACAGTTTTGGCTAAGAAAGGTCTTGCTGCACTTCGCGACTTCTCTTCTATTGATAACGCTCCGGAAGAAAAAGAAAGAGGTATTACAATCAATACTTCTCACGTAGAATACGCAACTGAGAACCGTCACTATGCTCACGTTGACTGCCCAGGTCACGCTGACTACGTGAAGAACATGGTTACTGGTGCTGCTCAGATGGACGGTGCTATCCTTGTGGTTGCTGCAACTGATGGTCCAATGCCACAGACTCGTGAGCACATCCTTCTTGCTCGTCAGGTAGGTGTACCTCAGCTGGTAGTATTCATGAACAAAGTTGACATGGTGGACGATCCAGAGCTTCTTGAGCTTGTTGAGATGGAAATCCGTGAGCTTCTTTCTTTCTATGATTTCGACGGCGACAACATTCCAGTTATCCAGGGTTCTGCTCTTGGTGGCTTGAACGGCGACGAGAAGTGGGTGAAGACAATCGAAGAATTGATGGCTGCAGTTGATAGCTATATTCCGATTCCAGCTCGTTTGACTGACCTTCCATTCCTGATGCCAGTTGAGGACGTGTTCTCAATCACTGGTCGTGGTACTGTAGCTACAGGCCGTATCGAGCGTGGTGTGATCAACTCTGGTGAGGCAGTTGAAATCCTGGGTATGGGTGCTGAGAACCTTAAGTCAGTAGTAACTGGTGTTGAGATGTTCCGTAAGATCCTTGACCGTGGTGAAGCTGGTGACAACGTAGGTCTATTGCTTCGTGGTATTGAAAAATCTGATATCCGTCGTGGTATGGTTATCTGTAAGCCAGGTTCTGTGAAGCCTCACACGAAGTTCAAGGCTGAGGTTTACGTTCTTTCTAAAGAAGAAGGTGGACGTCACACGCCGTTCTTCAACAAGTACCGTCCACAGTTCTACTTCAGAACGACAGACGTTACTGGTGAGATCATGCTGCCAGAAGGCGTAGAAATGGTTATGCCTGGTGATAACATCACTATCGAGGTGAACCTGATCAACGCAGTAGCAATGGAGAAAGGTCTGCGTTTCGCTATCCGTGAGGGTGGTAGAACAGTAGGTGCCGGTCAGGTAACTGAAATCCTTGACTAATAATATATAAAACTGACCCGTTTCTGGAATCTTTTTCGGAAACGGGTTTGTTTTTAATATTCTTTTAAATAAATTTGCACTCCAATTAAAATTGGTGTGCATTTTTTTACGGGTGTAGCTCAATTGGTAGAGTAGTGGTCTCCAAAACCATTGGCTGGGAGTTCGAGTCTCTCCACCCGTGCAATTTAAATCCTATTAAAGCGAAGGCGATGAGCAAAGTAAAAGGCTACATAGACGAGACAGTGGAGGAAATGAAAAACAAAGTTTCATGGCCTGCATATTCTGACCTGCAGAATAGCTCTGTATTGGTGTTGATCGGGTCTTTAATATTTGCTCTGGTAGTTGGAGCTATGGATTTCGTTTTTGATTCGTCGCTGTCTTGGTTTTACAACCAATTTTAATTTGAGTCTATGGCTGATTTAAAATGGTATGTGGTTCGCGCTGTAAGCGGACAGGAGAAAAAGGCAAAGGCGTATCTGGAGAACGAAGTAGTAAGACAGAATCTTGGAGAGTACGTTCCTCAGGTTCTCATACCAGCCGAGAAGGTGTATGAGATGCGTGGTGGAAAGAAGAAGATCAGAGAGAGAAATTTCTTTCCGGGATATGTACTGGTACAAGCTGATCTTTCACATGGAGAAGCTGAACACATTATCATCAGCACACCAGGCGTTATCGGCTTCCTTGGGTCAAACGAAGGCGGTCAGAATAAAAAGCCGGTTCCGCTTAGGCAGTCTGAAGTAAACAGAATCCTGGGTACTGTTGACGAAGCTGAAGAACAGGCAGAAGTATTGGATACTCCATTCTTAGTTGGAGAAATGGTGAAAGTGATGGACGGTCCTTTCAGTGGATTCTCAGGTACTGTGGAGGAAGTGTTCGAAGAACGTAAGAAGCTTAACGTTATGGTAAAGATATTCGGCCGTAACACACCAGTTGAGCTGAATTACATGCAGGTAGAAAAAGAATCGTAGTAAATACAAATAATGGCAAAGGAAATAAAAGGTTACCTGAAACTTCAGGTAAAGGGAGGTGCCGCGAACCCATCGCCACCGATTGGACCTGCACTTGGTTCTAAAGGTCTTAACATCATGGAGTTCTGTAAGCAGTTCAATGCTAGAACCCAGGATAAGCCAGGACAAGTGTTACCAGTGTTGATTACAATATACGCAGATAAGTCCTTCGACTTCGTTATTAAGACGCCTCCTGCTCCGGTATTGTTAATGGATGCTGCTAAGATTAAGGGTGGTTCTAAAGAGCCAAACCGTAACAAAGTAGGTTCAGTTACATGGGATCAGGTAAGAGAGATTGCAGAGCTGAAAATGCCTGACTTAAATGCTTTCAAACTGGAAGCCGCCATGAAAATGGTAGCTGGTACAGCTAGAAGCATGGGTATTACAGTGTCTGGAAACGCTCCGTGGAACGAATAATTAGAGTTAAAGGATAATGGCGAAGATTTCAAAGAACAGGAAAGCAGCCTTAGAAAAGGCTGACCTGACAAAAGAGTATTCTTTAACAGATGCGGCTTCAGTAGTAAAAGATATCACTTTTACCAAGTTTGATGCCTCTGTTGATATTGATGTACGCTTAGGCGTTGACCCTCGCAAAGCCGACCAGATGGTTCGTGGTATTGTTACCCTTCCACATGGCACAGGTAAAGACGTAAAAGTACTGGCATTGGTAACACCTGACAAAGAGCAGGAAGCCAAAGATGCAGGCGCTGACTTCGTAGGTCTGGATGACTATATCCAAAAGATTGAAAAAGGCTGGACAGATGTAGACGTGATCATCACGATGCCAGCTGTAATGGCTAAAGTAGGTCGTTTAGGTAGAATCTTAGGTCCTCGTAACCTGATGCCAAACCCTAAATCTGGTACAGTTACACAAGACGTAGCTAAAGCAGTAAAAGAAGTTAAAGCAGGTAAGATTGACTTTAAAGTTGACAAGTATGGTATCATCCATACAAGTGTAGGCAAAGTTTCTTTCTCACCAGAGCAGTTAGCTGCTAACGCTGCAGAAGTGATTGCTACACTGAACCGCCTGAAGCCATCTTCAGCAAAGGGTACTTACATTAAGAGCATAACATTGTCTAGCACAATGAGCCCGGCCGTAATCGTTGACAAGAACGCAACTATCTAAGAACATGACCAGGGAAGAAAAAGAGATAATTGTTAAAGACCTGAGCGAGAAGTTAGCGAACACTAACTATTTCTATATCACAGATGCATCTACTATGACTGTAGCGAGCATCAACCAGTTCAGGAGATTAGCCTTCGAAAGAGGGTTGGAGTACAAAGTTTACAAAAACACTTTCATTAAGAAAGCATTAGATACCTTAGAGGCAGACACCACTAATCTGGAAGCTATCCTGAAAGGATCATCTGGTATCTTGTTTTCTACTGAATCAGGCAATGCTCCTGGTAAGCTTCTGAAAGACTTCAGAAAGAAAGGTAACGCACTTCCATTATTGAAGGGTGCCTATATTGATGGCGGTATCTACATTGGCGAAAACCAACTGGATACACTTGCCAGCATCAAGTCTAAGCATGAGCTTATCGGTGATATCATCGGCTTGCTTCAGTCTCCAGCTAAGAATGTTGTTTCTGCTCTTCAGAGCAGCGGCGGCAAACTAGCCGGTATCCTGAAAACCCTATCTGAAAAAGAATAATTTTAAAAACGTAATCAATAAGTAACTTTTAATTTCAATAAAATGGCAGATTTGAAAGCATTCGCTGAGCAGTTAGTAAACTTAACTGTGAAAGAGGTTAATGAACTAGCTACAATTCTTAAGGATGAGTATGGTATCGAGCCAGCTGCTGCTGCTCCAGTTATGATGGCTGGTGGTGGTGCTGCTGAAGGAGGAGCTGCTGCAGAAGAGAAAACTTCTTTTGACGTAATCCTTAAGTCAGCTGGTGCATCTAAGCTTGCAGTTGTTAAGCTTGTAAAAGAATTGACTGGTCTTGGCCTGAAAGAAGCTAAAGAACTGGTAGACGGCGCTCCTAAGCCTTTGAAAGAAGGTGTGGATAAGAACGAAGCTGAATCACTGAAGAAGTCTTTGGAAGAAGCTGGCGCTGAAGTAGAGGTTAAATAATCTCACTTACCAACATACCGAGAACAGGTAGACCTGGCAGTTTAGTCAGGTCTTTTCCTGTTTGTATACGGATTCAAATTTGAATCCTTTTTTTGCCCATGGCTATACGAATGGCTGTGTGCTGGAATCATATTGTAAACGTTAAAATTCCAAGGCTTTGGCTAAGAATAAAACGACAGAGCGAATCAATTTTGCCTCTATAAATCCGGTAATTGACTATCCTGACTTCTTAGATGTTCAGCTACAGTCATTCCAGGACTTCTTCCAGCTGGAGACTCCTGCTGAAAATAGAGCACAGGAAGGTTTGTTCAAGGTGTTCGCTGAGAACTTTCCGATTTCCGATTCACGAGAAAACTTTGTACTAGAGTTTATCGACTACCATATCGACCCGCCAAAATACTCAGTAGATGAGTGTATTGACCGTGGTCTAACTTATTCGGTTCCGCTAAAGGCCAAGCTTCGTCTCATCTGTAACGATGAGGACAATGAAGACTTTGAGACAATCGAGCAGGAAGTGTTCTTGGGTAATATCCCATACATGACCGAGAAAGGCTCATTTGTTATCAACGGTGCTGAACGTGTTATTGTATCTCAACTTCACAGATCTCCGGGTGTGTTCTTTGCTCAAAGCAAGCACACAAACGGTACAAAACTTTATTCTGCCAGAATTATTCCTTTCAAAGGATCTTGGGTTGAGTTTGCAACAGACGTAAACAACGTCATGTATGCCTACATTGACCGTAAGAAGAAATTTCCGGTAACAACGCTCTTGCGTGCTATTGGTTATGGTACAGATAAAGATATCCTTGACCTGTTCGGTCTTTCTGAAGAGTTGCCTGCTACAAAGACAAATCTGAAGAATGCGATCGGCAGAAAGTTGGCTGCACGTGTGTTACGCACATGGACAGAAGACTTTGTGGATGAGGATACAGGTGAAGTAGTATCAATTGATCGTAACGAAGTACTTCTTGAGCGTGATTCAGAAATTACGCAAGACGATATCGACGTTATTCTGGATTCTGGTACCAAGTCTATCATTCTTCACCGTGAAAACGTGAACATTGCGGACTATGCCATTATCTACAATACGCTTCAGAAGGATAATTCAAACTCTGAGAAAGAAGCAGTAGAGCAGATTTATCGTCAGCTTCGTAATACAGAGGCGCCAGACGAAGAAACTGCGCGTGACATTATCCAGAAGCTGTTCTTCTCTGACAAGCGTTACGATCTTGGTGAAGTTGGCCGCTACAGAATCAATAAGAAGCTCGGTCTGGATACAAACTGGGACGCAAAAGTGCTTACAAATGAGGACATCGTTCTTATTGTAAAGTATCTGATCGGTCTGATCAACTCCAAGGCTGTAGTAGATGATATAGACCACTTGAGCAACCGCCGTGTAAGAACGGTAGGCGAGCAGCTATATGCGCAGTTTGGCGTTGGTCTTGCCCGTATGGCAAGAACAATCAAAGAGCGTATGAACGTGCGTGACAACGAGGACTTCAAGCCTGTTGATTTGATCAACGCGCGTACGCTGTCTTCTGTGATCAACTCGTTCTTCGGAACTAACCAGCTATCTCAGTTTATGGACCAGACTAACCCACTGGCAGAAGTGACGCACAAGCGTCGTGTATCTGCATTGGGACCAGGTGGTCTATCCAGAGAGCGTGCAGGTTTCGAAGTACGTGACGTTCACTACACGCACTACGGTCGTCTGTGTACAATTGAAACTCCGGAAGGTCCGAACATTGGTCTGATTTCATCACTATGCGTGCATGCTCGAGTAAACCACATGGGCTTTATCGAGACGCCTTACCGCAAGGTAAACGAAGGTATAGTAGAGATGGATGGATCGGTTGAATACCTGACAGCAGAAGAGGAAGATACTCACCACATCGCGCAGGCTAATGCCATTATCGATGACAGTGGTAACTTCATCAATGATAGAGTAAAAGGTAGATTCGAAGGTGACTTCCCTGTGGAAGAACCTAAGACCTATACCTATATGGACGTTGCGCCGAACCAAATTGTATCGGTAGCGGCATCATTGATTCCATTCCTGGAGCACGATGACGCCAACCGTGCCCTGATGGGTTCAAACATGCAACGCCAGGCGGTTCCACTTTTGAAAGCAGAAGCACCAATCGTAGGTACTGGTCTGGAAAGAAGAGCGGCTATTGACTCAAGAGCACTGGTAATCGCTGAAGGTGATGGTGTAATTGACTTCGTAGACGCTAATAAGATTGTTGTAAAATACGATCTGACAGAAGAAGAGAAGTTGGTTGCCTTTGATGCAGAGTATGTAACATACAACCTGATTAAGTTCAGAAGAACGAACCAGGATACCTGTATCAATTTAACGCCGATTGTTTACACTGGACAGCGTGTAACCAAAGGTCAGCCGCTGTGCGAGGGTTATGCTACTAATAATGGTGAACTCGCAATCGGTCGTAACATGCAAGTGGCGTTCATGCCTTGGCAAGGTTACAATTTCGAGGATGCTATTGTTATCTCTGAAAAAGTAGTAAGAGATGATATCTTCACTTCTATCCACATCGAGGAATTCGAGCTTGAAGTTCGTGAGACCAAGCGTGGTGAAGAAGAACTTACTTCTGAGATTCCGAACGTGAGCGAGGAAGCCGTGAAGAACCTGGACGAGAACGGTATTATCCGTATCGGTGCTGAGGTTCGTGAAGGTGATATCCTGATCGGTAAGATTACACCAAAAGGTGAGACTGACCCGACACCGGAAGAAAAACTTCTACGTGCCATCTTTGGTGACAAAGCCGGTGATGTGAAGGATGCATCGCTTAAGGCGCCGCCATCACTGAACGGTGTAGTAATTGAGACAAAACTTTTCTCAAGACCTAAGAAAGACAAAAACCTGCGGGCTAAGTCTAAGAAAGAGGTTGAAGAGCTTAAAGTTAAATACTCGAAGGATCTGAACGCCATTAAGAATGTGATGGTTGATAAACTGGTGGCTCTGCTGGAAGGCAAGACATCGCAGGGTATCAAGCACAAGTTCGGCGATGAAATCCTGACGAAAGGAGTTAAGTTCTCTCGCAAGAACATCATTGAAGCATTGTTCCCAGAAAAGAACCCATATAAGGACGAAAGTAACTATGCGGTTCCGGAAGAGGTGAACATGTTTAAGGATCTGATTCTGGAGAACTGGACTGCCGACGAGAAGACCAACAGCATGCTGGTGGAGCTTGTGAAGAACTATAACAAGCGCCGCAACATCACTTCTGCGCACTTCAAGCGTGAGCGATTCACACTGGAGGTAGGAGATGAGTTGCCAGCAGGTATCGTGCAGTTAGCCAAGGTATACATTGCGAAGAAGCGTAAGCTGAAAGTGGGTGACAAGATGGCTGGTCGTCACGGTAACAAAGGTGTGGTTGCCCGTATTGTGCGTGAGGAAGATATGCCGTTCCTGGAAACAGGTGAACCAATGGATATCGTGCTAAACCCATTGGGTGTACCTTCAAGGATGAACATCGGTCAGATTTATGAAACCGTGCTTGGATGGGCCGGCAAGAAGTTGGGTAGAACTTATGCTACTCCGATCTTCGACGGTGCTACAGAAGAGCAGGTACAGTCTGAATTAAGAGAAGCTGGATTGCCTAGCTTCGGCCGTACATACCTGTACGATGGTCTGTCAGGTGATCGTTTCGATCAGCCGGTAACAGTAGGTGTGATTTACATGCTTAAACTGGGCCACTTGGTTGACGATAAGATGCACGCACGTTCTATCGGACCATACTCACTTATTACGCAGCAGCCATTGGGCGGTAAAGCTCAGTTCGGTGGGCAGCGTTTCGGTGAGATGGAGGTGTGGGCTCTCGAGGCATTCGGTGCTTCGAACGTACTGCAGGAAATACTTACAGTGAAATCTGACGATGTGATCGGCCGTGCGAAAGCTTATGAAGCAATCGTGAAAGGCGATGTGTTGCCGAAGCCAAATATCCCTGAATCATTCAATGTATTGATTCACGAGTTAAGAGGTCTGGCACTCGAGATCACCTTAGAATAGTAAAGTATAAGCTAAGCGTCCTGGCAAAAGTCAGGGCGCTTAGCGCACTTTATACAGATTCGCTGTAAGGCATATTCATTGTATCGACATTATTGTAATAATATGGCATTTGCAAAAAACAAAAAGCTAACTCAGGACTTCTCCAAAGTAACGATAAGCCTGGCCTCTCCAGAGTCGATTCTGGAAAGATCAAATGGCGAGGTTACAAAGCCTGAGACAATCAACTATAGAACCTATAAGCCTGAGATGGGTGGTCTATTCTGCGAAAGAATATTCGGACCTGTAAAGGACTGGGAATGCCACTGCGGAAAATATAAGAGAATCAGATATAAAGGCATCATCTGCGACCGTTGCGGTGTGGAGGTTACTGAGAAGAAAGTGCGCCGTGAGCGCATGGGCCACATCGAACTGGTAGTTCCTGTAGCGCACATCTGGTACTTCAAATCTCTTCCGAACAAAATCGGTTATCTGTTAGGCTTACCTACCAAGAAGCTTGACCAGATCATCTACTATGAAAGATATGTAGTAATCCAGCCAGGTATTTTGGCAGAAGACGGTGTGAACACACTGGACTTCCTGACCGAAGACGAGTACCTGGATATGATTGACAAGCTCCCACGCGAGAACCAAATGTTGGATAACAACGATCCAAACAAGTTCATCGCGAAGATGGGTGCTGAAGCATTGCAGATGCTGTTGGAGCGTACGAACCTGGACGACTTGTCCTACGAGCTTCGTCACGCTGCCGCTCATGAGACGTCGCAGCAGCGTAAGGCTGAGGCCTTGAAGCGTCTTCGTGTAGTGGAAGCATTCCGTGATGCTACAACAAGAATCGAAAACCGACCAGAGTGGATGATCATCCGCATGGTTCCTGTTATTCCACCAGAGCTTCGCCCACTTGTTCCGTTGGATGGTGGCCGTTTCGCTACGTCTGACTTGAACGACCTTTACCGTCGTGTTATTATCCGTAACAACCGTCTGAAGCGTCTGATTGAAATCAAAGCTCCTGAAGTAATCCTTCGTAACGAGAAGCGAATGCTGCAGGAAGCGGTTGACTCCCTGTTCGACAACTCACGTAAAGTGAACGCTGTTCGTGCAGAGGGCAACCGTGCGCTGAAGTCACTCTCTGACATGCTGAAAGGTAAGCAGGGACGTTTCCGTCAGAACTTGCTTGGTAAGCGTGTTGACTACTCTGGCCGTTCGGTAATTGTAGTTGGTCCAGAACTGAAGCTGCACGAGTGCGGTCTGCCTAAGAACATGGCAGCTGAGCTTTTCAAGCCGTTCATCATCCGCAAGCTGATCGAAAGAGGCATTGTTAAGACTGTAAAGTCAGCCAAGAAAATTGTAGACCGTAAGGACCCTGTTGTTTGGGACATCCTGGAGAACGTGCTGAAAGGCCATCCAGTACTCCTTAACCGCGCTCCTACGCTCCACAGATTAGGTATACAGGCATTCCAGCCGAAACTGATCGAAGGAAAGGCGATCCAGCTGCACCCATTAGTGTGTACGGCATTTAACGCCGACTTTGACGGTGACCAGATGGCCGTGCACGTTCCACTTGGACCTGCTGCTGTTTTGGAAGCTTCAATGCTGATGCTTGCTTCGCATAACATCCTGAACCCTGCTAACGGTGCGCCAATTGCGGTACCTTCTCAGGACATGGTACTTGGTTTGTACTATGTATCAAAAGGAAAGCGTAGCACAGAAAACGAACATATACCTGGTGAAGGCATGAGCTTCTACTCTGCGGAGGAAGTAATTATTGCCATCAACGAAGGTCGTCTGTCTAAGCAGGCTTATATTAAAGTAAGAACCAAGGTTAAGAACGAGAAAGGCGAACTCGAGACAAAACTGATCGAGACAGTTGCCGGTCGCGTGATCTTCAACCAGTTTGTTCCGGAAGAAGTTGGATACATCGACGAGCTGTTAACGAAGAAAAAACTTCAGCAGATCATCTCTCGCGTGTTCAAGGAAACAGGTATGGCTCGTACAGCCCACTTCCTGGATGATATCAAGACACTAGGTTTCCAGTCTGCTTACAAAGGAGGGCTTTCAATGGGTCTGGGCGATATCCAGATTCCAGCAGAGAAAGATATCCTGGTAGCACAGGCCAAGAAAGATGTAGACGCTGTATGGCAGAACTACTCCATGGGTCTGATCACTGACAACGAGCGTTACAACCAGGTAATTGATATTTGGACTCGTATCAACAACCAGATTACTGAAACGTTGATGCGCCGTCTGGAGAATGACGACCAGGGCTTCAACTCGATCTTCATGATGATGCACTCAGGTGCTCGTGGTTCGAGAGAGCAGATTCGTCAGCTGGGTGGTATGCGTGGTCTGATGGCGAAACCTCAGAAATCATTGCAAGGCTCAGTAGGTGAGATTATCGAGAACCCGATCCTTTCTAACTTTAAGGAAGGTCTGGATGTAATCGAGTACTTCATCTCTACACACGGTGCCCGTAAAGGTCTTGCTGATACTGCCCTTAAAACTGCGGATGCTGGTTACCTTACACGTCGTCTGGTAGACGTGTCACAGGACGTTATTGTGAACGAAGAAGACTGCGGTACACTGAGAGGTCTGGAAGTGAGTGCACTGAAGGATAACGAAGATATTGTGGAGTCGCTTTCTGAGCGTATCCTGGGCCGTGTAACTGTACACGATGTCTATGATCCGATTACAAACGAACTGATTGTAGAGTCAGGCTCAGAAGTAACAGAGGAAGTAGCACGTGCTATAGAGAACACTGCGATCGAGACAGTAGAGATTCGGTCTGTACTGACTTGCGAATCCAAGCGCGGTATCTGTGCTAAGTGCTACGGCCGTAACTTGGCAACAGGCTTTATGGTGCAGAAAGGTGAGGCTGTTGGTGTAATCGCCGCACAGTCAATCGGTGAGCCTGGTACACAGTTGACACTTCGTACATTCCACGTAGGTGGTACAGCATCAAACATTGCAGTAGATGCTATGATCCGTGCGAAGTTCGCTGGTAAAATCGAATTTGAAGATGTTCGTACGATCGAAACCATCAACAATGAAGGTGAGCCAGTGAAAGTAGTAATGGGTCGTTCAGGAGAGGTTAAGATCGTTGATCCGGCAACTGGTAAACTGTTAATCAGCAACCACGTGCCTTACGGTTCATTCATCACCGTGAATGATGGGCAGCTTGTAGAAAAAGGTGACCAACTGTGTATGTGGGATCCATATAACGCAGTAATCCTTTCTGAGTTTGACGGTGAGATTGCTTACGAG
This sequence comes from Pontibacter lucknowensis, assembly GCF_900156415.1. Taxonomy (GTDB): domain Bacteria; phylum Bacteroidota; class Bacteroidia; order Cytophagales; family Hymenobacteraceae; genus Pontibacter; species Pontibacter lucknowensis. The sequence continues at coordinate 587,934 of NZ_FTNM01000001.1, read as the reverse complement.
TCAATCATAGAAGGTATAACTTACCGAGAGGAATCGGACGAACAGACAGGATACCGTGAGAAGGTGATTATCGATACGAAAGATAAAACCCAGAACCCGGCTATCATTGTGAATCCGAAGAGTGGAGAGTCGAAAGGCTATAACATTCCAGTAGGAGCTCACTTGACAGTTGAGAACGGTGAGAAAATTAAAGCTGGTCAGATCCTGGTGAAAATCCCGCGTGCAATTGGTAAAACACGCGATATTACAGGTGGTCTTCCACGAGTGACTGAACTATTCGAGGCGCGTAACCCTTCTAACCCGGCGGTTGTATCTGAGATTGATGGTGTGGTAACATATGGTAGCGTGAAGCGAGGTAACCGCGAAATCTTCATTGAGTCGAAAGACGGAGTGAAGAAGAAGTACATGGTGCCGCTTTCTAAGCACATCCTGGTACAGGACAATGACTTTGTTCGTGCAGGTATGCCACTTTCAGATGGAGCTATTACACCAACAGACATTCTGAATATTCAAGGGCCGGGTGCAGTACAAGAGTACCTGGTAAATGAGATTCAGGAAGTATACCGCTTGCAGGGTGTGAAGATCAACGATAAGCACATTGAGGTAGTAGTTCGCCAGATGATGCAAAAAGTTGTGATCATCGACGCAGGTGATACAAGCTTCTTGGAACACCAGGTGGTTGACAAGATCAACTTCATGGAAGAAAACGACCGCATTATCGACATGAAAGTGGTAGAGGAAGCAGGTGACTCAACTAACCTGAAGCCAGGCCAGATCGTGACAGCTAGAAGACTGCGTGACGAAAACTCTAGTTTGAAACGTCGTGACTTGAAACTGGTGACTGTACGTGATGCATCTCCAGCAGTTTCGCGTCCAACCTTGCAAGGTATTACACAAGCTTCATTGGGTACACAAAGCTTTATTTCAGCAGCGTCGTTCCAGGAAACTACGAAAGTACTGAGCGAAGCAGCGATCAAAGGTAAAGCCGATGAACTGTTAGGTCTTAAGGAAAACGTGATCGTAGGTCACCTGATCCCGGCTGGTACAGGTCTGCGCGATTACCAAAACTTAATTGTTGGAAGCCAGGAAGAATACGATTCATTGGTAGAATCAAAGAAGTCTGGAGTTGGAAGCCGCGCCAAGCAGCAGGAACTACAGAACAATAGATAAGCAGGTATGGCAGAGGAACTGAAAAATCAAAATCAAATAAACATTGAGTTATCTGAAGAGATAGCAGAGGGGGAATATGCCAACCTGGCAATGATAGCCCATTCAAGTGGCGAGTTTGTGATTGATTTTATAAGACTGATGCCAGGATTGCCTAAAGCAAAAGTGAAATCAAGAATAGTTATCACGCCAGAGCATGCCAAAAGATTATTGGCGGCTCTGGCCGATAACATTCAAAAGTTCGAAAGCAGCTTTGGGGAAATTAAACCGGCAAATGAAGCACCATCTTTCCCAATGAACTTTGGAGGAACAGTAGGCGAAGCCTAATGTGCTAATAATTAATGAATTAAAATTTTGAATTTGCAAAATGGTTTTCCTACCTTTGCAGACCAAATTTTAGAGTGAAAAATATCTATAATTAACAAATTATAAATGCCTACTATACAGCAATTAGTAAGAAAGGGAAGAGAGAAGTTAACTTCAAAGTCGAAGTCTCCAGCCCTAGATTCATGCCCACAACGCCGTGGTGTATGTACAAGAGTGTATACAACCACTCCTAAGAAGCCAAACTCAGCTATGCGTAAAGTAGCTAGGGTTAGACTTACGAACGGTAAAGAAGTGAACGCTTATATCCCAGGTGAAGGTCACAACCTTCAGGAGCACTCTATTGTGCTTATCAGAGGTGGTAGAGTGAAAGACCTTCCAGGTGTTCGTTATCACATCGTACGCGGTGCACTGGATACAGCCGGAGTTAACGGCCGTTTGCAGTCACGCTCGAAGTACGGTGCTAAGAGACCTAAGCCAGGCCAGCCAGCCGCTGCTGCAGGTAAAGGTGGTAAGAAAAAATAATTGATAGAATTATATTACAATGAGAAAAGCAAAGCCTAAAAGTAGAGTTCTCCTTCCTGATCCAAAATTCAAAGAGACCTTAGTAACACGTTTCGTAAACTATCTGATGGAAGATGGTAAGAAAAGTATTGCTTATGGTATCTTCTATGATGCTGTAGAATTAGTAGAGCAAAGAACGAAAGAGAACGGCCTTGAGACTTGGAAGAAAGCATTGAACAATGTGATGCCAAGCGTAGAGGTAAAAAGCCGCCGCGTAGGTGGTGCTACTTTCCAAGTGCCGACTGAGGTTCGTCCGGATCGCAGAGTATCTCTTGGTATCAAGTGGATGATCTCTTACGCTCGTAAGAGAGGTGAGAAGACAATGAAAGACAAATTAGCTGGTGAGATCATCGCAGCTGCAAAAGGTGAAGGTGCTGCCGTTAAGAAGAAAGACGACACGCACAGAATGGCCGAGGCAAACAAAGCATTCTCACACTTTAGATTTTAATTAATGGCAAGGGACTTAAAATACACACGTAATATTGGTATTGCCGCTCACATTGACGCTGGTAAAACAACAACAACAGAGCGTATACTTTACTATACAGGTAAATCTCACAAATTAGGTGAGGTTCACGAAGGTGGTGCTACCACTGACTGGATGGAGCAGGAGCAAGAGCGTGGTATCACAATTACTTCCGCAGCTGTTACTGTAAACTGGCCATACAGAGGTAACGACTACCATATCAACATTATCGATACTCCAGGTCACGTAGACTTTACAGTTGAGGTAAACCGTTCACTGCGTGTACTGGATGGTCTGGTATTCCTTTTCAGTGCAGTTGATGGGGTTGAACCTCAGTCTGAGACAAACTGGAGACTTGCTGACAACTATAAAGTAGCTCGTATCGGTTTCGTTAATAAAATGGACCGCTCGGGCGCTGACTTCCTGAACGTATGCCGTCAGGTAAAAGAAATGCTTGGTAGCAACGCTGTTGCACTTCAGTTGCCAATCGGTTCTGAAGACAACTTCAAGGGTGTAGTTGACCTAGTTAACTTCAGAGGTATTGTATGGAATGAGAGCGATAAAGGTATGACCTTTACTGAAGTTCCTATTCCAGATGATATGATAGAAGAAGCAGAGGAATACAGAGAGAAACTTTTGGAAGCTGTAGCTGAATATGATGAGACTTTGATGGAGAAATACTTCGAAGATCCTAATTCAATCACAGAAGCAGAAATTCTTAATGCTCTTCGTGCTGCAACTATTGACATGGCAATCGTGCCAATGCTGTGCGGTTCTTCTTTCAAGAATAAAGGTGTACAAACAATGCTTGACTATGTAATGGCATTGCTTCCATCACCAGTTGACAAAGAAAGCATTATTGGTACAAACCCTGACACAGGTGCAGAAGTAGCAAGAAAGCCGTCAGAGACTGATCCATTCGCAGGCCTTGCATTTAAAATTGCTACAGACCCTTATGTAGGTCGTCTTTGCTTTGTACGTGCATACTCAGGAGTACTTGACTCAGGATCGTATGTGTATAACTCAAGATCTGGAAACAAAGAGCGTATCTCGCGTATTTTCCAGATGCATGCCAATAAGCAAATCCAGATTGACAAACTGCAAGCTGGTGATATTGCTGCAGTAGTAGGCTTTAAAGACATCAAAACAGGTGATACACTTTGCGATCAGAGCGCTAAAATCGTTCTGGAATCGATGGAGTTCCCTGAGCCAGTAATTGGTTACGCAATTGAGCCTAAGACGCAGGCTGACTCCGATAAAATGGGTATGGCAATCGCCAAACTTGTTGAGGAAGACCCAACCCTCCAGGTAAACACTGACGAGGAAACAGGTCAGACTATCCTTAGAGGTATGGGTGAGCTTCACCTTGAGATCATCATCGACCGTATGAAGCGTGAATTCAAGGTTGAACTGAACCAGGGTGCTCCACAGGTAGCTTACAAAGAAACTATCACGAAAGCAGTTGAGCACAGAGAAGTGTTCAAGAAGCAGTCAGGTGGTCGTGGTAAGTTTGCCGACATCGTGTTCACAATGGGACCACGTGAAGATGGCAAGCAAGGACTGGAGTTCGAAAATGCAATTGTGGGTGGTGTGATTCCAAGAGAATTCATCCCGGCAATTCAGAAAGGGTTCGAAGAAGCAATGAAGAATGGTATTCTGGCTGGCTTCCCAATCGACTCTATGAAAGTTCGTTTGTTCCACGGTTCATTCCACGACGTTGACTCTGACTCACTTTCTTTTGAACTGGCTGCACGTCAGGGCTTCAAAGAAGCAGGTAAGCAGTGTGCTCCGAAACTACTTGAGCCAATCATGGCTGTAGATGTAGTGACTCCGGATGAGTACACAGGTCCTGTAACTGGTGACTTGAACAGAAGAAGAGGTATCATGAAAGGTATGGATACGAAAGGAACATCTACAGTAGTGAAGGCAGACGTTCCGCTTTCAGAACTGTTTGGTTACGTAACTGACCTTCGTACCATTACTTCAGGTAGAGCAACGGCTTCTCTTACTTTTTCTCATTACGAGCAAGTACCACAAAACCTGGCCGATGGCATCATTGCTAAATTAAAAGGAACTGCAGCTAAATAGTAGTAAAAGATAATGAATCAGAAAATTAGAATTAAGCTTAAGTCTTACGACCATAACCTGGTAGACAAATCTTCTGAGAAGATTGTAAAAGCTGTAAAGGCTACTGGAGCTATCGTAAGCGGTCCTATTCCTCTGCCTACAGAGAAGGATAAATTCACAGTTCTTCGTTCACCACACGTGAACAAGAAATCCAGAGAGCAGTTTCAGCTTTGCACTTACAAGCGTCTGGTTGATATCTACTCTACAAGCTCTAAAACAGTAGACGCACTGATGAAGTTAGAACTTCCTAGCGGTGTGGATGTTGAGATCAAAGTTTGATAAGAACAGATCGAATATTAAAAAGAGAACCTTCGGGTTCTCTTTTTTTATGCGCTGATTAATAATATTTTAGACAAAAGTTGCTAAAGCATTTTAAATTTTATTAACTTTGCACTCCCTTAGCGAGAGCTGTGGGATAAAATCATTATATCCATCTTTTAAAAAACAAGTTGAATGCCTGGAATTATCGGTAAAAAAATCGGAATGACAAGCCTCTTCACTACAGATGGTAAATACACGCCAGTTACGCTTATTCAAGCAGGACCATGTGTAGTTACTCAAGTGAAGACGGTTGAGACTGATGGCTACGCAGCGGTGCAGCTTGGCTACGGCGACAAAAAGCTTAAAAGAGTAACGAAAGCAGAAGCTGGACATTGCAAAAAAGCTAATACGACAGCCAAGAAAAAAGTTGCTGAATTCGATGTAGAAGGAATATCTCTGAATCTTGGTGATACAGTAGATGTGAATCTCTTCGAAGAAGGAGAGTATGTTGACGTAGTGGGTACATCAAAAGGTAAAGGTTTTCAAGGCGTTGTAAAGCGTCACAACTTTGCCGGTGTAGGTGGCCAGACACACGGTCAGCACAACAGAGCAAGACACCCTGGTTCAATTGGTGCGTGCTCTTGGCCATCAAGAGTATTCAAAGGTATGCGCATGGCCGGTCGTATGGGCGGTAACCGTGTTAAGATACAGAACTTAACAGTGGTTCGTGTAATCGCAGACAAAAATCTGTTAGTAGTTAGTGGCTCTGTTCCAGGTGCCAAGAATTCTTACGTGTTAATTGAGAAATAAAAATGGAGCTTTCTGTATTGAATATTAAAGGTGAGGATACAGGTAGAAAGGTAACACTTTCTGATGCTGTGTTTGGTGCTACACCGAACGAGCATGCAATGTATCTTGACGTGAAGCAGTACCTGGCTAATCAGAGACAAGGTACGCACAAGTCCAAAGAAAGAAACGAAGTAGCTGGATCTACTAAGAAGATCAAAAAGCAAAAAGGTACTGGTGGAGCTCGTGCAGGTAGCTTGAAAGCTCCTCTTTTTGTAGGTGGTGGTAGAGTATTTGGACCAAAACCAAGAAACTACAGCTTTAAGCTTAACAAAAAGCTTAAGGAAGTTGCTCGTGCTTCTGCTCTTTCATTGTTAGTAAAAGACAATAAAGTTTCTTTGGTTGAGGCTTTCACTTTTGAAGCTCCGAAAACGAAAGAATTCAAAAGCATGCTTAGCAACCTGAAGGTAGAAGGTAAAACTTTACTAGTAATACCTGCAGTGGATAAGAATGTTGTTCTTTCCGGCCGCAACCTGAATAAGGTGAAGATTTCTACAGCTAGCGATTTGAATACATACGACCTGTTGAATACAGACCGTGTACTGCTGGTTGAAGATTCAGTTAACATTATTGAAAACCTCCTAAGCGCATAATATTATGATCCTGAAAAAACCGCTTCTGACGGAAAAATTCGCTGCCATGAACGAGGTTGGAAAGTATGCTTTCGAGGTGAACATTAAAGCCAACAAAGTAGAAATCAAAAAGGCAGTTGAGAAGCTTTACGGAGTTACTGTAGAAAAGGTAGCTACCATGAAGACGCAAGGCAAAGTAAAGAGCAAGTATACTAAGTCTGGCGCTGTAACTGGCCGTACATCTTCTAAGAAAAAAGCAATCGTTACCCTGAAAGAGGGTGAAGTAATCGACTTTTACAGCAGCATTTAATTAAATAACAATGGCTTTAAAGAAGTTAAGACCAACAACACCAGGTCAAAGATTCCGTGTAGCGCCAGCGTTCGATGAGATCACGACGGCTACTCCAGAGAAATCTTTGTTGGCACCGAGTAAAAAATCTGGTGGACGCAACAACTCAGGTAAAATGACTATGCGCTATATGGGCGGTGGTCATAAGCAGAAGTACAGAGTGATTGACTTTAAGCGTACAAAGCACGGTGTGCCTGCTACGGTTAAAACAATCGAGTACGATCCGAACAGAACTGCTCGTATTGCACTGCTTTATTATGCAGACGGTGAGAAAAGCTATATCATTGCACCATCTGGAATCCAGGTGGGAACTGAGATAGTTTCAGGACCAGGTAATGCACCAGAAGTAGGTAACTGCCTTCCTTTATCTGACATTCCTCTAGGTACAATCATTCACAACATCGAATTGCAGCCTGGCCAAGGTGCAACACTTGCCAGAAGTGCAGGTTCTTATGCACAGCTAGTTGCAAGAGAAGGTCGCTATGCAACTATCAAGTTGCCATCTGGTGAACTTCGTATGGTGCTTGTAAATTGCTACGCAACTGTAGGAACAGTTTCTAACTCTGATCATATGAATGTTAAGATTGGTAAAGCCGGTCGTAACAGATGGTTAGGTAAGCGTCCAAGAGTACGTGGTGTTGCCATGAACCCTGTCGATCACCCTATGGGTGGTGGTGAAGGCAAGTCATCTGGCGGTCACCCACGTTCACGCAAAGGCTTGCTGGCTAAAGGTCTTAAGACACGCAGCAAGAAAAAGCATTCTGAGAAACTTATAGTTAATAGAGGAAAGAAATAGTAAATGGCTAGATCATTAAAAAAAGGGCCTTATATTGACTATAGGCTCGAGAAGAAAGTAGACGTGATGAACGAGTCTGGTAAGAAGACTGTTATCAAGACTTGGTCACGCAGATCCATGATTTCTCCGGATTTCGTAGGTCACACATTCGCAGTTCATAACGGAAATAAATTCATTCCTGTTTATGTGACTGAGAACATGGTAGGTCACAAACTTGGAGAGTTTGCCCCAACCAGAAACTTTAGAGGTCATATTGCTAAAAAAGATAAAGGCAAGCGATAAAATGGAAGCAGTAGCAAGACTTAAGAACGTACCTACTTCTCCTCGCAAAATGCGATTAGTAGCGGGTCTGGTACGCGGCAAGAGCGTAAACAAAGCCCTTGGATTATTGAAATTCGAAGCAAACTCAGGTGCTGCAAGAATTGAAAAGCTCCTTTTATCAGCTCTTTCTAACTGGCAGCAGAAGAATGAAGATGCTCGCATAGAAGATGCTAATCTTTATATCAAAGAGATCTTTGTAGATGAAGGTAAAATGCTGAAGCGTCTGCGTCCTGCACCACAGGGCCGTGGTTACAGAATCAGAAAAAGATCTAATCATGTGACTCTTGTAATAGACAGCATGACTGAAGAGCAACTTGAGCAACAGCAATCAAAGAAATCTAAAAAAGCCAATAAGTAAGAACATGGGACAGAAAGTAAATCCGATCGGTTTTCGCCTAGGAGTTATCAAAGGTTGGGATTCTAACTGGTATGGTGGCAAAGATTTCGCTGAGAAACTGGTTGAAGACGAGAAAATCAGAAAGTATATTTTAGCGCGTATTCCTAAAGGTGGTATTTCTAAAATTATCATTGAAAGAACCCTAAAGCGCATCACTATCACTATCAACACTGCCAGACCTGGTGTAGTAATCGGTAAAGGCGGACAGGAAGTAGATAAGATCAAGGAAGAGCTTAAGAAGCTTACTAACAAAGATGTTCAGATAAACATTTTTGAAATTAAGCGTCCTGAGCTTGATGCAAAGCTGGTAGGTGAGTCTATCGCTCAGCAGCTGCAGGCCCGTATCTCTTTCCGTCGTGCGATGAAGCAAGCGATTGCTTCTGCGCTGCGTGTTGGTGCTGAAGGTATCAAAGTTCAGGTTTCAGGTCGTCTAGGCGGTGCTGAAATGGCAAGAACTGAGCACTACAAAGAAGGCAGAACTCCTCTGCACACACTTCGTGCTGATATCGATTATGCATTGTCTGAAGCTCAGACTGTATATGGTAAGCTAGGTATCAAAGTATGGATCTTCAAAGGAGAGGTTTACGGTAAAAAAGACCTTACTCCTAATGCAGACATGGATACCAAAGGTGGAGCAGGTGCACAGGGTGGCGATAGAAGAGGCCGTGGTGATCGCAAGAAAACTGACGGAGCTCCTAAGCGTAAGCGTCGCCAATAATTGATTGATAACATTATTAAGTTTTAGAAAATGTTACAGCCGAAAAGGACTAAATATAGAAAAATGCAAAAAGGCCGCGTGAAAGGTCTGGCTCATAGAGGCAGTACTATTTCATTTGGTTCTTTTGCGATCAAATCACTGGAGGCTTCATGGATTACAAGCCGCCAGATTGAAGCTGCTCGTATCGCCATGACAAGAGCAATGAAACGTGAAGGCCAGGTATGGATTCGTATTTTCCCTGACAAGCCGGTTACGAAAAAGCCTGCAGAGGTTCGTATGGGTAAGGGTAAAGGTTCTCCTGAGTATTGGGTAGCCGTGGTTAAGCCAGGTACCATCATGTTTGAATCAGATGGCGTTCCTATGGAAGTGGCAAAAGAGTCACTTAGATTAGCTGCCCAGAAGCTGCCAGTTAAAACAAAGTTTGTAGTACGTAGAGATTACGTTGAGAAATAGTATATGAAAAATTCAGAGATTAAAGCTTTGTCTTTAGAAGAGCTGAAAGAGAAGCTTAATACGGAGCAAACAACCATGCAGAACCTGCGTTTTGCACATGCTATCTCTCCGTTGGAAAATCCGATGAAAATCCGTGAGACGAAAAAAGCAATTGCTCGTCTGAATACAGAAATTCGTCGCCGTGAAATTGAAGCTAACTCTTAATACTTAATAGAAATCATGGAAGAGAGAAATCTTAGAAAAGAAAGAAGTGGTAAGGTTGTTAGCAACAAGATGGACAAGTCTATCACTGTGTTAGTGGAAAGCAGAATGAAGCACCCAATCTATGGTAAGTTCGTTAGCAAGTCCACCAAATTCATGGCTCATGACGAGAAGAACGAGTGCAACATCGGTGATACCGTACGCATTCAGGAGACACGTCCTCTAAGCAAAAACAAGAACTGGCGTTTAGTAGAAATAATAGAAAGGGCGAAATAAAATGATACAGCAGGAATCTAGATTGAACGTAGCCGATAACAGTGGAGCCAAAGAAGTTCTTTGTATCCGTGTTCTAGGTGGTACAGGCAAGAAGTACGCTTCTATCGGGGATAGAATCGTAGTAACTGTAAAATCAGCCCTTTCTTCTGGCAACGTTAAAAAGGGAACTGTTTCTAAGGCAGTTATTGTAAGAACAAAGAAAGAGATCAGAAGAAAAGACGGTTCTTATATCCGTTTCGACGACAATGCCGCTGTTCTTCTGAATGCTAACAACGAGCCACGTGGTACGCGTATTTTCGGACCAGTTGCGCGTGAGCTTCGTGAAAAGCAATTCATGAAAATTGTTTCGTTGGCACCTGAAGTTCTTTAATCATTAATTCAGACATCAAGATGAATAAGAAAAAACTTCATGTAAAAACTGGCGATACAGTAAAAGTGATTGCCGGTGACGACCGCGGAAAGACAGGCCGCATTACAGCTGTTAATATCGAGAAGCAAAGAGTTACAGTTGAGGGAATTAATATGGTGACGAAGCATGCAAAGCCTAGCGCCAAGAACCCTCAAGGTGGTATCTCTAAAATGGAAGCTCCTATTCATGCCAGCAACGTAGCTTTAGTAGATCCTAAGTCAGGAGAAACCACCAAAGCTGGCAGAAGAAAAAACAGCGAAGGTAAAACAGAGCGTTATTCTAAAAAATCAGGAGAAGTAATCTAATATGGCAACTGCAAGATTTAAAGAAAAATATCAGAAGGAGGTTATACCTGCCCTGAAAGAAAAGTTCCAGTATAAGAACGTAATGCAGGTGCCGAAGATCACTAAGATCTCTATTAACAAAGGTATCGGTGCTGCAGTAGCTGACAAGAAACTTGTTGACATCGGAGTAGAGGAACTGACGACCATCTCTGGTCAGAAGGCTGTAGCTACTATCGCTAAGAAATCAGTTTCTAACTTCAAGCTTCGCGAAGGCATGCCAATTGGTGCACGTGTGACACTAAGAGGCGAGCGTATGTACGAGTTCATGGACCGTCTTCTAACAATCGCTCTTCCACGCGTACGTGACTTCAGAGGTGTTAGTGATAAAGGTTTTGATGGTCGTGGCAACTATACACTTGGTGTAAAAGAGCAGATCATCTTCCCTGAAATCAGCATAGATAAAATCAAAGCCATTAGTGGTATGGATATTACCTTCGTAACGACTGCTCAAACAGATGAGGAGAGCTATGAGTTGCTTAAAGCGTTTGGTATGCCTTTCACTAATATTAAGAAATAAGAAAAATGGCTAAAGAAGCAGTAAAAGCGAGAGAGCTTAAAAGACAGAAGTTAGTGGCAAAGTACGCTGCGAAGCGTGCTGAACTTAAAGCTAAAGGAGATTACGAAGGACTTGATAAGCTTCCTAAGAATTCATCTCCAGTAAGGTTACATAACCGTTGCAAGCTGTCTGGAAGACCACGTGGTTACATGAGAAAATTCGGTATCTCACGTGTAGTGTTCAGAGAACTGGCTGTTATGGGTAAAATTCCTGGTGTAACAAAATCGAGCTGGTAATTTTTTCTTAACATATTAAGAAAGAAGAAAAGATATTCTTATCTTTGCCGCTCGCTTAGAAAAAGCGTTCAAGATTTAAGTGATTCATAATGAACTCAGATCCAATAGCAGATTATTTAACTAGAGTGCGTAATGCCATCAAGGCAAACCACAGAGTAGTTGAAATACCATCTAGCAATATCAAGAAAGAGATTACAAAAGTATTGTACGAAAAAGGATACATTCAAAGCTATAAGTTTGATGATTCCTCTGTACAAGGTACTATTAAGATCGCTCTGAAATACAACCCTACCACTAAGCAATCTGCTATTGTGAAACTTGAGAGGGTAAGTAAGCCAGGGCTTCGTAAGTATACCGGAAATGACAGCTTGCCACGCGTTCTGAACGGGTTGGGTATTGCTATTCTGTCAACTTCCAAAGGTGTAATGACTGAAAAAGAAGCCAAGTCACTGAATGTAGGTGGTGAGGTATTGTGTTACGTTTACTAATAGGAGGATAGACAATGTCACGTATAGGAAAATTGCCAATCACTCTGCCGACAAACGTTGAAATTGCTGTTGCAAAGGATAACGTTGTTACTGTAAAAGGTCCTAAGGGAACACTAACTACTCCGGTAGATAAAGACATTATTGTTAAGCAGGAAGAAAACCAGATTGTGGTTGAGCGTCCTACTGAGCAGAAGCGTCACAAAGCTATGCATGGACTTTACCGTTCACTTATCAACAACATGGTGGTAGGTGTAAGTGAAGGCTATAAAGAGCAGCTGGAGTTAGTGGGTGTTGGTTACAAAGCAACTGTACAGGGAAATGTACTGGAGCTTGCTCTTGGATACTCACACAATATCTTCATGACCATGCCTGAAGAAGTTTCTGCAACTGCAGTAACAGAAAAAGGTAAAGCACCAGTAATCACGCTTGAAAGTAATGACAAGCAACTGATCGGTCAGGTAGCTGCTAAAATCAGATCACTTCGCAAAGTAGAGCCTTATAAAGGTAAAGGTATCCGTTTTGTAGGAGAAGTTGTAAGAAGAAAAGCTGGTAAGACAGCGTCTAAATAATCATCATCATGTCTGTTAATAAAGTATCAAGAAGACTTAGAATTAAGAGAAGTATCAGAAACAAGATTTCTGGTACTTCTGCCAGACCAAGATTATCTGTTTTTAGAAGCAACAAAGCTATCTATGCACAGCTGATCGATGACACTACAGGAAAAACTTTGGCGGCTGCCTCTTCTGTGAAGCTTGATGGTGTATCCAACGCTAATATTTCAGTGTCCAATCAGGTTGGAAAAGAAATAGGAGCTAAAGCTCTCGAGATGGGTATCACGCAGGTGGTGTTTGACCGTTCTGGATACCTTTACCATGGTAACGTAAAATCATTGGCTGAAGGCGCACGCGAGGCAGGCCTTAAATTCTAAGAATTATGTTGAAAAATAATATTCGTAGTGTAAAGGCTAGCGAGATCGAACTCAAAGAAAAAGTTGTTGCGATCAATCGTGTAGCTAAAGTTGTAAAAGGTGGTAGAAGATTTAGCTTTGCTGCCATCGTTGTAGTAGGTGATGGTAATGGTGTTGTTGGATACGGCCTTGGTAAAGCAAACGAAGTAACTGACGCTATTGCTAAAGGTATAGACGATGCAAAGAAGAACTTGGTTAAAGTTCCTCTTTACCATCACACTGTTCCACATGCAATGGAAGGTAAGTACTCAGGTGGTTTCGTTCTTGTTAAGCCTGCAGCTCCAGGTACTGGTGTAATTGCCGGTGGTGCAATGCGTGCTGTATTGGAAAGTGCTGGTATCAAAGACGTACTTTGCAAGTCTAAAGGGTCTTCTAACCCACATAACGTGGTAAAAGCAACTTTTGATGCGCTGTCAAAAATGCGTGATCCTTTGGCCGTAGCTCAGCAGCGTGGTGTTAATTTGCAGAAAGTATTTAACGGTTAATTGAGATGGCTAAAGTAACAATCACACAGGTTAAAAGCATTATTGACAGACCAAAGAACCAAAAGCTTACAATTCAAGCGCTAGGTCTTGGTAAGATCAATAAATCAGTAACTGTTGAGAAAACACCTCAGATTGCTGGTATGATTAACAAGGTTCACAATTTAGTAGAAGTAAAGGACATTTAATATGTATTTGAATTCATTAAAACCTGCAGAAGGGTCTGTTAAGACTAGAAAGAGAATAGGCAGAGGAACTGGCTCAGGTAGAGGTGGAACTTCTACTAGAGGTCACAAAGGTGCCAAGTCTCGTTCAGGCTACTCTCAGAAGTCAGGCTTTGAAGGTGGTCAGATGCCACTTCAGAGACGTGTACCTAAGTTTGGTTTCAAAAACTTCAACAGAGTAGAGTATAAAGGAATAAATTTAGATGTTCTGGAGTCTTTGGCTGCAGAAACTAATGAAAAAGTTTTTAACTTTGATTTCTTCAAGGCACACGGTTTAGTGTCCAAGAACGACAAAGTTAAGATCTTAGGTAGAGGAGAGATATCTAAAGCTGTAGAAGTACACGCTCACGCTTTTTCTCAAACTGCCATTTCATCCATCGAAAAAGCAGGCGGTAAAACAGTAGCCCTTTAATTTTTATGAAGAAGTTTATAACAACAATTAAGAACATTTTTGCTATTGATGATCTAAGAGTACGAATACTCAATACCTTAGGTTTTATAGCTATTTTTAGATTAGGTTCTTATGTTGTTCTTCCTGGTATAGATCCTAACCAGCTCAAGGCCAACACCGAAGGTATATTTGGCCTTTTGGATACGTTCTTAGGTGGAGCATTTAGCAATGCTTCCATCTTTGCGTTAGGGATCATGCCATACATTTCAGCTTCTATCGTATTACAGCTACTTACTATAGCCGTTCCGTATTTTCAAAAAATGCAGAAGGAGGGTGAGTCTGGTAGAAAGAAAATCAACCAAATCACCCGAGTTCTTACTATTATCATTACGCTTGCTCAGGCAGTAGGCTTTGTTGCTACGATTAACAGCGAAGCAATTGTAATAAATACCACGCTGTTTACCATTAGCTCCATGATTGTGTTAACATCGGGCACAATCTTCTGTATGTGGCTTGGTGAAAGAATTACAGATAAAGGTATAGGTAACGGTATATCAATGCTGATTATGATTGGCATTATCTCTCGTTTCCCAGGTGCCATTGTTGCTGAAGCCTTATCTAAAGAGTTAAATGGTGCACTGCTGTTTATTTTTGAGTTAGTGGTTCTCTTCTTTGTAGTAATGTCTGTAGTAATGCTTACTCAGGCTGTAAGAAGAATCCCAGTACAATATGCTAAGCAGGTTGGCGGTAGCTCGCTATACAGTGGACAGCGCCAGTTTATTCCTTTGAAAGTAAATGCAGCAGGTGTTATGCCTATCATTTTCGCTCAATCGTTGATGTTTCTACCCTCTATGATTGCTTCAATCTGGGCAGATTCAAATGAAACAGCGAGTTATATAGGAGCGACATTCTCTGATTTCACTTCATGGCAGTACAATGTAGTGTTTGGATTGATGATCCTGATATTTACATACTTCTACACAGCGATTACTGTTAATCCAAATCAAATTGCTGATGACTTGAAGCGTAGTGGTGGTTTTGTGCCGGGTGTTAAACCTGGTCGTTCTACCTCAGAGTATATTGATAATATTCTTACAAAAATCACGCTGCCTGGTGCTATTTATCTAGCGCTCGTTGCAATCTTTCCTGCTATCGCCATGCTATTTGGAGTAACTAGAGAGTTTGCTCAGTTCTACGGGGGCACTTCACTGATCATTATGGTGGGTGTTGTTCTCGACACATTGCAGCAGATTGAAAGTTATTTACTAATGCGTCATTATGATGGCATGATGAAATCTGGTAAGCTTAGAGGCAGAACAGAGAATATTGCCATGGTATCCTAATAAATGATTTTTTACAAGACTGAAGAAGAAATAGAGCTAATTCGCCAGAGTGCTTTAATATTAAGTAAAGCACATGGCGAAATAGCTCTTCTTATAAAGGAAGGGGTATCAACTCTTACCCTTGATAAAAGAGCTGAAGAGTTTATTAAAGATCATGGAGCTGTTCCATCTTTTAAAAACTACAATGGGTTTCCTTTTAGCCTCTGTATCTCGATAAACTCGACTGTAGTTCATGGAATGCCAAGTAATTACGTTTTGAACGATGGAGACGTAATTTCTGTTGACTGTGGAGTCTATTATAACGGTTTTCATAGTGACTGTGCATATACCCATGCTGTTGGTAATGTTTCTGAGGAGGTTTCACATCTGTTAGATGTTACAAAAGAATCCTTGTACAAAGGGATTGAAAAGGCAGTTGTTGGAAATAGGCTTGGTGATGTCAGCCATGCAATCCAGACACATGCTGAAGCTTCTAAATATGGTGTCGTACGAGAATTGGTAGGGCACGGTATAGGACGTAACCTACATGAGGCTCCTGAAGTGCCTAATTACGGGAAACGTGGACAGGGATTAAAGCTTCAAAATGGATTGGTACTTGCGATTGAGCCAATGGTAAACCTCGGTACCAGGTATATTATTCAAGAAGAGGATGGATGGACAATCCGGACCCGTGATAATAAACCCTCTGCTCATTTTGAGCATACAGTTGTAATAAGAAAAGATCAAGCAGAAGTATTAACAACTTTTGATTATATAGATAAAGCTAAACAACAATAAATGGCGAAGCAGTCCTCTATCGAGCAAGACGGTACTATCATCGAAGCATTATCAAATGCAATGTTCCGGGTAGAGTTAGAAAATGGTCATCAGGTGATCGCACATATCTCAGGTAAAATGAGAATGAATTACATCAAGATTCTGCCAGGTGACCGAGTTAAATTGGAGATGTCTCCTTATGATTTAACTAAAGGAAGAATTGTTTATCGATATAAATAACTACAATGAAAGTCAAAGCATCAGTAAAAAAGAGAAGTGCTGAATGTAAAGTGATCCGCCGTAAGGGGAAGCTTTATGTTATCAACAAAAAAAATCCAAGATATAAACAAAGACAAGGATAATTATTAATTATGGCAAGAATAGCAGGAGTTGATATTCCGGACAACAAAAGAGGAGAGATCTCTTTGACGTACATCTATGGTATAGGTCGTAATCTCTCTGTGCAAATCCTAAACAAAGCCGGGGTGGATCTTGACAAAAAGGTGAAAGACTGGACCGAAGATGAAGCTAATGAGATCAGAAATGTGATTGCAGCTGAGATCAAAACTGAAGGTGTTTTGAGATCAGAAGTGCAATTGCATATCAAGCGTCTTCTTGATATTGGCTGCTACCGTGGTTTGAGACACCGTAAAGGTCTACCTGTACGAGGTCAGCGCACGAAGAATAACTCGCGCACAAGAAAAGGTAAGCGTAAGACAGTAGCAAACAAGAAGAAAGCTTCTAAATAATTTTTGATCATGGCTCAGAAAAGAAAAGACAAAGCTAAGAAGCGTGTTGTAGTTGTTGAATCAACAGGCCAGGTACACATCAAAGCTTCTTTCAACAATATTATTATCTCAGTAACCAACAACGCAGGACAAGTTATCTCTTGGGCTTCTGCTGGTAAAATGGGTTTTAAAGGTTCTAAAAAGAACACTCCTTACGCTGCACAAATGGCTGCTGCAGATTGCGCAAAGGTTGCTTATGACCTGGGTATGCGTAAAGCTGAAGTATTTGTTAAAGGCCCTGGTGCAGGTAGAGAGTCCGCCATCCGTACTGTACAGAATACTGGTATCGAAGTAACAACTATTAAAGATGTTACACCACTTCCTCACAACGGATGTCGTCCTCCTAAACGCAGAAGAGTTTAATTAGTAAATTAGATTAAATACAATGGCAAGATATACTGGTCCTAAAAGCAAAATCTCCAGAAAATTCAACGAGGAGATTTTTGGCCCAAGCAAAGCATTAAAAAAGAAAAGCTATCCTCCAGGACAGCACGGCCGTGGTCGTCGTAAGAAGCAGTCTGAATATGCAGTTCAGCTTGCTGAAAAGCAGAAAGCAAAATATATCTATGGTATGCTGGAGAAGCAGTTTGCTAACCTGTTTGACAAGGCAGCTCGTAAAGGCGGTATCACTGGTGAAAACCTGTTGATCCTTCTTGAGTCCAGACTTGATAACACAGTTTACAGACTGGGTATCGCTCCGACAAGAAGAGCTGCCCGTCAGCTAGTTTTGCACAAGCATATCACTGTTAACGGCGAGATCGTTAACATTCCATCATATAGCTTAAAAGTTGGTGATACGGTAGCCGTGAGAGAGAAATCAAAATCTCTTGAGGCGATTACAACTAGCCTAAGCGTACGTAACGCACGTGCATTTAGCTGGTTAGAGTGGGATGGTGCTGAGATGGTTGGTAAATTTGTGTCTGCGCCACAGCGTGACCAGATCCCTGAGAAAATTCAGGAGCAGCTGATCGTCGAGCTTTACTCTAAGTAAGCCGCTTAATCAATTTTTAACCTTTAACACTGCAAGTATGTCAATATTAGCATTTCAAATGCCAGAGAAAGTTGTAATGGAAAAAGCCGACGACTTTCATGGTTTATTTGAATTCAAGCCGCTTGAAAAAGGTTACGGAGTAACCATCGGTAATGCTTTGCGAAGAATTTTGCTTTCTTCTCTGGAAGGTTACGCAATTACTAGCGTTCGCATACCTGGTGTACTGCACGAGTTCTCGTCTGTTGAAGGCGTAGTGGAAGATGTATCTGACATCATCCTTAATTTGAAAATGGTTCGCTTTAAGAAAATAAGCGAAGTCATTGATGATAAGATCACTGTATCTATCTCAGGTCAGGATAAATTTGTAGCTGGCGACATCAGCAAATTCTCTACAAGCTTTGAGGTTCTAAACCCTGAGCTGGTAATCTGTAACCTGGACAAGAACATGACTCTGGAAGTAGAGCTTACTATTCAGAAAGGACGTGGTTACGTTCCTGCTGAAGAAAATAAGCCGGCTGATCAGGTTTTTGGTCTTATTCCAATTGATGCCATTTTCACGCCAATCAAGAATGTAAAGTTCAGCGTAGAAAATACACGTGTTGAGCAGAAGACTGACTATGAAAAGCTATTGCTTGACATACAGACTGATGGTTCTATACATCCTGAAGATGCCTTGAAAGGCGCTGCCAATATTTTGATCCAGCACTTCATGCTCTTCTCTGATAACACAATGACTTTCGAAACAGCTAAGCCTGAAGAAGAAGAAGCTGTGGATGAAGAACTTCTGCACATGCGCAAAGTCCTGAAGACTTCACTTCAGGATATGGATCTTTCTGTTAGAGCTTACAACTGCCTCAAGGCTGCCGACATCAAAACCCTTGGCGACTTGGTGCAGCTTGACATCTCTGACATGATGAAGTTCCGTAACTTCGGTAAGAAGTCTTTGACAGAGCTTGAGAATCTGGTGCAAGAGAAAGGCCTGACTTTTGGCATGGACCTTTCTAAGTATAAATTAGAAGAAGATTAATAATCCTGCGGCATAATTCCCGATCCCCGGGTGGGTTGATCGACGGTATGCACGTGCACAATTCAAAATAATGAGACACGGTAAAAAAATCAATCATTTAGGAAGAACCGCTTCGCACCGTAAAGCAATGCTGTCAAACATGGCTGCTTCGCTTATCCTGCACAAGCGTCTTTCTACAACAGTAGCTAAAGCGAAAGCACTGCGCAAGTATGTGGAGCCTCTACTGACAAAATCTAAAAACGACACAACTCACTCCAGAAGAACTGTATTTGCTTACCTGCAAGACAAAGAGTCTGTGAAAGAGTTGTTCGACGAAGTATCTGTAAAGATCGCTAACAGACCCGGTGGTTACACTCGTATCCTGAAGACTGGTTACAGACTTGGTGACAATGCTGAAATGTGTGTTATCGAGCTTGTTGACTACAACGAGGATATGTTGACTACAACTGGCGCTGCCGGTGGTGCTAAGAAAACTCGTCGTCGTTCTTCTTCTAAGAAAAAAGGTGCTGAGTCTACTGAGGCTTCAGCTCCAGCAACTCCAGAAGCAGAGGGCACTAAAGATGAAACAAAAGATGCTGAATAAGCTTCATTTGTGAAATATTGCAAAGGGACATGACGTAAGTCGTGTCCCTTTTTTATTTTTGTATCAAATTATTAAAATGAAAAAACACACAACTTCCGAAGCTATTCTTTTATTGCAAGATGGTACCGTATTCACAGGCAAGAGCCTGGGGCGTATCGGTACAACAGGTGGTGAGTTATGCTTTAACACTGGTATGACTGGCTATCAGGAAATCTTTACGGATCCATCGTACTATGGTCAGTTAGTTGTCACTACTTTTTCACACATTGGTAACTACGGTGTTCAATCTGATGAAGTCGAATCAGGGAAAGTACAGATCAATGGTCTTGTGTGTAAAGAGTTCTCACACTTCTTCTCCCGTAAGCGTGCAGAAGGTTCTTTGCAAGACTACTTTGAAAAAGCAGGTATAGTTGGTATCTGTGAAATCGACACGCGTGCTCTTGTGCGCCACATTCGTGACAAAGGCGCTATGAATGGTATCATCTCTTCTGAGACTGCTGATGTAGCAGCATTGAAGCAACGATTAGCTGAGGTACCATCTATGGCTGGTCTTGAGCTCTCGTCGCATGTGAGCACGCCTGAGGTGTATGAGATGAAGCCTGAAGTTGTAAAGTATAGAGTTGCTGTGCTCGACCTTGGTGTAAAGCGTAATAGCTTGAACAACCTGGTGGCTCGTGGCTGCGAGGTGAAGGTATTCCCTTATGATACATCATTTGAGGAAATGGAAAAGTGGAACCCGGACGGTTACTTTATCTCTAATGGTCCTGGTGATCCTGCTGCTACTACAATTGCCATTGAGAGTGTGAAGCAGATATTGGATAAGAACAGACCTATGTTCGGAATATGCATGGGACACCAGATGCTGGCACAGGCCAACGGTATTGCAACCTACAAAATGCACAATGGCCACAGAGGGCTCAATCACCCTGTTAAGAACCTGATCACTGGCTTGAGCGAGATCACGTCGCAGAACCATGGTTTCGTTGTGGATTCGGAGCAACTGAAGAACCACCCGGACGTAGAAGTGACGCATATCAACCTGAATGATAATACGGTGGAAGGTATTCGTATGAAGTCGAAGCCAGCATTCTCGGTGCAGTATCACCCTGAGTCTTCCCCTGGACCGCATGATTCTGTTTACCTATTCGATGATTTTATCACACTGTTAGAGCAAAACAAGTAAAACTATATAAAAAACAAACCGATGAGCTTAATTACAGATATTAAAGCCCGCCAGATCTTTGATTCAAGAGGCAACCCGACAGTAGAAGTTGATGTGTTTACAGAAAACGGCGTATTAGGCCGTGCTGCTGTTCCGTCTGGCGCTTCTACGGGTGTGCACGAGGCGGTAGAACTTCGTGACGGTGACAAAGGCAGGTATATGGGCAAAGGTGTACTGCAGGCCGTTCAAAACGTAAACGAGAAAATAGCTGAAGAGCTTGTCGGGTTTCCGGTGTTCGAGCAGAACCTGCTTGACAAGATCATGATTGAGTTAGATGGTTCTGACAACAAAGCCAACCTTGGTGCCAATGCAATCCTTGGTGTATCGCTTGCTATAGCACGTGCAGCCGCGCAGGAGCTGGGTATGCCATTATACCGCTACGTGGGTGGTGTTAATGCTAACACGCTGCCTGTGCCGATGATGAACATCCTGAACGGTGGCAGTCATGCTGACAACGCCATCGACTTCCAGGAATTCATGATCATGCCAGTTGGTGCTCCTTCTTTCTCAGAAGCACTGCGCATGGGCTCTGAAGTATTCCATCACCTGAAGAACGTGCTGAAGAAAAAGGGTCTTTCTACAAACGTAGGTGATGAAGGCGGATTTGCGCCAAACATTGCGTCTAACGTAGAGGCAATTGAGGTAGTGCTCCAAGCAATCGAGGCAGCTGGTTACAAGCCAGGCGATGATATGATGATCGCCATGGATGCTGCCAGCTCCGAGTTTTATGACAAGTCTACAGGGCTCTATACCTTCAAGAAGTCGACTGGCGACAAGCTGACTTCTTCTGAAATGGTAAGCTACTGGAAAGAGTGGACCGAGAAGTATCCGATTGCCTCTATAGAAGATGGTATGGATGAAGACGACTGGAAAGGCTGGAAAGAGCTGACTGAGTCTATCGGGAACAAGGTGCAGCTGGTAGGCGATGACCTGTTTGTAACAAACGTAAACCGTCTGCAACAAGGTATAGACCAAGGGGTGGCCAACTCTATCCTGATCAAGGTAAACCAGATTGGTACGCTGACTGAGACGATCAACGCCATTAACCTGGGTCTGCGTCACGGATATAAGAGTGTGATGTCACATCGCTCAGGAGAGACGGAAGATAACACGATTGCTGACCTGGCAGTAGCGCTTAACACTGGACAGATCAAGACAGGATCGGCTTCCCGTTCTGACCGTATGGCTAAATACAACCAGTTGCTTCGCATTGAGGAGGAGCTTGGTGAAGTGGCTTATTATCCTGGAAAGAAGTTCTAAAGAACATCTAGAAAATATTTTACCGATAAGGGTGTGGGTTTATGACTCACACCCTTATTTTTGTGTAAAGCCCTCAGAATAATATCTATAGTTTCCTATATATGCTTCAACGTATACCTAAGTTTGTTCGCAGTTTTTATTTCATTACAGGTATGCTCTTCCTGGTATGGATGCTTTTCTTTGATTCCAACGACTTTATTACACAGTACCGCATGAGCAGGGAGTTGCGCGATAAAGAAAAAGACAAAGAGTACTACCTGGAAAAAATGGCCGAGGTACAGCAGGACCGTGAGGAACTGATGGGTAATCCGGAACTGCTTGAGAAGTTTGCAAGGGAGAAATACCTGATGAAGCGTCCGGGAGAGGATGTATTTATAGTTGTGCCGAAAAAAGAGGAGTGAGAATACAGATCCGATGATGGATGGTCAGAAAGCTGTTTTAACGAACAGCTTTCTGCATTTATAGACCTTAGGAGCCTAAAAGTCATGAATGTCGTAGGAATGACATAGAAACACCGGCAGCTCGGATGATACTTTTGATGTAGTATTGAGAAACAAATCTGTAGAATCGATGAAGCAATTAGGAAACAAGATTATCGAAATACGAAAGCGAAAAGGCCTGAGCCAGGAGGAGCTATCGGGAATGGCAGATATAAGCTTACGGACGCTGCAACGTATAGAGAAAGGGGAGACAGAGCCGCGGGGCTATACCTTAAAATCTATCTGTCAGGCACTGGACGTAGACGTAGAGGAAGTGTATGACTATGGCAAGGAACCAGATAAAGGCGTGTTATTGCTGATGCATCTTTCGGTACTATCTTATCTGTTAATGCCGCTGGGGAATCTTGTTTTTCCACTGATCATCTGGATAACACAGAAAAAGAAAGTGCTCCATGTGCACGAGCAAGGTATAAGTCTGCTAAACTTCCAGATCACCTGGTCTTTGGTTACTTATCCACTGGTTATGCTTTTTGCCTGTATGAAGATCATGCATTATCCTGGTTCGTGGTATGTGTTTTGCGCCTATCTGGTGCTATACTTCCTGAATGCACTTCATGTGATTAGAGTTTGCTGGCTGGTTAGCAAAGATGCTACACAAAATCCTTACCCTGTTTCGTTGGCTATATTAAAGGTATAAGCCCCTGTATCAGGTATAAACCGGGGCCATCCCCACATAGCCCCTTATTTTTTCGTAACTTTGCGTATAGCGCTGCTCAGGTATAGGGTGGCCTCACCAAAGTATAAGAACATGGCAAAAGTTGCGATAAACCTTTCTACGGGAGCCCTTCAGCAGGAAGAGGTGATCGTAGGTATAGATCTTGGGACTACCAACAGCCTGGTAGCCTATATACATCCCGAAACCAAAAAGCCGGTAGCTATAAACGACCTCGGTCGCGGTACCATTGTGCCTTCTGTGGTGCACTTCACCAAGAACGGCGAGACAATTGTGGGCAACGAGGCAAAAGAATACCTCACCACCGATCCGGCAAATACCATTTATTCTGTGAAGCGCCTGCTGGGCAAGTCTTACAAAGACCTGGGAGAGCACAAAGACTATTTCGGCTATAAGATCATCGATGATGATAGCGAAGGACTGGTGAAGATCAGAGTAGGGGATAAGTTCTATTCCCCAATTGAGTTATCCGCAGAGATATTGAAAGAGTTGCGTGAGCGTGCCGAGCATGCTTTGAAAACGCCTGTGAACAGAGCCGTGATCACAGTGCCGGCTTACTTCAACGACTCACAGCGCCAGGCTACACGCGATGCCGGCAAATTGGCAGGACTGGAAGTGCTGCGCATCGTGAACGAGCCGACTGCTGCCTCACTGGCCTACGGTATAGGTATAGATCCTTCAGAAGAGAAGACGATCGCTGTGTATGACCTGGGCGGTGGTACCTTCGATATCTCTATTCTGAGCCTGCACCAGGGTATATTTGAAGTGCTCTCTACCCACGGCGACACCTACCTGGGCGGCGATGACATGGACCGGGCCATCATCAATTACTGGATCCAGGAAAATCAATTAGTGGCTGATACGCTGAACGAGGACAAGAACCTGCAGCAGGAACTGCGCTTGAAGGCAGAGGAGGCCAAGAAGGCCTTGAGCCAGCAGCAGATCTATACCAGCAAGGTAAATGATATTGAATGCGGTATTACACGCCACAAGTTTGAGGAGCTGATTGCCCCGATCGTGGCCAAGACAATTGACAGCTGCCGACAGGCGATGGGCGATGCCAAGCTGGAGCCGGAGCAAATCGATGCCGTGATCATGGTAGGTGGCTCTACCCGCGTGCCGATGGTATACGAAACGGTGTCGGAGTTCTTCGGAAAGCCTGCTAATAATACGCTTAACCCAGATGAAGTGGTAGCCCTCGGTGCTGCCATTCAAGCCGATATCCTGTCAGGTAATCGCAAAGACATCCTGCTGCTGGACGTGACGCCGCTCACACTAGGTATAGAAACCATGGGCGGACTGATGGACTCGATCATTCCCCGCAATTCCAAGATTCCGACCAAAGCCGGCCGTCAGTATACCACTTCCATTGACGGGCAGGTGAATATGAAAATCTCGGTGTACCAGGGCGAGCGTGATCTGGTGAAGGAGAATCGCAAGCTAGCTGAGTTTGATCTGAAAGGTATACCGGCCATGCCTGCCGGCTTCCCGAAAGTGGACGTAAACTTTATTCTAAACGCCGACGGCATCCTGAAAGTGGAGGCGATCGAGTTGCGCTCGGGTGTGCGGCAGGAGGTAGAGGTGAAGCCGCAGTACGGACTGACAGACTCGCAGGTGGAGCAGATGCTGATGGACTCTATCACGCATGCCCGTGAGGACGTGTCGGCTCGTATGGTGATCGAAGCACGCACCACAGCTGAGCAGATGCTGTACCAGGTGGAGCGCTTCCTGGAGAAGAACAGCCAGCACCTGACAGAAGAGGAAATTAAACTGACGCAAGAGAATTTGCAGAAACTGCGCGACGTGCTGCCAAGCGGTGACAAAGATCAGATTCTGAAAGCTGTAGATACACTGGAAGAGCAGACAAGTCCGTTCGCAGAACGCGTGATGCAGATCTCCATCAAGCAGGCGATGGCAGGCAAGAAGATAGAGTAGGCTATACCTGTTCCCTATACCATAAAACAAGAAGAGCTGACCGTGATGGCCAGCTCTTCGCTTTTTTATGACTGACTAAGCGAAAGCAGTGCGTCGAGTAAGGTATAGTTCAGGTATAGCAGCGTGATCGCGACGATCGCCCCAACCATGATACTGGCATATGGTTCGTCCTGTTCGCGTACGCCTTTAATGCCCCAGTATATGTAGGCGACCAGGGCAAGTAATCCATATAATAACAGCAGCACAGGTATAGCGATCAGCACTGATTCCGGAACAAGCCGCCAGAAATAGTTGAACCCGAGCCAGGCTACATTCAGAATCCAGGACAACACGAGCATCAGGATACTGCGCCTTGTGGAGCCTAAGCCTAATAGCCTAAACAGGGCTATACCTTTGTCCGTTGCCATGACTTAGAATTTTATGCCGAACTTCTTGCCTACCTCTGTCAGGTCTTTCTCTACTGGCGGCAACAGCGGTATGCCTTTCTGCAGGCGTTTGGCTGTCATGATGCGCTCCGGGTCACCCGGTATAAGCACGGCTTTTTCGCCACGTTTTACCTGAGCGTTACGGAAAGCGTTGATCCAGTTATCCATATGGTGCTTGAACTCGTCAGCAGGACGGAAGGCGTCTATGCGCATAGCGCCGAGGAAGTGCCCTATACCTTGGCCCACCGGGTCGGCGGGAGGAGCGAGGAAGCTTACGAAAGGCGGTACCCACGGGCCATAGTTGGCACCCGACAGCACACCTGAGAAAATATCGACGATAGAGCCGAGCGCATAGCCTTTGTGACTGCCGCGGTTTTTGGTGCTGCCCAACGGGAGCAGTGCACCACCAGCTTGTACTTCAAAAGGGTTGGTAGAGCCCAATCCGGTAGCCGTCTGTACCCAGCCGCTTGGCGTTTGCTTTTGCTTGCGCTGCAGTATTTCCAGCTTGCCGTTGGCGGCAGTAGTGGTGGCGAGGTCGGCTACAAAAGGAGGTTGCTCATTGGCTGGCACGGCTACTGCAATCGGGTTAGTGCCGAGCATACGCTGCGTTGAGTGCGTTGGTGCTACCAGCGGGCTGGCATTGGTCATGGCCATGCCTATCATGTCGCGCTGCAGGGCCTGCATGGCATGGTAACCGGCTATACCGAAGTGGTTGGAGTTGCGCACCGATACCCAGCCCGAACCTACGTTCTCGGCTTTTTTCATGGCAATTTCCATGGCTCGTGGCGCTACCACCAGTCCAAGTCCGCCGTCGCCGTCTACCGTGGCTGTGCTGGGCGTTTCGTGGGCTATGGTGATATTAGGCTTCGGGTTGATGCGGCCGGCTTCCCAGAGGCGGATGTAGCCACTCAGTCGGGCCACGCCGTGGGAGTCAACGCCGCGCAGGTCGGCTTCCAGCAATACCTGGGTGGCTAGCTGGGCATCTTCCAGAGAGCAACCAATGTTCAGGAAAATCTCGCGGGTGAAGTCAAAGAGGTGTCGGTATGGATACATAGCAATCTTGTTAGTGCCGCAAATTAAAAAAATATCAGGCCAATGCCTCGCAATTCCTCAAGCGATTGTCCTTCACGGAATTTATACCTTTGAACATCATTTATATACCCTTTTTTCTATACTTTCGGAGTTTAGTAGAAAAGTGGAATGGATTTTGACTTGGCGAAGTCAGGCTAAAACGATAAAACTATGAAAAGAGCATTACTTCTGATCTGGATACTCACAGTGGCTGTTGCTGTACAGGCACAGAGCCGACTCGCGTTTAACGAAGCTATACCTGTTTCCTTCCTGATCAAGCAGGAAGCAGCCGGCAACAGCAGTCAGGTAAACAGCAACAAGATCATACAGCTGCTAACCGAGGGAGGTACGACTACTAGCAAATCCGGCGGGCGCCCAAGCCGTAAGCCTGAGTTTGTAGTAAGATTAGAACAGCAGGCCCGTATTGCCAAAGCCGGTGATCAATTGCAGATCAAGGTGCAACTGCAGCAAATTGGCGTGAGCGGCGATGTACATTACCGTGGCTTCGACCTGGGCAGCGTGCTCTTGCCGGAGCAGACCAAAATGACGGTGCGCTTGCTCAACAGTCAGCAGAAAGAAGTGAAGCGCTATAGCCTGCCTGCCCTGAACCTGAAGCCGAACGGCATCGTGGCGCTGGAGACAACCGTGCCTGATACCGCCAACAGCCAGGGCTATACCTTAAAAGTGGAAGGACTGGAGCTGGTGTATACCCACGCCGATGTGCAGGAACTGGAAGAGCGTATCAGCCTGATCAAAGACTACTATGCCGCCGACACCACCCTGAACAAGATGCTGCAGGACGTGGTCCTGATCAAGCATGACGACGTGGACCGCATCAAGCAACAGGACCAGCGCCTACGCGAGATGGAAGAAATGCTGCAGAAGCTGCAGGACAAGCGTTTCTCTGACAAGCTAAGCCTGAACCAGTATGACCCGCAGCGCTATGTAGCCAAGTCGAACCAGCTGAACCAGTTGCTGAAAGAACGTCGCAAAGCGGTGAACCATACCCTGGCTACACTTGATCAGCAGTTCTATAACCGAGGCATCAGCCTGATGGCGCGCAATAACCTGGCTGCTGCCAGCACCTATTTTGTGAAATCACTGGAGGTGAACCCGCGCTTTGCGCCTGCGCACCTGCAACTGGCCCGACTGGATTTTATGAGTGGCAAG
The DNA here is from genome assembly GCF_900156415.1 of Pontibacter lucknowensis. GTDB lineage: Bacteria > Bacteroidota > Bacteroidia > Cytophagales > Hymenobacteraceae > Pontibacter > Pontibacter lucknowensis. The sequence goes on along the minus strand of NZ_FTNM01000001.1, from coordinate 560,255 downwards.
GTGCACGAAGCGGCCGGCCGTACCCGTGACATCCTCACCCAGATGCGTGTAGACCCTGAAACCCAGCAGATGGCTTTGGGACTAGCGCACGACATCTACAGCACATTTATGGCAGAAGGCCATGCGCACAACAGCCGTGGTGATTACCGCAGTGCCGTAGCCGCCTACGCCGATGCCCGCAACTTGTGCAGCACCCTGGGCGGATTACGTTGCAACATGCCTGCACTGAATGACGGTGAAGGCCGAGCCGTGTATGGCTATTATCGCAGCATGGTAGAGGAGGGCAAACGTTCTTTGAGCCGTGGTGACCTGGCACAGGCTGAGCAGATGGCCGACGATGCCTATACCTTCCAGCGCCAGTACGACTACCTGCTGCACGATGCCACTGAGGCGGCTGAACTGCAGGGACAGGTGAAATACCAGTATTATGTGCAGCATATCGACAAAGGTCGTCAGGCCATGAAGGCGAAAGACTACCGCTATGCACTGGAGCAGTTTGAGTCGGCTATGACGTTGGAGCAGGGCTATACCTTTCAGCCGGTACGTGAACTAAGCAACTTGCTGCAGCAGGCAGCCAAGCCGGTGCTGCTGAGTCAGCTGGCTGATGGCTATACCCTGGCCATGAGCAACCGGTTGAGTGATGCCAGAGCAGTAGCCAGCTCAGCTGAAAATATGCGCAGTCGCTATGCCCTGGAACGTGACACTGAGGTGCAGGCCAAGTACATCGAGCTACGCGACCGCATTTTCACGCAGGAGTGCCTGAACGTGCAGGCTGACTACGACCGTCATTATGCCGCTGCGCAGTCTCTTGTGAAGGAGAAAAAATTCATCGCCGCCGACCAGGCTTATCAAGCCGCCCTCAATGCAGCGGCATCAAAAGCAACTTGCACCATTGCCACGTTCACGGCAGAAGACGGTCAGTCCACCATTGCCGATGCCGCAGCTTACCAGCGCATGCTCGAAGAAGCTAACCGTATGGTAGCGACTGGTCGCTATACCGATGCGATAAAACGCTACAACGATGCTGAGCAGCACTACCTGAGCAAGTCAATCGCTCGCTTTGGGCTGGATCACATTTCACTCTATAACTTTGCACAGGGACAAAGCAAGTTGGCCTTTACTGCTACTGTGGTAGATCATTTCACGGGCATCCGACAAGAGAAAGCGGCTCTGCAATTGCTCACTGACCTGCTCGATAGGGGTTATTCTAAAGGCAAGACCAAGAAAACACAGCAACAGCTAGGTATACAGTTAGCTATAAAAGACGTAACCAGCGGTCAGACTGAAACGGCCAAGGTGATGGCCGCGAGTTATACACAAGGTGACAAGAAACTGAAGCATCTGGGCAAGGCCTACGAAAAGGAGCGCAAGAAACTGGCGAAGGGTTAAGCTTCTTACAAGCACTGGGATATAGCTGAAGAATACCTACTTATAAACGAAAAAGCCTGCTTGAACAGTAGGCTTTTTCGTTTATAAGTAGGTATAGCATCTTATTTCAGCTGCATGTTATCTAGCCAGATCACATATTCCTTCTTATCTGCATCATAATAGAAGCCGTAGCGGGTAGGGTAGTAGAGGCCTTTTTGCTGAAACTCTTCCGGCTGCTTCAGATCAAAAGTATCATCAGGCTTCGACTGCAGGTACTCCACCGTGTACATCGGCTCAAAAAAGATGACGCGGCCATCATAAGAGCCATAGATCATGGTCTGGGTAAACTTCTCGCCATTCAACTCAGGGCTATGCCGGTCTACCCAGTGCTTGCCCATTTGCGGTACGTTCACCTGCACATCAATATAGTCTGCTGGCAGGTAGCGTGGAGCAGGTTCTATCATTAGTTTAGGATCGCTCACTTCGTCGCCGATTGCCTTGCGCTCTGCCGACGAGATCATGTAAAAATGCGCATCGAAGTGAGGCAGTTCGTACAAGGCAGGCGGGTGCCCCATCGGGTTCCAATCCATCACGATATGCTTGAAAGGTGTCTGCTGCATGATCTCTTGCGGCAGCTCCATCTCGTAATAGATCATGTGCCCGTGTCCTTCGGAGTTGTCTTGTTGAGGGAGCGTATTAACGGCTTGTTCCGAGAAGCGTACACCTACAGCAGCGGGATTACCGGCTTCATCAAACGTGGCCCAACTGTAAGCAGTACCTTCTCCTACATGTATGGTCTTGCCATGTATAGTCTGGTTAGCCAAAGGTGAAGTTTTATCGTCATAGTCGTCGCAGCCGGAGAACAGCATGACCAACGAAAGCATGAAGCTGATCTGGAATAATCGTTCAGGAACCATTGTGATAAGTATAATCTGGGATGCGTTCTTGTTTAAGCGTTGTTGAAGCCCTCTTCCTGCAGCACCTTCTGCAGTACCCCTTCTTTTAAGGCATAAGCCGACACCCTAATCTCTTTCAGTTGATAGGTCTCCAACACGAAATCCACCAGTATACTCGCCAGCACGATCATATCAACCCGCATCTCCAGCATACCCGGTATTGCCAGGCGTTCGTCGTGGGTTTTGTGCAGCAGTTCCTGATATATCTTGTAGAAGTCAGAGACCTGCAAGGCAGCGGTGGCAGGCTGCGAAAGTTGTCGGGTGTTATCGCCGCGGCTGAGGGCATCGATGTCGCAAAGGGTATCGAAGGTGCCGGAAGCCCCTACCATACGGACAGGCTTATGCTCCGTGACAGCTTCTGTGAGTGGCTGCAGTTGCGCCGCCAGGAATTGTTTCTCGGCAGCTACCTGCGTATTAGGTATAGGGTCGTCAGTGAAGAACTTATCCATTAATCGCTGGGCACCTACTTCAAAGCTTTGCTTCCAGAAGATCTCCTGGTCATTGCAGATGATAAACTCCACACTACCCCCGCCGATATCCATAATCAGAGAGGTCTGACCATCGAGCACACCGGCCGAGCGCACACCGTGATAGATCAGTTCCGCTTCCCGGTCGCCGTCTATTATCTCTACCTGTATATCGGTCTGCTTGTAAATGTCTTTAATGAAATCCTCGCCGTTGCTGGCACTGCGTACCATACTCGTCGCCATAGCCCGTACTGTCTCTACATTATATTCATCAATCTGTCTGCGGAAATCCTTCAGTGTTTTCATCGCCCGCTCGTACGCTTCCGGCGCAATTGTGCCTTTGCTGATACCGCCCTGGCCGAGACGCACCGGGAGCTTGGTTTTCACAAAGTCTGTGCGATTGCCGCTTTCGTCTACCTCTGTAATGAGGAGGTGAAAGGTGTTAGTGCCCATGTCGATGAGTGCGAGGCGTTTGGTCATAGGGGGAGGGTTATTTTAAATATTAGCAAGTGAAGCGAAAATTATCCCAATCGAAAATAAGAGAATATAAAATGCTACTGCAGCAGATATAATGGCAAACAGCAGAAAGAATAGGTATACTAATACTTTCTGTATTGCCGGGTAGTTTGTATAACTCAAATTATAGAATGGGGTTTTGGTAGCATAGAAATGCGACCAGATGAAAACTGCCAATGCACCTAAGAATGCCCCAAGAATACTGGACAACATGCCGATTGATAATCCGCCTTTTAGTAGAATCATATGAGTTGTTGAAAGCTAATTGTCAAAAAGAGCGAAATCATCCTTTGAGTTTGTAGGCTATACCCAGCAATAGATTAGTTGACTTCGTTTTAATAGCTCCATCGTTATAAACTGGCGTACTGCTAATATTGTATAGACCCAGATTATGGCGAAGCTCCAAAGTCAGTATTGTTTTTTTAGTAACAGGCATACCAGCACCAAGACCAGCGGAAAAACCCATGTCAAGTCTCTTAAAATTTTCCGTATTATCCATGGACGAACCACTCTGTAGCTGAGAGCTTTCAGTTACATCCATTTGTTTCAGAAGAAAACCTAGATAAGGGCCTGCGTTCAGGAAGAAAATGGGTTTACTTCCTAAAGTCATTCTAGCCATCAAGGGAAGTATGAGATAATCGTAGTTCGAGCGTCCGGGTATTAGCTCAGATTGGTTACCCCATTCATTCATATGTTGAACCTGATAGGTTATTCCTTTTCTCTCAAAGCCAATACCTGAGCGCAGGGACAGTAACTCTGTGAAACTATACTCCAATGAGATGCCAGTTGAGAAGTTATCGGCTCTTTTGATATTCCCACCTTCATCAACGAATTCATTGCCCCATAATTTGCTACGGTTTGGACCTCCTTCTATACCTATAGTTATGCCGTTGTTTTGAGCTATAGCTGCTGTTGAGCTTAAGGTGAGCAAAGCCCAAAAGAGGATTGTAAGCTTGTTCATGTAAATTATAAATCAGGGTATTTCTTTTGTAAAGTTATTTGTTATTTCTCAGTCACGAATAAGCTTATACATACTTCCCCTCCGAACTAAACCGAAAGAACGTCCCCAACGGCAGTTTCCGCTCTCCTCTATCATGCAAGTATATCTCACCCAGCTCTTCATTCTTAATCTGCTCTCCAAACGTCAAACGCATCAGGTTGTCCAGAATCAAAGCGGAGAAACCTAGCGAATAGAGGTTGATCACCAGGAAATAGTCGGTTTTTTCGAGCATCTGGTGGCAGAGCTTGATGAGTTCGTTCAGCTCGTTTTCCAGTTGCCACTTCTCACCATTTGGGCCGCGGCCGTAGGCGGGTGGGTCCAGGATGATGCCGTTGTAAGTGTTGCCGCGCTTCACTTCACGACGGGCATATTTCATGGCGTCTTCTACGATCCAGCGCACATTGTCGAGGCCACTGGCCTCCATGTTGTCGCGGGCCCAGAAGTTGACTTGCTTCACCGAGTCGAGGTGCGTTACGTCGGCGCCTGCGGCTTTGGCGGCCAGAGTGGCGGCACCAGTATAGGCGAACATGTTGAGCACCTTAGGCGTTTTAGTCTTCAGCGAGCGGGTTTTGTTGTAGATGAATTTCCAGTTGCTGTCCTGCTCCGGAAACAGGCCCACGTGCTTGAACGAAGACAGGCCCAAACGGAAGCGCAGTTTCAGGTCGTTGTATTGGTAGTTGATGTACCACTGCTCGGGCATTCCTTTTTGGAGCTTCCACTGGCCTCTTTCTTGACTGCCTTTGTCGCGGGTGAACACGGCATTGGCCATGCGCTGCCACTCCGACTCGGGCAGGTGCTTGTCCCAGATGGCCTGTGGCTCGGGACGGGCCACGTAGTACTGGCCAAAGCGCTCCAGCTTTTCAAAATTACCTGAGTCAACGAGTTCGTAGTCAGACCAGTTTTCTGTTGTTAAAAAGGAATACATATATTTGCTGTTTATATCCGGCTGTGTAAGGTTGGCAAATTACGAATTATATGCCGTGCCTGAAAATTGCACGCAAGAGCTGGTTTAATTGTTTCTACTATATGGCACTTAGCTTTTACAAATACCAGGGTACTGGCAACGATTTCGTGATGATCGACAACCGGAAACTGACCTTCCCGGCAACTGACGAGCAACTGATCAAAAGCCTTTGTAACCGCCGTACAGGTATAGGCGCAGATGGACTGATCCTGCTGCAGAACCACGACGACTACGACTTCGAGATGGTGTATTACAATGCCGATGGTCGACTGGGATCTATGTGCGGAAACGGTGCCCGCTGCACCGTGCGCTTTGCCAAGCAGTTGGGCGTGATTGAAGACGTAGCCTATTTCCTGGCTGCCGATGGCGAGCACCAAGCCACGATCGAGCGGGAAGAAATTCAGCTGAAGATGACTGATGTGGTAGGAGTAGAGCGCATCGAAGATGATTTCTATCTCAATACCGGATCGCCGCATTATGTTCGTTTCGTGGAGAATATCGATAACCTGGATGTGTATGCTGAAGGCCGTCTTGTCAGGTATAGTCCCCGCTTCAACGCAGTAGGCACAAATGTGAACTTTGTGCAGCGCCTGTCGGATAACAGCATTTATGTACGCACCTACGAACGTGGCGTGGAAGACGAAACCTTGTCTTGCGGTACTGGCGTAACGGCTTGCGCGCTTATAGCCGGATTGACAGGTATGGAAAGCCCCGTTTCTGTGAAAACTCCTGGTGGAAACCTGAAAGTAGCTTTTGAGCAGGACGGCATGGGCTTCCGCTACATCTACCTGATCGGCCCCGCCAAGCTGGTGTTCACAGGTACAGTGCCGGTGCCGGAGAAGGTATAACCATGTTTCTTCGCTCCGAACATACCTACCTACGGGCTCTTGAACCGACCGACCTGGATTTTCTCTATACCTTAGAGAACGATATCTCCACGTGGCATGTTGGCAACACGCTTACGCCTTACTCTAAATTTGTGCTGGAGCAGTACCTCGAAAATGCCGCCCTCGACATATACACTGTCAAGCAGCTCCGCCTGGTTATCTGCAACCATAAACTAGACCCCATCGGCGCCATCGACCTCTTCGACTTCGACCCACTGCACCGTCGCGCAGGTATAGGTATCGTCGTTTCGGCTCCTCACCGCGGCCAAGGCCATGCTTCCGAGGCGCTCAATCTCTTGCTTGGTTACTGCCAGCACACCCTACAACTGCACCAGGTATACTGCAGCATCACCGCCAGCAACCACACCAGCCTTAAACTTTTCAAAAACGCCGGCTTCGAGGAAGTAGGCGTCCGCCGCGAATGGCTTCGCAAATCCGATGGGAATTGGGATGATGTGGTGGAGATGCAGCGGGTGTTTTAATCCCCATCCTGTCACAATGCCACAAACCAACTTACTACTTTCCCTTTCTGACACAGGAATTTACACTGCCTGAGCTTTGTTGAGAAAATAAGTATAGCCTATCGGCAAATATGGCAGAAACGCCATGCGGCTGTCATTCTGGTATTGTTTTGGTGCATTGCCTTAGATATATCAGAAAAACAGCTTATTTTTGACGATATTGCAAACGCAGGATTTCATTTAAGAATAACAAATACAGATGTTTGATTTTTTCGGTAAAACCGTTGCGAAACTATTCGGAACCAAGTCCGACAGAGATATAAAGGAGGTAGTGCCTTACGTATCCAAAATTAACGAGGAGTACGCAAAGCTCAACAGCCTCACCGACGACCAGCTTCGTCAGAAAACAATCGAGATCAAAGGCATTATTGATGAGCGCCTGAAGCCTACCGACGAGAAAATAGCCGCGCTGCACAAGCGTGTGGCCGACGAGCCGGAGCTGAACATTGTGCAGAAAGAGAATATTTTCTCGGAGATTGACGAACTGGAGAAGGATCGTAACAAAGAGCTGGAGGTAGTACTGATGGAAGTACTGCCTGTTGGTTTTGCCATTGTAAAAGAAACTGCCCGCCGCTGGAAAGAGAACGGTCAGCTGGTAGTAACCGCCAACGACATGGACCGCGAACTGTCAGCTCGTAAGCCAAATGTGCAGATCGACGGTGACAAAGCCATTTGGGCAAACAAGTGGATGGCTGCCGGCAACGAGATCACTTGGGAAATGCTGCACTATGATGTGCAGTTGATCGGTGGTATCGTGCTGCACCAGGGTAAAATTGCTGAGATGGCCACAGGTGAGGGTAAAACATTGGTAGCGACGCTGCCTGCCTTCCTGAATGCCCTTTCGAAGCGCGGTGTGCACGTGGTAACCGTGAACGATTACCTCGCCCGTCGTGACTCCGAGTGGATGGCGCCGTTGTTTGAGTTCCACGGCATCACGATCGACTGTATCGACAAGCACCAGCCTAACTCTGAAGCCCGCCGCAATGCCTACCGCGCGGATATCACGTACGGTACCAACAACGAATTCGGCTTTGACTACCTGCGCGACAACATGTCTCGCGAGACCAAGGACCTGGTACAGCGCAAGCATCACTACGCCATGGTCGATGAGGTAGACTCCGTGTTAATTGACGACGCCCGTACGCCACTGATCATTTCTGGGCCGGTGCCACGTGGCGACGAGCACGAGTTCTACCAATTGAAGCCACGCATCGCCACCCTGGTTGATGCGCAGCGTAAAGTCGTGATGAACTTCCTGACCGAAGCCAAGCGCCTGATCAAAGAAGGAAACACACAAGATGGTGGTCTGGCTTTGTTCCGTGCCTACCGTGGCCTGCCAAAGAGCAAGCCGCTAATCAAATTCCTCAGTGAGACGGGTAACCGCGCCATCATGCAAAAGGTAGAGAATTACTACCTGCAGGATAACTCCCGTATGATGCCGGAGGCCGATGAGCCGCTTTACTTCACCATTGACGAGAAGCACAACCAGATCGAGCTGACTGAGAAAGGTATCGACCTGATCACTGGGCAGGGTGAAGATCCGCAGCTGTTCATCCTGCCGGATATCGGTACAGAGATCGCCAACATCGAGAACGACAAGTCGCTCAACGAAGAGGAGTTGCTGCACGCAAAAGAAAAACTGATCGCTGATTTCCAGGAGAAGTCGAAGCGTGTGCATACCATCAACCAGTTGCTCAAGGCCTATACCTTGTTCGAGAAGGATACCGAGTATATCGTGACGCCGGACAACAAGGTGAAGATCGTTGATGAGCAGACAGGTCGTGTGATGGAAGGTCGCCGTTATTCTGACGGTCTGCACCAGGCTATCGAGGCGAAAGAAAACGTGAAAGTAGAGGATGCGACGCAGACCTATGCTACGGTTACGCTGCAGAACTATTTCCGTATGTACCACAAGTTGTCAGGTATGACAGGTACAGCCGAGACAGAGGCAGGTGAATTCTGGGACATCTACAAACTGGACGTGGTAGTGATTCCTACCAACCGTCCGATCCAAAGAAAAGATGAGCACGATAAGGTATACAAAACCACTCGTGAGAAATACAATGCTGTAGCCGACGAGATCGTTGAATTGACCGAAAAAGGCCGTCCGGTGCTGGTAGGTACTACTTCGGTAGAGATCTCGGAGCTCCTGAGCCGTATGCTGACGCTTCGCAAGATCAAGCATCAGGTACTCAACGCCAAAATGCACCAGAAAGAAGCCGAGATTGTGGCGGAAGCTGGTAAGCCGGGTACGGTAACCATCGCGACCAACATGGCCGGTCGTGGTACAGACATTAAGCTGACGCCGGAGTCGAAGGCTTCCGGTGGTCTGGCCATCATCGGTACGGAGCGCCATGAGTCTCGCCGTGTGGACCGCCAGTTGCGCGGTCGTGCAGGTCGTCAGGGTGACCCGGGTTCTTCGCAGTTCTTCGTGTCGCTGGAGGATAACCTGATGCGCCTGTTCGGCTCTGACCGTATTGCCCGTCTGATGGACCGCATGGGTCTGGAAGAAGGCGAGGTGATTCAGCACTCCATGATCACGAACTCAATTGAGCGTGCGCAGAAGAAGGTGGAGGAAAACAACTTCGGACAGCGTAAGCGCCTGCTCGAGTACGACGACGTGATGAACGCACAGCGTGAAGTGGTGTACAAGCGTCGCCGCAACGCTCTATACGGCGAGCGTCTGGAGCTCGATATCTGGAACATGATCTATGATATCAGCGAAGACATGGTGGTGAACTACAAAAACACCGCTGACTACGACAACTTCCAGCTGAACATCATCCGTGTATTCGGTATCAACACTGCTATTACAGAAGATGAGTTCAAGTCTGTGCAGGCCAACCAACTGGTAGAGCGACTGTACAACGAGGCGTTGAACCATTACCTGACGAAAAACAAGCAAACAGCCGAACAGGCTTACCCAATCATCGAGAACATCCATCTGAACCGTGGACCGATGATCGAGAACGTAGCGGTGCCATTCACAGACGGCAAACGCCAGTTAGCCGCCGTGGCAAATCTGACCAAGACGTATGAAAGCCATGCCATGGAGTTGATTCGTGCGATGGAAAAAGTAATTACGCTGGGTACGATCGACCAGGCCTGGACCGACCACCTGCGCCAGATGGACGACCTGAAGCAGGTAGTGCAGAACGCCGTGTACGAGCAGAAAGACCCGCTGTTGATCTACAAGTTCGAGTCGTTTGAGCTGTTCAAGCGAATGATCGGCAAAGTGAACGAAGAGACGGTATCCTTCCTGTTCCACGCCTACATACCAGTGCAGGCACCAGAGCAGGTGCAGGAGCCACGTGCGCCACAAATGCCAAAGCCGCCAGTGTTGCACGAGCAGAAAGAGGAAGTGCACTCGTCGCTGGAGCATAACAGCAGCCCGATGCACGCTCCGGAACCGGAGAAGATCATGCCCGCACACTCTCAAAAAGTGGCCGGTCGCAACGATCGTGTAAGCGTGCAGTACAATGATGGCCGTGTGCTCAAGGACGTGAAATTCAAAACGGTAGAGGAGGATTTGCTCCACAACCGCTGCGTACTGATTGAAGACTAATCCCAGATAGCCGCCTTCTGAAAAGTCTTGCGGCTATTCTTTTACATGATCATCTGAAAGCAAAGGATATAAGAACGGGTGCAATACCCAGGCATTATATCCTTTGTCTTTGTTTAAAACATCTTTTGTCAAGAATTATGTCAGGAGAAGATCTTGCTACTTATATAGACCACACTATTTTGCGACCTGATGCGACAGCTGAGCAGGTGATGCAATTGTGTGACGAGGCCCGCAGCTACGGTTTCGCGGCAGTGTGCGTGCCACCATGCTATGTGCAGGCAGCTGCCGAGCGACTGGGGCCAGGCGCAAGAGTGAAAGTGGCCACGGTGGTGGGCTTTCCGTTAGGTTATCAGCATCCGAAAGTAAAGTTTCTGGAGACTCACCAAGCCATAGCAGACGGCGCAAATGAAATTGATGTGGTAATGAACGTGTCGTTCTTTAAGTCTGGCAGGTATAGCGAGATACAGAATGAGCTGAGCGACCTGGCGAACTTCTGCCATCTGAAAGAGGCGGAGCTGAAAGTGATCATCGAGACGGCTTTGCTTTCGCAGGACGAGATCTCCAAATCCTGTGAGATATGTGCCGCAGCCGGTGTAGACTTTGTGAAAACCTCGACAGGCTTTGCTTCGGGAGGTGCCCGGGTAGAGGATATTCAGCTGATGCGCCGTGTACTGCCGAGCCACATCAAAATAAAAGCCTCGGGAGGCATTAAAACATACGCCGATGCCCTGGCGTTAATTGAGGCGGGAGCTGACCGGTTAGGTTGCTCTGCCAGTATTCAAATTGTAAAGCATGAACAGAGCGCTTAGTTTTCTTTTTATTATTGCCCTGATAGTATCATCGGCCTGCAAGCCTTCAGCAGAGGCCCGCACAAGTTCACCGGACAGAACCACTACCAGTGCCCGTGTAGTAGATGACATCAGCGTATACCGTCCGACTTACCCGGCCGATGCGGCCAATGCCCCGGCAGCTGCCAGAGTAGAACCGACTAACCATGCGAATGCCAAGGTAGCCGTGCTGATGGACTCGGTGGCCAGTGTGAACAAGAACATACGCTATGCGCAGGGTTACCGCATACTGGCCTACAACGGCTCGGAGCGCCAGACCGTGATGGACCTGCGCAAGGCGATCATCGCCCGCGTGCCTGAGGAGAAAGACTACCTGACTTACCAGCAGCCAAACTTCAGACTAAAAATAGGCGACTATTTTACACGCATGGAGGCGCAGCAGGTGCTCAACCAGATCAGTGATCTTATACCTAACGCCCACATTGTGCAGGAGCAGATCAACATACCTAAAAACTAAGGTATAGCGAGCCGCTACAGGTATACAGCGTTGCAGTTGCTCAGGCGGCTGCAACGTTTTTCTTTTTATATTTGACAGAAGTTACCAGGTCAGTCAATGGCCTGTCGCCCTATTACTTACATGAATCAATTAGCACAGAAAATAAAAGAGCTGGCCACAACCTATACCCAGGACACGGTAGGTATACGCCGGCACCTGCACGCCAATCCGGAGCTTTCCTTTGAAGAGCACAATACGGCTGCCTACGTGGAGCAGGTGCTGCAAAGCTACGGGCTGGAAACTACCCGCATGGCTAACACCGGAGTGGTTGCGCTTATCAAAGGCCGTAAGCCGGAAAGTAAAACCATTGCCCTGCGTGCCGACCTGGATGCACTGCCGATCACAGAACAGAATGCCGTAGACTACAAATCAAAGCATGAGGGCGTGATGCATGCTTGCGGACATGATGTGCACACGGCTTCTTTGCTGGGAGCTGCCCGCATTCTGCAGGAGCTGCGCAACGAGTTTGAAGGCACAGTGAAGCTGGTGTTTCAGCCGGGAGAGGAGAAGTTTCCGGGAGGCGCCTCCATCATGATCAAAGAGGGAGTGCTGCAGCAACCGGCTCCGACAGGTATAATTGGTCAGCACGTGTTCCCGATGCTACCGGCCGGCAAGGTCGGTTTCAGGTCAGGTATGTACATGGCCAGCGCCGACGAGATTTACATCACCGTGAAAGGCAAGGGCGGTCACGCGGCCCTGCCAGAGCTCAATGTGGACCCGGTGTTGATCACATCGCACCTGATCGTGGCCCTGCAGCAGATCGTGAGCCGCCATGCCAGTCCTAAGGTACCAACAGTGCTTTCTTTCGGAAAAGTAGAGGCCTTGGGAGCTACTAATGTGATTCCGAATGAGGTGAAGGTAGAAGGCACTTTCCGGACCATGGATGAGGTATGGCGCAAAGAGGCGCACCGCCGTATACGCAAACTGGCCGAGGGACTTTGCGAAAGCATGGGCGGCAGCTGCGACATCGACATTAAGTTTGGCTACCCTTTCCTGAAGAATGACCCTGATCTGACCGGGCGTGCCCGTGAGGCAGCAGCGCTATACCTGGGAGCTGACAATGTAGTGGATTTGGACCTTTGGATGGGAGCCGAGGACTTTGCCTATTACTCGCAGGAAGTGGCCGCCTGCTTCTACCGATTGGGTACTCGCAATGAGGACCGTGGCATTACTTCGGGTGTGCATACCCCGACATTTGACATTGACGAAGCAGCACTGGAAACCAGCATCGGCCTGATGGCCTGGATTGCCGTGCAGGAACTGGCAGCTGAAAACCGATAATATTTATGAGAAAGCTATACCTGATACTCGCATTGGCAGTGCTGCCGCTTCTAAGCAACGCCCAAAGCAAAATAAAGGCACCAACTGCCATCTGGCCTGAGTTGCAACTGAGCTATGGCCTCGGCGATAATGGTTTGCTGTTTCTGCAGAATCAGTACCGCATCAACACTGACGAGCGCTACAACGGCATGGGCAGCTTCGAACGCATAGAGTTCACGCTGGGTTATGAGCATGCCTTCACGGATTACTGGCTGGCGGGTGCTATGTTCCGCTATGCCAAGGAAGACATGCCCTCGAGTAACTTTACCTCGGCTTTTATCCGTCATGCTGGTAACATCAAGGGCTTATATTTCAATAAACAGCTGATGCTGGATTACGTGAACCAGGAGCGACGCGATCCTTTTGCACGGTTCAGGCTGATGGCAGAGTTGGGCAAGCGCCTTCCGCTGGGGCAGCGCTTCATCACGCCGTCACTTTCTTACGAGATGTTTGTGGTGAAGGAGTTCGGCGAAGAAACAAACGAATTGTTGATACGCACCATCGATCGCACCCGTCTCAGATTGGACGCCACTTACGAGATTAGCGAGCGGTTTCGTGTCACGCCTTACTTCCTCCGCCAGACCGATTACTACTTTGTGGAGGTGGGGCCAAAATATGACGAAGACGGGGTGCTAATCGAGCAAGGCTATACCACGAAGCGCAACCGCATTTCACCCGTCTTTGGCCTGGAGCTAAAATACACTATCAATAGAGCGGTTTCTACAGGCAGCTATACCTACTAAGTTTCTGAAAAATTGACAGGAACGTCAGCTTTAAGGAGCTTATTAAATGACATTATTTCATGATTTTATAAAATAATACGACTGGCAAAATTTTGGCTATATCCTGATTGTAAGTGAAAACAAAAACTTAAAAAAAGGAGGTAGTTATGGTACTTAGAAAATATAACGGCATGCAGGATGACATGCCTCAGACTTTCAGTTCAATGCTAGACAGATTCTTCAACGAGTCTGTAAACTCAAGGGGCTTCGCAGGTTTTACACCACATGTCGATGCCTGCGAAACCGAGAACGGTTACGAAATTGAAGTAGCCTTGCCAGGTATTCGCAAAGAGGACATCTCGATCGATTTCCAGGAAGGTAAGCTAACGATTTCGGGTGAGCGCCGCTTTGAGAAGAAAGAGGAAGGGCGTCGCTACCAGATGCTGGAAACACAGTACGGTACTTTCTCCCGCTCTTTCTATCTGCCTGACAATGTAAATGCAGACAAGATATCTGCACAACTGCAGGACGGTGTGCTCGTGGTGAACGTGCCAAAAGACGAGCAGAAAACGATGAAGCGCCAGATCACAATCTCAGGTGGGGAGGAAGCGAAGCAGCCAGCGAAACAAAAGCGAGTGGCAGCCTCAGCCACTGAGAACGGAAGAGAAAAATAAGAACAGCGAATAACAAAAAAGAGGCCACCTAAACTGGCCTCTTTTTTGTTATAGAAATGTTAAAGAATGCGAATTGCCTTGACCTTGTATACCACCGTATAGTATATTAGCGTTATAGGTTTGTTATATATATAATCCTTAATATTAGATATTCACCAATCAGGAGGAGTTCAATACATGAAGACGAAACAGTTTATTGTTGGCCTCACACTTTCGGCGCTGATGGGCGGCGGTGTGGCAGTAGGCAGCTATAAGTTGCTGGAGAATGATAGTCCGCAGGGAGTAGAGACTCAACAGCAGTATCCGACCGTACGCTACACGAGCGATATGCGCAGCAGCGATGTGATCGTACCGGAAGGTCTTAATTTTATAAAAGCAGCGCAAGTAACTACCCCTGCCGTGGTGCACGTGATGACCGAGTATAGTGCGCGCACGGCACAGCGCAGTAATACGCCCATGGACCCGTTCCTGCGTGAGTTCTTTGGCGACGGCTTTGGAGAGCGTGTACCGCGTGGCCCTCAGATGGGTTCCGGTTCCGGCGTAATCATTGCCTCTAACGGCTACATCGTGACCAACAACCACGTAATCGACCGTGCCGACAAAATAGAAGTGACGCTGGATGATAAGCGTAAGTTTGAAGCCACACTGGTAGGTACCGATCCTACCACTGATTTGGCGCTGTTGAAGATCAACGCGGACAAATTGCCAGTAATACGCTACGGTAACTCTGACGATCTGCAGGTAGGGGAGTGGGTGCTGGCTGTAGGTAACCCGATGAACCTGACCTCTACAGTAACAGCTGGTATCGTGAGTGCCAAGGGGCGCAACATTAACATTCTGCGCACTACCCAAAACCGCGACCTGAGCATCGAGTCATTTATTCAGACAGATGCGGCTGTGAACCCGGGTAACAGTGGGGGAGCTCTGGTAAACTTGAATGGTGATCTTGTAGGTATAAATACCGCTATTGCATCGCAGACAGGCTCTTTTGCCGGTTATTCTTTTGCTGTGCCTTCGGCTATTGTGAGCAAAGTTGTAGATGACCTTCTCAAGTATGGCGAAGTGCAGCGTGCCCTGTTAGGAGCCCGCATTCAAGAAATTGATGCTGCCCTGGCAAAAGAGAAAAACCTGAGCACGCTGAATGGTGTGTATTTGGCTGAAGTAGAAGAAGGTGGCGCCAAAGAAGCTGGTCTTCGCAATGGTGACGTAATTACAGCGATCAACGATGTGAAAGTAGCCCGCTCTTCGCAGTTGCTGGAGCAGGTGGCCCGCTACCGTCCTGGTGATAAAGTGAAAGTGGAATACCTGCGTGATGGTAAGAGTCGCACAGCCAATGTAACACTGAAGAACCTGAATAACAGCACCGAGATTTCGAAGCGTAGCACTGCCAACTCCGTAACCTTTGACGGTGCTACATTTGAGGCAGTGAGCAAGCAGGAAATGAACAAGCTAGGTATAGACGGTGGCGCCAAGATCGCGAACGTTGCCAAAAGCAAGTTCCGCGACACTGGAATGAAAGACGGTTTCATCATTACACGCATCGATAAGTATGCGGTGAACGTGCCTTCCGATGTGGAGCGCCACCTGAAGAACTTTGAGACCGGCATTGTTTATATTGAGGGTGTATACCCTGACGGTCTGAAAGCCTACTATCCGATCGGAAAGCGCTAAGACCTAACTATAGCATAAAAAGCTTCTGCCATGCATGGCAGAAGCTTTTTTGTTTTAATAGAAGAGAAAAAAGGCCTATCTTCATGCAGCAGAGCGGTCTGCACGTCAGCTCGCTACTGTAGATCACAGTTACAACACCTTTAACTCAAAACACAGGTAAAATTATGAAACAGACCATAGATGAGCTGCCATTGACGAAAGCGATTGCCGATGTGCTGCAGCAGCTAGGTATAAAAGAACTGAACCCAGCCTACAGCACTGGCCTGAAATGGGGCGGCGAAAATAACACTACCCGCGATATTTATTCCCCAGCCGATGGCAACCTGATTGCGACCGTGAACATGGCCAATGCCGACAACTACGAGCAAGTGGTAAGCACCGCTCAGGAAGCCTTTAAGGTATGGCGCCAGATGCCGGCACCGAAACGAGGCGAGGTTGTACGCCAGATTGGAAACAAGCTGCGTGAGCACAAAGAGGCGCTGGGCAAATTGGTGAGCTACGAAATGGGCAAGATCCTGCAGGAAGGCCTTGGCGAAGTACAGGAGATGATCGACATCTGCGACTTCGCTGTTGGTTTGTCTCGCCAGTTGCACGGCTACACGATGCACTCTGAGCGTCCGCAGCACCGCATGTACGAGCAGTACCATCCGCTGGGCATCGTGGGCGTTATCTCAGCCTTCAACTTCCCGGTAGCCGTTTGGAGTTGGAACGCCATGCTGGCCGCTGTTTGCGGCGACGTGACCATCTGGAAACCATCTGAGAAAACACCTCTTACCGCCATCGCCTGTCAGCACATCATCCGCGACGTGCTGGCCGACAACGAATTGCCGGAAGGTATATTCAATGTGATCATCGGTGATGCTGAGATCGGCAGCCTGATGGCGCATGACACCCGCGTGCCACTGGTATCTGCTACAGGCTCTACCCGTATGGGCAAGAAAGTGGGCGAGGCCGTTGGTGCTCGTCTGGGCAAGTCGCTGCTGGAGTTAGGTGGTAACAATGCCATCATCATGACAGAGAATGCCGACATTGAAATGGCGCTTCGTGCCGTGGTGTTCGGTGCCGTGGGTACCTGCGGACAGCGCTGTACCTCTACCCGCCGTTTGATCATCCACGAAAATATTTTTGATCAGGTACGCGACCGTTTGCTCAAAATCTACCCGAACCTGCCGATTGGTCACCCGCTGAGCGATACCACGCTGGTTGGGCCGCTCATCGATAAAGACGCTGTAAAGGCCTTCCGGAATGCATTGGAAGAAGTGCAGAAAGAAGGTGGTAAGCTATTGACTGGTGGTGAAGTGCTGGAAGGCGAACAATACGCAACCGGAACCTATGTGACGCCAGCCATAGTAGAAGCCGAGAATCACTACCACATGGTGCAGGAAGAAACCTTTGCGCCAATCCTATACCTGATCAGGTATAGCGGAGGCGTAGACAATGCCATTGAAATTCAAAACGGAGTGAAGCAGGGCCTTTCTTCTTCTATTTTCTCGACGAACATGCTGGAGACAGAGGCCTTCTTAAGCCATTGGGGCTCTGACTGCGGCATTGCTAACGTAAATATTGGTACGTCTGGTGCTGAGATCGGCGGAGCTTTTGGTGGTGAGAAAGACACAGGGGGCGGCCGCGAGTCTGGTTCCGATGCCTGGAGAATCTACATGCGTCGTCAAACCAACACCATCAACTACAGCCGCGAACTGCCACTGGCGCAGGGTATCAAGTTTGATATTATGGATTAAGGATCAGGATTTGGCGGATTTTTTAGGATGGACAGGATTGGATAACCTTTGTGCTAAGCGTAACACATATTGAATTTTGAACCAGTAATCTATTTCAGAAGACATACTCAATCCTATCTATCGTAATCCTGAAAATCCTGATTCATACTAAGCCAGCTCCATCCGGAGCTGGCTTTTTTGTGACCATACCTGACAAATAAGTGAAGCGTTGTAATGCAACTGTGAGCAACGGATAAATTTTAAAAATATTTTGCAACTTGATGCAACCCAACGGATTCGCTTGTGTCTTTAGTGCAGAAAGTAGGAAGGGGAGGCAAAGATATAAGATGAAATAAGAGAATAAGTCGACTAACAAGGCAAAAAAAACGATAAACGAGGCGATTTTGGAAAAAGGCACTTTTCAGGATGTAAATGCACAAGTAGTGCAGCGCTGCAGGGAAGGGGATAACCGTGCCCAGTACGAACTGTACAAATTGTACTCCAAAGCCATGTTTAACGTGAGTATGCGCATCACCAACGACTATGCCGAGTCTGAGGACGTGCTGCAGGAAGCCTTCATCAGCGCCTTCAAAAACCTGCATTCTTATAAAGCAGAAGCTTCATTCGGGAGCTGGCTCAAAAGGATTGTGATCAATGCCTCGGTAAACGCGGTACGCAAGCGACGCTCGGAACTGGTGCCGCTCGAAGACCGCATCGCCGGGGACATACCTGACGAGGAGTATGATGATGATACCGAGTGGCAGGTAGAGCAGGTACGCCGCGCCATACAGCGCTTGCCTGATGGCTACAGAGTGGTGCTGAGTTTATACCTGCTGGAAGGCTTCGACCATGCCGAGATTGGAGAGGTGCTGGGTATAAGCGAGTCCACTTCGAAGTCACAGTACAGCCGGGCCCGCAAGAAGCTGCTGGAGATTATGAAAGACACACATTCCATGGCCTAGCCGTGGTTGATTATAAAGAGAAGAGAGATGAAAGATAGATTAAAGGAATTTGTGAATGAAAACCGGGAGGACTTCGACATGTTCGAGCCCAGACCGGAGCTTTGGCAGGAAATCTGTTCCGAGCTGAATACACAAAAGGCACTGGAGGAGAAGCCCCGCAAAGAAGCCAAGGTGATCAGCATCAACTTCGGGGAGCGACTCAACTTCACTGCCGACTTCATGTTCATGAGGGTGGCCGCCACCATTGTGCTCTTGCTGGCCTGTGGTATCACCCTCTGGATGGTGAAACAGAACAGCCCGACTGCTACTAACATCATCGCCGCAAATACTACAGTGGGTGAGCAGCCTTCCGTGTACCAGGTGGCGCCAGAACTGGCCGAGGTGGAAGTGTACTACACCAGCCAAATCAACAGCAAACGCGAAGAGCTAAGCGAATACGACCTGAAAGTGCTGGGCTTGGATGAGACACGCGCCATAGACCGCGAACTGGCCCGTCTCGACAGCAGCTATACCCAACTCAAGAATCAATTACATACCACGCCGAACACCGACCAGGTGATGGCGGCCATGATCCAAAACCTGCAGATCCGGATCGAAGTGCTGAACCGTCAGTTGGAAGTGCTCAAGAAAATAGAAGCTATAAAAGAACAGGATACTACTGAACCACAGAACAATGGAACGACAACTATTTAAATCATTGCGCTACCACATAGCTACGCTTTTGGTTATACTGCCAGCCCTGGCCATGGCACAGCCTTATGCGCCGGAGCCTTGCCCAAGCCAAATGCCACCTGCGCCACCAGCCCTTGACGCGCAGCAGACACTGCCACCTGCTCCTCCTTTGCCACCAGCGCCTCCTGTGGTGGTGCCGCCGCATCATTCAGGCTGGCAGGAAGCTGAGGTTTATTCGTATAGCTCTGAGAAGCGCAAAACTTTTGAAAAGACCTACAAGGTTAACAAGTCCGATGTGCTGAATATCGATAATAAGTTCGGCAACGTGCACGTAAGCACCTGGAACCGCAACGAGATTCAGGTAAAGGTCGATATTGTCAGCCGAGCCAACTCAGAGCAGGCAGCGCAGGAGATGCTGAACAAGATCAATATAAGCGATAACCGCAGTGGTAATACCATTGTTGTGAAGACTGAAATGGGGTCTATGAACTCTAACGGTCGTCACCAAAGTTTCGAGGTCAACTACACGGTGAACATGCCAGCTGATAATAACCTGGTAGTGAAGAATAGCTTTGGTAACGTATACCTTCCCGACATGAAAGGCAAAGTGGATCTTCACGTGCGTTACGGTGCCTTTAAGGCAGGTAATTTGACGAACTCTTCCAACTCAATTAAAGCTTCGTATTGCCGAAGCATTCCAAACACCATCGGATACCTGAACAAAGGCAATGTGGATCTGGCGTATTCTACCCTTAGTCTGAGCAATACGAATGGTATAAACGGCTCTGTGAAGTACAGTGATCTAAAGATTGGCAATCTATCCGAAGTATTGGAAATGGATGTAAAATACAGCTCCTTTAAGATTGACAATGTGAAAAAGAATTTCAAGAACATCTCACTCAACAGTGGTTATACTCCAATCCAACTGCACTTTGAGGATGATTCAGCATTCGATTTTAATGTCAATGTACAGTTTGCAGAGTTTCAAGTGGATCGCAACCTCGTGAAGTTTACCACTCTGGAGAAAGGCCATACTTCAGCGGAGTATAAAGGCAAGTATGGTAACTCAACTTCCAAAGGCTCTATCAACATCACGTCCAAGTATAACGACGTGAAGTTTACAAAATAACAAATTGATTTATAACCTATTATCATCGATTGGGTTGAATAATAGAGTTTGTTTAAGGTGAGAGATGCCGGCTGGTTCATAGGCCGGCTCTTTTGTTTAAGAGGTATGGGGGAAGCTGCTTGACGCAGAATGCTGGCAAGAATGTTTTATATTTGAGTATGACAAACGATAAAGAGCTTCTCAATTCATCGAAAGCCCCTGAGCCGGTGGGGCTATACCCGCATGCCCGCCGTGTGGGCAATCTTTTGTTTCTGTCTGGCGTTGGACCAAGAGAACGTGGCACTAAGAAAATCCCAGGTGTAGAGCTGGACGAGGCAGGTAACATTACGTCGTACGACATAGAGGCGCAGTGCCACTCCGTGTTCCAAAATGTGCGCTATATTCTGGAGGACGCAGGTTCTAGTTGGGCAAACCTGGTAGACGTAACGGTCTTCCTGACGAACATGAAAGATGACTTTGCGACCTACAACCGCATCTATGCCGAGTATTTCAAGGATAATCAACCTTGCCGCACTACCGTGGAGATAAACAAACTGCCAACCCCTATTGCCATCGAGTTGAAGTGCATCGCCACGATCGATTAGGCTATACCTGCAAACAAAATAGTTTACGTGAACAACAGAGAAAACGAATTTAAGCAGCGGGCCTCGGCCTACGCTGAACAGGAGCAGAAAGCAGCCGGTAAATCTAAAACAGTTTCGTGGTTGCGTGTGGTGGTATTTGTGGCGGGAGCTATTACGGCTTGGCTCTTTTTCAGAGATGGCAACACCAGCGCAGGCATCATCAGCATCGTCGGGTTTTACATTCTGTTTGTGCTGGTCATGCGCTGGCACAGCCAGCTCGACTACAGGTACAAACAGTTGCAGTTGCTCGGCAAGCTCAACTTGCAAGAGATTGATCGTCTGCAAGGCAAACTGCATGGCTTCGATGGCGGCGATGACTTCAGAGACGATCATCATCCCTATACCTCCGACCTGGATATCTTCGGTCCGGACTCACTTTTCCAGTTGATGAACCGCTCCGTGACGAGCATTGGCAGACTACGGCTTGCTCAATGGTTTCGGCAGGCAGCTCCTACCCCAACAGTGTTGCGCCGGCAGGAGGCGGTGGCAGAATTGGCTCAGCCTGAGCAACAGGAATGGCTGCAGCAGGCCATCGTGAAGCCGATGCATTACAAGCACACCGAGGCAAACACCCATGAGTTTTTTGACTGGCTACGGGCGCAGCACTTCTATAAGGAGCATCCCTGGCTGAAGCTGTTGGTGTTTGTGCTGCCTATATTGACCTTAGGGTCCATTGCGGCTTGGTTCTATGGCTACTCGGGGTACATCGCGGTTGGCTTTTTAGCTATCCAGTACTTGCTGGGTCTCAAATTCCAGAAGCAACGCGACGATTATTATGACAAGAGTATTGGTATGTATGAGGCTATGCAAAGTTACACTGACCAGCTGCGCCACCTTGAGCCCCATACCTTCAAAGCTTCAATGCTGGAGGAGATTCGAGCAAAGCTCTACCGAGGCAACACGCCTGCTTCCGCTGCTATCGGCAAAGTAGCTACCATCATCGATTATTTCTCCTGGCGACTGAGCACGCTGATGAGCTTTTTCCTGAACACGATCCTGATGTGGGATTTCGTGTGGATCTACCGGTTAGAAGTCTGGAAAGCAGAGCACCTGGAACAGGTAGAAGCGTCACTGGAACTGTTGGCGGAATTTGAGGCGTTGGCTAGTATGGCAGCTTACCAATATGCCCAACCGCACTTTGCTATACCTCAGCTGAGCGCTATACCTTTTGAGTTCGATGCTGAGGGGCTGGCGCATCCGCTCATTTTTTCGGTGGAACGAATCGCAAACGATTTTCAGATGCAGGGAGCCGGCAGGACCATTGTGGTGACAGGCTCGAATATGTCTGGTAAGACGACCTTCCTGCGCACCGTAGGCATCAACATGGTGCTGGCCTTCATGGGAGCAGCCGTATGCGCCCGCCGCCTCACAGTGGCCCCTACGCAGGTATACACCGCCATGCGTACCGCTGATAATCTAGCTGAAAACACTTCGTCTTTTTACGCCGAACTCAAGCGCCTGCGCATTTTGCTCAATATGACAGAAGGGGAAGAGCCGGTCTTCTACCTCCTCGACGAGATACTCAAAGGCACGAACTCCCGCGACCGACACGCTGGTGCCATGGCCCTGATCCGGCAGTTGCACCGCCGCAACGCCTCCGGCCTTATCTCAACGCACGATCTGGAACTGGGCGCGATGGAGCAGGAGTTGCCAGGCAGTGTCGAGAACTTCAGTTTCAACAGCACCATTGAGGGCGACAAGATCCTGTTTGACTATACTTTGCAGCGGGGTATCTGCCGCAGTTTCAATGCCAGCAAGCTGATGCAGTTGATGGGGATTGAGATGGAGCGGACCGATGCGGCAGGGTAAAGGCATGTACCTAAAGCCTGATTTTACGTTAGCATAGCAACACATTTAAACCAACCAGTAAATAAACCTATGAGAGTAGTAGCCGACATACCTAACCCGCACGTGAAAATCACGCTGCACTCCTATAACGGTAAGTATATTCTGAAGCTAGAGAAAGCCAACCTGGAGCAGATTTATAAAATAGAAGAAACCGAGGTAGCAGGAGATGAGGGCGCCATTGCCCTGCTGGACGAGGAGTTCATCGAAGCTGTTGTGAACCGTTTCCAGGATATGCGGGATGCCTTTGTGTCGACAGTTAGACGGAATGACTAAATACAGCCAGTACATTGTATCTCAGCAGTAGACTATCAACTGCTGCATAATACAGGTATAGATAAAAAAAGGCGCTGATCACTCAGCGCCTTTTTCAATATGGTTACCAACGTGGTTTAGCCGATAGCTACACGCTTAAACTCAGATACAGTCAAACCTTTGCTAGTCTTCTCAAGCAGCTGAGAGATAGTCAAAGAAGAGTCTTTTACGAACTCCTGGTTCAACAGCGTGCTCTCTTTGTAGAACTTGTTCAGTTTACCTTGAGCGATTTTCTCCAGCATTTGCTCTGGCTTGCCTTCAGCACGTGCCTGCTCTTTGCCGATCTCGATTTCACGCTCGATAGTAGCTGCGTCAACGCCGTCTTTGTCAAGAGCGATTGGCTTCATGGCTGCGATCTGCATCGCGATGTCCTTACCAACTTCAGTTACATCAGTACCGTTGGTGTTGTTCATAGCTACCAACACACCCAGTTTACCGTTAGAGTGGTTGTACGCTACTACTTTCTCAGCCTTTACAGTCTCGTAAGAAACCACGTCGATTTTCTCACCGATTTTACCCATCAGATCCGTGATGTGGTCTTGCAGTGAACGACCGTCAGCCTGAGCTGTTGCTAGTAATTCTTCTTTAGAAGAAGCGCCAGTAGAAACAGCTGCATCCAGTACTGACTGCGCCAGGTTTTTGAAGTCTTCTACTTTTGATACTGGCTCAGTTTCGCAAGCAAGAGCAACTACAACACCTGTAGTACCATCTTCGCTTACCTGAGTCAACACAATACCTTCAGAAGTAGCATTGTCAGCACGCTTGCTGGCAATCTTCTGGCCCTGCTTGCGCAGAATATCTTTAGCAGCTTCGAAGTCGCCGTTGGCTTCAGTAAGTGCTTTTTTGCAATCCATCATACCTGCACCAGTTTCCTGGCGAAGTCTGTTAACGTCTTGTGCTGTAATAGCCATGATTTTATAATTAAGAATTATGAATTAATAATTAAGAATTATCTACTGTGAGGTTTTCCGAAAAGAAGTACTGGAACTGGTCTATTACTTTCGCAGTCTTTAATTCTATATCAGAATTTCTTTTTCTCCTTCCTGATTCCCCTAAAACAAACTGAACATTGAAGCTTTAAGGCCCAATGTTCAGTTTGTTTACTATGCTATATGCATGCGAGATTATTGCTCGTCAGCTTCCTGCTTGGCTTTGATGCCTTCTTCTTCAGAACGCTTGCGCTCAGTCTCTTCTTTGTCCACTTTACGCTCAGACAGACCTTCTTCAATGGCCTTACCCATAATAGAAACGATCAGGGCGATAGACTTAGAAGCGTCATCGTTTGCTGGGATTGGGAAGTCAACCGTCTCAGGGTTTGAGTTTGTATCGCAAACTGCGAATACAGGCAGGTTCAACTTCTGTGCTTCTTTTACTGCGATGTGCTCACGCTTCACGTCCACGATGAACAGAGCAGCTGGCAGGCGAGACAGGTCGGCGATACCACCCAGTACACGCTCCAGTTTCTCACGCTCACGAGAAAGCATCAGACGCTCACGCTTTGCGATAGCTGCATAAGCTGTGTTGTCTTTCACCATCTTATCGATAGTAGACATTTTCTTAAGCGACTTACGCACAGTAGCGAAGTTTGTAAGCATACCACCTAACCAACGGTCAGTTACATAAGGCATTTTAAGACGACGAGCTTCTTCAGCTACGATGTCCTGTGCCTGCTTCTTGGTAGCTACGAAAAGGATTTTGCGACCAGACTTGGCGATGTTCTTGATAGCTGAAGTAGCTTCCTCAAGGGCAACCAGTGTCTTGTTCAGGTCAATGATGTGGATACCGTTCTTCTCCATGAAGATGTACGGAGCCATTTTCGGATCCCACTTGCGGGTAAGGTGACCGAAGTGAACACCTGCCTCAAGTAATTCTTTATAATTAGTACTTGCCATGTTGTTGATACACCTTTAATATTAACGTTTACTGAACTGGAATGAACGACGCGCTTTGCGCTTACCGAACTTCTTACGCTCCACCATACGAGGATCTCTGGTTACGAATCCTTCTTTGCGGAGTGCAGATTTAGTCTCGGCGTTTTCTACTACCAGTGCTTTCGCGATAGCAAGTCTAAGTGCTTCAGCCTGGCCGCTTACACCACCACCTTTTAGATTAGCAGTAACATCGTACTTGCCAATAACTTCTAAGGTTTGAAACGGCTGATTCACAATAGTTTGCAGTACTTCGTCAGGGAAGTACGCCTTGATATCTTTACCGTTAATAGTGATATTCCCTTGCCCGGCCGTCATGTAGATACGAGCCACCGAGGTTTTTCTTCTACCAGATGTATTGATAACTTCCATTAATTATTAGATGTTGAGGGTTAATTCTTTAGGCTGCTGAGCTGCAAATGGATGCTCGCTTCCTGCAAAAACATGAAGATTACGGAATAGCTCGCGACCTAGTGGGCCTTTTGGCAACATGCCACGAACAGCACGCTCTACAAGCAGTGTAGAGGATTTAGCCTTAAGCTCACGTGGAGAAGTCTTGCGCTGACCACCTGGGTAACCAGTGTGCGACAGGTAGTACTTCTGATCCCACTTGCGGCCTGTGAAACGAACATTATCAGAGTTGATAACGATTACGTTGTCACCGCAGTCAGCGTTTGGCGTGAATGAAGGCTTGTTCTTGCCTTTCAGGATCTTGGCGATTTCAGACGCCACGCGACCCAAGCTTCCTTGCCCTGCATCAATAATCACCCAGCCTTTGTTGGCTGTCTTCTTATTGACAGTAAGGGTCTTATAACTTAAATGATCCATTTTTGGTGGTTGTAAGCGATTTATTTAACAATTAATTTTTTCTCGAGGGTTCTTGAAAAATGGTCACAAAGATAGAAAGTCTTTATTTGATATGCAATACTTGATGTAGAAATATGCTGGAATACAGGAGGATAGTGTAAAAAAATAGGCAGCGGCACAAAGCTGCGCCGCTGCCTGTAAGCGAGACTATTATCTATACCTGTGTATTACCTCGGTGCAAGGGTAGTGGCGATCCTTACTTCGCCGGTTTTTTTGTTGCCCTGCACTATTACAATGTTGTCAGCATCCAAAATACTCTTTAAAGCCCCCTCATTATAAGTTGCACTGGCGCGGGACTTCTTATTCTTTGAAGCAAGCTCGATTTTCAGGCTGCTGATTTTCCCGCCTTCATACTTTTCGTTAAAGTTCAGGTCGAAGCCACTGCTTTTGAACGCCTGCTGTGCTACTTCCAATTCACGCTTCGTAATTTCTTCTGGCCAAAGGAAGTACGCCACATGCTCTTCTGTTTCTACTACACGAGCTCCGCCTGCCTTAGGTATAGCAGGGCCTTCATACTTGCCGGGCGGTGGGGGCGGGGGAAGCTGCTCGCCAGCAGGTGCAGGAGGCGCGGGTGGTATTGCCTCTTTGCCAGAGGCAGGAGGCGGTGGAGGGGTGCCAGGTGCCTTCGGCATAGCTAACGGTGGCGAAGGTAGATTCTTCAGTTTCTTGTTGAATTCCTGTACCTGACGGGAGTCCTTATTCTGCTTTGTGATAATGACAACTACCCCTGTGGCGGTTTTATCATTTAAAAGTATTTGAGCAGATTCGCCCCTGTATGTACCCATGCTATGAATCGATTCCTTGTCATGTGCTATAGCTAGGGCGGCATCCTTGTTGGAAATTACTCCATCAATGATGTAATGTTTCTCCACGGGCATTATTACTTCTGCTATAACATCCTCTTCTTTGGGAGGAGCAGGTGGTGCAGGTGGGGCATCTGGCGCAGCCGGTACAGGGGGTGGTGGAGGTGGCAACTCCGGCAGCACGTACTTGCGCTCCAATTCAGCAAGGCTGGCAGCATCTGATGTAAAATACACCTCTGTGCCACCGCCATTCAAGGCGATCACAATGGCATCTTTGCCATCTATTTTTTTACTGCGCACGCTCTTGATCGAACGATTCTGTTTTAGTTGGTTGATCAGTTTTTCGGTGTTTGGCTTGCCGGCGTCCTGATCCGGGTTATCTCTTCTGATAACTGGCGGTGCACTGGGCATTCCGCCATACTTCAGCTCGGCAGAGGCCATGCTTTGTTTGTTACCCAAGGTATAGACCTCCTCAGCGCCGGACTTCAGGGCCACTACTATTTTTCCGTTCGATCTCCAGGAGACTTTACTTACCTCCGGGTTACGCGCATAAAAGGCGGCGTATTCATCAATTGGCTCTGTTTGCGCTTGGGTTGCCTCTTCCGGGAGAACGGCCTCTGTTATCGAGGATATATCCTCCTGTGCGGCGCTCCGGAAAGCAACCAGTAATACGGTGACAAGGGGCAACACAACCAGCAATCGGAGCCGGTTGGCCTTATTTGTGGGCATTTTGTTCATCATGGCAATTCTTCGTTTAAGGGATGGGAAATTAAACTGATTGGCAAGCTGAGGTTGTGTGGCGCCCACAACTTTCAGTAAAAGGTATTGGTAGGCTACTCTATCGACGCCAGCATTTACAACATGCTGGTCAGCTATAAATTCAAGATTTTCTTTCATGGCCTGTTTCATCAGCCACACCCCCGGGTTGAACCAGTAAAACACGGTGCTCAGTTCAGCCAGCAACACATCCAGGGTATGCCAGCCGTTCACATGTATCTGCTCGTGCCGCAGGATCGATTCCAACTCAGGCGACTGGTGCTGCGCAGGGTTCAGGTAAATGGTTTTCCAAAACGAAAAGGCTTCGCTTATACCTGGCACTTTGCGAAATGCCACGCCCTGGTAAGTGGCAGGCACAGAGGTGCGGTGTATGCGGTAGAGCGACACAAACTGCACGATCAGCCGCAGCAGCATCAGGCCGCAGCCGAGCCAGAACAGCCCGACAGGTATAAGCCAGTAGTCGAATGCGGGGGCCTGCTCAGGTATAGCGGTTGGTGTCCACTCAGGTATAACGATGGCGTAGCTTTGCACCACGGCCAGCTCTTCATGGCGGCTGAACAGCTCGTTGAGGTCCACCAGCGGGTACACGGCCGAGAACAGGATGCCGAACACCAGGAAAAGCCGGTTGAGGTGGTAGAACGTGAGCTTGCGCAACACCAGGTGGTAGGCCAGGTAAAAGAGCACCAGGGCCACGTTCGCTTTCAGCAGGTATAGGAGCAGGGTTGGCATATCAGTTTGTCTTTTTGTTTTCGATCATGTCGATAATCTCTTTCAGTTCCTCGGCGCTGATCTGCTTTTCCTTTGCAAAAAAGGCCACTAACTCTTTGTAGGAGTTTTTGAAGTAGTCACCCACAAAGCCTTTCATGAAGCGATTTTTGTAGTCTTCTTCCTTGATGCTCGGGGTATAGCGGTAGGTATTGCCAAATTTTTCGCTCTGCAGGAAGCCTTTCTTCTCAAGGTTCTTCACCGTAGAGGCCAGTGTGGTATAAGGCGGCTTCGGTTCTTCCAGCTTTTCCAGAAACTCCTTTATAAAACCACCATCCAGCGACCAAATCGCCTGCATGGCTTCCTCTTCCTGTTGTGTGAGCTTTTCCATAGTTCTACGATGTTTTCGTATAGTTACGAAAGTTTCGTAGAAAGGTCAAGTGTTTGTGCTATAATTCTTTGAATATTTTTCAGGATGCTTCACAATCCTGCTAATGCTGCCTGTAGACGCGGTTTTGGGAATAATGCGGAAACATCTAATTTTAAGAGGCGTCTTAAGTGTAGCGATGTACCTGGTATAGGTATAGCCATCCATTTATCTAAACTGACCAACATGAAAGCCATACTTGTAAAAGAGCCCGGCGGACCGGAGCAACTAATGCTGGGAGAATATGAACAGCCATTGCCTAAACCTAACGAACTGCTGGTGCGCGTGCGCGCCACTGCGCTCAACCGTGCCGACACCTTGCAACGACAGGGTAAATACCCGCCTCCGAAGGGAGAAAGTCCGCTGCTGGGCCTCGAAATAGCCGGAGAGGTAGTAGAAGCAGGTATAAACTGCACCCGTTTCAAAAAAGGCGACAAGATCATGGGCCTGTTGCCGGGCGGCGGCTATGCCGAATATGCCGTGATACACGAAGAAATGGCCATGGCTATACCGGACAACCTGAGCATGGAAGAAGCTGCCGCTATACCTGAGGTATTCCTGACGGCCTGGCAAGCGATCTCCTGGCTAGGCAAGTTGCAGGCCGGCGAACGCATACTGATACACGCCGGAGCCAGTGGGGTGGGTACGGCAGGTATACAACTGGCCCGTGCCCTCAAGGCCCAGGTGCTGGTAACAGCTTCTGAGAACAAAGTAAAAGCCTGTCTGGACCTGGGAGCGCATAAAGCTATCAATTACAAAGAGGTGCCTTTTGAAGACGAAGTGCTGGCCTACACCAATTCTGAGGGGGTGGATGTGATCGTGGACTTTATCGCCGGTCCATACTTTAATCAAAACATTGCCTGTCTCCGCCTGGATGGCAGGATGGTGCTGTTGGCTAGCCTGGGCGGTGGTAAAGTAGAAGAGTTTGACCTACGCCAGATTCTGGTCAAGCGCCTGCAGGTGATCGGCTCTACGCTGCGTTCCCGCACCCGTGACTACCAGATCCGTCTTACGCAGGACATGGCCGCTTTTGCGATGCCTTTATTTGAGAACGGCACGATTAAGCCAGTTGTTGATTCTGTATTTGACTGGGCTGATGTGGCTGAGGCGCACCGCTACATGGAAGCCAACAAGAACATCGGCAAGATTGTGCTGCGGGTAAGTTAGGAAGGCTATACCTTATACAAGCAAAAAGGGGACTGATGTCGCATCAGGCCCCTTTGTTTTTTACGCTAGTTGTACTGCCGTAGTTGCTTTATCAGCACTGCTATGTCTTTCGGATAGGGTGCTTCTATTTTGATCGGCTCCTCGTTCATCAGTCTGAAGCCAATGGTGTGCGAGTGCAGCGCAAATCGTTTAATAAGCGGCTGTTCTTCTGTTTGCTGCTTCAGGTTAAACTTGCGCTTCAACGTGCTCAGATATAGGTCCTCGCCGCCGTACAGTTTATCTCCTACAATCGGTGCTCCCAGGAAAGCCAGGTGAATGCGAATCTGGTGCAAGCGACCCGTTACCGGCATACATTCCAGCAGGGTATGGCGACTGTAGCTTTCCAGGGTCGTAAAGTAAGTCTCTGCCGGTTTGCCATGCGGCGTAAGTTTGGCGACGCCTTTAGCACCTGCCAGTATGGATCGGTTCACGAGTTGGTCTTCGAACTTATGCACACCCCAGGCCACGGCATGGTATACCTTATACACCTCGCGGTGCTCAAACTGCATGGACATGTGGCGGTAAGCCTCCGGATTCTTAGCAAACACCAGGCAGCCCGAAGTGTCTTTGTCGAGGCGGTGACAGGCTTGCAGATCCGGGTTATGCTGCTTGGCGAGCTTAAGCAGGTTGGTGGTATTGGGAGTGCGGTCTTCGAGGGTGGACAAAAACGGTGGCTTATTCACCACCAGAAAGTCCTCATTCTCAAATATAATCAGGTCTTTAAAAACCGGGTATTTCATGCGTAACTGTATCATTAACAAGCGCGGCTATACCTTAGCCACGCAGCATGCAAAGATACGCAAATTTGGTGGGGGTATTAATTGTTGATTGCTGATTGTTAATTGTTGAAAGATTGAATTGCTAAATGGTTAAATTGTTGAAACTCCCATATACATTAATGTTTTCATCCCCCGTTTATGGATTTGATCTTCCAGGAAGTGGGATAGCTGAGGATATACCTAGTTTATTATTTAACAATCAGCAATTTAGCCATTTAGCCACCAGCTATCCCTTCGCCTTGAGCAGTTTAAAGCGGAGCGTAGTCCCTTTGCCGAGCTCGCTTTTTACAGCGATGAAGGAGCGATGGGCTTCGATGATGTGTTTGGAGATGGCCAGGCCGAGTCCTGAGCCTCCTTTGTCGCGGGAGCGGCTCTTATCGATGCGGTAGAAGCGCTCGAATATGCGGTTAATATGCTCCTGCGCTATACCTGTACCATCGTCTTTTACGGTAATGGTATAGCGCTTGCGACCTTCTGTAAACGAAACCCAGATGTTGCCGCCCGTTCTACCATACTTGATGGCATTGTCTACGAGGTTGATAAACACTTGCCGTATTCGGTTGGGATCGGCATGCAGCATGACCTTTTCATTTGGTTCCACATCCAGCAGGTGCAGTCTTATCCGGCTGTTGCTGGCTTTCTGCTCCAGCTGCTCAAACACCTCCCGTACCAGCTGCACAGTGTCAAAGTCTTGCTTCTCCATTTTCACTACGCCCTTTTCGAACTGCGAGATGCTGATCAGGTCCTGCACCAGGGTGTCGAGACCATCAAGGCTATTGGCTGCTTTCTGTAAAAACTTATCGCGCACGGTGGGGTCGTCCATGGCGCCGTCGAGCAAGGTATGGATAAAGCCTTGCGCAGCGAAAATGGGAGTCTTGAGCTCGTGTGATACATCAGCCAGAAACTCGCGGCGCATGACCTGCAGGTGCCTGAGTTCGTCAATTTCCTGCTGCTTGCGCTCTGCAATCTGGTAGATGTCGTCTTTTATTTTCCGGAGCGGGTCAGCCGTAAACAGGGAACGGCCCTCTGCTTTGCGGTATTCCTGTTTTTTGATTTTCTCAAGGCTGGAGTACACGTTTTTGATCTCACGGAACACCAGCGCCTCGTACGAGAAATAGATCAGCAGAAAGCAGCAGATGAACACCAGTACAAGCGCTGCCATTAAGCCCCTTGATGAAAAGTAGCTGGCTAAAGCCAAAAAGGCTGTGAGCACAAGGGCCACTGCCAGGGATACCAAAAGGGCGAGCGTACGGGAGTTCAAGTTCATGTATCAGTCCGTGTTAAACTTATAGCCAACACCCTTGATGGTTCTGATCTGATCTTCCCCAATCTTCTCACGCACTTTGCGGATGTGAACGTCCACAGTTCGGGCGATCACATAAACATCACTTCCCCATACGTTGTTGAGTAGCTCTTCGCGCGTAAATACTTTGTTTGGAGTGGCTGCCAGAAAGGACAGGAGTTCAAACTCTTTTTTCGGGAGCGTGATCTTTTCTTCGCCTTTGTACACGGCAAAGCTGGTGCGGTCTATACGCAAACCTCCAATCTCGATCACCTGTTCCTGCTCTTCCTGCTGCGCATCGCGGCGTGCGTAGGCTGCCAGGCGGCTGAGCAGGGCACGGGGTTTAATAGGTTTTGTGATGAAGTCGTCAGCGCCGGCGTCGAAAGCGGCAACTTCGGAGAACTCCTCTGACCGGGCAGTCAGGAATATAATGTGTGTCTGGCGGAAGTCCTGCTCTTCGCGCAGCTGACGGCAGGCGGCTATACCGTCCAGTACCGGCATCATCACATCCATCAGAATCACATTCGGCTTAAAGGCATGCGCTACCTCTATGGCCTTCTTGCCGTTCTCGGCCTGGGCTACGTCGTAGCCTTCGCGAGCCAGGTTGTACTGCAGTAGTTCCACGATATCCGGGTCATCGTCAACTACCAGTATTTTGTAATGGGCTTGGGTTGGTGTCTGCACGTGTTTATGATTAGAGTTGCCTGTCAGCAGAACAGGCAGGTATAGCTATTGTTGGAAGCCATTTAATTGCATCCATTTCATGACAAAGATATTATTTCGGCAGGTATAGAATGCGTAGATAACCAAATCATAATATTTTCTTAACATTGGCAGCGCATGTAAAAAAAAAAGCCAGCTACTAGAGCTGGCTTATCCTTTATTTCTGTGCCACAAGGGCAGGTTTATGCTTCAGGTTCTTGTGTTCGTACAGATCCACTTTTACAGCGCCCACAAACATATCAGCCGAGATCAGTACCGGCACCTTGTTTCGGTCATCTGACAGGTATACCGTGATCGCATCCTCTCCCTTAAAGAGCTTGTTCTTAGGCATTCGAGGCACCAGTTTAATGGCTCTGAAGGAACCGGCCTTAGTGTTAACCGTTTCGCGGCCCTGGTACGTTACCACCATGTCAAATGCCTCCTCATCAAAAAAACCTTTGATGCTGAACTTGTCGCCCGGTTTAAAGCGGTCATAATCCAGTGTGCGAAGGTAATAGAAGCCACTTACGATATCCTGGGCGCCGGCTGGAATTTTATGCGTGCTTTGCTTCTTGTCCTTATTTTTTTTCTTCATCTCTACCTGCGCCGTGTTTGTGAAGTGGTTAAAATCCACCGTCTCACGCTTGCGGTAGCTTCCTTCCTCTATATTACGGAATGAGCGGTGAGGTAAAATAGCAGCCGTGTCAATGTAAGACTGCCAGGTGTCACGAATCCTGATGAAGAGGTCGAATGAACTGGTTGTCTTGCCGTATACAGTTGCCTTGTAAGTTGGTCTGTCATTAATGCGATGCAGGCCAGGCGCTATGTCAATCACGGCTTCGGCCGCTGTGATGGGGCCGTAGTGCACTTTGTATTTAAGCAACTCTCCTGCTGTGAAGCTTTCATTCGGGACAGTGCGTAGCGACTCCTTGGCCACAAAGCCAGAAAGAGCAACTAACACTAACACAATAACTGGTAATATCCTTTTCATAAGCTAATGGGTAAGGCTGGTGTCGTTTACAGTTTGTATCCAACTATTATACCAAAATCAGGCCTTTACACTAAGGTAGTATCTTATATTCACACTACCAACAACTTAAAACGCAAAAAGGTGCTATGTAGCATAGCACCTTTTTGATTACTTGTTAGCAGGGAATAATGTTCATTCCGCACCGCTTGGATCTTCCAGCGCAGCGGCCACTTTTTCAGGCTCGCCTTTCACGATCGCTCTGATCTTTGCTTCGATCTCTTCCTGCAGCTCTGGATTGTCGAGCAGGATCTGCTTCACGCCATCGCGGCCCTGGCCCAGCTTGTCGCCGTTGTAAGAGAACCACGAGCCTGACTTCTGCACTACGCCAAGCTCTACACCCAGGTCAAGAATCTCACCTACTTTAGAGATACCCTCGCCGTACATGATGTCGAACTCTACTACTTTGAACGGAGGCGCTACTTTGTTCTTCACTACCTTCACACGTGTACGGTTACCGGTGATGTTGTCAGCAGACTCTTTGATCTGGCCAACACGGCGGATGTCCAGACGCACAGAGGCGTAGAACTTAAGGGCATTACCACCCGTAGTGGTTTCCGGGTTACCGAACATCACACCGATCTTCTCGCGAAGCTGGTTGATAAAGATACAGCAGCAACCGGTTTTGTTGATCGTACCGGTCAGCTTGCGCAGTGCCTGTGACATCAAACGAGCCTGAAGACCCATTTTGCTGTCACCCATGTCGCCTTCCAGTTCGCCTTTCGGTACCAGGGCGGCAACAGAGTCAATTACAATAATATCGATCGCAC
Organism: Pontibacter lucknowensis; assembly: GCF_900156415.1. GTDB lineage: Bacteria > Bacteroidota > Bacteroidia > Cytophagales > Hymenobacteraceae > Pontibacter > Pontibacter lucknowensis. The sequence continues at coordinate 525,743 of NZ_FTNM01000001.1, read as the reverse complement.
CGGAGCGGATCAGGTGATCAGCGATCTCCAGGGCCTGCTCACCGTTGTCAGGCTGAGAGATCAGCAGGTTTTCAGTGTCTATTCCAAGTTTTTCGGCATATACCTTGTCAAATGCGTGCTCTGCGTCAATGAAGGCAGCCAGGCCACCGGCGCGCTGCGCCTCTGCAATAGCATGCATGGTAAGCGTGGTTTTACCAGAGGATTCAGGACCGTAGATCTCAATGACACGGCCGCGCGGTAAACCGCCAATTCCTAAAGCAATGTCAAGTCCAAGCGAGCCGGTAGAGATAGCCGGAATGTCTTCCACTTTGTTGTCGCTCAGCTTCATTACGGTGCCTTTACCGTAAGTCTTGTCAAGCTTGTCTATCGTCAGCTGCAGGGCTTTTAGTTTTTCGTTGCTTACGCTCATGTGTGTTTAATTAAATAGCTTTATATTGATGTGAAATTACGACGTTCAAAATCAATTTGCAAAAAAAGTAACAGGTATTTTGCTAAATATTTTAGTTGAGTATGGCCGTCTTGTTACAACATATATCGATAGGCTTTTGTGCCATATTATTCCCTTTTTTATGAGATATTTCAGGCTTTTATTTTGTGTCTTTACTGTGCTTTACAGCCCTTTAGCCTATAGTCAGCTCAACAACGACGCACTCAAGCTGACCATACCTGTCAAACCTGAAAATGCTAATCAGATTAGAATTGGCTTGCACGCCTTTGGCTTTTCTAAAAACAACGAGTACTTCAATAGAATAGCCGATGGCTACACCTTGTTTGGCTACCATCTGCTGCCGCGGGTAAGTTATTATCCGTCTGCCTCAGTGCGGATCGATGCGGGTGCTTTCCTGTGGAAGGATTTTGGCAGCTCAGGTTATCAGGACATCCAGCCAACCTTCACCGTGAAATGGCAACGTGAAAACTGGGCCTTTGTGTTCGGTACTTTAGAAGGTAACGTCAGTCACGATTATGTAGAGCCGCTCTATGATTTTGAGCGTGTGATCAACGACAGGCTGGAGAACGGTCTGCAGTTTTTGCTGAACACGCATCGCGTCAAACTGGACGCCTGGATTGACTGGAGCAAGATGATCTACCGGGCAGACCCTGTGCGGGAGGAAGTGGCTGGCGGTGTCAGTTCCGCTTTTCACCTGCTCAACATACCTGGCAGAGCAGAGGGTGATACCATACGCCTGGCTATACCTGTGCAGTTCACGGCGCAGCATAAGGGCGGACAGATCGATAGTTCGCCCTTGCCTTTGCTCACGGTAGTCAATGCGGCTGTGGGGGTGGAACTGGAACGGCGGCTGCCGCATCGGGTGCTCCACCGGGTATACACCAAAAATTATCTGCTGGGTTTTAATGACTACTCCAATACCTTTCAGCTCCCTTTTACGAAAGGAGGCGCCATCTACCTAAATGCAGGTATAGACACGAAGTATCAGGATGTGATGCTGAGCTATTGGCGTGGCGACGGGTATATTACAGAACTAGGGGGTAAGCTTTTCCAATCGGCTTCCACAACTTACAAAGATCCTGACTACATCCAGGAAGATCGCCATCTGTTGATCCTGCGTCTGATGAAGGACATCGAAATCATGGAAGACCTATACCTGACACTCCGGTTGGAGCCTGTGGTCGACCTTGACAATCCGAAACTGGAGTTCTCGAATGCGCTGTACCTGACGTTCGACACTGATTTTTTTGTAGCGAAGCCCCGTAAGTAATGAGGTCTACACGGCAGTCTGGGAGTCGCGCTCTTTGAGCTGAGTTGCCTGCTCGTAATCGTCGCGGGTCATGCCGTAGTAGCGCAGGTCCAGCAGCTCTTCTGAGTCAGCACCCTTGAAGTCGCTTCGCAGCACACCTTCTTTTACGAAGCCGCAATTCTCGGCCAACTGGGAGCATACATTATTATAGTGTGTGCAGCGCATGTATACCTTGTTGAGTTTCACGTCCTCAAACGCAAAATGCAACACCGCTTTGAACGCCTCCTGTGCCAGGTCCAGCATCTCAGACCAACTTGTAAAGTATAACGCTGCCTCTGCTTTTGGCACAGAACGGTCTATGTTCTTGAGCGTGATGTCGCCAATGTATGTGTTGCTCTCCCGAAGCCAGACCCCAAAGTCGAATTGCTTGCGGTTGTCCCAGTCACTGCGCAACTGGGCTAGCTGTATGCGTGCATCTTCGAGTGCGCGTACCCGGGCCACTCTACCTGTAAAGGCGGGACTCAGGGCTGCTGTGTTCTCCTGAATAAGCCGCATAAACTCCTGCTCGTCGCCTTCTGCGTAGGGCCTCAGTACCAGGTGTTCTGTTTCCAGTTGTTCTTCAAAGGCGTCGGGCAAGGTATTGTATAAATAGCTCATAGCGATGGTGTAGTTATAATGAAACAGATGTGACGTTGTTCCGCCTGCTTTGTTTGTCATACGCTATCCAGCTAAAAATGTGGAAATTATCTTCCTTGTCCTGTCACGGGTTAACCGACCAGCGGCCATAGCCGTTACAAGCTTATACAATACATGTGCTTTAACATTAATCAATTAACTATGAAAAACAGATTAGAAGGCAAGGTCGCTATTGTGACAGGCGGCGGTACAGGTATAGGAGAGGCCATCTGCAAGAAATTTGCGCAGGAAGGTGCCCGTGTGGTGGTAGCAGGCTTTCCAGAGGACCCCGTAGACGATGTAGTGAAGGAGATCCAAAAGGAGGGAGGAGAAGCCATCGCTTATAATGGTGATATCTCCAAAGAAGTCAATGCCAAGGAATGCGTCGAGTTGGCTGTAAAGGAGTATGGGCAACTTGACATCCTGATTAACAATGCCGGTGTTTTTCCGGAGGTGAACATGCTGCAGGACTATACAGAGGAGGCGCTGGACTACATGATCAAGAACAACATCAAGTCAGCATTTGCCATGAGCAAGGCCGCGCTGCCCGAATTGCACAAAACAAAAGGAAACATCGTGTCGGCCGGATCAGAGGCCGGTGTGATCGGTATAGCACAGAATGCGCCCTACGGTGGTACCAAAGGATTTATACATGCTTTCATGAAAGGGCTCGCTGTGGAGCAGTCTCAGTTTGGTGTACGGGTTAATGTTGTAGGCCCGGGACCAATCGATACCGCCTGGACGCACAAAAGCACCGGACCAATGGATAAGAAGATGGTGAAGACCATGAAGGTAGCCACGCCCATGGGCCGCCGAGGCAGCCCGGAGGAGGTAGCGAACGTCTACTGCTTCCTGGCCTCAGACGAGGCTTCGTATGTGACGGGTGCACTTTATATGGTTGATGGAGGCATCACGGTCACCAAAGGCCCTGTAGGCGAGGAGGCGGACTCCAGCATGAAGAAGCAGCCCAAAGGCGACCTGGACCTGGAGCACTCCAAAGAGGGGCATACCTCCATCCGGAATAAGTAAGCTCTCCGTGTCATAAAGAACAAAGCGCCCGCAGGTGTAAGTCTGCGGGCGCTTTGCTTTTATCAGGTATAGTCGCTGGCTATTGATTCAGTAGGAAAGGGTACTTGAAGTGTTTGGGGCTGTTAAGTTGCTGTTGGCGCATCATCACCTCCAGGGTATGGGCCGTTTCATTGAAATACTCCAGTCTGCGGATCAGCATTTCTTTTTGCAGTACCACGCCGCCTGCTGTTTTCATGTAGGCTCGCTTTTCTTCCAGTACGCGCTGCAAAGTATCCATTACTACGTTCTCGTTCTGCTCAAACCAGCGGGTGAAGTCTTCCAGGCGAGCAGCACCTGCTGTTTCAGATTTGAAGTCAAGGCCGTGCAGGCGCAGGATGTCAGCCAGCAGGTCTACCTCTAGCGGAATAGATACATTATAAGGCATGGAGCGAACTTCCAGTTTGCTGTTCAGGGCTCCGATGATAGTGGCCAGATTGTCTTTAAAGCGAACGTATAGCGCTGCCGCCTCCATAAGTTTCAGGGTAATATGTCAAAAATCAGTACAGCCGCAAAATTACACCAATAAGCTTAGATTGCTAAATTGTTTGAAGAATTGTTGGTTGTTGACTGTTAATTGTTGACTCTTGAATAGTTGAGTTGTTCAATTGCTAGATTGTTGGAAACCTGTGTATAGCAAGGTAATGTGGAAGTCACGATTTTAGTTTCACACTTTAAGTATATTCAGCTATCTGAAGTTATACCTTATTAACTTCTAAACAATCAGCAATTAACGTTTACAGCAATTCCTGGATCAGCTGCTCCACTGTGATGCCCTCAGCCTCAGCCTTGAAGTTGCGCACGATGCGGTGACGCAGGATAGGGAGTGCAACAGCCTGCACATCTTCTATATCAGGCGAGTACTTGCCATTGAGCAGGGCGTTACACTTCGCCCCAATGATCAAATGCTGCGAGGCACGCGGACCGGCACCCCACTCCAGGTATTGACTAGCCCGTTCTGACCCCATCGCTGTATTAGGACGGGTTTTGTGCACCAGTTTCACGGCGTACTCCACTACATTGTCCACTACAGGCACGCGGCGCACCAGTTGCTGGAAAGCCAGGATGTCATCAGCGTGCAAGATCTTGTCAAGTGCCACACGGGCAGCGCCGGTGGTGTTCTTCACGATCTGCAGCTCCGACTCGTAGCTTGGATAGCCCAGCGTGATGTTGAACATGAAGCGGTCGAGCTGTGCCTCAGGCAGGGGATAGGTGCCTTCCTGCTCGATCGGGTTTTGGGTGGCGAGCACAAAGAACGGGCGTGGAAGTTCGTAGCGCTTGCCGGCAACTGTCACGGCATACTCCTGCATGGCCTCCAGCAGGGCTGCCTGTGTTTTGGGAGGAGTACGGTTGATCTCATCCGCCAGAATGATGTTGGCAAAGATAGGACCCGTTACAAAGTTGAAATTACGGTCCTTGTCCAGTGTCTCGGCACCCACGATGTCACTCGGCATCAAATCCGGGGTGAACTGCACCCGACTGAAAGACATGTCCAGCGAAGAGGCGATGGTCTGGATGAGGAGGGTTTTGGCAAGGCCAGGTACTCCAACTAATAGGCAGTGCCCCTGACAAAAAACGGCTGTGAGCACCAGGCGCACGACCTCTTCCTGTCCTACTATAACTTTAGATATTTCGGAAGTGAGGTCCTGGTAGGAGCGGTGCAGCGCATCGGCTGCTTCTTTGTCAGAGGTATACTGCTTCATGGGTGTCTATTGCGTTAAGTCAAGCACTTTACATCGGTCGTAGTCCGGATCGATCTCAATGAATACGGTGTCAATGTTTTTTCGGAACCACTCATCCACAGCTTTGTCTCTTTTCTGTGCCAGGGCGGCAGCGGCGATCTTCTGGTAGTCGTCGCGCAGGTTGGCGAGGTGAGGAGACGATTTGTAACGAAGCTGGATGATGCGGGCTGCTTCTCTACCGTCAGGCGTTGTGAAGGTAACCGGCTTCGACACATCACCAACTTTCATGGTGTCGATTACGAAGAATATACCTGGTTCCACTTCATCCATCGGGATGTAAGAGCTACCAGTCATACGGCTCATCAGGGTACCACCGTTGTCTTTTGTGTTCTTGTCGTCTGAAAAATCTTTGGCAGCCTTGGCAAAGCTGATGCTGTCATTCACGATCAGCGTACGCACACTGTCCAGGGCGGCGATGGCATCCTGCACATCCACACGGGCGGTGGCAGGCTTGATCAGGATATGACGTGTGTTGAACTCCTGGCCTTTGCGCTCGATCATCTGGATCAGGTGGAAGCCGAACATTGACTCTATGACGTTAGACATCTGCCCCGGCTCGAGGCGCAGCGCGGCGGCTTCATACTCTGGTACCAGTTCTTTCTTCTTAAAGAAGCCCAGTTCTCCACCTGCTTCTGCTGAACCAGGGTCTTGCGAGTACTCACGTGCCAGTGTGGCAAAGTCTTCTCCAGCCACAATGCGCTCACGTAAAGCTTCCAGTTGCTGGCGGGCAGCCTGCTTCTGCTGGCGGCTCACCTCTGCGTACTTCACGATGTGGCTCAGTTGCACCTCGCTGGAGAAGTAAGGCAAGCTGTCAGCAGGGATCTGGTTGAAATAGCGACGCACCTCTTTCGGTGTAACGGTTACTTTCTCAGTGATATCACGCTGCATCTTCTCAGACACCATTTGGTTGCGAACAGTGCGGCGCAGTTCGTCGCGCAACTGCTTGATACTCTTTTTGTAATACTGCTCAAGACGCTCGGTGCCACCCACTTGTGAGGCAAGGTACTCAATTCGGCGGTTCAACTCACCGGTTACGGCAGCTTCCTCCACTACAACTGAGTCAATCTCGGCACGGGCCAGCAACAGCTTCTCCTGTACCATCGACTTAAGTATCTCGCACTTCAACGGCTCGTTCTGTTCGCTTGGCTGCTGTTTGTTCTGGGCCAGGTACTGCAGGTAGCTGAATTCAAGTTCGGAACGCAGGATCACATGGTTGTCTACCTTGGCAATGATGCCGTCCAGTTTTTTCTGGGTAGGTGCTTGTGCCGTAGCTGTAAATACTGTGATCAGGCTGAGCAGTAGCAGGGCTAGGTTTTTCGTTTTATAGATTGTGTTATGCATGTTGGCTTCTATCGGTTCTCTCGTTGCGGACCCGCTTTATTTTCTGATAATTTTATCGACCTCTGTCTGGTTAACACTAACTGGGTTCTTTTCCTGTAGCTGCTTTACCCACTGCTCGTCCAGGTAGTTCTGGTAGTCGGCCGTTACCTGACCTCTCACTTCAGAAAGCTGCTTTGGAGCAGGAGCAAGTACGTCGTGCACGATCACCAGGTACTGGCGTCCGTTCAGTTCGGTATTATAAGATCCTTTTTCCCACTTCACAGCGTCCACAGCTTTGTTTTCGCCTTTCTGGAATTTTTTCTCGACGATCTGTACACCCAGCGGGTTGCCAGCATTCAGGTTGTCAGCCAGTGCGCTCAACTCTGAAGAGTAAAGCGTGAATGACACGCGTCTGTTGCGGCGGCGACCTGTTTCGGTATTGTCAGCAGCGGCTTGTTTGGTTTTGCCCAGTGCTTTGGCGCTGAGCTGGTCTGCTGCTACGCCACGGGCCGTCAGGTAAGCCATTATAGCCTGTGAACGCTCTGCGGAAAGATCACGCTTGCCAGCTGCTTCACGTGCATCGGCATGGCCATTCACTTCCAGCGTCAGGTTTGGGTTGTTGCTTAAGCGGTCAGCAAGTTCGTTCAGTCGGGCTATACTTGCCTGATCCGGGGTGGCGCTGTTTGTTTCGAAGGTAATATCAGCAGGTTTGCCGTTGCGTACCTCGTAGCGGCGCTCGCTCAACTGCTGCTGTGCTTTGGTGAGCAGTTCCGCATTGGCAGCGCTGATCACGGTGGCATGTGCACGCTCTTTCCACTGGTACTTATCACGGTTCTGCTCAAAGTACGCCTGGAGGCCAGCTGTATCTTCTACCGCCTTTGACCATACCTTCTCGTCCATCAACTGGAACAGCAGGATACCGTCGTGGTACTCACGCACCAGCATGCGGTAATCCGGATACTTGTTCTCCAGGTTGGCACGCTCGTAGGCCAGCAGGCTCTTCTGCACGAAGTTGTCATAGAGCGAGCTCATGTGGTGCTGTGGGGTGCCCGCCATACGCGGACGCTGCTCAGCCTTCACATAGGTATAGAAGTCGGCCACGGTATAAGGCTTGCCCTGTATCGTGAACAATGTGTTCTTCAGTGTTTTATCAGCAGTATCATAGTCCCACTTGCCTTGCATCAGGGCATCTGTCGCCTTGCCCAAAGCAGCAGCTTTCACGGTGGCATCTTCGCTGAAGTTGTTTTCTGATTTGATGCGCTTCAGGAAGGCTGCTTTGTTCAGCTCGGAGCGGGAGTCTTTGGCAATCTTGTTGCGCAAGTTCTGCTCCATGTCCTCAAACGGAGGAAGCGATTGTTTGCCGATAAGTTTGATAATGTGCCATCCGTAAGGCGTCAGTACCGGAGGGGCCACTTCACCCTCTTTTTTCAAGGCAAATGAAACCTCCTCAAACGAAGGGATCATGCGGCCGGTACCGAACCAGGGCAGCTCCCCGCCGTTGGCGGCAGAGTTGGCGTCTTCAGAAAACTCAGCGGCCAGGCGATCCCAACTCTCGTTGCGCTGCACGCGCTTGTAGATGGCATCGATGCGCTGCTTGGCTGCCAGCGAGTCTGCCTTCGGCATACCCGGTGTGGCACGTACCATGATGTGTGCGACTTTCACTTCGCCCTGTGCTGCACGCTTGTCGTTTACCTTGATCAGGTGATAGCCGAAGCGGGTGCGTACCGGCATCGAGATCTGTCCGACCGGAGTCTTGTAGGCAGCGTCTTCGAAGCGGTATACCATCTGCATGGCTGTAAAGTAGCCCAAGTTGCCACCGTTTTCAGCTGCCGATGGGTCGTGTGAAAACTCACGGGCAAGCTTTTCAAAGGCCTCTCCAGCCTCCAATCGCTTGCGCAGCTCCAGGGCTTGGTTGTAAGCAGCCAGTGTATCCTGCGGGCTTGGGTCGTTGGGTAGGCCGAGCAGTATGTGCGATGCGTTCACCTCCTGTTTCAGGCGCTCGTAAGCCTCCTGCACCAGCTGGTCAGTCACGCTTTTTTCGGTGAGATAGGGTTGGGCGAGTTGTTCCTTATAGCCCTCCAGTTCGCGCTTAAAAGCGGTGGTGGTATCCAGGCCACGGCTTTCGCCTTCCATCACCTTCAGCTTGAAACGGGTATAGAGATCGAGGTATTCGCTTACACTCTGGCGGGTATAGGCGTCTTCATTGCCTCCGTTGTTCTTCTCATACACATACTGAAACTCGGATGTGTAAATAGGTTGGGAGCCAATGGTAGCAATGATAGGTTCCTGCTTGTCATTCTTCCTGGTTGCGGTACAGCCAGCCATTAAGAGGGCTGCTGCCGCAACAAGTAGTTGATTGCTGCGCATAAATAGATGATAAACTAACGCTTGGTTTTGTCCTGACGAGGTCAGATCATGCAATTTTAGTTAATTTTTCTGACAGATTAGTCAAAAAGTACCACTATAATCCTATTGCATGCGATTTCGTTCCGGATAACGGACAAGGGGCGCTAAAAGTGTGCAGCTCAGCCCTATTTAATTTTTTTGTAGAGGAGGCAGGTGTTCTGCCTCGTGTTTGACTCGAACTCCACCCGATCCATAATGCGGTTGACGAGGGCGATGCCGACGCCCCCCTTTTTGCCGATGCGGATGTGTTCTTCGATGTTAGGCTCTCTGTACTCAGACCGTCGGAAGGCCACCCCATTGTCGATGATCTCGAATTTGAGCATGCCCGCTTTCTCTGTGATAGCGAGGGAAATATTTTTGGACGGGTCTTCGTGGTTGGCGTGGATGATGAGGTTGGCGCATATCTCATCCACAGCCAATACGATCTGGTTCATCAGGATATCTGTCAGCTTATAGCCTGCCAGATACTCCGTGACGAAGTCCCGTATTTGCTTCAGATTTTTTTTAGTACAGCTAACTGTAATTTTATTATTCATCAGCAATGGTCATGGCTTCTTCGTAATCCGAAACGATAGTCATGAGCAGGTCGAGGCCCAGGATTTCGAACACGTTGCGCACTTTGTCCTGCATGTTGTAGAAAATGAGTTTGATCTGTGCATCTTCAAATCGCTGCAGGTGCGAAATGAATACCCCAAGGCCCGCAGACGAGATGTAGTTCAGGTCTTTGCAGTCTACCAGAATCTTGCTGTAGGTCATGATCTCGGGGTCGGAAAGCGCTTCATCGAGCATTACAGATGAGCTTGCGTCCAGTTCACCATCCAGGGTGATGATGATCGTTGTGTCTTTGATTTGGTTAGTAATTTTCATCGGCATCCTTTACGTATAACTATTCACTAGGTTGAGTCGGCTTAAACTTGATGACAAGCAGCGTCTGGTCATCATATAGGTTTTCTGTCGGACCGGTAAAGTCCTCCAGGTCGTTAATTATAGCGCACTTGATATCTTCGGCCTCCAGGTGGTAGGTCTGTGTGAGCATGTAGCGCAACCTTTCCTCTCCATACTCCTCGTTGGCTGGGCTGCGAGCTTCCACGATACCATCTGTGTAGATTACCATCACATCGCTCGGGTTGTAATCATAATACATTTCCCGAACGTGATTGTTATAACTTTTATCACGAATGATGCCAAGCCCCAGTCCGTCCGTTTGGAAATAGAAGGTGTCATCCATCATGGAATTGTAGTACAGGGTATGGCAGTGGCCTGCGCGGGCAAACATAAAGCCCTTCATGCGATAATCAATGATGTATAGCGCAGAAGTAATAAAAGAGGTTTTCTCAAGGCATCGGCTTAGGGCACTGTTGGCCTGTTTCATGAACTCGCTCGGCGGCATATCCTGTTGCATCAGGCCATGGAAAATACCCTTCATCTGGGCCATGTGGAAGGCCGCCGAAATACCTTTGCCTGACACGTCCCCTATGATAATGGCAATGCGTGACTCGCTGAGTTGCAGGAAGTCATAAAAGTCACCGCCTACTTCTTTGGCTGCTTTCGCGTGCGTGGAAATCTCAAACCAGCTGTCACTTGGGAATTTTTTCGGGATCAGGCTGTCCTGTACGAGCGAGGCAATCTTAAGCTCTTCTTTATAACGCTCATTCTGCAGCGACTCGTGTACCAACCGCAGGTTTTCGATCGTGAGAATGGTCTGGTTGGTGAAGGTGCGCAGTACATTCACGGTTTCCCTGTCAAAGCCCTGCTCTATATCCTTGAGCAGGTATAGCACCCCAAATAGGTGCTTCTTGGACTTGATGGGCAGAATAATCAGTGACTTCCAGGGCAGCGTCAGGTCTCGGAAGCCAGGGTTACGGTCGAGGTTATTGTTGATGTAGTCGATGTGCTGGATGTTGTAGGCCAGCAGCAAGTGCCGTATACGCTTAATCTGCTCTTCTTCTATGGTGAGCTGATGACATAACTCTATTTCATCTTTTTTCTCGCCTTTGAATATCTCGAGCCAGGCAGCGCTGGCATCGGCCGCCTTCACGGTGCTCTCAAAAAGCATGTCGTATACCTGCTTCTCGCTTTGGCCCTGCTGTATGGACTGGCTCAGGCGCTGGAAGTTGAGCAGGTCTTCGCTCTTTTGCTCAAACACACTCGAGGTGGGTAAGCTGAAGAGTGCTACCAGGAAAGCGGCGAAGGTATACAGCGCCACAAAGAACATGGCCAGCAGCAGGAAACCTACATCGGTATAGTCGATTACCAGCAGCGGACTGTCTGCAAAGTTGTAGAAGAAGTCTGCGAAGATGTAGCAGGCCAGCAGGATGGCAACGAGCAAAATAAGCGACCTGCCCTTTTTGTTGAACGTCAGGTAGGCAACCCACTTCAGGTTAGTGCACAGGAACAAGGTATAGAGCCCGATCAGGCCCAGCAATGGCAAAAAGATCAGGCTGCTGTAGTTGAAGTTGAGCAGCGTGAGAATCAGGGTAGCAAAAAGCAGGATCTCGTACCAGTCCCAGGCGATCTGTATAAACTTATTTTTGTGGTAGAGGATCAACTGGCGCCACACATAGAAGGCTTTTGCCAGGAACAGCACCAACAAGCCAAAGTTGACCTGGTAGACCATGTGCAGTAGCAGCGGCGACTGTACATTAGAGTAGTTCGTCACCATGCGGTACACCATGTACAAGGCAACACTCAGGTAGGCGGCTATACCTCCTTTGGCAAAGATATTCCAGAGGTAGCCAATAAAGTCGATTCCCTTGAGATTGTCGGCACTCATGCGCTGGAAGCCAAAGACAGAGATGATGAAGACGACGATCAGGAAATTGTTGACGAAAGGCAGATCCAGGCCATTGGAGCTTTCCTGCCGCAAGCTCTCTGCCGCCAACAGCACATTAGCCAGCAGGAGTGACCAGCTGACCAGAGCCGAGGTAATAAATAGAGATTTCGCGTTGGTTCTATAAAGCATAAAACGGAAAACCGTGCTTAGTTTTATCGGCGACAGAAAATGGCTTGCCCGAGACTTTATCAGTTTGTAAGGTAAGAAAAATTTTTGCTCTTTGGCCAAGTTGTCGAGGTGAGTTTTTAAAGAACAACTTGCATAACGTAAAAAAGAAGAAGTAGGTTAGCAAAAGGCCAACCTACTTCTTTTATTGTAGTGTTATGAAATGACTAGCGGCTGTAGTTTGGAGCCTCTCGCATGATCTGAACATCGTGCGGATGACTTTCACGCAAACCAGCCCCTGTTATTTTTACCATCTTAGCGCTTTGGAGCGCAGGTATAGTCGGGGTGCCGCAATAGCCCATACCGGCACGGATGCCGCCTACCAATTGGTAGATCACCTCTGACACCAGGCCTTTATAGGCCACACGTCCTACTATACCTTCCGGCACCAGTTTCTTGCTGTCTTTTTCGTTGCCCTGGAAATATCGGTCTTTCGAACCTTCTTCCATCGCCTCAATAGAACCCATACCGCGGTACGTCTTAAACTTACGTCCTTCATAGATGATCATCTCACCTGGCGCCTCTTCGGTGCCAGCCAGCAGAGAGCCTACCATTACAGTGCTTGCTCCTCCGGCAAGTGCCTTTACAATGTCACCCGAGAATTTGATGCCACCGTCTGCAATAACCGGTACGTCTGTTCCCTCCAGGCCTCTAGCGGCTTCCATCACAGCAGAGAGCTGCGGCACGCCTATGCCTGCAATCACGCGGGTAGTACAGATACTGCCCGGACCAACGCCCACTTTTACGGCATCGGCACCTGCATCGGCAAGGGCTTTGGCACCTTCGGCAGTGGCTACGTTACCGGCAATCACGTCCAGGTTAGGGAAGTTGTCTTTGATCTTGCGCACCACATCGAGCACACCTTTGGAGTGGCCATGGGCTGTGTCCACGCTGATCACGTCTACGCCAGCCTCTACTAGTGCTTTGATGCGGTCCATCACGTCAGGCGTTACGCCTACGGCGGCACCTACACGCAAACGGCCGTACTCATCTTTGCAGGCGTTGGGGCGGTCTTTTTTCTTCAGAATATCTTTGTAAGTGATAAGGCCCACCAGGTTGCCTTCGCCATCCACTACCGGCAGTTTTTCGATCTTGTACTGCTGCAGGATGTCTTCGGCTTTTGCCAGGTCAGTGCCTTTTTCAGCTGTGATCAGGTTTTCGGTCGTCATCACGGCTCTCACGGGCTGTGTCAGGTCCTTCTCGAAGCGCAGGTCGCGGTTGGTCAGTATGCCGGTGAGCTTGCCCTTGCCATTGGTGATCGGTATACCGCCGATCTTGTTCTCTGACATGATGCGGACGGCATCACCGAGCGTAGCATCTTCCTCCAACGTGATCGGATCGAGGATCATGCCGCTTTCAGAGCGCTTCACTTTGCGCACCTGCTCAGCCTGCGCCTTGATCGACATGTTTTTATGAATAATACCGATGCCTCCTTCCTGTGCCATAGCGATCGCGAGTTCAGCCTCGGTTACAGTATCCATAGCGGCAGAAAGCAACGGGATATTGATTCTTATGTTGCGTGTAAGCTGTGTGGAAGTATCAGTGTTGTGGGGGAGCACCTCGGAGTAGGCCGGGAGCAGAAGCACGTCGTCGTAGGTGAGTGCCTCAAATACAATTTTGGATTGATCAGCGATCATGGCAAATAAATTAGGGGTCCTTATTTGCCGCGTAAAATTACATAAATTAATCCGGATAATTTAGCAAGAGGTAGGAGAAAATTATTCAAAACCTGCTATACGGCTTCCATCAGAAATATTTTAAATTGTTAATAATTGTTCAGGAATGCTTGCGGGAAAATGCTGATAAAAAGAATGAGAACGTCTGACTTCAGCAGGTATAGCGTTATATCAGGTATAGCGTTATATTTAGTACACGCGCATGGTGGGGTCTACCTGTGTAGCCCAGGCATGAATGCCCCCTTTGAGATTAAGCAGATTGTCATAGCCAAGGCGCTGGGTAAGGTAATTGATGGCCTGTGCGCTACGGAAACCATGATGGCACACCATGACCACCGGTATATCACGCCGGATGCGGTTCACCTGCCTGGGCAGCTCCCCTAAGGGTATTAGCTCACCACCTAGGTTGCATATCTCAAACTCCACAGGCTCACGCACATCTACAATCTGTAGTTCGGCGCTGCGGCCTAGTCTCTCTTTCAGTTCCTGCGCTGTGATCTCATCCATAATAATAAGGCTCCTGTCTTTGCTATACTTTTAGCTTTGGCGTTTTGGTTTCGATTTGCAAACTTAGCAACAAATTAGCCTAAATCATGGGCTTGTACAGGTATAGATGACAGGTTTTTACAATAGCATTCTGGAAGGGTTACAGGCCATGAGCCTGGTCGAAGTAATAGGCGTGATCACAGGTATAGCCGGGGTATGGCTGGCGGCCAAACAGAACGTCTGGACATGGCCTATCAGTGTGGTGAGTGTAACAGCTTATGTGTTCATTTTCTACGATGCCCGCCTCTACGCCGACATGGGGCTAAACGCCTTTTACATCATCACGAGTTTCTATGGATGGTACGAATGGCTGTACGGCGGCAAGGGGCATACTGAGCGTAAAGTCACTAAAGTAGGTCAGAAGGAACTTTGGGTGTTAATCGCGCTGGTAGTAGCCTTTACAGGCGGGCTGGGCTATTTTCTTGATAACTATACCGATGCTGACTTATCCTACACGGATTCGGCTACCACAGCTGTGAGTCTGATGGCCTATTGGCTTATGGCCAAAAAGCGCCTGGAGAATTGGTTGGTGTGGCTGGCAGTGGATGTGGTGTACGTGGGAGTCTATACCTATAAGGAGCTATATCTGACGGCCTTCCTGTATTTTATCTTCCTGATTCTGGCCACTATAGGCTACCTGGACTGGAAACGTGACATGGAAAAGGAGACTGTAGCCCGTGTTACAAAGTAATTGTTAGAAATGTCCTGTTTTATGTTTCTATCTTATGCAGTCATGGCATGGTATGTGCCGTACATGAGTGTAACTGAGGCAATAGTTGAATTTTAGTGCGCCAAAGTATGCGAGTACCTATGTTCCACGCTACAATGACACTATGTATGAAGAACCACAAGATAGAATTGCCGGACGAACTCAAGTATGAGAACCGTATGAAATGGGGCTACGAGTCTCCGGACGAAAGCCCCAAGCGCCTGATGCTATGTCAGCACGGCGATAGGCACCCCAAAGAGGTGGAGGTGTATAATTTCTATGATTATAGCTTCACTGAGAATTAAGGGTTTACGGAACCAACCAAGCTTATTTAGAAAAGGATGCATTTTATAAAATGCATCCTTTTTTTTATATAGTTATTTTGTTGGGCTCTTTACCATTACATTTTGGTGGTTCACCAGACTTAGATAGTATTAGGCTTATTATTTAATAAATAATTGAATTAATTATAATTGGGGGAGTATATTTATGTAGCATCCAGTTATAAAAAGTGTTGTTTCTATTTATGACTGTTATAAATACCTTGTAAAATTGGTAAGCTGGATATGGCTGGGCTTAGCGCCTGAGTGGTTATCTGCGAGAGAGAATAGTGTTGAACAAATCCATTACCTAATTCCTATGAAACAAACCCTTCCGATTTTAAAAGTACGGGCTCACTGTCGATTATCACATTGTCAGCTTCAATCAAGTCCATAACCTCAACCAAGTCCATAATCTTTAAAAATTAAGATCACCAGGTGCAGTTTTAAACCCTGTTTTGATGCTGCCTGCTCCACTTATGTCGGTATCGCAAAACCGGCCTGGGACATCTCTGTCCATTATAAACCAAAAAACAAACTCAATTATCAACTTAAATTTTGATGGTATGAAAAAATCAATCAATTATTCGCTGCTGATGTTTCTGTTCAGCTTTATCGCTTTTGCCTGTTCTAAGGAGGATGGGGATATGGGGCCTAGTGCTTCAGTAACGAAAGCTAGTACTACTCATGAAGATTGTAATGCAAATTTCATTTCTTTTGGGGAGTATATAAATCCAAGAGGTGAAAATTTGGGTCTCAGAGGGTACTGCTTATCTGATGCTGTAGATGAAGGAAATGGAATATGGTCTTTCACCATTAAGCAAATTGGACCAAGTCAAGGTATAGGATTAAGTAATCTGGTTATTGGAGCTGTTTATTGTCCTGAAGAGGACTATAGTGGGAAAGGGAAAATAGATGAGAATAATGTTGAAATAAGGAATGGAGAAAGTGCGTATACACCTCCTGTAGAGTATAGTGTTGGAACAGGGACAGGCTGCATAATAGAGGATGATGTAGATAGCTTTTTTAAACTGGATGAATTAAATGAGTTAACCACAGGTAAGGAATATACTGTACGATTTACTTATCAAGATGAATTTGATATTGATTATTTTATTATTTCAGTTAAAGCAGGAAATAACTGTAAGAATATAGAAATTGATGCTGGTGATTGTAAACCTAAGTATGATTGCAACTTGTGTGCCTACTCCCAAGGTCGTTACTTTAATAAGGGTAATAAAGGTAAGCATTGGCCTGATGGGGTATATAAAATATATGTTGGTAAAGAAGAATTAACTAGTAACGGCCCATACTTACCAGCTACTACACCCGAAAGGAGAGCTTTGTTTCAGGCAGGGGCTTTAATATTAAGTGCAAAAGAGCAAGGTATAGACGTTAAAGATTATATTAAATGCTTGCCTGAAAATGTAAAAGATGCCTTTTATTGCATAGTAAAATTCTATAAAGATAAAACTAAACCAGCATCTTGTGACTTACAAGTTGCAGCCAGCACCATTGGTAACTGGATTGATAAGAAACATTGCAAGGATGAAGATTATAAGAAATAGATATTAATTTTTCGACTTTAGTAAGCTGTTGAGTAAAAAGAGTTGCCGCTTGCCTGTTAAATGGTAGCGGCAACTCTTTTTATCAATTGATATGATTGAAAATAGATAATTTATTCTATATAGTTTTATAAAAGTTGTGCTTACACTTTAATTTATGTCATTCACCCGTTCTTGGATTACATAAACTATTAATATAAAAAAACTAGCTATTTTTTTAAGTATTCATAGTATATTAGCTTAAAGCTCAACTATATAACATCTGTCTATAAATAGATATTTGCAATATAGCTAAACAACCGCCGCTATACCCCCTTGCTTAATTAAGCCCTCGGTGACTACACCCGCCTCACCAAATGTTTACTCCAATAGAACATTTACATTATTAATATCAACCAACTATGCAGAATGCATACTATCTATGGCATTGCCTCTTACGGCCAGGCCCATATTAATCCTTTCTTCCATTTTGCTAAGTAGCTGTCCAGTTACTTAAGCCTCCACTGTCTTCTGCAGGCATTACCCCAGTGAGCGCACAATCACCGGACAGGCACTGCTATGTCAAATTTCTAAGCTTACAAATACAATTAAAACACATTCTAACAACCAAAAGTCTTTACATTTATGGAAAATTTAGACAATTACACGGGCAGGGCAAAGGATGCCCACTCGATGAACAAGCTGCTGGGACTATGGCGGTATGCTATGGTGCTGGTAGCTTTTTTTATGTTTATGTTGAATTCTGTTTATGGACAGAAAACCCCACCTAACCCAGGAATTGGTGCAACAGTAGCTGGATTTGAGGTAGATGGAGATTTTAAACCTGGAGAACATAAAATATTTCCAAATATAGCAAATGGTCAGGACTGGCAATCTGTGATAAAATGCGGTCCTAATCAATTCAAGTATGACTTCGTGAATAGAAGTCTATGGATTCAGGACGGTAATTCTGGTTCAGCAAGCCTTGTACCTGAAACAGATATCTTTGGTGGTACTAGTAATAAAAATGGTGATCATATTGGTGAAGGACAATCCCCTTATACAATAGCAAGTAAATCAGGCGGGCCACAGAAAAATGACATCACAAATGTTTATCTACATACTAAGGAATTTGAGAATCCAGAGACGGGTAAATTAGAAACTTGGCTTTTCTTTGGAGCAGAGACACGGTCTACAGATGGTACTAGCTATCTTGATTTTGAATATAATCAGGCGGGTGTTGAGATTAAAGATGGTAAACTTGTTGGAGCAGGGGAATATGGTGGCCGTACTGCGAAAAACGGCACCTCTGGAGACTTTATCTTGATAGTTAACTATTCAGGTGGTGGCTCAAGACCAACTATTGCAGCCAGAGAGTGGCTACAAGATGGCGGCGGCAGCTGGTCCGCAGAGCGTAACATATCAACAAAGGGCGCATATGTTGTTATCAACACTATTGACGTAGGTACACTTTGTCCTAATAGTGGCTTTGCTTCCAATGGAGCTGCATCAAACACAACAGCAGCTTTGCAGTTCATGGAAGGTGCTATCAATCTTAGCGAACTTGGGTTAGTAGATGATCCTTGCGACCCAGAAGCAACTATGACTGTTAAGACTCGTTCTTCCGACTCGTTTACTGCAGAACTAAAAGACTTGACATTTGGTAAGTTTCAGGTTGTACCTACTCCAGTTGCTGTTGTAAATAATATTGCTCCATTATGTATAGATCCGAGTGGAACTACAGTTTTCAATGTAAGCGGTACTTATTCTAACGGGACACCGAAATGGACTGTTACTGGTGGAACACTTATTGATCCAAAATACAACGCGGATGGTACAGCTACAGCTCAAGTTAGTGTGGAAGGTTCTAATGAGGCAACGGTTACACTAACAACTAATCCACTTGTTGCTGGTTGTGATCCTACTACTAATAGTAAAAAAGCAGTAGTAAATCCACTGCCGGGCGCTGAGGCCACCGGCGGCAAGCTGACCTGTACTGTTCTTTCTGTTCAGCTGAAGAGCAAGGCCACCAGAGCAGGCGTGGGTGCTGTGACCTACCTGTGGACTGGCCCTGGCATCACTACCGAGAACAAGAACGAGCAGAACCCGACTGTGTCGGTGGCCGGTGACTACAAAGTGGTGATCACCGAGACCGCCAACGGCTGCACCAGCGAAGCCACTGCCAAGGTAGACGAGGACATCGCCAAGCCGGGCGCTGAGGCCACCGGCGGCAAGCTGACCTGTACTGTTCTTTCTGTTCAGCTGAAGAGCAAGGCCACCAGAGCAGGCGTGGGTGCTGTGACCTACCTGTGGACTGGCCCTGGCATCACTACCGAGAACAAGAACGAGCAGAACCCGACTGTGTCGGTGGCCGGTGACTACAAAGTGGTGATCACCGAGACCGCCAACGGCTGCACCAGCGAAGCCACTGCCAAGGTAGACGAGGACATCGCCAAGCCAATAGCCAAGGCAGTTGGAGGAGCATTGGACTGCGTCACTGGCAAAGTGACATTGAATGGTTCTGGCTCATCAGAAGGTTCTAACTTTACTTATCTATGGGCTACACTTGATGGTAACATCGTTTCTGGGGAAGAAACACTCTACCCTGTAGTAGATAAAGTAGGTACTTACATCTTGACTGTGACTAACACCGATAATGGATGTACTGAAACTGCTCAAGCTAGTGTAACTCCTGCTGTAAACTGCGGTGTAGCCGAAGGTTGTACTCCAGGTTATTGGAAGAACAGGAAAAATTCTTGGAATACAGTTACCTATGTGAATCAACAAGGTAATACTGTTACCATGGATGTTAAGGCATGTGTTCAGGTTGCAGCTGGTATAACTATTAAAGGTGAATTAGCAAATGCAGCATTCCATACAGTTTTTGGCTTAAATAAGACAGTAGTAAATGATAGACTTGGTCTTGCTAAAAAAGAAACACTTACCTTGATTCAGGCGCTTAATCTTGGGGATGGTAGTGGTTTCACTCAACTAGGACGTGCTGGAACAGCAGCATTGCTAAACTCATGTGCTTTTAACAACTATGCACTAGGTGCTGATCCTGCTATAACAAGCGCTAGTATCATTTTAGCCGTGAGAGCCGAGTTTAATGAAAATGACAGAGCTGGTGCACTTGATTTAGCTGCCCAATATGATGATTACAATAATAATAGTCTCTGTTTACTTAATAACTCTAGCTTGTCTTCGTCTTCTGTCAGCACCCTCCAAGGCCTAGACCTTGCCGAAGTTAACCAACTCCGCGCCTACCCAACTCCGTTCACTGACAAAGCGGTGATTGAGTTCACTGTGGCGCAGGACGAGAACTTCAGCATGCGACTCTATGACATGCGCGGTGCGCTGGTAAGAGAGCTGAGGTCTGGTGAGGCGAAAGCTGGTATGGTGAATACTGTAGAGGTAGATGGCGGCGGACTGCCAGAAGGTCTGTACATCGCCCGTATGGTGAGCGACTCTGGAACGAAAACTGTAAAACTACTTAAAAAGGAATAACAGTAGGAGGCTGTTAAATAAGGCTGCCGCCGATGGGGAAACCTGTCGGCGGCAGCTTTTTTATTATCTATCCATATCATTGTAAACTGTCTCAGCAGGTTAGTGGGATAATATGCTTTAAAGAGCATGTTAACTAGTTTATGCTTTTACCCTGTCTTTTTATTCATTCACCCCTAATTGTAATATGCTTGCTATTAATACAAATAAATATATAAATATTTATAAAGTTCATGCGTAGATGAGTTTGCTCCTGCTGCAGTTTGAGATCTCTTTGATCTATACGTCTGCTTTGCAATAAACACAGATCGCACCACATTAACCAACACTACACATGAAACAACTCCACCCAGGGTATTGCCCTCAGGCAACCTATCTGCTCTGGCGCAGCCTTCTGCGTCCTGGTCCACATTTATAGGTCATTAACTTTCTGAGTCGCAGTATTAACTGCGGTGAACCTAGCCTCCTGCTGTGGTATCATGCTCATGCGGTCGTGTACAGTCTACATCACCTGCCAGGCACTGCTATGCCATTTTCTTTCTGACCGCTAATGTTTTAAAACAATCTCAACACCCAACAAAATGAATAAGCAAAATCTTTACACAAGTAACATGTCCTTTGCTAAGTATATTTATATCCTGGGACTTACACTAGTAGCGCTTCTAGCTAGTAGCAATAGCTATGCTCAAAAGCCAGCTGAATGCGGTCCTGTAAATTGTACCTCGAATGACGTGCGGATTATAGGTGCTAAAATTGCAGATGTGAACGGTAACTTCTTTACCTGCTCAGGGACAAATCCAGTAAGCGGAGCGTATCTGCACCTGACTGTAACAACCAAAACCCCACGAATTGGTGTTTATATCTCAGCCCAGTTGAAAATTAAGAATGGAAGTTCTTACCATATTTCAAACTGCTTTAGTGATGCACTTACAGGTGATAATAATGTTTTGAAAGTTGCACTTCCAGATGGTACTTTTAACTGCGGAGCTGAGGCAACCTTAGAAGATATCTTTACAGGTTGGGGAACTGGTAATACAGATTACTGCGGCGGTTCTACCGCTGTGAGATGTCCTGATACGAAATCGAAATGCCGTTATATAGATGGAGAAGTAATTCTGGTGCAGACTACCCCATGTGCACAGCCGTCCATTACAAGTCAACCTCAAAATGCAACTAAGTGTGCTGGAGCATCTGCCACATTTAGTGTGGACTATACGGGAAGTACCAACGCTCTCATCAGCACCACAGTACAGTGGCAGGTGCTTACTACTGCGGTAGGTGCGGTTTGGACCAACATTTCTGGTGCGACAGGCAAGACATTGAATCTAACAAATGTCACAGCTGCTATGGATGGGTATAAGTACAGAGCTGTAGTTACAAATACTACGAGTGATCCAAACATCCCGTCAGAAGAACGAAACTGCCCGCGCAACAGCGCAGAAGCAACACTGAATGTGAGTGCGCCGCCTACTGCGGCATCAGTTGGCACTGACCAGGAGCGCTGCGGCACCTTAACCTCTGCTGCATTGGGAGGTAACGCTCCAACTATAGGTACAGGTCTTTGGACTAAAAAAAGCGGACCTGGTACTGTCGTTTTCAGTAATGCTAGTGCTGGAAATTCAACTGCGGCTGTAAGTGAGACAGGTACATACGTCTTTACCTGGACAATTTCCAATAGCCCGTGTACTGCCAGCTCTGCTGATATAACTGTTAGGTTCATTGAAACACCAGCCGCACCAACCAGCCCTAATAGCCAGTCTGTGTGCCAGATGAGTCCTTCTCAATCGCTTACAGCATCAGTAACCGTTCCTGCTAATACGACTGTAGTCTGGTATGATGCGGCAACAGGTGGTAAAACAGTGGATGATCCGACATTAACTGGAGCGGGCGTTGCGACATATTATGCTGAAGCTGTGAAAGATGGATGTTCCAGCGCTATCAGAACAGCGGTTAGACTCGAGATAAAAGCTACCCCCGGTAAACCTGTAATTGGTGCACCGGTTCAACCTACATGTAGTATGACCACTGGCAGCATAGCCGTTACAAATCCAAATTCAGACTATACCTATACCTTGTCCGGGCCTACAGCCAAAGCTCCAAACAACTCAGGGTCATTTAGTGGACTTGCGCCTGGTGATTATACTATAACTGCGACGCTGAATGGCTGCACTTCAGCGGCGAGTGATGCTGTTACCATTAATGCTAGCCAGGGAACGCCCGCTATGCCAACGGTAACGGTAAAAACCGCGGCCAGCTGTTCATCATCTAAAATCGTGCTTGAGGTAACAGGACCAATTCCACTTGAGACATATGAATTCCAAAACAATGGCGGTGAGTGGACAACTGATAATTTATTCACTATCAAAGCAGGTGAGGGGTATAGTATAAAGGCCAGAAGAGCTAGTGATAATACCTGTGAATCCCCTGCTGCTACTTGTCTGCCAGAGGAGGAGGAAACTGAAATAATATCCACCTCCACCAGCTCCATCCAAAGCCTGGAGAAAGCCACAGCAGATGAACTGCGTGCCTATCCGGTACCTTTCTCTGATAAAACTACAGTAGAGTTCAGAGCTGCGCAGGATGGGGAATATGTGATCAACCTCTATGACATGAAAGGCATGCTGGTTCGGCAGCTAAAAGCGGGAACCGCCAAAGCGGGAGAACTGACACAAGTAGAAGTTGACGGTCAAAGAATGCCGGAGGGCATGTACCTGGCACGGATGGTAAGTCCGGCCGGATCCAGGACCGTGAAGCTGCTCAAGAAACAGTAATATTACAGGTCTATTAAATAACTGCCGCCAGTGGGAAATCTGCTGGCGGCAGCTTTTTTTATGTGAGGCCCTGTGATGGCGACTTTCAGCATAATTGCTCTACCTTTGTGGTATGCTGAAAGTCGCCATCACAGGGCCTGAGTCTACGGGTAAATCTACGCTGTCGCAGCAACTGGCCTCGCACTACAATGCCGTGTGGGTGCCGGAGTATGCCCGCACCTATATCGACGAGCTGAATAGGCCATATACCCTGGAGGACCTGGAGGTGATTGCCCGTGGGCAAATGGCGCTGGAGAAGGCTGCCTCCGCACAGACTACTGGTTTACTCTTCGCTGACACTGACCTGCTCGTGATCAAAATCTGGAGTGAGCATGCCTTTGGCAGGTGCCCCGATTGGGTGTCACAAAAACTAAAGGAGCAGGACTACAACCTTTACCTGCTTATGGGCGTTGATTTGCCGTGGGAGCCTGATCCGCAACGGGAGCATCCGCACCTGCGCCAGTACTTTTATGATTGGTATAAGCGGGAGCTCGAGGCGCTGCAGGCGCCTTTTGTGGAGATTAGCGGACAGCACGAAGACCGGCTGGCGCAAGCCAGGCTGCACGTGGATGCCTTACTGAGGCAACAAACCTAAACCTATTCCTAGCCATGCTATACTATTTGCAGAACTATAACTTTAAAGTGGGCGTCGAGAGCAAAGGCGCCGAGTTGCAGCATTTCATCAAGCTGGATGAGCAGCTGGAATTTATCTGGCAGGCTGATCCGGCGATCTGGGGCAGTCACGCTCCCAATCTGTTTCCGATTGTGGGCGAACTGCCTGAGGGTACCTATACCTACGAAGATGAGATCTTCGCACTGAAGCGCCATGGTTTTGCGCGGCACAAGGAGTTTAAGCTGATAGAGCAGGAGGAAGATAAGTTGGTGTTCGAGCTTGATGACGATGAAGAAACCTACCAGGTCTACCCCTTCAAGTTCAGACTCCTGATCGCTTATAAGCTGGAGAATAACAAGCTGTCGGTGACATACCAAGTGTTTAACCGTGACAGCAAGGGCCTGTACTTTTCCATTGGCGGTCATCCGGGTTTCAATGTGCCACTTTACGATGGGGAGCATTACGAAGACTACTTTATCGAATTTGAGAAAGAGGAAACGCTGCACCGCTACCTGCTGACCGATGATGGCCTGCAGAGTGGCGATACAGAAAAGGTATTAGAGCATGATCGGGTACTGCCTCTCAAGCACAGTTATTTTGACAAAGATGCCCTGGTGTTCAAGAACCTGAACTCTGATAAGCTTTCATTGGGAAGCCGCACCAACCAGCGGCGCATTGAGATGACGTTCGCAGGTTTTCCATACCTGGGCATCTGGGCGAAGCCAGGGCCATCGCCTTATGTGTGCATTGAGCCCTGGTGTGGTATAGCAGGTCGTGACGGAGAGTCCGGTGAAATCGATAAAAAGGAGGGCATTAATCTGCTCAGTCCCAAGCATGTATTTGAACGCACCTTTACTCTGGAAGTCTTATAATTAAATTGAAAGATCTTTGATCAAAAAGTCCCCTGCCGAATTAATTGAGCAGGGGACTTTCTGTTTTCATTGCAGGGAAGGCTCCGGAAACTTGGGAACCTTGATGCGTCTCAGGTCATATTGCGGTTCATAATCATTGATGGGCAATGATATGCCGGGTGGCAGGTCCAGATCTGGCAGATCGTCGCCTAGTGGCTCGCCTCCATCGTCGTCGTTATCAGTAGAGGAAGATCCTCTGAACTTTTTGCGTGGAGCGAAAGCGTAATATGCCAGTATCGTTAGCAGTGCTAAAGTATACAGTAAGCTGATCATCATCACATTTCTTCTTAAACTCTAAAATTGGTTCAGCCGGCCTATTTTCCTGGCAATTCCTACTTGGTGTGAGCGGGTGCTTGAAAATGTGCCTTGTATTGTTTTCAACGTAGTTTACCCGCATGTGGTTATCGGCTTTTGTTAAAATAAAATTGCACTTAACTACTTGATACAGTGGGTTAGCCACAAATTGCCCTGGTCCGTTTTGTTTTCACAGAAAATCAGCCATACCTTTACAGCAGTTTAGGGGTGCCTTATAACAACGGGCTGAGATCATACCCATTGAACCTGATCCGGGTAATGCCGGCGAAGGGAAAAACGCGGGGAAACAATGTAGCAGGCTGCCGGCCCCAGGCAGGTCTGTATGTTTCAACTTATTCATTTCTTACACACCAATGAAAAAATTACTGATTGTGATGGCAGTTATACTGTTGCCATTGCAGTTGCTTGCTCAGTATCAACTGAGCGGCTACGTAACCGATGCTGCCAAAAACGAAGCGCTGGCGGGAGCCACCGTCGTACTGGCTGGCAGCAACCATATCACCGTATCTGGCCAGGATGGCCGTTATCAATTCCAAAATCTGCCGGAAGGCGAGTATAACCTGCAGGTTTCTTATCTGGGCTACAACAAAGCCAGCAGACTAATCAGGCTGATTGTTGACACAAGCGTGAACATGGCGCTGCAGCCTGCCAGCGTGAGCACCGGCGAAGTGCTCGTGTCGTCTACACGAGCTAATGAGCGAACAGGCACTACTTTTACGAATGTAACACGCGAAGAGATAGCGGAGCGCAACTTCGGTCAGGATCTTCCATACCTGTTGGAGCAAGTGCCCTCCGTTGTGGTAAACTCTGACGCCGGCGCCGGCGTGGGGTATACCGGTATTCGCATTCGTGGCTCTGATATCACGCGTATCAACGTGACTGTGAATGGTATACCTGTTAACGACTCCGAAAGCCACGGTACCTTCTTTGTGAACATGCCGGATTTTGCCTCCTCTGTGGAAGACATGCAGGTGCAGCGAGGTGTGGGTACGTCTACCAACGGTGCAGGCGCCTTCGGAGCCAGCATCAACATCCAGACCCAGAAAGTGCGCCGCGAGGCTTATGCCGAAACCGACAACAGCTACGGATCTTTCAACACCTGGAAGAACAATGTGCGTTTCGG
Source organism: Pontibacter lucknowensis (assembly GCF_900156415.1). Lineage (GTDB taxonomy): Bacteria > Bacteroidota > Bacteroidia > Cytophagales > Hymenobacteraceae > Pontibacter > Pontibacter lucknowensis. The sequence goes on along the minus strand of NZ_FTNM01000001.1, from coordinate 499,769 downwards.
CACCGGTCTGATCAATGGCAAATTCGCCTTCGACGGTCGACTGTCACGCATCAAGTCGGATGGCTACATCGACCGTGCTTTCTCTGACCTGAAATCCATGTATTTCTCGGGTGGTTACTATGGCGATAAGACGACAGTGAAGTTTGTGACTTTCTCGGGCCAGGAGCAGACCTACCAGGCCTGGTATGGCACCCCGGAGGCGCTCGTATACGGCAACGAAGCCGATCTGCAGGCCTATATCGACCGCAACGGCATAACGGGCAGCGACCTGGAGAACCTGCGCACTTCCGGCCGCAGGTATAACTACTATACCTACGACAACGAAACCGACAACTACCAGCAGGACCATTACCAGCTGCACCTATCGCACGACTTCTCTCCAGAGCTGACTTTCTCCGGAGCGCTGCACTATACCTATGGCCGTGGCTACTATGAGCAATTCCGAAACAACGACCGCCTCTCCAACTATGGTTTACCCAATGTGCAGATCGGTGATCAGACCATCAGTCGTACGGACCTGATCCGCCGTCGATGGCTCGACAACCACTTCTTCGGTGCCACTTATGCCTTTCAGTATGATCCGTCAGCCAGGCTGAGCGCGACACTGGGCGGTGCCATCAACAGGTATGACGGCGACCACTTCGGGGAAGTGATCTGGGCACGCTACGCCTCTACCTCCAACATCCGCGACCGCTACTACGACAATAATGCCGTGAAGACAGACTTCAACATCTTCGGTAAGCTGACTTACAGCCTGACGGATCAACTCAGTCTGTTTGGCGACATGCAGGTGCGCACGATCAACTACTCCTTCGAGGGCATCGACAATAATTTTGAGATCCTGGAGCAGGAGGTGGATTATACTTTCTACAACCCGAAAGCAGGTATAAGCTACGAGCTGAAGCCTGGGCATCAGTTGTATGCCTCTTATGCTATTGGCAATCGTGAGCCGGTTCGCAAAGACTTCACGGAGTCTACTGCCGATAGCCGTCCGAAGCACGAAACGCTGCGCAATCTGGAGGCGGGCTACCGTGGTCAACTTGGATTGGGCGAACTGGCAGGGCGTACATTAAGCGCTAATGTGGAGGCAAACTACTTCTTTATGGACTATAAAAACCAGCTGGTGCTGACCGGTGAGATCAACGATGTGGGAGCCTATACCCGTACGAACATTGACCGCAGCTACCGCCAGGGTATAGAGTTGGCCGGAGCAATGCGTTTGGGAAACACGGCAAGCCTGAGCAGCAACCTAAGCTACAGCCAGAACAAGTTGCGCGACTTCGAAGAATACATCGACGATTATGATGAAGGTGGCCAGGTGATGAACAGGTATAGCCAGGCTTCTATTGCTTTCTCTCCGGATTTTGTGTCGGCTACGCAACTGGAAGTAGAAGTGCTGAAAGGTTTGGAAGCTGCTTTTATCTATAAAACGGTGAGCAAGCAGTACCTTGACAACACCCAGAATGAAAGCCGAATTATACCTGCCTACCAGGTGGGCGATCTGCGTCTTCGCTATACCACCGGTTTCACGGGCGCGCTCAAAGGCCTGGAGCTTGGGCTGCTGGTGAACAACATCTTCAATGAACGCTATGCTGCCAATGGCTATACCTACAGCTACAAAGCAGGAGGGGAGCTGACAACCGAAAACTTCTATTACCCACAGGCTACACGCAATTTCCTGGCTTCTGTCGGCTTAAGATTTTAACATAGATTGAGATTTTTTGGAAAGGCCCCGCCATTAGGTGGGGCTTTTTTTTTATCAGGATTTTGTAGGATTAAAAAGGATGAACAAGATTCTTAGCTTTACCTACATGCTGCTATTTTGCTTCGTAGTTAACAAGACACTCACAGGTTTTTTAACATTGTGAGATCAATGCATCCTTTCAGCATTACCAATCCTGAAAATCCGCGGGGAAGGGGCTCTCTATTTTTGATCCTGCAAATCCTGATTCAGAAAACTTGTTATATTTGCGTATTACCCTTTCCTTAAAACAACGAAATAAGCTATGGCCTACGAATCATCAGGAGCTCCTGACTACTATAACATTGACGATTTACTGACCGAGGAGCATCTCCTCATCCGCCAGACCCTGCGTGACTTTGTGAAGAAAGAAATTTCTCCGAACATCGAACAGTGGGCGCAGGATGCCCATTTCCCATCTGAGATTGTGAAGAAGTTTGGTGACGTGGGTGCTTTCGGCCCGACGATACCTGCCGAGTACGGTGGCGGCGGACTGGACTACATCAGCTACGGTATCATCATGCAGGAGATCGAGCGTGGCGACTCTGGTATGCGCTCCACCGCTTCGGTGCAGGGCTCGCTGGTGATGTACCCGATCTATGCCTACGGCTCAGAAGAGCAGCGCAAGAAGTACCTTCCCAAGCTGGCCAGCGGCGAATGGCTGGGTTGCTTCGGCCTCACCGAGCCTGACCACGGGTCTAACCCGGGCGGCATGACCACCAACATCAAAGACATGGGCGACCATTATTTGCTGAACGGTTCCAAGATGTGGATCTCTAACTCACCGGAGTGCCAGGTGGCCGTAGTGTGGGCCAAGAACGAACAAGGCCGCATCAAAGGTCTGATCGTGGAGCGCGGCATGGAAGGCTTCTCTACACCGGAAATCCATAACAAGTGGAGCCTGCGTGCCAGCTGCACCGGCGAACTGGTGTTCGACAATGTGAAAGTGCCAAAAGAGAACCTCTTGCCAAATGTAGAGGGCTTGCGAGGTCCGTTAGGTTGTCTTGATTCTGCCCGTTACGGCATTGCCTGGGGTGCCATCGGCGTTGCGATTGACTGCTACGAATCGGCCCGCAAGTATGCCATGGAGCGCATCCAGTTCGACAAGCCAATTGGCGCTTTCCAGCTCACACAGAAGAAACTGGCCGAAATGCTAACCGAGATCACGAAGGCGCAGCTATTGGCCTGGAGATTGGGTACTTTGAAAAACGAAGGAAAAGCGACCACACAGCAAATCTCGATGGCCAAGCGCAATAATGTGGACATGGCTTTGCAAATCGCACGCGAAGCACGCCAGATTCACGGGGGTATGGGCATTACAGGCGAGTACCCGATCATGCGCCACATGATGAACCTCGAGTCGGTGATCACTTACGAAGGTACCCACGACATTCACCTGCTGATCACAGGTGCCGATATCACAGGTATACCGGCATTTAAGTAAGCCTAACCTTCTCCTCAAAGCGAAGAGGATAATAAGTATTAAAAGGCAGCTGCGGGAGTGGCTGCCTTTACTTTTGCTAATCTGGTTAGATATTTGATGATTTTCTATAAAATAATTAGCAAAATTCATTAAATTCGTAGGCAGAAATGGAGCGAAAGCATACCCGAAACTGTTACCTTTAGGTATAGCTTTTGGCTGCAATAATACAGTTTATTCTATGAGAGAAGATTATCTCACCGGTAGCAATGACTACATGTCGCCGGTTGAAAAAGACATTGATAAGGCGCTTCGGCCACTGAGCTTTGCCGATTTTACGGGGCAGGCGAAGGTGGTGGAGAACCTGAAAATATTTGTGCAGGCAGCCAAGAATCGTGGCGAAGCCCTGGACCACGTGCTATTGCACGGCCCTCCCGGACTGGGTAAAACTACCCTTTCGCATATTATCGCCTCCGAGCTGGACGCAGGTATAAAAATGACTTCCGGTCCGGTTCTGGATAAGCCAAGCGATCTGGCTGGTTTGCTGACCAACCTCGATGCCAACGATGTACTGTTCATCGACGAGATACACCGTCTTAACCCGATTGTGGAGGAGTACCTGTACTCGGCGATGGAGGATTACAAGATCGACATCATGCTGGACTCGGGTCCGAATGCCCGATCTGTGCAAATCAGTCTAAACCCGTTTACGCTGATCGGTGCGACCACACGTTCCGGTTTGCTGACGTCCCCGCTGCGTGCCCGCTTCAGCATTAATTCCCGCCTGGAGTATTATGATGCTGAACTGCTGACCTCCATTGTGAAACGCTCTTCAGCCCTGTTGGGAGCGCCTATCCATGATGATGCCGCTTTTGAGATTGCCCGCCGTAGCCGCGGTACGCCGCGTATTGCCAACAACTTGCTGCGCCGTACCCGCGACTTTGCTCAGGTGAAAGGCAACGGCACCATAACGGTAGAGATAGCAAAGTTTGCCCTGAATGCATTGGATGTGGACCACAACGGCCTGGACGATATGGACAACCGTATCCTGAGTACCATCATTGATAAGTTTAAGGGTGGTCCGGTAGGTCTGTCTACCATCGCAACGGCCTGTGGCGAAGAGTCTGAGACGATTGAAGAAGTATACGAGCCATTCCTGATACAAGAGGGTTACATAAAGCGTACTTCACGCGGACGCGAAGCCACAGAGGCTGCTTACCGCCATCTTGGCAAGATCCCGCCACAGCAGGTGGTAGCTGGGGGCTTGTTTGACCAATCTGAATAAAAACTGTTTGTGATAGATTTAAAACGGCAGACCTTAGGTCTGCCGTTTTTATTTTACGAAGTATAGGAAGGTACACTGTCGCGCTTACTCCGTCTTCCTAATCTCCGCAATGACCTCTACTTCCAGTACAGTATCTTCTTCAAACAGCCTCGATATCTGAACCCAGGTAGCGGCAGGGGTATGGGTGCCATAGTATTTTCTGCGGATGGGCTGGCTTTTCTTGGCTGCCTCAATGTCTGTTGCATACAGGTTTTCTTTTACCACATGGGTCAGGTCAAGTCCGTATTGCTTTAATGTTAGCTCGATTGTCTGGTAAACACGCTCCATCGCCTTGTCCATGTCACCTTTCCCGACGGTTCCTGACAGGTATAGCAAGTTGCCGCTCCGGTAAGCTTGGGCATAATTCCATTCCTGTTCGCCCTTGGGGTGCAGATGAAATACTTTCCCATTCTGTAATTTTTGGCCCTGTGCCTGCACGGTATAAGCCAAGCCAATAAGAAAGGCAATCAGTAAGAGGAGATTCTTTTTCATAGTTGTGAAGCTTTTATAGGTTTCTTCTGCTATACCTAAGATTATGCCAGCTTAGGGACAGTGTTCAGAAGAGCCACAAACGTGATTTAATTTGTAGCAAGTCTGCTCAAGGTGTTCAAAATAGTACAATGCTGTCCAAAAGCGGGCGATAAGGGCAGCATAAATGTAAAAGGCATGGTGAGCTCGGCAAAATAGGTGCGAATCGGATTTATTTCTCTGTAAATTTGTTCTCCTCCAGGTATAGCTATACCTGAGCGACTCGCATATTTTGAACAAAGCACAATACACATACCTCATCAAGCAGAAAGCGCAGGAACTGGGCTTTATGTACTGCGGCGTTTCCAAGGCTGATTTTTTGGAAGAGGAGGCCCCTCGGCTGGAGAACTGGCTGAAGCAGAACATGCACGGGCAGATGCACTACATGGAGAACCACTTCGACAAGCGACTGGATCCACGGTTGTTGGTAGAGGGAGCCAAATCAGTGGTGTCGCTGCTGCTAAACTACTACCCGGAGCAGGAAAAACAGCAAACCGGAGAAGATACCTATAAAGTATCGAAGTACGCCTACGGCACCGATTACCACTTTGTGATCAAAGACAAGCTGAAGACGCTGCTAAGCTTTATCAACGATGAGATAGGAGAGGTAGGCGGCCGCTGCTTCGTGGACTCAGCCCCGGTGCTCGATAAGGCCTGGGCTAAGAAAAGCGGGTTGGGCTGGGTAGGCAAAAATTCCAACCTGATCACACCGCAGGTAGGCAGTTTCTACTTCATTGCTGAACTGATCATTGATTTGGAGCTTGAGTACGACGGCCCCATTAAAGACTACTGTGGTTCCTGCACCCGCTGCCTGGATGCCTGCCCGACTGATGCGATCGTGGCACCTTATGTGGTGGATGGTAGCAAATGCATCTCTTACTTCACCATTGAGCTGAAAGACCAGCTACCCCAGGAGATGAACGGGAAGTTTGGAAACTGGATATTCGGATGCGACATCTGCCAGGACGTATGTCCCTGGAACCGCTTTAGCAAGCCACATCAAGAGCCTGCCTTTGAGCCGCACCCGCAGCTGAAGGAGATGAAAAAGTCGGACTGGGAGGAAATCACACAGGAGGTCTTTGCGCAGCTGTTCAAGAAATCAGCTGTGAAACGAACAGGTTATAATGGCCTATTGCGCAACATCCGCTTTGTGGAGCAAGGCCCCGGTTCTCAGACCTGAGCTCTGGAGAAAACCTTGTTCAACACAAAGAGATACATCTCCGAGAACTTTTCATAGCACCATTGTTTAAGCTGTTTTAGCTCCTCTGGGATCAACACCTTGAAGGCTTTTCTCAGTTCTTTTTCAAACAGCTTTCTGTCAAAGCTTACCTTCAACAAGATCGTTTTAACGTACTCCAGCATTTTTGTATATGGTAATTCGGTATTCTAATCTGATATACGAAATTAGTCTAAAAAGTTGATTCAGTTTTGATTGATTTGTAAAATTTTTAGTTAATCAGCTGATTTTGAATGATAACGCACTGATGATTTCTATCTTTTAGCTACTAGTAGAACGTTCATAAAAGGCTTGTATTTTACAGAAATGAGGAATCAGGGAAGGGAGCAGAAATTTGGAGGGTCGCTAAGAATTGGATAATAATATTCCGGTGGATAGAGACAAGAATTTGTAAATTTGCTATTATACCTGAATTATGCGCCTGACTTTCCTACTTGTGCTGTTATACCTGTCGGTATTGGTGCCCGCCTTTGCGCAGCAGGCCCGTATTGAATTGGGGAAAAGTCCACTGCCGATCAATACCTATTTCACGGTTTCCATCAGGTTGCAGGATCAGCAACTAAAAGACTACTCGCCTTTCCCAGAGATAGAAGGATTTAAAAAAAGTAACCGCTTCTCATCTACCAAAACGGTCATAGCAGGAGGTAAAACCACGACCGTGCTCACCATCACACAAAACTACGCGGCGCTGGCCGAAGGCGACTACGAACTCAAACCATTTAGCATGACTGTGAATGGACAGGCTTTGCAATCTCCCGGCATGAAAATCAAAGTGGGGCCAATGGCTGCCGTCAGTCCGCAGGGACCTGACCTGGTGATTCCACAGCAGCCGGAGCAGGGAGAGGAGCAGCCCCAAGAGTATGTGGATCAGGAAGACAACGCTTTTCTCACGCTTTATACCGACAAGAAGGAGGTATACGTAGGCGAGGGCCTGAACATTGTGCTCTACTTCTACCTGGCAGAGGAAGACCAACGGCTGCTTGACTTCCATGATTTTGCAAACCAGATAACAGGTATACTTCGCCAACTGAAACAGCCAAATGCCTGGGAGGAAGTGTTTGAAATAGACGAGGTAACTCCTGAACAGGTAATCGTGCAGGGAAAGCCATACCTGCGCTTCAGGCTATACGAAGCCGTGCTATACCCGCTCACAACTGAGCCGTTGCATTTCCCGAAGCTTTCACTGCGCATGCTCAAATACAAAGTGGCCGTCAATCCTACCCTGCTGGAAGACCGCCTTGAAGGGTACAAGACCTTCTTTGCCCGTGAGCGCATCATACCTGTCAAAGAATTGCCACCGCACCCGCTGCGCGATGTAGTGCCTGTGGGAGAATATACTTTGCGCGAAGGGCTGTCAAGCAAGTCAGTGCCGCTGAACAAAAGCTTTAGGTACATGTTTGAGCTGGAAGGAGAAGGCAATCTGGCTGCGATCATGCCTCCAAGCCCTACTACCACAGGGACGTTAGACTTCTATCCGCCCGATCTGCAGCAGGATATTACGTTGCGTGCCGGACGTGTGCAGGGTGTGAAGCGTTTTAGTTATTCGGTGCTGGGTCGCGTGCCTGGCACTTATAATCTGGCCGATGACTTTCAGTGGATTTACTTCAATCCGGTGACTGCTACCTACGATACACTGCGATCCGCGCTGAGTGTGACGGTAACAGGTATAGCCGATGCAGGTACCATGGTACTGGCCCGCGATCTGGGGCCTTTTTATAAGATTATCGAAAACGAAGACCATACCTTGGTGAGCATTTACCAGGATGAGGCCATTAAACGCTATACCAATATCATTCTGCTGGTGCTGTTGGCTGTGTCAGGGTTTATCTTCTTAAAATACCGCAAAATAAAATGAGCAATACCTACGGTAAGATTTTCAGAATAACCACCTTCGGGGAGTCACATGGCCCAGCCGTGGGCGTAATCGTGGACGGCTGTCCGGCAGGTCTGGAGATAACCCCAGACGAGATACAGACTGCCCTTGACCGCCGTCGGCCAGGCCAGTCAGACATCACCACACCCCGCAAAGAAGAAGACAAGGTAACTATACTTTCAGGCGTGTTTGAAGGTCGAACCACGGGGACGCCTATTGCGATGGTGGTAGGCAACAAGGACCAGGCAAGCCACGATTACTCGCATGTGGCACAGGCATTCCGGCCATCACATGCTGACTATACCTATACTGCCAAGTATGGCCTGCGCGATCATCGGGGTGGCGGACGCAGCTCAGCCCGCGAAACTGTGGCTCGTGTGGCAGCAGGTGCTTTGGCTGCCAAACTGCTGCAGCATTATGGCATCATGGTGCGCTCTTATGTGTCGCAGGTGGGGCATGTAAAGCTCCGCAAGCACTACACAAAGCTCGATTTGTCGCAGATCGACAGCAATAAAGTGCGCTGCCCTGATGGGAAAATTGCCGCCCGCATGATCGGTCTGATCGAAGATGCCCGCGACAGCCTGGATACTATTGGCGGAGTAGTGAGCTGTGTGGTACAGGGTGTGCCATCGGGCTTAGGAGAGCCCGTGTTCGATAAACTGCACGCCGAGTTGGGCAAGGCCATGCTGAGCATCAATGCGGTGAAGGGTTTCGAGTATGGCAGTGGCTTTGAGGGTGTGAAGTTGCGCGGCTCGGAGCACAACGACCAGTTCTATACCGACGAGCAGGGCAATGTGCGTACCCGTACCAACCACTCAGGAGGTATACAAGGCGGCATCAGCAACGGACAGGATATCTACTTCAATGTTGCCTTCAAGCCTGTGGCCACCATTCTGAAGCCGCAGCAGACCATTAACGATGCCGGTGAGGAGATTACCCTGCAAGGCAAAGGCCGTCATGACCCCTGCGTGCTGCCGCGGGCCGTGCCGATCGTAGATGCAATGGCTGCACTCGTACTGGCTGATTTCCTGTTGAGGCAGCGGGTGAATAAGTTGTAATGTCCTTTTGTACTTGTCACTGAAATAAAAAGAGCCGCTTCCTTTACTAGGGAGCGGCTCTTATATTATAGCTATACCTTACGGTTTAGAACAGTCTCAGGTGTACTACCAGGAACCAAACCAGCAGGAAGATCGGAAGCAGGAATGGAATAGAGTAACGCAGGATGTAAGCGAAGAATGATGGCATTTTCACACCGGCACTTTCCGCAATCGCTTTTACCATGAAGTTTGGTCCGTTACCAATGTAAGTGAAGGCACCAAAAAGTACGGCTGCTAACGAGATGGCTTCGAGCTGGATGAGTGTCTCCATACCTGCGGCAGAAGTACCGGCAGCAAACTGCCTAACATCCTCTACATTGTTCTGAGCCAGGTCAAACTTGGCCATAGCCAGTGAAAGGAAGTTGGCATAAGTTGGGGCATTATCCAGGAAGCCAGAAAGTGAGCCCGTTGCCCAGTACAGGAAGTTTGGTGTGATGAAGTTAGCATAAGCAGGCGAAGAGGCTATCTCGGCAGACAGCTGCAGGGCCGGCATCATGGTAAAGAAGATACCGAAGAACAGGAACACTACTTCCAGAATAGGATGGAAGTTGAACTGGTTACCTGCCAGGGCTTCTTTGCTTGAGAAACGGAAGCACATGAAGGCAGCTGATAGCTGGATTATCTCACGGATGTAAGAGAACTTATTGCCGTCGTAGTAGATGTGTGGCAGAGCATCGATCACGTTTGGGTCCAGGAATACGGCACCGATAATGATGGCCAGCCAGAACAGGTTACGACGACCAGTGAAGCTGAATTCTGTTTTGCCTGTGCTTGGCTCTGGGTTGTCAAGGTGAGCTACGATTTCATCGCCTTTGTTGCGGCTATCCACAAAATAAAACAGTGTACAAAGCAGAATAATAGAGATTACCCACGGAATGAAAAGGTGCTGCAGTGTCCAGAAGAACGGTACGCCTTTGATGAAGCCGATGAACAGCGGCGGATCACCAAGCGGCGTCAAAAGACCACCCGCGTTACTCACAATAAAGATAAAAAATACGATCTGGTAAGGCTTGAGTCGATGCGCGTTGAGGCGCATAAACGGACGAATCAGAAGCAGGGAAGCTCCTGTGGTACCAATGAAGTTAGCTAAAACAGCACCTACAGCTACCAGTGCCACATTTATAAGTGGCGTTGCTTTGGCGTTCACGTTCAGGTATATACCGCCAGCCGCAATGTAGAGGGAGCTAAGCAGTACAGCGAATGTAAAGTACGCAGCCAGGGTATGGGCAGGCATATGCACATCACCTAGCACAAACAGGTAGTAAGCCAACACAGTCAGACCAAGTGTAACGGCTATTTTCTTATAGTTGTGTTCCCAAAAGTGCCCGAAAAAGATAGGACCACTTGCAATAAGTCCGATCAGGAGCAGAAACGGGATGATCAGGAAACCAGGAATAGCATGCTGCGCTTGCGCCAGCAGAATGTAGTTGTAAAGCATGTTAAACGTGCTATGTGTTTAGTCGGGACAAAAATTTAACTGCGTCACAAAGTTACATTTTCTGGGCTAAATAGCTAACCAAATTGTTGTATAGACACCATAAATCAGGCACTATTTGTGCTCTGAATAATTGAAATGTACAAGTATGAGGGCCATTTTTCAGTTGTCGCTGAGTTAGGCAGTATTATCACTTGTCAGAATAATTGAGTAATTTTGGAAACTTTAAGGCGCAGGCCTAAGTTTTAACATAAAACGCTGATATCCATGTTAGATAATAAAGAAAAGACAGTTTCGGTATACGCCGAAGCTAACCCGAATCCCGAGTCCATGAAGTTTGTGATGAACGTAGGCCTTCTGCCAGACGGCCAGAGCGTGGATTATCCTAACTTAGAGAGCGCTGCTGATTCACCTTTGGCACAAGAGCTCTTTAATTTTGATTATGTGTCGCGTGTATTCATCGCCAGCAACTTCGTGACAGTAACCAAAGCTGCTAATATCGAATGGGTGAAGCTTATACCTGAGCTGCGCACCTTCCTGAAGTCGTATGTAGAGGCAGGTGGCCCGATCTTCGTCGAAGGCTTCCAGGCAAACAAGCCAGCCACAAGCACTGAATCAAACGGTGAAGTGTCTGCTGATGATGCTGCCATTGCGAAGAAAGTAACTGACCTGCTGGAAAACTACGTACGTCCGGCTGTAGAGCAGGATGGTGGTAACATCTCCTTCAAGTCCTACAAAGACGGTGTGGTAACTGTACACCTGCAAGGTTCTTGCAGCGGCTGTCCATCGGCTACCGTTACACTGAAGGCTGGTATCGAGAACCTGCTTAAGCGCATGGTTCCTGAAGTACAGGAAGTAGTAGCTGACGGTGTGACTGTCTAAGTTGTCATTATAGACACTGTAGATTAACAAAAGAGCCAGCTCTCACCAGAGCTGGCTCTTTTGTTTTTAGGTATAGTATACCCAATGCCACCAACTAAAGCAATACCGCTCCTAACCTGTCATCTCGACAGAGTGTAGAGATCTGGATTATTTTGAAGCAATGCCCCAACTCCAGATTTCTCACTAGCGTTCGAAATGACAGAGTAAAGCTTAAGTTGATGGCATTGGTGCCATACTTCTCTATATCTATGAACAAAAAAACTCCCGCCCCTTTGCAGAGGCGGGAGTTTCTATTTATGTGCTGAGCTTAACTTAAGCTACTTTAGCAGATACTGCTGGTGTTACTTTCTCTTTTACTGTATCCACCACGATTGGAGTCGCGATGAACAGGGAAGAGTAGGTGCCGGCCAGTACACCGACGATCATAGCGAACGAGAAGCCTCTCAGTACTTCACCACCGAAGATGAAGAGGATTACCACCACTACAAACAGGGTAAGTGAGGTGATGATCGTACGGCTGAATGTGCTGATCAGGGCTGGGTTTACGATGTCACGCAGCGGCTTATTCGGGTTGTCGTGCATGTACTCACGCACACGGTCAAAGATTACCACGGTATCGTTAATGGAGAAACCGATGATCGTCAGTACCGCTGCAATGAACACCTGGTCCATTTCGTAAGATACACCGAACAGGTCGAATATAGAGAACACAGCAATGATCATCAGGGCGTCGTGCAGCAAAGCTACCACACCACCCAGCGAGAACTGCCACTTGCTGAAGCGCAGCATCACGTAGATGAAGATACCTACCAGCGCCAGCAATACGGCCACTAAGGCTGTCTTCTGGATATCGTCGGCCATAGTAGCGCCTACTTTAGACTGGCTCAGGATCTCTGGGTTTTGGTTACTATACTGCTCCAGACCCTGCATCAAAGCAGCTTTCACACGTTCGTCCGCCTGAATGCTTTCGTCATCGGCCAACCAGCTGGTTGTAATCTTCACACGGTTAGAAGCACCGAATGTCTTCACTTCTGTACCAGCAGACTCAAAGTCGTCCAACAGGGCCGAACGAACATCAGGGGCTGCGATGGCCTGATCGAAGTTCACTACATAAGAGCGACCGCCTTTGAAGTCAACACCCAGGTTAGGGCCACCGTTGATGTACATGGCCACGAAACCAAACACAATCACAGCAAGTGAGAAGGCGTAGGCTGGCTTTCTGAACTTCATTACGTCGAACTTCACGTTGCGGAACATGTTAGCTGAAAGAGAAGTACCGAATGACAGTTTGCCGCTCTTCTTGAAAACACGCTCTACCAGTATTCTTGAAATAAACACAGATGTAAAGAATGAAGTCACGATACCGATCATCAGGGTGATGGCAAAGCCTTTCACTGGACCAGAACCGAAGAAGTACAGGATAAAACCTACGATAAAGGTTGTAACGTTCGCATCCAAGATAGTCGAGAATGCCTTGTCGTAACCTTTGTTGATCACTTCACGCATGCTCAGTCCTTTGAGTGACTCTTCACGCATACGCTCAAATATCAGTACGTTCGCATCCACGGCCATACCCAGTGTCAGTACGATACCGGCGATACCTGGCAAGGTAAGTGCTGCACCAAACTGAGCTAATACGCCCAGGATGAAGAACACGTTGAATAACAGGGCGAGGTCAGCAATGAAACCACCGCGGCTGTAGTAAGCGATCATGAAGATCACCACCATGATCAGACCAGCAACCGTAGAGATCAGACCCTGGTTAATGGCTTCCTGACCCAATGAAGGACCTACAATCGCTTCTTCCACGATACGGGTAGGAGCTGGCATTTTACCAGCCTTCAGGATGTTGGCAAGGTCTTTTGCTTCTTCAATAGTAAAGTTACCTGTGATAGATGAGTTACCACCTGTAATCTCGCCCTGCACTACTGGCGCAGAGTATACATAGTTGTCAAGCACGATCGCCACCTGACGGCCAACGTTGTCGCCTGTCAGTTTAGCCCAACGCTTGCTTCCAGCAGGTGTCATGGTCATGTTAATCTCCGGACGACCGTTCTGGTCGAAGTCCTGACGGGCATCGTTCACGGCATCACCTGTCATAGGTGCTTTTCCGTCGCGGCCTTTCTTCACAGCGTAGAACTCTACAAACTCCTGACGGTTGTCACCCACAAGTGGCTTCACGCCCCACAGGAACTTCATGTTAGGAGGGAAGATAGAACGAACATCAGGTCTGTTGAAGATTTCGTTGATTTTGGCAGTGTCGCGCACATTAGCACCGATACCACCTGGCATCATCGTGAACAGACGGCCCATTACACCCATTTGCTCTTCCTGAAGTGATTGAAGTGCATCAGCAGAGTCAGTCTGTGCAGCAGAAGCAAGGGCTGTTGTGTCGCCAGCAGCAGCGGCGGCAGTGTCGTTAGAAGTAGCGGCAGCCTGTGCCAGTACGTCGTCAGCAGCAGCATCCTGTACGGTAGCTGGCGTAGTAGCGTTAGCGGCGGCAGACTGGGTAGCAGTACGGCCTAAGTTCAAGCGACCAGCTTTCTCTTCAGCGTTCAGGTGGTCACTCAGCTGTGTGAAATAAGGAGAAACCTCTTCAGGCGTCCATACTTCCCAGAACTCCAAATTTGCCATACCCTGCAGGAGCTTGCGCACACGGTCAGGGTTGTCGATGCCTGGCAATTCGATCTGGATACGACCGCTGTTACCCAGGCGCTGGATGTTTGGCTGGCTTACACCGAATTTGTCCACACGCGTACGCAGGATGTTGAATGAACGCTCAATGGCATCTTCTACTTCCGTATCAATCGCATTGATTACATCAGCGTTGCTGGACTCGTAGCTGATCTTGCCACGGTTGGCTGTGTTAGAGAAAATGCGGCTCAAACGACCGTCTGGCTCAATCTCTCTGAAAGCCTCAGCGAACAGGGAAGTGAACTTCTCCTGGCTGTTGCGTTGCATTTCCTGTGCACGGGCAAGGGCTTTGAGGAAGTTAGGGTCTTTGCTGTTGCCAGACATCGACTTGATGATCTCAATAGGAGACACTTCCAAAACCACGTGCATACCGCCACGAAGGTCAAGGCCAAGGCCCAGTTCGTTTTCTTTTACCTCCTGGTAGGTATACTCAGCACCAAGGAAGTTGTAAACTGGCTCTCTCCACACCGAGTCAAGGTATGACTGCTGGCGGGCGTGGTCTACGTTGCCTTGTGCGTCTGTGGCATAGGCCTCAGCGTCTTTCTGCACACTGCGGGCAACGAACGAGAATGACAGGTAGTACAGGCAGAGCGCCGATACTATCAAAGTCATAACGATAATAAAATTCTTATTCCGCATGGGTTGGTTGATAAATAAAGTATAGTTGAAATAATGGTAATGCTCTGTAAATCACAGCGGTGCTATCTTGTAATAACCAATAAATACTGTGAAGCTGTTCCGCTATACCTGAGAAAATGGTATGCGCAACGGGTCAGGACCATAGGAGGGCCTGTGGGGAAAGAAATCGCTTAAGGAGCGTTGGGTTGAATGGAAATAGGGAAGAAGCGGGCAACGAAGCCAACTCCGGGTGCTCTGGCCGCATAAGCAGGCAGTACTTCATCCGTAGGTGTAGCAAAGGCAGGGATGGGAGTTGGCTCCAGCACATCCTGCTCCAGGTTGAGCACCACAAAGGAGGTAGTACCCTCCAGCATGACCTTTTGCTTGATAACCGTTTTTTCCTGTGGGGCCGTCGCCAGTTGGGAAGCCGATTTGACAGGAGTGCCTTGCGCCGTGTAGGTATACGCCACCACCTCCTGCCCATTGAGCATAAGCGCCCAAAGCAGGGTTACGGTCATCAAAAGATGACGGAAGTGCGGCAATATGTTGGCTGCGTTTGGCATATAGAAAGCAAATGTAAAAGCTTTCGATGAAAAATAAAACCTGTTAGCGGTTTATATCAATAAATCGTTTGATATCGTGCTTCTTCCCGATAAGAATCAGAATGTCAGAAGGATAGATAATGGTGTCAGCTTTCGGAACACCAATAATGTGCTCCACCTGTGTCGGTTTGCCGTCCTGAATCTCCTCAAAAAAGCGCTTGATCGTGATCATGTTGAGGTTATACTTCTCACGCAGCGATATCTTCGCCAGGCTTTTGTTAGCAATGCCACGCGGGGTGTTGATCTCCACGATCTCATAGTTGTCGGGCAGCGGCAGGAAGGTGCGGATGTTCGGCTGCAGCAGGCGCTCGGCCACTGTTTTGCCTACTTCTCCCTCCGGCGACAGGATCTCCTGCACACCCATTTTCTCCAGAATGCGGCGCTGCTGCTTGTTCGAAGCACGGGTGATTACTCGCTTGATGTTCAACTCCTGCAAGTTGGCTGTCGTGATCAGCAAGGCTTCGAAGTCTTCACCAATGGCTACAATGGCGGCGTCCATGTCCTGCACGTTCTGCGCTTCGAGGGCACGGATGTCGGTTGCGTCGAGGGCTACGGCATAGGCCACTTCGTCCTTGATGGCTTCCACGTGGTCTTCGTCGTTGTCGATGGCAAGCACCTCCGCGCCGCGCTCAGCGAGTGTGCGGGCAATGGAGTTACCGAAGATACCGAGGCCGATTACTACGAACTTGTGTCGCATTATTTTATCCTGGAGTTAAGGTATGTGGTCAGCACCTCCAGCCCGCGGTCGAAGTTCTCGTTGTTCGGGATGATGATGTCTGCGTCGTTTTTGTAAGGCTTGATATACTTCTCGTAAGTAGGCGCCACATGGTGGGTATAGCGATACAGCACATCGTCCAGATCGTAGCCGCGCTCCACTTTGTCGCGCACGATGCGGCGCTGCAGTTTGATGTACTCTTTGGCATCGATGTATACTTTCAGGTCGAGCAGTTTGGCGATTTCCTCGAAGTAGAATACGAAAATACCCTCTACTACCACGATCGGAGCTGGCTTGAACTCCAGCATTTTCGGCACTACATTAGGGTTGTTGTAGGTATACTCTTTGCGGAAAACGCTCTCGCCCTGACTTAGCTTCAGGATGTCCTGTGCATAAGCGTCGTCGTCGATGCAGGAGGGGAGGTCGAAGTTGACCACCCCGTTGAGGTCGCGGGTCTGGTGCTCGCGGTCTTTGTAATAGTTGTCCTGAGAGATAAGACAAATGTTCTCAGGAGAGAAAGAAGCAAGTAGTCTATTCAAAAAAGTGGTTTTCCCTGAAGCACTACCTCCTGTAATTCCGACGATGAATGGCTTTTGCATTGGAAGTTATGGTATCAGGCTACAAAATTAGTCTTTTAAGGCCAATGTGGCTACAGCCTGTGCTAATTATTTTACCTCCCCAACGCTATTGTGCTTTCAAAAATTCCACGAGCTTCCGGATGGCCTCGCCACGATGACTGATGGCATTTTTCTCTTCCGGCGTCATCTCTGCGAAGGTACGGTCATAACCCTCCGGTACAAACACGGGGTCGTAGCCAAAGCCTTTATTCCCTTTCCACTCTGTGGTAATCTGCCCGTTCACGATTCCTTCGAACTGATGCTCCTGCCCATCTAGGTATAGCGTGATCGAGGTGCGGAAGCGGGCCCGGCGTACGTCGTGGCCCTCCAGGTTCTTGAGCAGGTGGCGGATATTGTCGGCGTCGTTGCGCTGGGGACCAGCATAGCGGGCAGAGTATACCCCAGGCTCGCCGCAAATGGCATCTACTTCTAATCCGGTGTCGTCGGCAAAGCAGTTGACTTTATACTTCTCCCACACGTATTGTGCTTTCTGGCGGGAGTTGCCCTCCAGCGTGTCCTGGTCTTCGGCCAGCTCTTCGTGACAGCCTATGTCCTCGAGCGTGAGCAGTTTATACTTGCCTTCGAGCATTTGGCTCACCTCGGCTACTTTGTTTTTATTGTTGGTGGCGAAGCAAAGTTCTTTCATCGATCAGGATTTAAGGATTGGCAGGATTACAGTATGCATCTCCTTTGCCAAGTTGAGTATTACGTGCCGAGATGTTGTAGGATTAGCTTGTAGCCTAAAATCAGTCTTTAGAGGAAGCAGCGACAGTTTGTGAGCGGCGTTCTATGCTTTTCAGCTGGTTATACCTTTTGGTATTTGCGTTCCAATGGTAAGCGTGTATACCCACACCAATGGCGCTGTAAATAAAAAGTCTGACAAGGAAGTCAGAAGAGGTAAAACCATCAGACAGTGCGGCTGTGTCCCAGGCTTTGAGCGCATCCCATGCCTGGAAGAGTTTCGAAAAGACTCCTACCAACACACCCCACAGCAGCCCGCGTGTCAGGATGTAGCGCCATTGACCGTTTTCTTTCGCCTTGGCCCACTTGTTAATGAAACCCATCTCTTCTTTGTTTAGCTGCATAGCGTTAATTTAAGGTTTTCACCTTCTGCCCTAAAGGCTCCGATATGTTTTTAATGCAGGTACGCTGCTATTTCATTTTCCTGGAGCACCACATCCACACGCTCCC
The DNA here is from genome assembly GCF_900156415.1 of Pontibacter lucknowensis. Lineage (GTDB taxonomy): Bacteria > Bacteroidota > Bacteroidia > Cytophagales > Hymenobacteraceae > Pontibacter > Pontibacter lucknowensis. Next base: position 481,795 of record NZ_FTNM01000001.1, on the reverse strand, counting down.
GCAGGGTGGTGGCCAGTGAGTAACCGGTATAGGTGGAAGATACCGGGAATAAGGTATGATGACGGTTCACCAGCGTCGCGATCTCCACTTTTTTAGGATTGTGCGGCAGTAGGGCGTTTAAGGTATAGGCCAATGTTTTGCCTGTGTTCAGCACATCGTCCACAATAATCACCACGGCGTTTTCAAGCGCCGTTCCCTCCGGACTGATGGCAACGGGTGTTTGCAGCGGAGCTGTTTTGTCAAGCGTGACCTGCAATAGCGTTACCTTGATAGGCGAAATCTTCTCGAGTTCCTTTGCCAGCATGCCTGCTAGGGTATAGCCGTTACGGTGTATGCCTGCCAGCGCAAGGGTCTGTTCCTCAATGTTCTGCTCGTATACCTCGTAGGCCATGCGGGTTATCTTCTGCTGTATCTGCCCCTGGTCGAGTATCAGGTTTTGCTGTGGGTGTGTCATGTAGGTATCGGTATAAGGTATAGCGCTGTGGCTGAGACAAATTTAAATAAATATCAATAGCCTCCGCACATCAGGTTAATTGAGTAAAATAATTTGGTTAGTAGCGTTTTAATTTCAAAAATACTTATTAAATTTGCAGTCCGATTCAGAAATTAAGGTTAATTAACGTTTATAATAATGAAAAAAGGCATTCACCCAGAATACAGAGAGGTGGTTTTCCAGGATATGACGAGTGATTTCAAATTCATCACGCGTTCTACAATGAACTCTGACGAGAAGATCACAATGGAAGACGGCAAAGAATATCCAGTAATCAAAGTGGAAGTTTCTTCTGCGTCACACCCTTTCTACACTGGTAAAAACATCTTCGTGGATACTGCGGGTCGTGTGGAGCGTTTCAACACACGTTACAAGAAAAAATAAGCAGGCATACCACCTGGTTAAAACGTTTTAAAAGTCTTCTCGGGAAACCGGGAAGACTTTTTTATTTTGACCAGTACAAAGGAGTTGGTCCGGTTTCTGTTATAGCAAAAACTATATATAAACGCTTACTAAACCCCTCGACTATGAAATTTAGCGCTACTTACCTGTGTGGCTTATTGGCACTCCTCGCCTTTAGCTCCTGCGACAAAAACGAAGAAATTGTACCTGAACCGGAGCCGGTAGACAAAACGGTGGTTTTTGAAGTATTTGGCAATCAGGATTTTTCTTACAGCCAGTACGGTGAGGAAGAAATAACTTTCCAGCTGGTCATAAGCCGTAAAGACAAGGAGGCAACTGATGCACTAGAAACTGCTGTGTTCGACAGCACCTTCGTGATGGCGATAAAAGACATACCCGTGCGGGCCAACAGAATGGTAATCAAGAAAACAGTGGCAGCTGTGTTAGACGAGAAGGAGAATGTGTTTGTGGGGAGCGGGTATAACTACCGGCAACAAACCTTTGGCAAGAACCAGTCTTTCCCCGCCAACCAAGTGGAGAAGACTTTTCAACTCATCGTGTATTAACGAAAAGTTTATACCTAATTAAGCGAGTCTTCCTGAACTATTTCGGGAAGACTTTCTATTTTTGTAACTATGAATATCATTCTCTTCGATGAACCTGTTATACGGCAGTCACTATTGCCGCTGACTTTCACAAGGCCAGTGGCCGAGATCCGCGTTGGTATTATGACCATAGCGGAGAAGTGGCAGACCTATGCGGGGGCAACCGTGTCGTATCTGACGCAGACATACCTGCAACATAAGTTTCCGGCGCACTATGACACGCATAATGTCTTTTTGAATGGTGCGGTATGCCCGGATAAAAAGCTGATAGAACAGGTCAAAGCCCTCAAGGTTGGAGAAGGATTGTACTGCGAAGGTATGCTGATTGCGCTGAATGCTGACAACCTGGACCTGCACGACGCTGCCGAACTGGTTATGCATTCCTCTTCCAAAAAGATTGAGTGCATGCCGGAGAGCATCATTCGGGAAGTATGGGAGATTTTTGTGCAGAACGGGAATCAGATCCGCAGCGACTTCAAAGTGTTGACGGAAGGTCGCATCAGCCAGCCTGTTGGTGACAAGTATACCATGGTGTATGGTGAGGAGAATATCTTCATCGAAGAGGGTGTGAAAATCCGTGCGGCCATACTCAATGCGGAAAACGGCCCTATTTACATCGGCAAGAATGCCCAGATACACGAAGGCGCAATCGTTAAAGGCCCGTTTGCTATCTGTGAAGGTAGCAACGTGAATGTTGGCGGTAAGATGCGAGGTGATGTGACCATCGGGCCTTTCTCAAAAGTGGGCGGGGAAGTAGCAGCTTCGGTGATCTTTGGCTATACCAATAAAGGCCATGAAGGCTACCTGGGCAACTCGGTGTTAGGCGAATGGTGCAATCTGGGTGCCGATACGAACACCTCGAACCTGAAGAACAACTACGCTGAGGTGAAGATATGGAGTTACGCCAAAGGCGGCTTCAAGAGTACGGGGCAGCAGTTTTGCGGTCTGATCATGGGCGACCACAGTAAGTGCGGTATCAACACGATGTTCAATACGGGTACAGTAGTAGGTGTGAGTGCTAACATCTTTGGGGCTGGCTATCCGCGCAACTTTATACCTTCCTTTGCCTGGGGAGGCGCCGCCGGCTTCGAAACCTTCCAGCTCCGCAAAGCAAACGAAGTAGCCGAGAAAGTAATGGAGCGTCGTAACCTGGCTTATGACAAAATAGAACAGGATATTATGGCGGATATCTTTGAACAAACCCGCGAATACCGGGTGTGGGATAGGAAAGTATAATTGTTGGTTGTTAATTGCTGATTGTTGTTTTTGTGGATGGGAGTTATAGTTAGTTGATAACGCGACGATCATTCATTTAGGCAAAACAAATCACTGCAGAGCAATTAACGACCAACAACCAACAATTAACGATTACAACGTGCATTTCTCTCAAATAAAAGGACATCAGGAAACGAAGGCTTTGCTCATCAACTCGGTGCGGCAAAACCATGTGGCGCATGCGCAGCTGTTTCTGGGGCAGGAGGGGAGTGCCAATCTGGCTATGGCGCTGGCCTATGCCACTTACATCAACTGCGAAGACCGGCAGGCCGATGATTCATGTGGAACGTGCAACAGCTGCGTGAAGATGAACAAGCTGGTGCACCCCGATTTCAACTTCGTGATGCCCGTGACCAGTACCAAGTCGGTGACCAAAGATGTACTGAGCCAGAAGTTCCTGACCGAGTGGCGTGAGTTTGTGCTGGCCAATCCCTATCAGGGGCTGAACGAGTGGATGCAGCATATTGGCGCCGAGAACAAGCAGGGCAATATCTCTAAGGAGGAAAGCCGCCAGTTAGTGAAACTGGTTTCGCTGAAAGCCTTTGAAGGCGACTACAAGATTGTGCTGATCTGGCTGCCGGAACTGATGCACCCCTTTGCCGCCAATGCGCTGCTCAAGTTGCTCGAGGAGCCGCCGGCAAAGACGCTCTTTCTGTTAGTATCGCAGTCAGCCGAGAAGCTCCTGGCGACTATTACCTCCCGTACCCAGATTGTGCAGGTGCGGGCTTTCACGGAAAATGAGGTCATCTCATACCTGCAGGAGAAGCACGGTCTTGACGACACGGCCGCTTACCAGGTAGCGCAATTGGCTGAAGGTAGCCTAAATGCCGCTACCAAACTCACCAGCCAAGTCAGCAGCGACTATTTCACCTTCTTCACCGACTGGATGCGAAACTGCTACAGTTACAAATTCGACAAGGTAGTGGACTTCAGTGAGGAGTTTCAGAAGCTGGGCCGCGAGAACCAGAAGAACTTTCTGCTTTATGCGCTCAACCTGTTCCGCAAGGTGATGCTCTACGGCGTGGATCCTTCGCTGATCGCTTATCTGCCCTCAAACGAGCTCGATTTCGTACAGAAGTTCTCGAAGCTGATAACACAAAACAATGCTGATAAACTGACGCAGGAACTAAACGAGGCACATTATCACATAGAGCGAAATGCCAATCCGAAAATGGTGTTCGTAGACAGCTCTATCCAGATTGCCCAGTACCTGCGCAACGCTAACTAAGAAGATATCATGGAAAATAATACAGCGATAAAAACTATTAAGATCGGTACACGCGGCAGCAAGCTGGCCCTCTGGCAGGCAAACGCAGTGGCTGACAAACTACAGGCCGCCGGACTCGATACCGAGATTGTGATCATCAGTACCAAAGGTGATCAGATACTTGACAAGTCGCTGGATAAGCTGGGCTCAAAAGGCGTGTTTACCGAAGAACTGGAAGTAGGTCTGCGCGAAGGTAGTATTGAGATCGCCGTGCACAGTGCCAAAGACGTGCAGTCGTCTATACCTGAGGATCTGGAACTGGTAGCCTTTATGGAGCGCGAGCAGGTGAACGATGTGATTTTGTCGTTCAACCCGGATTTCAAACTGGAGCGCGATAGCAAGGTGGTAATTGGCACTTCGTCGACGCGCCGCAAAGCTTTGCTCAGAAAGTACTACCCTAATGTGACCACTGCCGAGTCGCGCGGTAACCTGCAGACTCGTTTGCAGAAACTCAAGGACGGGCAGTTTGATGCACTCATGCTGGCCTATGCCGGTGTGTTCCGCATGGGCTACGACGACCTGATCGTGCATACCTTCCCCGAAAACGAATTTGTGCCTGCTGCTGGTCAGGGAAGCGTGGCCGTGGAGTGCGCCCGCAACCTTGATCCGGAGCTAAAGCAGCAACTGAAGGACGCGCTTGACCATGCAGAAACCCATGTTTGCCTGGTGGCAGAACGCGCTTTCCTGCGCACCATGGAGGGTGGCTGCAGTATACCTTCTTTTGCACTGGCTACCTTAACAGCTGAAGGCAAGGTGAGCATTCAGGGCGGATTGGTAAGTCTGGATGGACAGCAACACCTGTATGATAAGTTTGAGGGCGATCAGGCAGAAGCTGAGTCGCTGGGTGTGAAACTGGCTGAAACGATTCTGGGCCGTGGTGGTGATCAGATATTGAAAGACATCAGAGCTGAAAGAGGAGAATAACCTGGCAAAGAACTATACCTCAATAAAATAAGAACGGGCCGCTTGCTTTTCGCAGGCGGCCCGTTTCTTTTGTGAGTACAGGTTATACCTGTCATCTATACTATACCTCAGCTTCAGCCTTCAAATGTGCCGCTTCCACTGCCTCTGGCGTAAACGGTTGTTTTTTGCTGGAACGAGCATAAGCCAGGAAAGCCTGCATCTCGTTTTTCACGACCGGAGCCAGGATGAACAAGCCTATCAGGTTTGGAATACTCATCGCAAAGAGCATCGCATCAGAGAAGGCTACGACACTATTAAGGTGAATCGGTGCACCCAGTACTACAAAGGCGCAGAACAATACTTTAAAAGAAATATCAGCCGACCTGGTGTGGCCAAACAGATAGGTCCAGGACTTCAGGCCGTAATACGACCAGGTGATCATCGTGGAGAAAGCAAAAAGAATAACGGCAGCAGCCAGAATAAGCGGGAACCAGTCGATTACGGTGGCGAAAGCCGAAGAAGTGAGCGCGATGCCATCGCCTGTGTCCTGGGTATAGGCACCCGTCACAACTATTACAAGGGCCGTCATGGTGCAGACCACTACTGTGTCAATAAAAGGCTCCAGTGAAGCGACGAAACCTTCGGTAACGGGCATATTGGTTTTCACGGCGGAATGCGCGATGGAAGCAGAGCCTATACCTGCCTCGTTCGAGAAAATACCGCGACGCAAGCCCTGTATCATAACGCCAACCACACCGCCGCCAATGGCCGTCGTGGTGAAGGCACCTTCAAAAATAGCCACAAAAGCCGCTGGGATTAAAGTGAAGTTGACCAGCAAAACTATAATAGCAGCCACAATGTAAACGCCGCACATCAACGGAACCACTTTCTCGGTTACCCGGGCTATGCTCTTCATACCTCCCAGAATCACCAAACCTACCAGCACGGCCATAATCAAACCGAACATCCAGGAATTACCACCTCCAAAGAAAGAAGCTTCTGCGCCGCCCGTTACGGATATAAACTGCTGCGTTGCCTGGTTGATCTGGAACATGTTGCCTGCGCCCAGGGCGCCGCCTATGCACATCACTGCAAAAAAAGCAGCCAGAAATTTGCCCAGGCTCGTCATGCCGCGCTCTTGCAGGCCTTTTTTCAGGTAATGCATTGGTCCGCCCGAAACAGTGCCGTCGGCATGCACGTCGCGGTACTTCACACCCAGCGTACACGAAACAAACTTAGTGGACATACCGAAAAGGCCTGCCATGATCATCCAGAAAGTAGCGCCTGGTCCGCCGAGTGATATGGCGATGGCCACACCCGCAATATTGCCCAGGCCTACTGTGCCAGATACGGCAGCTGTCAGCGCCTGGAAGTGGGACACCTCTCCGGGGGCACCGGGCTGGTTATACTTGCCGCGCACAATGTCCAGCGCATACTTAAAGCCTCTGATGTTGACAAAGCCCAGGTATACAGTAAAGAATAGCGCGCCTGCCAGTAACCATACCAGGATAAGGGGTATACCTGTGCCAGCCACTTGTACTTCATAGAAGATGATGTCAGAAATGAACTGCGCAGTAGGAGCTACGGCTGCTTCAATTTTTTCGTCGATAGTGGTGGAGGGAGCCTGTGCCTGCGCACTGCCTGAGGCAGCGAGGCCAAGACCTGTTATGAGTAGTACTTTTTTCATTAAATAAGGGTAGGTAAGTTTAGTCAGCATGCATGAATATAACTTTATTTGACGGAAGTAGGAAATTAACATCTAAATTGCTTCCGCAGGTACAGCATAAAGTTCTTAAAGTGCAAGCTATACCCTGTATACGAAAGGGCCCTCTTCACATGATACTGTGGTTGTGGATTTTATTCTGAAATAGAAGTATTCGTATGAGTGGGCAGAAAATGAGGGCAATGCATGAAAAGGTGCCAAAAAGGCTTAAATTTGAAATTTAGACCTAATTTTAGACGATAAACTTATACCACAAACATGAATCTGTTCAGAAAGATCGCTACTTTCATGATCCTGCTGGCCTTGTTGCCTGGTGCCGTGCTGGCTCAGAAAGCCCCGAAAGGCAAAGACCAACTGGTAACCATCGCTACCCCACATGGCGAAATGAAACTGCTGCTTTACGACGACACGCCCCTGCACAAAGAAAACTTCCTGAAACTTATCCGCGAGGGCTATTACGACGGCACCACCTTCCACAGGGTGATTGACGGCTTTATGATACAGGGGGGCGATCCGAACACCAAAGACGATGACCCGCGCAACGACGGTATGGGCAACCCGGGCTATACCATTCCCGCTGAGATCAAGCCGAAGTACAAACACGTGCGGGGGGCTCTGGCCGCTGCTCGCATGGGCGACCAGGTAAATCCTAAAAAAGAGTCGAGCGGTTCGCAGTTCTACATCGTGGAAAACCACCAGGGCACGCCGCAACTGGATGAAGCTTATACCATTTTTGGGCAGGTGATCGACGGCCTGGATGTGATCGATAAAATAGCTGAGCAAGCTGTAGACGGCCGAAACCGTCCGCTTTCGGATGTGAAAATGACTGTGAAAGTGGAAGACGTGAAAAAGAAGAAGATCGCCCGCAAGTACAACTATACCTATCCGCAGGCAAATTAACTTTCGTTGGAGCTGACTGTCTGTTTTTCATTTAATAGAAAAACGCACAGCAACTGTAGAATCTTAAGCCAAATGGCAGTTTCCTTTAGTAGGAGAGGGCTGATGTATTTTCTCTCAAGAGGAATGTTTTATTCTGAGAAAACAAGCTCCCTTTCCCCGGAGGTTAAGTCTATGCCATTTGCTACCAAGATCCTTTCAGGATGACAAAAGTTAAACGGATTGACTTTGCTCCCAAGTGGACTTAGTTTACAAGCTAATGCTCAACCAAGCAAAGAAGAACTCTACTGAGAATCTTCATCTAAACCAAGAAACCGAAAACATGAAACGAATACTGATTACAGGCTCCAACGGCCTGCTGGGCCAGAAACTGGCTGCTTTACTGTTGCCTCGCACCGATGTAGAACTGCTGGCAACCAGCCGTGGCGATAATAAATTAGCTGAGATTTTCCCGACGCTGTCCTTTGCCTCGATGGATGTGACCAACCCGGTAGAAGTGGAGCGAGTGGTAGCTGAATTCAAACCGACGCACCTGATCCATACCGCCGCCATGACCAATGTGGACCAGTGCGAGACTGACCAGGAGGGTGCCCTCAGGCTTAACCGCGACGCCGTGGCTTTTGTAGTAGAAGCCTGCGAAAAGCACAACGTGCACCTGATCCACCTATCCACAGACTTTATCTTTGACGGCGAAGACGGCCCTTACGATGAGGAAGCTGAGGGCAACCCGATCAGCTTTTATGGCGAGACCAAACTGATGGCCGAGGAGATCGTGAAGAAGGCGAGATGCAAATGGGCAATACTCCGTACCGTGCTGGTGTATGGCGTGGTGCACGACTACGGCCGCACGAACATAGTGCTGTGGGTGCGTGATAGCTTGCGAGCCGGCAAAGTAATCAAAGTAGTGACCGATCAGTTCCGTACCCCAACGCTGGCTGAGGACCTGGCCATGGGCTGTTGGCTTGCGGTAGAGCGCGACGCTGAAGGCGTTTACAACATCTCAGGCAAGGAAATGTATACCCCTTACGACATGGCGATGCTCGTAGCTGACTACTTCGACCTGGACAAATCACTGATCGATAAAGCGGATGGCAGTACCTTTTCGCAGCCTGCCAAGCGACCGCCGCGCACTGGTTTTATCATCACCAAAGCCGAACGTGAACTAGGGTACAGGCCCCATACCTTTGAAGAGGGCATCGCCATGGTCGCAGAACAGGCTGATATGTATTAAAAATATTGAATTTAATATGGTTCAATCAGAACCATTGTTTAAATTGTAAGCTTTAAATCCCTATTATCCGTGCCTTTACACTAAACCAACTAATCTAAACTAACCAACCTTTACCTCTTTTTATGAGTGCTAACAAAGAATCATGGGGCTCCCGGGTGGGTCTAATTCTGGCCATGGCCGGCAACGCGGTGGGCTTGGGAAACTTCCTCCGTTTCCCAGTGCAGGCGGTGCAGAACGGCGGTGGAGCTTTCATCATACCCTATCTGATCTGCTTTCTGGTAATGGGTATTCCGCTTCTCTGGATTGAATGGTCCATGGGCCGCTTCGGTGGTAAGTTCGGTCACCACTCCACACCTTTCATTGTGGACACCATGCACCGCAACCGCCTCTGGAAGTACATCGGGGTATTTGGTATCTGGACAAACATCGCGGTAGCCTCATATTACTGCTACCTGGAGTCCTGGACGCTCTCTTACGTGTTTCACTCTATCGGTGGTACCTTCGCCGGGCTTGATCAGAACGGCGTGTCAGCTTTCTTCAACGAGTATGTGAGCCTGGGAGAGTCTACCTTCGGTATACCTTACGAGCCGATCGTTTTCTTTGTGATCTGCTTACTGCTTAACACCTGGATCCTTTCTCAGGGTCTTGCCAAGGGGGTGGAGCGTGTCGCCAAGATTGGTATGCCTTTGCTGATTCTGTTCGGTATTTTCCTGGCATATAAAGGCTTCACTATCACGGCAGGTGAGAATGGCGCTATCAACGATAGTTCTGTAGGTCTTAACTTCCTGTGGACACCGAACTTCGACGAACTATGGTCGCCAAGTGTATGGCTGGCAGCTGCCGGTCAGATCTTCTTTACCTTGTCGGTAGGTATGGGTACCATACATTGCTACGCTTCTTATGTGCGCTCCAAAGACGATATCGCCCTCAATGCGATGTCTGCCGGTTGGATGAACGAATTTGTGGAAGTGGTGCTGGGTGCTGCTATCCTGATCCCGATCTCTATCGGTTACCTGGGCGTTGACGGCGTGACGGAACTGGTGAACAGCCAGGGTGGTCTTGGGCTTGGTTTCAGAACGCTGCCATACCTGTTCTACCAGTGGGGCGATGTGCTGGGCGCCGTAGCCGGTGTGATGTGGTTCGGCCTCCTGTTCTTTGCCGGTATTACCTCATCGCTTGCCATGGGCACGCCTTGGATCGGCTTCCTGCAGGACGAGTTTAACTGGAGACGCAAGCCAGCTGCCTGGTCATTCGGTCTGATCGTGTTGCTGCTGGGTATGCCAACGGTGCTGTTCTTTAAGTATGGTGTATTCGACGAGTATGATTACTGGGCGGGGACCGTGTCGTTGGTAGTGTTTGCGCTATTTGAATCTATTCTGTTTGCGTGGGTGTTTGGTATGAACAAGGGCTGGCGTGAGATTACCTCCGGTGCCGACATTCAAGTGCCTAACTTCTATAAGTTCATAATCAAGTTTGTGACGCCGTTGCTCTTGCTTTGGGTATTTATAGGCTCGCTTATTACACCAAAAGGCGGTGACTGGGCCGGAGCCTTTGCTAATGGCTGGGAACTGGACGATAGTTCGATCATCAATAAGATCAAGAACTCCAGCCTGAAGCGCCAGCTTGCCGAGGCGACTGATCCGGAAGTGATTCAGCAGTTGCAGGATACGTTGTTCTTTGTGAACGCTTCGCGTACATTGTTAGTAGCTGTATTCCTGAGCATTGCGCTGCTGGTATACATTGCCTACAAAAAAAGAGTTAGAGAAGGAAGAATTTAGGAAACTATGAATACATCTGCACTTGTTGTCATGCTCAGTACCATATTGCTGGTAACTGGCTTAATGTCATACTTCTTTTACCGGGTGCTGAATGCACCTCCAAAGCCGGAGCCCGATTCATATCTCGACAATGATGACGAGATAGAGCGGCAGGCTCCGCGGGCATAAATTAAAGATGAGAAAACTCAAGTACTGGATTCGACGCAACTTTGGCTTCTCGCAGGGTGAGGTAAACGGGTTTCTGGTACTGATAGGGGCAATGGTGCTGCTAACGGCAGCACCATTGCTATTTAAATGGTTTACAAAGCCTGAAACCGGCACCTTTGAAAGTAGCCTATCCGATAAACAGCTGCTTGACAGCCTGGTAGCCCAACTCGAAGCGAAACAGCCCGAACGGAAAGGAGGGAGGGAGATCTACCGGGTGCCGGTAGCGCTGCAGCCTTTTAACCCCAACCATTTAAGCGAGGAGCAATGGCAGGGGCTGGGTATGCCGAATTACATGGCAAAGCGCATCCTCAACTTCCGTAACAAGGTCGGCGATTTCACTTACAAAGCACAGCTTGGCACCATTTACGGCTTGCCCGATTCGGTTTTCCAAAAGCTATACCCTTACATCCAACTGCCCGAAGCCAGACCTGACAGGAATAGCCGCACCCAGGGTATAGCCGGTAGTCCACGGACAGCGCCCAATCCAAACTGGGCCAGTAGCCCACGTCCCCGTGAGCGATTTATCCTGGCGCCTTTCAACATTAATACCGCTGATACCACAGCCCTGAAGCAGATCAAAGGCATAGGTAGCAAACTGTCGGCAAGGATCGTGAAGTACAGGGATGGCCTGGGAGGTTTTCACAGCATGGCGCAGGTGCAGGAGGTGTTTGGGCTACCGCCGACAGCAGTCGATAGCCTGCAAAAGTATACTTTCGTGCCCAAAGCCAACACACTGCAGCAGCTGTCGCTCAATCAGGTTAGTGCTGACCAGCTAAAGGCACACCCGTACATCAGCTCCAATGTGGCGCGGGCGATTGTGGCTTACCGGGAGCAGCATGGTGCTTTCAGGCAGGTAGAGGATATCCGGCAGATCAAGATCGTGACGCAGGAATTGTTTGAAAAGATCAGTCCATACCTGGTGTTGTAGGTATAGCAAAGGTCAGCCATTAAAATTTTCCAACATCCGCTCCGCCTTCTCCAGCGCCTGGCGCTCGCTCTTGAAAGACAACAACTCTTTAGCCGCCTGCAGATCTACCCAGCGGGCTTCGTTCACCTCCCAGTCATGCTGCCCGATGTCGCCAGACTCATAAGCCAACAGGAAGAAATGCACAAACTTGTGAAAACGAACCCGCTGCCCAGCCTTGTTGCCCACATACCAATACTCGATTGTGTCGATCTTCTCAACCAGCGTGGCTGTTATGCCTGTTTCTTCCTGCACCTCACGGACGGAAGTCGTTTCAGGTGTTTCGCCGGGGTCTACTATACCTTTGGGCAGCTGCCAGCGGGCGGGTTTGCCAACCGAGATCAAGGCCACTTCTATACCTGACGGTCCGTGCTGGAACACGACTCCTCCCGATGACACCTGCTCTAGCGTAGGCAGGCCAGGTTTAGCTTGTTCTTCTTTTTTTGAAGCGTCAGACATTGGCTCGATCTATCCACATAATGATCACTGACCAGCCACAGGCTCGGCCGGAGGGGCTGGCATCTTCTTCTGCTGTTCATTCAGCCAAAGCAGACCGGGGTTATAGGCCATGTCGTGCACACCCTCAAACAGGGTTAGCCTGACATTAGCTGACTCCCGCACAAACACAATTTTGGGGTCTTTCGCTCCGAAATATTTGTCGCGGGTGGTAGCGCCTTCCATCCCCTCGGGCAGGGCCTGCTCTTCCAGGATATAGTCAATTTCCTTTTGAGAGATGGTATCGGCCGGATTGGCAAGTATGTTAAAGGCCCTGATGGAATGGTCTGGTGGTACGAGAACATCGACTGTACCATGCGCCAGGAAGATCGGCACCTCCTTGGCATTGTGGATGTAGGTGCTCGGGCTGCGGCGCTTGCATTCTTCGGCGGCTGGCGTGCCAGGTATGGGCTCCCCGCCACAGGCTGTCACCACGTGCCTGTTGTAGTCACGGTGCGGGTAGTTTTGGCTGAAAGCATACCAGTCAACCAGGTCAAACACGGGAACCCAGGCAACCACACCCGCCCATATTTCAGGATGTCTGCCAGCTGCTACCAAAGCAGTCATAGCGCCGCCTGAAGATCCCAGGATATAAATGCGCGATTCGTCAATTTCAGCGTTTGCTTTGGCGTAGTTTACAGCGTCTACCAGGTCCTGAATGGCCAGGTCAGAGGCCATGGCTTCCGGTTTGTCAAACTTGCCACGATAGTTAGGGTGTATAAAGGCCCAGTCATACTCCTTGGACCAAAGCGCAAATGGAATGCTAACTTCCTGCAGGTACTCGCTGCTCCAGCTGTGCAGCATCACCAGCAAAGGGCGAGGGCCAGTTGTTTCTGAGGTATAGAACAACGCCGGCTGCTCGTTACCGTCGAGCGTGGACTTGATCTTGATTTCCTGTATTTCAGGCACCTGCTCTTTCCACTTTTGGATACTCTCGTCCGCAAACTTGGATGGGTATTTTTTGGAGGTGGTGTACTCGTCCATACGAGCTACTTCTTTCTCCATCCGCTCTTTGCGGCAGGCAGACAGCAGCGTGAGGACCAGCCCGAGCAACAGGAGCAGATTTATGGGTTTTCTCATAGTAAATATTGGTGCAAATCGGATGCAAGCTACAGCTTGTGCGTGATACTACAAATGCTGTTCAGGTGAAAATGTTATAAGGAAAGCAGATCACAGAAGCGCAAAATAGCTTAACCGGAATTTTTATTCCATACGGTTAAATATGCACAATAGGTTAAGCAGCGTAGGGTTTATGCAGTTTTCAGGTTAGGAGCTGCCTTGGCTATGATCCAGGTGAGGGTCGGTCGCTTTGTGTGGCATCAGGAATCGCTTCCAAGTCCACTAAATTCATGCTAACTTGCCGTAATGCTGCCGACTTGCCGTATAGCTACAGACTATTCTGCAATTCCATCCGTTTTCGGAGCAATACACTGTATGAAATCCATTCTTAAAAGCTATCGCCATCGTCTGCTCAACCTGAGTGCCGGAAACAGAGCCCTGTTGCTGCTGCGGCTTTCGCGTGAGCTGCACCTGGATATAAACGAACTGGATTTCATCAACAACAAACCCGCTTTCCATGTGCTGGAGAAGGTGATCAGTGGTAAAAGTGCCATGCTGGCCCCCTTTGCCGACAGTCGCTATGCCCCCGTGACGCCGGTGAGCCAACGCATGCGCTACATTCGCCGCAAGACTGACATGATCGAAGAAGAGCGTGGAAGCCGGGAGCTATACCTGGGCTGGCCTTTTGTGCATGGCAAATTCGCTGATGGCACCACCGTACGCTGCCCGCTGCTTTTTTTTCCGGTGCAGCTGCAGGTAAATGCCAGGCAGGAATGGGAGCTTGTACCTGATCCGTCGCAGCCGGCACAGTTCAACCAGAGCTTTGTGCTGGCCTACGCGCACTACATGGGCACCCCTTTGGCCGAACCTTTGCTGGAACTTGATCTGGGTACACTGCCCACGCACCCGCTGGAGTTTCGCACGCAGGTATACGAACTACTGAAGGAGAACCAGCTGACGGTGCATGCAGGCCGTGAGTTTTTTACTGATAAACTCAAGCCATTCCACGATTTCCGAAAGGCCGACTACGAAGCCGATCTGAAACCCGGTCAGCTATACCTGGAGCAGGAAGCTGTGCTGGGGCTATACCCGCAGGCTGCCTCTTATCTGTTAAGCGACTACGACGAACTGCTGCAGCGCGAGGGGTTACAGGAGATGGAAGACCTGTTCGCGGCACCCGATGCAGGTATAGGCCAGTCAGCCACTCAGGCGCAGCATACCTTTACAGCTTTTGCCATGGATGCCTCGCAGGAGGCCGCCTTGCAGCAAGTGAAGTTGGGGCGTTCGCTGGTGGTGCAGGGGCCTCCGGGTACGGGCAAATCGCAGCTGATTTGTAACCTTGTGTCAGACTTCACAGCCCGGGGCAAGCGGGTGCTGGTGGTGAGTCAGAAACGTGCCGCCCTCGATGTGGTGCACCAGCGTCTGTCATCAGCCGGTCTGGGGCCGTTTGCCGCTTTGGTGCATGATATCAACGCCGACCGCAAAAGCATCTACCAGCAACTGCTGCTGCAGATAGACCAGCTGGAAGAATACAAGAAGCAGAACCACGCCCTCAACAGCATCTATACCGACCGTACTTTCCTGGAAGTGAGTCGTGGCATCAACCAATGCCTGCAAAAGCTGGAGGCTTTCCGTGCCGCCCTGTTCGACAGCAGCCGCTGCGGCTGGTCACCCAAGGAGCTATACCTGCGCAGCAGCCTGCAGCAGCCTCACGTGCAGCTTCCGGAGGTGTTCAGGCAGTTTACAGCTGATACCATCCATGATTTCTTGCCCCGTCTGCGGGCTTGCCTGCAGCAGGGCATTGTGCTGGAGCAGCCTGGCTTCATCTGGAAAGAGCGCCACAGCATGCAGGGCTTTGGCTGGCCGCAGCGGCAGGAACTGGAGCGCACTATCGAGGCACTGCCTGAGCAATACCGCTCCCTGCGGCAAGGTATAAGCCAACTCAGCGGTTCTGACTTTGAACTGAGCAACCTGGAGCGCTACCGAAGCGCCTATGACACCCTGGACGAACTGCAGCACATGCTCGAGCAGGAAGGTGTGCCCGAAGTGCTGCAACCCCTTCTGCGCAAACAGGCCAAAGCATCAGAATTGAAAAAACTGGTGCGCCAGCTTAAAGGGCTATACCTGGTGTATCCCGCTCCGGACGCAGCCATACCTGTCGAGCAACTCACGCTGGTGAAGTCGGCCATCTCAGCTTATGAAGCGCAGCAGAAAGATTTCCTGAAAGGTATAGGCTGGTTTTTCTCACAGGATAAAAAAGTGCTGCATCAGGCATTAGGCAAATACAAGTTTGACCTGACGCCTAAGGGGGTAGGTGAACTGCAGCGGCGTATCGAACTGCGGGAGCAGGCACAGGAGCTGATCAAAGCCATCAATAAGAGCATTGGCTATACCTTGCGACTGGAAGACAACCCGACACCGATGCTGCAAAAACTGGAAGTAGCGGAGCAGGCCCTGGAGGCACACCAGTTGCTCAAGCAGCTGCATCGGGAGCGTGTGCTGCACGAAAAGATGTGGCTGGAGACAAACCTGTCAGGGCACTTGCAAGCCCTGGCACAGGCACTGCAGGTGTTTGAACAGCGCTACGGGCAGTGGGAGCAATGGCTCCCTAAAACACAGATAGAAAATCTGACAGAACAGGAAGGTTACAGCAAGCTGATGCTGGACACCCTGCAACAGTACTTCGAAAAAATAGTAGCCTACGACGAGCTGAACAGTACACTGACTTTAGCCGAACGAGAGGTATGCCGCCAGGTGCTGCACGAAGGTATAGCCACCGCACAAGACGGAGAAGTACTGTTCCTGAACAGTCTGTACCTGGCTTGGCTGCACGAGCTCGAAAGCCAGAAGCCTGAACTTCGTATGCCCGACAGTGGCGAGCTAGACCGTGTAGAAACAGAGCTGCAAAGCCTGCTGCAGCAAAAGCAGGATCTGAGTCAGGAGATCGTGCTGTCGCGGCTACGTGAGCAGACCTACCGGCACATGGAGTACAACCGGCTGGGCAATGCTGTGACTTATCGTCGGCTGCATGCACAGGTCAGCAAAAAGCGCAGCCTGTACCCGATCCGCAAACTGTTCGAACTGTTCAGTGAGGAGATTCTGAATCTGGCACCCTGCTGGCTGGCGTCACCCGAAACGGTATCGGCTGTTTTTCCGCTAGAGCGCTGCTTTGACCTGGTGATCTTTGACGAGGCCAGCCAATGCTTTGCTGAGACAGGTATACCGGCCATGCTGCGCGGGCAGCAGGTGGTAGTGGCTGGCGACGAACAGCAGTTGCGACCATCAGACCTGTACCGCTCACGTTGGGGCGGCAATGGTGACGAAGAGCCAGAAGAGCTGACGGCGGAGTCGCTTTTGCAGCTTTGTGGGCTATACCTGCCACAGACCATGCTCACCCAGCACTACCGCAGCCGCTTCCCCGAGCTGATCGATTTCTCGAACCGTCACTTCTACCGCAACCGCCTGGAGCTTATACCTGAGTTGCAGGATGTGAATGCTCGTCAGCCCGCTATCCAGTTTGTAAAAGTACAGGGCCTGTGGCAGCAAAACAGCAACCTGCCAGAAGCTGAGAAAGTGGTAGAGCAGGTGCTTCAGCTGCTGCAGAACGGTGCACATGATATAGGTGTGATCACCTTCAACTACAATCAGCAGATGCTGGTGCAGGACTTGCTGGAGCAAAAGACCCAGTTGCAAGGTATAGCCTTGCCACCAACTGTAACGGTGAAGAACATTGAGAACATGCAAGGGGATGAGAAGGAGGTTGTGATCTTATCGGTGGGGTATGCACCGGATGCCAAAGGCCGTATGGTAATGCAGTTCGGTAGCCTGAACCAGGCCGGTGGCGAAAACCGGCTGAATGTGGCGATCACCCGTGCCCGGCAAATGGTGATCGTGGTGAGCAGTATCCGGAGTGAGCAGTTGCTGGTGGACAATTCGCAGCACGCGGGCCCAAAACTGCTTCGCGACTACCTGCACTATGCCCAGCAAGTCAGCCGTCGCTACTTCAAGTACGAGCCGCAGGTACTGCCTATGCCGGCACAGGTACCGATGCTAAAAGAGCAGCTGGCGCAACTGGTGCCTGCTTTGCAAGCCGCCATGCCTTTTGCTGACCTGACCACCGTGGAGGAAGGCAACTATAGCAGCGTCGTACTGACCGATGATGACCTGTACTTCAACAACCTTTCCGTACGTCATGCCCACGCCGACATCCCCAGGCTACTGCAGCAAAGACACTGGCCCTTCCAGCGCGTGTACAGCCGCCAGTTCTGGGCAAATAAAGATGCGCTAGTGAGAAAGCTGAAGGGATTGGGAGTTGGGGAGATAAGGAGTTAGAGAGTTATCATGTAGCGACACTACACTGTAATATCATGCTGGGATGCCAGGCGGAACATCCCGTCCGAATCATTCACCCAGCCATCAACAATTTAGCAATTTACCTATCCCATAAATGCTCATCAAACTTTTCACCCTGTATGTATACCTGCAAACGGCTTTGTGCGGCTGCGGAGCGGACAGGCGTAACAGCGACTTTGAGCGATTGCGGAAAGATTACAAGGTGAAGGTGCAGCGAATCGGTCGCTTAGATAGCCGCATAAAAGAGAGCTCAGGGTTTGCACATGCATCAGACAGCACCCTCTGGACGCACCCTGACAGTGGTTCTCCGGCTGAGCTATACCTGTTTAACCTAAAAGGGGAGCTGCTGCGAACGGTGCCATTGCCACTTCCTAACCGGGACTGGGAGGAACTGGCGCAGGACCGGAAGGGAAACTTGTATATCGGTGACTTTGGCAACAATGCCAATGCCCGCCGCGATCTGCGAGTGTTCAGGGTGCAGCAGGAGGGAATGGCCGTGCAGGACACTATTTATTTCATCTTTGCTGATCAGCAGGAATTTCCCCCGCCTACACAGCAGCGCCACTTCGATCTGGAGGCCTTCTTTTATCGTGCTGACAGTTTACACCTTTTCACCAAGAGCCGCGCCCGCAAAGGCATCACCCATCGCTATACCCTGCCCGCTTTGGGCGGCACCTATACCCTGGAGCCACAGGAAAAAATTCGTGTCAGTTCTGCGATCACGGCTGCTGACAGCGCTCCGAATGGAAAAGATTTTGCCTTGCTCGGGTATGGACGGCTATACCTGTTTGAACCCCAAGATGAGCAGGTACAATTTGCGGGCAAGCGCTACTGCCTGCCACTAGGCCGCACAGGTCAGGCCGAGGCCTTGCTATACCTGTCGCCTACCGAGTTGCTCATTAGCAACGAAAATGGAAAGCTATACCTCGTCAGCTTTGAGCCGAAGCACTGATTTTCATCATCCCCTTTAACCTATCACCAACATGATCAGTTTATAAGTAAAGCTGTATAATGACACGGCAGAAGGCCTTGGCACGTATAGCTAACATACCCCTTAACAGATAAGACTATGCGACAAACGATATTGGTAACTGGCGCTACAGGTACAGTAGGCCGTGAAGTTATAAAACAACTGGCCATGCAGGATGTGAAGGTACGGGCAGGTGTGCACTCCGTTATCAAAGGCGAAAACCTGAAGCGGTTGCCAGGTGTGGAGATTGTGGAGATCGACTTCCGGGACCCGAATTCCCTGCACGCAGCTTTTACGCATGTAGATGGGCTCGTGCTCATCACGCCACTTTCTGAAGACCAGTTGGAGATGGCTCGTAACCTAGTAGAAGAGGCCAAGCGGCAGGATGTAAAACATATTGTAAAACTTTCAGCTCTGGGAGCCGGAGCTGAACCGGGTATACAGCTTGGCCGCTGGCACCGTGAGATGGAAACTTATGTAGAGGAGAGTGGCATCCCCTATACAATACTTCGGCCAGCTGGCTTTATGCAAAACCTGGTGAACTACAGTGCTGATTCAATAAAAGGGGAAGGTAAATTTTACATGCCAGTAGGGGAGGGAAAGGTCAGCTACATCGATACCCGCGACATAGCGGCGGTAGTTGTAGAGGTGCTGCTGTCAGAAGAACACATGGGAAAGGTATACGAACTCACCGGACCAGAGGCACTTTCGCATCATGAAATGGCTACCTTGCTGGGCGAGGCAACAGGTAAGAAGGTAGACTTTGTGGATGTGCCGGAAGAAGCAGCCCGCGAAGCCATTAAGTCGCATCGTACACCTGCCTCATTACCGATGCTTTGCTGGAGCTATACGCAGCCTATAAGGCGGGTAAATCAGCTAAGGTAAGCAACACAGTACAGGAAATTACAGGTCGGCCTCCTCACAGCTTCCGTCAGTTCGCACAGGATTACCAGGAGTGCTTTTGATGGAACTGGTATAAAGTAGTCTGCATAATCCAGCATGTATGGAGCTGGAGTACGACAAAAAAAGAGCGCCTTCCCTGACTCAGGGAAGGCGCTCTTGCTTTAGCTTATTGCTGGTTAGTCCAGGTCACGGTAGCGGTCGCTTCTTCTTGTTTCGAAGCCGCTGTCGTCGCCGTAGCCGGAACGTCCGCGCTGTGAGTAATCCTGGTCACCCATGCCGCTGCGATAGTTTTCGCGGGAAGATGAACCCTGGTTATCGCTGTAGTAGGACGTGCCGCTGTCCATAGAACCATAACGGCTCTGATTGCCGCCGCGTCCGCCCTGGCCATAACCACCTTCACGGTAACCACTCTGGCCATAGCCACTCATACCGCCGCCTCT
Source organism: Pontibacter lucknowensis (assembly GCF_900156415.1). Taxonomy (GTDB): domain Bacteria; phylum Bacteroidota; class Bacteroidia; order Cytophagales; family Hymenobacteraceae; genus Pontibacter; species Pontibacter lucknowensis. The sequence goes on along the minus strand of NZ_FTNM01000001.1, from coordinate 461,830 downwards.
GGAAGAGCCGCCCATAGAGCCACCACCGCCAGACGAACTGCCGTAGCCGCCGCTGCTCATACCTGAGCCCATGCCGCTTCGCGAGCTGCCATAGCCGCCCTGCGAAGAAGAGCCATAACCGCCTTGTGAGCCGCCGCGTCCGCTCATAGAGCCGTAATCGGCACCTTGTGAACCGTAGCGGGAAGAGCCGCCGTAACCGCCTTGCGATCCAGAGTTGTCGTCATAAGAACGACCGCTTCTGCTGCGGTCCTGAGATGAACGATACTCGTCATTATAGGAGCCGCCACGAGATCCGTAGCCGCCTTGTGATCCATAACCACCCTGCATAGAGCTTTGGGAGTCGTACCCTCTCTGCGAACCATAGTCATCTCTGTCATACTCACTCATGCCTCTGGAAGAGCCGTAACCCATAGAACCATGTCGGTCGCGATCACCGTAGCCGCCACCCTGGGAGCCACCCATAGAGCCGCCGCCTCTGGACGAGCCGCCATAGCCGCCGCTCATGCCTGAGCCCATGCTGCCGCTGGAGCCGTAACCGCCTTGTGAGCTGCCGTAACCGCCCTGAGAGCCACCGCGGCTGCTCATAGAACCGTAATCTCCTTGAGATGAAGAACTGTAGCCGCTGCTGTCGCCGTAACCGCGCTGCATGCCGCTACCCTGAGACGAACCATAGTTGCCCTGTGAGCCACGCTGACCGTAGTCACCCTGGCCGTAACCTTGCTGGTAACTGCCCTGGCTGCCATAGCCGCCGTGCATATTTGTTCTGGATGATCCGGAGCCTGTCATGCTGGAACCGTAGCCTTCCTGGCCACTCATGCTACCACCATAGCCGCTCTGAGATGAGCCGCCGTAACCACCTTGAGATGAGCCACCATAGCTACTGCCCTGGTTGCTGCTGCGATAGCCACCGCCCTGCTCATATCCACCTCGGCCGCTGTCGTAGCTGCCATAGCCACCCTGGTTAGAGCCGCTGCCCTGCATACCGAAAGAGCCTTGTGAACCACCGAAGCTCTGGCCACCGATGTTATCACCTTCTCTGTCCTGCATGCCACCTTGCATACCTCCTCTCGATGCACCAAAATCCTGGTCCTGGTAGCGGGCGCGATTGCCTTCCATACCACCTTGGTTGCCATAGTTGAAGCCACCTTGTGAACCCCAGTCAGACTGAGAGGAAGAGCCGTAGCCACCGCTCATGCCGCCGCCGCCGGAACCACCACGGTTCATAGAACCATAGCCGCTGCTGTCGCCGTAGCCGCGCTGCATGCCACCGCCTTGCTGTGATGAGCCGTAGTCGCCCTGATAGCCGTAGCCACTCTGGCCGCCATAGCCGCCACTGTGCTGCGAGCCATAGCCATAGCCACCTTGTGAGCCGTAGCCCTGCTGGTCGCCGGAGCTCTGACCTCCCTGCTGCGAACCATAGCCGCCCATGCCGCCTTGCTGACCACCCATGCTGCCTGAGCCCTGGTTGCTTTGCTGCGAACCACTCAGACTGCCATAGTTCTGGTCGCTGCTACCCATAGATGAGCTACTGCCCATTGAGCTGCTGCTACCTGAGTCGCTGCTTTTGCCGCTTTTAGAAGTAGAAGATTTAGCTGATTTAGAATCGGAAGACTTGGCAGAAGTTTTAGAGCCTGACTTGGCTTTGGTGCCTGATGCTGTCTTGCTTTCAGAAGAGGACGACTTGCTGCTGCTGCTCTTGGAAGTAGGATTAGAGCCTGAAGAGGATGATGCGCTTGTGCCGGAACTTCCTTGGTTTGATGATCCCATATTGGAGCCGCTTTGGCTGGAGCTACCCGATGACATGCCACTCGACATGCTTCCAGACTGGCTGGATGATTGATTTTTTTCGTTTTCTTTCATAGTTCTGATCTCCTCAGTTTATAGTTATAGATTAATTTGGAATGGTAAAAACCCATTAGTACATCTCATTGCCACAGCCTGGCACCAGGTGTCAGGGAAGTGGCAATTCGCTTGTTCAGTGTGAAGCAAAAAAATGGTAATTAGACCTTTTTACTTAGTGTAACTGAACGTTTTAGCTATACGAACCTCGTGTAGGAGGGTTATTGGGCATGATAGCAGAGAGTATCCGAAAAGACTCACCGCATGCACATGCGCCGATGGGGCATGTGGGACCAGGAAGATCAGCTATGTTTCTGATTCAGATTGGCTTATTATATTTTTCTGAATTTGGTTATTTATAAGAACTTATTTTTTACCTTTGCTTCCATTATTAACAATTATTTATCATGCAAACAGGTAAAGTAAAATTCTACAACGTATCGAAAGGCTTCGGATTCATCATTGCTGACGATACAAACCAAGACATCTTCGTTCACCAGACTGGTCTTGTTCACGAAATCCGTGAGAACGACCGTGTTTCTTTCGAAGTGAAAGATGGCAAAAAAGGATTGAATGCAATTAACGTAGAGCGTATCTAAGTTAAAGATCATATAGCCCTTTAGGCAGGGCATTCATCTATTTTGACCCGCTCAGTTTACTGAGCGGGTTTTTTATTTTATCCCGTTTTCGGCTTCTTTTTCCTCGCTGCGCTCCTCACCTTTTTCCAGGCCTTCCTGTATCAATTCGTTAGCCTCTTCATGGTCTTCGGCATCTGCTTTGGGAGGCTGCTGTTCCTCTTCATGTTTCGGTTCATAGTTTAGCGTGATCAGAATGGGGAAGTGATCGGAGCCGAACTTTGGCAGGCGCTCCATATGCACGAGCCGGAACGAGGGATCATAAAAGACATGGTCCAGGGGGTAGCGGAATAGTGGTACGTAAGCATTGTACGTGTTATAAAAGCCACGGCCGACCCGGGGGTCCAGCATGCCGCTGATCTGCTTGAACAGCTTGGTGGTGCTTGACCAGGCCACATCATTCAGATCACCGGCTACAATAGAAGGACGCGGTGATTTCTTAACAGCCTTGGCAGCAATCAGGAGTTCTGCTTCCCGGGTATCGGTGTTTTGCATAAGCCGCGGCGGCTGAGGATGCACCGTGTATAAGTCGAACTTCAGACCGCTCGGCAGTTCCACGACTGTATAGAAAGAAGGAATATCGTCTTCCACCATGAAGCGGATCTCACTATCCAGCAGCTTGAACTTGCTGTAGAGCAGCATGCCGTAGGTATTCTCCAGTGGCTTTTTGATCGCATAGGGGAATCGCTTGTCTAACTCAGGCTGAAGGTGTTCATGCCAGGCGTGGTTCGGTTCGTTGATCAGCACAATGTCAGGGTCGGTCCGCAGTACGAGCTGCAAGAACTGCTCATACTTTTTATTGGTCATGCGCACATTCGAAATCATCAGGCTAATAGTGTTGGCGGGCTTTTGCACTTCCGTGCGCAGTGCTTCTCTGGGAGCGAGTGGCGTAAAGTAATAGACAAAGCGCATCTCGTTGATAATAGCCAGGCCCCATAGCACGAGCATAGCAGTCTCACCGGCGCTACCTGTCACACCATACAGTGCGATGTAGCCCACTAGCACACCTGTCAGCAGTATGGCCACGTGAAAGCGCGGAAAATCAAGCACTCTAATCCACCACAAGGGGGACTTAATGAGCGGCAGAAAAGAAAATAGCGTCAGAACGAATCCGGCTATTTGGAGGGTGAGCTTCATATAAGTGCAAGCTAATAGGGGTGGTACAGTAAGATATACTGCATACTTTCAACTGTAATGTTTTGTTGTAAGTACCTTCGGTTTCTTACTAGGATATAAAGTAATCGCTGTAAAGTATAGGGAGCTAACCGGTGCAAAAGAAAAGGGCCGAAGCTATAAATTAGCCTCGGCCCTTTTACAGAAAACATACCTGTTTCTAATTGGCAACTTCTTCTACACGCACGCCCACTGCCAGTATGTTAGGAAGCGGATCACGACGCATGTATTGCGTCAGCTGCAGGCGGTAGGTACCTACCTGTGGGAAGGCAACCTCCTTTAGCACAAGTGACTGCATATCGTAGATGTCGCTCGAACCTTTTCCTTCAGGTTTGCCTGTTTTGGCATCCATCAGATGCAGCTCGTGCAGCGCTGCCGATACCTCACTGCTATCAGGCGCCGTCAGGCGGTGCTGTAGGTATAGGTTATAGTAGTCATAAGCCAGTGAGTAGCGCACATTAAAGTACACGTTATACCTTTTGGTCGTGTCATTAATGGCAAACTCGAAAACCGGCGCATTGTCCACTGTCCAGTTTTTATCAGGCAGTTCTATATTCTGCTCATATACCCGTGAGGGGTCGCAAGCTGTCAGTAGAAAGGTGATTGCTACTGCCAGCATTAGCATGATGTTACGCATCAGACGAAGGTGTTTTTGGTTGGTTTGGTTTTGGACCACGGTTTGGTCTGCGTGATTTCTGACGTCTGGGCTGCTGTGATGCGCCATCGCCCTGAGGCGGCTGGCCATCCGGTCTGCCTTCGCCACGCGGTTGTCTGGGCTCTCCACCATCCCGGGCGGCTTTGGGCTCACGAGGCTGCTTTTCGTCTCCTCTTGGCTGTCTTTCCTCCCTGTTTTCACGTCCTTCGCGATTGCCACGGTTGCGTGGCGGGCGCTGCTTTTTAGGCCGCTGTCCCTGTTCAGATGGCTGTGCTTCGGTGACTCCTGTTTGAGGAGCTGTAGTAGCTTTAGCCTGCTGGTCAGCCACCTTGGCCTCACGTGGACCTCTGTCACGGCCACGGCCTTCACGAGGGCCTTTGCCTTCGCGCTGTCCTTTATCCTCACGTGGGGTACGCTGCTCTTTAGGTTCACGTGCGTCACCCTGATTACGTGGCTGGCCTTGTTTGACCTCTGCACCTTCAGCGGCAGGTTTTTTCTTCTTTTTCTTCTTTTTCTTATTCTTAAACTTATCGTCGAGTCGCTCAAGGCTGCCTTCTACTTGGGCCACAAACTCATTCTGCTTCGGCTCGTTTACAGGCTCCTCTACCAGCATTTCAGGCACTATACCCTGGCTGTTCATCTTCAGTATTTCCTGCACACGCTCCACCGGTACCGGGTACCAATTGTTGTCGCCTCTGTAGCCAAACCACATCATCTTTTTGAAGATATCGGTTTTCTGCAGCATGGCATCGCCTTGCTTGGTCTGCAACGGACGCGATACGGTAGGTATATCCTTAAGCGCCGCCATGTACGTTTCCAGCTCGTAGTTGAGGCAGCACTTCAGGCGCCCGCACTGACCAGAGAGCTTGCTTGGGTTGAGCGAAAGGTTCTGGTAACGGGCCGCTGTGGTGGATACACTTTTGAAATCGGTAAGCCAGGTCGAGCAGCACAATTCGCGTCCGCATGAGCCTATACCTCCCAGGCGGCCTGCCTCGTGACGCAGACTGATCTGGCGCATCTCGATGCGCACCTTAAATTCCTCAGCCAGCTTCTTGATCAGGTCACGGAAGTCAACGCGGTCATCGGCAGAGTAGTAGAACGTCGCTTTAGAGCGGTCGGCCTGATACTCCACATCCGAAAGCTTCATCTTGAGGCCTGTCTGCTGGATGATCTCGCGGGAGCGGTACATAGTGGCTGCCTCCTGCTCCTGCACTTCGCGTAGCTTTTCCAGGTCGCGCTCATTGGCAATGCGGTAGATAGTACGGATTTCCTCGTTGTTATCTACCTTCTTTTTGAGCATCTGCAGGCGCACAAGTTCACCTTTCAGCGACACAGTGCCGATGTGATGCCCGTTGGGCACGTCTACTACTACCGGGTCTCCGGTTGTCAGGTCGAGTCTGTTTATATTGCGGAAGAAATCTTTGCGTCCTCCCTTGAATCTTATTTCTACGATGTCGAACTCCTCAAACGCGGTTGGAATTTCCATATCGCTGAGCCAGTCGAACACATTTAAACGGTTGCAGCCTCCAGTGCTACAGCCGCCGTTGCTTTTGCAGCCACCCGGTTTTTCGCTGGTGCCGCATCCGCCACTAGAACATGAACTACATCCCACTATTTATATCTCCTATATAGCCGTGAGGCTTCTTGTTTTCTTATTGTCTGAATTAACAAATATACTAATTTTTTGAGCTTATGCTCAATTAGCGGTAATTGTACCTGCGCACTGAAACAGTGCAGAGCACAATTTAGTGCTTTTACCGCGAAATTTTGATCTGGAGTTGCCTATTTCTGAAAATGCGAATACCCATTGCGGCTGTGTACAATTTATACCCTAATTTTAGGGAATGCTACGCAAACTCCTGTCACATGCTGCGATCTACGGCCTGTCTGCCCAACTGCCCCGACTGGCAGGCGTGCTGGCCCTGCCACTGATCACGCAGTACCTGACACCAACCGATTATGGTGTGGCGGGGGTGATAACAGCTTACTACAGTGCTCTTCTGGTCATGATGTCACTGGGATTTACCGTGGTCATGGACAGTAGCTTTGCGCGTCACCCCACTCGATTCCAATGGATCTGGCGCCAGCTCTATGGTTTTCTGACATATTGGTCACTCCTGTACGGGCTGCTTTGTATGGGGATAATCTACATGGCGGTACCTGCCGATGCGCAGGACAACCGGTTGCTGATCACCCTGCTTACCGGGGCCCCTCTGCTCTTTTTTGTAGTGACCGATTTGTTTGGGGGCATGTACTGCCTTCACTCGCAGCGTCCATTGCCTATTGCACTGCGCTCTTTCCTGATGGGAGGAGTGAACGTTATCCTGACTATTTACTTTATCGCAGGCCTCAAAATGGGGTACATGGGCTGGTTTTATGCCAGTTTGCTGTCCTCTGTAGTCGGTTTTGTGGTGAGTGTTTATGTTATCGCGAAGCAGGGCCTTTGGCCAATCTTCAACTTTAAGTGGTACCGGATCAAGCACAGTCTCAAGGTGTCACTACCGGCCGTGCCGCATGGCTTTTCCTTTTTTATGCTTGATACATCTGACCGCCTGGTGCTGGATGTGTTAAACGTACCTGTCGGTCGGATTGGTCTTTACAACGTAGCCTCAAATTTCGGCATCTATTTCTCGTCGGCCAGTTTTGCAGTGGTGCAGGCAGCGACACCCCTGTATATGAAACTCTATGCGCAGACGAAAAGTATAGAAGCCGCACTGCAGGCCCGTTACATGACCTATACCTTGCAGCTAATCTTTTTCGCAGCCACATTTGTCGGGAGCCTTTGGATGAAGGAAGTCTTTGGTTTTCTGATCCGCAACGAAGAGCTGCAACAGGCTTATCCCTTGGCAATCGTGATCCTGATGGGGTATAACTTCCGGCCGATGTATATGGCGGCGATTAACCTGCTTACTTTCCACGAAAAAACGGCTAAGCTCTGGCGTATTTCCACCGTGGCAGGTATAGGCAATATTGTGCTCAACCTGATCCTGGTGCCACTTTACGGATTTCAGATGGCAGCTTACACGACCTTTGCAGCGCTGATGTACATGGGCTACTCAGGATATTACCTGAGAGCATACCGGGAACTGGCTTTAGTGAAGTTTTATTCTATCTGGTGGTTGCTGGCTACCATTGTGCTGCTGGTGCTGGCCTATCAGCTCCGTGAAGTAGACGTGATGGTAAAGGTCGCTGTTACGACTGTAATGGCAGTGACAGGTATAGCGGCAGCTTACAGGTACAAAAAACTGGCTCAGGTATAAGCTAAAAAAAACAGGAAGCCAGCATGGCGCTAACTTCCTGTTCCTGCTTTTATATTAGTCCCTGCTACGGCTTCAGCACCACCTTCACGCAATTGTCTTCTTTTTTGTTGAAGATGTCGTACATGCGGGAGGCTTCTGCAAGCGGGACGGTATGTGTGATAATGTCGTCGAGCTTCACTTTGCCATCCTGTACTATTGAAATGAGGTTGTCAATGTAACGGTGTACCCAGGCCTGACCGCCACGTAGAGTGAGACCTTTGTCAAACCATTTGTAAAGCGGGAAGTTGTTATAAGGCGAACCGTATACACCAACCACCGTCACAGTACCGGCACGTCGCACAGAGTCCATGCAGTTTTCGAGCACCTTCATGGTGCCTTTCTCCATTTGGACTACGTTCATGGCTTTTTCCAGTACGGTACGGTCTGCTTCCATACCTACCGCATCTACGCACACATCGGCACCATAGCCACCGGTCATCTCACGGATCACCTGCACCGCATCAACTTCCGAAGCATTGATCACTTCTACATTAGCTGATTTGCGGGCCATTTCCAATCGGTATGGCTGTATGTCGATACCAATCACACGTTTAGCGCCCTGTAGCCAGGCCGATTTCATGGCCATGATACCAACTGGGCCACATCCCCATACGGCTACTGTTTCACCGCCTTTCAACTGTGCCCAGTCAATGGCAGCCCAGCCAGTCGGAAAAATATCAGTCAGGAAAAGCACCTGCTCGTCTGTGAGGTTGTCCGGCACTTTGCGAGGTCCGTAGTCGGCATAAGGGACGCGCACGTATTCTGCCTGTCCGCCATTATAGCCGCCGTAGATATCGGTATAGCCAAACAAAGCTGCACCGGCGCCTTTGGCCATTACAATTTCGCCTTCAGGGCCATAATGATCCGGATTGGAGTTTTCGCAGTGCGTGGGCAGCTGCATGTTGCAGAAGTGGCAGGTGCCGCAGGAGATGGGAAATGGCACGACCACGCGATCACCTTTTTTGAGGTTCTTTACGCCTGTTCCGACTTCTTCTACAATGCCCATAAACTCATGCCCCATAACCATATCGCGGAGTTGAGGCACCATGCCGTTGTATATGTGTAGGTCGGAGCCGCATATGGCTGTGGATGTTACACGAAGGATACAGTCGCGGGCATCTTCAAGTCGCGGATCGTCGATGGTCTCTACCTGTATGTCCTTCATTTTGTGGAATACTGCTGCTTTCATAGTTTATTTAGTAAATGTGTTACAAGTGTTGTGTAGCCGTTTGTACTTTACAGTACTCAAGTTTAACGGTTAGCTGTTGCAGTGGGTTTTTGCAGGTATAAGTCAGCTACCCATCTGATGCGTATGCCGTATAGTCTTGCAAGTTGTATCTTAGGTGAAAAAATGGAGATGTTTGATCGCTATACCTTCTCGTTTCTGCGTGAGCAGGATATTCCGATGCTGTACGACACGTTTGTGGCGGCCTTTGCCGATTATATTGTGCCGATCAAAATAACACGCAAAGAGTTTGTCATGAAGTTTAAACGGGAAGGTATAGAAGCAACCTTCTGCGTAGGGGCTTTCTATGGTGAACAACTGGTGGGCTTTATACTGACGGGACTGGGAGAGTGGCAGGGCAAACCAACCGCCTACAATGCGGGCACGGGCGTTATACCTGCGCACCGGGGGCATCAGCTAACAAAACAGCTTTATGATTTTCTATTTCCCAAGCTGCGCGAAAGTGGCATAGAGCAGTGCCTGCTGGAAGTGATTGACGGGAATACAGCTGCTTTTAAGGTATATCAGTCCATTGGTTTTGGAGTAACCCGTGCGCTGGACTGTTTTCGAAGACCTGTAGGTGAGTTGTTGCTTTCAAGCGAAGAGCCAATGCCTGTTGTTGAGTTAAAACAAGCAGCGAAGCCAAACTGGAGAGCCTATACTGCACTATATGAAAGCAGACCAAGCTGGCAAAATACCATGGAGGCTTTCCGCAGAAGTCCTGATGAAAAACTGGTGATAGAAGCTTATTCAGAAGAACTGCTAATAGGTTATGTGGCTTTCTTCCCCCGCACAGGTGCTATTGCCCAACTGGCAGTGCAGCAGGGCTACCGCGATCAAGGAATAGCGAAGGCTCTTGTGAGAGAAACGGTGAAGCGGACTATAGCGCCAGCGCTTTTGTTTCTAAACGTAGACAAATCCTGCTCCACCCTGGCTGCTTTCTTGGAACGGATTCATCTCAAGCGCTTCCTTACACAGCACGAGATGCTGCTGTCTCTGCAATAGGTATGGCTATCCCCTTTAATCTGGCTAATTTGCATCTGATTTTTCACTGATAGGGGGGCAAAGCCCTTTCAAAACAAAACGATATGAGTACTGCTTGGTTTTACCTGATTCTGGCTGGTATATGCGAAATTGGATGGGCCTTTGGCTTAAAGTATAGTGAAGGCTTCACGAAGCCCATGGTGAGCGTTGTGACGGTCATCGTCATGATCCTGAGCTTTGTGCTACTGGCGCAGGCCATGAAAACGCTGCCGCTCGGTACGGCTTATGCCATCTGGACAGGTATAGGTGCGGCAGGAACGGCCATTTTAGGTATGTTTTTCCTGAACGAGCCCAAAGACCTGATGCGGATTCTGTGCCTGTTGATGATCGTTGCCGGTGTGGTGGGGCTAAAGTACTTTGCTGAGAGCAATTAACGACTTATGCGGTACACATCAGCCTGCTCTTTGGTGAACAGGTATAGCGTGTTGTCACTGATCAAGGCAGAGAGATAATTCTTGCCTTCGGGAAGAGACAGCATCCGCTCCTGCATTTTGTAAAGGTCGAAAAAGTGCAGAGCCTTGTCTTTTACGAAGTATAGCTCGTTGCCTTTGAAGGCAATGTAGGAAACACCCGTAAAAGGCAGTTTCTTTTTGTAATTCCCCAGGTTGTCGAACACATACACACCGCCGTTGTAGTCGAGCAGGTATACCATGTTCTGGTACTCCCGGATGAAGCGCACATCAAAGCGGGCCTTGTCCAGGATCAGGTCAAGCGGGGTTTCGATGATGGGCTTCTGGTAGCGCAGGTCCAGTTTGCTGAGCGTAAAGTCTGACTCGTTGAAGAGCCAGAAACTGTCATCGGAGGTAAGGGTGGCTGCCTGCACATTTCCCATATAGCCTAAGTCTGTCAGGCGGGTGTTAGCAATAGGGCGCATAAAGCGGTCGAGCAGCATCAGCTCCTGGCGATCTTCGTAAAAAAGAAAAACCTTCATCGGGTTCCAGGCTTCCACAGCGGTGATGCGTCCGCGGCTCGGTGGCGAAAAGGTATTGACCGGCTTGCCGGTGGAGTCGAGCATGAACAGGCTGCGGCCGGTGTCCATCAGGTATACGCTGCCATTGCGGTCAACTGACACGGTAGCGGGCGAGGAGATGGCAAGGCTGTGGCTAAAGTTGAGCATAACGGATGAGTCTGGCTGCTGTGCCAGTACAGGTATAGCCAGTACTGCCAAAAGCAGGTATAGCGTTGCGCTCAGGTATAGCCTATTTTTCAAAATACTCGAGTTTAAGGTCTTTGCCGTCATATACGCCGTAAGAGCAAAAATTGACCCATTCTCCCAGGTTTACATACCTGCTGCCGCCGTTGATAGGCATGTCGAGTGGCAGGTGGCGGTGACCGAATACGTAAAAGTCGTGATGCTGCTTATTTTCGACTTCTTTGCAGTATTGCACCAGCCATTCATCTTCTCCAAAAAACTTTTCGTCGTCCTTGGTATTGCTGATGCGACTCCTGCGTGACCACATGTTGGCGATGCCTATACCTGCGTTGGGATGCAGCCGGGCAAACATCCACTGACAGGCCTTGTTATTGAACACTTTCTTGAGCACTTTGTAAGTATGATCGCCCGGACCAAGTCCGTCGCCGTGCCCGATGTAGAATTTATGTCCGCCTAAATTAGTTGAAATAGGCTCCCGGATGATGGGAATGTTGAGCTCTTCCGGAAAGTAGTCGAACATCCACATGTCGTGGTTCCCCGTGAAAAAAAGCACTGGTATACCTGCATCAGTCAGTTCGGCCAGTTTGCCTTGTAGCCTGATAAAACCCTTCGGTATAGCATGGCGGTACTCAAACCAGAAGTCAAATATATCGCCTAGTAGCAGGATAGCCGCGGCGTCGTGCTTTACAGAGTCGAGCCAGCGCACGATCTTTTTCTCGCGGTCGCGACTACGCTTGGCGTCGGGCACACCCAGGTGAAAATCAGAGGCGAAATATACTTTCTGGCCGGGAGCCAGTTCGTCAATGCGGAAGGTCATCTATCAGGAAAAGTACGAGCTGTTTTGGGCCGTGTGCACCCATTACCAATGTTTTTTCGATATCGGCGGTGCGGCTCGGGCCACTCACCAGCGATACCATCGAAGGGAAGTTCTCCTTATACTTGTCGCGTACCCGCTGCAGGCCGTCTTTTATGTCGGGCACCAGCTGGCTGGCCTTGGCCACTACCATGTGCGTTTCCGGGTATATGCTCAGGCGTCTGCCACCGGCATTACCTGAACTCACCAGGATGCTACCTGTGCGGGTAATCAATGCCTCACAGGTGGTCAGGCTGGCCTGGGCTTTTTGTATAAAATCCTCTTCGGTCGAAGTAAAATCTATACCTGCCTGGTAAAGGATGTTCTGTAGATTAGGCTCCCAAACGTGCAGGTACTCGATCTGCTGTTCTCTTTTCAAATTGAAAAGCTGATCGAAAAAGTCCTCCTCGTCCTCGCAGTATACAAAAAGGCCACTGTTTACAATGAAAGCCTGCGCGAAGGCAATGGAGTGGTCTTCTGCCAGTGGCTGGTGCAGCGGTGAGCTGAAGTCTGGGGTAGGAGGCAGAAAAGGCGCCGACTTAGCCAGCGCCTCTCTTACTCTTCTCAATACAATTTCTTTCGATTTTGCTTCGTACATGCCTGTGTTATCAAGCTGTTCTGGAATTGATGTTGTCGTTCGGGTCAGAAGAAGCATCGTTCTGGATCGGGGTTCCGGGTACACTTCCCTGTCCGTTCTGCTCAGGGTGCTCCGTCTGTCCCACTTCGATTGGATGCTGCTCCTGGTTCACTTCGCTCTTCGTCTTGCTACGATCGGTACCGGCCGTGTGTGCCTGGTAGGTAGTCAGCGCATCAAAAGGACGCTTGCCAACCAGTCGCTCCAGATCGCTCTGGAACAGGATCTCTTTCTGCAACAGCTCCTGCGCTACTATCTCCAGTTCTCGTGCCTTGTCCGTCAGCAATTGCTTGGTGCGGATATAAGCCGACTCGATGATATTGCGTACTTCGTTGTCAATGGTTTCGGCAGTAGCTTCAGAGTATGGTTTGTTGAAGGCCATATCTGTCTGCTTCGAATCGTAGAAAGAAACGTTACCGATCTTACTGTTCATGCCATACATCGTCACGATGCTGTAAGCCATCTTGGTGATACGCTCCAGGTCACTTAAAGCCCCTGTCGAGATCTTGCCAAATACCAGCTCTTCCGCGGCACGTCCACCCAGGGCCATGCACATCTCGTCGATGAGCTGCTCAGTCGTGTACAAGAATTGCTCTTTTGGTAAGTACTGCGCATAACCCAGTGCAGCTACACCACGTGGAACAATACTCACTTTTACCAACGGATCGGCGTGCTCCAGGAACCAGCCTGCAATCGCGTGACCCGCTTCGTGATAGGCAACAATCTTCTTCTCCTCAGGAGAGATGATTTTGTTCTTCTTCTCCAAACCACCGATCACACGGTCAATGGCGTCGTTGAAATCTGCCTGGTCAACTGCTTTTTTGTTGCGACGGGCAGCGATCAAGGCAGCCTCATTACACACGTTGGCAATTTCGGCACCGGCAAAACCTGGCGTCTGAGCAGCCAGCTTACGGGCATCTACATCAGCAGACAGGGTAAGCGGCTTCAAGTGCACGTCAAAGATCTCGGTACGGCCGTTGATATCCGGCTTGTCGATGCTGATCTGACGGTCAAAACGTCCGGGACGAAGCAGGGCCGAATCCAGGGTGTCAGGGCGGTTGGTTGCTGCCAGGATGATTACACCTGAGTCAGTCGCGAAGCCATCCATCTCAACCAGCAGGGAGTTCAGTGTATTCTCACGTTCGTCGTTGCCACCCGGTGTAGCGCCACGGCTACGGTGACGACCAATCGCGTCAATCTCGTCAATGAAGATGATACAAGGTGCTTTGGCTTTGGCCTGCTTGAACAGGTCACGCACACGGGCTGCACCCACACCTACGAACATCTCCACAAAGTCAGAACCTGACAGCGAGAAGAAAGGCACGTCGGCTTCACCAGCCACCGCCTTCGCAAGCAATGTTTTACCTGTACCTGGAGGGCCTACAAGTAGAGCACCTTTCGGGATCTTACCACCCAGGATCGTGAACTTGCTTGGATTCTTAAGGAACTCCACGATCTCCTGGATCTCTTCTTTTGCCTCTTCCAGGCCAGCCACGTCCTTGAACGTGATCTTTACCTTGTTCTCCGCGTCAAACAGCGCAGCTTTGGACTTGCCAATGTTGAAGATCTGACCACCTGCGCCACCCGCTGTTACACGGCGCATCAGGAACCAGAAACCAAACAGCAACAGGATCAGGAAGCCCCATTGGAAGAAGAAGTCAGCAAAGCCGGTGCGTGTCTCAATGGTATAAGGCACACGGTTCTCGCGCGGGATGTTAGCCTGCAGCTTCTCGTAATCTTCCTTGAAAGACTCTGCTGTGATGATGGTGAAGTGGTAATGCGGACCCTGGTCCATACTGCCTAAGGTGCCACGACTGGACAGCTCACGGCTGTACTTTTCGTTCTGAAGGGCATCATCCTTCAGGTATACCTCTACTACTTTGCCGTTCACGATGGTCAGTTTCTTCACATCGTTGCTCAGCAGCATCTCCTCAAAGTTCTGCTGCGTAGTTTCTACAGAGGCGTTGCTCTTGTTGAGCCAGGTGAGTCCGAAAATAAGCAGGATTAGTACCGCCAGCATCCACAGCTGCATTGTAGGCCGTGGAGGGGTTGGAGGTATCATCGGCTTCTTCTTCTTATTGTTATTTCCTTTATTATTCTTTTCAGCCATGAATATGTTGTTTCAGGATACATGAAATACAGAGAGCTGCCCGGTTTTGTTTTAGGGAGCCCCTGCTAAGCTTAGGCATCTTCAATACGGCGGATGCCTGCGTCGCCCCACAGCTCTTCTAAAGCGTAAAACTCGCGTTTGTCTTTCAAAAATACATGTACTACCACGTCCACGTAGTCAAGCAGGACCCACTCTTTGTTGGTGCGCCCCTCACTTTGCCACGGGTTCTGGCGTGTTGCTTTGTATATTTCTTCTTCGATAGACGATGCGATCGCGTCCAGCTGTGTGTCTGATGAAGCAGATGCGATTACAAAGTAATCAGATACGGCATTTTTGAGTGACTTCAGGTTAAGAACGACGATATCGCTTGCTTTCTTTTCCTGCATGCCTTTTACTACAAGCTCTGCCAATATGTCTGAATTGGCCTCAGCCTTGGTTTCTTTCATTTGTACTACTTAAATTTGATTTACAAAAGTACTAAATTCTGTTTAATCTATGTTGCCTAATACGCTGTTTATGGGCCAGCAGCTGTTTTTTCTGCCGGTTTGTAAATCCACCAACTCAGAGGCCCAGCAGCTACTCCTCAAAAATGAAGCCACAGAGGGCTGTGTGGTGCTTACTGACGAGCAGACGCATGGTCGCGGTCAGCGGGGCAATACCTGGGAGGCAGCTCCCGGTAAAAATATCACACTTTCTGTAATTCTGTCACCTGTTTTTCTGGCTGTCAGGCACCAGTTTTACCTCAATATGGCTGTATCGCTGGCAGTGCTTGACCTGTTGCGCGAACAGGGACTGGGGCATGCCCGGGTCAAGTGGCCCAACGACCTTTACTTTGAGGACAGGAAGCTTGGCGGGATTCTGATTGAAAATACAGTTACTAGTCAATCCATACAACACAGTATTGTCGGGATTGGTTTAAACGTAAACCAGCTTCATTTCGGAATCAGCACGGCCACTTCGCTGGCAGCCGAGGTAGGTACGCAACTTGATGTGAAAAGATTGGTGAACAGGCTGCTCGAGCTGCTCGAAAAACGGTACCTGGAGCTTCGCAGTGGAAGAACAGACAAGTTGAAGTATGAGTACCTGCAGGCTTTGTACCGCTATCAGGAGGAGCATGGCTACCAAATTGGTGCTGAGCAGGTACAGGGGCGGATCATGGGCGTGGATGAGGATGGTCGTCTGGCCTTGCAGATCGACGGTGAACTTCATTACTTTGGTTTCAAAGAAGTCGCTTACATTATTTGATGCTGAGCTTTTTAGCGGCTGCGATCTGCTGCGGATCAGGGGTAGTGGGCGAGAGGGGCATCTTGAGCGAAACATTCATGGTGCTGGCGCCATAGCCTGAGCTTAGCTTTGGCGCTTGTATGTGGTGGTCAGCTAGTTTGACCGGAAAGTCGGTCAGCAGTTGCCAGGTGTTACCGCTCTGAACGAGTGTGCCGGTGATGGTTCTCTTCTTTGCAACACCGTGGATGGTCAGAGTGCCTGTAGCGGTTACTTTAGCCTCCCCCTTGGCTGAAATGGGGCCTTTATCTATAATTCTACCTACAAATGTAGCTTTCTGGTAGCGACTGCTCTGCATGTACTTGTCATTGAAGCGCTCCTGCATAAGGGAGTTGAGAAACCTGAAAGAAGTGATGGGAACGTCAAATCTGAATTTGCCTGTCTCAAGATCAATCAGGCCATTGGCGGACTCTGATGTGCCCTTGATCAGGCTAAGTGGTGCACCAGCCTCAAACACGATAGTGCCGATGCCTTTATAGGTGCCTGTCTGGGCTTGTGTCTGTGGGACTATCCCATACAGGATGCATACAAGTAGGAGTAGCTTTTTCATACATGTCTTGTCCTCTCTTCGGTTAAGCTTTCCTTATATTTATTTAACTAATCTGAGCAGAGATGGTTGAGCTCATTCACTAAAAATAGTGGTCCATTTCTTAATGTTTTTTTCAGTTTAATCTGCCATATTTCTCACCGACTTTATTTTTTAAATCAGTGCCGTTAGGTATAGTTGTTCAATCAGGTCCAAGGCGCATGTAGCGTCTTCACAAACTATTTTTGTTAAAAATATAGGGCTAGTTAATGCCATGCTGGGCATGGGGATTAGTCCAAAATATTGTTTGTTTTTAATGTAACGGGATGGTGGTTGCTGAGTTGCACATTTTGTAGATATATTCATATTGTTCAATCAGATTCCTTTTATCGTTATAGATTCACTTTGAGTTTGTGAGGTTGGTATTTAGGCGTCAATTATCAAGCAATGCATTACCGAAATGTATTGGTTAATATAGCATAATTGTAATATCGCTATCGGGGTTTATGATGAAGCCAGATATTGTTTATTGTTCAATTCAGCCCATCCTAACACAAGGCGTTTGGAAACTAAGTAGCAGGATGGGATGCAACCCCTGGCCCTGATGTAGGGTCATGGTTGTGCAAATAGTATGGTAAGGCATGGTTCTTGATATTGAATGTGTAGAGCCAAAACAGAGAAAAACGGAGGTATAGCTTTTTCTATAGTATGCTGTATTTTTAATTAGATTTTTTCTATTTACTATATTTTGGTATATCTTTGACATCCTGCCAGCTAGTGGCCAGGACCTTTAGAAAAGCGAGGTGTGATATATGAGAACTTTTACAAAAATGATAATAATGGCTGTTTTTGCGGTAACGCATTTAGCAGCATACAGTGTAATGGCCGACGGTCGCTTGAAGGAGGCGGGCGTGTTGCCCGTGAATACCGGGGGTGCCTCGGCCTGGAAAGCCATACCTGAGAAGAAAGCTGAAGCGAATGTGCGTGCTGAAAATGCCAGGACTGCTTCGTGGGTTAAGAACTATACTGCAAACAAGAACAGGGGATTATTCCTGACTGAAACGGCTTATGCTGGTTCTTCACAGTTTGTGATCAGCTCTTACATGGCTTTTATGCCAGCGCCGGAGCGTCAGACTCCTTCTATCAACGCTTACCCGAACCCCTCACGTGGTATCACCCGTGTGTCGCTGTCGCAGGCAGGTATGGCCGAGAACTATAAGCTGAAGATATCGAATACGATTGGTAAGGTAATGGAAACACATGAGTTGCCGGTGACGCACTCCAATGTGTTCATTCTCGATATGACAGGATACCCGGCCGGTGTTTATTTTTACAGCCTGCTCGTGAACGATAAAACGGTAGAAACGAAGCGTTTGATCCTCCAGAAATAAAAGGGAGCTATACCCGTTATAATAGCAAAAGCCAGTTGAGAGACTGGCTTTTTTTTATTGCTGACTCGCCAAAGGTGCGCAGGCACCAATTTATTTAGTATTTTCGACGCTGAATATTTTAGAATTGCTATGACGGATTATCGCAAGATAAACAACCTCGTTGGCTGGCTCGTGTTTCTGATCGCGACAGCCGTTTATGTATTGACGCTGGAACCTACTGCCAGTTTCTGGGATGCGGGCGAATTCATCGCCTGTTCTTACAAACTCTTAGTACCGCACCCTCCGGGGGCACCTTTCTACCTGCTGGTAGGCCGCATCTTCTCCATGTTTGCCAGTGACCCAACACAGGTGGCCTGGTGGGTAAACCTGCTATCCGCACTGAGTAGCTCATTCACAGTACTGTTCCTGTTCTGGTCCATCACTATCCTGTCACGTCGCTTGCTGGTGAAGCAGGAGGGAGTAACGCCTACCAAAGGCCAGACGGTGCTGATCATGGGTGCTGGTGCCGTTGGCGCACTCGCCTATACTTTCACCGATTCAGCCTGGTTTTCAGCAGTTGAGGCAGAGGTATACGCCATGTCGTCATTCTTCACGGCCATTGTGTTCTGGGCTATGCTGCGTTGGGAATCCAAGGTGGGTGAGTCCCTGTCAGACAAGTGGTTGATCCTGATTGCCTACCTGATAGGACTCTCGATTGGTGCCCACTTGCTGAACCTGGTGGCTATACCTGCGCTGGCTTTTATTTATTACTTCCGCTTGTACAGACCGACCTGGAAGGGTGGCCTGATCGCTTTCCTCATCAGTGCCGTGATCGTGATCGCCATTCTGTGGGGCATTATACCTGGCCTGCCTTCGCTGGCCGGTAATGTAGAGGTGTTCTTCGTAAATTCACTGGGCCTGCCTTTCGGTTCAGGCATCATTTTCTTTGTGATCCTGCTGGTAGCAGCCATCATCTATGGTATACGCTACTCTATTAAGCATAACATTCGGGTGCTGAACACAGCCATTCTGTGCTTCACTTTCATCCTGATCGGTTACTCTTCATACATGATGATTCCGATCCGCTCTTCTTACAACCCAACCATCGACGAAAACGACCCGCAGGATATCCTGAGCTTTGTATCATACCTGAAGCGTGAGCAGTACGGTGACCGTCCGTTGCTTTACGGGCCGCAGTACAATGCGCAGCCGGTTTCACAGGAAGAGGGAGCGCCACGTTACGTGAAGGGCAAAGACAAATATGTGGTAACCGGCCGCAAGTTGGAAACTGTATATGACAGCAAAGACAAGACACTCCTGCCGCGTATCTACAGCGACAATCCGCAGCACCTGCAGGAGTATAAGAAGTGGGTAGACCTTCGGGAGGGGCAGGCGCCGACCTTTGGCCAGAACCTGAGCTTCCTGCTGCGCTACCAGTTGGGCCACATGTACTGGCGCTATTTCCTATGGAACTTCGTAGGGCGTGAAAGTGATGTGCAGCAGGCCGGCGTACTGTGGTTTGGCAAGCCAACAGATGGCGTGCCTGACCGGGTAGCCAACAGCAAGGCGCGTAACACCTTCTATTTGCTGCCACTTGTTTTCGGTATCATCGGTTTGATCTTCCAGATACGCAAGAATGAGCGCGATGCCTTTATCGTAGGCTTGCTCTTCTTCTTTACAGGTATAGCCATTGCCCTATACCTGAACCAGCCGCCAATAGAGCCGCGTGAACGTGACTATACCTTCGCTGGTTCGTTCTATGCCTTCTCAATCTGGATCGGCTTGGGTGTGCTGGGTATAGCCGAGCTGCTTAACCGTGGCCTGCGCAATGTGACGACTAGTGGAGCCATTGCCACCGTCATCGGCCTGGCAGTGCCAGGTATACTGGCCGCCGAAGGCTGGGACGACCATGACCGCTCTAACCGTTACCACTCTGTGGACTCTGCTAAAAACCTGCTGGATTCAGTGGCGCCTAACGGCATCCTGTTTACTAACGGCGACAACGATACCTTCCCGCTGTGGTATGCACAGGAAGTGGAAGGTTACCGTACCGATGTGCGTGTGGCCGTACTCAGCTACCTTAACACCGACTGGTACATCGACCAGATGAAGCGCCAGGCTTACGAGTCGGATCCGTGGCCGCTGACACTTGAGAACGAAAACTACCGCCAGGGAACGAACGACTACCTGCCTTACGTAGAGCGGCAGCAGGTAGCGGCAGGTATAGACCTGAAGCAGTTTGTGAGCCTGATCCGCCAGAACCACCCGGCGCTACAGGTGCAGGCAGGAAGCGGCAGTACGCTGCTGAGCTTCCCTACTAAAAACTTCTTCCTGAATGTTGATACCGATAAGGTTGCACAGGCAGGCTTTGTGGCAGACGATTACCAGGATCAGATCTCGGACCGTATGCAGTGGACCATCAACAAATCACTGCTCGAGAAGAAGCACATGATCATACTGGACCTGCTGGCCACAAACGAGTGGAACCGCCCTGTATACTTCTCCACTACGGTGAACAGCGCTGACTTCATGGGGCTTTCCGAATACTTCCAGCTGGAGGGTCTCGCTTACCGCGTGGTGCCAGTTAAAGTGAGCAGTGAAGACATGCCGGGCTTCCTGAACAAGGAGCTCATGTATGAGAACATGATGAAGAAGTTCCGCTTCCGCAACTTCAACGATCCGAGCATCTTCTACGACGAGAATTACTTCCGCTTCGCAGCCAATGCCCGCGATAAGTTCGGTAAGCTGGCCGCAGAATATCTGATGAGCGGTGACAATGCCCGTGCCAAGGAGATTGTGGACTACTGCTTCGAGCAGCTGCCGCCAAGCACAATCCCTTACGACTACTATACACCGCAGTTTATCTCTATCATGGCCGATCTGGGTGAAGAGGAGCGTGCAAGGAGTCTGTGGGAGGACATGGCCAAAAATTCACGCGAGTCAGTGGATTATTACCTTGAAAAAGGTGCTCTGTTTGACATGGAGATACAGACGAACCTGTTTATCATGCAGCAGCTTATAGGCGAGGCGCAGGCCATCGGCGAAGAGCAGAAGGCAAAAGAACTGCAGGATGTGTTTGTGCAATATTTGCAACGCATGCGCCGTTAAACAAAATAGAGAGTTAAACAGTACAAAAGCCGAACCCGTTTCTGTGTTCGGCTTTTGCTATTTTCGGGTGCCTGCTTTATCTTCAAGCTAATGAAACAGATAAGTCTTCTTACCTGCCTGTCAGTCCTGCTGCTCCTCTCTTCTTGCGGCAGCTCCGACATTGCCTATGCGCCTATGTACCGTGATACCGCACCTGTTGCCCCAAGAGCTGAGCAGCCCGAGGTGGTATTGCAGCACGGCTACTACAGCACTCCTGATAGTCTGCACCTGATCCTTCGGTTTGATGAGCTTCGGCAGCTGCTCGACCTGACACAGGCAGCTGACCGCGTGGACTTCACCATTCGCTCGGGCAGTACCGAACGGGATATGCTTCTGCTACGAGACACCGTGCAGGTGCTGCCGCAGCACAAGGTGTTGTCAAACGGAACACTGGAGGTGCCTATAACCGTGCCTGCCCGTTATGTGGCGGCAGGCAATACGATGCAGGTGCGGCTCTGGATGAAACTAGCCGGGCAGGAGCGCCTCGGTATATCTCACCGACTGGCACTGCGACCCGACATGCTGCGAAAAGATTTTATGCTGCTGCACGTGCGCACAAATGCTCCGGTATTACGAGGTTTTGCCACCACTTCTGACAGCCTATACCTATGGCAGCACAGTGATACCAGCGGCACGGCCACGTTTACGGTACAACAGACAAATTACACGCTACAGCCTGCTCTGCCTCCAATGTCAACACGGGCAGAGAGCTTACCTGAAGTGCCTCAGGTGACGGGAGGTGCGCAGCCATTGGCTGTGTTGGATACCTTTCAATTAGATCAGGAAGGGCTATACCTGTTGCGCACTGCGTCAGGTGCTACACAGGGGCTAGTGGTGCAGGGAGGCACTTACCCGCTGGTCACCCGGGTACAGGACATGATCACCCCGCTTATTTACCTGACCACATCAACTGAGCGGGAAGCGCTTTACAGCACCCAGGATCAGAAAGCCGCTGTGGATGGCTTCTGGTTGAAAATAGCCAAGGACAAGAAGCTGGCCCGTGAGCTGATACGCGCCTACTATACCCGCGTCGAGACAGCCAACAAGCTCTATACCTCATTTAAGCCTGGCTGGGCCACTGATCGTGGTATGATCTACATCATTTATGGTAAGCCCCATAACGTGAGCACCAGCCCCGATGCAGAAACCTGGATCTACCGTGAATCAGAGGCGACACCATATGTCAAGTTCGTATTTACGAAAAAAGAGAATAACTTTACCGAAAATCACTTTGAGCTGGTACGGAATCGTGAATACGAGGAGAACTGGTACAGCACTGTAGCAAGATGGAGAGCAGGAATAATAAATTTGTAGGTGGAAACCGCTATAGCGGCCCCAGAACTCCGAAGGAGGATAAAATGGAAATGATCTTTGGCCTCAGACCAATCATCGAGGCCATGCTGGCCGGAAAGGTGCTGGAGAAGATCTTCGTACAGAAGGGCGCCCGCAATGCCAATGTGGATGAACTGCTTGACCTGGCCAAAAAGCATGACATACCTGTTGCCAGCGTCCCGATTGAGAAACTGAACAACCTGACCCGCAAAAATCACCAGGGAGCAGTTGCCTTGATTTCAGCGATCACGTATATGCCGCTGGATGAGATCGTGACCTCGCTTTTCGAGAAAGGCAAAAGCCCGCTGCTGCTTATACTTGACCGCATCACGGACGTGCGTAACTTCGGTTCAATAGCCCGTAACGCGGAGTGTATGGGTGTGGATGCGATCGTTATACCTAGCAGGGGAGGCGCCCAGATCAATGCCGATGCAATCAAAACCTCGGCCGGAGCCCTGCACCTGGTCCCTGTATGCCGTGAGCAGAATCTGAAAAATACGATTGATTACCTGAAGGACTATGGGGTGCAGATCGTAGCCTGCACAGAAAAGACAGAGCATAACCTGAACGATAATACAGTTGACTTTGTAGGCCCGACTGCCATTATCATGGGCAGTGAGGAAGACGGTATATCGCCTGAGTATCTCAAGCGTGCTGATGCCAAGCTGCGCATTCCATTACTGGGGCAGATCGGCTCGCTGAATGTGTCAGTTGCGACTGGCATTATTCTATACGAAGCCATGAGCCACCGACTGCGTGAAAGCGGTTACTCTAGTCTGAATACATTTGAGCCGAGATAAGCTATCATTTAGCAGAAGTCAATAAAGAAGGGGAACGCTATAGCAGCGTTCCCCTTCTTGTTGTTATACCTATACCACAGCAGGTATAGAAGTAGGTCTATTAGATATATTCGGCGCCTTTCTTGGATTTGGCATCCGACATAAACTCCTTTACTTTTTGCTCTTCGTCCAGGCGGCAGATCATCAACACATTGTCGTGCTCAGCCACAATGTAGCCTTCCAGCCCCTGTAGCACCACCAGGCGTTCCTTAGGAGTTTTGATGATGCAGTTTTGGGTATCGTACAGCATCACATCACCATCCACTACGTTACCGTCCTCGTCTTTCTCGTTAATGGTGTAGAGCGAGTTCCAGGTGCCCAGGTCCGACCAGCCGATGTCGGCCAGTACCACATACACATTGTCCACCTTCTCCATGATGCCGTAGTCGATCGAGATGTTGCGGCAGTGAGAGTAAGCTTTCACAATGAAATTAGCTTCTTCCGGGGTATGCATACAAGAAGCGCCTTCTTCAAATATTTCGCTTATCTCAGGCAAATATTGTTTGAAGGCCTTCATAATACTCTGCACATTCCAGATAAAAATACCGGAATTCCATACGAAGTCGCCGCTGTTGAGGAACATCTGTGCCAGCTCCAGGTTTGGCTTTTCTGTGAAGGTTTTTACCTTTTTGATAGCCTGTGATTCACCGTCGATGTACTGAATATAGCCGTAGCCTGTGTCAGGGCGGCTTGGCGTGATGCCGAGCGTGATGAGTACGTCTTTGCTGTCGGCGGCTTCCACGGCCTCTTTGATGACCTTGGTAAAGGCGTCCTGCTTCAGCACCACGTGGTCCGAAGGCGTCACGATGAGGTTGGCATTCGGGTTGATCTGTGCTATTTTGTACGAAGCGTAAGCGATACAGGGAGCCGTGTTACGCCCGATCGGCTCGAGCAGGATCTGGTTGTCGCTCAGCTGTGGTAGCTGCTCTTTTACCAGGTTTTCGTAGTCGCGGTTGGTCACCACGTATACATTTTCGGGTGGGCAGATGTCCTTGAAACGGTTCATGGTCATCTGGAGCATGCTTTCGCCTACGCCAAGTACATCATGAAACTGCTTTGGGAAATCGGTACGGCTGAATGGCCAGAAGCGGCTTCCGATGCCGCCTGCCATGATAACCACGTAAGTGTTTTCGTTCATGTCTATATGAGTCCTTCTTTCAGCAAATCGTGGAGGTGCACAAAGCCCTCGAACTTGCCTGATTTAGTGACAATAAGTTGCGTGATGTTTTTTTGCTGCATGATAGCCAGCGCTTCAGCAGCATAGGTTTCGGGCTCTATGGAGAGGGGAGATGCCGTCATGATATCTGAAGCGCGTATACCGTCTATTGAATCATATTTGTTCAGCATACGGCGTAAATCGCCATCAGTTATAATTCCCACTAATTCTTCTGTTCCTTCTTTCACCACGGCAGTGGCACCCAGCCTTTTAGAGGAAATTTCGATGATGATTTCCGTCAGTGCGGCGTGCTCTGAAACGTGTGGCGCCATGTTCTGGCGGAAGATATCATCTACCTTCAGGTATAGGCGCTTGCCCAGCGAGCCGCCCGGATGAAGGGTGGCAAAGTCGGCACTGCTGAAGCCACGTGCCTCCAGCAGGCTCACCGCCAGGGCATCGCCAAGTGCCAGCGCAGCCGTGGTGCTGGTCGTAGGAGCCAGGTTGTGCGGGCAGGCTTCGCGCTCTATAGAGGCGTTCAGCACGAAGTCAGCGCTCTGGGCCAGGTATGAGTCGGTGCTCGAAACAAGAGCCGCCAGTTGGGCACCTTTGCGTTTGAGCAACGGAACAAGTACCTTTATCTCAGGTGTGTTGCCGCTCTTGGAGATACAGATCACAAAATCATCGGGCTGGATCATGCCAAGGTCGCCATGGATGGCATCGGCCGCGTGCATAAAAAGCGCAGGGGTTCCGGTCGAGTTGAGGGTGGCCACAATTTTGGTGGCGATGTTGGCACTCTTGCCTATACCTGTCACCACGACACGCCCTTTGATGTTCAGGATAGCTTTGACGCAATTTTCAAAGCCTTCGTCGATAAAATCCGCCAGTCTGGCGATAGCTTCAGCCTCATCGGCCAATACTTTTTTTGCTGTAAGGGCTATATTATTAAGAAGATTCAATTTAAATTTGTGTTAAAGGTATCCTAAGGGGATACGTTGCTTTACAGTTAAATTTCTGATTTATTACATGTCTACCAAACAGGAGATCAATCTCAAAAACAAATTAAAGGAAGTTTTTGGGTATAATCAATTTAGGGGGAATCAGGAGTTGATAATAAACAATATTATCAACGGAAAGAACACCTTTGTGATTATGCCGACCGGTGCTGGCAAGTCGTTGTGCTACCAACTGCCTGCCCTATCATTGCCGGGAACTGCCATCGTTATTTCGCCGCTGATCGCCCTGATGAAAAATCAGGTGGATCAACTGAATGCTTTTGGGGTGAATGCCCATTTCCTGAACTCCACACTATCAAAGTCGGAGATCAACAGAGTGAAGAAGGAAACCCTGGCCGGTGAAGTAAAGCTGCTCTATGTAGCGCCGGAATCACTGACCAAAGAAGAAACGGTTGAGTTTCTGCGTGCTTCCAATATCTCCTTTGTAGCCATCGACGAGGCACACTGTATTTCGGAGTGGGGACACGACTTCCGTCCGGAGTACCGTCGCATCCGGGGCATCATCGACCAGATCGGTAACCTGCCGATCATCGCCCTGACGGCTACGGCTACGCCTAAGGTACAGCTCGATATCCAGCGCAACCTGCAGATGGACGAGGCCTCGGTGTTCAAATCGTCATTTAACCGTACAAACCTGTACTACGAGGTGCGCCCGAAGCACAACACTAAGAAGCAGGTAATCCAGTATGTAAAGAAGCACAAAGGCAAAAGCGGTGTAATTTACTGCCTGAGCCGCAAGAAAGTAGAAGAGATCGCGGAACTGCTCCGCGTGAACGATATCAAAGCACTGCCTTATCACGCCGGTCTGGACTCCAACATACGCATGGCCAACCAGGATGCTTTCCTGAACGAGGAGGCCGACGTGATCGTGGCGACCATCGCCTTTGGTATGGGCATCGACAAACCGGATGTGCGTTTTGTGATCCACTACGACACGCCGAAATCCATTGAAGGCTACTACCAGGAGACAGGCCGTGCGGGTCGTGACGGTCTGGAAGGTAACTGCATCATGTTCTATAGCTACGATGACATCATCAAGCTGGAGAAATTCAACAAAGACAAGCCGGTAACGGAGCGCGACAACTCCAAGCTTTTACTTCAGGAGATGGCCGCTTACGCCGATTCAGCCGTGTGCCGCCGTAAGCAATTGCTGCATTACTTTGGAGAGGCTTACGAAAAAGACTGTGGCTTCTGCGACAACTGTCTGCATCCGAAGGAACGCTTTGAGGCACAGAATGAAGTGCTTCTGGCCCTGAAGACGATACAGCAGACGGGAGAGCGCTTTAGCATCGATCATAACACAGCAGTGCTCACAGGCCTGCGCAACCAGCACGTGACGAGCTACGAGCACGATCAACTGGAAGTGTTTGGCGCGGGCAAAGAGCACGACGCACAATTCTGGAGCTCTGTGCTGCGCCAGGTGTTGCTGTCAGAGTACCTGGAGAAGGACATCGAGCAGTTTGGTATTGTAAAGCTCACGCAAAAGGGCCTGAACTTTATCTCAAATCCGCACCCGATCCAGCTGACCAAAGATCATGATTATGAGCAGGAGGTAAAGGCCGACGAAGAGAAAGAGGAGACACAAGCCTCAGCCGGGCACGACGAAGTGCTGTTCGACATGCTGAAGAACCTGCGCAAGAAGCTGGCAAAAGAGAAAGGTCTGCCGCCGTACGTGCTGTTCCAGGACCCATCCATTAAAGAGATGGCAACCGTGTACCCAACCACCAAAGAGGACCTGGCGCACATTGCGGGCGTAGGTATGGGCAAGGTACAGAAGTTCGGTAAGCCGTTCCTGGACATGATCACCAAGTATGTAGAGGATAACGATATTGTGACGGCTGCTGACGTAGTAGTGAAGACCACCGTGAACAAGTCGAAGATCAAGATCTATATCATCCAGCAGATAGACAAGAAAGTGGATCTGGAGGAGATCGCCTCTTCCAAAGACCTGACCATGCAGGAGCTAATCGAGGAGATAGAGCACATTTGCTATTCAGGCACAAAGCTGAACCTGAACTACTACATCGACAATATTCTGGATGATGAGCGCCAGGACGAGATCTATGACTACTTTATGAACGCCAGCACCGATAATATTGCGGTGGCGCTCAAGGAGCTTGGCACAGACGATTACAGCGAAGAGGATGTACGCCTGATGCGCATCAAGTTCCTGTCGGAATATGCTAACTAAATTGTTGATTGTTACTTGCTGATTGTTTGATCCGGATTAGCAATAAGAATATTAATGTGGAGAGACCGTTGTATTTTACAGCGGTCTTTTCGTTTTTAGAAAGGTATACGCACAGTCGGTAAAAGTAAAAACGTTGAATTGTGCTGCACTGCGCATTATAAATTTATAACTTCGCAACAATGCTTTTGGTAATGCTGAGAGCAGCAATTAATAACCAGCAACTAGCAATTAGACTATGAACGTATTGATTATAGGATCTGGCGCAAGAGAACATGCACTTGCCTGGAAACTGAGCCAGAGCCCATACGCCGAGCAGATATTTGTTGCACCCGGAAACGCGGGCACGGACGAGTTTCACACCAGCTGCGCTATCGATATTCACAACTTCGAT
Organism: Pontibacter lucknowensis; assembly: GCF_900156415.1. GTDB lineage: Bacteria > Bacteroidota > Bacteroidia > Cytophagales > Hymenobacteraceae > Pontibacter > Pontibacter lucknowensis. The sequence goes on along the minus strand of NZ_FTNM01000001.1, from coordinate 433,964 downwards.
GAAGTGGCCAAGTTTGTGACGGACTTCAACATCATGATGGTAGTAGTTGGACCGGAAAATACCCTGGTAGAAGGCATACATGACTACTTTCAGGAGAAGGATTTCCTGCGCGATGTGCTGGTGGTGGGCCCTAAGAAACTGGGTGCCATGCTGGAGGGCAGCAAAGATTTCTGCAAGGCCTTTCTGCAGAAGAACAATATCCCGACAGCACGCTACGAGACCTTTACAGAGGCAAATTACCGCGATGCCGTGGAGTACCTGCGTACGCACAGCTATCCTGTGGTGCTTAAAGCCGACGGTCTGGCGGCTGGAAAAGGTGTGATTATCGCACAAACCTTTGAAGAAGCGATTGACAGCCTGGAAGCTATGCTGCGTAACCATAAGTTCGGCAAGGCAGGCAGTAAAGTGGTGATCGAGGAGTACCTACAAGGTATAGAGGTGTCGGTGTTTATTTTGACGGACGGCAAGGAGTATGTGCTACTTCCGGAGGCAAAAGACTACAAGCGCATAGGCGAAGGCGATGCCGGGCTGAATACAGGAGGTATGGGCGCAATTTCACCTGTACCGTTTGCCGATGAAACTTTCATGCAGAAAGTACGCGACCGTGTGATCGAACCAACTATCCGCGGTATGCAAGCCGATAACCTGGATTATACCGGCTTCCTGTTCATCGGCCTGATGAACGTGAACGGCGACCCTTACGTGATCGAGTACAACGTGCGACTGGGCGACCCGGAAACAGAGGCTATTCTGCCGCGCATCAAGTCAGATCTCTTTGAGCTGTTCCTGGCTTTGCACGATCACAAACTAGGTAATTTTAAACTGGAAATAGATCCGCGTACTGCCGCTACTGTATTCCTGGTATCGGGTGGTTATCCGGAAGGCTTTGACAAAGGCAAGGAGATCTCAGGCTTGGGGCAGGTAGATTCCGACACTTTGGTGTTCCACGCCGGCACGAAGCGTGTAGATGATAAGATCGTGAACAACGGCGGCCGTGTGATTGCGGTAACTGGCCTGGGCAACACCATGGAAGAAGCGCTCGCAAAAGCCAACAAGGCAGCTGAAGCGATTAACTGGACTGACCGCTATTATCGCCGTGATATAGGATTTGATTTAGCAAAGCAGCCTATGCACTAGGCTGGCTATACCTGATAAAAACAAAGGCCGGTGTTTCGATAAACACCGGCCTTTTTGTTGAGGTAATCTTGGAGAGCTTAGCAGTAAGCCTCGAAAGCGCCCTGCAGGTTGTCTACAATGCGGTTAAGCTCGTTACCTTCAATGTGGTAGCGCTCGATCATGTGCACCAGTTCGCCGTCTTTGAACAGGGCGATAGAAGGAGAAGAGGGTGGGTACGGCAGCATAAACTCACGTGCTTTGGCCACAGCGTCCTGCTCCATACCTGCAAATACAGTGATCATTTTAGTTGGGCGCTTCTCAGAGGAGGCAACAGCCATTTTAAGGGCAGGGCGCGCTTTAGAAGCGGCACAGCCACACACTGAGTTCACAGCAACCAGCACAGTACCTTCTTTTGACGAAAGCACCTGCTCTACTTCTTCTGCGGTCATCAGCTGTTCGAAGCCTGCAGAGGTCAGGTCTTCGCGGATCGGGGCGACCATATATTCAGGATACATTCCCATGATTATCGGCTTTAAAATTAAAAGATAATTGATACTGCAAAATTAATCATAATTCTGCAGAAAGGCTACAGATCAGAAGTATAGCCTGAATAGGGAACTTAAAATATATCTTATTGTATAGTTTTGAGAATATGCGTTTTAGCTAAACAGAAGGTAAAGAAGTAGTGTATACACTGATATTCCGGTGTGCTTTGTGTAAAGTTATATTCGTCGTGCATGGCTGTCCGGGATATTGCGAGATCATTGGCTTAAGACCAGAATATGTATCCACACCCTTACCCACATCCCTCCGGCTTTAAAAAGCTCCATCAGGTAGCCTACTTTTACATGCCTGCCAGCGATGAGCGACCTGCCGAACTCATCCAAATTCTGAACTGTGATCGCACCTATATTCACGTGCCCATGCGTGAAGAGGACGTTACGCTGGATGCATTTTTTGTGCGTGATATGACGGAGGCTGAGATTCAGAATTTTAGCGGTAGTCAGACCTGGCAGATATTCGTGCATTGGGATGAGCTCTATGAAGACCATGTACGTTTTAAAGTAAGCGGAAAAGTCATGAGCGAGCTAGAGCAGTTAAAGCAGAAGTTTCCGTTGCCTGAGGGTATGGCTGCTTAGAAAATTTGCTGGCAGAAAGACTTGCAAACAGAAAAGAATCAACCTGTATCTGCTACGGTACAGCATAAAAGAAAAAGGCCTCTCAGATTTCTCTGAGAGGCCTTTTCGGTGGTCGCGAAGGGAGTCGAACCCCTAACCTTCTGATTCGTAGTTTTATCTAAGTGCTATATTGGTATTTCTAGATATTTATTAATGTTCGATTCTGAGCTGTAGAAGCGTTTTTTTGCTCTTGTTAGTAGCTGTCGTTTCTTGACATTCTAGCGAAATGTATGCAAATTGTATGTACATCGTATGTACAACAACTAGTGAAAAGTATGAAGCAAAAAGTCTCTACTGCCATCATTCTTGACACACGCAGATCGCATAGTGATGGCCTCTATCCCGTAAAGCTAAGGATCACCTACCAGCGTAAACAAAAGTACTACCCGGTTATCAACGAGAGGGGAGAGCCTTATCGATACACCTTAGCTGAGTTCGAGAAAATACGAAACCCAAAGGCTCGCGGCGGCTACAAAGAAGTTAGCCTTAACCTGGACAAAGCAGAACACTCAGCACTAGAGGTGATCGAGAAGCTGCCGGTCTTCAGCTTCGAGGCTTTCGAGAGCAGGTACGTAACCGATTATAAGAAGGGAGATGTATTTGCCGCATACCGATACAAGATTGCGGAAATCAAAAAAGAGGGGCGGGCTGGAACTGCAAGTAATTACGAATGCTCCTACAAATCTCTGCTCGATTTTTGTAAAAATAAACCCCTGCCGTTCACTTCAGTTACAAAAACCTTCCTGCAGGCATACGAGAAATGGATGGTAGGATCTGGTAAATCTTTGACTACCGTCGGCATATATCTACGCCCCTTGCGTGCCGTTTTCAATGATTCCATAGCATCTGGAGAGGTTAATCCTGAAATGTATCCTTTTGGCAAAAGAAAGTACACTATCCCGGCTAGCCGCAATGTTAAAAAGGCGCTTACCATAAGCGACATTGAGAAGATCGTTACCTATGAGCCCAAGCATGATGGAGAGGCCAAAGCAAGGGACTTGTGGTTTTTCTCCTACCTGTGCAACGGTATCAATGTGAAGGACATGGCTCGCTTAAAGTATGAGAATATTACAGGCGACGAGATTACCTTTGTTAGAGCAAAGACAGAACGAACGAACAGGCAGAATATAAAACCTATCGTTGCTGTCCTTACCCCTGAGATGAAGCAAATCATTAAGCGTTGGGGCAATAAACCGGCTAAGAGCGATAGTTACATTTTCCCGATTCTAAAGAAAGGACTTTCCCCGGAGGAAGAGCTGGCTCAGGTGCGATACGCAACGAAGGCCATAAACAAGTACATTAAAAGGATAGCTGCAGAAGTAGGTATAGAAAAGAACGTGTCTACCTATACCGCGCGCCATTCCTTCTCAACTGTTCTCAAACGCTCTGGCGCCTCAATGGAGCTTATATCAGAGTCTCTCGGGCACAGCGATATGAAAACAACCGAGAACTATCTGGACAGCTTTGAAAGCGACCTTAAGAAGCATTTTGCCGCCCAGCTAACAGCTTTTAGAAAGGACAGGGAAGAGGCTGAGGTAGAATAGGTAGGAATATTTTACCTGTCATGAGCCTGGATACTACTAAAGAGCAAAAAAGCAACGTGTTTTTTTGAATACTTAAGAATTCAGGGCGAATAATCCTACAAAGGGGACGAGTTCGCCCTAATCTTTTAACAATCAGAACCTCTCATGCAGAAGTATTCTCCGGTGTAGTATATCAAGTCATTCTGAGGATTAAACTTTTCAACCGGGGAGTATCTGCTTAAAACTGTAAACCATTAGTGTATTATATTCGGAGCTAACCTTCTACAAAGTCTGAGAACTTAGATATTTTCCAAATCCGCATTTAACATCTTTTGCAAGACTATACTAAAACAATCTCACCTTCATTAATTGTGGATTGTCTAGTTTTAATATTTATTAATTCAGGTGGAAGAGCCTTAGTTATTTGCTCCTTCCATTCTTCAGGCATATAAGCGCCTAGTATAATCTCGGTATAGGCTTCTGGTGGTACTATAACGATTCTATCCTCTGTAGATAGAGGTTGTGCCATTTTTGATAAAAACGTTCTATATTCATCCTCAAATGCCCACTTTTTATGCTTACTAAAAATTTGAAATGCTAATTGTTCGTCATAAGAATGCTTAGGTGTAGGGTATATAATTGGTATTTCATCATGGTAAAGAACAGCGCCTCCACCTCCTAAGTAATCGAATAATATTTTAGGGTCAAATCCTACACAAAAGCCTGTATGGTTTTTACTGTAATAATTCCACATCTCAGAACTATCTGGATGTTCAGTTAAACACAGAATGCCTATCCGTTTATCAAAGTCTTCAGCCTCTATCTTTTGAATTTCTTCAATTCGTTTGGGGCTTGCGAACGCAGAATTAGGGTATTGCTGTATTGCCTTTTGTCGATAATAATGATGTGGTTTCCCTGGTTCTTTTGCTTTTAATACCCTAACTCCAAATTCGATTCTTTCATTATATGTTAAAAGATCATACCTGATTGGAATTTTACAGTCATAGGGATCTTCAAAACCACTTGGTGGAGGAAAAAACACCTCCCTCTTTGTAATAAGAGTTTGGTGGTAAGGATTGTCCCATTCTCTGTATTTGTAAAGCGTATTTGGGTATGGAGTTTCTTCTTTTGTAACTATTTTTTTGTTTTCTAATTTCATTCAATGTGTTATGCTAGACTGGGTATATAGATACATTTAAGCTGGTGAAAATAAAGTGTTCAGTTAAAAGCCATGGCACTTTTTGAATTTTCTACCTGACCCGCAGAAACAAGGAGCATTGCGACCAGTTTTAGCTTTATCACCTACAGGTTTTCCCGCCTCATTTCTTTGTACGAATGTAGGATCGTTATTTTCTAATGATTTCCTCAGGTCCATCATAACTGGCTTGACAATATTGATTTTTGGAGCTGATGCTTTATGGTGCAGATGGTAGTATAAATCATCAAAAAATTTTGAGTAACTAGGATCTAGAAAAACTACATCTTGAGCAGATATTAAAAATTCATTGAGACTCCCGTGATGTAAACGTGCACCTAAAAATTCTAGCTCATCGCTTCCATACACTTTGCCATGACACCTTACTCTTTCAGATAAATAAGCAAAGAAATCATTAGCATTTAGGTTGCAATATTGCCAAGCGTCAACAATAAAACCAAGTTCAAGTATGCTTACAACCCAAGGGTAAGAATCCGACTCTTTCTTCTCTAGCAACAAACTTAAATTAGTCGCTAAGTAGCCAAAATCATCTCTTGTTACACATGCACAATGTCTAGTTGTCAACTTATTAGGCTCAAGTGTAGTCAGTAAATTTCCTTTGCGATCATACAATTGAACTGTTTCACCATTTTCGAGCCTTCTTATAATTTTTACTCCCTGATCAAATGCACTTTGTATACCAGAGTCACTTTTGAATGCTCTCTTAATTCGAGTAAAAGCTTTATCAGGATCTCTAAAGGGCTCGACTGGAGGACTAGCTTTGACTTCTACTATAAGTAATTTATCATTGTAGACTATTACAATGTCATGCTCATAGTGAGAATTAGCAGTCTCAAAAGCTGAAGTATAAATTTGTGTATCCTCACCTAATATTTTTCTAAATAATAATAGGGCTTCGTTTTCTAAAGTCTTGTCTCTATGAAGTAAGAATGCACTCTTATACTGCTCGGCTTTTAGTGTATTCTCACAATTAATGAGAATAGCTTCAAAAAGTTTATTAGGGTAAGCGCAAAAGGCAACTTCAGGCTTAATCAGTATCAAAGGCTTTGATTCGAAAATGAAATTTTCAGTTGGATACTTTAGTAATGGTGCATCTCCTCTTTTGATGGTGAAAATATTCCAATATGCATCAGCATCATTAGGAAACTTTTCTTTAATCGTTGCATACTCGACTAAACCAATTTTTTTTATAGCTTCAAAGTAGGCAAACCATTTCTCAAAATAGCTTGGGGACTTTATTTTGTTTTGGAGGATCTCTTCAAAATTCGAAGCACCCTTTGATTCTTTTCTAGCTTCTTCAAGAATTTTAAACCTCTCTTTTTGTTCCTGTATAGCTAGAGTGGACGACGTGTTTATATGCTGTTGAAGGTGAGATTGAATATATCGTGATATTTCTAATGCACGAGTTGCTGATATGCCTAACTCCTTCTCCAACTCCTCGTCAAATGCTGTGCAATACTTTTCAATACGATCTGAAATCTGCTCAATACTTGCTAGAAGTGCAGTATTGAAATAATGTAGAAATGTGGGCATTGCAACACTTCGTACTCGCAGCCATTCTTCATCTACTTGTTCAATGCCTTCATTACTAGGCCAAAATAAATTAGCATAACAGCTAAAGATTCTGTTAAGTAACGCATTGGATTTTAACCACTCATCTTTTCCGAATTCTTTGCCATCTGTTTTTTCTGGGGTTGATAACAACAAACTTAGCAAGAAAGAATACTGCTTTGCAGCGGATAATAGTTTTTCTCCTTCTTTATCTTTATCAGATTCATTTATGTCTCGCATCAATTGAGAACCCACAGATCCAGCTACGGTTTCAGTAGAACATTGAGCAAGCAAAGCCCTTAGTTCTTCTACATCAGCATTTAATTGTTCAATGAAGTTAGACATAATGAAAACATAGTTATATCAGCTGGGAATTCCTTTTTTTGAGTCCGACTAGTAGCGGCAGTATCATTTTCGAGCCACTATAGGCTATATCTTCAACAGTGGCGGATCATTGTAGGTTAAAATTGTTCTGACTTTAATTCATCAAATTTATTCAAGTATCTAAAAAATAGCTCCTTTGTAGTAGCTGAGTCAGATAAATCTGTAGGAATACCATGATTATCAAAAAAGAATTTACACGCTAGCGCTCCGAAGCTCCATACATAATCTGAATCAGCATCTTCATTTAAATTTAATCTTTCAATTGAATTTAAAATTCGGTTATCAATATCTGGATGTACTATTTGCTTTACAGATCTAGGGTTTTTAATAATAAATAAACTCGCAACGTGAGCAATTATAATAGCTAGTCCCTTATGTAGTTTATATTTTTCACTGTCGAATTCTTGAATGATACTATCAAAAGCGTTGTTATCTGCTTCTGTTTCAATTTGTTTGTATAGAGCTCTTTCTTCTACAGTTAATTTTTTTGCTTCTTTTTTTAAAAGATTTCCTAACCCTTCACAATGATTATTTACCAAATGACTGAATTCATGGAAAAGATCATAGGTTATAGCATCTGAAAAAATGCCATTAACTTTCTCTGCATACCACTTTTCAGTATCGTTTAAAAAGGACTCTGGATTTGGTAATTTGGGATCCCAATCTGAAAATTCGTCTTTTAAAGTAATTGCCCAATCAAAGAGAGCCTTTGCTCTTTTTAATAAATCAGAATCAAAGTTTATTTGACCTCTAAATTGATTGGCTAATAATTTCTTTTGGACCCCTTCCTCATGTATGACAAACATAGAATAACTTAAAGCCCACATAAAGCCAATGAAACTTTCTTGAAGGTGGATAATCTTTGTTTCACAATCGGCAAATGGAGTCCTAATAGGGGCTCTATCAATATCAACTTCAATCCCAGCATTAACTTTACCTGAGCTAACACCTTCTAAAACATATTCATAAGTAGTATCTCTAACATTAGCAAAGTGATCTGTTATATTATATCTTAAAACCCTAGTTGGGAAATTACCAGGGTGACTCTCTTGTGTAAATTGGTTTGTCATATTTTATAATATTATTAATTTTTAATCTCAAACCCGATCCCTTCCAGATTCTCCCGAATCCGCTTCTCCAGAAGGGCACTTTCCTCAAACTGAGCGGCCAGTTCAGTGGTCAGCAGTTTCATTTTCTTATATAAGGAAAAGCCGTAATCTTATTCGGCTTCGGAGCCTAAATAGCGGTCAGGCGAGAGCACATAGTCTTTGTGCTGATTCTCTGCAATAGCGCCACGCAGTTCGTTGCGGTGCTACAGAGTTCGTTTTCAAAATCGATAACCACTTTTGTGTAAGCGGCAGGGGGGGAATTCCTTGGTCATGTAATCGTATATTAAACAGAGTTCAAGATACAGAAAACTGTAAAATGTTTAGTTAGGTGTATAGATATTTTTAGATGCTATAGATGTTGAGAAAGGTATTTCAGGCGCTAAGGAGCGGGAATGTACGTTTGTTCAACTGTAAGGGATCCTTTATAAAGTGAGGGTTACCATATTATAAAAACTACTACACATATATTCTTTCCAGTCGGGTTTACCACGTCAACTGGTTGCTCGTTCCTGTGCAACCTTCTACCTTCTATCGAATATTACAGATTAACAATATTTAATTAAACTTAATATTCGAGGTATCATTGATACCACATGTGAACAAATGTCTAAAAATAGTTTTCTGATAGTAATGCAACTAAACTAGGGTGGGAAGTAGAGGCGTGCGTCCACCAAAAGCGACAGGAAGGGAAAGCGGGATTGAAGGCAACAAGCGCCTCTAGAGGCGCTAGAAAGAAGCTGTGATCAGTGCACTTGCAGAGCATTCCCGAACGGGATAGCATAACGATACATTCGACTTTCCGAGTGAACAAAAGAATTATTTCCTGAGAAGATTAATGAGCCTCTAATCCCCGCTTTAATAAGACTCTTGTGAGGGGCTAATAGCTACATAAATATTATTATAGGAAAGCCCTTTAGCAGCCCTCAACTTATTGTACAGGCGGCACAGGTGTATTCAAAAAAAGGTATTCTAAGTTATACCTTAATTACGTACTCCTGCGGCCGCTCTTGGTACCAGGAAAAATGTATTCAAATAACCACTAGTTTATTTGAATACTTTTACTATATTAGTCCCATCTTCGGAACTTCTCACGTCAATACCAAGATGACAACTATGAACAAAGTTGCTATACTGGTCAGGGTGTCCAAGTCAGACCAGAGCTACGACAGACAAGTGACAGAGCTTACAGAGTATGCCGCCTCACAGGGCTACAAAGTCATAGAGCTGATCACCGAAACCGTCTCAGGGGCTAAAAAGAATTCAGAGCGCAAGGGCATACAGCGCCTGCTCAGGCTGGCGCAGGGCAGGAAGATCAACAAGGTGCTGGTGCACGAGGTGACCAGGCTGGGTCGGGACACGGCGCAGGTGCTGGCCACGCTGGAAGCCCTGCACGCGCTCCAGGTGAGCGTGGTGGTGAAGAACTACAATATTGAGACGCTCAACCCTGACGGCACGGTGAACGCCATGGCCCAGTTCCTGCTCACCATCCTGGCCGACATCGGACGCATGGAGCGCATTACCCTAATCGAGCGGGTGAAGTCGGGGCTAGAGGAGGCCAGGCGCAAGGGAAAGGTGTTGGGCAGGCCGCAGGGAAGCACCAAAGATCTTGTCAGGTCGCACCCGAAGGTAGTCCGCTACCTCCGGGCGGGGCAGTCCATCCGGGAGACGGCCAAACTCTGCGGGGTGGGGATAAGCACCGTGCAGCGGGTAAAGAAGGCGCTGGCATGCTAAAGGAACTCTTCCTTTTCAGTTAAGGCAACATTAGTACTGGAAGGTAGAGGCTGTCAGGAGTACATCCCGTGCTCCAGGCACACCAGCACGTTTAACACCTGCTTTCTTCTTTCCGGGGTGTCTAGCCAGTCAACAGGTTTCACATTCCCTAAGGCCGTGTTCCTGGTGTTGAGCCACCTCTGAAAATCATCCTCATCCTCGAATACCTCGATTCCTTTTATTGCTATAGGGTCATCCAGCTTTAGAGGTTGGGGCTGTGATTCAGTCTTAAAGCCAGGTCCCGAAGGCTCTGCAATGAGCGCCTCCAGGGAAAAGCCCAGCCCGCGGTGCAGGTTGCGGATCATCTCCAGAGAGAGTGAGCGTTTACCATCAAGCACCTCCGTGACGCTTTCCTTGCTGCCTATATAGGGCACCAGGTCCTCGTGCCGGAGCCCCAGCTCCTCCATGCGGATCTTCATGTACTCAATCGGGTCAGGTTCATTGATGGGGTAATGCTCCTCCTCGTACCTGCTGACCAGCATGGAAAGGATCTCCAGCCTGTCTCCGTCAGGAGTGCCAGGCGCAGCGTTCCACAGCGCCTTTATCTGCCTAAGTGCAATTTGATAATCGTCTTTGTTGCGGATCAGTTTTATTTCCATAGCTAAATATCCTAAATCACCTGTTATACGACAAATCATCAAAGGTTCTTTATATCAAAGTATCCAAAACAAGTTAGCCGCAGGAAGCATTCACGCGTTCCAATCAACTGTAGGCGGACCTAGACGAGTAATAACCCATTAAGGCCCCCTTCTCTTGAAAAAAGCGACCGGGGTACCCGTTTAAAGCCGTAAGGGCATGTACAATACTGGCCCTTTTTAAGCTTTTTGAGCCTAACATGTTGTATAAAAAGCGAACGCGGCGTAGCCACAGTATGGCTTTTATGCCTTGTGTGTGACCAGCATGGCGAAAGGAATATACTCAGATTACCCAGAGGGTGCAAATCCCTTATCGGTAAGTTGGTCTACCAAGGTCTCACAGGTCGATGAAGGACCAAACGCCTGAGTTGCCCAAATCCGATAAAGAGGTTCAAACGCGAGAGTTTGCTAGCCTTATCCCAAACTAGGGCGAGGGCAGGGCTGGTGTAGAGAGCGGCTGTGCTATCCTTGACGAACCGCCGTATACGCGACCCGTACATACGGTGGTGGTGTGTCACGAACGAAGGACGCCTTGGCGAAATTCGGTGCTGTGCAAATGATGAGGGCAGGCCCCTCGGAGCCGGTATTCAGGTGCAGGCTCCAAACCGCCTTGTGCGGCTGTGCTTAAAAGGCATGGTCGTGAGCGACAAGGAAAAGTTACCGGAAAGGTAGCAGGTAGGTGTTAAGGAGACGAACGCAAGTGAACTGCTGAGGAAGTGTCGTTACCGAATAGGAGATGTCAAAACCGGGAGTCACCACTGTCCCGGGACAAGCATGAAGGCAACCTGGCTACTGCTCATGCGGCATCCGGCATTAAGGCAGCGTGACCTTAACACAGGCGTTTGCACGGAACGTGAGAACGTGTCGCCCTGATGACAAGGGAGAAGCTCAAGACCGGATGAGTTCGGGTAGCTACATGCCCTCTCCCGTGCTGTTGGTAGAAATACCAAAGAGCGGAGGAGGCACACGCCCTTTGGGTATCCCAACTGTCACAGACCGCATCGCCCAGATGGTCGCCACCATGACACTGGCACCCATGCTGGAACCGGTATTCCATGATGATTCCTATGGGTACAGGCCGGGGAAAAGCGCACTGGATGCGGTGGGCAAAGCCAGGCAGCGGTGCTGGCGGCAGGACTGGGTGCTGGACCTGGACATCAAAGGCTTCTTCGACAGCATTCCGCACGAACTGCTCATGAAGGCAGTGCGCAAACACACAGACTGCAAATGGGTACTGCTCTACATCGAGCGGTGGCTCAAAACACCTGTGCAGCAAAGAAACGGAATAACCACAGCCAAGACAAAGGGCACTCCGCAGGGAGCAGTCATTTCTCCGCTGCTGGCCAACCTGTTTCTGCATTACTGCATGGACGAGTGGCTGCGGATGCATTACCCCGGCTGCCCGTTCGAGCGTTACGCAGACGACTGTGTGATACACTGCAGCACCGAGCAGCAAGCGACAGGGCTAAAAGAAGCGTTGGCGAAAAGGTTAAAGGCGTGCGGACTGGAAATGCATCCGGCGAAAACAAAGATTGTTTACTGCAGGGACGAAGATCGGAAGAGGGGCTACCCGGCAATGGCCTTCGACTTTCTTGGCTACACATTCAGAAGCAGGAAGTCAAGGAACAGGAAGGGTAAGTTCTTTACCGGTTTCTTACCGGCAGTGGGCGACAAGGCCAAGAAGGCCATCCGGCAGAAGATAAGGGGGTGGAAGCTGACAAGTAGAAGTGGCAGCAGCCTGACAAGGCTGGCCGAGGAAATAAACCCAGTCATAAAAGGGTGGATAAACTACTACGGACACTTCTACAAATCAGAACTGCAGGAGGTATTGGGATATTTGAATCTTGTTCTCAAGCGTTGGGCCCGTCAGAAATTCAAGAAACTACGGGGCCGTAAAGTCAGGGCAAGCAACTGGCTAGGGAGGGTGGCTAAAGCCGTTCCGAACCTGTTTGCGCACTGGCAGCTGGGAGTAAGGCCGTAAAGGTTGGATAATAGGAGCCGTGTAAGGCGAGAGCCTTACGCACGGTTCTGTGAGGGCGTGAGGGGGAGGTTCCCTCGCGCTACTCGACGGAGAGGCGCGCACCGTCAGCTAACACTGGTGGGGCCGTCTACTTAATTAGCAGTTAGAGTTCTTTATTTAATCTTGGTGGAATTATAAAAGCTAATATGCCAGAATAAAATAGTTTTGATTGCTAAAACCATAGTATTGAATCAAAACACGTCTTTAAGAACAAACATTTGTAAGAAGATAGAAGTCAAAATAACACTACCTAAAACGTAAATACTTTTTATTATACCTCTTTTATATGAGTATATTGTAAAAGCTAGGTGTATCAAAAAGAATAGTAAACTAAATGTGACCCAAGCTCCCCCTCCAAGAAATATAGTCTGTAAAATACCACCTATTATTTGCCATATAAAATATGCAATTATATAGACCAATAAAATCAAAAGTGAGTAGAAGAAAATTTTCATGTATTAAAATATGTTATTTGGAATTTTTATTGAGTCAATTTATTAGCTATGGTTCTCACTAAACTAACTAAAATACATATCAAAGAGTAGTTTATAATTTAGTATTCATCTATTTTATTGTGATTGTTTTACGATGTAATCATATAAGAATGACTTGCCAAACGAAAAGTGAAAACTCCGAATCCAAGTTGTACATTCGTCTATTTTCTTTTTGTCTTTATGATTTACCTTGAAGTATACTGTTCTGTCAAGTTTACTTTGAGCTTTATCCTCAAAGATTTTCAATTTTAAAAGGCAATCAAATTCATCTCCCTCTTGGATTTGTTCAAACTCATTAAGAGTTAGGAATTCATAGTCTTTGTTTTCTATATAATTTTCCATTATTAATTTATTTTACTGCTAACTGTCTCGAAGGCATGAACATACGGTTGTTGGCACTATGTGTGAAGGTTCGAAGCTTAATTTCTTCCTTCCTCAAAGTGCATTTTGACCATACTCTTCTGTCCTTATCCTTTATATTAACATTGGCTAATGTACGATTATTCTGCAGACTAACCAGCGTATTTCTCGTCACATGGGTGTAGGTCTAGGTCGGCCTACAGGATCGGTGCCGAGCAGGCTTTGAATGTACCTCTAATCATTTCTGATGGCTGTGAGTAGATATATAAACCCAGTCTTTATCACTATCTTAAGACCGGACTTGCCTACTTCGGAACCGAGATAATCGACTGCTACCTGACAAATAGGGAAGGCCAAAAAGGTGTTTAAGAGAGCTAATAGCCAAGTGATAGTACGCCAATAAACTCCCACGACGGTAGTTGCAATTTTCAAGCAGCCTTTTAGCCCCCTCTGTGATGCCTTTAACGACCATGCTAACGGTGGAGATATTCATGGAGCTGCTGCCCCTCGTGCTGTAATGGGTCCTTGTTTCTCTCTGGTAGGAGAGTACACCCTTCAGCATTCAGCAACTGCCCCTCCCTTGAGGAAATAATGCCCGGGGTGCCCTCTTGGGGCCGTGAGGGCATTTATAATACCGACCCATTTTTAAGGTTTTAGGGCCATCTCACGCAGCCTGCTGTGCCGAAGGGGCCACCCTGTTCAACTCAGACGAGGGGATGAGCCAGCGGCTCGGTCGGAGCACGTCCTTCTGCGCCTTCAACGTACCCCTTTCGATGTAGTGGCGGATCGCTTTCTCCGTCACGTTTACTCCTCTGCTCTTTAGCTCTGATCTAAACTCTCTTACCGAATAAAACGCTCTCATTTCCATCAATACCTAAGGTTATAACAAAGTTTTACTGTTCTTTCGTTACACGCTCTCGCTTCTTCCTTCTCAAGTCATAAGCCTACATACTGCACCACATCTACCCACAACTTCACATCACATTCCTGATCACGCCATCTCGCGTTACTTATTCTCGCACTCTATTTCTTTATCGTACAAGTCCCTCTAATCAACCACAACAACTACATCCACGCTCAGCTCCACACCATCAAGCAACCTCTATACACTCACAGCTATACCTTATACAAGTCACTTTCGCACAATCACATAATAACTCACCACTACAATCACATCACGTCCTTCTTCGTCCTTCAGCGTACCTTTCGTTCCTATAACAGGGGGACATTTCTAGGAATACACACACAGTTCTCCCTTAGTGGTGGGGGAACTGCTAAGGGAAACATTTCTGAGGTTTCCACACGCACCCAGGGACAAACAACCAAAAATCCCAGGGCTTGCGAATCGTTGCGCCGTCCATCGGTTGTTGCGCACCTTGCTCGCCGCTTTCGCTTTGTTCTCGGCTGTGGCTCTGAGCGCTTCTAGCCACGGGTAATGTTCATGCGGAACAGAGACTACGGACAGATACACATGAACATGCTGGATGTTTAGCCTAAAGCTGAGCGAATCCAGCCAAACTCCTCTTGTCTTTCGGTACAGTATAGGAAAAAAGGGTGCGGGAGGTTAGTGCAGGGAGTTAACTTTTTTGCGGTGATTGTAGATGTCTTTTGTAAATCAGTTGCTTACGGCCAAAATCGCTAAGTGACATTTTCTAGATTTAAAAAATCAATAGGCAAATTGATCGTCCTTAGGCTATATTTCAGTTAAAAATGGTAGCAGAGAAATCATTGGTGCTACTAGGATGGTTGGCAGGACTGTCGAGAATGATCCTATTATGGCCTCTTTCATTTTGAAGAAGATTATTCTTCAATGATTGGTGAGAGCAGTGGGGTTGCTACTTTTAGGTTTACCCTCTGTGTCAATTGCGTGTGTAAAAGAATGTTTTTAGTTCTTCATCTGATAGTTTATCAAAAAGAGCTAGTGTATAATCATTCATTTTGGAATTAAAATTGTTGATTTGGTCAGTCCTAAGCTTTTTTAGGGTATAAAATGCTTCTTTGAAAGAAAGAACCTGTAGGAAAATTTTTTCGAAGCTGCTAAAGTTGTGATCTATCTCAGAGTTACTTCCTGTAATGCCTTTGGCATGCATTACTGTATTTCTTAAATTAGAGACCTGCACTTCATTAATTTTAAAAAGACCAATCTTTTGTCTGATTTCTTTTGAATGGTAAGAAGATTTAGAAAATATAAGGGCCTCTTTCAAGTCTAACTTCTGAAAATTGCTTAACTCCTTAGCTTCGACTTTAAATTTTTCGCTTCTTAACTGTTCTAGCCTAGATTTATAAAAAGCCTTTGGACTTTTAGCAAAGCTATATTCATAATATAGCTCAATATCATTATAAGTAAATCCCAATAATGTCAAATACTCTCTTAGGTTAGTCTCGAATTCATAGAAATTTTGATACAGAGACTGATAAATGAGTTGATTAGCGTAGTTAGTGAAATGTAATATGCCCGCTAAGTGATTAGCTAAATATGCAAATAGGATGTTGCTTGGAGTGGCTGCGATTTTCGTAATGATTTCTTCGCTAAAAGCCTTGGTCGTGATTTCGATTTTTTGGTTTTCAGCAACAACTTTTTCCTCCCACTCATGATAATCTGTCTGCCAATATGTACTATGATTTGTGCTAGGGAAAAGGTCAATCTGTAATACTTCGCATATTCTTGAGCAAGTATCATTATACTTTTCTGAGTAGTAGATTATACCTGATGTAGCTATATCCTCAATAGCTGGTTCAATCCATGTCATCTTTAATACCTGTTATTTCAAAATTAAATAAATCCTTGATAGTGCTTTGCTATCTACTAGAGGCTATCTTTTGGCTATTTGTAATTACTAAATTAATTGAAAATATTAGTTTTACTACTTGACAAAGCAAGACGAGCATTCTGAACCCTATAATCGGCTGCCTGAGGCTCAAAATACTGAATAGCATTTTGTAAAGTCTTCTGTGTCTTCGATTTTAGTAGGCTAATTCTAGCGTCCTCCAGTTCTTCATCTATGGATTTGCTGCTGCATAGCTTGATAATCACAACAAGAAATTCAATCAGGAATAAGAAAGAAGTGAAGAGAATATAGATAAGCATCATATAGATGTCTTCTCCAATTAACTCGAACATCGCTTTGATTCTCAAAAGTAATGCATCACTTTTAAAGCTAGCATTAGCTTTTATGTCAGCTTCCTGCTTCTTTAATGCAATAGTAGCTTGTAGGGTGTCAAGCTTAGTACTCTCAACTAGATAATCTTTCTCATGCCTGCTGGCCACACTAAGCTTCAACTTGGTAATTTGACCAACTTTCGCTGCCCCGCTTCCCGAAGTGCCGTCTGCTTCTCCAGTTGCTTCTTTCAAGGCTTTCTGCCACTCATCATTCTTCAGCCTAACTTTAGATTGTTGCTCATCTTTCAAAGTCTTATAACTGGAATCTATCTGAGCTACTGCTTTGGCGATATGCTCCTGCTTGTATTCTGACACCTTATTATCTATGTCATTTTTGAATACTACCTCATCCATACTGATTGATCCTAATAGAGCTATCACAAAGCCAAGAGAGACTCTGAATGCGGCTATAGAATTGTTCCCTTTTGACATGATCACTGATCTCTCGATCAAAAAAATGATCAAAGCGGCTAGAGTTGCCGTTAATAGTGCGGAGACTGTTCCTCCGCTTAACACATGACTGACAAGCAGGTAGCCGTTGATAAACCAAAGTATAATTGGCAGTAGCATGCATGATCCCAACAAGACAACTTTTCTTTTGCTAGATGGGTGGAATGAGGCTGTGTATTTTGGATCCTCCCCAATTAATAGACTATAGAACTTTAGCATGTATATGTTTATTATATATTTCTGATGGATGTGATTAAGATTTCTCCTTCCAGATAGTCGTTAAGACCCTGGGCGTAACCATGATAATAATCATGGATAGCGCCCATAATCCACCCCTCATCTTCGACGGCTAATTCCTTTTGCTTATCAAGCTGAGCTATTGAGGTATTCAGCTCCTCCATCATATTGCTCAGCTGTATGGAGGTAGTTTCATGCATCGCCCCAACGCTTGCAAGGTGATTTAAATAGGTTAGGCGTTGTTCTTTTTTCTCTTGAATCATTTGATCCATGATGATGTGAAATTCAGCACGAGTTTTTCTCTTCCAGTTTTCTAGCGTCTCTTTAGAATGGTAGAGATAGCCATCGCGCTTTCCCATATTATGAAAGTCTCTCCCCAAAAAAACAGAGAGCTTGGTAGGACTGGTGGCTGTTTGAAATTTATCCGATTCTGGCTTAGGGGGTGTGGGATCTACAAACAAATCGACTGGAGGTGTATTGGTGTCCTCATTAGCATAATTATTTATAGGTTCTGCTGCGTTTTTGCCCGATGACCTTTTGCTGAAGATGTTTAATTTGAACATGTTAGTTGTTATGTTTTTTTGATGTTTAGATTATGAAAACAGGTACTTTGTAAACCGAGTGGCCTTTCTCATGACAGGTATTGCAGAGGGTTACCAATAAATGGTTCTGGTACTGCCAGGGGAAAACAAACTCTCCAGTGTATCCCACTTTGTGGTATTGCCTGTGATGCACCTGTAAGGAATTGGCCGCTCCACAATTTTTGCATCTGTGCCTATCTCTTTCCAGTACTTGCCTTCGTTTTTGGTGCCATTGCGGTGTTTCGAGTAACTCAGCGTATGTCGTATTCATAGCATCTTATGCCTCAGCGTAGCCTACACCTAGACGTTTAGACTTGAGCTTCACATGCTTGAAGGGCTTTTTTGAACGGTAGCAGGTTATTACCTGATTGGAGTCCCCTGCCACGATCACAACTAGGTTTTGTAATTCCTTCTTGTCTTTAGTTAGGTGATCTGGAAGATTCTTCTCTCCGAGGATGTAATAAATCAAACCTTGTTTGAAGAAGCTTTCGCCATATTCTAAGGCATGAGAAACTTTCTTTAGATTGATGCCTCTTTGTGCGGCTCTCTTGGAAGAGTGTTTGGTATGCCTAAACTCTAGTACTTCTTTTTGACGTGTTTGCGGGTCCTCTACCACAAATTGAAAATCCAGTAGGCAATTTACTTCAGGGTGAATGTTGGTTGTTGTTGTCATGGTTCTTCTTTCTTGTTATCTGTTACATCTATTGATATCCAAGTCAGAAAAACCTAAACCCCTTAAATCTAATTTTTTTAAATAATTTTTTATGTTATTTATAAGTAGTTGATTTCCAATGAGTATTAATTTACTGTAGGTAAGCTTTCGCCTGTAAATTTGCTTTATATGAGGCTAAGGCTAAAAGATAATTATCTATTAGTTGATCTATAGGGCAATCATACTCATTTAAAGGTTTTAGAAATTGGTATCCATCAAATCGCTGCAGAGGGTATCGGTGAATGCTGGCTACTAGCATTTTTATTTAATTAGATATGTTATGTTGATACTTATATGTATTATAACTAAGTTGCTCTAAATTAGTCTCTGTTAGTCTTATAACATAAGTTGTATTTAGCCTAGGAAGAGTCTTAATCTTAATTGTCAATCAAGCCTTTAAGTGTACACATCGGATCAAGAAGTAATCGAAGCTATCAGACTAGGGTGTCAAAAGGATAGTGCATTGAAATGGGTATACCATGAGTGTACCCCAATGGTAAGGCAACTTGGTTGGAATTACAGCCTTTCAATGGAGGATTGTATGGATGTATTGCAGGAAGCAATTATAACCTTCTGGCAAAAGGTGATAAGCACTGAGTTCGTACTGACGGCTAAAATCTCAACCTACATATACCAGATTTGCCAAAACAAATTCAATTCTAAAAACAGAGACGGAAAGAAGGCTGTCTTGATTGATATTAATTCAATAGAAGACACATTCGGGGAGGACTCAACTAATAGTGAAGAATCTTACACATCGAACTCTGTCAAGCTGGCAATTTTTCTTAACGAACTGGGCGAGCGCTGTAGAAATCTCATAAAGGATTATTATGCTGGAACAAGTATGAAAGTACTTGCTACCAAATATGACTACAGTAACCCAGAATCGGCAACTGCACAAAAACATAAGTGTCTAAAGCAGCTACGCAAAAAATTTGAAAATACCCCACACTAATGCATACCGATAAAGACTTAGATTTTATAGATGGTTACCTAGAAGGTACTCTTAGTGAGGAGCAGCGGGCCGCGTTTGAAGCGAGGATAAGTGAAGACACAGAGTTCAATGAAACCTATGAGTTCATTTTGTCTGTCAGAGAAGCAAGCAAGATCGCTGATGAAGTCCGAAGGATCAAAGACATGCTCAGGGCGGAGCCCTTAGGTGAATTTAATGCCAATACCACATCCGAAGGTAAAACCATTAGCATAGCGAACGAAAGTGAAAAAGCTACATTAGAGTACAGGGAAAGTATAGAAAAGACTAAATCATTCAGTCTCTGGCCATATGTAAAGTATGCAAGTATAGCGGCTACTATTGCAGTAATCTTATTTATCTGGCAGCCTACACGCAGTACCAATGAAGAGATTTTCGCTAGTTACACTTCCGGTGATTTGGGTGGACACAAATTGGCTATGCGTGAATCTGTTAACTATTCTAAAGATTATAGTTACAGAGAAAATGACTACGATGGATTAAACCCCATTAAAGATAATTTAAGAGGAGGTGAATCCAAGCCTGAAGACTATACTCATGATGAATGGCAAGAAGTAATGAGAGCCATTGAAATGATACACACGCATGAGTATAGTAAGGCGAAAAAGATATTCAGTTCAATCCTAAAGCCGAATGAGAGCAATACACAATTACTCCTCTATTACGCCATAGCACGGTTACACACCAATGAAGTGGAGAAGGCAGTTTTGACTCTTGAGCATTTGAAGGGTGGCACTGGCTCTTCCTCGGAGTCTATAGACTTCCATTTAGCCATGGGCTATATTAAAATAGGCAGAGTTAGAGATGCCAGAGCACTATTGAAGAAAGTACGAGATAATGAAGGCGAACTTTCGGAAGAAGCCTCCACTATCCTCAAAAGCATGAGATGGTTTTAGCATCTATCATAAATTGGTAATCTAAATTACAAATAATAAAAATAGTACCATAAAATGGTAGGGCGTCTCATTAGTGTTGGTGTTGTATCTGCTATACTGCTAGCAGTTTATCTATTAGTTAGTGTCATCCACTTAGTTTGGACTTATGTAAACCCAGAAGGTTTTTGGAGCTTCCAATACTTTGTAGATCTCTTTAGGACTGCATTATTTTTAATCATCTTAACCCTGGTTACACTAGGGTTCCTATATATCCTGGCTCATAGTATATATATAACTGTTCTTTCCCTTTTTAAAGAAGGGATAGAAAGGCCAAATATTCTTTCGATTGTAGGATTTGGGGTAGGCTATCTATTGATCATGATAGTCAATTGGATATGGGTAATGGGCTTTTCCTTGGACTTGAACAAGAATATGGCGGACAAATACAGCTATATTCAACAGTCTGATAAGCTTATTGATGAAGGGAAGTTTGCCGAAGCTACTGATTATGCTAAGAATGCCTATCAAAAAGCCCAAGCGAATAAAATAAAGAGGAGCAGAATCTTTGTCTTAACCAATCTATACCTTGATTCTGAATGGGCAAAAGAACAGGCGTTGTCAGCAGAATTTGCTGCTACAATCAATTATGCATACTGTTTGCAAAAAAGTTTGCAATCCCTAGAATTAGCGGAGAGTTTAAACAACCAAGCATTGAAACTTTCTGATTTAGGGGCATTAAAAAATGACGTGAGCAATAAGATACCGCCTACTCTTTCCTTGGCCCAAATTTATTTAGCCAGAGGCCAGTATGCAGAGGCTGAAGAATACTTTAACTCATTGCTATCTATAAGTAACCAGTCTGCTGGTGATGTGATGTCCACTATCTCAGCCTATATGCAATTTGCTATCTACAATCATAAAATTGGAAATTCACAAAAGGCAGCTCAACTTAAAATAAGTGCGTTGGAACTGTGGGAGAATAACGAAATGAGCTTAAAATCGACAGCTTATTTGCTCCTCTTAGTTAATGCCATCTCTAGTGAAATAGAGTTAGGCCATATGGATAGAGCTGGAGAGCTTATTCTGAAAGCAAATGACTTGGCAGATGACAGGAAGAACAAAGCAATTTATCTTGATTTTCTTACAGCAAAGGGTGTTTATTGTCTTATTGCAGCGAATCAAGAAGAGGGAGTTGAGGAGGTGATTGACTACAGTTTGTTTTATAAGATTGTTAGTTGGTTCTCGCCTGACAAAAGAAGCCTTCGAGATAAGTTCGCTGAAGAGTCAGAAAGTTGTTTCATCAAGGTAGTAGAAGAAACAGAAAGTAGGTTTGGCAAAGAATCTCCGGCTTATGCAAAAAGTTTAACTTGGTTAGGGACTGCCTATACACAGCATAGCAAGTTCGAAAAAGCTGGACAAGTCTATAACACAGCTCTTAATCTTCTACACAAGACAAAAGCAGTTGATCAGGAACGATATTATACAGCTTTACTTTACTCCTTGACCAGTGACTTTTATAGTAATAATAGAAAGCACTTAGATAAACCTATACGCGAAGTAGAAGAACACTATTTTAGGAAATTGAGTATCAACTACCTGTTCTTAACTGAAGAAGAAAAAGAGTATTACATAGCAAATGCTGAGTCTGGTATTAATATGATCAATTCAATATATATAAATGTTAGGCACGAGGACTTTATTCAACGATTATATGATAATATTCTAGCTACCAAGAATATAGCTTTGTTTTCGAATCAGAACATAAGAGGCTTTGTATCAAATAGCCAAAATCAAAAGCTATACAACGCCTATCATGAGTTGATTAAAGAAAAAGAAATTTTAGATACTTCGAGACAAAGTATAAATCCCGATTTATTCGCTGAAAGAGAAACCAAACTGAAGCTAGAAGAGAAAGATATACTAAAGCAGATTTCAACAAACCCATCCTTTGTATCATTTAATCCAAGGGAGATAAAGTGGACTGATATACGTGCAGCTCTAAAGGACAGTGAAACCTCAATTGAAATTATTAACGTTCCTTCAAAACCTTACTCAAAAGATTCAATCGAATACTTTGCCCTGATTACAAAAAACACCTACACTCAGCCAAAACTAGTGCCGCTTTTTATGGAAAGCGATTTACTGCAGCTCTTAAACCAGCCTGGAAATACCCAGACAAGAATAAATAGTATCTACCAAAAGCATAGGGAAAACCTCTATAATAAAATCTGGAGTCCGCTTGACCAATACCTTAAAGGCTCTTCCAAAGTATATGTGTCTGTAAGTGGAGCTTTGCATAAAGTTTCTCTTCCGTCAATCTTGCTAGATTATCCTGCCGAAATAGTCTATCTAAGCAGTACGAGACAAATTGCAACTATTGGGGAGGCTAAACTTGATAAGCGGGTAGCTGCTTTATTTGGAGATGTAGACTATGACCATTCATTTGATCCAGTGGATGCATCCTCTAAAAGCTTGGTTTCGAATGCGGTAGCTCAGGGTAGGGATGGGAGTAATTTTGCCACATTGGCCTATACTGCAGATGAAATCAAATCAATTGGGAGTATACTAAAGCAAAACACTAGTAATAGAGTCGATTTATATAATAAGGACGGAGCCTCTGAAGAAGCACTTCGGAAGTTGAGTAACAGCAATGTAAATCTACTGCATATAGCGTCGCATGGGTTTTACTTTCATAACACTACATCTATGGCTGTCAGCAATCTAATACTGCCAACTGATGTAATTACACAATATGAAGGCAATCCATTGAAGCGAAGTGGAATAGTGCTGGCAGGAGCCAATCTCAGATCTACTCAAAAACCTGAAAATGACGGTATTATTACTGCACAGGAAATATCCCAACTTGACCTCTCGAATATTGATTTGGTTGTACTATCGGCTTGTGAAACAGGTTTAGGAGATATTAAGGGAAGTGAAGGTGTTTATGGTTTGCAAAGAGCATTTAAACTAGCCGGAGCAAAGAGTACATTGGTAAGTTTGTGGAAAGTGCCAGACCTGCAGACTTCCGAACTGATGACATACTTTTACCAATATCTGGAAGCTGGTATCTCCAAATCTGAGGCGCTACGGAAGGCACAAATCCAAATTAAGAGCCAATATGACCTTCCTTTTTACTGGGCGGGCTTTATCCTGATTGAGGCATAAGCGACCTTTTGCCACCTGTAGCTGAGCCTATACCCCGCACCTCGGTTATTCCTTAAAATTACTGTATCAGATTAGCAAATTAATATATATATTAGGGTATCTTTAAAGGTTAAACAGCGATTCCTGCATTTAGGCCGCATATGCTGGGGAAGATGCAAGTGTGCTATTTATAATGCACCAGAGGCTGTTTAACTAGGAAAAGAGAGCATAAGAGTATTGGAAAAAGCTATATATAAGCCGATTGTTACAGGTAACCTTATTGATAATCAAGGCTGTGCTATTGATTTGGGAAAAACAATAGCTGCCTATATTGAAGGACTTCCCAGTCGTTCCAGACTGGCCTTAAAAGTGAAGGACTTTGTGGATAAACTACTACAAAGTGCTGGCCACCTCATTGTCCTCCGTAACCCCGGTGTTCTGCTTGAAGAAGAGCTAAAGCTTGATGTTGCTCGCCTATTGACAGATCATGCCAGAAACAACACATTAATTTTGGAATGGAAAGGATACATAGATAATAATACCCTTTACTTTCTTACACATCATCACGGAAAGAAGATAGACCTGTCTGCGATAGGTTTTGAATACAAACAGACTTATGAAGTATAAAGATTTAATACAGTTCGAGCCTATAAATGAAGTAGTTAAATTTAGCAGAACTACTGAAGCCGCTTACCAACAGTCACTCATCAGGTCTTATGTTTTCTCGAAGGCGCTGAGAGATGCTTTGCTGCCGCTAATTGTCAAAAACCTAGACTATAATCGTGAAGGTGAGTCGTTTGGCATTCAGGTAGTAGGAAACTATGGTACCGGTAAATCGCACTTGATGTCACTGGTGTCTTTAATTGCTGAGAATGAGCAGCTGCTGGATCTTGTAAATGAAGAAAAGTCCCGACAAAATTTAAAAGCCATCGCAGGCAAGTATAAGGTGCTGCGTTTTGAACTAGGCCACCAAGAAAGCCTTTGGGATGTTGTTACCTACAAATTAGAGACCTTCTTGGAAGAACTGGGTGTGGTCTTTAGCTTCGACGGTCACGGTCCTAAATCGTACTTTGAGAAAATTCAGCTGATGATGGCTGAGTTTGAAGAGAAGTACCCAGACAAGGGACTGCTTATCGTAATTGATGAGATGCTGTCTTACCTGAAGGGAAGAAGTGAACCTGCAAAACTTAACAGCGACCTGCAGGTTTTGCAGGCACTGGGGCAAGCAGCGGACAAGTCTAAATTCAAGATTATGTTCGGTGTACAGGAAATGATCTACCATTCGCCAGAGTTTCAGTTTGCTGCCGATATGCTGTCGAGGGTAAAGGACCGCTATAAAGACATTACCATAACAAAGGATGATGTGTCGTATGTGGTGAAAAATAGGCTGCTGCAAAAAACGGAACACCAGAAGCAGCAGATCAAAGATCACCTAGACCCTTTCCTGAAGTTTTTCAGCGATATGCATGGGCGCACACAAGACTATATCGAACTGTTCCCCGTTCATCCAACCTACTTCGAGAACTTCGAGAGGATCCGAATCGGTAAGAGCCAACGAGAAATTCTGAAAACCCTTTCGAATCAATTTTCAGAGTTGTTGGAGCAAGATGTGCCAAAGGATAACCCCGGACTATTGACTTATGACCACTACTGGAAAGACTTAAACTCGAGTCAGGACTTGATGGCAATTCCAGATGTGCGGAAAGTGAAGGAAGTAACTGATACTGTTCATGATAAAATTGAAACGCACTTTACTGGAGTAAGAGCAAGTAAGAAAGGTATCGCTTCCCGCATTGCAAATGCATGTGCTATAAAAATACTGCAGCACGATCTGAATAAGCAGAATGGCACAACCCCTGAGCATTTAGTTGATGATCTGTGTTTGACAGATAAATTAGCTGATGACCGTGATTTCCTAATGGATATAATGGGGGCTGCAGCACAGCAGCTAATCACTGCAACTTCCGGGCAATACTTTGACAAAAACCCAGAAAATGGTGAGTACCATCTAAGAATTGAAGGCGGTGTAAACTTTGATCAAAAGATCCGGGACTATGCTGCCACGATGTCTGATGCTCAGAAAGACGAATATTTCTTTAAGTTCCTGGAAGTAAACCTACCGCTGCACCACGATACATACCGCAATGGGTTCAAAATATGGGAGCACTCACTGGACTGGAAATCGCACAAAACTTTCAGAGAAGGCTATATCTTCTTTGGCAATCCAAACGAGAAGTCTACTACCCAACCGAGGCAGCACTTCTATATGTACTTCATGCCTATTTTCGATGATACGAAAAAGCAGCGCAACCATGAGCAGGATGAAGTTTACTTTGTCATGGACGGCTTGTCCAGCGAGTTTAGGGAAGCAGTAACACAGTACGGCGCTGCACTTGCACTCGAAGTAAGAGCAGATACTTCACAAAAGCCTATTTATAAGCAAAAGATACAGGAGCTTAATAAAAAAGCCCGTGATCTTTTTGAGCAGGAATACCTGCAGGTTACCAAGGTAGATTACCGAGGCAAAGAACTACCCCTTAATGGGTATACGCTACCAGGTGCCGGTGCAACGAAAGAACGTATTTTCTCGGAAGTAGCTTCTGTTGTGCTAGAGCAATGGTTTTCTGAAGAAAGCCCATATTATCCAAAGTTTAGTCAACTGATCAGCCCAGTAGCAAAAGAGAATTATCTACGCCTAATAAAGCAGGCGCTGTTTAAAATTAGCAATCCGGAGCAAGCAAACCGAGACGGAGAGGGAATTTTGAACGGTCTAGGGCTATATGTGCCGGGTGGACTAGATTACAGCCATTCCCCTTACGCCAAGAGCGTGTTGAAAATGTTGAAAGACAAAGGGGAAGGCAAGGTGCTAAACCGCGACGAAATACTGGAATGTATTTGGTTAGAAACTAACCTTTGGGTGTCCCGCGACTTCCGAGTAGAAGCAGAACTAGAATTCCTGGTGCTGGCTACACTAGCTGCCTTAGGTGAGATAGAGATCAATATCTCATCAAGCAAAACCATTAATTCAGGTAACCTGCACGAACTTAAGAACCTGGTTCAAGAGGATTTCTTTGCCTTTACTCATATTAAGGAGCCTAAGGGACTGAATGAAGCCGCACTTAAGGAAATGTTTGTTGGGCTGTTGGGTAAAGACCTAAGCAAGCAGCTGAAAGACCCTAATACCTATGTGCAGCTGGTACATGCCGCCAAGGAATGGGCGGAGCGGGCCGTAAAAGCCGAGAATAAGATCAAAGGAGGGCTGCACCTGAAAGGAGTGGAAATCATCTCTGACGACGAGGCGGCTAAGATGAGTAGAGATTTTAAAGCCTTCTCTGGTTTCTGCGACAAGGTAGCCAACTACTCTACAGAGGCTAAAATGAAGAACTTCCAGTTCTCTGTTGATGACATCAAAAGAATACTGGAAGCAAAGCCGCTAATTGAAAAAGTAGAAAAGCAGCTGGAAGAGTTAAAGCAGTTTGAAACTGACATACACTATTTGCAGCAATGCAAGCAGTACGTTGTGGATGATGCCTTAAAATCTCAAATATCAACTGCTATTGCTGCGCTTGGCGAAAAACTGGCAAGCGGTAATCCGGCTACTATAGCTGCTTATAAGAATGAGCTAGAGCAACTGAAAACACAATATGCGGAAGAGTATCTAAAGCTGTATCTGAAATACAGAATCAGTGATGCGGAGCATACAAAGAAGCAGGCTCTGTTTGATTCTGATGAAAAAGCGATCTGTGACATATTGCAGGAGGCGGACTTTTTGTCTACAGCACAATACCAGGGCCTGATCCAGCGCATAAGCAAGTTAAAAGTTGCTGACCCGACAGTAAACAAAGCAACTATTCTCGAAGTGCCTTTCCATGATTTTAACCCACATGAGTATGTAGGGCAGCCAGTAGCTACAGTAAAAGAGCTACGCGCAGAATTAGAATTGTTGCTCGAAGAGTGGGAAACCAATTTAAAAGATATTCTGGAGGATCCGATTGTAAAGAAGCAGCACGATTTGCTGGATGCGCCTACTGCTAAGATGCTCAATGACTTTAAAACTGGTAACCTCAAGATAGACAAGCAGAATGCACTAAAGATCAGGAACACGATCAGCAGCTTGCAGAAAGGCCTTCAGAAAGTAGAGCTAAGTACCGAGTCCTTGAAAAATACTTTCAACAAGCCTTTAACTCCTGATGAAGCTATTGCGGCATTTAAAGCCTACATTGATGAGGTAAGCAAGGGTAAAGAGTGGGAAAAAATCAGAATCGTACTGAAATGAGAAATAACCGAAAGCATATTTCAGCCCGTTTGACGTGGCACAACGATGGTTGGAACGGGAAGGTTTGTCAAGACCCGGAGGCCAACGTTCATTGTACAGGGCAGTTTTCGTACCCGGGTGGGATGTACGAAAAGAAGCACTTACAAGCTACCCAATGCGTGAAGTATGCCGGAGGAGGGTGCAGCTCTATTCATAACAATTATATACCCCCATGTTCTTTCAGTATAAATGCTTTTGGTAAGGAGACGATCAAAGCAGAAACTACCTCACCAGAATGGTATAAAAATGCTGAAGTAAGGCAGTGGGATATGCCTCCTTCTACCATCAGTATTTGGCCTTATGAGGAGATGTACAATGAAGGTGACAAGAATGATGACGGCACTTTTAACTACGATAAAAGAATAAGCAATGTAAAGGCCTTTATCAATCAGGTAAAGGAAGAGTCATCGCTTATTTTCTACTATAGTAACTATAGCAATCCTCTTAGCCAGGATGATGCGAAGAACTACGTAATTGTTGGCCTTAGCCGGGTTAAGAAGGTCGGTGAGTTTATGGAGTACGAGAAAGCTACTGCTGAAGAGCGTAAAAGATATGCAGGAGCTTTCGTGTGGCAAATTCCCATTACTTCTAACTACCCCGAAGAAGGATTCCGGATACCATACCACAGGTATAAGGATAATGAGGAAGCCCTTCGGAAAATTGCTTTCTTTCCAGAGAATGATCGGAACTTCAAGTATGCCATGCGTCATATAACCGATGACGATGCCTTAGAGATTGTAGAGCGTGCGCTTGAGATTGTTGATGTACTGGAGAATGAGCTGAAAGATGACTCCGAAGATTGGTCTTTGAGACGTATCTGGTTGCAAAGCTTACTGGCAGAGCTTTGGCATAACAGAGGCCGCTATCCTGGATTACCCCATGTGCTCAACTATCTAAAGCTCCCTGAACTAATCAAATACTTTAAGGAGCAGACAGCCATAGACAAAGAAGAAGAAGCTTACCAGCAAATAAAATCTTTGCTTCTGGATTATGAGGATATTGAGGGGGTAACGCTAGATCAGATCCAGCTGGGCAATGCTTCTGACTTACTGGCTAGCAAAGAAGAAGCTGAGATAGAATTACTATTCGATATTCTTCCTCGTTTCGAATTAACAGAAGATCAGATAGGAAAGATTTTATCTGAGAACAGAGCGCAGAATGGACTTTATTGCTCTTTAGAGGAGCTTGTTAAAAATCCATACCTGTTGAGTGAGAGTTACGTGGGCGATGATCCGGATGATAAAATCTCTTTCTCAAAAATTGACCATGGTATGCTGCCACCACCCGACATGGGATTAAAGCAGCTTACTACAGCGGGTAGCCCAATTCGCTTCCGAGCACTTTGTGTCAATCAGTTGAAAGGGATTGGTTCACACACTTTTTCAGCAGCCGAGATTATTCTGGACAAGGTTAACAAGCACGTTACTTTCCTGAGTGACTGGCGAAAGTTTGAATTCACGCTCAGAAACTTTAAATCATATGCGGCTGAGCTTGATCAGGCTATTTATAGGAGAGAGGATGCTAACGGAAATCTATACCTATATCTGAACCAGGTATTTGCAGATGAACGGTTCATAGAAGCCAGAATACGGGAAATGGCGCAGCAGGAAATTGGTAACATTAAGAGCCCGGTTACTGAAAAAAACTGGTTCGACTATTTATATGATGCGAAGTCGGAGCTTGCCAAACAGAACCCTGCAGTTTACCAGGAGGCCGTGAAAGGCCAGGCTGAGGTGTGTGAAAAAATCTTTAACAAGGGGCTAAGTATCATATCCGGTGGCGCTGGTACTGGTAAGACAACCATCATTAAATCCATTATCAAAGGTATAGAGAAGGCCCATGGACAGGGAACATCATTCCTATTGCTTGCTCCTACGGGTAAAGCGGCGGATCGATTGCGTGAGCGAACGCAAAAGCCTGCGAAAACCATTCACTCCTTCTTGTCTGGGTTGAATTGGCTGAATAACAACTTTACCCTGAAACCAGAAGGAGGTAGGCAGGAAGAGAATACGCGCATATTTATCATAGACGAGTGCTCTATGATAGATCAGACGCTTATGGCTACATTGTTCAGAGCCATTAACTGGAACACCGTGCAGCGCATTATCTTGGTTGGTGACCCGAACCAGCTTCCGCCAATAGGTATAGGAAAAGTTTTTTCTGATGTGCTTAATTGGCTGGATGATGCGAATAAAGGTGAATTGAAAGTGAACTTGCGCCAGATGGAAAACAAGTTGCTAGGAAGAGGAACAGGTATACTGGATCTGGCTTCATCTTTCATTCAATCGCAACAAATATCCGCTGTTGATGGGGAGGTTGATGAAAATGAGCTAAGCGATTTGGCTGAGCAAAAGGCAGTAACTGTTGATCTATTAAAGCACATACAGGAACTAGACTTCACCGGTGACTTGAAAGACTTGAATGTTAAGTTCTGGGAAAATGAAAAGGAGCTGAAAAACATCATGTTCCAAACATTGGTGGAAGACTTGGAAGCAGAGTATGACTTGACCTACGACGAAGTACATTACTGGGAGTTACTGAACAAAGCTTTTGAACATCCTGATAATGCAGATGATAGAAAAGCTGACAAGTTCCAGGTGATTTCGCCCTATCGGTCTGAGGTGTTTGGCACAGAATCGCTAAATGTTTTTCTGCAAAGCAAGTTCAATAAAATTAAAGTAGAGAATCGTCAGTTTCTGGATGGTATAAGCCTTTTCGATAAGGTAATTCAATACCGTAACAGAACCAAATCAGATCCGATTTTCGCCTACTTACCTAAGACCAAAACAACCGAGAAGATCCAAATATTTAATGGAGAATTAGGTTTTACCAGACCCCATGGATTTGATAAGGGTAAAACAGGCTGGTCAAATTTTAGGGTGCAGCGCTTTGTGGTTAACCTAGAAAGCAGAGACGCCCACATACCAATGGGCAAAGAAAT
The DNA here is from genome assembly GCF_900156415.1 of Pontibacter lucknowensis. GTDB lineage: Bacteria > Bacteroidota > Bacteroidia > Cytophagales > Hymenobacteraceae > Pontibacter > Pontibacter lucknowensis. The sequence continues at coordinate 403,202 of NZ_FTNM01000001.1, read as the reverse complement.
TGGTAATTATGTTACTGAGAAAGGATATAAGCGGAATCTACCGGAAGAAAAACCAGTGAATAACCTAGAGCTGGCTTATGCTATCTCGGTACACAAGTCACAGGGTAGTGAATTTAACTGGGTATACCTGGTTTTGCCGAAGAACAAGAAAGCACTGCTTTCAAAGGAGCTAATTTATACCGCCATTACCCGGGCAAAGACAAAGCTTACTATTTTTGCAGAGCAGGATATAGGGGCCTTTTTGCAGCTGACACGGCCAGAAGCCAACAGTCTTTCGAGAATTAACTCTTCTTTATTTGAGTTTAAGCCGCTTCCAAAAGAGTGGCTGGTGATGAACGATTGGTATGAAGAAGGTAAGATTCATGCCACGCTCTCTCAGTACATGGTACGGTCTAAATCTGAGGTGATCATTGCGAATATGCTGACAGAGAGGAATATCCCATTTAGGTATGAGAAACCACTGTTTGCGCCAGATGGCTCTTTCTACTTGCCTGACTTTACTGTGATGGTAAGAGGAGAAGAGTATTACCTGGAGCATGTGGGACGGCTTGACCTGCCGAAATACAAAGCGCATTGGGAAGAAAAAGAGCGATGGTACAACAAACACTTCCCGGGCAAGTTGCTGACCACCTACGAAGGAGGCACTCTCAGCAACGATATTAACAAAATTATCAAAGCACTTAGCTAAGTAGCACAATGGATCAATTAGGTATAGAAATAGAAACAAACAAAACAGTAACAGTTCTTGGTAAAACCTTCAACTCTGAAGGAGAGCGTAGGGAGTATTTCCGTAATGAGCTGCGGAAGAAACTGCCCGATTTGAAGCAGCTAGAAGGTTTTCCTATTGGGGAGGATGAAGATATTATTAACCTTTCTGATCCACCATATTATACTGCCTGTCCAAACCCTTGGCTAAATGACTTCATTGCAGTATGGGAAGAGGAGAAGAAGGACTTGGAAATACAAGGCAAGCGAAGTGTCGAATTTGAAGTTGATGTGCCTTACGCTAAAGATGTAAGTGAAAGTAAAAAGAACCCTATATATGATGCGCATAGCTATCACACAAAAGTACCGCACCCTGCTATAATGAAATTTATTTTGCACTATACTCAACCTGGGGATATAGTGTTCGATGGATTTGCGGGAACTGGAATGACCGGAATTGCATCTACTCTTTGTGGGACTAAAGGACAAACAATAAGAACTAGACTCGCAAAAGTAGCTGAAAGAGATATTATTTGGGGCAAACGTAGGTTCATTAGTAATGATCTTTCACCTATTGCTACATTCATTAATTATTGCTATAACTCTAAAGTTGATTTAGTTGAATTATATAATGAATGCCAAATTGTTGAAAAAGAGTTAGAAGAAAAGATAGGATGGATGTACCACACTATTTTTGAGGGTAAGAAGATACAATTTGACTACGCAATATGGAGTGATATTCTAATTTGTAATAACTGTAGTGCAGAAATGAATTACTGGGATGTTGCAATAGATTATGATAATAAAGTTCTTAAAGATATACTTGAATGTCCGTCTTGTAGTAATGAAAGTCCTAAAAAGGATCTCAATTACAAACTAATTACAACATTTGACAATGATGTTAAGCACCCTGTTACAAAGCGAGAATCATATCCTGTACTGATTAAAACTAAGCAAGGAAAAACAATTCTAAAAAGGGTAGCACAGGATGATTTAGATTTATTGGAAGAAATAAGTAATAAGCCATTTACTGAGTGGATACCAACAAACAAAATCCTGCCTGGCGATAAGACTTCTGAACCTAAAAGAGCAGGAATTGAATACGTACATCAGTATTTTACGTCAAGAAACTTGAGAGCCTTATCAATCCTGAATGGATTGATTGAAAAGTCAAAATATCCGCTTCATCTAAAATTTTTATTAACAGGTATGATTCAGCGATCATCTCTCATGAATCGTATTCACATTAAAAACTTTTTTTATGGTGGCGGTGGCTGGAATGCTGGGATAATGAAGGGTACAATTCATATACCTTCCATACCCATTGAAACCTCGATTCTAGAGCAGTTCAAAAGTAGAGTAAAGAGCTTAATAAATGCAAAGAAAGAAATAAATGAAGCCAATGGTGCTATACAAGTTTGTTCATCTACGAATATAGGCTTGAAAGACAACTCTGTGGATTACATATTCACAGATCCCCCTTTTGGTGCGAACATTATGTACTCTGAGTTAAATTTCATTTGGGAATCATGGCTCAAGGTTCACACAAACAATGAGAAAGAAGCAATTGAGAATAGATCTCAGAAGAAAACTCTAATAGATTATGGCAATTTAATGTTATCCTCATTTCGTGAGTTTTATAGGATTTTAAAACACGATAAATGGATGACTGTTGAATTCTCGAATACGAGTGCTGCTGTTTGGAATACGATTCAGAATGCTTTGATGCAGTCTGGGTTTGTAATTGCAAGTGTTACTGCACTAGACAAAAAACAAGGAGGTATGCGTTCGATTTCCTCTCTCACAGGGGTGAGACAAGACCTTATAATTTCTTGCTATAAACCATCATTAGAATTTAACGAAAGCTTTCAGAAACATCAATATTCTGATGTAGGTGTATGGGATTTTGTAGAAGAGCATTTACTTCATTTGCCAGTGCACTTGGTAAAAGAAAATTCAACTTCTGTTATAATTGAACGAAATCCTAAAATACTCTTTGATAGATTAATTGCATTTTATGTCCAGAGAGGTTTACCTGTGCCTATTGATGCAGGTGCTTTTCAGAAAGCGTTGAAAGATCGTTTTATTGAGCGGGATGGTATGTTCTTCACAAATGAGCAAGTGCAAGAGTACGATCGAAAGAAAGCTGAAGTTCCAAACTTCGTGCAGCTTTCTATCTTGGTGTCGTCGGAGCAGGATGGTGTATTTTGGTTAAAGAATCAATTACAGGAAAGACCGCAAACTTACCAAGAAATTCAACCTAAATGGATGCAAGCTCTGGCCGGTGTACGCAAAGGCGATATTATACCTGAGTTGTTAGCTATACTCCAAGAAAATTTTCTAATAGACGATGCTGGCAACTGGTACGTAGCTGACCCAGAAAACGAAGTAGACTTGGAAAAACTACGCACTAAGCGTTTGCTCAAGCAGTTCGAAGCCTATAAAGAGCAAGCATATAAACCAAAAGGAAAGATCAAAGAATCCAGAGTAGAAGCCTTGCGTGCCGGTTTCAAACAATGTTACCAAAATAAAGACTTCCAAACCATTGTGAAAGTAGGGGATAGTATTCCTAGCAACCTGCTGATGGAAGACGAAGTGCTGTTGCAGTTCTACGACATTGCTAGTTCCCGTGTATAGATATGCTTTATAAAGGAAAAGCTGTTGAAGTACTCGGCACCAAAGAGGTTTTTGGCGAACAGGTTGCCTGGATACGAATACTGGAAAATAACGATTTTAAACAAGTAGCATTGGAAGAGCTGGAACACAGCTCTTCCAATTTTTCTTTAGCACACCTTCGTTTCATAGCCATTGCAGCTAAGATAAAAGACGAGGTAGCCAAGAAGAACATACTGGCCCCCTACGAAAGCAGTCTTATCCCATTGCCACACCAGATACTGGTGCTGGAGAAGGTAATGCAGTCTACCCAAAACCGCTTTTTGTTAGCCGATGAGGTAGGTATGGGCAAGACCATTGAGGCAGGTCTTATCCTAAAAGAGCTTAAGCTGCGAGGCGATATTAAGCGCATTCTGGTCATCGTGCCTAAGTCGGCCATGCTGCAGTGGCAAAGTGAGCTAAAAGAGCACTTCAATGAAGTGTTCCACATCTACGATTCGGAGCTGATTACATCCCTTGCCCGCACCTTTTCCAACATCAACGCCGATCAGGAATTTAACTTCTGGGAGCAACACAACCAGATCATCGTGTCTACCGATGCCCTAAAGCCGCTTGAACGAAGACAAGGCTGGCCACAAGAGCGGATAGACGAGTACAATAAGTACCGCATGGAAGCGGTGCTGAATGCTAATTTCGACCTGGTGGTAATAGACGAGGTACACAAGATGGGAGGAGCCAATCAGCTTGTTTCCCGCTATTTGCTGGCCCAGGCGCTTTGCAATACCGTACCTAATGCGCTTCTACTTTCCGCAACACCACACCGGGGCAAGTCAGACCACTTCAGACGAATACTACAGCTGCTCGACTCAGATGCTTTTGCAAGCGAAGAGCTGCCTGAAATAGCAGAACTGGAGCCATACGTGATTAGAACAGAGAAGAGGTTGGCAGTAGACTACGAAGGCAACAAGCTCTTTAACGAAAGGGAAACCGAACGCTTTGATGTATACCTGGACGATGAACGGCACAGAAGGCAGAAAGCTCTTTACAATGCCGTTACCGATTATGTGATCAAAGGCTTTAACACAGCCAGACGCACCAATAACCAGGCAACAGGTCTTATCATGATCCTGTTTCAGCGGCTGGTTAGTAGCTCTACGGCAGCCATTTTATCGGCTATGCAAGGAAGGCTGGAAAGGCTGCGAAATGCTGAAGACGATGAGCTGGAAGATTACCAATCCGAATCAGATGCAACAGCTGATGAGCCGTTAGATACCTTTGATCTGGAAGGAGTGTATGCGAACAGCGCTGGGGCATTAGTAGATGAGGATAGTTTATTACAGCAACTGATAGCGCAAGCGCAAGAGTGCCTGAGGGTGGAAACAGATGCTAAAGCGGAAGCCTTCATCAGCAAGTATAAAGTGCTCCAGCAAGAGTATAGCAATCCTGATCTGAAGACAATCATCTTTACTGAATTCCGCACCACCCAAAAGATGCTAAAAGAGTTGCTGGAGGAAAGAGGGTATAGGTGTGCTATCATTAATGGTAGTCAGGAGCTGGATGAGCGAAAAGCAGCTTTAGGCAAGTTCCGCAACCAGGCCCAGATACTGATTGCCACTGATGCTGCCGGCGAATCACTCAATATGCAGTTCTGCCACATCATCTTCAACTACGACCTGCCCTGGAACCCTATGATGATAGAGCAGCGAATAGGCAGGGTAGACCGTATCGGACAAAAGCATAAGGTGAAAGCCTACAATATGCTCACCGATAATAGCGTAGACCAGCGGGTGTACGAAGTCATAGAGGAGAAGCTTACTAACATCATAGAGCAGTTAGGTATAGACAAAACATCCGACGTGCTGGATTCTGCCATAGACCTGAAAAAGGTAAACAAGCTATATTTACAAAGCCTGCTTGACCCAACCAAGTTTGAGTTTGCTGGTGATAAGTGGCTTAATGAAATTAAGGGCAAGCTAAGAGACTACCAAAGCACAGAAGGTATACTGCCCAAAGTACAGGAAAGCGAAATAGAGTATAAGAAAGCCGCAGATGTAAAGCACAGCCCACTACCTGTTTGGCTGGAAGACTTGTTGGTACAGTATTGCGCCATCCACAACGGTAAAGTCGAGCGAAACCTGGCAGGTATCTATGATATACAGCTTAATGGGCTTAAGCAGCGTGTGACTTTTGAGCAGGAACTAGCCCTGAGCGAACCAGGCGTAGAGCACCTTACCTTACAGCACGATACCATCAGACGTATTCTCAGCGACATAAATGAGTATAACTATACCCATGGTATACCTGTGCTGAGGTCGCGCAATAACGATGAAACACCTGGTATCTGGAGTATATGGCAGATTTCTGCTCAAAATAGTGCCGAACGTAAAGTGATTTATCATAGCTATTTTGTAGCCGATAATGGCAAGATGTATGCTGCATACGCCAACGACATTTGGAATAGAATACTTTCTGGAAACCATCAGCTGGATCTGGTCGATGTTTGCAGCGCTGAAGGTATAGAATCGCTGATAACCCAGGAAAAAGAGGTTCTGAGGAGCTACCATTTCAATGCCTTCCAAAACCTGGAAGCTGACATGAGTGCCATGATGGAAGCCCGTAGAACCAAACGTGTAAAGTCTTTCGAATTTCAGGCCTCCCGGATCAACAAAATAGGTATAGAGAACATCCGTTTCTCTAAGCTGAAAAGATTGCAGGCTGAGCACGATAAGTGGCTTGCAGAATTTAAAGCGAGCAAGAAGGTTATACCTGGCGTGAAGCACCTTTTAAGTGTCCGGATAGATGGCTAATGCTTTTGTAAACCATATTGCGGAAGAGTTTCTCGCCTCACCTAAGCGACTAATATTAGTTCGTAACCCTGATGGCTTTCTACGAATGCCTGAAGTACAAAAGGCGCTGAAAGCCTATAGCATTAGGCTGTGTGATAAGCAAGGGATTGACCTGCGCATAGATTTCGAACTACGCTACAAAGCTACAGACCAGCAAGCAGATAAGACTGTATACCTTATCAGCAGCCTGGAAGCCATACTTGAAGACATTGCTTCTGAAGGCGAGTACAGGGTGTTTCATTTAGCAGATTATTTCCCGGAATATAACTTTAACTTCATTTCTGGTTGTAGCCTTTCAGACCTGAATCTACTCTTTGCTAACAAGCCATTAACAAACTTAAGCAAGCAGGAAACAGAAAACCATTTGGCTACCCTTAGGGCTACGGCTAATTCATTTGACCTAGGTGCTTTTAAGCAAAAAGCCGAAGTTTTGCTGGGCACTATACCTATAGATTGGTATCAGGTAATTGAGCTGTTGTCTGATGCGCTAGTACAGACAGTAGGTACAGCCCAAGCTGAGCAAGTATGGCTAGTTGTGAACCAAGCAAACACATCATTTCAGGAAGAGCTTTCAGTTTCTTTTAAGTCATCGCTCAATTCCAGCCCAATTAAACGGCCCCAGGTAGTTTCCAGAATCCTGCCGCACTTATCATTCAAACACACTAAAGACAAAATTGCGCTCATTGTGGTCGATGGTATGGCCTATTGGCAATACCAGTTGCTACGCGACAGCCTTGAAGATGGTCTGAAGTTGGAGGAGGGAGTTACTTACTCCTGGATACCCTCCATAACCCAATTGTCAAGACAAGCTATCTTTCGAGGCGATGCTCCAACTTCTAGCTACGAGCAGAAACCAAAGAATGAAGAAAATCTGTGGCATAGCTTCTGGAAGAGAAAAGGAATTAGCCCGACTTCTATCAGGTATAGTCATGATACAGTAGAGCCAATTGACTTGGATAAGGTAACAAAGTATGCACTTGTGTTTAAGGAGCTGGATGACAAAATGCACAGCTCTTCCGACTATGTTGATCTGAAAAGCCTGACAGAGAACTGGCTTGCAAAAGAGAAAATCAGTAATGCTATCAATACGTTGCTAGAGCTTGGGTTCATCCTCTTCCTGACCACTGACCACGGCAACATACAGGCACAAGGCTGGCGCTCTCTAAAAGACAGAGAAAAATTAGGCACTACTAAAACCGGTAGCCGCAGCGCCCGTCATTTAGGGTACTCTGACCAATGGCTGGCAGAAGATTTTATTAAACTAAATGCCGATATTGCACCTTCCGTTGCCTACGATGGTAAGGGCATTTATTTTAAAGACACATTAAGCTTTTCGAACGAAGAAAGCCTTGTTACGCACGGGGGCAGCCATATCCTGGAAGTGCTGATCCCCTTCGTAAAGATTACCCATGGATAAGAAGACGATAGATATAAACCAACGGATTCCTTTACACATACTTGAAGTTGCCTTAAAAACTTATTTAAGCGGCAACTACACAAGTAACTATATCATTGAGCAACTAAGATTAGAGTTCACTGGTGAGAACAGGCTTAGGAAGGCTGCCAGAATTGTAGATAAAATTATAACGCGTAATCCATTAAACAATTGGTTGCTTGCTAACCGGGATGAACTGCAGGTTGCTCTGAGTAAGAAGAGCGACCGGAATCTTATTATAATTGCACTTCTCAATACTGCTTTCCCTTTCTCATATGATGTGCTGCGCACTTTTGGGAAATACTTCCTGGCGCAAGACGTCATAAGCACGGAGTCCATCAGGAAAAGTATAGCGAGTATCTACGGCAGTAACAGAGCTACCGATAACGCTATATACAGTATAGTGCCTATGTACCTAGATGCAGGTCTTTTCAAGCGTAAAAAGTTAGGGGTATATGAGTTCTTAGATCCCGTGCCTTATACTTTCCCAGTATCCAAGCAGCTATACATTGAGTCTTTTAAAGAGAGTTTATCAATAGATGAACTTCAAGATTATCAGTTGATGGATCCTTATTTTAGGTTTGTTGAGGTATAAGCCTTCCTATGAACAATAAAAAAAACGCCTTTAACATATAGCTAAAGGCGTTTTCCTATTTAAGCGGTAATAGGTGCTTTAGTTCTTATAATGAACATCAATCGCGTTGCCGCTTAGCCTCACCATGTAGTCCATTACAGGGCTCCCATAGATATTAACAGATTCGTGTACATTGGTAAAGCTGTTCTTAATGAAGTAATCTTGCTCGTTCATCAGTTTTGCTTCTAAATCACCAGCATTTAGGGTTGCAATGCTTTCACTTGGCAGAGACTTGATAATGTTCAGAATACTGCCAGAATAGTTTTGGTGAATAAGGCTTAAACGCTCAATTCCTTCCGTTTTTTCATCAGGTAGTAATAATATTAAGTAGTCTTTTGCACGGCTCACAGCCACATTCAAGATATAGTCTTTCTTTAGGAAATAGCTATACTGGCTTCTCGAAGAGCTTGGATTGAATACAGCAAACACTAAATCACTCTGATCGCCTTGGAAACCATGTACTGTATCAGTTATGATAGAAACGTTGTTATTAGGTACTGTATGGTTTTCTACCATCTTATTAATAAGAGAAGCTTGTGATCTGTAAGGACAGATAACCCCAAGGTCCCACTGTTCCGAATCCCTAGCTTCCGCCTTAAATCTCTTAATTAGTTCGTTAACAAGGAAGGCAGAATATAGCTGTAGCGGACTATTGTTAAGCTTTTGCGGGTTATAAAGCGAATCGAAGGTATTAACAGGATACCTAATAATTGTTATAGGTTTAAAACCAAGGTCCTGAAAGTATTTAGGAAGTGGTCTCGGAATTGGGCTGCCTCCCAACCCTTCGGCTCGGCCATGGGATAGTAGACCTCCGTACTTGAATTTGCTGAAGAGTGTACCGATAGGCTCAATACTTCTGTATTGTGTAGACAAGTTCTTTATCTGATTGTTCTCTCCATATAAAGGAATCAACTTCTGATCATCTTCAGAGAAAGATTTTAAGCCAACCATGGTATAGATGTTCTCTTCTTTGACATCTTTCTGCTCTTCCGGTAGTTCCTCATCTGCAATATCAAAAATTGGAGGAAGCTGAAGAGGGTCACCACCTACTATAAACTCAGTCAGGGCTTCTTGATTATCATACTTATACTTCCGTTTAAACATAGGATAGACAATAGCAGGAAGCATGATCATAGATGCTTCATCGAAAATTATGGTGTCCCACGGAAGATCGCTCAATTTTGTCCATTCATCTCCCAACTCATTAGTACCTGTGATTACTTTCTCGTAGGGGAATCTCTGAATGGTGGTAACTACTACACATCGAGTAAATGAGCCATAGTTGAATGTGTTGCCATCGTATACGAAGCCGCTTTCGAGCAATTCAGTATTTGTGGTAAATCCAAATCGGGCTAGCCAACTATAAACATAATCATCCTCAGCAGATTGTTCTCTTAAGCGGTTTACAATAACGTCTGCAGCCTTATTGGTAGGTGTTAAAACAAGAATTCGTTTTGGCTCATCACCCCGAATTTTATTAAGTATAAGATTTGAAATAGTTGTGGTTTTACCCGTTCCAGGAGGGCCAAAAATGAAATTGATATTTTCTGATAACTCCTTCTTTAGGCTGTAGTTATTCTCAAATCCTAATTCTCTAAATGCTCTTGTAAGTCTGTTCAGTAAATCGATGACCTTCTGAAAGGACATTTCTACCTTGATTACCTTTGCTGGCTGAATACCATCAAGCTCATGTTCGCTAGTAGGTAAAGCCAACACACTTTGACCCTTGCGACTAACACCCTTGATAGAAATTTTTTTACTTCTCTGGATATGGGATTCATCTAGGTAGGTAATTGTTGCTTTGAAGTCCGTAAAGAGTTCAATATTAGGAGATATAGCTGTTGATGGACTTTTTAGGCTTATTACTTTCAACCCAGCAGAAGTCGGCTCCAGTTTACTGAATACAATTCTACCTTCATGATCATTTGAGTTTCCTGATCCCCCTGCCATAACCATTAAGTCAAGCAGGTTCATAAACCAGGCCATGGAGTACTTTTCAGCTTTGCCAAACTCCTCAGCAAGCTGTTTCTTTTTCGCTTCCTCTTTGGCTTTCTCCTGCAGTTTTTTCCATTCTTCCTTAAGATTAGGATCTGATTGAATTTGCGTGATGTAGCTGTGTATATTATGCTCATATTGCTCAAAAAGCAGCTTCAAAGCTGTGAGAGCATCGGGTGCAAAATACTGTTGTTGTTCGATCAGCCTAATAACAGCTTTGTCATTCAATTCGCTATTAATTAAAATAATGCCGCTATCAACGATGGTCGCCACATCACCAGACACATAATGATGACAGGTTCGCCCATTTACTTGCATGATCCTCGGAATACCGCCTATACATACCCTAATTTCGTGACCAGGGTAATTTTCTTTCCACTGCGTATAGAAAGTTCTTTCCCACTCAGCAGTACTCGCTGCCACAGTCTGTTCATCAATTTTATCGAAATCGATAGCTAATGCATGGTGCTTTTGAGCAACCTTTAGTGCAAAAGAAGCATCTAGTAAGGTAAGAGGCACTATGGGAGCATCAGCGACAATAGGCAACTGCTGTAATGGATATTGAATGTCGCTTATCTTATGAAGCTTTGCTTCCTCTAAAGCAAACGCACTATTCACCGTTTTGATAGAAAAAGTGTTGGCTGTTTGGGGTGAAATAACCGGTAGCGGAAGAGGTTGCGCCATGTCAATGGTTTGTAGTTTCCCAAACAAGCTTTTTAGAAAGGTAGCTCTTCGATCGCCAAAGGCTAATTCAGTCCCACTGCTCTCTAGGAGCTGAAGCGAATTAAGAATAAGTTGGCCGTGGGAGATATGAGGGTTAGCTGGCTCCTCAGGTGTATCCCCTGTTAGGTACTTACGTATTTTGAAAATGTCAGCACCCGCAAAAGACACGCCTAAGGCCTTCAAGAAGTCTCTTCCTCCAGAGGTCTCCTGTACTTCTAACCAAGCAAGTACATGAGCAGGCAAGGTTTCAGAAGGGTGCACATGAGCTTTGGCGAAAACAGAAAGAAGAGGGTTGAAGCCTATCAATTCTTCCCATACCTTGTTTTGTGTTAGGTAGATGTTATGTGCGGACTCGTCTTGTTGTCTCCAGAGCTTATACAGGTACAAGAAGAGCTGTTCTTGCGCATGCAGCGAATCAAGAGTGGCAATGCCAGTGATATGAAAATCAGAACCAGACAGGTAGGGTGAAGCCAATACTTGTACGCTGCCGAGGCGGAAAGGCTTGTCCACCTCCAGCTTTAACAGAGAACTCACCCCAGCATACGCATCCAGTAAAGCTACCGAACTAGGTAGGAAGGGGAGAGGCTTGTCGGGAGCGTATAATGCAATGTTGTCCAAGGAAACTATCCCCGCCTTTGTCTCCACCTTGTAGAAGCTCAACGCTAGTTTTGCTGGATAGCACTTGGCGTATAGCAGCAGGAAGCTTAGTTGTGAGGCATTTTTTAGGAGGCCGTTTTCAAGGGAGACGTGCAGGGTAGTGAAAATATAATCTTTATCAACTGGCCCCATTAAACCGAAGTAGCGATCCAAGGCAGTCTTCTCAGCCACCTCCAAAGCAGCCAACTCTTCCGAAAGCAAGCTAATGGCGCGTGTAGATTTGGCGTCTTCGTTGATTAAAATAGAAGAAAGGGATAGCTTGAACGCTTTGCTCTCCAGCTCGAAGAGCACCTCGTCATTTCCTGTCAAGTGGAGGGAAGCTAAGTCATAGGCCTGTCCTTCATGTTCTACCACAAGGATCTTCTTCAACCATTCTTTTTTCTGCTCCTCCTCTGTTAATGTAAGGACAAGCTTTACAAGCAGAAACGCTGCGGAAGTAACATCAATCCTTTTATCTAGGGAAATAGACAGTTTGGGGAGATGTTGAAGCAGGTATGTCTTAATATCACTATTGCCGTTAATACAGAGGTTAAGCAAAGCAGCCAGCTGAACTGTGTCCTCATAGTCACACAGGTCAACGAGTTTTCGCATCAGGTGGTCTTCCTTAACGTGCGTGATGGGCGTTGCTACTGAAAGCAACTGAACAGGTAAAGGAAATAGGTTCTCTTTATGGTATTCTTGCACATAGGAAACTAGGGACCCATCATGCGTAGCGATTTGAAAGCAGGATTCTGGTCTATCTCTTAAAAGAAGTTCTTGACCTGTTGGTACTGTCGTTAGCAGGTTTTTATTTAAAAGAAGGATATCTTCTGCCGCACAAAGTTTTATCAGGGCCTTAGCTTCATCTGCAGTGACGAAAACACCTTCCGCTGGCGTTGTGACATCCAAGTTCTTTTCCTCTAGTTTAAAGGGACTCTCTTGGTAATAGGGGAGTAGCTCAAAGGATGGAATAGGCCCAAAGCCTAGTTTATCAGCCACTGTTTCTAACGACTTGTATTCTCCTTCCAGAAAGCTAAGTAGCGTCTTGCTGTAGTAAAAGGTTGTCTCCTCAGCCTTCAAAAACTGGTGCCCGAGGCGCAGGATGCTTCTGCTACTTAATGTCGCAGCCTTTGGCGTGTCTTGGAATAAATCCTTGACGTCACTAAATATGATAGTGTAGTTACCTTTAGCAGCTACTGCTTGGGTCATAATTGCTTCCCAGTGGCAGAGGATAATATCCTCGTACAACTTATCGCGGGAGACAGTGATGTACTCATCTAACTCAGAGGCATACTCCTCTTCGCGTACACACCATCCGCTTAACCATTCCCATCCCGCTTCCTTTAAAAGGTTTTTCAGGGCAACCACCTCTCCGAGGCGGTTGGCGTAGAGCTTTAATTCCCGCAGCTTTTCAATTCTATCTTCTTTACTGTCTCGTAAATTGCTAGCTAGTAATTTGAGGATTTCGTGTTTCTCGGCAGGAGTAAAGGTACTGTGGACAAAACGTGCGCTTAAAACCTCAACCAGGATAGCATAGTTGCGAATGTACTTGATTTTTGCCTGTAGTTTTAGCTGAATGAAGTTAAACATCAACTTGTAGTGTGACAAGGATTTAGTAGGCAACTTAAATCCTGCTTTCTCAAGGAAAGGCTTTAGGGCATCCGTTTTATCGGAAAGGAAAATTCGCTCCCTGTAGACTCCGCTTTCAGCTAATTGGTTAATGGTGAAGTAGCCATCTTCAAACTGCCACACCTGTAAGGCGCTGAAGTTCTCTAGAAAAGTATCATCCGTCTGTGGGTTCAAGAGCAGGCATGTTTCTACCTCTTGCAGGAGAAGTTCACAATTTGCGGCGTTTCCATCGAGCCAGCGGTTTATTCGCTCATAAATCCCTGGAACATGAAGCAGATCAATGATGGTGTACTCCTCAATCCCTAACTTTAGAATCGCTTCAGTCTTCAACTCATCGTTCCCCTTCCTATCCCAGTGGAACCAGTCAATAGTCTGTATGAGCCAATCCTCTTGCTCAATAGAAAGTGCTGTCGCTTTGATTTTTACGGACTGAGCCATGTGGCTGAGCCGTACACCATTGCCCCATGTTGATTTTAGAGGTATGTGTCCTTGAAGGAAAGCTAAGATTGGCTCCCACAGTGGCTTGTTAATCCAAACTCTCTCTGGGTTATCACTCTCATTGGATAGCAGCAAATTAGCATATACCTCTAAGAATTTGCTGTTAGACTCTATATCCTTGGCGGATGCCCACTCGAGCATCTTTTCTTTGAGGCACTTGGCAAAGACTTGGAATAGCCTTTCGTTTATGCCTTCCTCTCCTAAGTTGCCTTTCTGCAAATAGGTTCTAGAGCTGGACTTATAAAAGGCATTTGAGTGCAGGATAAACCGTAGGCGGTGTTTCTCCTCGCTAAGGGGAAAGAAGAGGTACAGATTTGGGGCATTTGTGAAGACCCTCCTGGAGAGGGTGTGGTCGGTATAGCCGAATAGTATCTCAATATTACTGTCGGCATTTTCCTTGTCTACTTCACTCTCAGTAAGATCGTGAGTTTTACCAAACCGGACTTTACGGAAATCTTCCGAGCCCTTCTCCAGTACAAAGGATTCAAACTGGAGGTCCACAGGTTTGATGGGGCTGGTGTTCAGATTCACCTCTTCTAGGCCTGGGTGACCTAACGACAGCTGCGCAATTCGGTTCAATATCGCGAGGGAAAAGCGAACACCCTCCTCAAGGTTTTCCTCCTCCAAAGAGGACTGTTTGCCTTTCCCTAGTCGGATGAAGAACAAGGAACCTTCCTGAAAATCATCCTGTAGGAATGCTTTGTATTTTTCAACCCATCGTCCCATAGTTTGTAGCTCGGATTTACTGAATACGTTCTGGTGTTCGATGTATTTGGTGTCTCTGATGATCTCCGGCTGCACAGCATTTTCGGGCTGGCAAGGGAAGTTGGTCACTAATATTTTAAATAGCCAAGGTTCATCTGTTTCAACAACGGCCTTTTTGTTCCCATTCTCAGAGTATATTTTGTATGCTTGCGTTACAGGGGTGATTTCGGGAGTCACCGCCAAGCTGGGTAGGGACATGACCTCTCCGTTTTTCCAACTAAATAGAATAGGTCCATAATTGTGGTCAATTAACTCATCAAGCCCATTTTCTTTCCCTACTAATCGGTGGGCCAGTTTAAAGCCTATACCAAACTTGCCTATAGTGTAGTTGTCTTCAGATTTAGTAGAAACTCCTACATTAAGAATTGAAAGCACAGCTTCCATCGTAAAAGCTTCTCCATTATTAGCAACAAGTAGATAGTCCTGGCCATCTACCTCATCTTTTCCCCAAAAAAGACTGAACTTGGAGCTGCCTGCATCTACGGCGTTCTGCATGAACTCATAAACAGCTTGACCGTCTTTTGCCATATCCAAAAAGCCCTCCAAAAAGCCTCTAATACCTTTACCGTTGGCACCCTCTTTATAGCCATGGTAAAAGTCAAAGAAACCGTACTGGCTTCTCCCATCCACTTCAGTTCTAACTCCTGCAAAATGCTCATCTCGATTATCAAGTGTAAGCTCCCTAATGTCTGTTTTCAAAAAGCTTCGGAATTGGCGTATATTCTTAATATTCATAGGTGTGTTTTATGGAGTTTTTAAGCCAGTGTAGCATTTATATCTACCAATACATATGAAGTGTAACCGTTACAATTTTAGTTAAGGCCTCTTGGGATACTTTTTGCACTACATCGTTCTTGTAAAAGATAAATTGTTTTATTTTTCCGCTGTTATAAACCATCCCTCTGTTGTTGCCAACTTTATGAGTTGGAATAAGTCCTCAGCTGCAGGAATTCTGGCCTGACCTCTAGCAGCTTGTAGCTTTCCATCCGGCCGCCGCCAGATAAATCGATAACCAGTTTGTGTAGTGTTATCATCATATATATAGGTTCCCCATTGAAAACATAATTGCCAATCTCCTGGATCACCTATGGAGACCTCATGTTGTTTATTGTATTTTGCCATAGCATTATTGGATAATGATATAGTTGAACAATGATCTGGAGTATCTGGATGACTTTGTGCTAACAAAGTCATCCAGATACTCCTTAGAGTAAGGGGGTTATTTTACATGTCGAACATGCTTTGATTTTATGTTGTGGTGTTCAGAAATTGTTGTTCTCAACGCTAGGGGGATGAAGAATAACCAACTCCGGCTCTAAGCTTTCGCTACTAACTAATATAGCAGTTTGACCAAAATCCAGCCCAATTTCGCAAGCTTTGTCTCTGCTGATTCCAGCTATAAAGTAACTTGCTTCTGCTGGCCACTTTCCATCCCTGCCTTTGCCTTCCCCTTCGAATACTTTATAGTCCTTCAATTGCTCCCGCAAAATTTGCTGTTGTGAATGGTTATACTCTTCGGTTTGAGGAAAGGACAGAGGATTCCAGGCAGTTATATAGGCCCATGAAGTGATGCTCTCTTGCTGCAGATAAGCTAGTAGGTCTGGGTTGTTCTGATCTAAGCGGATGGTGATTGCTTGGGAATCGTTGGTGAAGCTATAGTCTGTTTGCATATAAGCTGCTAAGAGGCTAATAGGTAATTGGTTATTTTGGCTCATTTGTATAGAAGGAAAAATCGATGGCGCTGGTTAAGTAAAATATGTATCAATATATTATGTTGGTAATATACTAGAAATAAAATTAAAGATAATCATGATAATTGAATAAAAGCGATGAGCTCTATGAAGAGTCACACCATACTTAAGCCACTTCAAAATGCGTCCTATCCTTCCGGCTAAAATGTTTGCTCAGGTATAAACCATTTTGGTAAGTGATCTGAACGAATTCTCGTGCTGACCCTTTTTGCCCAAATAGTGCTAGTTGGATAGGAAGTTAGTTCGATTTGTAATTGATGTCGAAGATGGTACCCAAAACATAGTTGGCAATCAGGGTACGGTTGCAATGGATAAGGAACTTAAGGGTTTTAACGTCATAGCGAATAGTGTGAACGCCTATACGCCTCTGCCTATCCGAGCTCATGAAACAGAGGAGGCAGAGAGATCGCTGAGCTGGAGGAAAAGTAAGGGGAACCGAGGAACTGATGGAGCAAGTAATGCTTTGGTCTCTCAACAAGACTCTCAAGAGCAACCTGAGCGGTAGCAATTAGCACTTGATCCTGTGCCTTGTGACAGTCTTCCCCACCATATTTGAGTAAGTTGAGCGGCTTAACTGGGAGGATTACGCTGTTGTCTGCCACACTACTACTAGGTTAGAGTCTTCCATGATGGTTGAGTGCCTGATACCTAGGGCGATGGACCAGCAGCTGAACTTTATCACTAGGCATGATGCCGAGAAGATTCGCCAGCTGATACTGCAGGGTTTTCTAGAGAAACTAGGCAGGAGTTAAGTGTCAAGGTTAAGCCTTTTAGGTAATAGTTAGATGTCTTGGTAGCTTTAGCTAAGTGTCTTCCCATAGATTGGTTTTGTGGTGCGACTCCGATGTATTAGTTTCATCAGCTTAGCTTCAACACGCATCATCTTTGATCTAGCTTGGTACCACTGCTGAAGCATAATTTTGACAGCACAAGAATATGGTTTGGTTTCTTATGTATTTGTGAGTTAGTGTTTTATGTGTGTTTTAGCCTTTTGCATTCATAATTTACCATTTATATTCGCAGATGACTGCTTAACTGAGAAAAAGGTATTTTGTTTAATCTAGGCAAGAGTAGCTGGTTCTACCTAGTCGCTAATCAAGCTTTAAGAAGTATCGCCATAACTATTAAGCATGAAGAAAAAGAAGAAGGGACTTATTTCCTTATCTGGCACATATGAGGGAAGTTTAGCTAGTAAAACGGAGGAGATTTATAAAGTAGGCAAGGCATCAGAGGTTGGGCCAGCAATCAGAGCTGTTTGTAAAGCTCGTAAGCTCACACAGTAGCAGCTCGGCGAAGCCATAGGTAAGAGTAGGGAGTACATCTCTAAGGCTGAGCGAGACGGAGGTCGGCTAACTTTAGGAGCCTTGCTTGAGATAGTTGAGAAAGGATTAGGGTGTAAGTTACAAATTTTACTTAAATCGTCTTGATTGGGCAGTTCAAAATTATATATTCCTAGACTGAAGTTTTCTCTGTTAGATTCCCTATCATTTTCAAGAGCCAATTTAATGTGGTTATCGTTTAAAGAAAAGGCTTTCTGCTTTTATACAGAAAGCCTCATAGGACCTAACCTTTAAGAAAGTTACTATGCCACCATAGTATATTCTCCAGCCTCTTGCTCAGGAGTAGATAGGCTCCTGAGCGTGGCCTCGGAGTTTGCTTTAGTGTATAAGCCCATAATGAACCTACATCCTTTCTCTGTCCATTTAAGGTGGAAGTTGACAATTCTTTCTTCTCCATCCCTATCAGGTCTAATTACTGGGGCCAGTTCAGCAAATCCCATGTTTTGAAATTTCTCCGTCAGCTGCCAAACACCCTGATCGGTTCTATATTGGATTCCTTGTTCTTTTAGGAACTGATTTAGCTTCTCTCCGCTTAGGCTAGGAAAAAGCATTTTGCCAATCGTAGTCACGTTATAAATTGGCCCCTTCTTTGTAAGGGCAGGAGATAAGTTGGATAGGTCCCAGCTAGTCGAGTGAGAATTATCTATAATAATTTCCTCTATCCTTTTATAAACCCAAACTTCGAATTTGGGCGATAACCAAGCGGCAAATTTAAGTGCTAGCAATTTATGCATCCAGGTGCCAGAATTGGAGCCGCCGCGGTTTACAACCAAAACGGGAATTCCCGTTTCGCTTTGAAGCTCATTTATGTAGGCAGCAGTTTGTTTGCTCCTAATGAAGTCATGCACTCTTTTCTTGGGGAATGGCTTTGCCATTTCTGTGGCATTCACCATCAACTCACCATCTAGCCTAAAGGTGATGGAACTGCTACCGTACTGAAAAATTTTAGACTTCTTCATTCTAACCTCCTTTTCTTAAATTCAAATAGTTAGTTGAGAAGCGTGCGAAGAGTTGTAGTCCATTAGGGTTAATGAAACCTTATCTGGGTTAGTCAAATTCCCTCCGCCTCTCAAATTTGTTCTATTAATCAATCCTAATTGAAGTTGTTATAATGTGCAGGATGATCGTTTTGTGTCGTTCGACTGCCAGAGTTAATTTGTACTGGTTGAGGGATGGGT
Organism: Pontibacter lucknowensis; assembly: GCF_900156415.1. Lineage (GTDB taxonomy): Bacteria > Bacteroidota > Bacteroidia > Cytophagales > Hymenobacteraceae > Pontibacter > Pontibacter lucknowensis. Next base: position 384,454 of record NZ_FTNM01000001.1, on the reverse strand, counting down.
TAAGTACGGCCTCTCGGTGGAATACTCAGCTGTACTTGACCCGCTAAACTCATGATGCCCTTCTGCTTTTGCTGACAACCATAATGGATGCTGGTTCAGCCTCTATTTCAGCAATGGTCCTCTGGCGTGAAGTTTTGACCCAATCCGCCAGTTCCTGTTTGACAAAGTATAGCCGCTTGCCTTTTTTAAGGTGAGGTATTGATCTGGAGCTGGTTTTTTCATAGATGGCTGACTTTGATATGTTGAGGTATGCGGCAGCCTCATCTACTGTTAAGAAATCTCCAGTTGACTGAGTACTATCGGTTTTGTCCAGTCGTTCCTGAATGTTGAGCAGGATTGACTCGATGCGGTCTATGCGCTTCTCAATAATAGCAAAAGGGTTCTCCATCATACGCCTCTATCATTTGTTCCAGTGCAAATGTATAAAGGAGCTTCTCCGTAGTATTTGCGATTTACTTGCGTATTATTTGCAGATGATTATGGAGACGTCTTATTTATAGCATCGAGTAGTCTTTGTTTGTGGCGTTTAAGTTCTTCACGTTCATCCGGTCCGGGAGCTTCGCCATATATCCCTATATAATTAAATAAGTTTTGCCTGCTACCGATATTTCCAAAGGTAGTCTTTAGGGCACTAGTTAGCTGCTCCTTATTGGTAAAATGCTTGTTCATTAAATACCCTAGCTCCTTCAACACAACAAGCATGATAGCATACTCCTTTTTGAATCTTACCTTCGAGTAAAGCTCTTTTATAATGGGGTATATCTGTTTGCCTTCCTCTGTTAGATGGTAATAGAAATCAAACTCTGCGATTGAGGAGGGAGCTAACCCTTGTAATGCAGATGTCTGTTGAAGTGCGGCAGCCTGTGGGGTTTGCTCTTGTTGAGGAGCATTATGCTGCTTGATTAGCCTCATTATTGTATTGATCGTGTGTTTAAACCGAATAGACTCGATTTCTCGTTTGAGCTGATACAAAGGGTAGAGAGCTATTGAAATAGCTCCATTTAAAAGCTTGTCCTTATCGAGTACCTTCTTCGGTTCATCACCGGGAAGGGTAATTATCTTGTGCGGAGGTACCTTACCCTGCAGGCTGCATTGGTCTAACGCTGCAATGATTCTATCATGATATTCGCACTCTAGCTCATCCCTGCGGATAGAGATGTGAATATCTATCTCATCCAGTAGTATTTGAAGCCTATGGGGCTGATGGTTGTTAGTGACTTCTTCAATGTAATCGAGAATTTCCAATCTATCAAGCAGTCCTACCTCTACTAACGTTAAGAAATCTCTTAAACTAATTCTATCTTTCATTGCTTCCATTGCTGCTTTCTAATTATTAGAATTGCTTGCCTTAGTCATGAACTAAGTTTGGGAATAGACAATGTAAAGTGATGCGATATTGCTGTTAATCAATCAAACATAATTAGCTTACTATATACCTAGACTTTAATAAATTTGTTTTTTCTATTCTTTCCTTAAATATTACTTATCTTGATAATAGGGAATGGAAGAAAACAAGCTTTAGGATGGACAGACCTACAGTATGGCAAATGGTGGCCGAAGCGATTGATGCTTTGAGTGGCAAGGCTACCTACGCAGAAATCAAGAGTTACATTCATAACAAGTGGGACAACGTGAATGACAACACGATCAATGCCCAAATGATCGTGTTAGCAGTTAATCAGCCCTCACGCATACACTACCCAGAAAATAAGAAGCCAAGGCTCTCTGATAGTAACTACGATGTCCTTTACTCTACAGGTAGAGGGCAAGTAGTGAAGTATGATCCAGAGGAGCATGGCCTGTGGGAGATTTATGAGAATGAATTCGGAGGCCTTGCTATAAGGCAGGTTATAGCTGAAGAAACGGATGACACAAGTGAGGATACTTCAGACACTTTCCTTTTCCCACTTGAGGCCAACCTTCGCGATTTCCTGATCAAGAACCTACACACCGTTAAACAGCACAAGCTCGACTTGTATGTAGATGACAATGGCAGGGACGGCAGGGAGTACCCAACCGCTGTAGGGCCAATTGATATACTTACCGTTGACAGTAGGGGTAACTTCGTGGTGTTTGAGCTAAAGCTTTCAAGAGGGGTGGACAGAGCCTTAGGTCAACTGCTTCGTTACATGGGGTGGGTGAAGGCTAACCTTGCGTATGGTAAGGAGGTGAAAGGGGTAATCGTGGCGCACAAGATGGATGATAAGATCAAGTACGCAGTCACAATGGCTCCTAATGTCGATCTTTACGAGTATGAGATGAAATTCGAGCTAACGAAGGTTTGAAAGCTAGAGAGGCAAAATGTATGCAAATTGTATGCAAATAAAAAAAGCCACTTAGCAGTTTTACCTGTAAGTGGCTGATTTTCAAGTGGTCGCGAAGGGAGTCGAACCCCTAACCTTCTGATTCGTAGTCAGATGCTCTATCCAGTTGAGCTACGTGACCATTCCGTTATTGTGATGCAAAGTAAAGGCCTTTTTTCTTGCAATGCAAGCCCCAAAGCGAATTTTTCTCAATTTTTTGCCGTCGCTTTCCGCAGCGCCCGCTTCAGGGCATGGTCAAAAATGAAGTACAGCCCGCCTATCGAAATGATAATCAGGGATATCATAAGCAACTGGCTGCCTTTGTTGCTGCCAGGATCCTGCAATAATTTTATGACGTCGCTGGCCTGTGTGCCCACCCAAAAGAAGAAAAGCGTACGCGGGAGCATGCCAACCATACTGGCCAGGAAAAATTTCACCTTGTCCACCTGCAACAGCGAGAGTACGAAATTCATAAGCGCAAAGGGTAGCACGGGCGATATACGGGTCAGAAAGATCAGGCTCCAACTCTGGTCGCGCAATTCCTGCATCAGGTACATCGTTTTCTCAAATCGATTTAGAAAAGACATCATTTTGCCGTGGTCGATGAGCCGGGCCAGGGTATAGCCGATGAGTGAAGCAATGCCATACGAAACCACCACACCTGCAAAGCCAGGCCAACCGAGGTAGAAGCCGCTCACCAGTGCTACAAAAGTAGTCGGGGTCAGGGCGAGCGACATGGTAATGGAGATCACGACAAAGTAGAGGAGCATCTGCGGCCAGCTCAGGTCTTGTAGCAGGGTTTCATTCTGGTACAGGTATACGGCAGCTGATGAACTCACCACTAGCGGAACTACGACCAGCAACAGCATGGAAATAAACGAAGGCGCGTTTTCCCGTATAAAAGTCCGCAGCATGGACAGTTTAGGCATAACAGGTGTTTTGGTCAAAGATAAAGCCTTTCAGGCAAGGATTTGCTGAAGGTATACGTAGATAGCGGTACGGGCAACAAAATTTAAAGATATGTGCCAGGCAGCGTGAAGCTTCCTGGCGCCATCCAACTCCCGAAAGGTAAAATTACTAACTTGCAACAAGCCATTATCAAAAAATAAACCTATGAAATTTGGAACAAAAGCTATACATGCCGGTGTGGAGCCGGACCCAAGCACGGGCGCTATCATGACACCCATTTACCAGACCTCTACCTACGTGCAGAAGTCGCCGGGTGACCATAAAGGCTACGAGTACTCCCGCACCCACAACCCGACACGGACGGCTCTGCAAAATGCCCTGGCTGAGCTCGAGAACGGCAAGCATGGCCTTTGCTTCGCTTCAGGTATGGCTGCCATCGATGCCATTATCAAAATGCTGAAGCCGGGTGACGAGGTGATCTCCACCAACGACCTGTATGGCGGCAGCTACCGCATCTTCACAAAAATATTTCAGAACTACGGCATCAAATTCCACTTCACTGACATGAGCGACCTGAGCAAGGTAGAGGCGCTGGTGAACGAGAATACCCGCATGATCTGGGTAGAGACGCCCACCAACCCGCTGCTCAACATCATCGATATCAAAGGCTGCGCTGCCATCTCCAAAAAGCACAACCTGCTGCTGGTGGCCGACAACACCTTCGCGACTCCATACCTGCAGAACCCACTCGACCTGGGGGCTGACATTGTGATGCACTCGCTAACCAAGTACATGGCGGGCCACTCCGACGTAGTGATGGGTGCCGTGATCGTGAAGGACGACGAGCTGCACGAGAAGCTGGCCTTCATCCAGAATGCCTGCGGCGGCACGCCTGGCCCTCAGGACTGCTTTCTGGTACTGCGCGGCATCAAGACGCTGCACATCCGCATGGAGCGCCACTGCGAAAATGGCCGTGCTGTAGCGCAGTATCTCATAAATCACCCGAAGGTGGAGAAAGTGCTGTGGCCTGGCTTGCCGGATCATCCGAGCCACCAGATAGCCAAAGAGCAGATGCGATCCTATGGCGGTATGGTTTCGTTTGCGCTGAAGGGTGACAGGATGGAAGATGCAATCGCTACACTGGAGCGCTTCAGGTACTTCTCGCTGGCAGAGTCTCTGGGCGGCGTGGAGTCGCTCTGTGGCCACCCGGCCTCTATGACCCATGCCAGCATACCCAGTGCTGAGCGGCTGAAAGCGGGCCTGAGTGACTCGCTGATTCGCCTGAGCGTAGGTATAGAGGACATTGAAGATCTGCTGGCGGATCTGGAGCAGGCCATTGGTTAATTAGTATTCAGAAACAGACAGGTATAGCCGTTCCGCTCACCCGTGGGGCGGCTATTTGCATCAGGTATAGATGGAAGAGCAACGCATCTTGTTCCGGGAAAAACAGCGTTTTAAGCAGTTCTGGCTGTGGGCACTTATACTAGGTATAGCAGCTGTCTTTTGGGCAGGCTTTGTTTACCAGGTAGTGCTGGGTGGCGCCTTCGGCAACAGGCCTGTCACGGATATACAGCTGAGTCTGATGCTGGCGCTGATCAGCTTCGGGCTCCCTTTCTTTTTCTATTACATGACCCTGACGACAGAAGTGTTGCCAGGTATGCTACAAGTGCGTTTCCGCCCTTTTCATCTGAAGCCTGTCCGTATACCTTTGCACACCGTGCGCGACTTTGAGAGAGTAACCTATAACCCGATTGGGGAATACGGCGGCTGGGGAATCCGATGGGGAGCAAAGGGTAAGGCCTACAGCACGTCGGGCAGGGAAGGGATATTGTTACGCTTTTACAATACACAGCCGCTCCTGATCGGCTCTCAGCGGTCAAAGGAGCTATTCCAGGCCATAGAGCAGGGCAAGGCCTCAGGCAAAGGTATAGCCGGGTAGATAAGTAGAGGTATAAAAAAGGCCGATAATCAAATTGAGTAGCGGCCTTTTCTGATTATAAGGTATAGGGATTACTTCATCGACTGGATGCCCAGTATCTTGTAAATCTCAGTAAAGTCAGGTGTCAGGATGATCTCTGTACGGCGGTTCTTGGCTTTTGCAGTAGCGGAACGGCCTGTGTCAACCGGCTGGAAATAAGCACGGCCGGCTGGCGTGATGCGGTCAGGTGACAGGCCACGCTGCGCCATCAGGCGGGTGATCTCTGTGGCACGCAGTACGCTCAGGTCCCAGTTGTCGGCGATGTCCTTTGTGCCCGGTCTTACCTCCACGTCATCGGTGTGGCCTTCTACCATCACGCCTACGCTCTGATTTTTCTTCAGCACGTCTACCAGCTGATCCAGGGCCTGTTTGCCGGTGTTGTTCACTTTGGTGCTGCCTGTAGCAAAAAGCAGTTTGTCAGACATCGAAACGTATACCTTGCCATCTTTGATGTTCACGCTCAGGTCACCCTGGTTGAAACCAGAAAGCGCACCGTTCACTTCATTGCGCAGGTTGTCCAGCACTTTTTTCTGGTCATTCATGGCACGCTCTAATTCGGCCAGTTTCTGCTCACGCTCTCGCAGCGTGCTGCTCAGTTCTTTTTCCTTGTCACGGCTGGCTGCCTGCTCGCGCTCCAAAGCCTCTTTGCTGGCTTTCAGCTCGTCGTACTTTTTGGAGGAAACGCAGGAAGACATCAGGGCGCCGCATAGTAGCAGTGATAGAGATGCTTTTGTGAAATTAGATTTCATGTGTGTTTGATTGTTGTTTGTGTTGTTTGTAATTGATTTTTACTGGCAACTATGGGACAAAACGAAAAATGCCGCTTCTAAAGTATAGCTGATCTTAAATTTCCCCCTTCGACAGCTTCAGTTTAAAAGCAAATATTGTGCTAAATCTATATATTCTGAGCAGCTTGCTCATAAATATTTTTTCGGGGAGGTTTTTGTGCGCAGAAGAGAGTGATGAAGGGCTTTGGATACAGAATAGGACAAGATATGAGCCTCAGCACAAGGCAGGGACAGGTATAAAAAGAGAGGCAGCCAGCGTTCTGGCTGCCTCTCTTTTTATTTAATTTTGCTTATTGCGCTTCGTCCGCCTTCACCCACTCCAATGCCTTGTCGCGGTCGGGTACTTCAAAGTGCTTTACCTTTGCCGTAGTAAAAGGGCTTGCCATGACGGTGAGCCAGTCCAGCCACTTGCGGTTGCCCACCAGCGCGACTTTCTTAAAATCAGCAGCGTGGCGGAAATCAAACTTCAGGTCCTCCCAAAGTGCCTGAAGGGAAATTTCCTCGGCATCCTGCAATTCAGCATATACCCGTATCTTACCATACTGCTTGATTTTTTCCTCCAGTATCGGAAGCATCACATCATAGTCATGGCGGTCTATACTTCCTGCCAGACGAAAAGCAACCAACTCGTCTCGCGACTCTTCAAGTAACTGTAGCATTGGGATCAGGTTTGTCGTCATAAATACGTAACGGCGATGACTGCGTTCCAGTATAGTATTATGCTTTTACTATACTTATACCTGTTTTTGTACAGTTCTGGTCTTACTCAACACGCAGGTCGCGCAGTTGACGAAGCAGTACGTCGCGGGTTGTACTGGTGCTGCCGTCAGCGAACCGTATGCTGTAAGGCGTACCTGAAGAAGATTGTGAGGCCAGTTCCGTGACGAATCCCTCAGCTGTTTTTACTCTTGAAGCATGCTTCTTCCATTTTGAAGACAAATGCCCGGCAGCCTTTTCAGGTGAAAATTCACTGTTGTCGCGTATAAAAGTGGCACCTTCGAGGTTGCGGATATACGCAAGCAGCTTCTGCACTTTTTGATCCTCTGACATGGTTTCGTAAGTCCCATTGCGTTCATAAGCATCTTGCGCAGCAGCCGGCTGCAGTGCACTTTGGGATAAGGTGATGGCAACTGCCATTAATAGTATTCTGAGCATGGTTTTTGTACTCCTTTATTTTAAAAAAAAACTGACCGGATATGTATTTTTGCAATCCGATAAGGCACTTAATCTCAAGTCTTAACGTTAGGTTCAGAAGCAAAAGCTATACCTGAATTCGCCCCTGTAACGGCTTTACGTATTTTATGAAGAAAATTTTCTCACTCTTTGTGATGGCGCTGGTACTTAGCCACCAGGCCTTCGCCCAGCAGAACATCGAAACCAGACTGGGTTATAGTTACAACGATAAATTTGAATTTTCGGACGAGTGGCAGTACCTCTCTACTGACATTTACCTCTATAATGGTGGGCAATTCAACCGTGTGCTCAATGAGTTAGAGTCGGGGGTGAAGAAAAAAAGCAAGAAAAACTATGCCTACGAACTGGAGTATCTCTTCATTACGGCACAGCTCAAGAACCTGAAGCTCTTCGGTAACGACCAGATCGTGTATCCGCTCTTCAACTTTCATATCAATACAGATAAAAACGACTACCATACGCAAGTGAGCGATCATTTGGAAGTGGTGCGCATCATCGACAAGATGCCGCTCACCTCTGCCCAGAACAGTATCGACGCAGCCATTAATGCCAAAGCGGTTACCAATCAGGATGGAGACCAGGTATTTAATCTGGTGGCCAGTCAGCTGGTGAGCTTGTCTAATCTGACCAACCCGTCAGTAGCGGTTATGTCGCTGGTGGGCGAATTTGGTAACCTGCTGGGTTCCCGTGCCAAAAAGAAGGAGTACAAGTTCAGCTCTACTATCCGCCTATATGAAGGGCAGGATTTCGACACACGACTTCATTCCGTGAAGGTATACGTGCTGGTACCGGGCAGTGTGAAGACTGTAACGCTAAAGCCTGCCAAGCTCGCCGACTATCTGAGTAAAAATTCTAACAAGTTGGATCGGAAGCAGTTAGAGGATGCTATTGGCTATAAGGAATATCCGTACATCGTTGTCGCCAATTACAAGTCGCTCTACAAAGTGGATGTACTGACAGGAGATGAAGTGACCATGGACCTGATCGAGAAGCGCAAGCAGAAGATCCAGACGGCCTACGACACCAAGCTGATGAACGATGAAACGTACCGTCAGGAGAAACTGTATGTAGAGTACCTGCGCATCTTTGCCGAGATGAAGCAGAACCTGAACGCCTACCGCCTCAACTACCGTAATAACTCTCCGGAAATCAATGCCAAGAACCTGTTTGGTATTATGCAGGAGTACAAGCGCATGAAGACTGCATTTGAGGCGCGTGAGAAGGAATTTGACAAGAACAGTACATATAAGAACATCTTCCGCTCGGAGTATGAGTCTATAATGGCCAATGCGGATCTATACCTGGATGCTGATCATAACTTAAAGAACGCGAAGCTGCTGGTGAATACACTTCAGGAGCTGGAGAACAATCCAAAGGCTTGGGATACACCGGCCAAACGGGAAGCTGCGCTGGCCAGGCTGTCTTCGGTGGAGTTGCCGCGTGCCGATTACCTATCGGCTTCAGTTGAGGGGGAGGCCATCGTGCGCCTGACCAAGAGGCTGGAGGACATGCAGTACCGTGAAGTGTTTGAGAAAGAGGTGAAGAAACTGGCCGATGCCCAAGCCTCTGACGAGACCCTGTCGATACGCAATGCCCTGCAAGACAAGGCCAATACGAGCAACTGTCTGAGCTGCCGTGAAAAGGTGCGTGATGCGGTGAGCGACTACAACAAACGCTACGAAAGCTTCAGGTTGAAAGAGGAAACCAAAGAGATGGGCAAGCTACAGAGTGCGGCCGAACAGCAGGTCCTGCGCCACCTGCGCTGGCAGCTGTGCTTCGACAATAACCTGCAGGCAGTGGCGGTGGCCAGTTCCGACAATGGCATGGACCAGTACTATACCAAGTTGGGTGAGAAAAGCAGTGCCTTTGCAGCTACTATCAAAGAACTGGAGACCCTTGCCAAGAACGAACCCGAGAACCCACGTCTGCAGCAGGTGCAAGCCTACAACAAGCAACTGACGAACCTGATGAAGGAGGTGGAGCAGCATTATGCCATGCTCTGCCAGCTCGACAAAAAGCTCTGTGAGTGCCAATAGGCGGCTAATAACAATCCCGCTGCTTCTGCCGTTGGGAGAGTATGGAGAATTTTTTCGAAATTATTCTCGGAACAGGAGAAGACAGACTAACCTGGTGGCAAATGTCCATACGGGCGGTGGTCGTTTTCATTGCCGCTCTGGTCATCATGCGGATTGGCAGCAAACGTATCTTTGGTAAGCATACAGCCTTTGACATCGTGTTGGGCATCATCTATGGCTCTGTTCTGAGCCGTGCCATCACAGGTAATTCACCATTCTTTCCCACACTTTGTGCGGCACTGGTTTTAGTGCTGCTACACCGGTTTCTGGCTTTTCTCGCCTTTAGTACTTCCGGGCCTTTAGGTAACTTCATCAAAGGCCGGCCTGTAATGCTCGTTAAGCATGGGGAGGTGCTGGGAGATAAACTGAAAGAAAATAACCTGACGGAAAATGATCTGGAGGAGGCCATGCGACAGGGGGGAGTGACAAGCAGAGACGAAATTGAATACGCCTGCCTGGAACGCAGTGGTGACATTACTATTATCAAGAAAGATTCCTGAAGCATATACGCAGCATAAAAAAGGCAGAAGCCTCTCCTGAATGGAAGAGGCTTCTGCCTTTTTATAATTAGATGGATGATTAGGCCATCTGAGCGTCTAGCTTCTGAGCCAGAACGTTCTTTGGCACAGCGCCCACCTGCTTGTCCACCACTTGTCCGTTCTTGAAAACGAGCAGTGTCGGGATGCTGCGGATGCCAAACTTGGCAGATGTCTGTGGGTTGGCGTCTACGTCTACCTTACCGATCACGGCTTTGCCTTCGTACTCGCCAGCCAGCTCTTCTACGATCGGGCCTACCATGCGGCACGGACCGCACCACTCTGCCCAAAAGTCTACCAATACTGGTTTATCTGAATTGATGATCTCATCAAAATTAGCGTCAGTGATTTCTAATGCTTTGTTAGCCATAACTTTAACGTTTTGTTGGTTAAATTCTGTGTTTTAAATATAGTAACATTTACTAGCTTCTCAAATTTGAGCCCAAACTGTGTTTGTCTGACAAGCTGTCCTGTTATCGGGTTATTCCCCCTGCAAATTTAGAATTTATACATACGGATTTGCAAGGCGAGGGTATATTTATTTGTATAAACAAATGTTGCTGATAAAAGTTGCATGCGCAAGACAGCGAGAAAAATGAAGCATAAAAAGGACTTTGCAACAACTCAATATATTATCTTTAGTTAATATAAGTTATAATGACAATTATTGAATTATAGGTATTTTGATTTTATAAAGCTTACAACCCGATGACTCGATGAAGACTAGGTGCACTTTAGCTTTGTTTCTGTTCCTACTTATAACCCGGGGAGTCTGCGCGCAAGATATCGAGGGAGAAGATAGTAAACTACAAAGGCCCAATGCATTTAAGCTTAATATAATACCTCTGTTTATTGGGTCATTCAATGTGTCTTATGAGCGGCATATCACCCCACATTTTGCAGGGGCATTAACAGCTACCGCTTATCCGAGGCGACTCACTTTGATGAAAGACGATTTTTCTTCGACGTATGCGATCACATCCGATTTTAAATTCTATTCGAAGGGCAAATCTCTCAATGGGTTTTATGCAGGGCCATACCTGAAGTACCGCTTGCGCATACACAATGAAAGAGAAGGAGGAAATGGTTTTTGGCTTTTCAGCGAACCCGACCGGGAGTACGAGCAATGGGCAGGGTATGGCGCTGGAGCAATAATGGGATACCAGCAAGTGAAGCCTAAAGGTTTTACTATTGATCTGTTCTGGGGAATAGGTTGTCATTTTCACCAAAAGCTGATCAGCAAATCAAATTATACGAAGGAAGAGATAGAGTACCACAAACCCTCACCTTATGACCTTCGGTTGGGTATGTCGCTCGGCTATGCCTTTTAAAGCAGAAAGGTATGCCACTTGCGCAGCATACCTTTCTATACCTGAAGACACAGGTCTACTTAACTCTGAATCTCCCTTGTCTCCAAGTTCTCAAATCCATTACAGCAGTTTACACTCCCCCAGTCCCAAGTCCTTTACCTGACCTAGGAATACCTTCGGGTCAATGCGGTACTTGCGCGAGTAAGTCGGCAGCACCAGTTTTTCGTCCGGCACGTGTAGCGTGATTTCCAGTCGCTTCTGGCCCGGACTGGTCGCGATGGCTTCTTCCAGGGCTTCGGCTATGTTCGGCGTAAGGAGCTGCAGATTCACGTTCAACTGCACACCTTGCGCCATCTTGTCCATCACGTCGCCCAGAAGCTGGATGTTGGTTGGCTTAAGCTCCCACTGGTCCTCGGTGCGGTAACGCAGCTGCACCTTGCCCCGGATGAACAGGTACAGCCCCGTCTTCAGGTATGGAGAGAACTTCACGTAGTCTTCTCCGAACAGTGCCATTTGCAGCGTAGTGTCGTAGTCTTCGATGGAGAACAGCGCAAAGGGATTACCGTTCTTCGCCGTCCTGATTACCACTTCAGATACCATACCCGCTACATTGATATCCTTATTTTTGTGGTTGGCGATGTCGGCCAAAGCGGAAGTGCAATAGGAGTCGATCTCCATTTTGAACTGGTCGAGCGGATGGCCCGAAATGTAGAAACCCACTACCTCCTTCTCGCGACGCAGCATTTCGGCCTGTGTCCATACCTGTACCTCTGGGATCTTCGGTAGTGGAGAGGCCACAGCGGCGCTTCCCCCGAACAGCGACTGTTGCGCCGCCTGTTGCTCTGCCTGGTAATTGTTACCATACCTCACCGCCTTCTCCAGCAAGCTGATGTTCTCACCTTCCGGTACTTCCATCAGCTGCGCACGGTGGTAGAGCCCCCACGAGTCGAATGCACCAGCCAGGGCCATACTTTCAAAGGTCTTCTTGTTCACGGCACGCAGGTTCACGCGCTTCGCGAAGTCGAAGATGTCCTGATAAGGACCGTTCTTCTCTCTTTCCGAGATGATAGCGTCTACGGCGGCTTCGCCGGTGCCTTTGATAGCGGCCAGACCGAAACGGATCTGCCCCTGTTCGTTCACGTTGAACTTGAGCAAGGACTCGTTCACGTCCGGACCCAACACGGCCACCCCTTGTTTGCGGGCCTCCTCAATAAAGAACGTCACCTTTTTGATGTCGTTCATGTTGTTGGTGAGCACCGCCGCCATGTACTCGGCAGGGTAGTGGGCCTTAAGGTAGCCGGTCTGGTAAGCCACTACGGAGTAAGCGGCGGAGTGAGAGCGGTTGAAGCCGTACTGGGCGAACTTCTCCATCACGTCGAACACCTCCGAAGCCTTTTTCGCAGGTATGTTGTTAATCTCGGCAGCTCCTTTGATGAACTTCTCACGCTCCTCGGCCATCTTCTTCATGTCCTTCTTACCCATCGCGCGGCGCAGCAAGTCGGCGCCACCCAGTGAGTAACCGGCCAGAATCTGGGCCGTCTGCATGATTTGCTCCTGGTATACCATGATCCCGTACGAGTAATTCAGGATCGGCTCGAGCAGTTCGTGCGGGTATTCTACTTCCTCTTTGCCGTGCTTTCGGTTAATGAAGTTCGGGATGAACTGCATTGGGCCCGGACGGTAAAGGGCGTTCATGGCGATCAAATCTTCAATATTGGTCGGCTGCAAGTCCTTGAGGTACATGCGCATACCTTCCGACTCGAACTGGAACGTACCGATCGTGTCGCCGCGCTGGTAGAGCTCGTAGGTCTTCTCGTCGTCAATCGGAATGTTGTCGATGTCGATCTCCACGCCATGGTTCTTCTTGATCAGCTCCATGGCGTCTTTGATGATGGTCAGGGTTTTCAGGCCCAAGAAGTCCATCTTCAGCATACCCGCACTCTCGATCACCTTACCGTCGAACTGCGTCACGAGCAGGTCAGAATCTTTGGAGGTAGAGACCGGTATGTAATTGGTAATGTCGTCCGGGGCGATGATCACACCGGCCGCGTGTATACCTGTGTTGCGTACCGAGCCCTCCAGTTTTTCAGCTAGCTTCAGTACGGCAGCGCGTGCGTCGTCGCCTTCACGTATGGCAGCCAGCTCGAGGTTCTCCATAAAGGCCTTGGCCAGCGTGGTGCCCGGCGTCTCAGGTACCATTTTGGCCAGTTCGTTGGCCTCAGCTAGTGGCAAAGAGGTAGAACGGGCCACGTCTTTGATTGACGATTTGGCGGCCATCGTACCGAAGGTGATGATCTGGGCTACCTGCGTCTTGCCGTACTTGTCCACCACGTAGTCGATCACGCGCTGGCGGTTCACGTCGTCGAAGTCGATATCAATATCGGGCATGGACACACGCTCCGGGTTCAGGAATCGCTCGAAAAGGAGGTTGTACTTGATCGGGTCGATGTTGGTGATACCAATACAGTAGGCTACCGCCGAACCAGCGGCAGAACCACGACCCGGACCAACAAATACACCCATGTCGCGGCCGCGGTTGATGAAGTCCTGCACGATCAAAAAGTAACCGGCAAAGCCCATGGTCTTGATCACGTGCAGCTCAAAGTCGAGGCGCTCGGTTACTTCCGGCGTTATCTCAGAATAGCGCTTGGCAGCACCCTCGTAAGTGAGGTGGCGCAGGAAATCGTCGGCGTCGGCGTGCTGCGGTGGTATCGGAAAGTTCGGCAACAGGATATCGCGCTTTAGTTTCGGCGGCGTGATCTTGTCCACGATCTCGTTCGTATTGTCTACAGCCTCTGGCACATCGCTGAACAGCTGGTTCATTTCGGCCTGCGTCTTGAAGTAGAACTGGTCGTTCGGGAAACCAAAACGGGTTTTCGGACCAGCCTCGTCAATGCGCTGCAGCATCTGACGCACGTTCATGTGGTTGCTATACTTGCTGCGCACGTTTTCCACGGTGTCGTAGATCACCTTCTGATCGTCGCTCAGGAAGCGGTAGTATTTGGTGGCAAAGTCACCTACAGGCGTGCTTTGGTCTTCACCCGTGTTCACGCAAAGCAAAATGTCGTGCGCGTTCCAGTCCTCCTGATCCACGTAGTGGGAGTCGTTGGTGCAGATTACTTTGCAGTTATACTTCTTCGCCCACTTCAGCAGCACCTGGTTGATGTCCTCCTGGCTCTTGCCCGTGCCGTCGATGTTCATCAGGCCGTGGCGCTGGATCTCGATGTAGTAATCCTCACCGAACACATCCAGCCACCACTTGAAAATCTCCTCGGCCTCTTCCTCACTTTTCCACAAAATAGCCTGCGGTACCTCAGCGCCAATGCAGCAGCTGGTCGCGATCAGTCCTTTGCTATACTTGAGCAGCAGTTCCTTATCAATGCGCGGCCACTTGCTGTATACCCCCTCAATGTAGGAAAGCGAGCAGAGCTTGGCCAGGTTCTGGTAACCCTCCTGGTCTTTAGCGAGCAGCAGCTGGTGGTGACGCACGTCTTTCTGTTCCTTTGTAAAGGTTTTCAGGTGACGGTCATTTACAAGGTAAAACTCGCAGCCCACGATCGGCTTCACGTTATACTTGTTGGCCTCGTTGACGAAGTTGAAGGCGGCGAACATGTTACCGTGGTCGGTCATGGCAACGGCGGGCATGCCATCGGCCTGCGCCTTTTTCATGAGGGCGCTGATGCTGGCCTGACCGTCGAGCAGGGAGTACTGGGTATGGGTGTGTAAATGCGAAAAAACAGGCAAGACTATAGAGAATTAGTAATGACGAATGATGAATTAACAATGACACGCATGTATACTTCACTATATACAAGCGGGCATTTTCGGGATGTTAAAATTACGGAAAATTGGTCGGCTGCCCAAACCAAAAACAGCCTGTGGCTAAAACAAAAGTGCGGCGGAAATAGTCCCGCCGCACTCCTTTATTTTGACTTTGTCTGGATGTCAAAATGTTAGCTTAGAACATCCGCTGCGCTTCGTTTTCCGCCATTTGTTTCTCGTTCACGACATACAGTTTCTGTGTAGGGTAAGCGAATTCAATGCCGCGCTTCTCAAATTCCCGGAACAGCTGCATGTTGATGGCCTGTTGCGTATCCATGTACTTATTGAAATCGGAAGAAAGCACGTGGTACACGATCACAAAATCGAGGGAGGAGTCGCCGTAGGAGGAAAAGTGCGCCCGGTCAAACTCAGCCAGTTCCTGCGACGTGATGATCTCTTTAATGATCTCAGGTATAGCCTCCACCTTATCGGCAGGTGTTTCGTAGGTTACGCCAATACCGAACTGGATGCGGCGACGTTCCATGCGCTTGTAATTGTGGATGCGGGAGCTGGTCAGGTCGGAGTTGGCGATGATCAGCTGTTCCCCGGTCAGACTTTTGATGCGTGTGGTCTTTACGCCGATATGCTCAATGGTGCCGCTCTTATCGCCGAGCGCAACAAAATCACCCACTTCAAAGGGACGGTCCAGAAAGATGACGAAGTAGTTGAAGAGGTCACCCAGGATGTTCTGCGCTGCTAATGCCACCGCGATACCGCCTATACCCAGACCGGCAATAATGGCCGTCAGGTCATAGCCCATGTTATCAAACAGGAAGCCAATGCCGATAAACCAGATCACCATGTTGATGATCAGGCTGATGGCGCCGATCTCGTTCGCGTTGCTGCGGTCATGGTGCTTTCTCTTGAAGTAGGATCGGACCAACATCACCAGCGTGGTCGTGATAAACCGGATGACCATGAACGTAATGGCTACTGTAATGGCAATCTGGAAAATACCGGCAATTCTCGGGGTCAGGTTAAGGGAGGTGATGCCAAGGTATATGACAATAAAGTGCACGATCGGAACGCCAAAGCGGGCAAAACTCTGCACCGCATAGTCGTCGAAGTGATTATTGGTGTTCTCGGTCCACTTTCGGATGCGGATCAGAACGGAGCGTCTGAAAATGGTGATGAGCAGCGAGCCCAGCAGGATGATGGCAAAGGCAATCAGGTAATCTTGGACAGTATTGTGGAAATAGACTCTCTCTAAAAGGTCATTCATGTACTCGGGTGATTTGATGAAGCTTAAAGTTACAAAATATAAATAAAACCTGCTGACGGCATTGGGTTTACAGTGGCTTATTAATAAATAGCTGAAGGGAGTGACAAATTTATATGATTGCTTAATCAGTCATTATCAGAATAAGTTAAACTTTGGAGACGGGGCTAGCCGTAAGTTAGTTTAATGCACAAACAGGTAAATGCGTAAAAAGGTATGGCGGAAGCGGTAGATTCAGGAAAGCTAGGAGGGATGTTCCGGGCATTGCGATCACGCAATTACCGGCTGTTCTTTATGGGGCAGGGCATCTCCCTGATCGGTACTTGGATGCAGCAGATTGCCATCAGTTGGCTGGTATACCGCCTCACCGACTCCGTGTTCCTCTTAGGAGCTGTGACTTTTGCGAACCAGATTCCGTCTTTTTTGCTTGGGCCTTTTGCCGGTGTGCTGGCTGACAAATTCAACCGCCACCATGTATTGCTGGTCACCCAGTTTCTGTCGATGCTGCAGGCGGGTACTCTGGCTATACTCGTGCTCACTGGTACGGTGCAGGTATGGCACGTGCTGACGCTGATGGTCGTGCTCGGTACGATCAATGCCTTTGATGTGGCTACCCGGCAGGCTTTTGTGGTGCAGTTGGTGGGGAAACGTGAAGACATCAGCAACGCCATCGCCCTCAATTCTTCTATGTTCAACATGGCTCGTCTGGTTGGCCCGTCGATCGCAGGTTTGCTGATTGCTTGGGTGGGAGAGGGGGTTTGTATCCTGATCAATGCGGTAAGTTACATTGCCGTGCTGGCGTCGTTGCTATCATTGCGACTGGAGCCTTTTGTAAAAGAAGTGCGACAGGACAATGTATGGAACTCGCTGCGAAACGGCTTTTCCTACGCTTTCGGATTTCCACCCATCCGCACGCTTATCCTGATTGTGGGTTTGATCAGCCTGTTCGGGATGCCTTTCAGTGTGATGCTGCCGGTGTTTGCCCGGGATATATTACAGGGTGGTGCCAACACGCTGGGGTACCTGATGGGCGCATCCGGTTTAGGAGCTTTGTCAGGTGCGCTGTTCCTGGCGCAACGCAAGTCTGTCATCGGGCTGGGCAAGGTGATCGTGTTCACCATGTCCTTGTTCGGTACGGCACTGATGGCTTTTTCTTTCTCTACGATACTCTGGCTATCGCTGGTGCTGATGCTGTTTACAGGTTTTGGTATGATCGTGACCATGGCCTCCTGCAACACCCTGCTGCAAACACTGGTGGATGATGACAAACGGGGGCGTGTGATGAGCCTTTACGCCACGGCCTTTATGGGAATGGCCCCATTGGGAAGTATGCTGGCCGGGGCTGTGGCAGAGCAGGTAGGGGTGGCCTATACCTTGCTGGGCTGCGGTTTGCTGTGTGCTGTGAGTGTCATCCCCTTCGCCTGGAACCTGAAGCGCCTGCGCTTGATGGTGCAGCCCATCTACGAGCGCCTAGGCATCGTACCGGAAATTGCCTCAGGACTTCGTGCAGCTTCCAAGCTGACGGCCCCTCCGGGAAAGCGCTAGGCATAGCTATACCTTATAACCACAAGAGCCAGCTGCAACAGCTGGCTCTTGTGGTTTGATACTTTTTAGAATGCTACTTCTTTTTGATGGTCAGCTTGTCGTCTGGCTTCACGTTGAAGTCTGATTTGCCGTTCCACTCCATGATGTCCTTGATGGTGACGCCATACTTGCGGGAAATCTGGTAAAGGCTCTCGCCGGATACCACCGTGTGTTGGGTGCTGGCACCTGAAAAAGTTTCCGCGGGAGACTCTACCAGGTCTTCATTCGACCCTGCTGCGTCGGCTGGAGCTGTAACGCGCAATTGCTGCCCGATAGAGAGCGCTGAGCTGGAAAGGTTGTTCCATGCCTTCAGCTCGTTTACCGTCACATTATACTTGCGGGAAAGCACGTAAAGCGACTCACCGGATGCTACCGTATGGATCTCAGTTTTTTCTTCAGCAGTTGGCGCTTCTGCCTTCGCCGCAGCATTAGAGGCAGATTCCTCAGGTACTGTGAGGGGCTCTGCGATGATGAGTTCCTGACCGATCTTGATTGGAGCGTCACCCAGGTTGTTCCAGGTCGTGATATCGGTTACAGTCACAGCGTACAGCCTTGATATGGCCCACAAGGACTCACCTTGCTTCACGACATGGCGGGTAGGCTTGTTTGCTGGAGTCGCCTTTTCTTTCACTGTTGTACTGGCCTGTGTATTTTTAACTGGCTCCGGCTTGGCAGCTGCTGTTTTAACCGGCTCAGCTTTAGCAGGCGTAGGTTTTTGAGTTTCACGTGCTGTGTTGGCAGCTTCAACCGTTTTTACTGCTTCCTCTTCTGTTTCTATCTCCTCATTTCCAGAGAAGCCAACAAACACATCTTCGCTCAGACCCGCTGCCCATTCCGCATTTTCCTCTTCTGTCTCTTCCGACTGTGCTTCTTGAACTACTGTTTTCTGTTCCTCACTTTCCTGGGCCTTCTTGCCAGGGTAAAGCGCGGCAGTTTTTGGCTTTTCAGCAGCAGGTGTTGTCGCCTTCTCAGGTTTAGGTTCCGCAGCTTTTACCTCCTGCTCAGGCGCCTTCATAACAGGCACAGGCACCGACTCAGGCTTGGTGGTAGTTGCCACTTCTACAGTCGCTTCTTCCTTGGCTATACCTTGATTTGCTTCCTTAGCAGGTATAGCAGCAGTTGTAGTTTCTTCTGCCTCTTTTGTTGCAGCAGCCGTTTGTGTTTCCTGTTGCTCAGGCTCCGTTGCCTGGCCTTTCAGTTTGTTCCAGCTTCTTTTGAAGCGGGTCAGGAAATCATCTTGCTTTCCAGCGGGTTCTTTTGATGCAGGTTCTGCTTTTGTTTGTCTGGCAGAAGCGGTGGTGGTTTGAGGAGTATTTTCAGCTGCAGCCATCACCGGATTGCTAGTGGCAGGTACAGACTTCAACTCACGCACTTCAATGGCTACTTTGGCCGGACGGCGCTTCTGCAGCCAGAGCACACGGCCCGGTACCGGCACCTCAGCGCGCTTCATACGATTTTTAAACTGCAGGTAATCCATGCGGATGCCGTAGAGCTGGGCGATTTCCTGCATGGTTTCCCCGTGCTGTACGACATGGTACTCTTTGTCTGCATTCAATCGTTTGGCCTCAATGTAGTAAGCTTCGCCTTCCTCGAACTTGTCGAAGTCACGCATGTCGTTAAAGCGCAGTAGCTTGCGGGTTGTAATACCGGCCTTCAAAGCCAACTTGTCTTTGGTGTCGCCTTTGCCGGCTATGATGGCTTTCAGGTTGTTGCGCTTGATAATGCTGCCTGCTGCCGGTGCGGCAGCCGTCTGGCGGGCAGGTGCTGTGCGAACCGGCTCAGTTGACGCCACTATACCTGGCTCGGTCGTATGGCGAACAGGGAGCATCACATAATAGTCTTTGTCGGCAGGTATAGTGCCGCCCAATAGCCACTTGTTATACTTCTCCAGCTCAGAGGGATCAGTTTCATGCGCCAGTGCAATGTCGGCCAGACTCTGTCCGGGAGTGGCACGCAGTTCACGCAATGAAACCACTGGCGGAGCGCTCTTTCCGATAAAGCTGTCATAGGCTACCTTGTGTGCCAGGAAAGTCAGCAGGTATGGGTCTGATTTTTCGGTTATGTCCATTTTCTTGCTCCCCTTATCCGACTCTTTGGTATAAGCTTTGGCGCCAGAGTAACCATGGTAGTAGGAGAGCAGCGTGTTGAACCAGTTGTTGTAGTAGTTGTTGCTGCGCTTGAAATAACGTGCAGCACCACGGCTGGCCTCTACAATATGCCGACGCTCATCCACGATGTGGTCCATGCGCAGATTAAAGTCCAAAGCAGCTTCTTTCTTGAACTGCCAGTAACCTACTGCATTGGATGTAGAAACGGCATCGCCGCGCAAGCCGCTTTCCTGCAGGGCGAGGTATTTGAAATCATCCGGAACGCCTTCTTCCTGGAAAGTACGCTCGATCAGTGGGAAGTAGGCATCAGCCAGCTCCACCTTCATCTGGAAGTACTTTGGGCTGCGGTGCAGGGCATCAACTTTTTTCTGGATCTCCTCCTGTGCTTTGGGCGAGATGCGCAGGTGAATGTCACCGAAATAAAGGTTGTGAGGCACGGTGACAGTTTGTGCCATAGCAAACAGTGGCAGAAGCAGGAGCAGTAATATTGGTAATGGTCTCTTCATAAAGGTAAAGGAGTAAAATAAGCGAAGCTATCCACAAAAAGGCTACAGTATATGTTGAAACAGATGTTGATAACTCATTAAGGTATAGTATGTTCTCTATATAGAGATACGCTTGCAAAATTAACGCAATTTGTCGCTCATTCTAAAGCTTAGAACGAAGTAATTTAGGAGAAATTTTTCGCTGTGGATAAGTTGGGAGCCTGTGCAGGCGGAAGCTGACAGAGGGATGCAGCCCAAAAGCAGGCGGAGGCTATTTATACCTGTTGCGCTATACCTGAAATGCGAGGGCTATGCCCGGGGTAAATAAAAAAGGTGGTATCGCTACCACCTTCTCTGTTATTTTCTGCGGGCGATCATCAGCCCGTCCCGCACGGGCAGCAGCATGTTCTCTACCCGCGGATCATCCTGCACTTTTTTGTTAAAGTCGAGCAGGGCGGCCGTATCTTCATCAAGCTTTTTACGGTATTTCTCCAGCACCTTGCCGCTCCAGAGCACGTTGTCGGCTATGATGTAGCCACCTGCGCGTACCCGGTCAATCACCAGGTCATAATAAGTGGCATAGTTATACTTGTCGGCATCGATAAACACCAGATCAAAGGTAGCGTCAATGGTCGGGATGATCTCCAGCGCATTGCCGATGTAGTATTTCACGCTTTCGCTCAAGCCTGCCTCTTTGATGTAGCCACGGACCACGTCTTCAAGCTCCTCGTTGATGTCGATGGTGTGCAGCGTGCCGTCTTCCTGCAAACCCTCGGCCAGGCAGAGAGCAGAGTAGCCGGTATAGGTGCCCACTTCCAGAATCTGATTCGGGCGGATCATGTGGGAGAACATGGACAATAAGCGCCCCTGCAGGTGACCCGACAACATGCGCGGCTTCATCACGTTCAGGTGTGTCTGGCGGTTTATCTTGTGCAGCAGCTCCGACTCCGGTGAGGTATGCTCCTCTGCGTATTGCTGTAGCTCTTCGTCTAGGAATTCCATTTTAATTGCTGATTGTTAATTGTTAATTGTTAATGCATAGAAAGGTTCTTTATGTCTCTTTCAACACCTCTTCAGTGGCAACCTTGATAGTTGTTGAAAGTTAAATTGCTGAATTGCTGAACGAGATCAAAACAACAATTAACAATCAGCAATCAACCAGGTACATAATTCAAAAAGCTCAACTTCTCTTCTTGCAGCACATCGTTGGCTATGTCGATCAGGTCCTGGGCTGTCGTGTTCTTGATCTGGTCAAAGATTTCGTTCAGGGTGTCAATGTGGCCCTGGTCGAGTATGCTTTTACCCATCATCATCATCAGGCCCATGTTGCTTTCTTCGGCCATAGCCAACTGGCCCATCAGTTGCTCTTTGGCGGTGTGCAGCTGCAGCGAACCCAGCTGTTTTTCGCGCAGCTTCTTCAGCTCTTTCAGTACGAGAGATGTCGTGCGTTTCAGCTGCTTTTTCTCTGTTCCGAAGTAAATCGACAGCAAACCCGTGTCGATGTAAGTTGCGTAGTTGGCGTCGATGGTATACACCAGGCCGTGCTTTTCGCGTACGGCCAGGTTCAGGCGCGAGTTCATGCCCGGACCGCCCAACAGGTTCACCAGCATAAAGAAAGGTATACGGCGCTCATCGTTGAGGGCATAAGCCGGAGATCCGATCACGCAGTGTGCCTGGGAGATCGGTTTCTCGAATGTTACCGTCTTAGGGATATACTGTTCGAAAACAATGCGTTGGCGTGGCCTGCTGATGTGCGGAATGTCAGCCAGGTACTTCTCGGCCAGTTTTACCACTTTCTCAAACGGCAGGTTGCTCACGGAGCAAAACACGAGCGCCTCAGTGCTCAGGTTGTCTTTGATAAAACGTTGGAAGTCGTCTTTCTTAAAGCCCGATACGCTCTCTTTTGTGCCCAGTATGTTGTTGCCAAGCGGATGGCCGTCGAACACCACATTGTCAAACTCGTCCACGATGGCCTCTTCCGGAGTGTCCAGGTACATGGCCATCTCCTCGAGTATCACACCGCGTTCTTTTTCTATTTCCTTCTCGGGGAAAACAGAGTGGAACGTGATATCAGTGAGTAGTTCGAAAGACTTCTCGAAATGTTTATCGAGTACAGAACTGTAGAAGCAGAGCTTTTCTTTGGTCGTGTAGGCGTTCAGTTCGCCGCCTACCGACTCCAGTCTGTTCAGGATGTGGAATGACTTGCGCTTGGCGGTTCCCTTAAAAGCCATGTGCTCCCAAAAATGGGCCAGACCCAGCTGTTCAGGTTGCTCGTCGCGGCTACCTATGTCCAGGATAAAGCCGCTGTGCGCAATTTTGGTGTGTAGTACTTGTTTGTGAACGATACGAATACCGTTCGGCAATGTATGAATATGATAATCAAGCATTCAGTTCGCAATTAGCCTGCAAAGATACGCAAAATTACCAAAATAGGCCGCCTGCTTCTTGAATGTTAGCGGTCGAGGTTGCGCCCACCGACGTTGATCACAAAGCCCAGTGAAAACACGGAATAGCCTGCCGTAAGCGCCTTGCGGTTGCGCAATCCGAAGTTGCTGCCACTTGTATACTGCAATTGTACTGAAGGGCTGAGCACCATGCGGGTATAGAAAATGGGCTCCAGGAAAATGTTGTCCTCGTTAGGCTGCTCCACCCCGTTGAGCAGGTGTTTGTTCATGTTGACATAGCTCACGCGCAGGGCAGTGCCGTAGTTGAGAGGGTATTCGTTGCCCAGAATCCTTAGTGATTTTTTCTTCTTGGAAGTGAAGTTAACCTGCGTGAAATATTTGCTGAAGCCGGCTTCGCGACGGGTATAGGTCATCACGCCTTCTTTTTCCTCCTTTTCGGTGCGGTCGCTGCTGCCACCGCCAAAGCCGCCGTATACCTCCAGTACACGATTCTGATTCGGCCCGAAAGTAGTAAAATAGCCGGCACCTGCCTCGACCAGGTTGTGACGGAAGTCCCGCTTCTTACGTTCCTGGTTCAGCATAGAGCCGTTCAGCATCACCCCGATGTTGTCGGTAACAGCGTAAGCCGTGTTGAAAGTAATATTGCCCTTCGGTGTAATGTGGCCAGCAGCACTCAGTTCACCCTTCTCGGTAAACATGGGCACATTAGGAACATTGGGCATGTAAGTTGACACACAGCCTGTGGTCAGGAAAAGGAGGGTGAATGCGAGAAGTTTAGCAGAATGTAACAGTGCTTTCATACGGGTAAGCGTGGCTAAAAGAACTGCTAAACTAACGCTCCTGCGGCTAAGAAGAAAAATATTTTTGTTCTTTTCCGTGAAAGGAAGTGCCCGTCTATACCTGCAGCATTCTGACTTTCAAGTCTAGCCGCATTGCCGTAGCTTTGCAGCAGCTTATACCTGATGAAAAAAATTCTGATCATACAGACTGCCTTTCTGGGCGATGTGGTGCTGGCAACCGGCCTGGTAGAAAAAATGCATGCCCACTACCCGGATGCGCAGCTCGATTTTCTGCTTCGCAAAGGCAACGAATCGCTGCTGAAAGGGCATCCACTGCTGCGGCAGGTACTGGTCTGGAACAAGCAGGAAGGCAAGTATAAGAGCCTGCTCCAATTGCTGAAGCAGGTCCGGCAGGAGCGTTACGACCTGGTGGTAAACCTGCAGCGCTTCGGTGCCACAGGTATACTCACCGCCCTCTCCGGTGCGCGGGAAACTGTTGGCTTCGACAAAAATCCTTTCTCACGCTTTTTTACGCGTCGCTATACCCATGACGTGAACTCCGGTACGCACGAGGTGGAGCGAAACCACCTGCTCATCGCCAGCCTTACCGACGAACAGCCGGCCAAGCCCAGGCTATATCCTTCTCCTGAAGATTTTGCCAGGGTGCAGCCATTGAAGCAAGAGCCCTTTATCTGCATGGCACCAACCTCGGTGTGGTTTACAAAGCAGTACCCGCCAGAGCAGTGGGTGGAGCTACTCGATCAGCTAGGCGACAGGTATAAGGTATACCTGCTCGGGGCGCCAGCCGATAAAGCACATTGCGACGAGATCATAAGCAAGACCAAAAACCAGCAGGTAGAAAACCTCTGTGGGCAGCTCAATCTGCTGCAGTCAGCGGCCCTTATGCGCGACGCTGTGCTCAACTACGTAAACGACTCCGGGCCGATGCACCTGGCTTCTGCGCTGGATGCGCCTACCTGTGCCATCTTCTGCTCTACGGTGCCAAGCTTCGGCTTCGGGCCACTGGCAAGCTTCTCAGCTGTGGTGGAGAGGGAGGAGCCACTTTACTGTCGCCCCTGTGGTTTGCATGGGTATAAATCCTGTCCGGAAGGACATTTTAAATGTGCAAAAGATATCCGCACCGGGCAGTTGCTGGAAGTGCTCGCATCATGCACGGCTTAAGGGTGTTGGAACAGTGATTACAATGCGATAGGCGAAGCATTGGGCCTGAACCTACAGCACCTGTTATATTAGGTTTTTTCTATAAAGGTGTTTGGACTTGCGATAAAAGTGCTACATTTGCAGTGCAAGTTCAGTCGGGCCTATAAACCTGACGAACCACAGTGCCAAGCTACTATACCTACAAAACTATGAAATACCAGCCCATCGACAAGGAGCTGTTCTGCCATAACAGACGCAATTTTGTGCGGCAGCTCAAGCCTTCTTCTCTTGCTGTTTTTCATGCTAATGATGTGATGCCGACCAATGCGGATGGCACCATGGCGTTCCGCCAAAACAGCGACCTCTTCTATCTTTCGGGAGTAGACCAGGAGGAAAGCATCCTTTTGCTTTTTCCGGACTCCCGTGACGAGCGCATGAAAGAAGTGCTGTTTGTACGCGAGTCGAACGAGCACATCATGGTTTGGGAGGGATATAAGCTTACAAAAGAGCAGGCCCGCGACACCTCAGGTATAGCCACTGTTCTGTGGCTGAAGGATTTTAAACAGGTATTCAACAGCCTGATGGCCGAAGCCGAGCACGTATACCTGAACACCAACGAGCACCTGCGTGCCGTGGTGGAGGTGGAGACGCGCGACGCCCGCTTTGTTAAGTGGTGCCAGCAGGTATACCCGTTGCACCGCTACGAACGCAGCGCGCCTATCATGCACCAACTGCGTGCGATCAAATCTGAAACAGAAGTAGCCCTTCTCCGCAAATCATGCGATATCACAGAACTAGGCTTCCGTAGACTGCTGCAGTTTATCAAGCCCGGGGTGATGGAGTTTGAAGTGGAGGCGGAGATATACCATGAATTCCTGCGCAACCGTTCACGCGGTCCGGCTTACAGCCCGATCATCGCATCGGGCGAGAATGCCTGCATCCTGCATTACACCGACAACAGCCGCGAGTGCAAAGACGGCGACCTTCTGCTGATGGACTTTGGTGCGGAGTACGCGAACTACGCTGCTGACATGACACGCACTGTGCCTGTGAATGGCAAGTTCAGCAAGCGCCAACGTGAAGTATACGATGCCGTGCTGCGTGTGATGAAAGCCGCTATACAGATGCTGGTGCCCGGCAACTCACTTGATCAGTACCATGCCTTTGTGGGTACCGTCATGGAGAATGAACTGATCGGGCTTGGTTTGCTTAACGAGAGCGATGTGCGTAACCAGGATCCGTCTAATCCGCTATACAAGAAATATTTCATGCACGGCACTTCCCATTATTTAGGACTTGACGTGCATGATGTGGGAAGCAAATACCGGCCTTTCGAGGAAGGAATGGTGTTCACCTGCGAACCAGGGATCTACATAAGAGAAGAAGGAATAGGGGTAAGGTTGGAGAATGATATCCTGATCACCCGTAGCGGGCCAGTGGACCTTATGAAAAACATTCCGCTGGAGGCTGATGACATTGAAAGGCTGATGCAAAAACGCTAATAGCGTACGTAGTAAGGGTTTACATATAACTACTCGCAGCCTTTTTTATTGTATTTACGTTAAAAAACAGATGCTTTGCATTAATTAATGTTGAGCATACAACCTACAGCTCGTAAAGAGGGTTGAAAATATAGAGGTGCGCAATTGTAACTGACAGAAAAAGCAGTGCAAACAGTGCACCGGAGTAGATTTAGAATTTAAGCTGCTAAGGCCATTTTTTTATACTTTAACAAAATGCTTTTGCTTATGGATATAAACTACATCAATGCAACGACTACCCGCCTGACGTATCGAAATATACGTTCCGTCTGTTTTTTTATAGAAATATAAAAAAACTTACCTGAAAATATGTACGTATTGTCATATCAAAATATACTTTTTAAAATTATGCGAAAAACTCTAACGAAACTATTAACAACTGCTTTTGCACTTGTATTCCTGCTGTCTGCCAATACAGAGGTACTTGCGCAAAATGCTGACCAACGGACAAACCTCCAGATTTATGGAAGTGCGCTCCAATATAAAGGTGATTTAGGAAACAACTGGTGGAAAGACAAAATGGGCTGGGGAGGCGGCGTATCGCTGAACCAATACCTGAGCCCTTCTTTTGATGCCGGTTTGCACCTGAGCTACGGTAATACCGAATTCAGCAGATTCGGATCCACCATGGATACCAAAATCGGTATGGCGATGCTCGGCCTTAGACTGAAAATGTATGGCAACATCCTGAAAGAGGATGCCTTTATCGGTCCATACCTGTCAGTTGGTGGTGGTGCTCACTTCGTAAGACCAGAAGGTACTTCGCCAACTGGTGCCTATGAAGACAACTTCATTGCAGGAGCTGCCTTTGGTGGCGCCGGTCTTCGTTTCAGATTCTCTGAAAACATCAGCCTGTTCCTGGAAACAAGAGCTCACTTCACTAGCAACGACCGCTACGACAATATCGAGTCGAACATCAACGACCGATTCCTGCAGCACAACATCGGCCTTGGCATCAACCTGGGCAAAGCTAAGGATACTGACGGTGACGGTGTGCCTGACAGAAGAGACAAGTGCCCGGATACTCCGACTGGCGTACAAGTTGACAAAGATGGTTGCCCTATCGACACGGACGGCGACGGTGTTCCGGATTACCAGGATGAGTGCCCTACTGAAGCTGGTGTAGCTAACCTGGGTGGTTGCCCTGACCGTGACGGTGATGGTGTAGCTGACAAAGATGACCAGTGCCCAGATGAGCCAGGTACTGCTGCCACACAAGGTTGCCCAGACAGCGACGGTGACGGTGTTCCGGATAAAGATGACAAGTGCCCAGACACTCCACGTGGTGTTCAGGTAGGTGCCGATGGTTGCCCGGTTGACTCTGACGGTGACGGTGTTCCGGATAACGAAGACCTTTGCCCTAACTCTCCAGGTACTGCCGAAACGAAAGGTTGCCCTGAGCTGGACGAGCGTACTAAGAAACTGATCGAAGAGAAAGTTCGCTTCGAGTTTGACCAGGCTCGCGTACAGGACGGCTACCGTCAGCTGCTTGACAGCATCGTAGTAGCACTTGAGAAATACCCTGACCACGTACTGTTGATCAAAGGTCACGCTGACCACATTGGTTCAGAAGAGTACAACCAGGCACTGTCTGAGCAAAGAGCACAAGCTGTGAAGGACTACCTGATCCAGCGCGGTGTACAGAACCCAGACCGTTTGGTAACAAGAGGTTATGGTGAGACTCAGCCAATCGTGAAAGTTAATACAAGACTTTCTAAAGCCAGAACTGCAGCAGCCCGTGCTCAGAACCGACGTGTCGGTTTCGAGATGAACACGCCGGATATGCAACTGAATCTGGAGTAACATAATTAGCCGTTAAGGTTAAACGAAAAAGGCCCCGCAGAGCAATCTGCGGGGCCTTTTTGTGTTTGGTGGCTACTTATTGGTTCTTTATTGATGCCTTATCCCAGGGTAAACAGCATTTTGTGGACGCAGAGCCGCACTGTTTTCATAACAGCAATGCCACTTTATTTCATGAACTGTGATTATAAATGAAGCGAGCTATCTTACTTCCTGGAAGCCAGTAGGTATAGTACCGCCATACGGATGGCAACACCGTTTTCTACCTGGTTCAGGATGATGGAGTGATGCGAATCGGCGGCATCGGAGCTTAGCTCTACACCGCGGTTGATCGGGCCGGGATGCATGAGCACGATCTGCTTGTCGAGGCTGTCGAGCATCTTCTTGTCGATGCCATAGTAAAGCGTATACTCGCGCAGGGATGGGAAGTACTTCATTTGCTGGCGCTCCAGCTGAATGCGCAATACGTTAGCTACATCGCACCAGTCAAGGGCTTTGCGGACATCAAACTCCACTTTTACGCCAAGCTCTTTGATATACTTGGGCAGCAGTGTTACAGGGCCGCAAACCATAACTTCAGCACCGAGCTTTTGCAGGGCAAAGATGTTGGAGAGAGCCACACGTGAGTGCAATATGTCTCCAATGATCACCACTTTTTTGCCTGCTACATCACCCAGCTTTTCACGGATAGAAAAGGAATCGAGTAGGGCCTGTGTAGGGTGCTCGTGGGTGCCGTCGCCAGCGTTTACGATGTTTGCGTCTATATGGCGGCTCAGGAAGTGCGGTGCACCCGGGCTGGAGTGACGCATTACGATCATGTCCACCTTCATGGCCAGGATGTTGTTCACTGTGTCGAGCAGGGTTTCACCTTTCTTAACAGAACTACTGCTGGAAGAGAAGTTGATCACATCGGCAGAAAGCCTTTTCTCGGCTAGCTCAAAAGAGAGACGGGTGCGGGTAGAATTCTCGAAAAATACGTTGGCGATGGTAATATCACGCAGCGAGGGCACTTTCTTGATAGGCCGGTTCAAAACATCTTTAAAATTGTCAGCGGTCTCGAAAATGAGTTGAATGTCTTCTGCTGTGATGTCTTTGATGCCGAGTAGATGCCGGACGCTGAGCTCTTGCATGGGTGCTTTATTCTTCGTTTTTGGTCACTAACCAGATATTGTCTTCTTGCGTGTCGGACCCTTGCCACTCTACCAGTACCCGCTGCGATTGCAGGGAGTTGACGCGCCGGCCCACATAAGTTGGCTCAATGGGCAGGTGGCGACTGTAAAGGCGATCGATCAGCACCAGCAGCTCCACATTGGCTGGGCGACCGAATGAAATCATGGCATCCATGGCGGCTCTCACGGAGCGACCGGTGTAGAGTACGTCATCTACCAGGATCACCTTTTTGCCTTCAATCAGGAAGTCAATGTGCGTGGCGTTGGCGGCCAGGGGCGTTTCTCTTCTTCTGAAATCGTCGCGGTGGAAAGTAGTGTCGAGGTAGCCGGTTGGAACAGTGGTACCAAGTATAGCCTTCAGCGTACTTTGAATGCGTTGCGCTACCTGGCGTCCGCGGGGCTGTAAACCGATGATCACGGAATCAGAAAAGTCACCATGGTTCTCGATGAGCTGGTGGCAAAGGCGCATCACCATAATCTCGAGCAACTGGTGGTTAACGATGAGTCTTTTCTGCATGGCCTGGGGGTCTTGGTTGCAAATATAGGATGTTCGGTTGAATTGTTAAATTGTTAGATAGCTAAATGGCTAAATTGTCAGAAACTGATCTTGTTGATGTAGAAGACTGTGCGGTTGGGGCCATTGGGCACACGTATGCGCTGGAAACCGAAGGCGGCAAAATGAGAGCCATACCAGCGGATCAATCCCGGCATATCTGTGGTGAGGATTTTTTCTTCTTTTTCGTAGGGCAGGAGCTCCACAGAAGTTTCCTTATCCGTGAACTTGTTCTGCTCCATCTGGCGGTAGATGACCTTGCCGCGATTAGGGTAGGCCATCACGACGCGTCCATCCGGCAGCCCGGCAACCTCCACGGCATGGGTCAGATCAGGGGTTAGTACATCACGGAGCGGGAAGGTGTTGTCCCACAGCAGGACGCCATCCCGATCAAAGCCCAGGGCAATGGCGTGCGTGCGCTTGTAAGCCTGTGCAACCCGCTCCAGTCCCCTCACCCGACTATCAAAATAGCCACTGCTGCTACGGTACTGTGGGAAGTAAACCTCAGCGGCCAGTACGTATCCGTTAGGTGTCTGGATCAAATCGTGCAGAAGCATTCGGAAGCGCTGTGTTGGCTCCTTGCCGGCAGCAATGCGGGCAAACTCACGTTTGCGGGTGCGCTCTTCACGACGGGGCTTCATGTACTTAAAAAAGTTCTGAAGATCCAGCAGCGAGTAAAACTCACCTTCCACGATTTTGGAGATGACAGGTGCCGTGAAAAAGCCCTGTACAAAGCGAAGATCACGTACCCCATACGTGCCGATGAGCATACGGGAGAGTGTGTCGCCGGGAGTGATTTCAGCGTTGAGCAAACTCTTGTCCTGAGGCTGCAGGATAAAGTAGTTCTGCTGCAGCTTGCCGTCGGAGTCAAAGCTTTTCACCTGCAGGCGCGATATCCGTCGGTTGGTTTCGGCCAGCACCACATCTACACGCCCGTGCACGTGGTCGGTGTGCAGGTCTGAGAAAGAGGACTCGTCGCCGTAGAGTGCGGGCAGCATTACGGGCTGTGGTTTCTCAGGGTCCAGGAATAGCAGGCTTGGCTTTGTGTCGTAGCTGTTGCCGGTGATCAGGAAATGATTGCCGCGCAGTACATTGAGTTCATAGATATACTCTGCCTTTTCGAGCACGACCTCGCTCTTGGTCAGAGCGCCACTGCCCAGGTGGAGCCGCACAAAGGTATAGAGTGTAGGTTTGGCTGCCTGAAAGACGAGATAGGTATAGGGAGCCTCGGTATAGTGGCGTATAAACTCAAACTCAGGCTTCAGGTCGAGCTTGCTTGTCCATACCCGTTCCAGCTGCTCGTCGTATTTTTCCAGCGTGAAATCAGGTTCTTTTGCCCAGTTGTCGGATTTGCGGCTGTAGACAAGCAGGCTGCTGTCTGGCAGGGCCAGCACCTCTACGTGGCTGTTTTCGAGCTCGTAGGGTAGCTCCAGGCGCACAGGCTGGCTAGGCTCCTGGGCCCATAGCAGGGTAGGTGCCAGCACAGCAAAGCAGAACAGCAAAGGGCGCAGGTATAGCATGTTACAATCTCGGGCTGCCGGCTGGCAGAAGGTATAAGGCAGTTAAATGCTTTGTACTCTTTTTTGTAAAGTAACGTTGTGCCTGCGTGCGGCAAGCCGCCCGGATCAGTTGCCCAGGGCGAGCAGCACGTCAAACTCCTCGGCTTTGAGCGGCATCACCGACAGGCGCGACTGGCGCAACAGGGCAATGTTCTCAAGGCGCGAATCATTCTTGATCTGGTCCAGTGTTACGGGATCCTTGAAGTCACGCACGGGCACCAGGTCCACGGCCATCCACTTCGGATCGTCGGCGGTAGGGTCAGGGTAAGCAGGTTTGTCCACTTTGGCCATTCCCACGATGGCTTTTTCAGACACACTATGGTAAAACAGCACCAGGTCGCCGGGCTGCATTTGCTGCAGATTGTTGCGGGCCTGGTAATTACGAACGCCATCCCAGCAGGCACGGCCTTCTTGTACAAATCTGGCCCAGGAATAGGCCTCAGGTTCTGATTTTACTAACCAGTATTGCATGTGTAAGGTATAGGTAAACGAAAATAATTTTCAATTCAAACGGCGTATTATTCCGGCTGGCCGGTTCGCCTCAGGTAAATAGCCATTTCGCCAATGAGTAGTCCGATCAGAAAGCCTCCTGTGAAACTGGCAAAGATACGCGGCACGTAATCAGTGTAGACAATGAAAGATGTAGCGATCAGCAGGGACAGCATGATCATCAGTCTTGTTTTGCGGGACAGGTTGGCGAAGGTATATCTCATTGTTGAAAATTAAGCTTGGTTTTTACGATGGCTGCGTCTTCGCAGGTATAGAGCGGCTTCTCCTAACACGACGGCTAATAAAAGCCCTCCTGCAAAGCCTCTGGAAAAATTTGCCAGACCTTTTGAGTACCCTGCAAAATTATCCGAGTAAGCCATCGCAGCCGCTACGAGTAGCAGCACCGCATAGGTGATCAGGCGTGCTTTAAAGGAGAGTTTCTCTATGGGCTTTTCCATGATGCTCCGTCTTTAGAATGCTAGTCCTGCACATCAGGTGTTATTCTCACTTTCAGCACACTGTCCTTCAGCGACACCACTTCCATGGTATAGCGCTGCTCCGGGTGGCCATTGCCTTGGATGTGTACCAGGATGGTATTCTTGTCTTTGTATTCCCAGATGCCGATATGTTCTTCCAGTCCATCAGCAGGGGCAATTACATACTGTTTGGCCACGCCTTCGGGCTCCAATGCAAAGCCGGTACGACCTCTTGAGGGCGGAAAATCATAGGTGTTGGGGCGGTACACAAGCACCTCATCCTCATCCTCTTCATAAGAG
This sequence comes from Pontibacter lucknowensis, assembly GCF_900156415.1. Taxonomy (GTDB): domain Bacteria; phylum Bacteroidota; class Bacteroidia; order Cytophagales; family Hymenobacteraceae; genus Pontibacter; species Pontibacter lucknowensis. Next base: position 351,911 of record NZ_FTNM01000001.1, on the reverse strand, counting down.
TGTAGCCAGGTTTGGCCCAGGAGTTCGGCCTCTGCCTTTTTACGGCAGGTGTTGGCCAGCAGCATGAGGCACAAAACGCATAACAGCGAAGCGTATTTCATATTTCTTGTTTGTATGCTTCTTTTAGAAAAAGCTAAATATATAGCTAAGATAGGGATTTCCTGCTTTATATAGAAGCCCCATTATATAAAAGGCCGCCGGGAAGTGGTGGCAAAGGTATGGCGGCTTTTTCTATCTTTGTACTTATACACAACACTGCCTTGGAAAATAAGAAAATCATAAAGCTGTTTAAGCTGGCTTCCGAGCTCATGGAGCTGCACGATGAGAATCCGTTTAAGGTACGCTCGTACGTGAACGGTGCCGCTGCGCTGGAACTGGTAGAAGATCCGCTTGAAACTAAAAGTCAGGCCGAACTGGAAGGTATAACAGGGGTGGGCAAGAGCATTGCCGCCCGCGTGATCGAGATAAAAGAAACCGGTTCTTTCACCGAACTGGACCAGTTGCTGTCTGTAACACCACCGGGTGTGGTAGAGATGCTGCGCATCAAGGGCATCGGTCCGAAAAAGGTCCGAAACCTTTGGAAAGAGCTGGGTGCGGAAACCGTGGAGGAACTGCTCGACGCCTGCGAGCAGGACAAAGTAAGCAAGCTCAAAGGCTTTGGCGCCAAGACCCAGGAAAATATCAAACAGGCGCTGCTCTTTACACAGCAGAACCGGGGCAAACTGCTTTTTGCAGAGGCCGAGCCAACTGCCCAGGCTTTGCTGGAGCAGGTGCAGCAAGCCTTGCCGGATGCTGAAGTAGCGCTGGTCGGTGATGTACGCCGTTGCCTGGAGATTATAGAAAAGCTAGAGCTCGTTATCGGCACTGATAAGCCGACAGAAGCAGAAGTTGCTCTGAACAAACTGGACGAGCTGCAGCAGGACGAGCTAAACTCTGGCCCTATGGTATGGCGCGGCAAGCACAGCGTAAGTGGGCTGGCCACCGAAATCCGCTTCGCCAGCCCGGCGAACTTCCAGAACGAACGCTTCATACGCTCTGCTTCCCAGGAGCACCTGACGCAAGTATTTGCAGCTAACAAAAATATGCTGACTGTTGCCCGCGAAAGCAGCCACAGTTCTGAAGAGGATATCTACTCCTCGGCAGGTATGGCCTACATCGTGCCGGAGCTGCGGGAAGGCACCAACGAGCTGCAGCTGGCTATGGAAAACAAGCTGCCGAAGCTGCTGGAACTGGGTGACCTGAAAGGCATCCTGCACAACCACAGCACCTACTCCGACGGTGCCCATACCCTGGAGCAAATGGCGACCTACTGCCGCGACATGGGCTACCAGTACCTCGGCATTTCTGACCATAGTAAGACAGCTGCCTACGCCGGTGGCTTGCGCGAAGGCGATGTGCTGCGTCAGCAGAAGGAAATAGACGAACTAAACCAAAAACTGGCTCCTTTCAAGATATTCAAAGGTATAGAGTCGGACATACTGGGCGACGGTTCCCTGGACTACGAAGAAGACATTCTGAAATCTTTTGATTTCATCGTGGCCAGCATCCACAGCAACCTCAACATGGACGAGCAGAAGGCAACAACCCGCCTGATCACCGCCATCGAAAATCCTTATACTACCATGCTCGGCCACCCGACCGGTCGCCTGCTGCTGCGCCGCGAAGGTTACCCGATCAATCACAAAATGGTAATCGATGCCTGTGCTGCCAACAATGTGATCATCGAAATTAACTCCAACCCCTGGCGCCTTGACATCGACTGGCGTTGGGTAGCTTATGCGCTGGAGAAGGGCGTGATGCTGAGCATTAACCCGGATGCCCACCACACCAGCGGCTATGACGATATGCGCTACGGTGTGCTGGTAGGTCGCAAAGGCGGACTGACGAAAGAAATGACCTTCAATGCGAAGTCAGCGGAGGAAGTGGGAGCTTATTTTAAGGCGCGGAAGGAGAAGATAAAGTAGCGAATGCCGAAAATACTCATTCTCCGTTTTTCCTCTATCGGCGACATTGTGCTGACAACCCCGGTGGTGCGCTGCATTAAGCAGCAGGTGCCGGGGGCAGAGGTACATTACTGCACCAAGCAGGCTTTTAGAGGTATACTGGAGCCTAATCCCTATATCGACAAAGTACATACGCTGAGCGGCAGCCTGGGCGAACTGGTGCAGCAACTCCAGGCCGAGAACTTCGACTTTGTGGTGGACCTGCACAACAACCTGCGCACGCGCATCATTAAAACCAGACTTGGCAAACCATCCAAAAGCTTCGATAAACTCAACTACGCGAAGTGGCTGATAGTGAACCTGAAAGTAAACCGCCTGCCCGACGTGCACATCGTAGACCGCTACCTGGCCGCTGCTGCGCCGCTAGGTATACAGGACGACGGCAAAGGACTGGACTACTTCATACCTGCCGATTCCGAAGTAGACATTAACACGCTTCCGGAAGCTTTCCGGCTAGGGTATACGGCCTTTGCCATCGGGGCACAGCACTATACCAAGCGACTTCCCACGGAGCGCATCATCGAGCTGTGTGCGGAGCTAAAACAGCCAATCGTCCTGCTAGGTGGCAAAGAAGATGCAGTCGTAGGAGAGGAGATCGCTGCTCATTTTAATCAATCAACAATAAGCAATCAACAATCAACAACCATCTACAACGCCTGTGGCAGGTATAGCCTGGCTGGTTCGGCTTCACTCGTCAGACAGGCAAGGCAGGTGGTGAGTCACGACACGGGACTGATGCACATTGCGGCTGCTTTTCAAAAAGACATCATCAGTGTGTGGGGCAATACCATACCTGAGTTTGGCATGTATCCTTTCCGGACTAGGTATAAGGTGCTGGAAGTAAACGGGCTGCCTTGCCGGCCCTGCTCCAAAATAGGGTATAGCAAGTGCCCCAAAGGCCACTTCAAGTGCATGCGCGATATCGATTTCAGTGCCATCGAGCGACAGCCTTTTAAGGTATAAGCCAGGCAAAATATAAACCGGACAGGTACAAACGCAGCATCGCCCGCACAGGTGTAAACTTGTGCGGGCGATGCCGTTTTCAGGTATAGCTATACCTGGAGGTTTGGTTTACTGCAGTGGTTTTACGGTGTAGCCGGCTCTTTGGAGCAACTGCAGCAGGCCGTTTTCACCAGGCAGGTGCATGGCACCAACTGCTATAAAAGTAGACTGCTCTTTCATGATAGCAGGGAGCTTGGTCATCCAATCTTTGTTGCGGTCGTCGGCTATGTAGGTCATGTCGCCACCGCCGGTCAGTTCGTTGTATTCATGCGAAAGCGCCCACATACCTGCCAGGTCTTTGTCAAAGTATAGCTGCACGAGTTTGTCAGACATTTGCATAGCCGTTTCCTTGTTCTTCACATAAGACACCAGTTGCTCAGCCTGCTTATCCAGTGGGTGGTGATTGTAAAGAATGTCAAACTGCTGCTCCATGGTTTCGAGCGTGCTCACTTTCTTTTTGCTTCTTCTGTTGTAGCTGGCAAAGTACATGTCGAGTGGCTGGCCGGTGTATTCTTTCAGAACTTCCATACGCTGGTAGTCTTTCAGGGAAAGCATCAGCAGCAGTGTCATCGGCTTCATTTGGTCGGCCATGCTTAGCTCAAACCCGAACTGGGTCTTTATTTCCTCGTCCACCAATGCGTAATCCTCTTTGCTCAGCAGGTTAGAGAGCTTGTTGTCCGGCATCACCATTTTGGCTCCCAACTGCATCATTTTAGCGGAATCCACCTCTGTTTCCACCACAACACCGCGGCTTTCCATAAAGCGCTCCATTACTTCGGGCACTGTGTTCAAGAAACTTGAGTTAAGCAGGTGATATGTACCGTACAGGTATGATGGCTGCTTCAATCCATTGCCGCTGATCTCCCAGAGCAGTGATTTGGCGGAGGTAACAGGCTGTGCCTGAGCAGTAGTTGCTTTGGCCGGTTTTGATTTAACTTTTTGGGCCTCGCTTAGGGTAGGGGATAGCAGCAGCGCAACTAACAGGATGCAAAGGCTGGTAATTTTGTTTTTGTAATTCATGCTTAATGGTTTAAAATAGAAGTAATATCAATCACAGGGGTATAATCTACCTATTCTGGTAGTAATATAAAGTGGCGGAGCAGCTACCAAATGACCCTAAATATAACTTGTCGCCGTAGGAGAAGCCGGAGTATTGCTCGCTACTCACGCAACCAGGGTAGACGGCTACTTTTTCCCACTTTTTCTGTTCCTCACTAAAACGCAGCAAGGCTCTGTCGCCCTTCGCGCTGATTGCAAAGCCGGTTCCCTGGTGGGTGAAAACTCTGAAAGGACCGTTTAAGGTACTTTCCTCAGGCATAACCGCTACCTGCGACCAACTATCTTGCTGTGCATTGTATAGCCAGGTGGCATTACCCACTACTGTGTAGGCTTTCCCGTTGATCACAAAGCCGGAGCCGTTGTAGTTGTTCCGGAAAGGGTTGAGCGCCTCTACCTCTTCTGTTGCCGGATCATAGCGCCAGAGTGTTGTGTTGCTGCTAGTGTTGCGGCCTCCGAAGAAGTAGATATAGCCATCGTGTGTAAAGCTGCTGGCGTCGGAAACGCCGAAGGTCAGACCTTTCTTTTGCAACCAGCTTTTGCTGCTGATATCGTACTCCCAAACCGACATAAAAATGGTATAATACTGATAGTTTCCCCCGATAAGGTATACCTTGTCCCCAACCTTATGCAGCGCAGAGCCATTGCGAGCCTGTCCGGGAAAAGCGCCTTCATTTCGCCAGATACCGGTTTCCACTTCGTAACTTATCATGCGATCGTAGGAAAAGAAGTAGGCTTGTCCGCCCGAAATGAAGGAAGGTATGTGCGCTGTGTTGGCTGGAACAGAAGTGGGCTTGACAGAAGCAGCCATGAAACCTGACACTAAGGTATAAGAATAAGGTAAAGCTGCCGTCTTGTTTCCCCGGTTGACAGATACAGTCAGTGCTTTGTCATACAGATCCGGTGTGATTACTGGTACTTTCACCTTGATCTCTGTGTCTGTTACTGAGACTATGGTTGCTGATTTCCCTCCAATATTCACATATGGTCCCCAACCGGAGTAGCTTAAGTTTTTGCCATAAATACTCAACTCGTCACCGGGCATTCCCTTGTCAGGCGAGATATGGGTAATCTGTGGGCCTATAATCTCAAACTCCTCTTCAGCTGTCGTTTGCTCACCATGTGCAGTCACGGTTATTGGGAAAGTCCCCGAATAAGTCACTCTAGGTGTTATTATCGTAATACTGTCGGGGTGCGCTGAGACGACATATGCCTGTATTTCCCCGATGCTCACTTTTACTAAGCTTCTGTTGTTGCTAAAGTTTTGACCATAGATAGTAACAGTACTATTGTCTTCAGCTGCTTTTGGGCTGAAGCTATGGATAACAGGTGCAGCGGTATTCAGGCTTTTGAATGCTAAGGCCGTTCCATACGTGGTGTTCTGGCCATGCCTGGCATAGGCCTGTATCCTGTAATTATACCCCTTCACGAGACCATGCGTCAACCTGGCCTCAAACTCACCGGTGACAGCAGAAATGCCTACTACCTTCTTTATAATACTCTTGTCATTGTTTATAGCGGTGTACTCAAACCCATACTCGGTCACTGGTTCACTACCGAGGCTAACGATTTCACCCTTCACGGATGCCCCGGTACTATCAGGTGTAACCTCAAGTGTTCTCAAAATAGGATAACGCTGTGCCTCTGGAAAGTCCTTTTCTTTGGCGCAACCATGCAGCACCAGCAGGAAAATAAAAGACAATAATTTCAGCTGCCTCATAGGTTGAATCGGATTGTAGTAGAAAGGTTGTTGATGGAATAGTTCTCGGCGAATACATGACCGGTGCTGAGCCCAAGACTGACATAGTTTTTTGGGAGGTAGAAGTACTGTAATCCCACGCCAGCCATTACGCCAAAGTTTGCTTTTTGCAACCGGAATATATCCTCATATTCATGCAGACTGGTCGAATTGCTTTTGTGCTTAGCCTCTAGGAGTTTGTTAGACTGCTTTACCGCATACAATAGTTCCGCTCCACCCTCAGCATAGAAAGAGACTTTGTTGCCGTTGAAGTAATAGCGGGGTATAACGGATAACCTTAGGAAGTCAAGGGTCAGTTTCATGTGTTGGTCCAGAGAAGTACTGATCAGTGCTGTTGCAAAGTCCATTTTGCCATAGCTCAGTTGACTGATAATACTCAGATTGTTAAAGTCCCAAACGGGCGCCTCAACAAATGCTCCTGCCTCTACATTTTCTGATGTCATGCTGTAATCCCCAAATCCGTTTTCAGGAAAGGCTTCAGTTTTGATCTGTATGGTGGAGCGGTTGAAACTGGCTATACCACCAAAGCTGAACATGGACATTCTCGCATTTCGGCCTTTGTTGATGTTGCGGGTATAGTAACGAAGGGACTGTTCAGACAGCCTGACACGTGGTAGCTGCCGCTGCCAGAAAGTTGAGTTGGCGGCATGCTGGCTCAGGTTAGTCTGCAGGTTCTCCTTTGTAAGCTGGGTGAGGTCATTCTTCTCAAAGTAATACTGTTTCCCGTTCTCCCCACGTATCGCGTATAAATTAAGCTCACCTCCTGTAATGGTTTTCAGGAATACATGGCGCATCTCTCCAAAGTAGGTCACCTTCCGGGCGACGAACTTCGTACTGTCACTATACCCAAATTCTGTTAAAGCCCCGGCAGCGTATGTCTCAAGCAGGCTTTTTTTTGATTTTTGATACCCAACCTGGAAGGGCTTTCTCGGATCAAACTGTATATACCCATCTGTATAAACAGTATCACCCTGCACAATGTAGCCTCGTGACTGAGCCCTGGAAGAAGACCAGCCCAGAAGAAGCACAAAAAGCATGGAGAAGGTAAAGCAACTAATTTTGCTGTTCATTGAATAGGGAGTAGGAAATCGAAGTGATTTTGAGATAAATTTGCGAGACTAAAAATAGATATAATATTATATAGTTTTTTAGCCGAACAGATTAATTAATTTAGGAAAATGCCGAAATACAATTTAACATGGCAGGCATCTGACGTGCAGTTACTGGAGGCTTTGTTGCTGGCGACAGGGGGTGAGGGAGGTGCTACACTACAGGACGTTTTGCTGATGGGCGACGCTGTCGATGGCACTGTTTATTCACTGGAAGAAATAACGGAGGGATTGGAGAAACTTACTGCTGTTGGTTGTATCACGGTACAGAAAAATAAACTATCCTTGTCGCCTGAATTTCTAAAAGAGTATGAACAGGCTACTTTGGACGAAGGGCTAGAGGAGGAATCTGTCCGGCCCCTGGAAAAGCTACTCCATCAGAAGGCGGTTACAATGGAGGCGATAGAGCAGGTGCGGGCTAATGTGCTGAAGAAGTACAAGTTAAAAAACTACTATCAGCAGTACCTGGAGCAGTATGGAGGCTAATGTACTAAGCTGAAAGAATTGGTGCTTTACAGGTGTGCCAACTTAATTTAATCTTCAGTATTGTGAAGGCTTGTATGGGCTTGAGAATAACAGAAAAGCCGCTGGATTCCCAGCGGCTTTTCTGTTTGTATGCTATTCAATCAGTAGCCTATTAGCTGATTTTCTCAAATCCCAGGTATGGGTGCAGCACCTTCGGCATGTTGATACCGTCCGGCGTCTGGTTGTTCTCCAGGATAGCAGCTACGATACGCGGTAAGGCGAGGGCGCTACCATTAAGCGTGTGCAGCAGCTGCGTCTTGCCTGACTCTGTTTTATAGCGCAGTTTCAAACGGTTAGACTGGTAAGTCTCAAAGTTAGAAGCGGAGCTTACCTCCAGCCAGCGGTTCTGAGCGGTAGAATACACTTCCATGTCGTAGGTGAGGGCAGAGGTAAAGCCCATGTCGCCGCCGCACAGGCGCAGCACACGGTATGGCAGCTCCAACTTCTGCAGCAATCCCTGGATGTAGCTGCTCATTTCCTCCAGCGCTTCGTAGGATTTTTCAGGCAGCGTAATCTGTACAATTTCTACCTTGTCGAACTGGTGCAGACGGTTCAATCCGCGCACATCAGCACCCCACGATCCGGCCTCTCTTCTGAAGCATGGCGTATGCCCTGCGTTCTTGATCGGTAGTTGCTCCACCGGCACAATCACGTCACGGTAAATGTTGGTGATTGGCACCTCGGCAGTCGGGATCAGGTATAGGTTGTCTTCTGTGGCGTGGTACATCTGGCCGTCTTTGTCGGGCAGCTGGCCAGTACCGTAACCAGAGGCTTCGTTCACCAGGATTGGCGGTTGTACTTCCATGTAACCGGCTTTCATGGCCTCATCCAGGAAGAAGTTGATGAGCGCACGCTGCAGGCGGGCACCTTGCTTTTTGTACACTGGAAAACCAGCGCCGGATATCTTGTTGCCCAGCTCGAAATCGATGATGTCGTACTGCTGGATCAACTCCCAATGTGGCTGCGCGCCTTCGTGCAATTGCGGAATTTCACCGTGTTGGAGAACTACTTCATTGTCTTCGGCTGTTCTACCTTCAGGAACACTTGCATGCGGAAGGTTTGGTAACTTGTATAATGCTTGCTGTATTTGCTCTTCGATGGCAGATAGCTGCTCAGCCAGCGATTTAGTCTGCTGCTTTAACTCGGATGTTTCTGCTTTGGAGGCTTCGGCTTTTTCGCGGTCGCCGTTTTTCATCAGTATACCGATCTCTTTAGAGATTGCATTGGCACGGGCCTGCAGCTCATCGTGCTGGCTCTGCACCTGTCGGCGCTGCTGGTCAAGAGCTACAATGGCCTCCACTTCCTGAGCGGCATTTTTGTAGTTTTTCTTGGTCAGTCCAGCTATCACCAGCTCTGTCTGCTCTCTTAAAACGTTTAGCTGTAGCATAGTTTGGGTCTTTGTATAGCTGCAAAAATATACTTTTTTAGGTTGTAAGCGGCATTTACGAAATCTTTTAAGGAAAAACTGAAACATTTTCAACAAAAACTCCGCTAATATTTGTTAATTAATAAGCATTGCAATAACATTGCAGTGCAATTTATGGCAGGCCCTTTCCTGAGCCGCACAAAACTCTATCGCATTCATTCATTTTCCGAATTATAAGTAAAGCTCTCGCTGCGTTCGCCCAAGCGTGCCAAGCAGGTTAATTTAACTACCATACCACATTTATGTACAAAATTGAAGAATTGAAAGATAGGCTTCTTTCAGAACTCAAGGAAATTGCAGAAGACCTGGGTGTCAAGAATTTCAAGAAACTCAGCAAACAGGATCTGGTTTACAAAATCCTTGATCAGCAAGCCATTACCCCTCCCGAACAATTGCCGAAAAAAGTAAAATCCTCCCCTAGCACAGCCGCCGCAAGCGAAACCGAAGCTACTGAAAACACAATTACTACCAGCGAAGAGCAACCGGCACCTGCCCCCGCAGCGCCAACCGAACGAAGACCTGCCCGCGAAGCAGCCCGCCGCGAACAAACAAGCCCGACTTTAGTGCAACAGCCGGCACCTACCAAGGACCATGGTCCGCAGCGTGAGCGCGTAACAACCCGCCGCGATAACCGCAATGATGCCGGTAATCCGCGTGAGCAGCGTCAGGAGCCGCGAGCAGAGCGCACAGAGGCACGTCCGGAACGTGCTGAGAGACCGGAGCGTACAGAAAGACCAGAACGTGTTGAGAGAACGGAACAACGTCCTGAACGCACTGAAAGAAGCGATAACCGTGCAGAGCAGCGTGAGCAGCGCCCTGAGGTAGGCAATCGCAGCGATAGCCGCACCGAACAGAACCGTGGCGGTGACAATTTCCCTCGTCGCCAGCAACATGCGGCCGCAAACAGTAACAACTTCCGTGAGTTTGACGGAATAATCCTAAATGAAGGTGTGCTGGAATTGATGCAGGATGGCTACGGCTTCCTTCGCTCTACGCACTATAACTACCTGGCTTCCCCAGATGATATCTATGTGTCTCCTTCTCAGATCAAATTGTTTGGTCTTAAGACCGGTGATACTGTAAAAGGACAGATCCGTCCGCCGAAAGAAGGGGAGAAGTACTTTGCTCTGTTGAAAGTGGATTCTGTGAACGGACGTACCACGGAAGAAATCCGTGACCGTATTCCTTTCCAGCACCTGACGCCGCTTTTCCCGGAAGAGCGTCTGAAGCTTACTACCAGGCCAAGCCAGCTTTCTACCCGTATACTTGACCTTTTTGCCCCAATCGGTAAAGGGCAGCGTGGTATGATCGTGGCACAGCCAAAGACAGGTAAAACGGTATTGTTGAAAGAGATTGCCAACGCCATTTCTGAAAACCACCCGGAAGTATACCTGATGATCCTGCTCATAGACGAGCGCCCTGAAGAAGTAACCGACATGGCACGCAGCGTGAAGGCAGAGGTGATCGCCTCTACTTTCGACGAAACTGCAGAGCGCCACGTGAAGGTTTCGAGCATCGTGCTGGACAAGGCCAAGCGTATGGTAGAGTGCGGCCACGACGTAGTAATCCTGCTCGACTCCATTACACGTCTGGCGCGTGCCTACAACACGGTAGTGCCTTCGTCAGGAAAGATCCTGTCGGGTGGTGTGGATGCCAACGCACTGCACAAGCCGAAGCGCTTCTTCGGTGCTGCCCGTAACGTAGAAAACGGCGGATCCCTGACCATCATCGCTACTGCCCTGATCGACACAGGTTCTAAGATGGACGAGGTGATCTTCGAAGAATTTAAAGGTACCGGTAACATGGAACTGCAGCTGGACCGCAAACTGGCCAACCGCAGAATCTACCCTGCTATCGATGTACCGGCTTCGGGTACACGTCGCGAAGACCTGCTTATGGACCGCGACGAACTCAACCGCATCTGGATTCTGCGCAAGTTTATGTCCGACATGAATTCCGTAGAAGCCATGGAATTCCTGAAAGACAGAATGCAGGGTACTAAGAGCAACGAAGAGTTCCTGATCTCGATGAACGGATAAGGTTACCCCAATAAAAGAAAACGCCCCTTTGCTACTAAGCAAAGGGGCGTTTTCTTTTATTGGGGCTGATTGAGCGATTACATTAAATAGCTAAATGTATTAACTCAATCACTCAATCTCCCTCAACTCCAAAAAGGATAATCAGGGGTAGCCAAGAGATAGACAGTATACGTCAGCACCACGCCATATACAATGTGTGCGAAGATAAGCGTGATCAGGTAAGTGCGAAGGGAGATGAGCGGCGGACGAGGGTGCACCAGGAAGAACAGATACCAGATGAACATCGCCATCAGGCCATGGGCTAGCCCGAAAAGCAAACCCCATGAGGCATTGATGAGACCTACCTCTGAGTGCCACAGCGCAATGTAGAACAGCGCAAAAATGATCCCGACCAAGTAATGCGCCACGGTGCCGTATACCTTGGTGCTGGTCGCCATCGAGAGAGAGCCGTCGGGTTGGGTGCGGTTGGTAAGCATGGTGCCCAGTATCCGGATCACCTTCATAACACGGTGCGTCACAAACGAGAGCAGGTACAGAAAGGCAGTCATGGCGGCGGTAGCGGCAATGCCTCCTATTACAGCGTAGAGTAGTTTCATGGTGCGACAGTTTTTGCTGTTATACGAAATCAGACTGTGTAGTTACAGGAAGCCGGCCGATACGGACCTTAGCCACTATACATGGAGCGCAGTAGCAGTATCAGGAAAAATGCAAAGCTGATGCAGAGCGACGAGATCTTGTTCATGCGCATCGTATTCTCGAAGTTAACTTCTTTTGAATTCTGCCACGACTTCCGCACCCAGCTCAGAAAAAAGAAAGTGATGGGCGCGGTGCAGAGCAGGAAGACCAATATGCTGATCAGTTGCCCCTGCGCCAGGTATAGCCCGACCAGTAAGGCCGCTCCCAGGCCCAGGGCTATACCTGCAAACACAAATGTGCCCCGTATACCTAGTAGCAAGCTCAGTGTTTTATCACCTCGCTCACTGTCTTCCTGATGCTGATAAATTTGAGTAAGAGGATATGAGCCACAGAGAAAGAGCGTGCTTACCAACGCAAACCAGATATTAGGCGATTGCCAGATGAGCTCAAGGTCGAGATCGGCCCCGACCTGTACCATCACAAAAGTAAAGGCGCCCTGAAACACTGTGACGACCAGCGTGCTGATGACAGGATATTTTTTTAGCCGAATATCCCGATCGCTGTAAGCTTTGGAAACCAGCAGGTATAGTCCGACCATCAGGGCAAACAGAGGCGAAAGCATAAAGCTGAGCAACAAGGCTAGCACATCGAATAAAAGTACCAAGTGAAACAGCTCCTGCGTGACTTTGGGAGGTCTGCGGAGCCCACCGATGCTGCTTTCGTCGCGGTCGTGGTAGGAGTTGTAGCCGTTGCTGGCAGGGTATACCAATATGTGCAGAATCAAGAACACGGCCGCTGCCCGCCACAAGGTATAGCCATCCACCACACTGAGCGCAAACCAGTACACCGGCATCAGGTATACCGAAAACGGTATCCGCATCAGGGTCAGAGCACTGCTGTATTTTCCGATAACAGGTATAGCGAGTGGTTTCATAGTTTCATCAATTCTCAGGACAGCCCAGCAGGTAGATGACTTGTCTGCCCGGTCCGCTCCCCACTATGCCGCTGCGCCAGGTATAGCCGGGCGGGGTATCGACGCGGGACAGCAACTCGTCCAGCATCCGGGGGTTGTACAGTCTGAAAAGAGATACCAAGCCATCCCAAAGTATACCTAACGGGATGATTGGTATAAGGTACGTGAACAGTAGCCTGCTAAGTTTAAAAGGACGGATAAAAGGAGTTACCAGCAGGATAATGATCGGGAAGGTAAGCAGAAAGATGATCAGTTCGGTCCAGGTTTTGCCGCCTCCCTCAAAAATGCCGATCGGCGCCCGTTGATCGGCCGCATTCTGCAAAATAGCGACCGCCTGCTGTGGTCTGAAATGGTGAAAAGATGAAAAGATGGTGCGTACTCCTTTTATCTGAGGAGGTACATCCGTAGTATCAACAGGAGAGGCAATGAAATCGATCAACCCACCGGACTGGTCCTGCAGGAACTCGTAAGCACCTAGGTTGGGGTATCGGTCAGATAAAGTGACACGCACAGGCACGTTCATGCGCTGGCTCAGTGCTTCACGTATACCTGCTATGCCACCACCGGCACCCGAGCAAAGGTCAGTGAAGTGCGTTTGGCCACTGCGACGGAGCAGGTCCTCCAGCAGAGGTATGGCAGGGCCGTAAGCGCCAAGCTTTGAGATCATGAAGCGGAGGAAGTCGAGCATGCCCTGACGGAAAATGTGGGGAAACCAGGGCTGGTCTTCAAGCTCGAATAGGTGCAGGCGGAAGTTCAAGGGCAGCAGCGATTGTTTTGTTCGCATACTGCCTGATGTCTCTAAAAGTTGCTACGGAAGCGTTGTACCACGCTGGCTCATCCAGGGGTGCAGCTCCATGATCAGCTTGCCGGCTTTTACAGCAGGATCTGCTTCAGTCAATGCCTTTGCCTCTTCCAGGGAAGCCACATCAAAAATAAAAATACCACGCAGCTCGCCATTGTCCAGGAACGGGCCGGCCATCACCAGTTTACCATCAGCAGCCATCTTACGAATATGCGCCATGTGTCCGCGCTGGATGCTGTTCACCTCAGCCGTGTCGGTTGGCTGGTATGGGCCTTTTTTGAGCAGGGCCATGTAGTAGGTCTTCATCTGGCTCATGTCCATCTCGCCAGATTTTTTAGGTGTCTCCTGAGCTGTAGCGGCCGGAGCTTTTTTTACGGCAGGCTTTGCTTTTGATTGAGCCTGAGTAGCCAGCGTGCAGCAAACGCTGAGTGCCAGCGCCATTCCGGTTGTTTGTAGCAGTTTCTTCATGAAGATAAAGGTATAGTTTTTCATCTACTTTACCACAACTCCTGCGGCACCAGCCCCAATGCTGAAATTGTCACCAGAGTTGCTGAACAGCTGCCAGTATTCCTCCTGTGGTTTATCCAGATCAGGAGCTAAAATCAGGCGGTCGCCATTCACAAAAGTCAGCGCTATACCGTAGGCGTCTTTTATTTCAGCACTCTCAATCGCCAAAGCCTGACTACTGATCACCAGGCCCTGCAGACGCTGGTCGCGGAGGTTGGCGCCTGGCACTTTCCAGTCGAACTTGGGAGAGGGCAGGCCGGGCTCACGCTTGCGCATGAATACCTCACTGTGCTTGATCGTAGTGCCATCAGCCAACTCAAAGGTCCAAGGGCAGTTTACGGCCAGGGTATAGAGACCCACGTCCAGAATCAATCCTTTTGGGGTGGTGTAGCTGGTTTTGCCGAAGTGGAAGTACTGCACCAGTTCATTGCGGGTAGTCTTGGTCAGCGGCAAACCCTTGATCTTGTCGAAAGCTGCCTGTAGTTGCTCTTGCATGGAGGTATAGGTAATGCTATGCGCAAAGATAGGCAGGGTCCGTCAAAGTTATAACAGCTTCTGTATATCACTGACTAAGTTTTATGCGTTTCTGGGAAAGTATTTGTACACAAAAGGTATATTTGCAGTAGATTAGAAAGAAGCGTTCCGGAAAAATACGGGCAGTCTGCCCTGATGATATAACATGCTGCAAGAGCAAGAAAAAGAAAGAGAAAAGCCACCGGTTAAGAAAAAGAGGTCCGTGTACGGCAGTGTGATCGGCTATACCTGGAAGCTGTTCCTGCTGGGGCTGATGGTGGTGATCGGCTATCTGGTGAGTGTGGAGTACAACTTCTTTTACCTTTTCGGCTCTTCTCCGAGTCTGGACAGGCTGGAAAACCCACGCAGCGACCAGGCCTCAGAGCTTTATACTGCCGACGGCCAACTGATCGGAAAGTATTTCCGTGAGAACCGCAGTCCGGTCGGCTACAAGCAAATGTCGCCTACGCTCATCAACGCCCTGATAGCCACAGAGGACGTCCGTTTTCATGAACATGCAGGTATAGACCCTACCGCCATTTTCGGAGCTGTATACGACAACCTGCGGGGCGAAAGCCGTGGGGGCAGTACCATTACGCAGCAGCTGGCCAAAAACCTGTACAAAACCAGAACCGACGACTCGAAGGGCGTACTGGGCCACATACCTGGCCTTAACATTGTCATCTCCAAAACAAAGGAGTGGCTGACCGCTATCAAACTCGAACAGCGCTATACCAAGGAAGAGATCCTGGCTATGTACCTCAACACGGTAGACTTCGGTAGTAACTCCTTCGGTATTCAGGTAGCTTCCAAAACCTTCTTCAACACCTCACCTGACAGTCTGAAAACAGAACAGGCCGCCGTGCTGGTAGGTTTGCTCAAAGCACCAACCTACTACAGCCCACGCTTTAATCCGGAGAATGCCACCCGCCGCCGCAACACGGTGTTGGGGCAGATGGCCAAGTATAACTACCTGACAACTGCTGAGGCCGACTCGCTTAGCCAGCTGCCGCTGGAGCTGGAGTACAAGGTGGAGAACCACTACGACGGACCGGCTACTTACTTCCGTGGCGCTGTAGCTGACTTTATGAAGGAGTGGTGCAAGCAGAACGGCTACGACCTTTACCGCGACGGTCTGAAAGTATACACCACCATCGACTCACGCATACAGGCACATGCCGAGGCAGCCATGGAGCAGCAGATGCGTACTTTGCAGCGCCGCTTCGACAATCACTGGCAGGGCAAGAACCCGTGGGTGGACGAGAAGAACCGTGAGATACCGAACTTCATTGAAGAGACGATTAAGCGCACCGACTACTACCGCCGCCTTAAGAAGAAGCATGGAGATGATGTGGCCGCGATCAATAAAGAGCTGAACACCCCACGCGAGATGATGGTGTTTACCTGGGATAATCCGGCCCGCGAGAAGAAAATGACTATGTCGCCGTTAGACTCGTTGCGCTACTACAAGCGCTTCCTGCACGGCGGTATGATGACCATGGATCCATTCTCAGGTGAGATCAAGGCCTGGGTGGGTGGCATCAACTACAAATATTTTAAGTTTGACCATGTGAAGCAGGCCCGACGCCAGCCGGGCTCCACCTTTAAGCCGTTCGTGTACGTGGCCGCTATCGACAACGGTTATTCACCCTGCGACAAGATCGTAGACACGCGCATCACCATCAATTACGTGGAGAAAGGGGAGAAGAAGAGCTGGTCGCCTACCAACGCCGACTGGACCTATACCGGTGCTCCGATGACGTTGCGCCGTGCCATGGGTAAATCGGTTAACTCCGTAACAGCGCAGCTCACGGAGCTGGTAGGCTGGGAGACGGTGGTAGACTACGCACACAAGCTGGGCATCAGCAGCCCGCTGGACAAGGTGCCTTCCATCGGCTTAGGGCCGAGTGATGTGTCGGTTTACGATATGGTGGGAGCCTACAGTACTTTCCCGAATCACGGTTTCCATACCGCACCACGTTTCATCACCCGTATCGAGGATCGTGAAGGCAACGTGATCGAGCAGTTTGTGCCGGAGCAGAAAAAGGTGCTGAGCGAGGAAACGGCCTTCCTGATGATGCACATGCTGAAGGGCGGTATAGAAGAGCCGGGCGGCACTTCACAAGCCTTGTGGGAATACGACCTTTGGAAGGGCAACGAGATAGGCGGCAAGACCGGAACAACCTCCAACCACTCCGACGGCTGGTTTATGGGTGTAACCAAAGACCTGGTAACAGGTGTGTGGGTAGGTGGCGAAGACCGTAGCATCCACTTCCGAACTTCCAACCTGGGCGAAGGCTCCAAAACGGCGCTGCCGGTGTATGGACTCTTCATGGAGCGCATCTACAAGGACAAAGACCTCGGCTATACCATGGGGCGCTTCCCGGGACCAACCGTCAAGATCAGCAAGAAGTATAACTGCACCACTGTACTGCCAAAAGCTGAGCCAGACTCCACGCAGCTGGACCTTAATCTGGATATACTGGATCTGTCAGAATTCCTGCAGTAGTAGATTCGTAAAAGCAGAAGTGCCCGCTGAGGATATCCTCAGCGGGCACTTCTGCTTTTAGGTAAATTAGTTTTCAGATTTAGTTCTGATGCTTCTTATAGAATGACTCCAGCGCCTCGTCCAGGTAGTTATACTCGAAGGTGAAGCCGGTCTGTAGCACCTTGTTGGCACTTACACGCTGACCGCTCAGTACTACATCGCTCATTTCGCCGAGCATCAGGTTTAGGGCAAAAGAAGGTACTTTAGGCAATACCAAAGGCTTGTGCATAGCCTCTGCCAAAGCCTCTGTAAACTCCTGGTTCGTTACAGGGTGAGGAGCTACAGCATTGTATACACCAGCAAAGGTCGTGTCTTCTATAGCCCGGATATAAAGGCGGCACAGGTCATCGATATGGATCCAGGACATGTACTGCTTTCCGCTGCCAAGCGGAGCACCTGCCATCAACTTAACAGGACGGGCCATTTGCGGAAGGGCACCCCCTTTGTCGCTCAGCGCTATACCTGTGCGCAGGATGACGGTGCGTATACCTAGGTCTTTGATTTGCCACACGGCTGCTTCCCAGGCTTTGCACACTTCGGCCATAAAGTCTTCGCCATAGCTACTTTCCTCTGACATCAGCTGGTCACCTGAGTTGCCATAAATACCAATAGCAGAAGCCGAAACAAAGCCTTTAACGTGATGCTCATGTTGACGAAGACCGTCGAGCAGTAACTGGGTACTATCTACCCGGCTGCGCAGGATCTCACGCTTGCGCTCTTTTGTCCATTTCTCCTCGGCCAGACCAGCACCCGCCAGGTGAATGATGTAGTCGGCGTACGTGATGGCATTCTCGTCAATAGAAGAATTTTGAATATCCCAGCGGAAGGTCTTGTAGTGGGAGAATTTATCGGGATCTCGGGACAGGTGCGCCACTTCATAGCCCTGATCGATCAGCATCTCCGACAGACGCGTCCCGATCAGTCCTGAACCACCTGAAATGAGTATTTTCCCAGCCATAAGCTTTGATCGATGTTATAAATTATATAGAAATATATCTATACGTGTAAGGACTAACTGAAAGTTGCTTTCACCGATCAAAACCAGCTGGCAGGGCTATGGTTTGCCCAGGCTGTAGTTTTATTTTTTGCGGATGTGGCTCAGGAATTCGCTACGGTACTGCTCCTGCTCAAACAAGCCGGAGTACTCAGCTGTGATCGTGCTGCTGCTCACGTCGTTCACGCCACGGCTCATCACACAAAGGTGATCCGCCTCGATCAGCACGGCCACATTCTCCGTCTGCAGGGCCTGCTTCAGCTCGTCGGCAATCTGCATGGTCATGCGCTCCTGCACCTGCGGACGGCGGGCGTAGTACTGCACAATACGGTTGAGTTTAGAAAGACCGATCACGTGCTCGTTGGGCATATAAGCCACGTGGGCCTTGCCGATGATCGGCACAAAGTGGTGTTCGCAGGAGGAATATACGGTGATATCGCGCTCCACAAGCATCTGGTTGTACTTGTACTTGTTCTCAAATCGGCGGATAACCGGCTTGTTCTCCGGGTGCAGACCACTGAAGATTTCCTGCACATACATTTTGGCAACACGCAAAGGCGTTCCTTTCAGGCTATCGTCCGTGAGGTCGAGGCCCATGGTATGCATGATCTCGCGGAAGTGCCTTTCAATGATCACGATCTTCTCGGCGTCAGAAAGGTCAAATGCGTCAGGGCGCAACGGTGTTTCCAGAGAGCTCATCATGTGATCATCCATCTCTTCCGCTTCTTGGCCCAGGTCCTGGTTATCCATTATATTCAACAAAGTTTCGTTCAGTTTCATAAAGCGTTACTGCCAGTTCATAATCCTGGCTTAATTTTTCCCGCAATCGATTCCAGATCACCATGGCAATGTGCTCGGCTGTCGGGTTCAGCTGCCTGAACTCTTCTGTGTCGAGGTTGAGGTTTTTATGATCAAACTTATCGATCACCTCTTCTTTTACCAGCGTACTCAGCTTCTTCATGTCGTACACATACCCGGTATCCTCGTTCACAGAGCCTGTCAGCTTGACAATAAGCTCGTAATTGTGCCCGTGGAAGTTCGGGTTGTTGCACAGCCCAAAGACCTCGGCGTTTTGCTCGTCGCTCCAGGCCGGGTTGTGCAGGCGGTGTGCGGCATTAAAGTGCTCTTTTCTGCAGATCGTTATTTTCATTGCGGTTCCAACAGGCGGGCCTATGTTATTGTTCGCGTAGGTGAAAAATTCATATTAGGGCTGCCCGGGTTGTAAACTTACAAAGGTAAGCTTCGTGGCCCCCAAACCCAAACAGAACAGCGGCTAAATTAAACCTGCGACTTATATCTGAAATATGCTATGGATTAGCTATTTTCGTAGGTATACGATTGTTCCTGTCTAATCATTATTTCTAAGTATAGTATGCGAGTAAAAGGATTGTTGGTAGCAGCCATGCTGCTGGTATCAGGTATGGCGAGTGCGCAGGTCATGCGTGTAGAGGAAAACGAACAGGTGGTAAGCGGCATCAAGCGCAGCGGCCAGCAGCTGAGCGTGCAGCTGGACCCTAAGTTTGTGGAGAAGATCTGGAAGGATCACTTGTCACAGGAAGCAGGCAAAGTGAAGCATTCGAAAGGTGTTTATACGGTAGAGGAGGGCAA
Source organism: Pontibacter lucknowensis (assembly GCF_900156415.1). GTDB lineage: Bacteria > Bacteroidota > Bacteroidia > Cytophagales > Hymenobacteraceae > Pontibacter > Pontibacter lucknowensis. Next base: position 332,411 of record NZ_FTNM01000001.1, on the reverse strand, counting down.
ACTCATCAGTATAAGCAAGCAGCCCGTGCGCGTGATTTCCACAGTAGGTACGCATGCCAGCGGCAGCTATGTCTGGTGGTCGCTCGATATGGGCACGACCCATCTCGACAAAGAAGCCACGCCTGAGGTATACGCCGCAGCGGAGCAGTTCATGGAGAACTTTGGCAGAAAGCTGTACCAGGAGGATGTGCTGCTGCAGATCAACGAAGCTGAGAATGTACTCCGCAGTACCAAAAAGGAGCAGGACCGTGTTGTGAAACAGGCCAATGACCTGCAGTTGAGTATCGAAAAGAACAAGAAGCGCAAGCAGGAGCTTGAGGCTGAGCTGGTGCGCAATGCCGATGAACTGCGTCAGCTGGAGCAAAATGTGGAGCTGAACGTGAAGCAGCAGGAAGCCAGCCGCCAGCAGGTGCAGGCGATGGAGCGGGCTGTAGAAGAGGTCAGAGCTAAATTGCGAGATATCAAGTAAGGTATAGTTTCTATACCTCTCATAAAACAGAAAAGCCTCCATAACCGGAGGCTTTTCTGTTTTATGAACTGCCCTGCGATAGACCAAGCATTATGCAGGAGACAAATCAAGGTGCTAGAGCTTCATCCAGCGCTGTATCTCCTGCTCTGCAAACTGCTCATTGCGCCAGCCTACGAACTTACTCCTGGCAGTTGGATTGTGGTGCACAAACCATTGCTGCAGAATCGCTTTAGCGGCCGGGTAGTCAGCCGTAAAGTTAGTGTAGTCTGAGGCATTGATGGTGCGCTCACTCGGCCTGGCAGGTACCGCCACGATCTTATGGTCAAGCTCCCCTTCAGTTTCTAATTGCAGTACACCCACAGGTATCACTTCCATCACAGTGCCTGTAACGACGCTTCCTGTCAGCACGATTACTTCCAAAGGCTTTTTCTGTGCGTTGGTTTCTGTAGAAGGTATGAAGCCGAAGTTGGCAGGGTAGGGCAGGAAAGGGATGACGCGGTCCTGACCAGCCTGCTGCTCTGCTTCAAATGCTTTTGTTTGCCTGTTGTAGTGGAATTTGGTTGCGCTCCCGGCTGGTACCTCGATCACGGCCTGTAACTGTTTTTTGCCATTGTAAGTGGGCAGGGCGGCATAGTCTGTCTGGCAGGAAGCCAGTAGAACCAGTGATAGCAGCAGGAAAGTATAGCGCTGTAGAGTTTTCATGGGTGAAGATCAACAAAGTGTTGCGAAGGTATAGCTGCAAATATAGCAAGCCTGGCCAGAGCAGGTATAGCCCGACCCGCAGAGCAGGTATAAAAAAAAGGAGCCGATCAGTTAGAACGGCTCCTTTTTACTAAAACTATGGAAAACTTATGAAAACAGGTTCTTCAATTATCTTCTTTCCTTGATACGTGCAGCTTTACCCTGCAGGCCTCTCAGGTAGTATAGTCTAGCTCTTCTAACACGGCCTTTTCTTACAAGCTCGATTTTCTCAATAGATGGAGAAAGCAGTGGGAAAATACGCTCCAGACCAATCTGGTTAGACACTTTTCTTACAGTGAAAGTCTCACCGTTTGTGTTTACGTTCTTGCGCTGAATAACAACGCCCTGGAACTGCTGGATACGCTCCTTGTTACCCTCACGGATTTTCACGTGGATGTTGATGGTATCGCCAGACTGGAAAGTCGGGAAAGAGGCGCGCTTGTCTGTAGATTCCTGCTCGATAAATTTAAGTAATTCGCTCATGGCTATGTTGTTAAAGCTAAATATCTTCTTCAAAATTCGGACTGCAAAGATATGTAATTATTTTTTACATAAATATTTTTGCAGAAAAAAAATGTAGGTTTTTGAAACTTATACCTTAAAACTGCTAAAACAGCGGTTTTGAGTGCGTTTCTATACCTGTAAACTATTCGTCGAGCAGGTCTGGCCGACGTTGTTTCGTCCGCTCAATAGCCTGTTCAAAGCGCCACTGCTCTATCTTGGGGTTATCGCCCGAAAGCAGGATATCAGGTACTTTCATGCCTTTGTAATCTGCAGGGCGGGTATACACTGGTGGTGCCAGCAGTCCGTCCTGAAACGAATCAGTGAGGGCAGAGGACTCGTCGTTGAGTACACCTGGTATAATGCGGATAATGGCATCAGCCAGCACCGCTGCTCCCAGTTCGCCGCCAGACAGCACATAATCGCCTATGCTGATTTCGTGGGTCACGTAGTGCTGTCGCACACGCTCGTCCACGCCTTTGTAGTGCCCGCACAGAATAATGACGTTGCGCATGAGTGAGAACTGGTTCACTACCTGCTGGTTTAGTGTCTGCCCGTCAGGCGTCATGTAAATCACGGCATCGTAGTCCCGCTCAGCTTTTAGCTCCGATAGTATCTTGTCAATGGGCTCGATCATCATCACCATACCTGCCCCGCCGCCAAAGGCGTAGTCGTCTATCTGGCCATGCTTGTTGATGGCATACTTACGAAGGTCGTGTATGTGAATTTCTACCAGGCCTTTTTGCTGCGCTCTTTTAACAATAGAATGGCTAAAAGGACTGTCCAACAGGTCGGGCTGGCAACTGATAATGTCAAATCGCATGATAATAGGGGCTACTCGTCGCGGTCGTCGGCGTCGTCAGGGGTGCCGGGCTGGGTGTATACTTCCAGCAGGCCTTCAGGCAGGTTTACGTGCAGCACCTTGGCTTCGTGGTCGGCGCGTACAAACACCTCGTCCAGCACAGGTACCAGCATTTCCTGCCCGTTGTACTCCATGGCCATCAGCTGCTGCTGCGGCATGTCGTAAAAGTCTTTCACGGTGCCAAGCGGGCCGTGGTTCTGGTCTATCACCTGGTAGCCGATCACTTCATGGAAGTAGAACTGTCCTTCTTCCAGCTCCGGGAGCTCGTCGAGCGGCAGGTATAGGCTGACATTGCGGAGTTTCTCGGCTTGCTCGATCGTCTTGATATCCTCAAAGGTGATAATAAAACGGCCTTTCTGCACGGGCTCCATTTTGTCAATAAAAAAAGGAATCAGCCTTCCTTGTTGTTCAAGAAAGACTGATTCCAGATCATCATAATCTTCGGGGTAGTCTACGTCGAAAAACGCAACCACTTGTCCCTTGATGCCATGGGTCTTGACGATGTGACCTAACAGGAAGCAGTCATCAATATGCATGGCCGATGTAATTTATGCTTGTTCTTCAGTAGACTCGCCTTCAGCAGCAGGTGCCTCAGGAGCTTCTTCAGCTTCAGCAGCAGGAGCGTTAGCAGCAGCCTTATCAGCCTCACGCTGACGGATAGCCTCTGCACGAGCTTCTTTCACTTTCGTTTCAGCATCAAGAGCAGCCTTACGCTTCGCCTCTTTCTCAGAGCCAAGTGTAGTACGCTTGCTTTCGATCTTAGCTTCTTTCTCTTTCTTCCACTCTTCGAAACGAGCATCAGCTGTTTCTTGCGTGATAGCGCCTTTCACAACACCGATCTGCAGGTGCTTCTTGTACAGAATACCTCTGTAAGAAAGCATCGCCTTTACAGTGTCAGTTGGCTGAGCACCGTTCATCAACCACTGGAACGCCTTCTCCTCGCTGAAATCGATAGAAGCAGGGTTAGTGTTTGGGTTGTAAGTACCCAGTTTCTCGATAAATTTACCATCACGTGGTGATCGAGCATCAGCTACTACGATATCGTAGATAGCGGCTTTTTTGCGGCCTCTGCGGGCCAGTCTGATTTTAACAGCCATTTTTTATATAAATAGTTAAGTCGGCGGAACCCGTCCGCCAGTTTTTAGAACCGCAAAGGTAGTGATTTTGTGCCGATTAATGCAAGATTTTTTGGGAAATGAATTTGTTGGAAGCCACCCTCAGGTATAAAGCGATAGCTGAACCTGCTCCTTTAGGGCTAAACTGCGCAGACGCTATACCTGTCAGGAATGCCTGTGTGGAAAGCGGATAATCCGTATCAGTTGACAATAGTGTGCCGGCTATACCTGTAGTGACAAAAAAAGCCCTCCGTTGGGGGAGGGCTTTCTTATATGATTAAGCGTTGGCTTTAGCTCTTGGAGGTCTAGCAGCTTTCACTTTCACTGGCTTCAACTTAATGATGCTCAGTTTGTCCAGCGTCCAGATCACTGGCCAGGTTGGATCCACTTCCCACCACTTTACGCCGAAGTTTACGCGGTTAGGCAGTTTGTGGTGGTTGTTCTGGAACAACTCACCGCCTGTTAGGAAGTCGAAGAAAAGCGAGTTGCGCGACTTGTCGTTGTTGTCGAAGTTCTGGTAGCCGTACTTGTGGCCGCTCCAGTTTACGATAGCACCGTGTACCGGGCCCATCAGGAAGTGGATCGGCAACAGCAGGAACATCCACCACTGTGTAGCGAAGGCAATGTAGAATAGCACATAAAATACCCCCCAGCCTATGCGCGAGAAATAGCTATCGCCTAGTTTCTCCAATGCTGGCCACAACGGATAGTCGCCGTCAAAACGGCGCTCCGGCTCCACGCGGTGGTTGAGTACGTCGTTGTAGATGTTTTTGGTCTTCCACATCATCGCGAATGCATTGTTGGAATAATGCGGCGAATGCGGATCACGCTCTGTATCAGAGAAGGCGTGATGCATGCGATGCAAAATAGCATAAGCACGTGGCGAAAGGAAAGAAGAGCCCTGTGCGATGTACGTCAGCAGGTAAAAGCCCTTTTCCCAGAACGGGTTCATGGTGAACATCTTGTGCGCTGCGTAGCGGTGCAGGAAAAACGTTTGCACGAATAAGGAAAGGTACCAGTGCAGTACGAAGAAAATAAGTATGGCCATTAAGCAATTAGTATGTTGAAGTGATTATTAACTGGTTCAGGTATAGTGGAGACCAATGCAGTCACCAAGCCTCCGCAAAATTACGATGTGATTCTATAGAAATAATAAAAACCGGTATAAAAGTTCAGAAAGATGATAAATATCAGTTTTGTTTAATGACTAATGAATAGTGACAAACGGTTTCCAGATAGGAGTCGCCGGCGGTGGGGCAGTAACTTTAATCATGGTTTTAAGTGTAGGGTGCTCAAATTGGAGGCTGCGGGCGTGCAGCGCGATGCTCTTGTCGGGTAGTGGTTTACTGGCGCCATACCTGAGGTCACCGACAATGGGGCAGTTCATAGAGGCCAACTGCACCCGGATTTGGTGAGGACGACCAGTAACGGGGTTCACCTCCAGCAGGTAGTTTTTGTCATGCTGTCCTATCAGGCGATAACTCAGTTCTGAGCGGAGGCCGCTTTTATTCTCACCCGCATAAGCCTTGGTCACGTTGCGGCTGCTGTCCTTGATGAGCCAGTGCACGAGCGTCTGCTCAGGTATAGCAGGCCGGTTGAGCACGACGGCCCAGTAAGTTTTTACGGTTTTTTTGCTCCGGAAGAGTTCGTTGAGGCGGGTGAGAGCTTTGGAGGTTTTGGCGAGCAGCACCACGCCACTCACTGGTCGGTCCAGCCGGTGCACCACACCGATGTATACATTGCCTGGCTTGTTGTACTTCTCTTTGATGTAGGCTTTCGCCAGGTCGGCTAGGCATTCGTCGCCTGTTTCATCACCATGCACCAGTAAGCCAGCCGGCTTGTTTACTACCAGCACATGGTTATCCTCAAAAAGAACATCTAAGGCCATAGGTATAGATCAGAGAAGGGACGTAAGCATGCCGCAGTAATTTAGCTTTAGTGAGGCCTTCTCAAGCGGTGATTGTAATTAATTGAAGCGAATGGTAAGGGAGTTTATACCTGAGCAATGTTACTCCAGGTATAACGCTCTTATTCTTAAACTCCCAAACTTTCTAATTCCTAAACTCTAATACGCTTCCTTCTCGTTCGGGAAGTCTTTGCTCTTCACATCTTTCACGTAATTCTGCACCGCGTCGGTCATGATAGTGTGCAGGTCGGCGTAGCGACGCAGGAAACGTGGCTTAAACTCCTTGTTGATGCCCAGCATGTCGTGCACCACGAGTACCTGTCCATCCACATGCGGACCGGCGCCTATACCTATGATTGGAATCTGCAGCTTTTCCGCTACACGTTTTGCCAGCTCCGAAGGAATTTTTTCCAGCACAATTGAGAAGCAGCCTAACTCCTGTAGTAGGAGCGCATCGTCGATGAGCTTTTGGGCTTCTGCTTCTTCTTTAGCCCGCACGGTGTAGGTGCCGAACTTGTAGATGGACTGTGGCGTCAGGCCCAGGTGGCCCATAACTGGCACACCAGCGCTCAGAATGCGGATGATTGATTCTTTTATCTCAGCACCGCCTTCCAGCTTAATGCCGTGTGCACCCGACTCCTTCATAATGCGGATAGTAGAGCGTAGCGCCTCCGAAGAATTGCCCTGGTAAGAGCCGAAGGGCAGGTCCACCACCACAAAAGCACGGTTCACACCACGTATCACCGAAGAGGCATGGTAGATCATCTGGTCCAATGTGATAGGGAGCGTGGTCTCATGCCCGGCCATTACATTGGAGGCAGAGTCACCAACGAGGAGCACATCAACGCCGGCAGCGTCCAGGATGGTGGCCATGGAATAGTCGTAAGCCGTGAGCATGGAGATTTTCTCACCGCGCTCTTTCATATTCTGCAGCTGGTGCGTGGTTACTTTTTTTACGTCGCTTTTATGAACAGACATAGGATGCTGGTTTGAGTTTGATCCAAAATTATAAAAATCAAAACAAAAACAGCCACCCGATTTGGCAAGTGGCTGTCACAGGGTTTATCGGTTGAAGCCAGACCTGTTCCGGGAGAGCTTCAGGTCGCGCAGCAGGGCAGATCGGGCGTTGATGGTCACATTGTAGCCGCGCATCAGACCAAATGGTCGCCAGCCGATGCTCATCTCCCAGCAGTGCAGGTCGCGGTATATGTCGATGCTGGCGTTAGAGATGTTCTGATTCGTAAAGTCATACCCCGCCATATAGCCGAATTTCCACTTGTCGGTCAGGTTCAGAGTGCCTTGCATACCGATGTTCTGTGTCAGGTTTGGCTCTGTCTGTGCACCGGTTGCCGGAGCATAGAAAATAGTATAGTCCAGGTTCAGCGTCCATGGAATGTTGAAGTCCACATAATCTGGCAGGAACTGATCGTTCGGGTTCAGCATACCGGGCAGGTTAGTGGGAGGGGGCACGTTGGTAGATCGTGCTGCCGGGTTGAAGTTCGCACGCACACTCAGGTTCGCATTGGTCAGTCTGGCCAGTTTAAAACCAGGTCCTTCCAGCATGTAGCGATCAATAGCACGGTCACCTGCCGGGTTGAGTTGGTAGGGACTGAAAGTAGACGTAAAGTTTACATCGAACACCTGGAACAGGCGCGTGTTCATGCTAACATTTATATTGGAGAGCCTCATAGAGTCGGCAGCCAGGTTATAGGAACCGCCTATGTTCAGGTTGTCGATCAGGCTTACCTTTTCAGACTTAGCCTCTGTGGAGTCACTGCGCGAGCGCACTTTCATCTCCACACGGTTGTTGATCTGCATACTCAGGCTGCTTTGCAAGCCCCCTGAAGGCACGTTGCCATTGAAGCGTGGCAGGGTCTGGAAAATGGGCTGGTTCGTCAGAGAGTCTATACCTACCTGGGTTGTTTGGGTGAAGCCGAAGCGGCTCTCGTCGCCGAAGTTAGGGCGGTAGCCATAGCTGATACTTGGAATCATGGTATGGCGGATGGCCTCTACCCGCTTACTCTTAGGGAACTGCACGGTACCGTACACCGTCGTGTTGAGGGAAGCACCGGCACCATACTCGTATACCCTGCCAAAGCTGGCCGTATCAATGCGCACCGCCTGCTGCTCGTCGTCATAGGTATAGGTCAATTTGTTGTCGAACCATGACTCACGGTAATTCACGTTTGGCGTCAGGTTGAAAAAGCGGAATATTTTATAGTTACCCAAACCGATCGTGAAGTTGTGATCGGCGCTTTTACGGCCATTCTTCCAGAGGCGGTCGAGGTTGTCGAAGTTTAGCGCAAAAGAAGTATCCCTGGCGGTACCATCAACAACAGGCAAATTGTTTAGCCTACGGGCTACTACCTGGTTCGATACCTCGTTGCGGGCCCGCACATTGTAGCCAAAGGTAAAGTTTTCATACCACTTGCCGGTGGGCACATTGTCCGAGAAGAGCTCATACAAGCTCATCTGCGTCATGGCAAAGTTAAGGTCAGGCAGCGTGAAGCGCATGATGGTAGGAGCCGGCCTGCCGTCTGCCGTAAAGCCACCGTTGTTCTGTCCCTGGCTCAGCGTAGCAGTGTAGCTGAAAGGCGTGTTCTGTATGTTTTTCTGGTAAGTGATCGTCGAGTTAAAGGTCGGAGTCAGGTAATTGTTTGCGTTGTTGTAGTTCACACGGTTGTGCTGGCTGCTACCGGCCCGCACATTGGCCGTAAAGCGTCCGCGACCTGGCTTCTGCACCGGGCTGTGCGACCAGGTAACAAACGCCGTTCGCTGGCTGGGCGGAAGACCACTCAGGCTGTTCGTAGAACGGTTCGGATCCGCAACATCAGCTTCGTCATTTTTAAAGTAGTCGTAACTGATGTTGAAATTGCCACGGTAGGAGTAGCGCTTGATGTAAGTATTATCAACCGTCACCTTGTACCCGCCGAGCGAGTAGATATCGCCAGTGATGCGGGTGCCGATGTAGTCGTTCAGGGCGAGGTAATAACCGCCATTGCTCAGGTAAAAGCCACGGGCACGTGATTCGCCGAAGGTCGGCATGATCACACCAGAGGAGCGCTTATTGCGCGGTGTCGGGAAGAGGCCGAACAAAAAGCCGAGCGGCGTAGGTATATCGGCGATCACGAGGTTAAAAGGACCTGACATGATCTTGTCGTTCGGTATAGCCTTGATCTTGCCGGCGCTGATGTAGAAGTGCGGATGCTCCAGGTTACAGGTAGTATACTTGTTGTGCAGACCGAAAATCTCGTTTGCCTCATTTTTTTTCACCACCTCGGAATGTATATACCCTTCGCCTTGTTGCGTTACTACTTCAGAGATCCGGCCTCGTCTGGTTTTGTAGTTGTAGGCGATACGCTTGGCTGCATAACTCTCTGCCCCGTCTCTAAATACCGGAGTACCAGTCTCCTGGCCTGTAGAGTCTACCAGGGTGGTAGCGGTCAGGGTGTTGAGGTCGTAGTCGATCTGGATGTAGGCAGCCGCCAGTTCCATGGTACCATAGTCAATTTTGGCATCCCCGTACAGGTGCACTACCTTACGGTCTACCTCAAAGAGGATGGAATCTCTGGCAGAATAATTGATTGTCGTCTCGATGTCGCCCTGTGGTGCGGGAACCACAAGCGAATCCTGAGGCGGCGAGATGTTGACAGTGTCTTTTGGCGTAGCTGTCGTGGTGGGGCGGCGCACCCGCTGACCCAGTACAGGCTGGGCAGAAAGTACGGCGAGCTGCACCAGCAGCAAAAAAATCAAAATGTAGCGCAACTTCTTCAGACTTCCCTAAAGTTTTATTTATTTTGTACAAAGTTATTGTTTTTAACTTTTAACTAACGAGCGTTGTGAGAAATATTGTTACTATTTCAGTTCTGGCCCTAAGTTTACTTCTACTCTCTTCCAGCAAGCTCGAATACCGTAAGGCATACAAGCTGCGCACGGTAGTAATCGATGCGGGTCATGGCGGCAAAGACATAGGCTGTAACGGCAAAGTTTCACATGAGGCTGATGTAGCCTTAAAGTTAGCGCTGCAGGTTGGAGCGTTAATTGAGAAGAACGTGCCTGACGTTAAAGTTGTTTACACCCGCAAGGATGATACCTTCGTGGAGTTGATCGACCGTGCCGGAATTGCAAACAAAAACAACGCGGACCTGTTCATCTCCATTCACCTGAATGCAGGGCCGCCTTCCGCTTTCGGTACCGAAACCTACACGATGGGCCTTCACACCACCAGTGGCAACCTGGCAGTAGCCAAGCGCGAGAATGCCGTAATCCTGCAGGAGGATGACTACAAGGAGAAATACGGTGGATTTGACCCGAACTCACCACAAAGCCACATCATGTTTGCCCTGCACCAAAGCGCATACATCGACAACAGTCTGCGCTTTGCTCAAAAGATCGAAAATGAATTCAAAAACCGGGTTGGTCGCACAAGCCGTGGCGTGAAGCAGGCGGGCTTCCTGGTGCTATGGAAGTCTTATATGCCGAGTGTGCTTATTGAGGCAGGTTTCCTCACAAATCCCGCCGAAGAAAAATTCCTTAACGATAAAACAGGTCAGACGTATATGGCATCAGGCATATACCGAGCCTTCAAAGAATACAAGCAAGAGCTGGAGGCCATGAACTAATGCAAAAAGCAAACTCACCTACGTGAAACTATCGAAAGAAATTAAAGTTGCCCTGCTAGGTATAGTGGCAATTCTGATACTGTATTTCGGGTATGACTTCCTGAAAGGATCCTCGATTTTCTCTAAATCCAACACCTTCCATGTGGTGTATGACAATGTAGATGGCCTGACAGCCTCGAATCCTGTTATTCTGAATGGCATACAGGTAGGGCAGGTTAAGGAAATGACGCTGCTCACTGATCGTGGTAACATGGTACGCGTAGATATTGAGGTGCGGAAGGATCTCCAGATCGGAGACTCCACCATTGCCAGCCTCGGCAACTCTGACCTTTTGGGTAGCAAAGCCATTACATTGCACCTGCGCAACAGCACCAAGATGTTTGATGGCGGTGAAGAACTGATCGCCTTCAAAGAAACCAGCATCGCCGACATGATCTCTTCTAAGTCGGTGCCGGTGATCGACAAAGTAGATACCACACTGGCCCGCGTTAACCGACTGCTGGACAGCGAAGCGAAGGGCAACATTCAGCAGATCCTGGCCAACTCCAACAAGACCACGGAGATGATCAACGACATTTTACGCGAAAACCAGCGCAATATCAATCAGATCACAGGCAACCTGAGTCAGCTTACCTCAGCGCTGAAGCAGACACAAAAGAACATCGACCGGCTTGCGTTAAACATGACTGAGATCACGGATACGCTCAAGCAGGTGGAGATCAAGAAACTGGTGCGCGATGCCAACTCAGCTGTGAACGAGCTGGAAACAACTATCGCCAAACTCAATTCAAACCAAGGCTCATTGGGCCGCCTGATGAACGACGAGGAGCTGTATCAGAACATGAACCGCTCCACAGAAGCCCTCAACCTGTTGCTGCGTGATATACAGGCATACCCGAAGCGCTATGTGCAGTTCTCACTCATTGGCCGCAAAGACAGGTATAAGGTGGATGCCACGGGCCGTGTGATCACACTGGAGGAGGTGAAGGAAATGCAGGACGCCAACCCGGATGAGTTTCGTCGCCCTGCGCCTGACACGGTTAAAGTAGCGCCTGCCGATACCACAAAAAGGCAATAGTGCATCTTATAAAAATTGTATATTTGTGAAATCCGCCCTTAAAGCGGATTTTTCATTGTAAGTAGTCCCCTTATTTATAATAACCCTTTCATGGATATCGAATTCAATAAGAACGAAGACTCTCTCAAGCAGCTGAGTTTCCAGCTGAAAAGCAAACTGAAGAAAGTACACCTGGGCGGCGGCGAGAAGCGCATCGCAAAAGAGCATGCCAAAGGTAAAATGACAGCCCGCGAACGCATCGACTACCTGCTCGACGAAGGAACGGAGTTCCTGGAAGTAGGCGCCTTTGCCGGCGAAGGCATGTATCAGGAGGTAGGTGGCTGCCCGAGCGGCGGCGTAGTGACAGGTATAGGCTACATCAAAGGCCGCCAGTGTGTGGTAGTGGCCAACGACGCCACCGTGAAAGCTGGTGCCTGGTTCCCGATCACGGCCAAGAAAAACCTGCGGGCGCAGGAAATCTCCATTGAGAACAAACTGCCGATCGTATACCTGGTGGACAGTGCCGGTGTATTCCTGCCGATGCAGGACGAGATCTTCCCGGACAAAGAACACTTTGGGCGTATGTTCCGCAACAATGCCGTGATGAGCTCAATGGGTATTGTGCAGATTGCTGCGATCATGGGTAGCTGCGTGGCCGGAGGGGCCTACCTGCCGATCATGAGCGACGAGGCCCTGATCGTAGAGGGTACGGGCTCTGTGTTCCTGGGCGGCTCATACCTGGTAAAGTCTGCTATCGGCGAGACCATTGACAACGAAACGCTGGGCGGTGCTTCTACGCACTGCGAGATTTCGGGTGTAACCGACTATAAGTGTAAAGACGACAAAGAGGCGCTGGATCATATCCGCACCATCTTCGATAAAATGGGTGATAACCCGAAAGCTGGTTTCAGTCGCGTAGAGCCTGCTGCTCCGAAGCTGGATGAGAAAGAAATCTATGGCATGCTGCCAGCCGACCGTACCAAGCCTTACGACATGATGGACATCATCAACCGTTTGGTAGACAACTCAGAATTTGAGCCTTACAAAGAGCTGTATGGTCAGTCCCTGATCTGCGGACTGGGCCGGATCGATGGTTGGGCGGTAGGCATCGTGGCCAATCAGCGCAAGATCGTGAAGAGCAAAAAAGGAGAGATGCAGATGGGGGGTGTGATCTACTCTGACTCTGCAGACAAGGCGGCCCGCTTTATCATGAACTGTAACCAGAAGAAAATTCCGCTGGTGTTCCTGCACGACGTGTCAGGCTTTATGGTAGGCAGCAAGGCTGAGCATGGTGGCATTATTAAAGACGGTGCCAAAATGGTAAATGCCATGGCCAATTCCGTAGTGCCTAAGTTTACGATCATCCTGGGCAACAGCTACGGAGCTGGCAACTACGCCATGTGCGGCAAAGCTTACGACCCACGTCTGATCTACGCCTGGCCATCGGCCCAGCTTGCGGTAATGAGCGGTGCGGCAGCGGCCAATACCCTGCTGCAGATCCAGGTTTCTGCCCTGAAAGCAAAAGGAGAGGAGATTACGCCGGAGGCCGAGAAAGAGTTACTGGAGCGCATCACGGCCAAGTATAACGAAGAACTGTCGCCGTACTACGCCGCAGCCCGCCTATGGATAGATGGTATTATCGACCCGCTGGAGACCCGTAAAGTCATCTCCATGGGTATAGAAGCAGCCAACCATGCGCCAATCGAGAAGCCTTATAACGTAGGCGTAATCCAGACATGATCTTCTTGATGCTCAAATAAAGTTTCAGATTTGACATCTGAAACTTACGGTTTAGAGTACAATAATGAATATTTTATTACCTGATTAAGTTTAAGTATTTCTGTGACAAAGAAGGAGATAAAGGCGCTGATCTCGCTGTTGGATGATATAGATTATGAGGTCGCGTCGCATGTAGAGCAGAAGATTGTGTCGTTGGGCGAAAGCATTATTCCCTTTCTGGAAGAGGAATGGGAGGAAACCCTGAACTCGGACCTGCAGAAGAGAATTGAGGATCTGATCCATAATTTGCAATTCGATGGCCTTTTGCAGCGCCTCAAGGACTGGAAAGAGCATGGAGGACTGGACCTGGTCGAGGGCATGTGGCTGGTGAATACCTACCTGTATCCAGATGTGGAGCTGGCAACGCTGTTAAAAGCGCTGGACCAGCTGTACTTCGACGCCTGGACGAACATGAAGGAGAATATGCACCCTTATGACCAGGTGAAGTCGCTGAACAACTCACTGTTCCGCGAAAAGAAGTTCTCGGCCAATACCAAGAATTTCCATTCCCCATCCAACTCCATGATGCATCTGGCACTGGAAACGAGGCGAGGCAATCCGCTCACGCTTTGTGTCATCTACATGACCATTGCGCAGCGACTGGGGATGCCAGTATACGGTGTAAATCTGCCGAACCTCTTCATCCTGACTTACAAACTGGGTGATGTGCAGTTTTATATCAACGTGTACAACAAGGGCCTCATGCTTTCCAAAGCTGATATCGATAACTACATCGTGCAGCTCAACCTGAACCCAGTGGATATTTTTTACGAGCCTTGCTCCAACATCGAGATCGTAAAGCGGGCGTTGCGCAACCTGGCATTCTCGTTTGAGAAGACCAACGATCTGGAAAAGGCTACTGAAGTCACTAAACTGCTAACAGCTATTACAGACGATGACCCGACGATTTAGTGCTTAGCAATTGCTTGGTCCGGCACAGTGCCTTGGATACATACAGTCATAAAACAAAAGGGCCGATTCTTAACGGAATCGGCCCTTTTGTTTTGTTTACTTAGGCATATTGAGTAAGAGGTCTGTTATACCTGAGTTTATATGTGTAATGTCAGAATGAGCATTATAAACGGCAATCAGTCTGCTTAATAGCGCTTGATCATACAACCGGTCGCACGCTTGTCAGAGGTGCTCACGTTTTTGTTAGCCAGTACTTCGTCAATCACGGTTTTGAGGTAATTGTTACGCACGCCGCTCTCTACCTGCGGACTATCATCAATCGCGCCTTTGTACTTCAGCACAAAGTCACTGCCTGTGTTATGCAGCACGAATACCTCAGGCGTTTTAGTCGCGCCAAACTTTTGGCTGATGCGCTGGCCTTCGTCCGCCAGGTATGGGAAGCTGTAATTCTTGGCCGCCAGGTCCTGTCTGGTATCGCTGCCTTCGCCCGCGCCTACACCTGGGTTAATAAATATAAACTGCACACCACGGGCCGCATAGGTGCTCGAAAGCGTCACCAAACGATTTTCGTAGAGCTTAGCATACGGGCATTGGTTGTCCGTGAATACGACTACTACCGTTTTGCTATTCGCAAAATCACTGAGCGAAACAGCATTGCCCTGCCCGTCCTTGAGGGAGAAGTCAGCCACTTTGCTGCCCAGCTGGTAGCTGCCCTGCGCAAATACACTGGCCGTGACCAGGAACGCTACGACAAAAGAAGCCAGATATTTCATGTTTGTTTGTTTAGGTGAGTATAAGTTGGATCATCGATCTACACTATAAGTGAGTACGTGATTGTGAAGCACTTCGTGATGGATCTGGTACAATTTAGAAAAATTATCGGTAATTACGTGCCCCTGCAATAAGTTGTTTTCAGGGCCATGAGACGGCTCCACCAAGAGGTTCTCCTTAAAAATAAGCTGTTTTTGACTGTACATCTTGTACAAAGTTTCTTTAGCGCTCCAGTACAAACAAGTCTGCTGCTCATCAGCAGCGGTAAAAACCTTTTCCTGCTCAGTCAGAAACTTGTCGGCCACCCGCAGCGCCTTTGCACTTACCTGTTCAATATCTATGCCAACATCATATTTTTCGGATAGAATGACGGCCGCCAGACGGGGGGAGTGTGTGATGGAAAGCTGGAACGGAGCTCCTGCGAACACCGGTTTGCCCGTAGCGTCGCGCAGCAAAGGCAGCGGCTCGCTGGTGAACTGCTGCAGCAACTGGTAAGCCAACGCACGACTCGCCAGCCATTCGCGCTGCCGCCTCGGGTGTGCCTGACTCAGGTTCTCGTCAGGTATAAGGTGGGCCGGCAACAGAGGGCGCAGAGCCTCCGGGGCTTCGTCGAGAAGCCACACACCCAGTAAGGTATGGGCGTCAAGTTCGCGGGTCTGGAGCAGCGGCATAGCGGTAATTTTTGGTCAGCAACGAAAGGGTTCGCTGCAATTGTTGTAAATTTAGCTAAAATTAAGCGTAACAGATAGAAGAGATGGCCAGCAAGATACAAGTACAGAAAGTAGCCACCCTGACAGGTCACCGCGATTGTGTGTATACCCTGGAGGGCGGTGCTGCGCCTGCCACCGTTTATTCGGCAGGCAGCGACGGTATGGTGGCTGCCTGGGACCTGAACAAACCCGAAAACGGTGAACTGATAGCAAAGGTCACTACCTCGGTATATGCCCTGCGGTTTGTACCGGAGCGAGACCTCCTCCTGATCGGGCAGAACCTCGAAGGTCTGCAGGTGATCGATCTGAAAAGCAAAGCCATCCATAAATCGGTGGCTCTGCCCAAGGTGCCTATTTTCGACATCGCTTACGTGCCCGAAACAGGACAGATATACGTAGCGCTGGGCAACGGAGGTATAGCCGTGATCGGGGCTGATGACTTTGAACTACGCAGTATGGTGCGCAAATCAGATCAGAGCGTGCGCTGCCTTGCTTACAACAAAACCACTAACGAACTGGCGGCTGGATATAGCGACAACATGGTACGGATATTCGATGCAGGCAGCATAGAGCTGAAATACGAGTTGCCTTCGCATACCAACTCCGTGTTTACGGTCGTTTACTCACCAGACGGCACGCTATTGCTCACATCGGGGCGCGATGCGCACCTGCGGGTATGGCAGGTACAGGAAAAATACAAGGAGCGCGGCTATGTGATCGCACACATGTATACCGTCAATCATATAACCTACAGCCCTGACGGGCGCTATTTCGCCACCTGCAGCATGGATAAGTCCATAAAAGTATGGGACGCGCAGACCTTCAAGCTGCTCAAGGTTATTGATAAAGTCCGAAATGCGAGCCACGGTACCTCCGTCAACAAATTATTTTGGTCGGCTCATCAGAATCAGTTAGTTTCGTGTAGTGATGACCGCACCATTTCGGTGTGGGATATAAAATTCAGTTTGGATCATGAAGATTACACCCTTAGAAATCAGACAAAAAACATTTGAGAAGGCATTTAGAGGGCTTGACAAGGACGAAGTAAATGCTTTTTTGCTGACCTTATCGCAGCAGTGGGAAAAACTGCTCGATGAGAACAAAGACCTTCGCAACAAGCTGGAGGCGGCTCACCGCGAGACGCAGAAGCTGCGCGAGGTGGAATCTTCTTTATACAAAACACTGAAAACGGCTGAAGACACCGGCAATTCTATTCTGGAGCAGGCGAACAAGTCGTCGGAGCTTAAGATCCGGGAGGCACAGCTGCAAGCTGATCAGCTTTTGAACACTGCCCGCAACCAGGCCCGCATGGTGTTGGAGGACAGCAAGAAACAAGCTGAGCAAATGGTGAGCGAGATGCAGCAGGAAGTGAAAGCCCTGGAGCAGGATTATCAGCGCATGGAGTCTTACCTGGAGAGCATGGTGCGTGATCTGCGCAATCTGGCCAATGAGGCGTTGGAAAAAGCTGAAAAAACAAAGTCAAAACCTAAAGCCAGTACAGCCAGTATTCTTTCAAGAGCGGCGGAACTTCGGGTAGAACAGCCCGAGCTGCTGCGTAACCTGAAAGATATGGAAACAACGACAAACAGACCTATACAGCTGCCTGAGGCCACAGCCACAGCGGTTAGCAATACACCTGCCATTACGAGCAACAATGGTTATGAGCCATTTGGCGATCCGGCACCGGACGTAACACAGCCGCACCCGGAAATACCAAATCCGGTTACTCCTGTGCCAGACGTGCCATCTCCGGAGATCGAACCGCCAAAGCCAGACTACCCGGGTACTATACCTGGTCCCGAAATTGAGCAACCTATACCTGAAATACAGCCTGTAAAACCTGATCAGCCAGAGATTCAGCCGCCCATGACGGAACCTTCGCGCAATAGCCTGGCTGACTGGGCACAGAGCCGCCAGCCGAAACCAGCAGGTTCTTTCTTTGACGAGATAGGTTAGTCAGAAGCTAATGGGACAGATTGCATTGGAAGGGATGGAGTTCTTCGCCTTCCACGGTTTTTATGACGAGGAGCAGAAGATCGGCAACAAGTACGGTATTGATCTGTTCATTGAAACCGATCTCAGACGCGCCGCCGAAAGCGACGACCTGGGAGAGACAGTGAATTACGAAGTGCTGTACGCACTGGCGCTGGAAGAAATGAAAGTCCCGGCCCGCCTGCTGGAGCACCTAGGGCACCGGATCATCGACAAGATCTACGAGCGGTTTCCGTTCGTGCAGTCCGTCAAAATAAATGTGTACAAGTTTAACCCTCCGCTGGGGGGAATTTGCAAGTGGGCCAAAGTTACTTTGGAAGAGGCCCGATAAATTTACTTATTGATGAAAAGCAGCCGGTACAGCAATGTGTCGGCTGTTTTTTTTGTGATACTGTCCCGATTTTAGAAAGGGTGGAATCATACTAGCTTCAGCAACTCTGAAGCCGCTGCAAAAGCCGACTTTTTGCCTGCCTTTACCTGATCGGCTATACCTGGCAGTTGGTCCTTCACCTGCTGATGCGCATAGAAGTTATCCTCCAGTCCTTGTCGTATGGCTTCATACATCCACTGCAGGTTCTGGTCGTGGCGCTTCTTCTCAAAAAAGCCGTTGTGCTGGGTCAGCTCCAGATACTCGGTTATGGTTTGCCAGATGGTATCGAGGCCGGTTTGTTCCATTGCCGAACACACAGACACTTTAGGCAACCAGCCAGAGGCAGCCATAGGGTATAGATGCAGCGCGTTCTGGTACTCGGCACGGGCAGCTTTGGCTTTCATGGCATTCTCGCCGTCGGCTTTGGTGATGGCAATGGCATCGGCCATTTCCATGATGCCCCGCTTTATACCTTGCAATTCGTCGCCGGCACCCGCAAGCATGAGTAGCAAAAAGAAATCAACCATGGCATGCACCGCCGTCTCAGACTGGCCTACTCCCACCGTCTCCACAATGATAGCGTCAAAACCGGCCGCTTCGCAAAGGATGATCGATTCGCGGGTGCTGCGGGTCACGCCGCCGAGCGACTTGCCGGCTGGGGAAGGGCGGATAAAGGCCTGGGGATTTACAGAGAGCAACTCCATGCGTGTCTTGTCACCGAGTATGCTGCCGCCTGTGCGCTGTGAGGTCGGATCAATGGCAAGCACGGCCAGTTTTTTGCCCTGCTCCTGGATCAGGTGATTGCCAAAGGCTTCAATAAATGTGCTCTTGCCCACACCCGGCACACCGGTTATACCTATGCGCACAGACTTGCCGGCATGCGGCAGCACCTGGTTGATGACATCCTGCGCCAGTTCCAGGTCAGAGGCTAGCCGGCTCTCCACCAGCGTGATGGCGCGACTCAGCATGACACGATCACCGGCCAGGATGCCCTCTACATACTTTTCAGCACTGAAACGTTTTGCCAAGGCGGTATAGTGTTAGGTATAGAATCGATTGTATTACAAATTTAGAATTTATGCGTTACGGAGCCAGCTATTTGTAGGAAACAAAAAAAGCCGGACAAACTGCCCGGCTCCGTGAATCAATATTTTATACCTTATCTCACATTAGCAGACCTGCCAGCACCAGACCGTATACCTTGTGGGAAGTTTGGCAGGCCCAGGTCGCTTTTGCGCCCGCCGAGGTGTAGCCCCATGTCTACATAGCCGCTCTCTTTGCCTAATGCGTTTGGCTTATTAATCACGCCAAGATGAATATTGTCCTGACGGGCCACATACATTCTGCCATCCGGCCCAAGCTGGAGTGCACCTATGCGTGGGCTTCCGGAAGTACCCACAACCACGGCTGATTTGGCAATGGCGGCTTCGTCACCTGCCTGTAAGTCGAATTGGATGATCTGTGCTTTTCCACCTCCTTTGCCGTTAGCGGTGCCGTACAACTTCGTGCCATCCGGAGAGAAACACACGCCATAGGCTTCTTCGTAGCCTTTTAACAGGATAGGGTCAGATACCTCGCCGGTGCTGCGGTCAAAACGGAGCACCTCAAAATTGCTATCGCTATCCCACAGAGCCGCTGCCAGTCTGGTTCCATCTGGCGAAGGCACTAAATAACCAATCGCTTTCCGGTGAGCCCCGCCATGTACGGTACCTACGTTGGTCATTATTGGTTCCATGTTCACACCATCAGCCGTCACCAGATAGGCCATGTAGGCATTGCTGTTCCAGCGGTGCGCAATCACCCACCAGTCGCGGTTGTTGCTGTGGCGTATGGCGGTGAGTTTCTCCGTAGCCGGTGCGATCATGAACACGTTGCGGGCGGTTATCGCGCCGTTGCCCTCGTCTTTGTTCATGTTCACGATGCTGTAGCGCAAGCCATTGGACTGCGCCTGTATATCGGTCGTAAAAATGTAGAAGACGCTGTCAGAGGAAGGCTTGGGTATGATCAGGGCAGATTGGGTGGAAGACTTCATGCCCATCAGGCCGTTGCCGTTTGGCATCACGCGGTGGTGCTTGTTCCAGACGGTAATGCCGTTGGTATAGAGCAGCAGGTTGCCGTCTTTGTCAGAGATGGAGGCGCTGCCTTCTTCGGTGTGCAGCCTGCTGGAGGCAACTGCCGTTACGCTGTCGCCTCTAAAAACCAATCCGGCTCCTTTGCCGAAGTACCAGTTGGCTGTTTCACCCTGCGCAAAAGCTGTAAAAGTGCTCAGTAGCAGAGTGGTAGCTATAAGGATATGTTTAAATTGGATCATAAGCGATTTTATAGATATAACGCTCCTGTTGCAAACTGAGTGCCAGTTTCCGGATCAATTTGCAAATCAGGTATAGCAGGTGCCAGCCATACCTGATTTGCAAAACACTACACTTATCCTATAATTGCGCTGCAGACCAGGTATAGCCTATCGGCTTTGCAACAAGGCAGGCTGTCGTTCAGCGATTGGGCGTAGTTCAGGGTATAGCGATATCAGCTTGAGAAACACACCGTTGGTCCAACCAAAGCCGTCCTGGTTAGGATACTCCCCGCCACCTGCTTCGAGCTCAAGGTTTTCTACATTATACTTCTCCACCATTTTGCCTGTACTCTCGTGTACTTCAGTGCCGAGGGTAATCCAACGGGTTGCAATGGTACGGGCCAGTTCTTCGTGCTTATAGTTGCGCAGTGCCTGTATGCTCATCCACTGCAGCGGCGCCCAGCCATTCGGCGCGTCCCATTGCTGGTTGGTGTGCACCAGGGTAGTGGCGAGTCCACCTGCCTTCAGGAAGTCCTGCTGCAGGCGTTCGGCGACGGCAGCTGCCTGGCGACGCTTGGCCATGCAGAAGTATAGCGGGTAAACAGAGGCCAATGTCGGGATGTTGGTGGTAGCGCCCTGCACAAAATCATAATCGTAGAAGAAGCCGTCTGCCTCGTGCCACATGTGCTGGAGTACCGCTTTGCGGCGGGCCTTGGCTTTCTGGCGGAACAGACGCGCCTCAGCAGGGCTACGCTCCAGTTCAGCCATCTCAGCTAGTGTCAGCTCCATGTGGAAGAGCAGTGAGTTGAGGTCTACAGGCAGAATGTCGGTGGTATGGATCGTGTTCAGGTTTTGCTTGTCGGCGAACCAGCGGCTGCTAAAGTCCCAGCCCGACTCGGCGGCGGCTCTGATGTGGCGGTATACCTCCTCCGGCTGCCTGCCCGACTCCTGGGCGATGTGTACGTCTTCTTTGTAAGCCTCAGGGCGCGGAGCTGGTTGGTCGTCCCAGTAGCGGTTGAGGATGCTGCCGTCCGGCAAAAGCACCACCCGTCGGTGAGTCGGGGTAGCAGGGCTAAGCTGCTCGGCACCATCCATCCAGAACGCGTATTCTTTTCGAAGTGCGGAGGCATATTTTACCAATACATCGCGGCCCATCTCCTGGGTGAGCAGATGCAGCATCAGCGCATAAAAGGGCGGTTGGGAGCGGCTGAGGTAATAGCTGCGGTTGCCGTTCGGTATATGACCGGTGGTATGGATGAGGTGCGTAAAATTGTCGACCATGTGCTGGATGAGGGCTTTTTCGCCGCTTACCTGCAGCCCCAGCATAGTGAAGAAGCTGTCCCAGTAGTAGATCTCCTGAAAGCGGCCACCTGGTACCACATAGGCATGGGGGAGGGGCAGGAGCGAGCCACCGCTTTCATCAGGCATGCGGGTGAGCACAGGCCAGAGTTGTCGTATATGTGCTGTTACGGAAAGACTGGTGTCGGTCGTGAAATTAGAAGAAGGCTGCGTTGGTAACAGAAAATGCTCCAGCACGAACTCCTTTAAATCGAAGCCAGGCTGCGCACGTTGCTCCCGGTAAGCCTGCAAAATATGCGCTGGTTCCTGCAGAGGCACACAATCGGCAAAGGTTTTGGAATCCGGGAAAACAGGCAGGAGCTGCACATCGCGAAAAAGCTCTTGTAAGTCGGTCTCCGGTCGGTACTGGGCCTGTACCGGGGAAGGAGTGAAAATGTAAGATAAAAGCAAAAGAATCAGATTAAGTAAGAAGTATGATTTTTTTGATTTGCCTTGCTTCATGGTCAGCGCATTTTATATGAATCTGTATTCATACGAATTAAGGAAGCAAGGGGTCAAGTATACTATTATGCAACCTATTACACAAGCTCTAAACCGAGAAGATTATTTGTTTCCTGAATACCTACTGGAAAATCTTGAAATTGTATGGAGCAATCTGTTCGTTTGAAAGTATTACTATTGCAATATAAAAAAAAGCGGGAGACCGTCAGGTTGGCTCCCGCTTTTTAGTTTAATTTCATATCTATTTGAATGACAAGTGCTTACATAGTAGTGCCCCCTGTGGTGTTTCCGCTCGTAGTGCCGGTTGTGGTGGTGCCGGAGGCGTCTGTCCCTGTGCCGCCACTGGCGTTCTCAACCCGGTTGTCTTCCAGCGAATCGCTGTTTATGTCCCGGGTTTCAATAGATTGATTATCCGGTACAGATTGCTGATTCTCGCTCCCGCAAGATGTTAACAGCAAAGAAGCTGCGCCCAGGCATAGGCCGGCAGTTAGTGAGGTCCATTGTTTTTTCATAGTCTTATATCAGTTGTAGAGTATTGTGGGAATTATATTCTGGTTGCGGCAACTAAAAGGTGCCGCAACCAGAACTTGGTTATAACTAGTTGCCAGTGGTGCTACCAGAGGTCGTGCCAGTCGTAGATCCACCAGTTGTTGTGCCGGTTGTAGTACCCGTAGTGGTGCCGGTCGTAGTACCTGTGGTCGTACCAGTCGTAGTTCCGGTTGTTGTTCCAGTAGTAGTACCTGTAGTCGTTCCTGTTGTCGTTCCAGTGGTTGTACCCGTTGTCGTTCCTGTTGTAGAACCAGTCGTAGTTCCCGTAGTGGTTCCGCCAGTTGTAGTGCCACCCGTTGTGGTTCCGCCTGTCGTACCTCCAGTAGTTGTCGTGCCGGTAGTTGTCATACCACCTGTAGTTGTACCGGTCGTCGTGCCTGTCGTAGTTCCAGTGGTAGTGCCTGCTGTAGTACCGGTGGTAGTGCCTGTTGTAGTTCCGGTGGTAGTGCCTGTTGTAGTTCCGGTCGTAGTGCCCATTCCGGCAGTATCTTCAGGCATAACATAGCCATTACCTTCTATGCCGGTTTCCTGTGTGTTGCCTTCCGTGGTTTCAGGTGGCATTTCTGAGTTACCACCCTGTTCTCCGCCGCAGGAGGACATAAGAAGAGCCGAACTTATAAAGAGAGAGGCAGCTGCTGTTTTCCAAATCATTTTCATAGCATAATAGTTTTTAAGTTACACATCCTCTCTTTTACGGTTAATTTGAAGATGCGCTACAGAAATATGCCGGTAATAAATGGGGGTTACTACTTAATTATCAATAAGTAGTAATGTCAAAACGACACAAAAAGGCGATTTAGCGACTAAATGGATGCCGCATGAAGGATACCTGTCCCATGGCGTCTTTCTCGTAGCGGGCTAAGGTATAGGGCGCAAACTGCGGATCGAAGTTCTGTTGTCCGGGCTGCACCTGATCCGGTGCAGGCTGGCTGTTCAGGAAGAAGTATACGCGCGTGGTGCCATACTTGGTGTGCGGCATATAATTGCCGTACTGCTCCATCTCCTGCCACAACGTGTCGGCCACCGTCACGGCATAGATCCTGACGATCGGGCCGGTATTGTTCTCGTTGCGGTAGAAGGCTACTTCTTTGAAATCGCCTTTCAGGTCATCGACACTGGGTTGGGAGAAGGAGTCGTAGATGAAGAAGATGACAAGAACAGCGGAAATAGCAAGAAGAAGATATTTGATTGATTTAGATGACATAGCGGAGTTTTGTGATTGCTACAAAGGTACGGTTTAAAAAGACCCCTGGCAAAGTACTGGTGTGCCGTATACCTATCAGAACAGGGAGTGTGTCTGATAGAACTTCATCCTGGAAATAAAAAAGCTGCAGCCAACCGAAGTCAACTGCAGCTTTCAAATTTTTTCGTTTAATTCTATTCCTTCACTGCTCTGATCAGCTGCTCCAGAATATTCTGAGCCGCTACAGAGATAATGGTGCCTGGGCCAAACACGCCTGCAGCGCCTGCTTTGAATAGGAAGTCATAGTCCTGGGCAGGTATAACGCCGCCTACGATCACCATGATGTCTTCACGGCCAAGCTTGCGGAGCTCCTCTATCAACTGCGGAACCAGTGTCTTATGACCGGCTGCCAGTGAAGATACACCCACCACGTGCACGTCGTTTTCAGCAGCTTGCATGGCTACTTCGGCCGGGGTCTGGAACAACGGACCAATATCCACGTCGAAGCCGAGGTCGGCGAAGGAGGTAGCGATTACCTTGGAGCCGCGGTCGTGACCGTCCTGCCCCATTTTAGCGACCATGATGCGTGGTCGGCGGCCTTCCATTTCCTCAAACTGGTCGGCCAGTACTTTGGCCCGCTCGAAGTTCTCGTCGTCGGAGAGCTCGGCGGAGTAAATGCCTGAAATGGATCTTATCACAGCTTTGTGTCTTCCGTAAATTTTCTCTAATGCGTCAGAAATCTCTCCCAGTGTAGCACGGTGGCGGGCAGCGTTCACGGCCAACTCAAGCAGATTGCCTTCATTGGACTCTGCAGCAACTGTCAATGCTTGAAGGGCTTCTTCCACCGCCTGGTTGTCGCGACTTTCTTTTACCTGTGCCAACCTGCGAAGCTGCGATTCACGCACCACGGTGTTATCGATGTCGAGGATGTCGATCTCCTGAATCTGGTCCGGACGGAATTTGTTCACACCCACAATCACGTCTTTTCCGGAGTCGATGCGGGCCTGCTTGCGGGCGGCGGCTTCCTCAATGCGCATTTTCGGCAGACCGGTCTCGATGGCTTTGGCCATACCGCCCAGTTCTTCCACTTCCTGAATCAGTTCCCACGCTTTGTGCGCGATCTCGTGTGTGAGGGCCTCTACATAATACGAGCCTCCCCACGGATCCACCACTTTCGTGATGTTGGTTTCCTGCTGCAGGTATATCTGCGTGTTACGGGCAATGCGGGCCGAAAAGTCAGTTGGCAGGGCGATGGCCTCGTCGAGTGCGTTGGTGTGCAAGCTTTGCGTGCCACCTAAGGCAGCGGCCAAGGCCTCCACGCAGGTGCGGGTCACGTTGTTGAACGGATCCTGTTCTGTTAAACTCCAGCCAGAAGTCTGGCAGTGCGTGCGCAGCGCCAGCGATTTCGGGTTTTTCGGGTTGAACTGTTGGATCAGTTTGGCCCACAGCATACGGGCTGCTCGCATCTTGGCAATCTCCATGAAGTGGTTCATGCCGATAGCCCAGAAGAAGGAGAGGCGCGGCGCAAATACATCGATGTCCATACCTGCCTTCAGACCGGTGCGCACATACTCCAGGCCGTCAGCCAGGGTATAAGCCAGTTCGATGTCGGCTGTGGCGCCGGCCTCCTGCATGTGATAGCCCGAGATGGAGATGGAGTTGAAGCGCGGCATGTTCTGCGAGGTATACTCAAAGATGTCCGCGATGATCTTCATGCTCGGCTCCGGCGGGTAGATATAGGTGTTGCGCACCATGAACTCCTTCAGAATGTCGTTCTGGATCGTACCGCTCAGCAGCTCCGGCGTCACGCCCTGCTCTTCGGCCGCCACAATGTAAAAGGCCATGATCGGCAGCACGGCTCCGTTCATGGTCATCGACACCGACATTTGGTCCAGCGGAATCTGGTCGAAAAGGATCTTCATGTCCTCCACCGAGTCAATGGCCACACCTGCCTTGCCCACGTCACCCACCACACGCGGATGGTCGGAGTCGTAGCCGCGGTGCGTGGCCAGGTCAAAGGCTACGGAGAGGCCTTTCTGTCCGCCTGCCAGGTTGCGGCGGTAGAAAGCGTTGGATTCCTCGGCGGTGGAGAAGCCGGCATACTGGCGGATAGTCCAGGGCTTCTGCACATACATGGTGCTGTAAGGTCCACGCAGGTATGGCGGCAGACCAGCGGCAAAATCCATATGCTCGAAGCCTTTCACGTCCTCGGAGGTATAGTAGCTTTTGAGCGGAATCTGCTCCGCCGTTTTCCAGTCCTTTGGCTGCAGCGGGTCTTTCGGACCGTGCTCCGCCTTAGAGACTTTGTTGATATCTATGTTCGAAAAGTCAGGTTTCATAAGTTTATTTTTGAATGAGTGATTGAGTGAATGAGTGATTATTTATAGGATCACACACTTAATCATGCTTCAGTTTTACTTCATTTAGTGAATGCGTGATTTAGTGATTGTTGAATAAGTGATCGATTAGTTGAGTTAAATAATCGTTAACTCGCTCAACCACTCAATCGCCAACTCACTCAATCACTCAACTAACTTGCGTGCTCGGAGGTGATGACCCAGCGACCGTCTACTTTCTTCCAAAGCTGCGACGACACGCCGCCCATCAGCTTTCTGCCTTGCAGCTCGATCTTCCAGCGGTACACGTAGTACACGGCTTCCGGGCTTACCTGCTCGATGTGTAAAGGCTCATAAGTGTACTCGCCCATCTTGCTACGATCGGTGAAGTCGGTCTGGAACATCTCCAGCACTTCCTGCCAGCCTTTTTCAGTACCGTTACGGCTGATCCAGAGCATATCCGGCGACTCCCAGTAGAAGTCCATGGCATTTTCCAGTTCGCCTTTGTTCCAGGCAGCTACCTGCCCGTCGAGGGCTTGTTTTACTTCTGATATTGCGTCATCCATAGCGATGCGTTCGTTTTTTACAGTTTTATCTGTGTGTGTTGTGCAGGAAACTGCCAACATACCTGTGAGCAGGAGAGTGGCAGCGAAGTGCTTAGTTAGCATTGCTGTCCTCTTCCCGGGATAGTCTTTTCTGCACCAGCTCCAGAATGGTAGACATGTCGCAGTCTTCAAAGATGAACTCGTCATAGCCATTGGCTACCATTTCGTCTTTCATCTCCTGTGGATTGTCTGCCATGATAACTGTCGGTCTGTCTTTGTGCCCGCGCAGCCTTGGTCCGAACTCACGGGCGTAGGTTTCTTCTGGCGTAGCCACGACCACTACTTCCGCAGCTGCATGCAGCAACCTGTCGGCCGCCTCGTGTGGATCATTGTATTGCTGCACCTCCGTATCGAAGCCGGCGCAGCTAAAAAATTCTTTCGCAAAAGAAGCATTGACATGCTGCCGCTCGGAGCTGCCGATTACAGCCACAACTGCTCTTGGACGACGCTGTCGCTTGCGCAGGTGCAGTTCGGTAGCCATGCGCATCACCTCGGTCGGGTAGGCGGCGCGGGTTGTGTCAAAATCGGCACGCTGGATCAGCTCCTCCGGGTCGAAATCGATTTTTTCTTTAGGGTTCGGGTATTTGTTGGTGCCCACCAGCACCATGCGGCCCGTGGCTATGTCGCGGAACTTCTGGCGGTTTACTTCTGTGATAGAGCCTAAAATGAAGCCATTGTCATAAGCGGCCTCAAAACCTCCCTGTGCTTCCACTTCTTTGAACAGTTCCCATGCTTTAGAGGCCAGTTCGCTGGTGAGTGAGTCCAGGTAATAAGAGCCGGCGGCAGGGTCTACGGCCTTGTCCAGGTACGATTCCTCTTTCAGGATGATGGACACGTTGCGGGCAATGCGCTCCGAGAATTCGTCTGAGTCCTTGAAGGTGCTGTCGAAAGGCAGTACGGTAAGGGAATCAGTGCCGGAGAGAACCGCCGACATGGCCTCGGTGGTCACGCGGAGCATGTTCACATAAGGATCAAGGGTGGTCTGGTACCAGCTGGAGGTTGTCGTGTGGATGCGCAACTTAGCGGCCAGTGCCGGTTCGGCCTGATAGGCCTCCACTACGGCAGCCCACAGCAGGCGCAGGGCGCGCAGCTTGGCGATCTCAAAAAAGTAATTGGTACCGGCTCCCATGCAGAATTGCATGTTGCGCAGCACCGACTCAAGCGGCTCACCGGCTGTGGTAAGGCGATCGGTATACGCCACGGCGGCACTCAGGGTATAGGCTACCTCCTGTATAAGCGACGCACCGATGCTACTGAAGTTGGTGCCGCATACCGTTACTCCGTAAAAGTCGCTGCTGTCTTTGGTCAGGTCGAGTACCTTGGTAATGGCTTTGTTTTCGGTATCAGTCAGGACTCCTTTGCCCGTCATCGGGTCGTAGTTCAGAAAGCCCTTCAGGTTGCGGTGCGAGATGTTCTGCGCTGCAAGCAAGGTATAGAGCTTCTTTAGAAACGTAGCCGGATCGTTGCTCAGAGTATAGCTGACAGACTGGGCCGTCAGATCTATGCGCTCGGCCATGTAGGAAAGATCAAATGTCGCCGGGTCTTCCACTACGAAATGAACACCGTCGGCGCCTCTGCTCAGGGCGTCAGCCGCTTTGTCGATGGCGGTTTTACTGTTGGTCTCCGCTTTTATCTTCTGGATGTTTTGCCAGCTGTTATCGCTACCTGCATTGCCGCGCAGAAAAGGGAAGTCTCCGGGTTTATGTTGCGCAAAAGGCAGGTGCTGAATGTCTTCGCGGGTATAGTAGGGCTTGATCGTGATGCCTTCGTAGGTTTGCCAGGTGAGGCTTTCGAGGGGTGTTTCGCGCAGGTCTTTTTTTGCGCGTTCCGCCCAGTCGTCTGCCGTTGCTGGCTTGAATTCTGAGAATAGCTTCTGCTCGTCAGTCATCGTGTATGGGTGTTATTTCCGTGTAAATATATACTTTCTCTAGCAGCTTATGAAAAATAGGCGGGGTGCAGTTGTATTATGGTTATGCTTATAACTGTACGTGTACAAAGGAGTGTAGGTATAAGGTATGCTGCTTCGCAGAGACTCTGTTGGCTTAAGGGTCATGATGCCCTGTTATTTTGTTGGCATGCATCGTGCAAAATGTGTAGCTTTAGTATTCCCTAAATTTTATACCTCAACCATGAAGATACCTCAACCCTTGCTTCGCCGGGCCTTGCCGCTGTGCCTCGGTCTGTTCGCTGCTATACCTGCTTTTGCGCAGGACTCTAAGCTATTGGCCAAAGCTAACACCATGGCCGACAAACTGGAACCGAAAGTAATCGAATGGCGCCGTGACTTTCACCAATATCCCGAGCTGGGCAACCGCGAAACCAAAACAGCCGAGAAGATTGCCGCGCACCTGCGCAAACTAGGTATGGAGGTACAAACCGGTGTAGCCCATACCGGTGTAGTAGGCATCCTGAAAGGCGGCAAACCTGGTCCGGTAGTAGCGCTGCGTGCCGACATCGATGGCCTGCCGGTAACCGAGCGGGTGGATCTGCCTTTTGCTTCCAAAGAGCGCAGCACCTACAACGGACAGGAAGTAGGCGTGATGCACGCCTGCGGCCACGATACCCACATCGCCATGCTGATGGGAGCCGCCGAGATTCTGGCAGGTATGAAAAACGACCTGAAAGGAACCGTGAAGTTTATTTTCCAGCCAGCTGAAGAGGGATCTCCGATAGGGGAGGAAGGCGGTGCCGCCCTGATGGTGAAAGAGGGTGTACTCGATAAAGGACCTAAGCCAGAAGTGATCTTCGGCCTGCACATCAACTCCCAGACCGAGGTGGGTATCATCAAGTACACCCCGGGAGGTACCATGGCGAGTGCCGACATCTTCCGCATCAAGGTAAAGGGCAAGCAGTCGCACGGCGCTTACCCCTGGTCAGGTATAGACCCGATCGTAGTGTCTGCACAGATCATCAACGGCCTGCAGACGATCATCAGCCGCCAGACGCAATTGCCGGAAGGGGCCGCCGTGATTACGGTGGGCAGCATCCACGGTGGCGTGCGCAACAACATCATACCGGAGGAGGTATTGATGGAAGGCACGATCCGGGCGCTGGATGTGGAAATGCAAAAGAAACTACACGAAAAGATTAACCTGACTGCCACTAAAATTGCCGAAAGTAGCGGTGCTGTGGCCGAGGTAGAGATTATCCCACAGACCCCCGTAACCTACAACGACCCAACTTTGACAGAGCGCATGCTGCCCACGCTGCACACCGTAGCCGGCCGCGACAAAGTGGTGCTGGCCAAAGCCGTTACCGGAGCAGAGGACTTTGCTTTCTACCAGGAGAAAATTCCAGGACTGTTCCTCTTCGTCGGAGGCATGTCCAAAGGCAAGAAGCCAGAGGAAGTAGCCCCGCACCATACGCCTGATTTTTTTATCGATGAAAGTGGACTGAAGCTTGGCGTAAAGACGCTGACGAGCCTGACACTGAATTATATGGAGGGAAAGGGCAAGAAGTAAGTTGTAAACAGGTATAGAAAAAGCCTCCCTCACCGATAGGTAAGGGAGGCTTTTGTATTTCAAAAACTACTGTAGCACCAGTTTGCCTGTTTCGATGGGAGATAGCTGGCTGGTGAGGGTATAGGTATAGAGCCCAGAGGCCAGTTTAGCCGGGCGGGCGAAGTCGTTTCGGCCTGGCCTCAAGGTATAGCTTGCCACCACCTTACCCGTCACGTCGCGCACCAGCAGGTGGAGGCCCGGCAGGTCGGGTGCCTCGAAGGTGAACTCGCCCCGTGCCGGGTTCGGGTATAGCTTCGGTCTTTCAGGAGGGAAATTGTCGCCGGAGGATAGTGGACGCCGCTGCTCTCCTACATAAAGGTAAGCAAAGGCCCAGTCATGCTCTACTCTGAGCGGTTGCTGATATTGCGGTTTGTCATAGATCGGTCTGCCACGCATGCCAATCAAGTAAGGTTCTGTGCGCTCCATGTCAGCTTCAGGAGTGAAGGTGTACGTTATGGCTAAACCAGCCGCAGTATCCCGGACAGCAAGCGAAGCCTCCACTAGCTTTAACGTATCGATCTCTCCGAACTGTCGGACACTTAGCGGTAAGTCACTCGCCGGGTTTCTCTGTAAGTAAAACTCCAGTTTCACCGGTTGTCCCGGCCAGGTCTGTATGGAACCATCGTGGTTCACCGTCAGGCGGTCTTTGTTTAAGAGGCTCATTTTTGGCTGATCCGTCCGTTCTGTTACAACCAAATTTATGTCAACGATCATGTGGCCTATTTCTCTGCCATTCCGTATTTCTGTGATTTTCACAGCGATCACATACTGTCCTTTCTGATCGGGGTTTGGCCAATGGAATTCTCCAAATTCGCTCATAGTCAGCCCTTCTGGTAACCTATAGCCAGGAATATCGGCAATCTCGAAAGAAGGAGTGCTGTATTTGGGTGTTACCAATTCATAAACCAGGTAGTCGCTATCTTCATCGTATGCCAGAAAATTGTGTGTCCAGGGCTCTCCTGTATAGACAGCGGCAATGGGGACACCGGCCAGCTTTGCGCCATGCAGATTTTGTGTAGGAGCACCGACTTTTACACGCGTAATTATTTTTAAGGATAATTGATCAGTGGGCGCAGGTATGTTTAAGATTCCTCCATTACGATTCTCACCTGTCCAGTGCACTACGTAATCGCCAGGTGCAGCATAGGTATGGCTCCAGGTGAAAACTTCCTTGTCATAGTAAATTGAGTGTTTGATAACGCTGCCTCTTTCAACCCTCACAGTATCGCCATCTCCCATGTATACATATACAAAAGGATCGTCAGCCGGCGATGCATTCAAGGTATAGAGGGTAAAGACAAAATCAAGCTTGCGGGGGTTCTGTTCATCTACTGTGTAGCTGATGTAGCCGCTGAACAGGTGTGTGGCCTGCACTACGATCGGCGCAAAAAGCAAGAGGTTAAAGAAAAAGAGTAGAGCTAGTTTCTTCATAGCCAAATGGTTAGAGATGGAGGTTAATTATAATACGAATTACATGGATGCTTTAGTATTATTCATTTAATTATTTGACTACTTATCGCTTGCTCTATTCGAGCAGTACTTTTTAGAGGACAAATAATTAGGTGAAGGTGGATTTCATATTTGCTGATACAAAAATTAGGTATCAAAAATATAGCCAAAAATTTATATTACTGGGTGACAGCGAATAAGTTTTTATTAAGCGTGAAAGAGAAAATATTCTAGTCTGGCATTTTGCCGGAGCACCGCAATGTTGATAACTTTGGGGATAATTACAGCAGCACCCATGAAGCGCCCTTATTTGAAGTACATTTCCGGCCTGGTTTTAGCCCTGAGTTTAGTTGCCTGTCAGCGGCCACTGCAACCTTCAGCTAATTTGGAGGAGACAGACGTAGCCGTCAATCAAACTATCGCCGCTGACCCAGCTGTAGAAGCACTCGTGGCCCCTTACCGCAAAGAAGTAACTGTGAAAATGTCGGAAGTGGTGGGTACAGCACCCGTGGCCCTGGGCAAAGGTGACTACGAATCGCCGCTCGGCAACTTCGTGGTGGACCTGCAGCTGGCACAGAGCGAACCGATCTACGGCAAGCCGATCGACCTGTCCATCACGACAGAGGGTGGACTCCGGGTGCCACTACCACAAGGCAATATTACCACCGGCCATATCTTCGAGCTGATGCCTTTCGAGAACGAAATGGTGGTGCTCACCCTGAGCGGAAAGGCGGTGCAGCAGCTGTTCGACGATGCCGCTGCCCGCAAGATCATCTATATCGGCAATGCGACCTATACTGTAGCTAACGGCAAGGCACAGGATATCAAAATCAAAGGTCAGCCTTTCGACCCGAATAAAAGCTATACCTTGCTTACCTCCGACTACCTGGCTGGCGGAGGCGATAAACTGGACATGCTCAAGAATCCGCTGAAATACGAAAAACTGGGCCTTTTGCTCCGCGATGCCATTCACCAGCAAATACAGCAGCTCACGGCGGCTGGTAAGCAGGTAACTGCTCCGGCTGGTAAGCGTGTGACTGTCATTCCATAAGCTATACCTGATCATGAAGAGAAGAGACTTTTTGAAGCACACGGCCCTCGGCGCGGCAGGTATAAGCATGCTGGGAATGCCGTTTTCAGCAGAGGCCGCACGCGATGGTATCAAACTGACCATTCTGCATACCAACGACCAGCACTCCCGCATTGACCCTTTTCCAGATGACGGGCGCAAGTATGGCGGCATGGGCGGTATGGCCCGTCGTGCTACCTTGATCAAAAGCATCCGTCAGCAGGAGCCCAACGTGCTTTTGCTTGACTCCGGCGACATCTGGCAGGGCACGCCTTACTTCAACTTCTTTGAAGGGGAGCTTGAATACAAACTCATGACCCAGATGGGCTACGATGCCGCTACCCTCGGTAACCATGATTTCGACATCGGGTTGGAAGGACTGCAGAAACAGCTGCCGCTGGCAGGTTTCCCGTTTCTCACGGCTAACTACGACTTCTCCAACACCATCCTTAAAGGTCGTTTTCAGCCTTACAAGGTGTTCGAAAAGCAGGGTGTACGGATAGGTGTGTTTGGCCTGGGTATAGAGCTGGATGGTTTGGTGAGTAAGAACATGTACGGCGAGACCCTATACCTGGACCCTGTGGAGAAAGCCCGCGAAATGGTGCAGGTGCTGTGGGAGCAGGAGAAGTGCCATTTGGTGGTTTGCCTCTCGCACCTCGGCTATAGCTACGACAACGAAAAAATAGATGAC
Source organism: Pontibacter lucknowensis (assembly GCF_900156415.1). Classification (GTDB taxonomy): domain Bacteria; phylum Bacteroidota; class Bacteroidia; order Cytophagales; family Hymenobacteraceae; genus Pontibacter; species Pontibacter lucknowensis. The sequence continues at coordinate 299,132 of NZ_FTNM01000001.1, read as the reverse complement.
CGCAAGCTGGCGACGCAGGTGAGCGGCATCGACCTCATACTAGGTGGACATACCCATACTTTCATGGATAAGCCGGAGGTGCTACGCCACGAAAACGGCCATGAAACCATGATCAACCAAGTGGGCTGGTCAGGTTTGTTTTTGGGCAGAATAGATGTTACATTCAGCAGAAAATCAAAGAGAAGGACCGACACAAGGACCGCTGTCTTGGCTGTGGATAACCCTGTATTAACTTCGTGAATAAATAATTTTTTGTTTAGAATAAATTAGTCAAATTTGTAACCCCCCGCCGTTAAGGAGAGGTTTGTTGCACCAAACGAATCTTTTGTGTTTTGGAAAATTGGATGATAAAAGACTGTTCAACAGTATGGAGTAACTGTCTACAGGTAATAAAGGAAAATATTGGCGAACAGAGCTTTAAAACTTGGTTCGAACCGATCAAGCCTTTGTCCCTGCGCGACAACGTGCTGACCATACAAGTGCCTAGCCAGTTCTTTTATGAGTGGCTGGAGGAACACTATGTAGGTTTGCTGAAGAAAGTGATCTACCAGGAGTTGGGCAGCGAGGGGCGCCTGGAGTACTCTATCATTGTGGACCGTGGAAATGAGGCGAACAAGCCGCAAACGGTTAATATCCCAACCAAGAAAATTCCGCAGGCTGTTGTTAACTCCTACCGGCCGGAGCAAAATTTCATCAAGAGCCCGTTCGAGTCGAAGACCATCGACCGCAACTTCCTGAATTCGCAGCTGAACGGTGCCTATACTTTCGAGAACTACATCGAGGGTGACTGTAACCGCCTGGCGCGTTCAGCTGGTTATGCCGTGGCCAACAAGCCGGGTACAACCTCTTTCAACCCGCTGATGGTATACGGCGGCGTGGGACTGGGCAAAACGCACCTGGTGCAGGCCATTGGTAACCACATCAAAAACAGTAACCCGGAGAAGTTCGTGCTCTACGTGTCGTCAGAGAAATTCGTGAACCAGTTCATTGAGTCTTTGAAGACGAACAACGTACAGGACTTCGCCAACTTCTACCTGTTAGTGGACATCCTGATCATCGACGACGTGCAGTTCCTGAGCGGCAAGGAGAAAACGCAGGAGATGTTCTTCCACATCTTCAACCACCTGCACCAGTCCGGCAAGCAGATCGTAATGACCTCCGACTGTCCGCCGCGCGACCTGAAAGGACTCGAAGAGCGCCTGCTGTCCCGCTTTAAGTGGGGCCTCACCGCCGACCTGCAGAGCCCGGATTTCGAAACCCGTATGGCCATCATCCAGAAAAAGATGCAGGGTGACGGAATCGATATTCCTGACAACGTGGTGGAATACCTGGCTTACAGCGTGGATACCAACGTGCGTGAGCTCGAGGGTGTACTGATTTCGCTGATCGCGCAGTCGTCGCTCAACCGCAAAGAAATTGACCTGGAGCTTGCCAAGCAGGCCCTGAAGCATATCATCGAGGATGTAGAGACCGAGGTGAACCTCGACTTCATCCAAAAAACCGTGGCCGAGTACTTCCAGGTGAGCCTGGACTCACTTAAGGCCAAAACCCGCAAAAAAGAGATTGTGACGGCGCGACAGGTGGCTATGTACTTCGCCAAGGAGTTTACGAGTCATTCACTCAAGTCCATCGGTTACCACTTCGGCGGCCGCGACCACAGTACCGTGATCCACTCCGTGCAGACCGTATCCGATTTGATCGACACCGACAAGAAATTCAAAGTAAGCATACAGGAGCTTCAGAAGAAGTTTAAGTCAAAGGCAGGATAAGCTATACCTGACCATTTAGCTTCTAAACAAAAACCGCCGCTACTATACCTCAGTAGCGGCGGTTTTTGTTTGTGCTACCAGCAGGCGATAAGTAAAAAGGGAGGGCTATACGTTTACAGGTATAGCCCTCCCTTTTTACTTATCGCCTGCTGGTTCAGGTTATACCTGTTCTATCTTTCTCTTTCGACTAATTAAACTAATTGTTAGGTATAGTTGCTTCGCTTACTTCAAAATTGTGCACCTGTGCCAGTTCGCGAATTCTGCTCTTCACTTTCTCGATGTCACGCTTCTTGCGGATCTGTTTCAGGTCGAGGTATACCTTGTTGCCATCACGCTGCGTAATGCGCAGGGCCATGGGTGACATATGTACCGCTTCAATGTCAGGTATAGCCGTGATCATCTTGGTACGGAACACACCGTTTTTTTGCACAATGTACTCCGGTGTCACTTCAATGTAAGACTGTATGCCAAATACAGAGGTGTTCTGCAGAATCACATAGCCCAGGAACACGACCGCGAGTCCGAAGAAAATGTAGTACAGGTAATTCTGGTCATTGGTTGGGTTGTCGCTTAAGAGGAGCATGGTCGCCCAGGCCAGCCAGAAAAGGGTGAGCACCAGTTGCACTGTGAACGAAAGCTTAGCATTGCGCGAAGGGCTTAACTGTACTAGAAGCGACGATCTTGCATTACCGGCTGTTGGCATATAAAGCTATTAAAGTGAAACAAACGAGCACAGTTCATGTGCAAGCTGCAATATAGTAATTTTATTTTTTTAGTGAGGCAGTCAGTTTTATCTCCGGCACGGCTCCCAATGCTTTTGAAACAGGGCAGTTTGCCTTCGCCTCCTGCGCCAGTTTCTGAAATTCATCGTCCTCGATACCTTCCACCCGGGCTTCGGTGTTCAACTCAATCAGCATGATGTGCGGACCGCCATCCTTCTCACCCAGGTGTACCGTGGCAGTAGTCTGCACTGACTCCGGCTCGTGGTTGGCCTTCTCGAGCAGTGCGCTCAGGAACATGGAGAAGCAGCCAGCGTGTGCCGCGCCAATCAGTTCCTCGGGGTTAGTGGCCGATGTGTCGTCGCCGAAGCGTGAGGCGAAGGTATAGCTCGCTTTGAAGTGTCCTCTGCCTGATGCTACCTCTCCATTGCCGTTCTTAAGGCCTTTGTTCCATTGAGCCTTTGCTGTGCTTTTTTTCATGAGTCTTATCGTTTGTGTTGTTTTTAGATGAATACAATACCTATAAACTACAGGAGACCGTTTTTTGTTAACCCTAAAAATAACATGTGGGTAAAACATGGTGAACGACTATGGCAAAGCCCGTTTATCTGGCTATATTTACCCCTTCTAAAAAAAGAAAAACCATATGGGTGTGAAAGCATGGCTCAGTAAGCCCCTGGCCGCTTACGTGCACAAAAAACACCAGTCCTGGATACAGAACCCGGTAGAAGCGCAGCGAGCTGTTTTTGAGAAGATCATCAAAAAAGCGCAGCAGACCGCCTTTGGCCGCGTTCATCATTTTTCTGAAATAAAGACCCACGCTGACTTCGTAAAAGCCGTGCCCGTGCGCGACTATGAGGGACTGGCCTCTTACTTTAACCGCGTAAAAGAAGGCGAGCCCGACATCCTGTGGCCCGGCAAGCCGATCTATCTGGCCAAAACATCCGGCACCACCTCGGGCACCAAGTACATCCCGATCACCAAAGACTCTATACCCAACCACATCAACGGAGCGAAAGACGCGCTGCTGTCCTACATCCACGAAACAGGCAACTCCAGCTTTCTGGATGGCAAGATGATCTTCCTGTCAGGCAGCCCGGTGCTTGATGAGGTAGGAGGGATTCATACCGGGCGCTTGTCGGGTATCGTGAACCACCACGTGCCTGGCTACCTGCGTACCAACCAACTGCCGAGCTACGAAACCAACTGCATCGAGGATTGGGAGACTAAGCTCGATCAGATCATTGAAGAGACGATCGACCAGAACATGACGCTTATCTCAGGTATACCGCCCTGGGTGCAAATGTACTTCGACAAACTGATGAGGCAGACAGGGAAGCCGATTAAGGATATTTTCCCGAATTTCTCGCTCTTTGTGTATGGTGGCGTGAATTTTGAGCCTTACCGCAAAAAACTGTTCGAGTCGATCGGTCGCGAGATTGATTCAGTCGAAACATTTCCGGCTTCCGAAGGGTTTTTCGCTTACCAGAACGAGCAGCACGACAAAGGGCTGTTGCTGTTGCTGAACGCGGGCATCTTCTTTGAGTTCATACCGACCGATGAGTACTTCAACGAAAACCCGACCCGCCTGACCATAGGCGAAGTGGAACCGGGCGTGAACTATGCATTGGTTGTCAGCAGCAATGCCGGCTTATGGGCTTACTCCATAGGCGATACTGTGAAGTTCACATCCGTGAAGCCTTACAAGCTGATCGTGAGTGGCCGCATCAAACACTATATCTCAGCTTTTGGCGAGCACGTGATAGGCGAGGAGGTGGAGAAGGCGATGCAGCGCACGATGCAAAGCTACTCCATGGTGGAGCTGGTTGAGTTCACGGTGGCGCCCTATGTGAGTCAGGATAAGGGACAGTCTTTTCACGAGTGGTTTGTAGAGTTTTCTATACCTCCTGCCAACATGGAAGCATTTGAAAAGGAACTGAACTCACAACTGCAGAAACTGAATACTTATTACGACGACCTGATCACAGGCCATATTCTGGCTGACCTGAAGATCAGGGCGCTGCCGCAAGGTACGTTCCGGCACTACATGAAGTCGCAGGGCAAGCTGGGTGGGCAGAACAAAGTGCCGCGCCTGAGCAACGACCGCAAACTGGCCGAAGGCCTGATCGAGTCGGCAGGTGCCCTTACTACTAAAACAAACGAATGAAACGAATTGCCATACTTGGCTCCACAGGCTCCATCGGCACGCAGGCCCTGGAGGTGATCGGGGCCAATCCTGATAGTTTTGAACTGGAGGTCATTACCGCCAACAATAATGCCGATCTGCTGATAGCTCAGGCGCTGGCCTTTAAGCCAAATGTGGTCGTGATCGCCAATGAAGCCCATTACGAGCAGGTGCGCGATGCCCTGCAGCACGAGGATATCAAGGTATACGCCGGTGCTACTGCGCTCAACTCTGTTGTAGAGATGGGAACAGTGGACATGGTACTCACTGCCATGGTAGGCTATGCCGGATTGCAGCCAACCATCCGCGCCATCAAAGCCGGCAAAGAGATCGCCCTGGCTAACAAAGAAACGCTGGTAGTGGCCGGGCAGCTGATCACCGACCTGGCCCGTCAGCAGGGCGTGAACATTTACCCGGTAGACTCTGAGCACAGTGCTATTTTCCAGTGCCTGGCAGGCGAGTTCCAAAACCCGATTGAGAAAATCATCCTGACTGCCTCGGGTGGTCCCTTCCGTGGCCGCAAAGCCGACGAGCTGCGCCAGGTGACCCGGGCGCAGGCACTCAAGCATCCCAACTGGGAAATGGGCGCCAAGATCACCATTGACTCGGCATCGCTGATGAACAAAGGGCTGGAGGTGATCGAGGCGAAGTGGCTTTTCGGGCTGAAGAACGAGCAGATCGAGGTGGTGGTGCATCCGCAGTCCATCATCCATTCGCTGGTACAGTTCGAGGACGGCTCCATCAAGGCGCAGCTCGGACTGCCGGACATGAAACTGCCAATCCAGTATGCGCTGGGCTACCCGAACAGGTTGAAGAACGACTTCCCGCGCTTCAGCTTTATGGATTACCCGCAACTCACCTTCGAGCAGCCGGATCTGGAGACTTTCCGCAACCTGCAACTGGCTTTTGATGCGATGGAACGTGGCGGCAATATGCCTTGCATCCTCAATGCTGCCAACGAAATTGCCGTGGAGGCCTTCCTGCGTGAGGAGGTTGGCTTCCTGAAGATGTCCGACATCATCGAGAGCAGTATGGCAAAAGTTGCGTATATTGCGAATCCTTCTTACGAAGACTATGTTACAACAGACAGAGAAACACGTGTTTACGCGACAGAAGTGGCCAGCAAGCTGAGCCTTTCATAGCTCCCGTGGTACGTTAAGTCCTCGTCATAATCATCGATTCTAAATTTATTTCTATTAAATGGATATTTTAATAATGGTGGGCCAGCTCCTTCTAGGCCTTACACTGCTAGTAGGATTGCACGAGCTGGGACACATGTTGACTGCCAAATGGTTTGGCATGCGTGTAGAGAAATATGCGATTGGGTTTCCCCCGAAGATATTTAGCAAAAAGATAGGCGAAACAGAGTATATGGTGGGTGCTATCCCATTGGGTGGTTTCGTGAAGATAACAGGTATGGTGGACGAGTCGCTGGACACAGAGGCGCTCAAGAAAGACCCGGAACCATATGAATTTAGGGCTAAACCCGCCTGGCAGCGCCTGATCGTGATGATGGGCGGTATCATCGTGAATGTGATCACGGGTATTGTCATTTTCATAGCCCTGAACTATTACTATGGCGAGACATACTTGCCAGCCAGCGAAGTGAAGTATGGCGTGCAGCCAAATCAGCTGGGTCAGGAACTCGGTTTCCAGCCTGGTGATAAAATTGTGGCATTAAATGGTCGTCCGCTGGAGAATTTCAACGACGTGTATTCCATGGACATGCTGCTGGACCGTGGCTCTTACTATACTGTAGAGCGCAACGGCAGCCAGGTGGATATACCTATACCTGCCGATTTCATGGACCGCATGGCCGACAACAAGGAGCGCATGGTGTTCATCCAGCCACGAGAGCCGTTCATGGTAGGTCAGGTGGAGCCCAACAGCAACGCTGACAAAGCTGGTCTGAAAGCAGGAGACTATATCAAGTCTGTAAACGGCGAGAGTACCTTATTCTTCAGCGACTTCCAGGCGGCGATGCAGAAGTATGCAGGTAAGCCTGTGAACATCGAGGTAGAGCGTAATGACGAGATTGTGGCCCTGAAAGCTACTGTAAACGAAGACGGCACGCTGGGCTTTTATCAGAAGCCGCTGCTGGAGTACGCCACCCGCGACTTCAGCCTGGGTGAGTCTATTCCGCGTGGCACCAACCAGGCCTTTGGTGTAATCACGGCCAACCTAAAGGGTTTCGGCAAGATATTCAGAGGCGAGGTATCGGCTTCTAAATCATTGAGTGGGCCAATAGGTATAGCGCAGATCTTCGGCGACACCTTCAACTGGTACAAGTTCTGGTCTATTACAGGTATGCTGTCGATGGTGCTGGCCTTTATGAACTTCCTGCCTATACCTGCGCTGGACGGTGGCCACGTTGTATTTTTGACATACGAGATGATCAGCGGCCGCAAGCCTTCGGATAATTTTTTAGAGAACGCTCAAAAAGTGGGCATGGTTTTATTGTTGGGCTTAATGGCTTTTGCTATATTTAACGATGTATTCAAGATAATCTTCTAACCAAAGATTCTTTTATGAAAGCCATCGTGAAGAGCCTCCTAACTATTGCCATTCTTTTTGTTCTATTTGCATTTAATCAAGCCGGTGCTACACCAGTAGCATCGGCTTTTTCTATATCCCAGCAAGCTTCCACAGCTGACACCACCTATTTGGTGCAGCAGGGCGACACGTACTACAGCCTATCGCGCCGATTTAACATCCCGCTTGACTCGCTGCAGAAGTGGAACGGCACGCAGCTGAACATGGGGCAGACGCTATACCTGACGAACCGCCGGGCGAAAGCTAAAACAGTTGCCGCCAAGCCTGCGCCAGCCAGCAGCCAGCAGAGCAACGCCGCGAAAGCACCAGCCCCAGCTGTAAAAACGGCGAGCACCGCTGCCAACACACCGGCTACACCAGCCAAACAGCCTGCCGCCAAAGCCCAGGCAACACCGCAGACACAAGCTGCCAAATCAGCCGCTACGCCACCCGTACAGTCAGCAAGAGCAACCGGCACAGCTAATCCGACAGGTCCGGCCCGTACGCAGGCAAGTACATCGGCTTCAGCCTCTACACTGCCTACGCTGGAAAGCAAGCAAAAGCAACGCATCCTGGTAGTGCCGTTTGATCCATACCTGTACTTTTCAGACGCTGACGATGAGATTGCCCGCCATTCTAAAATCCCGCGCCAGAATGTGCGCCACGTATTCCGTGGCCGACTCAATGCCATGTTAGCACCGGAAGGATACGAAACGATCAACCTGCTGGGGGGCGTGTATCGTGACAGCGTGAGCGAACTGAGTACATTGTATAAGTCGTTGAGCTATGGCTACCAGGACAACAAGCAATCGCGCTACAACCACCAGCCTACGGTAAAAGCCAAAGAGCGTGAAAACGCACTGGATTGGGTGAAACGCCAGAAAGAGAAAGTAAACATCAGAGGCGGACAGCCGGCCACCGTGCCTGTTGCACAGGACGAGAACAAGCACTTCGGTGTGAAAGTGAAGGATCCGAAATTCTTCTCCCACTTCAACGGGCAGTATGGCATCGACTACTACGTGTTCATCAATCAGTTTGAAGTGAAGACCAATTACGAGAACTGCCTTGACCGCGCCAGTTGGAACTACGAGCGCGATTTCCTGGTTCATTACTCAATCTATGACAGCAAGGGAGAGCTCGTGTCAGGCAACAAGGTGAAAGTACCTTATCAGTCTAACATGAACGACGTGCAGCGCATCGTGAGCGACAACATGCCGAACATGGCAAAGCGTGTGCTGGCCGACCTTCCGCAAGCCCAGAAATAAGTATGTTCCGAATCATTCTGGTGGTATTGATGCTCAGCTTTACGAGCCTCACCGCCCACGCCCACGACTACCACGCCAGCATTACCGACGCCCGGTACAACCCGCGCACGCAAAGCCTGGAGGTGGCCGTGAAGGTGTTTATGGATGACCTGGAAAACGCACTGTCTCAGAAAAGCAAATCAAAAGTAACGTATAGCCAGGCGCCGCAAGTGCAGCAGCTAGTGCAGGAGTACATCGGGAGCGCACTGACCTTTGAACTGGAGAAAGGCAAACCGCTGCGCCATACCTTTGTCGGTGCCGAGCAAGAGGCCGATGTGGTGTGGGTATACCTGGAAGTGCCTGTTAAGACGCAAAACCTTACACACCTGTATGTGCGCAATGTCGTGCTGCACGAGCTTTTCAACGATCAGATGAACATCGTGAACCTGGACTACAAAGGAAAGGTCAACAGCAGTCTCTTTCAGAAGAACGACGGCACCCGCAAAATGTCCTTCTAAGTTCGCTGCCTGAGCCACTTCAGCTGCGCCAGGGTGCTGATGAAGACTGTGGCCAGCATAGAGCCTGTCAGAAAGGAAACAACCACCCCCATCATGGAGCGCATAAAGGCGCTGGCGTAAAGTGCATAGCCCATAAAGGCAATGCCCGCCACTGCTATACCTGTCCAGAACAAGAGCTTTTGCTGCTGACTTACCTTGTTAGGTATAGCCACTGTTGGCTGGCGCCAGGTATAGAGCAGGATAAGGAAGCCTCCAACCAAAGTGCTGCTATGCTGTACGATCCGGCAAAGCATGATCTCCTGACCCATCACATGCACCATGCTAGTCAACAGAGGCCACCGACTTGCGAAGTAACCTGTTTCGTGCGTAAAGCTATCCCAGAAGATGTGCGAAGCTGCGCCGATGATAACCGACGTTGCAAACACAAACCAATGCTCCTTTAGATAGGCAATCCAGTTGAGCTGTGCTACAGCCAGGGCGCGGCGTTTCAGCCAATCGGGGAGGTGTGCTACAGCGGGCCGGCGCACGATCAGGTGAAAGACAGTCGCAATGGCCAGCGCAACAGGCAGATTAAAAAACAGCAAGCCTTCCAATGTATGGCCGCTGTGCTTGAAAAGGGGGAGTAACAGGAAGTACTGAAAATCCGGTGCGATGCTGCCTGTGATCAGACCAGTGGCTGAAAACCAGCGGCGGTGCTTAAGCAAAGGAAGTATGGCTGCGGGATGCGCGGCGGTAAAAGGCATAGGGTATGGGGATCGAGGTAAACTACTTTCCTATACCTCGTCCCTGCAGTACTGGTTTTATAAGCCTGAACTCTACGCGTCGATTAATGCGGCGATCTTCCTCCGTTCTCTCTTCACGCAGCGGTTTGCTGCTTCCGTAACCATAGGCATCAATCCGGCCATCGTCGATGCGCACTTTGTGCTGAATGTACATCATGATGGCGTCAGCCCGGTCCTTCGATAGGATCTGGTTGAACTCAGGATCACCGGCGCTGTCGGTATGGCCAGAGATCTCAAGTCGGTAGCTTGGGTTTTCGGCCAGGTAGTAAGCCACTTCGTCCAATATCGGGTGCATCTCCGGTGTAATGTTCGATTCATTCGGCTCAAACTCAATGTTGCGGAATACCATCGGGATGCTGTGGTCGATCACTTTAGTCATGATCTGCAGGGAAGTATCCTGTTGCAAAGCCAGCTCCCGTTCAATGGTGAAGAAATCCGGGCTCTGAATGATCATCATATACCTGGAGTTGTCAATCAGGTTGAAGGCGAAGGAGCCGTCAGGGCGAATGTACTTCGAGGAGATCTCGATACCGTTATCCAGGTCGATGATGGAAATGATACCCGAAAGTGGTTTGTTGGAAACAGAATCGCGCAAGACACCTTCTACTTTCGTAACGGCCAGCGGATGCGCTTCCATCGGCAGTGGGAAAGAGTAAAGTTCCAGATTCTTGATGTCGCTTTCTTCGGAACGGGCATAGTACAGGTTCTGCGACTGCGAATCGATGGTGAAGTAGTATTCGCTGCCACGACCGTTCACAAGTGGGCCAATATTGCGCGGCTCCTGCCACTTGCCTCCTACCAGGTAGGTCTTATAGATGTCGAAATCTCCGAAGTTAAACAGCTGACCGCGGGAGCTGAAGTAGAGGACCTTATACTTTGGATGATAGAAAGGACTCACCTCACTCTGGCGTGTGTTGATAACAGGCCCCATATTCTGCGCCGGCGCCCAAGCCCCGTTCTTCAGCTTATGTGTAAAGTAAATATCTGAAAGTCCAAAGCCACCCAGACGGTCGGAGGCGAAGTAGAGTGTGTCCTCGTTAGGCGAAAGAGTCGGCTGTGAGTCCCAGGACGGGCTGTTCACGTTAGGCCCCAGGTTCTCGATCTCGTGCCAGCTGCCGTCGGGCTGAAGGGTAGCCTTGTAAATGTCGCAATTGCCAAAGCCGTCCGGTGACTCACAGCGGGCGAAGTACAGTGTCTTTCCATCACGGGTAAGTGTGGCGGAGCCTTCGTTGTAAATGCTGTTGATCGGCTTGCCAAATGACTGTGCTTCTGTCCAGTAACCGTTGCTGTTATCAGAATAGTACAGGTCTTCGTTTGGCTTACTCTCTATACCCTGGAAAGTACGCTTTGAGGTGAAGATGAGCTTATTGTTGTCGGCACTAAGGGTAGGGCCATAGTCTTCGTAAGGCGAGTTGATGCTGTTGCCCATGTTCAGGTATACCCCACGTGGTGGCTGGTAAGTCGAGATGGACTTGCGGTACTCCACCAGTTCATAATAGTAACTCAGCGGGACATAGTAGTCTTTGGTGTTTTGCTCCAGCGAATCGTAGTAAGACTGCACCTGACGCACGTCGCTGCGGTGGTGCTTGAGCACGAGGCGGTAGACCTCCATGGCCTGGTCCATCATGCCCTGGCGCTCGTAAAGTTGACCCAGCCTCCAAAGTAGATTCGTATCCTTGTAGAAGTTCTGAATACCAAAATTGCGCACGTAGCGCTCCAGTAGCGGCAGTGCCTGCCCGTATTGCTTGCGTCTCTCCAGGCGCTGTATTTCCGAAAGCTTCTTGGAATCCTTGTAGAAGGTGATCTTGTTGAGGTTGGGGAATTCCAGGTGCATCTCCTGGTTCGGAGCCTTTTTATTCACCTTCACATCAGGTCCGTCTTGCAATGGCGTATGCTTCAGCTGACCTACGCACAGGAGTGGAGCCAGCAAGAGCAGCAGGGTGAAAGCAGGAGTAATAAGTCGTTTCATCGGCACAGAGCATGATACCTGAAACCAAAGATATTATTTTTTAGCCTATGTTCTGAAACGATTTATTAATTATCCCTTATATTTTGTGAATAAGTGCCAACGCTGCTGCCAGTGCGACAATTTGAGCGGGCGGGCGCACTTGGCACAGCTCTTGACTATTATACACTCCACGGGCATAAAGCGGAATTTCCACTATCTTTATGTCAATTTGGCACTGATACAACCTATGAACTATACACTGAAGAACTTTCTCAACCATCTTTTAATCGGAAACATGTCGATAGACGATAGCGACGATCTGATTCCGGTAATCACCACAGACCCTGACGAAGAAATGCTGCCGGAAGATATGCCGGGCGAGCTGCCGATTCTGGCGGTGCGCAATACAGTATTGTTTCCGGGCGTGGTATTGCCAATTACCGTTAGCCGCAAAAAATCGGTGCGCCTGGTGCGCAAAGCCCATAAAGGCGATAAGATCATCGGGGTAGTGGCGCAGCGCAACACCAACAGCGACGATCCTACGGCTGAAGACCTGTACGACATCGGTACCATGGCCAAGATCCTGAAAATGCTGGTATTGCCGGATGGCAACACGACCATTATCATTCAGGGTCAGAGTCGTTTCAAGATTGATGAAGTGACGCAGGAAGACCCCTACCTGTCTGCCAAGGTGAGCTACTGCAAAGACACCTTCCCGAACAAGAAGAGCAAAGAAGTGAAGGCGCTGGTGCACTCGCTGAAAGACGCTGCCGCCAAAATGCTCAAGCTGAACCCTGAGATCCCGCAGGAGGCGCAGGTTGCCCTGGATAACATTGACAGCCCTAGTTTCCTGACACACTTCCTGTCGAGCAATCTAAACGTGGACGTAGCTCAGAAACAGAAGCTTCTGGAAGTAAACGACGGCGTGGAACGCGGTACGCAACTCCTTGAGATCATGCTGCGCGAGATTCAGTTATTGGAGCTTAAGCAGGAGATTCATACCAAAGTACACACCGACATTGACCAGCAGCAACGCGACTATTTCCTGCGACAGCAGATCAAAGTGCTGCAGGATGAACTGGGGCAGGAGGGACCTGATCAGGAGATCGAGCGATTCAGGGAGCGTGCCATGAAAAAGAAATGGCCAGAGCAGATTGCCAAGCACTTTAACAAAGAGATTGAGCGGTTGGCCCGCCTCAACCCACAGGCAGCTGAATATCCGGTGGCGGTCAACTACCTGGAGTTTCTACTGGACCTGCCCTGGGACGAGACCACCAAAGACAACTTTAACCTGAAGCGCACCAAGAAGATACTGGACGCCGACCACTACGGTTTGGAGAAAGTAAAGGAGCGCATCATAGAGTACCTGGCTGTACTCAAGCTGAAAAAAGACATGAAAGCGCCGATTCTGTGCCTGTACGGACCTCCGGGTGTAGGTAAAACCTCTCTTGGCCGTTCGATAGCCACGGCGCTGGGACGTAAATATGTCAGAATGTCACTGGGTGGTGTGCGCGACGAAGCGGAGATCCGTGGTCACCGCCGTACCTATGTGGGTGCCATGCCGGGCAAGATCATCAGCCAGATCAAAAAAGTAGGCTCTTCCAACCCGGTGATTATCCTCGACGAGATCGACAAACTGGCCTCTGACTTCCGCGGCGACCCTTCTTCGGCCTTGCTGGAGGTGCTGGATCCGGAGCAGAACCATACTTTCATGGACAATTACCTGGATGTGGAGTACGACCTCTCCAAGGTGCTCTTCATTGCCACAGCCAACTCTTTGGACACCATTCAGCCTGCCCTGCGCGACCGTATGGAGATTATCGAGCTGACTGGCTATACCCTGGAGGAGAAAACTGAGATTGCGAAGCGCCACCTCGTACCGAAGCAGGTGAAGGAGCACGGACTGGAGGAGGAAGACGTGAAAATGTCGAAAGCCACCATCCAGAAAGTGATCGACGACTATACCCGCGAGTCGGGTGTGCGAAGCCTGGAGCGCAAGATCGGACAGGTAATACGCAACACGGCCAAGCAGAAGGCGATGGAAGAGGAATATACTCCTTCAATCAAGCCAGAAGATGTGGTTAAGATTCTGGGCCCGGAGACTTTCGACAAAGAAATCTACCAGGACATCGATACAGCCGGTGTGGTAACAGGCCTGGCCTGGACCTCGGTAGGCGGCGACATCCTGTTTATCGAGTCCATCCTGAGCAAAGGCAAAGGCAAGCTTACCTTATCCGGCCAGCTGGGCGATGTAATGAAAGAGTCTGCGATGACGGCGATCTCATACTTGAAAGCCCATGCCGAGCTGCTGGAGATCGACTACCGTTTGTTCGACCAATACGACCTGCACATTCACTTTCCGGAAGGCGCTGTGCCGAAAGACGGTCCTTCGGCAGGTATAGCCATTTTCACCTCCATTGCCTCTGTGTTCACGCAGCGCAAAGTGAAATCGCGTCTGGCTATGACGGGAGAGATCACGCTGCGTGGCAAGGTGTTGCCGGTGGGTGGCATCAAAGAGAAGATTCTGGCTGCAAAAAGAGCAGGTATAACGGATATTATTCTGTGTCAGAAAAACCGCAAAGACATCAGCGAGATACCGGAGCAGTACATCAAAGGCCTGCATATCCACTATGTAGATCGTGTGGATGAGGTGGTGCAGATTGCCTTGCTCAAGCAGAAGGTAAAGCATCCGCTGAAGCTGGTGGTGACGGAGAATGGCAGGAGCGAAGACTAAGTCATGAAGCTGGCCGCTGCCTTTTTACTTGCTGTGCTCCTGGGCTTTCCGCTCAGTGGTTGGGCGCAGGTAGGTGGGCAGCGCGGGTTTCCTTTTTTGCAATTGCCCGGTAATGCGCGGGTGGCAGCCTTAGGCGGTGTGAACGTGAGTGCGCCGGGGCATGATGTGAACATGGTGGCTTCGAATCCCGCTTTACTGAACGAAGCCATGGACCGTCAGCTATCCCTGAGCTATGTGGGCTACCTGGCGGACATCAAGCAGAGTAACCTGGCTTATGCCTTCAACACAAGCAGGTATGGCCGCTGGGCTGCGAGTCTGAATTACCTGAACTATGGTGATTTTGTGCAACGCGATCACACGGGTATGGAAGAAGGCAGCTTTTCGGTCAACGACTATACCCTGGGCATAAGTCACTCGCGGCAGGCGGAGGCTTTTACAGTGGGCGCTACCGCCAAAGTAGCTGTCTCTAGTATGGCAGGCGATAAGGCGGTAGGTATACTGGCCGATGTGGGCGGCGCTTTTCAGCACCCCGAGCACGACCTGAGCATAGGAATGGCCTTTAAGAATATCGGTTACCAGGTGCGCCCCTTCACAGGAGTCGACCGGCAGGCGATGCCTTTTGACGTGCAGCTAGGTGCCAGCTATAAACCGGAGCACATGCCGGTTCGTTTGTCGCTCACCGCACACCACCTGTACAAGTTTGACGTTGTATACCTGGACCCTAACGCTACAGGTCGACTTGACGCCAATGGCAACGAGGTGGAGGAGGAGAAAAAGGTCGGTGACCAGATTGCACGGCATTTTGTGGTAGGCACAGAGTTCATATTCAGCAAAAACTTTCAGGTGCGGGCCGGGTATAACCATTTGCGGCGCAAAGAGCTTCGGCTTGACAGCAATGCTGGAGGTGCCGGCTTCTCAGTAGGAGCTATGCTACGGGTTCGGGCCTTCGAGTTGAATTACGGAAGCGCCTTTTTTCATCCGTCGGGCGGCACGCATTATATTACGCTCAGCACTGATACAGGCACCTTTCTGAAACGTAAGAGTAAAGATTAAGGCAGTTGGTACTATGTGTTCAGCTGCCAGTTTTATAAATTTTAAGTATAGAACATGTTAGATTCAATAGAGCATTTAACACCAGCCCAGATTGTTGAGGAGCTGGATAAATATATCATCGGGCAGAAAGACGCTAAACGAAATGTGGCCATTGCGCTGCGTAACCGTTGGCGCCGTATGAACGCTGACGAGAATATCCGTCGCGAGATTGTGCCCAACAATATCCTGATGATCGGTGCAACGGGTGTAGGTAAAACCGAGATCGCCCGTCGTCTGGCCAAGATTGCGGATGCACCATTCACCAAAGTGGAAGCTTCAAAATTCACGGAAGTAGGCTATGTGGGCCGCGACGTAGAGAGCATGGTGCGTGACCTGGTAGAACAGTCGGTGAACATGGTGAAGACCAGGAAAAAGGAAGAGGTGAAGCAGAAAGCAGCCGAGGCCGTTGAAGATATTATCCTCGATGCACTGATTCCTCCAATACAAGGTGGCCGTGCTACGCCAAGCTTCTCGAGTACCTCCGAGTCAAACGGCATGCCCGACAATGACTATGAACTGAACGAGCGCACCCGTGAGAAATTCAGAGAGAAAATCCGCAACGGCGAACTCGAAGACCGTAAGATCGAGATCCGCATTCAGCAGAGCGCCATGCCAGGTATAGGTGCGATGGGGCCAGGTATGGACGAGGCTTCCATGATGAACATCCAGGAGATGATCAGCGGCATGATGCCCAAGAAGACCAAGAAGCGCAAGGTAACCATTGCCGAGGCTCGTAAGATCTTGCTGGATGAGGAAGCAGCTAAGCTTATCGACATGGACGAGGTGAAGGAAGAAGCGATCTTCAAAGCGGAAAACTCTGGCGTAATCTTCATCGACGAGATTGACAAAGTGGCTAGCTCGAGTAGCAAAGGCAGCGGTCCGGATGTGAGCCGCGAAGGTGTGCAGCGTGACCTACTGCCAATTGTAGAAGGCTCTACCGTGAACACCAAGTATGGTGTGATCAACACAGATCATATCCTTTTCATCGCTGCCGGTGCTTTCCATGTGGCCAAACCGTCGGACCTTATACCTGAGTTGCAGGGTCGTTTCCCGATTCGTGTGGAGCTGCAGAGCCTCACCAAGGACGACTTCTACCAGATCCTGAAGTTCCCGAAGAATGCACTGACCAAGCAGTATGAAGCGCTTCTGAAAGCGGAGGACGTAGAGCTCAGCTTTGCTGACGAAGCATTAGATGAAATCGCCAACATTGCCTACGAGGTAAACTCAGAGGTAGAGAATATCGGTGCCCGTCGTCTGCATACCGTTATGAGTCGTCTGCTCAACGACATCCTCTTCGACGTGCCGGATAAGATCGGTGCCAACGCCCACATTGTGGTAAACCGCGAGATGGTGCTCGAAAGACTGTCGGATATGGTGAAGAACCGCGACTTGAGTCAGTATATTCTTTAGAGTTGAGGAGTTTGAGAGTTTAGGAATTACTATGTATAGCTTTGTAGGGACAGGGTGTGACCTAATCTCGTTAACGTTTTGAATATCTCCTCCAACCTGTCATCTCGACGAAAGGAGAGATCTGGATTCTATCAGAGCCTGAGCAATATTTCAGATTTCTCCCTTCGGTCGAAATGACAAATACGGCTTAAGTTGATGGTATCGGGTCGCGACCTTTCCGATTCATGCACAGGCTTTTGGAGGTGGCAGGCACAACAAGATTTTCTATGCCTCTTATATTAAGATTGCTTTAGCACTCGCGAAAGCTGGCGTTTCTGTAAAAGCAGAGGCGCCAGCTTTTTTGTTTAAAGCGAGTTCGCTATATTCAGTAAAGCGATTGATGTATGAAAAGAACCCAATTTGCTCAGCTTGCAGCTGTCCTGACACTTTTTTTGGTTTTGGGTACTGTTTTGTCCTACTTTCTCCTGTTAGATATGTCCACTTCGAAACATCTAAAGGAATTAAGACTATTCTATAAAATTATGGATAGCTGTGAGTCGGCCGCCGCGAAGGCAGAAGCAGACTACGCAAAAGGTGCTGTCAAAATGTATTTCCCAAGCGGTCTCGAAATGGATCAAAATAGATTTCCTTATACATTTTACAGGCAAATAGAGGAGGAATATGGGATCGAAACTATCTATACAGGTGATTTGGGATACCCTTACTTCAGTTGCTACAACCTCAAAATGGATAGCCTGTTATCCGAGAGAATCGGCCAAAATACAATAGAGAGCCTTTATAGGGAGATGCATCGGGAGCAGTACCCGAATTAAAGTATCCCCACCCAAGCCCTATCCGTAATCTGAAGAGTCACTGTTAACCCCTAAACTCCCATGAACTACTACATCATCACCGGAACGAGCAAAGGTATAGGCAAGGCCATCGCCGAGGAACTGCTGCAGGACGAGAACAATTTTGTGATTGGCGTTTGCCGCAATAGCACCATCCAGCACAAGAACTACCGCCACCAGCCGCTCGACTTCTCGGATATACCTGCCGTGGAGCATAACCTGCATAAGGTGTTTGTACCATTTAAAGATGCCGAACGGCTTGTATTGATCAACAATGCGGGCGTGCTGGGTGACATAGGTTATGTGGGGGAAGGAATGCCGAACGAGCGTTTCGAGTTTGTGTTCGATGTGAACGTGATCGTGCCGGCCATGCTGATGAATACCTTCCTGCAGGTATACCAGTCGCTACAGATTCCGAAAGTGATCGTGAATATCAGCTCCGGAGCAGGCAAATATCCGATAGATGGTTGGGCGAGTTATTGCGCCTCTAAGGCTGCCATTGACATGCTGTCGCAGACGATACAGCAGGAGCAGCATGTGCGGGCTTCAGACGTGCGGGTATACGCCCTGTCGCCGGGTGTGGTGGACACCGCTATGCAGGAACACATCCGGGAGAGCGATGCTGCTAAGTTTAGCAATGTGCAGCGGTTTAGAGATTACAAGGAACAAGGTGAACTGGCCTCCCCAGAAGAAGTGGGAAGCAAAATTGCCTGGTTTCTGAACAATACCGATAAATTTGATGAAGTAATTGTGTCCGTGCGGGACATGTAGTTTTGGTACATCGTTTACATACACGATGCTAGAGCCCTGCCCATGTGGCAGGGCTTTTTCGTCAATAACACTGAGGTATAGAAACCGACTGATGTTTATACACGCATAACCTGCTGATACTGATAAAAATAGTTTCTAAAGCATTATTGCTAATTTGTTATAGTTATGCTAAATTGGTATAGTTATTTTTTAGCTATACCTGAGGCTGTTATGAAAAACCCGATCTGCCCGAAATGTAATGCTTTGGAAGTCGTAAAAAGTGGCATCATCAATGATCGACAGCGCTACCGCTGCAAGAAGTGTGGTTATTATTTCACCGTGAACAAGCTCGGGAAGGGCATAGACAGCTACTATGTCACCAAAGCGCTGCAACTCTACATTGAAGGTATAAGCTACCGTGAGATTGAGCGCATTCTGGGCGTAAGCCACGTTTCTATCATGAACTGGGTGCGCAAGTACAAGATCAAGGCCCCGGAGCAAACAGAATATCATCCCACCTACAAGATTCTGAACCATGCTGAACTGGTGGAGCACATGAAAAACAGCGCTAACCTGAAAGGCGCCGGTATGATGATCACCGAGCTTGGTGACAAGTACATGATGATCAAGTGGAAGCGGTTTAAAGACTAATGTATATCAACTTACCAAATATATACACCTCTTTACCCTTTTTCATAAATCTTCCTTAAAATAGATAAAGAATTCGGGGAAACAGCTGACCTCTCTTCACCTTAACATTTAGTATTCCAAATGAAAAAACTGTTACTATATGTAGCAGCAGGGCTGGTGCTTTGCTGTGTCGGGAGGAGTGCGTCTGCACAGGGCTCCACAGAGTATGGCGCTGGTATCAAGCTGCCTATTAACGAAGACGGATCTAAGTACATCCGCTTCATCACTTGGCATCAGGTATGGGTCAGGTATAACGAGCACAACTCGGGTACCATTCGCAATGGCGAACCGGTTGATAATACCCTGGACTTTGGTTTGCGCCGTTCCCGCTTCCTTACCTACTCCCAGATCTCACCGCGTTTTCTGGTGTTGTTACACTTTGGTATTAACAACCAGAATGCGATCAGCGGCGGCGTGAACCCAGCGTTGGATGGTAAGAAGCCGCAGATCTTTATTCACGATGCCTGGACGGAATACAAGGTGTTCGACAAGGCGCTTTCAATCGGGGCGGGTCTGCATTACTGGAACGGCATCTCGCGGATGTCAAATGCCAGCACCCTCAACTTCATGACCATCGATGCGCCTATCTTCAACTGGGCCACCATTGATGCCGCTGACCAGTTCGCCCGTATGCTGGGCGTGTATGCCAAAGGTAAACTCGGCAAACTGGATTACCGTGTGGCCGTCAACGACCCCTTTCTGACCAATACGGCAGAGGCGATCGGGCCGGCAGCCAATTACAATCCGCAGAACAACAACAAGGTATACCAGGGCTATTTCAACTGGCAGTTCCTGGACCAGGAGTCTAACCTGTTGCCGTTCATGGTAGGCACGTATTTGGGCACCAAGCGTGTGTTTAACATCGGTGCCGGCTTCATGCACAACAAAGATGGCATGTGGCGTGAGCAGAATACCATCAACGGATTTATTGTAGAAAAAGAAAACATCAACCTGTTTGGCGTAGATGCCTTTCTGGACCTACCGCTCAATACCGAACAAAATACCGCTCTGACAGCCTATGGCGTGTACTACAACTACGATTTCGGCAGAGACAACGTGCGCAACATCGGCATCATGAACCCAGCACAGGGTGGCGGTGGCCTGCGCGGTAATGCATTCCCGACCATCGGCACAGGCGACATCCTGTACGGTCAGGTAGGCTACTTACTGCCCAAAGACTTAATAACTGAAAAAGCCCGTCTACAGCCCTATGCCGCCTATAGCTACGGCAGTCTGGATGGCGTGCAGAACAGCCGGGGCGAAAAAGTGCCTGTGAAAGTGCTTGACCTTGGCGCGAACCTCTTGCTTGAAGGACATCACTCCAAACTTACGCTCAACTACCGCAACCGTCCGGATTTTACCAACCCGAATAACCTGAAGTACCGTCCGGAAATCACGCTGCAGGCCATGATTTACCTGTAAGAACCTTAAAAAAACTAAACTATATACCCATGGAAAATAACAAGAACAGAATGCAGGAGTACTGGCAGCGCAACGTCCGGATACTGCTGACGCTATTGGGCCTTTGGTTCGCTGTTTCATACCTATTCGGCATTTTGCTGGTCGACGAGCTTAACCAGTTCCGCCTTGGGGGCTTTAAACTCGGTTTCTGGTTTGCGCAGCAAGGCTCCATCTATGTGTTTGTGGTCATCATCTTCATCTATGTATGGCTGATGAACAGACTGGACCGCGAGTTTGACGTGCACGAAGACTAATCTCCCACCATACAATAGCTAAGACAATGGATATCTTAACCTGGACATACATCATCGTGGGCCTCACGTTCGCCCTGTATATTGGTATCGCCATCTGGTCGCGTGCCGGCTCTACAAAAGAATTTTACGTGGCAGGTGGTGGCGTTTCGCCGCTAGCCAACGGCATGGCAACGGCCGCTGACTGGATGTCGGCCGCCTCGTTCATCTCCATGGCCGGTCTGATCTCGTTTATGGGCTACGACGGCTCGGTATACCTGATGGGCTGGACGGGCGGTTATGTGTTGCTGGCTCTCTTGCTGGCGCCATACCTGCGCAAGTTCGGTAAGTTCACCGTGCCTGATTTCGTGGGCGACCGCTACTACTCCAAAACCGCCCGACTGGTGGCGGTAGTCTGCGCTATTTTCGTGTCATTTACCTACGTGGCCGGTCAGATGCGCGGCGTGGGTATCGTGTTCTCCCGCTTCCTGGAAGTGCAGATCGAAACGGGTGTGATCATCGGTATGATCATCGTGCTTTTCTATGCTGTGCTTGGCGGTATGAAAGGCATCACCTATACCCAGGTGGCGCAGTACTGCGTGCTGATATTTGCCTACATGGTACCGGCTATCTTTATCTCGATGATGCTGACCGGCAACCCGATTCCGCAGCTTGGCTTGGGTGGCACATTGGCCGATGGCACCTACCTGTTGGATAAACTCGACGGTTTGCTCCCTGAGCTTGGGTTCACAGCCTATACCGACGGCAGCAAAGCAACGATAGACGTGTTCTTCATCACTGCTGCCCTGATGGTAGGCACCGCCGGTCTGCCACACGTAATTGTGCGTTTCTTCACCGTTCCTAAAGTAAAAGATGCCCGTAAGTCGGCGGGTTATGCACTGGTGTTCATTGCCATTCTGTATACTGCTGCTCCTGCTGTAGGTGCTTTCGGTATGTATAACATGCTGCAGACTACCAGTAACCAGCCGATTGCGAGCATGCCGCAGTGGGTAAACAACTGGGAGAAAACAGGTCTGATTGGCGTGGACGATAAAAATGGCGATGGTCGCATTCAGTATGTGAAAGACCCGGCCGTGAACGAACTCAAGATCGACAAAGACATCATGGTACTGGCCAACCCGGAAATTGCACAGCTTCCAAACTGGGTGATTGCCCTGGTAGCGGCGGGTGGTCTGGCAGCGGCCCTTTCCACGGCGGCAGGTCTCTTGCTCGTAATCTCCACATCTATCGCCCACGACTTACTTAAGAAATCTGTGATGACAGGTATATCCGAAAAGCAAGAGCTGATTGCGGCCCGTATCGCGGCAACTTTTGCGGTTGTAATCGCAGGCTATTTCGGTATCAACCCGCCAGGCTTCGTGGCCGAGGTGGTGGCCTTCGCCTTCGGTCTGGCAGCGGCATCGTTCTTCCCGGTGATCATCATGGGTATCTTCTCAAAACGCATGAACAAGCAAGGCGCCATTTGGGGAATGATTTCCGGTCTGTTGTTTACGATCAGCTACATCTCCTACTTCAAATTTATCAACCCGGCCGCTAACCTGCCAGAGAACTGGTTCATGGAGATCTCTCCGGAAGGTATAGGCACGGTAGGTATGATCGTGAACTTCATCGTGTCATTCATCGTGTCACGCTTCACCCCAGCCCCGCCAGCCCACATTCAGGAGCTGATCGAAGACATCCGCATCCCACGTGGTGCCGGAGAGGCAGTGGCCGGGCATTAAGGTTGAATTGTTAATTGTAGAATTGGTAAATTGTTGGATGGTTGATTCGGTGGGAATACCATCGGTCAGCCATTCGGCAGTTTGCTGGCTTCCCAGCCCTCGCTCGCGTCCCGCGAGTGTGAGGAATTGGGTGGCGTCTCGCCACCTGTGCCTGGAGGCACAAATTTGCGGCCAGAGTCCGCTGGATAGCTCACACTCGCGGGACGCGAGCGAGGGCATAAGCAGCGACGAAGCTACTTGACTTATGCCAAAAGCTAACTTTCTAACTCACTAAATCACTCAACCACTCAATCACTAACTAAACCCCATGCGTGACCGCTCCAAAGGCAGACGACTCTTTTTCATCAGCGCCCTGTTCATGGTGCTGTTGAATTTTCCGTTGCTTTCGATTTTCAATTCGACGGTGAGCGGCGTGCCGGTGCTATACCTATACCTGACGGTGGTTTGGCTGGCATGCATTGTGGCGATTGCGTTTTTCATTAACCGTCAGGACCCGCGTAAACAGAAGAAATAACCATGAACTACTGGCTTGTCATCGGTGTGTCGTTTTGCTACCTGGCTTTGCTCTTCGGGCTGGCTTCGTGGGCGGAAAGGCGTTCGGCTGCGGGAAGAAGTTTCGTGGGCAACCCCTACATCTATGCGCTTTCCATGGCGGTGTACTGCACCGCCTGGACCTATTACGGTTCGGTAGGCAGAGCCGCCACGACCGGCTTAGGCTATCTGGCTATCTATATCGGTCCGACATTGATGGCACCGCTCTGGTGGGTGGTGCTGCGCAAGATCATCCGCATCTGTAAGGTGCAGCGCATTACCACTATCGCCGATTTCATCTCGTCGCGCTACGGCAAGAACATCACGCTGGGCAGCATTGTCACCATTATCTGCGTGCTCGGCATTATCCCTTACATTTCCATCCAGCTCAAGGCTATTGCCAGTAGCCTGGATATACTCACCGGTATGAATGAAGTGGGCCGGAGTCCGCTCTTCGGCGACACGTCTTTCTACATCGCGCTGGGCCTGGGCCTGTTCACCATCGTGTATGGCACACGGCATGTGGAGGCCACCGAGCGCCACGAAGGGATGGTGACGGCCATTGCCTTTGAGTCGCTCTTCAAGTTGGTGATCTTTATCGTGGCAGGTGTCTTTGTGACCTACGGCCTGTTCAATGGCTTTGGCGACATCATGCAACAGGCCACCCAACTACCCGACTTCGAGCGGTTGATGACCTTCGATAACGACAGCGGTTTTTCGCAGTGGTTCTGGATGGTGGTGCTCTCCATGCTGGCCATCCTGTTTTTGCCGCGCCAGTTTCAGGTGGCTGTGGTCGAGAACGTAAATGAACAGCACCTGAACAAGGCCATGTGGCTTTTCCCGCTATACCTGTTCGCCATTAACATTTTCGTGCTGCCGATTGCTTTTGGCGGCGACCTGTTATTCGGAAACGCAGGTATAGACGCCGACATGTTTGTGCTGGCAATCCCTTTGAGTGAAGGACAATCGCTGCTTGCCTTGATGGTATACCTGGGCGGATTTTCGGCGGCAACCAGTATGGTCATTGTGGCTACGATTGCCTTGAGTGTGATGGTGAGCAACAACCTGGTGATGCCGCTTCTGGTAGCTATACCTGCGGTTAAAAACCAGTATCAGAACCAGCTTACGAAGATCTTACTCTTCAGTCGTAGGCTCGGTATTTTGGTCATTCTCTTGCTGGCCTACCTATACTACAAGGGGGTGGCAGAATACTACTCGCTCGTGGAAGTCGGGCTGGTGTCTTTTGCGGCAGTGGCGCAGTTTGCTCCGGCCATTATCGGGGGGATTTTCTGGAAGGAAGGCACTAAAAACGGGGCGCTGGCAGGTATAGTGGTCGGTTCTGTGCTCTGGTTCTATACCTTGGTGGTGCCATCGATGGTGGGGGTGGGTATGCTGCCAAATAGCATTCTGGAGCATGGTCCGTTAGGTATAGCCTGGCTCAAACCCTTTGAGTTGTTCGGCCTTCAGGGCATGGACTATATCTCCCATGCTATGTTCTGGAGCATGTTCCTGAACGTGGGTTTATACATAGGTGTGTCGCTTTTAAGCAAGCAAACGTCTCAGGAGCGCAATCAGGCAGAGGTGTTCGTGGATATCTTCAAGTACTCCACCGTGTTCGAAAGCTCGATTGTCTGGAAAGGCACAGCCTACATACCTGACATCAAATCCTTGCTGGTGAACTTCCTAGGCGAGAAAAAAGCCGAGGTGGCCATGAAAGCTTACAAGCGCAAATATCCCGAGCCGGAAGACGAAAGCGGTAAGGCGGACCCGAAACTCGTGACTTATGCCGAGAAATTACTGTCAGGTGTCATCGGCTCTTCTTCGGCCCGCATCATGGTGTCGTCGGTTGTGAAAGAGGAGGAGATCAGCATTGACGAAGTGCTTAACATCCTGAAAGAGTCGCAGCAACTGATCTCGATCAACAACGAACTCCGGCGCAAGTCCATGGAGCTGCGCCGCGCCACCGAGCAACTCCGCAGCGCCAACGAGCGACTCAAGCAACTAGACCAGCTTAAGGACGAGTTCCTGTCGACAGTCACGCACGAGCTCCGCACGCCGCTGACTTCGATTCGGGCCCTGTCTGAAATTCTGTATGACAACCCTGAAATGGAGCGCGAGGACCAGGAGCATTTCCTGCAGACCATTGTGAAAGAGTCGGAGCGGTTGACAAGGCTGATCACACAGGTGCTTGACCTGGAGCGCTTTGAGTCGGGCAAGCAGAAACTTAATCTGGGACCTGTGCACATCGAGGAGGTGGTGCGCGAATCAGTGCAGGCGCTGGAGCAACTGGTACAGGAGAAAAACATTGATCTGGTGGTGGACGTGCAGCACAATCTGCCGAGTATAAACGGCGACAAAGACCGCCTGATACAGGTGCTGGTCAACCTGATTTCCAATGCCATCAAGTTCTGCAACCCGGAGCACGGCCGCATTATCGTGTCGGGTTACTACATCGACGGCGACATCAAAGTGAATGTGGTGGACAACGGCAAGGGCATTGACCCCGAGTTTCACAAACAGATATTCGACAAGTTTTACCAGGCGCAGAACCAGAACATCCGCAAACCCGAGGGTAGCGGACTAGGACTGGCTATCAGCAAGAAGATAATTGAATCGCACCAGGGGCGCATTTGGGTGGAGAGTGAAGTGGGCAAAGGCTCTAAATTTTCGTTCGTGCTTCCCGTGAAAGTAAATGTGCCCGCAAACGTATAAAACTATGAGTAGCAAAGAAAAATTGAAGGTGTTGGTTGTGGATGATGAGCCGAGTATACTGATGCCGCTGGAGTTCCTGATGCGCAAGAGCGGCTATCAGGTGTTTGTGGCCCGCAACGGTACCGAGGCCATGGAGAGTGTAGACAAGGAGCGCCCCGATGTGGTGTTGCTTGATATCATGATGCCCGACGTGGACGGCTACGAGGTATGCCGTCACATTCGCGGGCAGGATAATATGAACGGAGCCAAAGTGATTTTCATGAGCGCCAAGACCAAGGACGCCGACATCAAAAAAGGTTATGACGTGGGGGCAGACCTGTACATTCCGAAGCCCTTTTCGACACGTTTTCTGATGGAGAAAATCAAGGAGCTGACGCAGAGTTAATCGCAACAAAAGAATTGGAGATATGGAGACAGCAACCCAAACTTACCGCTCGTATGCCGAGGCCTACGAAAAAAGCATCCAGGATCCGGAAGGCTTCTGGGGCGAACAGGCGCGGCAGATTGCCTGGTTCGAGGAGCCGAAGCAAATCCTGACCACCGACGAAAATGGCTTCTACCGCTGGTTTGCGGGCGGCAAGCTCAACACGGCCTACCTGGCGCTGGATTACCATGTGGAGAACGGCCGCGCAGACCAGACTGCCCTGATTTACGACTCGCCGGTAACCAACACCATCCGCAAGTACAGCTACCGCGAGTTCCGCGACATGGTGGCCCGATTTGCAGGTGCGCTGCACGGTTTGGGTGTGGGCAAAGGTGATACAGTAGTCATCTACATGCCTGTGATACCGGAGGCAGTAGTCGCCATGCTGGCCTGCGCAAGGTTAGGTGCCATCCACTCGGTGGTATTCGGCGGCTTTGCCCCGCACGAGCTCACGGTGCGTATCGACGACGCCCGTCCGAAGGTGGTTATCTCCGCCTCCTGCGGCATCGAGTTCGACAAGCATATCCCTTACAAGCCATTGCTCGACAAAGCTCTGAATGATAGCAAGCACAAACCCGAGCATACCATTATTTTGCAGCGCCCCTATGTGGTGGCTGACATGCAGCCGGGCCGCGACCTCGATTACGTAGATGTGCTGCAGAAGGCCCAGCCAGTCGAACCGGTGCCGGTAGACGCCCACGACCCGCTGTACATCCTCTATACCTCCGGCACCACCGGCAAGCCCAAAGGCATTGTGCGTGACAATGGAGGCCATGCTGTAGCGCTCAAGTTTAGCATGAAAGCCGTATACGGCGTTGATCCGGGCGATGTGTTCTGGGCCGCTTCGGATGTGGGATGGGCTGTGGGGCACTCGTACCTGGTATACGCTCCGCTGATCCATGGCTGCACCACGGTGCTCTTCGAAGGCAAACCGGTACGCACGCCGGATGCGGGTACATTTTGGCGCATCATCATGCAACACGACGTGAAAGTGCTTTTCACAGCTCCGACAGCCATTCGCGCCATCAAGAAGGAAGACCCCGAAGGTATAGAGAAAATCAAGTATGATCTGCCCTCACTCAAGTACCTGTTCCTGGCTGGCGAGCGCTGCGACCCTGCTACTTACTACTGGGCTAAGGATTTGCTGCGCATACCTGTGGTCGACCACTGGTGGCAAACCGAATCAGGCTGGCCGATGGTGGCGAACATGGTGGGCTATGGATTGAAACCAGCCAAGCCGGGCTCAGCGGGACTGCCGGTGTGCGGGTACAAAGTAGAGATCTTGGGTGAGGAAGGGCAGGAGCTTATACCTGCGCAGGAAGGGTATGTGGCGGTAAAGCTGCCCTTGCCTCCCGGTTGCCTGCCCACCTTGTGGGAAGACAATGACCGCTTCTACAAATCCTATCTTGACCGCTTCCCTGGCTATTACATGACCGGCGATGGGGGCTATATGGATGAAGATGGCTATATTTATATCATGGGACGCATAGACGATGTGATCAACGTGTCCGGTCACCGCCTCTCAACCGGAGAGATGGAAGAGATGGTTGCCTCGCACCCCGCGGTAGCCGAATGCGCCGTGGTAGGTATAGCCGACGACCTGCGTGGACAGCGCCCCATCGGCCTGGTCGTGCTCAAGGACGGACAGAACATCAGCGAAGAACAAATCGAGCAGGAACTGATTGCGATGATTCGGGAGAAAATAGGGGCCGTGGCTTATTTCCGCAACGCCCTGATCGTGAAGCGCCTGCCCAAAACCCGCTCCGGCAAAATTCTCCGCAAAATCCTGCGCAACATTGCCGACGGCGTACACTACGCTATACCTTCTACTATCGACGATCCGGCTATACTCACCGAGATTCATGATGACCTGAAGGAGCGGAAGATTGGGAATGCTTTTTTGGAGTGAGTTTGCTCTTATGAATAGGGGAGATATCTTATAACTGCCAATTGGCAGCTACAGGCGAAGTCCCCCTTTGAAGGGGGTAGGGGGATAACAATCGTTCCCGATTTATACCCGAAGGAACAGGTCGCGACCTATGCGAATCGCGCACCACTAACAATCGAAATAAACCTTAAACACCATAAACAAACCGATATCATGCCTAATATTCAAATCAAATCTTATCAGGAATACGAAGAGGCCTATAAGCGAAGTGTGGAAGACCCGGAAGGGTTCTGGTCCGATATAGCGAGCACCTTTACATGGCGCAAGAAGTGGAACACGACACTGGAATGGAACTTTGAGGAGCCGAATGTGAAGTGGTTTAAGGGCGGCAGACTGAACATCACCGAAAACTGCCTGGACCGTCACCTTAAAACCCGTGGCAACAAGCTCGCCCTGATTTGGGAGCCAAACGACCCGAAAGAAAGATTTGTACGCTATACCTACCGCGAACTCCACGAGAAGGTATGCCAGTTCGCCAATGTGCTCAAAAAGAACGGTGCCAAAAAAGGCGACCGCATCTGCATCTACATGCCCATGATCCCGGAGCTTGCTTTCGCCGTGCTGGCCTGCGCCCGAATCGGTGCCATTCACTCGGTCGTGTTCGCCGGTTTCTCGGCCGTGGCCATGGCAGACCGCATCAACGACGCGCAGTGCAGCATGGTGCTCACCTCCGATGGTCTGAACCGTGGTGCGAAGCAGATTCCGGTGAAGCGTGTGGTAGACGAGGCGCTCGAGCGTTGTGACTCAGTGAAGAAAGTGATTGTAGTCGAGCGTCTGGGCTGGGCCGTGAACATGGTCGATGGCCGCGACGTGTGGTACCACGACGAGGTACAAGGTGTAAGCAAAGACTGCCCTGCCGAAGAAATGGATGCCGAAGACATGCTCTTTATCCTGTATACCTCTGGCTCAACGGGCAAACCAAAAGGTGTGGTCCATACCTGCGGCGGTTACATGGTCTACGCCCAGTACAGCTTCAGCAATGTGTTCCAGGTACAGGAAAACGACATTTACTGGTGCACCGCCGACATCGGCTGGATCACCGGCCATACCTATCTGCTCTACGGTCCGCTCTTGTCAGGCTCTACTTCATTGATGTTTGAAGGCGTGCCAACTTTCCCGGACATGGGCCGCTTCTGGCAGGTAGTCGACAAGTTCGGCGTGAACATTTTCTACACTGCCCCAACTGCCATCCGCTCCCTGATGGGTGGTGATATTGATGATGTACTATCCTATAGCCTCGACTCCCTTAAAGTGCTGGGCTCGGTGGGCGAACCGATTAACGAAGAGGCCTGGCACTGGTACCATACCCACGTTGGCAAGGAACGCTGTCCGCTGGTGGATACGTGGTGGCAAACCGAAACCGGTGGGATCATGATCTCGACCATTGCTAGCATCACCCCGATGAAGCCAAGCCACGCCGCCCTGCCACTGCCAGGTATACAGCCGATTCTGGTAGATGCCGAAGGCAAGGAAATTACCGACAATGAAGTAGAAGGTTACCTCTGTATGAAGTTCCCTTGGCCAAGCATTATCCGTACCACCTACGGCGACCACGAGCGTGCCCGCCTGAGTTACTTCTCGACTTACAAAGGCCTGTACTTCACAGGCGACGGTGCCAAGCGTGACAAAGACGGCCTGTACCGCATCATCGGCCGTGTGGACGATGTGATCAACGTATCAGGTCACCGTTTTGGAACAGCCGAGATTGAAGAAGCCATCAACCACAACTCGCACGTAGTGGAGTCGGCAGTGGTAGGCTATCCACATGATGTGAAAGGGCAGGGAATCTATGCTTTTGTGATTTGCAAAGACGTGCCGGAGCGTGAGGATTACCTGCGTGCCGAGATTATCGAAACAGTAGTGGAGAAGATCGGTAAGATCGCCAAGCCTGACAAGATCCAGATCGTAAACGGTCTGCCGAAGACCCGCTCGGGTAAGATCATGCGTCGTATTCTGCGCAAAGTAGCGGAAGGTGACACCTCTAACCTGGGCGATACCTCCACTTTGCTTGATCCGGATGTAGTGGATGAGATTAAAGCGGGTGCTTTATAGAATTTAGATTGATAAGTTTAGTTGAATGCGTAAAGTCCTGCGACGTTTGTTGCAGGACTTTTGCGTTTTGTAAATACCGCCAGTTTAACGTCAGCGCAACTGGTGGTCCTGCATAAGGCCATTTTGTAACTGACATAGTTAAAGTTTTCAGATATAGGTGACCCTGTGCGAAAATCCTGATTCAGGCAATTGCAATCCTCTGCCCAATCCTGTATCTTCAACAGGTATAACCCGAAGCTATGAAGCCCTCCAATGTCATACAGGAACGCGTGCACGAGTTCTTGAATACCTACCCGCCCTTTAACCTGATTGACCCGGAAAAACTGCGGCAATTGGCCAGGCAGGTGCGGGTGCTATACCTGGAGCCGGAGCAGGTTCTGTTCTCGCAGGACGATCCCGCCCACGAACACTTTTATGTTGTACGGCAAGGCTCTGTTCGATTGGAGCAAAAGACGGAGGGTGGCAATCCCAAATTGCTGGATGTGTGCGACGAAGGAGATGTGTTTGGAGTACGGGCACTGATCGCTAAGAAAAACTATTCCTCTACCGCTACCTCAGCCGAAGAATCACTGGTATACGCTATACCTATCGAGGCTTTTGAACCTATCCTCACCGAAAATCCACAGGTAGCGCTTTACTTCGCGGCGGGTTTTGCGGCGGGGCAGCCGGTGCGTAACCCTACCTTGCGCGATGCGCAAAGGGCACGGGTCGGGCTGAGTACCATTGCACCTTCGTCTATACCGCTGCACCTTGAAGACGCCCTTAAAATCGATACGGCTAAAAGCATTGTTGCTTGTCCGCCTGACACCTCCATCCGGCTGGCCGCCCAAATGATGAGCGACAAGGATTCCAGTTTTATGATGGTAGTGGACGGTGAGGCACGACCCTTGGGAATTCTGACCGACACCGACCTGCGCCGCCAGGTGGTAGCCGGGCATGTGGCCATTGATGATCCGGTAGAGGTGATCATGTCGTCGCCGGTGATTACGACCGTTCCCAATCCGCCCATGGCCGATGCGCTGATCAACATGATCCGGAACAAAGTGAAGCACCTCTGCGTGACCACTGACGGGACTGTTGACTCTAAAGCCCTTGGGGTGCTCACCGAACATGACCTCCTACTGGCCCAGGGCAACAATCCGGCCGTGCTGATCTCTGAGATTCGCCAGACACGCGACATAAGTTCACTTCCTGCCATCCGCGACAGGGCTGAGGAGCTGTTACTGAAGTACCTGGAGCAGGAGGTGAGCATTTCGTTTATCGCCAATATCATCACAGAAATTAACGACGCTATCATTGTGCGGGCGCTGCAGCATGCCGAGAAAGAACTGGGTGAGCCGCCGCTGCATTATTGCTGGCTCTCACTGGGTAGCGAAGGCCGTGAAGAGCAACTCCTGCGCACCGATCAGGACAATGCCGTGGTGTTCGAAGATAAAAATGCTGCGCTCGAAAAAGAGCACCAGGCTTACTTTCTGAAACTAGGTGCTATTGTGCGGGATATTCTGGTGCAATGCGGTTTTGAGAAGTGTCCCGCCGACATGATGGCCAGTAACCCGAAGTGGTGCCAGCCGCTGCATACCTGGAAACAGTACTTTTATAACTGGATACACGAGCCCACCGAAGAGGCACTGATGCATACCTCTATTTTCTACGACTACCGCCCCGTATACGGTGACTTTAGTCTGAGCAGGCAGCTGACGGATTATATTTACGAGAACATCCAGCAGGAGCGCATTTTCCTGCCTTTCCTGGCCAAGCATGCGTTGCAGAGTCCACCGCCACTGAGTTTTTTCCGCAACTTCATTGTGGAGCGGGGAGGGGAGCACAAAAACGAGTTCGATATCAAACTGCGGGCCATGACACCACTCGTGGATGCCGCCCGCGTGCTCACGCTCGACAATCGTGTGGCCGGAGAGAACAACACTTTCAAGCGTTTCGAGAAACTGGCCGAGTTGGAGCCTCAAAACGCGGAGCTATACCGTGAGGCCGCGATGGCATACGAGATCATGATGCGT
The DNA here is from genome assembly GCF_900156415.1 of Pontibacter lucknowensis. Classification (GTDB taxonomy): domain Bacteria; phylum Bacteroidota; class Bacteroidia; order Cytophagales; family Hymenobacteraceae; genus Pontibacter; species Pontibacter lucknowensis. Next base: position 266,814 of record NZ_FTNM01000001.1, on the reverse strand, counting down.
TTCCGGGCGCTCAGCGGCCTGCGCAACAAGAACTCCGGCCGTTACCTCAACCCCAACCAGCTTAACAAACTCGAGCGGCAGACGCTGCGCAGCACCTTCAAACCGATCAGCGACATACAGGAGCTCCTGCAAGTACGCTTTCAACTTAACTACCTCGGCTAATGGAGTGGCTGAAGGAGTTAATAAACCAGCTGCAACCGGTAGACAAGAATGCGCCGGCTTTTTGGCACAGGTATAGCGCCGCACTGAAAGAGCAACCCTCAAGAGATACTCCCTTGTCAGAAGCCGAATTTGTAGTGTTCGACACCGAAACGACCGGGCTGGACCAACGCAGGGACAAAGTGCTTTCCATCGGGGCAATAAAGGTAAGGGGGCTGCAGGTACTGGTATCGGACACTTTTGAGTGTTTGGTGCAGCAGGAAGGGGCACCAGCTACCAAAAGCGCTGAAGTGCATGGTCTGCTTTCAAGTCAGCTGGAGGGAGGTATACCGGAGCGGGAGGCGGTGGAGGGCTTTATCGACTTTATCGGTAATGCTGTGCTGGTCGGGCAGCATGTGGCTTTCGACATCGGCATGATCAACCAGATGCTGAAGCGGCAAGGTATAAGCGGCAAGCTCCGCAACCGCTCCGTCGACACAGCACACCTGGCCATACGACTGGAGCGCCGCCATGCCGACAGCCATACCCTGAAAACCGCCGAGTACAGCCTCGACGCTCTCTGCGAAAGGTATAATCTGCCCACCGAAGATCGTCACACCGCCTCCGGCGACGCCTTTGCCACAGCCCTGCTATTGCTCAAACTGCTCTCACTAGCTAAAAAGCGGGGCATTACAACATTGGGTGAGCTGATGAAGGGCTAACGTAATTATTCAGCCAAAATCTATCACTGACGTACATGCTTAGATGATCAGTCTATTTTTCAAAATGAAAACACTTTTCCTGGGTTTGGCTCTGTGCTTAACCTTCGTTGGTGAAACTCTTGCGCAAAACACCATCCAGCTGAAAGAATATTTCAGAGAACTGAAGCAGGTAGACGTTACCATAGCAGGGCAGCCCTACACCTTCTTATTCGATACGGGAGGCGGCCAGACCTTTGTATCCCCGGAAGTGGCACAGAAAATCGGTCGACAACCTTATGGCAGCGCAACTGCCTTCCGCATGAACGGGGAGATGTTTCGGTACCAAAAGCTGGATTCAGTTGAAATCAGGGTCGATAACGTTCCGCTTTTTCATGTGACCGTTGGGGTATGGGATCTGATGAGCATACTGCCAGAAGGCCTTCCGAAAGTAGATGGGGTGATCTCGTTGAAATCCTTTCAGGACAGGATTGTGACTGTCGACCTGGCGGCCAGTAGACTCCAGATTGAGACGTCAGCCACTCTTAGAAAGCAACAGGGCAGGCTAACGCTGCTGCCCAGCCGTTTCGCCAATGGGCTAGATGGTAGCGAGCTGACCATTTTCCTGGGTATACCTCATCAGGACCGCTCATACTGGTTTCTGTTAGACACAGGCAATATAAGCGAAGTGCTGCTTTCGCACCAGACAGCCTCCGGGTGGGGCCTACAAAGCGATACGACAGTCCAGCGCACAGCCCTGAACCCGATTGCGATTCAACTTGGCAGGCGAAAACTGGTCAGCAAGGCCGCTGCAGAAAATATCATCTATGACGGGGTACTGAACTACGATGTGATCCGTCAAACCAGAATGACCATTAACTTCCCGGCAGGGCAGGTATGGATGCATTAAAATGGCGAAATTCCTGCATTGCCAGTGTGCCTGGAATATACACAACAGGATAGCAGCAGGGATATCTGTACAATCAATAATTGAATGAAGCTGATATGATGAAAAAGTATCTTCTAACCTTCGCCCTGGGCGCTTTTCTGATGGCCAGCTGTAATAGCACGCCTGATACCGAGGAGACAACTATAACCCAACCAGAACCTGACACGGCACCCGCCGATACAGCTGGCGTGGAAAAAGATAATACCAGGGTTGAAACAGAAGAGGCTGATCGCCTCTGAAAAAATCATCTATACCTTGTTATCTTTGCCCGCAATTAGATCTTAAACAAGCTCAACGCCTGCCCGGAAAAGCCTTCAGTGCTGATGGAGCAGTGGCTGTAGGCCGTGCCATCATCGGGGTGACTTCGCTGCCGTTGGGGGCGCAGGTAGAGATCAAAATGATCGCCAAAAGAAAATAGCATGAAAATCGACGAACAACATAACCCCTGGACCACCCTATCCAGCAGGCAGGTATACCAGAATCCCTGGATAGAAGTGCGTGAAGATCAGGTGCTCAACCCCAATGGTGGAGAGGGGATCTACGGTGTGGTCAGCTTCAAAAACAAAGCCATTGGCATTATACCTGTTGATGACGAAGGCTATACCTACCTGGTAGGGCAGTACCGCTATGCGCTCAACGAGTACAGTTGGGAAATACCAATGGGCGGCGGCCTGATCGAGAACGACATACTCGAGTCGGCGAAGCGGGAACTACAGGAAGAGACTGGTTTTACAGCCGAAAAGTGGACCAACATCGCCCGCCTGCATACCTCCAATTCCGTAACGGATGAGGAAGGCTTTGTTTTCCTGGCACAGGAACTAAAGGCCGGTGAAACAGCTTTTGAAGAAACGGAGGAGCTTCACATCCGGCGGGTGCACTTTGAGGAGGCTGTGCGTATGGTGATGGACAACGAGATAACGGACGCCATCAGTGTGGCAGGTATACTCAAGGCAGCTATACTTTTGCAGCAAGGCGGGTAAGCGTTGAGAAGGCCAACGAGGTGAAGCTCCCCGATTGATAACTGGTGGATTATTCTTACATTTGAAGGCATGAAAGCGCTTAAATACCTGTCCCATCGCATTTATACAACCTGGTGTGTCACCTGGTTTGTGATGCCCTTTGTGGTCACGTATCCGTTTCAGGCAGTGCTTATACGCAAGCAGCGCTGGTATCCGCGCGTGCACAGCATTAACCGCTTCTGGTCATCATCGGCCCTGCGCATGTTCCTTACGCCTTTGCGGGTAGAGTGGCGTATGCGTTTCAATCCTGGCAAGCAGTATATCTTTACGCCTAACCACAGCTCATACCTCGATATCCCGCTATTGCTGCATGCCATTCCGGGTTTTATTAACTTTGTCGGGAAAAGCTCGCTTACCAAAGTGCCGTTGTGGGGAAAAGTGTACGAAAAGCTATACATTGCCGTAGACCGTAAGAGTGCGATCAGCAGTGCCAAGAGTTACATCCAGTCCGTGCGCACGCTGGAGCAGGGCCGCAACCTGGTGATCTTTCCGGAAGGTACCATACCACCCACGGCAGGAGAGGAGCTGCTGGCATTCAAGGATGGCCCTTTTCGACTGGCTATTGAGAAGCAGTTGCCGGTAGTGCCGGTGACGATGCCCTATAACCACAAATTTTTGCCTGATCTGGATGGGAAGCTGAAAGTGCGCTGGCACCCGCTCAAGATCATCATACACGAGCCGATCGAAACCAAAGGCATGACGCTGCAGGACCTTCCTGCGCTGAAGCAGGAAGTATTTCATATTATTCAGGAAGAACTTAAGAAACACAATACGATAGATGTCAACCGATATACAAACCATTAGAAAGATCGCGCACCTGGCCCGACTGGAGTTCAATGAAGAAAAGGAGCAGGAGATGCTGCAGGACCTGAACAAGATACTGAACTGGGTAGACCAGCTTCGCGAACTTGACACCGAAAGTGTGGAGCCGCTTATTCATATGTCAGAAGAAGTGAATGTGATGCGCGAGGACCTGGCACAGAATACCGTATCGCACGACGAAGCGCTGAAAAATGCACCTAGAAAAGACTCCGATTATTTCAGAGTACCGAAAGTGCTCGAATAGTCCGACGGTTTGTCTATGAACAAAATTAAGTTTTGGAACAGTTGGGATGCCGATACCAGGTATCCCTATCTGTTTTTGCTGATCGTGGCTGTGCTGGCGCTCATGCTGGGGGTATACCATTACTTCACCGGCGAGAGCAATTTTATGGCCTGGGATAAGCTGCCTGAACTGCAGGTGGTGCAGGTGCCGGTGCACGAGTTTTCCCGTCTGCTGGAGCCCTTCACCCTGTACGCCGATGGCTACCTGCTCACAGAGCAGTACGATGTGGCAATGCCTGCCCTCAACAAGTTTGCCGCAGTAGCACTGGTGCTGTTGCTGGCTCTCTGCCTGGCATTCTACACAGCTGCCATTACCACCATGAAGCGCATCCCTTATTTTGCAGGTATGCTGCTGCTCATGATGCTGCTGGCTTCCTTCAACCTGGACCTCCTGGGTGTGATCGGGAGCAATACCGGGCAGACCACGTTGCTGGTATTCATCGTTTTCTTTGCTTTGGCCAGCTATGCTTTTCAGGCTTTTTATCAGCAGGTTTCCTTTAGTGTCAGGGTAATGGTGATGATCGCGCTGGTGAGCTTGCTGGGCTCCTTTGTGTACATGGAGTCAGACTTTCCGCCGCTGTTGACCACCCTGCATCTGGCCAACTACAGTTCGCTTGCGCTTATGGTAGCCTCCCTGCTCTTTATGATCTGGGTCGGGTACGAAAACATCAATGCCCTGCTTTGGGTCAACACACAGGCTGCCAAGCCGGAACGTCGCTTTAGTATATGGCAGTTTGTGCTCGTAAGCGTGCTATACCTGGTTACTTTGGTACTGTTATACCTGCGCCATGTGGGCTATGTGAAAGGCGATTTGTTTTACATCAACGCTTTTGTCATCCTACTGATCTCTGCAGTTGCCGGCTTTTGGGGCATGCGTCAGCGCGAGGTATTGTATGGCAGACTGTTCCCCTTTAAACCCACAGGTGCCATCATCTACCTGGTATTTGCAACCATTACCTTTCTGAGCATTGGCTACGCCTATGCCACCGCCAACGACTCCGCTATATCAGTTTTTCATAACCTGATCGTATACACACACCTGTCCTTCGGAGCCTTCTTTTTTGTGTATGTAATGGTGAACTTCGGGGACCTGATCAAGCAGCGACTGGCCGTTTACAAAGTGGTGTACGAACCCCGCAAACTGCCTGTGTATACCATTTACACCATGGGGGCTATTTTGCTGGCCATCCTGGTGATGCGTACCCAGTTCAGGGTGTACTTCAATGCCTATGCCGGTTACTACAGCTACCTCGGCGACCTGTACCAGAGTTCCGACAATTCGATTCTGGCAGAACGTTTCTACAGAGAAAGCGATCTGTTCGATAACCACAACATGAAGGCGAGCTTTAGCTTGTCGGCCATGTATCGTGCCCAGAACGAGCGCAACAAAGAAATTCTGAGTCTGCAGGAGGCACTGGAACGGAGCCCGAATCCGAAGCTATATATCCGTTTGGCGAACCTGTACGACCGCAAGCAGTACTTTTTCGAAAAGCTGTATGTGCTGCAGCAGGGGGCGGAGGCTTTCCCTAAAAATGGGGAGATCTACAACAACCTGGCCCTGCTTTATGCCCAGACCAGTGTGCACGACAGTGTCGCCTACTATTTTGACCTGGCACAGCGTCATGCAGAAAACCAGGATCTGGTGCGCAGCAACCGCCTGGCTTACTATACCCGCCAGGCTATGCCGGATGAAGCCAAGGAGCTGATCACGGAGATCCGATCCACAAAATACAAGCCACTGCGCAGCAACATGGCTGCACTTAACCAGCTGCTGGGACAGACTTCTGATCTTAAAGAAGACGACTTTGTGGCGGATTCGCTGGAGCGGGTAGAGGACCTGACACTATTCTACAACAAAACCATTTCCAGTGTGAACAATGGCGATACATCGCTGTTGAAGCCTATCAACCGCTATCTTGGTTCTCAGGAGAACAGACTCTTTATGGAAGACCTGCTATACCTGAAGGGCCTGGTGCACCACTACGATGGCAGGCCGAAAGAGGCACGCAGCGTAGTTGAGAACCTGGCGCTGGCCGCAGGGGAGCGCAGCGGTTATTATTACAATGCGTTGGGGCATTGGATGATGGAGGAAGAGAACTACGGTGCCGCCGCCCATTATTTCAAGGAGGCCAAAGACAGAGGCTTTACGCAGGCCTTCCTGTCCCATGCCTATGCGCTGGCCCTCAATCACCAGACCGATGAGGCTGTAGAAGCTCTCCGCGAAGTTGCCTTTACAGAGATAGAGTCGGCGGTTGCGGTGGCACAGTCGCTGGAAGAGGTGCTGGAACAGGCGCCATCTACCATCATCACCCAGGCCCCGGACCACGACAAGGTGCAGTATCTGATCGCATACCTGCCTGATTTGCTGCCCGAAGATGTAGACCGCATCGTGAAGAGCGTGCAGGAGAAAGACCTGCGCCGTGAGGCATTGGTGGCCAAGGTAGACTATTTTATGGGAAGACGGGAGTGGAAGCAGGCCAATGAGGCCATAAAAGAGGCAGCTACCGCCCTGCGACCAGAAGGAGAGCTCCGCTCAAAACTTAACCTGCAGCAAATGCGCCTGTGGCTGAATACTAAGAACCACGAGGTGCTGGTGAAACGGATGGACAACCTATACCTGACACCGAAGGATAAGCGGCAGAAACTCTACTTCAGGGCTAAAATTGCTGAGATAAAGGGGCGTGACCGTGAAGCTGCCGAGCGTTACAGCCAGGCACTCAAAATGCTGTTGTACGATGAGCAGGTGGTAGAGGACGCCGCCGCTTTCTTTGCCCGATACAGTCCCGCTGAGATGCAGGCTTATAACATTCTGCTGGACGGAATCACCTATAATCCATACTCTGCCAGGCTCTACAAAGCCTATGCGCTTGAGAGTGTGAACAGGGGACTTGTCAGCTACGCAGACCAGGCACTTGTTTCGCTTCGCAGCTTGCTTCCTGCTTCGGAATATAGTACTTTTAAAGAGAAATTTGATAAACAGCGCCGAGCTAAGGAGGCAGAGGCGGACCAGTGGCAACTCTAAAACAGGTTCTATGAGCACCATCATCGAGACACACGATATTTCGAAAGTATACCGCATGGGAAGCGAAACCATCCATGCGCTCAAGTCCGTGTCTATCAAGATAGAGCGAGGAGAGTATGTGGCGTTTATGGGTCCTTCTGGTTCCGGGAAGTCAACGCTTATGAATATCATTGGCTGCCTGGACACCCCTTCCGGAGGGCAGTACATCCTGAACGGGAATGATGTGAGTAACATGACTGACAATGAATTGGCCGAGGTTCGGAACAAGGAGATCGGTTTCGTGTTTCAGACCTTTAACCTGTTGCCGCGCCAGAGCTCTTTGGAGAATGTGGCCCTTCCGCTTATTTATGCCGGGTATAACAAATCTGCGCGTGAGGAGAAAGCCCAGCAAGCGCTGGAAAGTGTGGGCCTCGGTAACCGTGGCAAGCACAAGCCAAACGAACTGTCGGGTGGACAGCGGCAGCGTGTGGCTATTGCCCGTGCGCTTATCAATGACCCAAGTATCATCCTGGCCGACGAACCGACCGGTAACCTGGATACCAAGACCTCTTACGAGATCATGGAACTGTTCGAGAACCTGCACGCCAAAGGAAACACCATTATCATGGTGACGCACGAAGAGGACATCGCCAAATACGCTCACCGTATTGTGCGCCTTCGCGACGGACTTATAGAATCAGACGAAATCAACCACGATGTGACAACGCATGCAAATCTAAACGCTGCGCAATAGCTCATGAAAATTTACACCAAGACAGGCGACAAAGGCACCACTTCACTTATAGGAGGTACTCGTGTAGCCAAGTCGCACCTACGCATAGAAGCCTACGGCACCGTAGACGAACTTAACTCATACATCGGACTGGTACGCGACCAGGAAGTAAACAAGAGCCGGGCCGACATCCTGAAAGAGATACAGGACCGCCTCTTCACCATCGGCTCCACACTGGCCACCGACCCTGACAAGAACACCAAAATGGTGACCCCCGACCTGCATGCAGAGGATGTCACCCTGCTGGAGCAGGAAATAGACAAGATGACGGCTGAAGTGCCTCCGCTGCGCTCCTTTGTGCTGCCAGGCGGTCATCAGTCTGTTTCATTTGGCCATCTGGCCCGCTGCGTGTGCCGCCGCGCTGAGCGCCTGGCCATCCGCCTGCAGGAAGAGTCGCCGGTAGACGATCTGGTGATCATGTACCTCAACCGTCTGTCCGATTATCTGTTCGCTCTTTGCCGCAAAATGACGTATGAGTTACAGGCTGAGGAAATTGCCTGGAAGCCACGCGTCTGATTACATTGTTCAACTAATAATTCCCTTTATTTATGTCAGTTGATACCCTAACTATACCTACTCAGTGCGTCCCGCAGAGCCGCATTTCTGAGCTGGACTTCAATAATATTGAATTCGGGAAAATCTTCGCCGACCACATGCTGGTAGCCGACTACAAAGACGGCGCCTGGCAGAACCCCGAAATCAAGCCCTACGGCAACATGTCGCTTAGTCCGGCAACCTCAGCCCTACACTACGGCCAGGCTATCTTCGAAGGTATGAAGGCTTATAAAAACGCAGACGGTGACATCCTGCTGTTCAGACCGCTCGATAACTTCAAGCGACTGAACATTTCTGGAGACCGCATGTGCATACCTGAGCTGCCCGAAGAGATCTTCATGCAGGGGCTGGAGCAATTGCTGCGCCTGGACGCTGCCTGGGTACCGCCAACAGCTGGTTGTGCACTGTACATCCGTCCGTTCATCTTCGCAACGGATGAGTTTATTGGCGTGCGTCCATCATCCAGCTACCGCTTTATGGTGTTCAGCTGCCCGGTAGGCGCCTACTATGGTCAGCCGTTGCGCGTTGCCATTGAGCCAAACTATGTGCGCTCAGCAGAAGGTGGTGCCGGTTATGCCAAGGCCGCTGGTAACTATGGCGCTGCCCTATACCCTGCACGCAAAATGCAGGAACGCGGCTATCACCAGCTTATCTGGACTGACTCGCGCGAGCACAAGTACATTGAAGAGTCCGGTACCATGAACGTGATGTTTGTGATCGATGACAGGATTGTAACGCCTGCTGTAAGCACCACGATCCTGTCAGGCATCACCCGCGACAGCGTGCTGCAGATAGCCCGTGACAAAGGTATACCTGTAGAGGAGCGTAAGGTAGCTGTGAGCGAGATTGTGGAGGCTCACAAAGCCGGCAAGCTACAGGAAGCATTCGGTACGGGTACCGCTGCTACTATTGCCCAGATCGCCACCATACATTACAACGGCGAGGACATGGACCTGCCGGCAATAGAAGGTCGCGAGATCTCCAATGGCATTGCAGCAGAGTTGGATCGCATTAAGACAGGTCAGGCACCTGACCCGCACAGCTGGATCTATAAGATCAGCCTATAGTAATCAGATAAAAGTAAATGCTGGACTGGAAGCGTATACGGCTTTTGGTCCAGCATTTTAGCGTTAAATAAAAAACAGAAAACATGACTTCAGAACAATTGAAGGAATTAAAGGCTCGTGTTGAAGCCTTGAGGAGGTATCTTTGACTACGATAACAAGAAGCAACAGATAGCCGAGACAGAAAGGCAAACACTGGCACCTGACTTTTGGGACGACCCGAAAGCAGCTGAAAAAGTACTTAAAGAGGTAAAATCGCTGAAGGTATGGACTGACCACTATGAAGAAGTGGAGAAAACGGTTTCTGACCTGGAAGTGCTTTTCGATTTCTACAAAGAAGGCGATGTGTCGGAGGAAGACATAAAGCTGGAAGCGAAAAAGGTAGAAAGCGCTATTGAAGGGCTGGAGTTCAAGCGCATGCTAAGTGGCGAAGAGGACCAGTTGAGCGCCATTCTGGAGATCAACCCGGGTGCAGGCGGTACCGAGAGCCAGGACTGGGCCGAGATGCTGATGCGCATGTACATCATGTGGGCCGAGTCGCATAATTTCGGCGTGAAGCAGGTCAACTACAATCCGGGTGAGGGAGCAGGTATAAAGTCAGCTACCCTGGAGATCACCGGCGACTTTGCCTATGGCTATCTTAAATCTGAGATAGGGGTACATCGTCTGGTTCGTATCTCCCCATTCGACTCAGGCGGACGACGCCATACTTCCTTTGCTTCTGTATTTGCCTACCCTGTGGTGGACGATACGATCAACATCGAGGTGAACCCGAGCGACATAGAGTGGGATACCTTCCGCTCAGGAGGCGCCGGGGGCCAGAACGTAAACAAAGTGGAGACTGCAGTGCGTTTGAAGCACAAGCCGACAGGCATCGTGATTGAGTGCCAGATCGAGCGCTCACAGCTCATGAACAAAGAGCACGCCCTGCGTATGCTTCGCTCACGCCTTTACCAGATAGAAATAGACAAGCGAAACGAAGAGCGGGACCGTGTGGAGAGTACTAAAAAACGCATCGACTTTGGCTCCCAGATACGCAACTATGTGCTGCACCCTTACAAGCTTGTAAAGGATATCCGGACAGGCGTAGAGCGTTCTGATGTGCAAAATGTGCTGGACGGTGACCTGAATGAATACATCAAGGCATTCCTGATGCAGGCATAAGGAGAGATTGAGGCTATACCTGACTCCACAAAAAAGAGGCTCCTGAAAGGGAGCCTCTTTTTTGTGGAAAATATCGGAATTTACTGTGTATCTGGCTGTCCATCTACCCACCATACAGGGTCGGAGAATATCTGCGTGCCCCTGATGTTTGGAACATTTGCCTCATTGGTGTCCAATTCGTTTTGCGCATATGGAAAACGAACTGGTGGAGGTGAGATCTGGTGTTGGGCAACAAAGCCAGGAATGCCCGTTCTTCTCCAATCGTTGTAGGCCTCAAAGGGCTGGAACAGCCAGAAAGCAATCCACTTCTGGAGGATAATAGCCTCCTGTGATACAGTGCTGGCGTTTGCTGCTATATATGCATCAATTGCTGCAGCTGGTGCATTTATTTGTCGTTGCATGGCAGCCCTGATTCCATTTTGATAAGCAGTAAGCGCTTCGCCTGTATTGCCTAACCTCAGCTGTGCCTCTGCCTGTATGAAGAGCAATTCGTCATAAGTCATCATTGGCATAGGCGCGGTCGCATTAAGCACAGCCGCTGTTGGATCAGAGAAGGCTCTGTTTGCCTGGTCGTTTATCTGTGTTCCATTGGGAGCCCCTGTGATAACTCCCGGATCACGGGCTGGTGCCACCATGGCCTCCAGGCGTGGGTCGTTCAGGTTTTGAAGCGTAGTCACGAAAGATTGGCTTACAGCGTGGTGACTACGGTCATTCGATTCCTGGTACCACGGATGTTCACCGATTGCTGCGGCAGTGTATCGCCGGAAGACGAGGTTGTCTGCAGCGCTCTGAAAACCCTGTGCAGCCGCTTCCAGCGCAGCCGTTGCAGATCCCTGCGGGTCAATATTGCTCAGGCGGTTATAATAACGTGCCTTCAGAGAATAAGCAGCCCTTGTCCATAACTCAGCACTGCCCCCATAAATCAAATCCTGGTTGCCAGGCGAGGGAGCCGTTGTTGCTAAGTCAACGATCGCCTCATCTAGCAGGCTTTGTATCTGCGTATAAACTTGTTCCTGCGAATCGTATGTAGGAGTGCGGTTCTCGACTCCCTGCCCAGCCTCTGCAGAGGGTACAGGTCCCCAGGCATCGGTTGCTACAGATAAGGTATAGGCTTTCAAAACTTTTGCTATACCTACGTGCCTGAAGTTTCCTTCCTCCTCACCGCCTGCAGAACCTCTTTCAATAATGATGTTAAGGTCAGGTAGCACGCCCGCATAAATGTTGTTCCACATGTTATTCACCAACGTGTTATTCTGGAGACCAGACCGGCGATCTGCCTCCTGTAACTGTGCGTGCACACCGGCGGTATGCTGTACAAAAACAGATGAATACCAGGCTAAGTCAGCCCCTGTAACAGCTGTAGGTACGTTTACTGTTACCTGTGGGAGCAGTAGGTTGACCGAGACTTGTTCCGGGCTATTGGGGTTGGTGTCAATTTCGTCTAATTTATCCTCGTCGCAGGCAGTGCCTCCTATAATAAGAGCTGCTGCTATGAGAAAGCTGTAAAATCTATACTTCTTCATGATCGTGTGATTTCTGTCCATTAAAATGTTAACCTTAAACCAGCACCAAAGCTCCTTGCCTGAGGAAGCGTCACATACTCAAGTCCCTGGAAGTTAGTACCGCCACCCACGCTTGTCTCCGGGTCAAAGTTCGGGTAGTCTGTTATGAGAAAGAGGTTGCGGCCTGTCAGCACGATAGAGGCATTCCTGATGAAAGTGCGTTCTAGCAAGCTTGTTGGCAGGGAGTAGCTTAGAGCCACTTCTCTGAGCCTTACAAAAGAAGTAGAGTAGACGTTTGATTCGTCGATGGCGTCCATGGCACTGGACCAGAAGTTCTGTCCTCTAACGATTTCAATGTCATTGTCTCCTTCTACGACAAGGTCACCATTGGTATCCAGGAAGCCTTTCACGCCAGGATAGACATAAGGACTTTCACGGTCTTCTGTAATTTCAGCCATACCGTACAGCTTCAGAAGTCTTGTATTGCCTGCATACATATTGCCACCCTTTCTCCAGTCTACCTGTGCAGTCAGATTGATGCCGCCGAAGGTGATGCCGTTTGTAAAGGATATTTCGAAGTCTGGCTGCACATTGCCTATGTTTTTAGCCTCACCAGCCAAAGGCATGCCGTAGAATGGATTTGGATTACCACCTATGGTTTCACGACTATCCACTACAACGTTGCCATTATTGTCCCTCACGAATGAGGAGCCAAAAATGATGGGGTATAAAGCTCCCGCCTCGGCTCTTACGTTAGGTGTAACGAAGCCTCCCAGGAAGATACTCTCAACACCCTCGGCCAGCTCGACTACTTTGTTTCTGTATCGGGTAAAGTTTGTGGTGAACGTCCATTCGAAGTTGTCGTTTCTTATAGGGATAAGATTGAAAATCAACTCATGGCCTTTGGTTTCCAACCTACCGGCATTTCTAAACTCAGATGTAAAACCAGATGATGCGGCAACAGGGACGCTGAATATTTGGTCTTCTGTTGTCTGCACATAATAGGTGTAGTCTAAGGTGATCCGGTTGTCCAGGAATCTGAAATCGCCACCAAACTCAATTGTTCTGGTGTTTTGTGGCCTTAGCTCTTCTGTTCTGAATACGGCGCTACGGGTATAACCAATTGTGTTGTTGAATGGGAATTGGATACCGTCATTCAGGAAACCGCCCACGTTCAGGGCACCGCCAGGTATGAAAATGTTTCTGGTTATGTAAGCCTGGTCAGGGGCCTGACCTGCCTCAGCATATGAAGCCCTTAGTTTACCGAAAGTAAGGATGTCGTTCTGAAGCTCGAAGGCATCTGTAAATGCAAAGCCAATGCCCACTGAAGGATAGAAGAAAGTACGGTTGCCACGCGCCAGGTTAGACACATAATCCTGACGGGCAGATGCGTTTAAGAACAGATAGTCTCTGAAACCTACTTCGGCGTTGGCATAAAAACCAGCTACTCGTCTGCGGGTAATGGTCTCGCTGGCGTTCTGCACAACAGTGTTGCCAATGTTACGGAAACCACCTTGTGCAATACCACGGCCTACCGTTGATATCAAACGGTTTCTGATGTCATATACCTCATTGCCAAGCAGCAGGTTGGCACTAAGATCCTCTGAGAAATCACGGTTAAAACTAACAGAGAGGTTAGAGTTGATCTGATTCTGATTGAAGGCATAGTCATTTATTTGGCCACCGCTTGGCTGTGCAGTTCTACCTCCTGTAAAGCCTGATCCAAGCTCGTATACCTCTTTACCATCTGTGATAAAAAAGTCTCCGCCAAGTCTATAGTTTAGAGTTATCCAATCGAGCGGTTTGTAGGAAACGTTTGCAGTGCTGATAATGCGGCGGGTATCTTCATAGAATTGGTTATTGGCCAATGCCCAGCGTGGATTATCGATCGCACCTCGGTAGTTGAACTGTCTGTATGGGTTGAGTGGATCAGCAAAAGGGAGCCCCCACAGGTCAAAGTTTCTCGGTGCTGCATACAATGTGAAAAGCGGATTGGAAAGGTTAGATCCCCCGGGCACCTTATCAATGTGTACATCCGAATAGTTTGCAGAAGCACCGATCGTTACTTTGGGGTGAACATTAAATTCACCGGCAACCTTGCCGTTAAAACGCTCCATACCCGTTGTCGGAATTATGCCTTCCTGATCTGTATAGCCTAAAGTGACAGCGTAGTTGCCTATCTGGCCGCTGTTGGCGATCGTGAGACTGTTTGTTGCCGTATGGCCAGTCTGGAAGAAGGGGTCCACGTTGTCAAAGACCCTGTTTCCTGGCGCGGTTTCCCCTATGGCGTTGGTCACATCGCCGAGCTCGCTTATTCTTGGTCCCCAGGATAGCGAGGAGTTGTTTGAGTATTGCCCTCCAGAGCCCTGGGAGTAGGTGCTTTGTAAGTCTGGAAGCCGTGAGGCACGGTCTATCTGATAGTCAGAAGAGAATGTCACTGTAGCAGCTTTTCTTTCCTCCAGGCCCCTGCCTCTCTTGGTAGTAATAATAACCACCCCGTTGGCAGCACGGACCCCGTACAAGGCTGCTGCTGCACCGCCTTTCAGCACAGATATCGATTCGATGTCATTTGGGTTGATATCTAGTGCACGTGCTGAGGCATCGGTGCCGCTCACACCGCCAACACCTATACCTGCACCACCTGCTTGCTGGATGGCATCACTTTCGATTGGCATGCCATCGACTACATACAGAGGCTGGTTGTTGCCTACCAAGGAGCGTGCCCCCCGAATCGTGATTTGCGATGATGAGCCCGGCATACCACTAGACTGGCGCACTACTACGCCTGCCACCTTGCCTTGGAGAGCATTGGTGACGTTCGGGTGGTTAGCACGTGTTACGGCTTCACCTTCTACCTGCTGCACCGAGTAACTCAAAGCTCTTTCTTCCCTTTCAATACCAAAAGCCGTCACAACAACTTCGCTCAGTTGCCTGGTGTCTACGCTTAAGGCTACATTGATTGTGCTCTGATTGTCGATATTGCGTGAAACGGTGGCATAGCCAATGAAGCGGTAGGTAAGTGTATTGGAGCCAGCCGGCACATTGATGGAGTATTCTCCGTTGGCTCCGGTAGCGGTGCCGACGTTGGTACCTTGTACCAGCACTGCGACACCGGGCAGTCCTTGCCCTGTTTCCTGATCTGTCACGGTACCCGTAACCGTTCTAGTCTGGGCCATGCCTTGTTGAAAAAGGGCGAGCACCAGAATAAAACTTACTAGTAGTAGTTTGTTCATGTTCCCAAAAAGTTTTGGATTCAGAAGATGTATAAAATCAATTCGGCAAAAGTGCCAGAAGCTAAGGCACTTAGTGGTGAGGAAGGATTAGAAGAGTCTTTTCTTTAAAAAGGGACTCTGTAATGCTCAATAGAATGTTAAAACATTAAATATAGTAGTGTATTGATTTTTTAATGTTAAAATTCAATTTACTAATCATAACATTATACGTGTTAAATTTTAATTGGCACTTGATTTATAGCATTTTAACTAAAAAACAATGTTGTAATATTGAGTTTCTGTTATTCATATATTTATATTTTTAATGTTGTAATGCAGCTGTTTGGCTATAATCTGAGGGAGAGTGATCAGGAAGCAGGGGAGAGAAGTGCGCTTAGAAGCGCTTTTCAAATTTTGTAGCTACGCTCCGCACCATGAAGTATGTGTCAAATGCTTCTGAGTAGGTTTGGGACTGCCAGTTGTGAAGTTATGCTGGCCGGAATCTGGCTGTATATAGAAAAGGATACCTATTGTGGTTCCAGTTTGGGTTAGAGGTTGAAGAATTAAGGCTAAAGATGATTTGGGGTGCTGATAAAATGGTGTGTGTTATAACACTGAATAAGAATAACTTATGAGTATTGCGATTTGATGTGTATTAATTGTTTTGGTGATATGTTGAGGTTGTATTTCGAGGGAGTAGGTTGTAGTTGTGTGAAATTCAGTGTATTATATATAAATACGCCTATTCTGTGATGTTGATAATTTGTAATAACACAAGATGAAGGGTTAAATGGCTGAAAAAGACCTAGATAAGGTTGGAGAATTTTGAATAGCAGTTTTGTATATATTGAAAAAATATTCTTAGTTTGGAGCATCCAAATAGTCTGTAAAGTTTGCTTAAGTACTAAACAAGCTTGATTTATTTCTGTTGAGAAGCTAAATACCGGCACACTTTTATGCAGCTTTTTTACCAGTTAATTAACGATACTCTACGTGTACAGGCCAGCATATGCGATATGCTGATTGTAAATCTTAAACCTTAAATCTTAACTACTATTTATCTTTCACCTCAATTAACAGACCAATGAAAAAACTACTACTATTGAGTTTTGCGCTGGTATTCGTCGTGCTTCAACAGGCATTGGCGCAGGGCAGAACTGTTACGGGTACTGTGACTGACCAGTCGACTGGCCAAGGCCTTCCTGGTGTAGCAGTGCTTGTAAAGGGCACTAGCTCCGGTACGGCTACCGGTGCTGACGGTACTTATTCTATTAATGTGCCGGCAGACGGCAACACGCTCGTTTTCCGCTTCCTCGGCTACAGAACAGTAGAGCGTCCTATTGGGACAGCCGCTACTATTAATGTGGCACTTGAAATCGACCAGAGACAACTGGATGAAGTTGTAGTGGTTGGTTACGGTACACAGCAGAAAAAAGACGTTACCAGCTCTATCGCGCAGGTAAAAGGTGAGACAATTGCCAACCTGGCAACGCCATCTTTTGACCAGCAGCTGGCAGGTCGTGCTTCTGGTGTACAGATCACGCAGCCTTCAGGTATCCTGGGTGCGCCTCCAAAGATCAACATCCGCGGTGTAAACTCAATCTCTTCCAACACGCAGCCACTTATCGTAATCGATGGTGTACCTGCTACGTCTGGTAACCTGGGTGGATTTACGCCTTCTAACGCACTTGCTGACATCAACCCGAACGATATCGAGTCTTTCGAGATCCTGAAGGATGGTGCTGCTACAGCGGTTTACGGTTCACGTGCCTCTAACGGTGTAATTCTTATTACTACCAAGCGTGGTAAGTCAGGCCAGGCTAAGTTCTCTTATGATGGCTGGGCAGGTTCTGCCAAGGCAATCGAACTGCATGACCTGCTGAACGCACGTGAGTTCGTTGAAATCACAAACGAGAAATATGCAAACCTTGGTCAGACTTCTCCAGCTGCGCTGGGTGATGCCGACACTGACTGGAACGAGGAAGTATTCCGTAGAGCTTTCCAGCACAGCCATGCATTCTCTGCAAGCGGTGGTACTGACAAAACAAACTACTACTTCTCACTTGGTTACTCAAACCAGGAAGGTATCGGACGTGCGAACAGCCTGGAGCGTTATTCAGTTCGCACAAACCTGCAGACGAAAGTAACCAGCTTCCTTGATTTCGGTTTACAGGCCGGTTTGACCAATCAGATCAACTCTGGTCCGCTTACTGGCTCTAACAACCTGTCTGGTAACATCTTCGGTGTAATCCGTATGCACCCTAACGTACCGGTATTTAACCCGGAACACCCAACTGGTTACAACATCGACTTCCAGGAGCCTAGAGCACTTGGCCGCGGACCGAACGCTGGTATCATCGCCAACGGTATTCCAAACATCCGTTTCGTGTTGGATAACAACGTACGTAGAGCTACTACTTACCGCGGTCTGGGTAACGTATTCCTGGATTTCAAACTGATTGACAACCTGCGCTTCAGAACACAGCTTGGTGCTGACTTGACACTGGTTGACGACTTCCTGTTCAACGACCCACGTCATGGTGACGGTCAGGGTTCTGGCGGTGTCGTTTCTCAGGCTTACTCTCCACTTAAGTCATGGAACTGGCAGAACATCCTGAGCTATAACAAGTCATTCAACGAGGTGCACAACCTGGATGCGACGTTAGTACAGGAATACAACAAAACAAGATCTAGCTTCTTCCAGGCACAGGGTACTGGTCTTTCTGACCGTTTCTTCAACGAAAACCTGGTATCTGGTGCATTTGCTAACCAGTTTGCCTTCGGTGGTATCGGTGAGAATGGTCTTGCCTCTTACCTGGGCCGTTTCAACTATAACTATGCCAGCAAGTACTATATCGGTGCTTCTATGCGTGCTGACGGTCTTTCTAAGCTATCAGAAGATAACCGTTGGGGTTACTTCCCTGGCGTGTCTGCTGCCTGGAGAATCTCTGAAGAAGAATTCTTCAAGAACTCTTCTGCACTTAGCGTTATCTCTGACCTGAGACTGCGTGGTAGCTTTGCTGAAGTAGGAAACATCGGTATCCAAGGTAACTATCCATATTTGGGTTCATTCGGTGCTGCTCAGTACGGTACTTTCAACGGTATTGCCTTCAGCAACACTGGTAACCCTGACCTGCGTTGGGAAGCACAGAAGATCACCGACTTCGGTATCGACCTGGGCTTGTTCGACGGACGTCTGAATGTTGAATTGGCTTACTGGATGAAGAACAACTCTGACATCGTTCTTCAGGCTCCAACTCCTCCATCACTGGGTGTGCCTAACAACTATATCACGCGTAACATCGGCCGCGTTGATAACAACGGTATCGAAATTGGTATCTCTGGTACAATAATCGACAAGTCTAACTTCAGCTGGAACTCTAACTTCAACTTCTCTACACAGAATAACGAAGTGAAGTCACTGGTTGACGGTCAGGACATCGTGTACGAATACACGATCCACCGCGAAGGTGAGTCTATCAACTCTATCTACGGTTACCAGTACGAAGGTGTGAACACTGCAAACGGTAACCCAATCTACCGCAAAGGTGATGGCTCACTGGTACAGGGTAACATCTCTGGCAACGGTGGTTCTGCTGGTGTATACTACGGTTATGACCCGGCTAACCCAAGCGCACTGGGTGCACAGTCTTCTCTGTCATCTGCTGACAAAGTGATCCTAGGCAACACACTTCCTAAGTGGTTCGGTGGTTTTGATAACAACTTCAAACTGGGCAACTTCGATGCAAACGTATTCCTGCGTTTCTCTGGTGGCAACAAGATCATGAACCGTACGCGTCAGGACCTTTTGACAATGGCGTTTGAGAACAACGGTCGTGAGATCCTTGGCAGATGGCAGTCTCCTGAAAACCCAGGTGACGGACAGACTCCAAGACTGGCTGCTGGTGCTAACTACGGTAACTTCATCAACACAAACGGTGAGTCTTCTTCACGTTTCGTTGAGAGCGGCGACTTCCTGAAAGTGAGCAACCTGTCATTGGGTTACACACTGCCTAAGGCACTGTCTGAGCGCATCAGCGTTGACCGTCTGAGAATCTATGCTCAGGTACAGAACGCTTTCGTAATCTCTGATTACACAGGTCTTGATCCAGAAACTTACACTAACCTGAACAACAACAACCTTGGTGTAGACTGGAACGGTCAGCCACAGCAGCGTGTGTTCACAGTTGGTTTAAATCTTGGCTTCTAATTTCTTAATTCCCTTAAAATGAAAAATAGATCATTCATCAAAAATAAACTGAAGTTAGCGTTGCTCGCCCCTGCGGTGTGCTTCTCCCTGATGCTGACTTCGTGCGAGAAAGACGTAGTGGAGCTAGATCCATTTGACCGTCTGACTGAAGCAAGTGCCTTTACAACCCCTGAGCGTGTAGAGTTGGCTGTAGCCGGTGTGTATGACGCTGCTCAAAGTGGTTTCTATGCTGGTGGCGCTGTGCGTGGCTATCCGTTCGGTGCGGCTCACATAGAGCAAGGCGATAACCGTGGTGAGGACATGCTGAACCTGGAGGCGTTCTACGCCATCACGTACGGCTCTACTTACAACGCGGCCTCTGCGAACAACGTGTACCACTTTGAAACGCTTTACTCAGTAATCAACAAGGCAAACATTGTGATTGAGGGTGTTGATAAAGCAGTAGCAGATGGTCTGATCACAGCTGAAGTAGGCAATGCCTACAGCGCTGAGGCTCGCTTCCTGCGTGCACTTTCTAACCACGAACTACTTATTCACTTCGCTCGTCCTTACAACCACACAGCTGATGCTTCTCACCCTGGAGTTCCGATCAGAACAATTCCGGTGAACACACCAGCTCGTGTTGAGGAAGCAAGACAGCAGGGCCGTGACTCTGTAAGAGATGGTTATGCTGCCATCCTGGCGGACCTTGACTATGCTGAGACTAACCTGCCTGAAACTCGTGCAGCCGGAGGTAAAATCTCAAGAGCTACAAAAGGTGCTGCTATTGCGATGAAGTCTCGCGTTAAACTGCACATGCGTGACTGGCAAGGTGTAGTGACAGAGGGTAACAAACTGATCTCAGGTACTGAGTCTTTCACAAGCCCTATCGGTGGTTACGCTTTGACTGCTTCTGCTGATGGTCCTTGGGCCAACAACTCTGGCAACTCTGAGTCGATCTTCTCTTTCATGAACACGGCTAATGATAACGCCAGTGTGAACGGTTCATTGGGTCAGATGTACAATGCCCTTCCTGGAGGTCGTGCGCTGGTAGCAATTAGCCCACTTATCTGGAACGCCGAATTCTGGCCAGCAGATGACGACCGTCGTGATATCACAACGACGACTGCACGTGCTATCTTTAGCAGAAAGTACAGAGATGCTGGTACACAGTCTGACTGGTCGCCAATCATCCGTTATGCAGAGGTGCTGCTGAACGTAGCAGAGGCTGAGTCAAGACTTGGTAACAATGACAGAGCGCTTGCACTTCTGAACGCAGTTCGTGGCCGCTCAACTGACCAGACTTACACTGGCCTGACTGGCAATGCCCTGACACAGGCAATCGTGAACGAACGTCGTATTGAATTCGTGGCGGAAGGTATGCGCTGGAAAGACATCCACCGTCTGGCAAAAGAAGGTGTGTTCGGTCCGGCTGGTATACCTGCTAAGGTAGCCTCTACCTCAAACCACATCCCGCAATACAATGCAGGAAGCGGTACGATGCCTGCTACCACGATACCGTTCATTCCTTACGAGGACTTCCGTTTCATTTGGCCAATTCCGGTATCTGAAGTAGCATCTAACCCTGTGTTAGCTGCGCAGCAGAACCCTGGGTACTAAGCCATACGGATAGTATAGATTTAAAAAGCCCTGTCAGCGCAAGCTGGCAGGGCTTTTTGTTTTATTTTTGTCATTCAGATTTCTCTTGATGCTATGGCACTTCTACCTAACTACAGTGGCTATACCTTGGAGGCCGGTATAGACGAGGCCGGCCGCGGCTGTTTGGCAGGCCCTGTGGTGGCCGCTGCTGTTATACTGCCACCAGACTATAGCCATGCCCTATTGAACGATTCAAAGCAGCTCAGCCACAAGCAGAGGCTGCAGCTGCGGGTCGACATCGTGCGTGATGCGGTAGCCTGGGCGATTGGTGAGGCAAGCCCTGCGGAGATTGACCAGATCAACATTCTGCAGGCCACCTACCTGGCCATGCACCGGGCTATTGAGGGACTGGAACTGACGCCGGAGTACCTGATTGTGGACGGTAACAGGTTTAAGGCATACGGCGCACTGCGCCATACCTGTGTGGTAAAGGGGGATGGAAAGTATCTGTCTATTGCGGCAGCCTCGGTGTTGGCCAAAACGTATCGTGATGAGCTCATGTGCACACTGGCAAAGGAGCACAGCCATTATGGCTGGGAGCGCAATGCAGGCTACCCGACGAAGGAGCACCGTACTAGTATTGCGCAGTTTGGGGCTACGCAGTACCATCGGCAATCCTTTAGGTTGCTGTCAGAAGAGCAATTGATGCTGTTTCCTAAATAAGAGTAACAGGACCTCTATTTAAGTTTGATAAGGTCGAGAAACAGGGTGAAGTTATCGAGCGATGATGGGCTGGCTTCGAAGTTATCAAAGCTCATCGGCTTGACGATATAACCTGACACATTGAGCCGCTGAGCAGCCATACGATCCGTTTCTTCGTTCGAAGTGGTCATGATAAACACCGGAATGTGGCTGAATTCCGGCTCACGGCGCAGCTCGGTTAAAAACTCCAGACCATTCATGCGCGGCATGTTGATGTCGAGCAGAATCACACTGGGAGCAGGCGATATTTTGGGCACGCCACTTCCGCGCAGCATATCAAGTGCTTCACGACCATTGCGGGCCACATGGATTGGGTGCGTAATGCCTATTTTTTTAAGTTCACGTTCCACATTCATAATATCCAGGTAGTCATCTTCTACTAAAAGGATATTAACTTCTTTATTTATCATAGCGCTTGTCGAAATTCAATGATCAAAATTAATATAAATCTTTCAATTACGCCTGGTTTTTAGGCCAGGTAAAACTGAAAGTAGCCCCTTGGCCGGGGCTGGAGGCCACCCAGATGTTCCCTCCGTGTCGCTCTACGATCTTTTTTACTATAGCCAGTCCCACACCTGTACTTTCGACCGCGTCACGTTCCTGCAGTGTCTGGAAGATCACAAATATGCGCTCGTGGTACTCTGGGGCTATACCTGGACCATCGTCTGAAACCGAGAAGGTATAAAAGTTTTCTGCCTCCTGGCAAGTGATGTCGATATGCCCATCCTCCCGGTCATGGTACTTGATCGCATTGGAGATCAGGTTAAGAAAAACCTGATGCAAATGCACCCGCTCTGTGTATATTTCCGGCATTCCGGGACCGATGTTTATGGTAAACCCATTGGGTGCCGAAGCCATATCCGTAACCTCTGTTAAGAGTTGCCGGACATCCACCACTTCCTGCACGTAGCTGTTCCGGTCAACACGGGCAAGTGCCAGTATGCCGTTGATCAGGTTTTCCATGCGGTGTACCCGCACACGCATCATCAGTAGGTACTCTTTAATGTTATCAGGCAGATTCTGCCCCATGTCTTCTTCTACCCACCGCGAGGCAACCTCTATACCCCTTAAGGGCGCCTTCAGGTCATGCGACACCACATAGGCAAACTGGTCCAGCTCTTTGTTCTTGCGATCAAGCTCCGAAAAGGTCTCGTCAATCGTGGCTGACATCCTGTTCAGGGAGTGAGACAGCTGGCTGAGTTCGTCCTTGGAAGTATCTATGATCTGGGTCTGGTAATCTCCTTTTGAGATCTTCTCGGCCAGTGTCACCATTTTCATGATACGGTTAGAGATGATCCGGGTGATGTACCATGCCCACCCGAGACCCAGTAACACCGATAATATGGTAAGAACGGTGGATACTTGCCTTGTAGTATTGATACTGGTGTTCAGCCGGTCATTTCTTTCCCCACGCAGAGTATACTCATGCGAGTTGAACACGCGGAAGTCACTTCGGATGGTGTCCATCAATACTTTTTCGCCCAGCACCAGTGTATCGAGTTTCATGTCGAAGGCCCGTGTGGAGACTTCCAGTGTGTCGCTTCTTTTCATCTCGATAAGCGGCTCTGCATATTGCGTTATCCAGTCATCATGCGTCCTGATGATTTTATCCAGTTTCTGCTTCTGGCTCTCAGAAGCGGTATAATTCCGTACATCTTCCCGAAGCCTGGTCAGTAGTCTTTTCGCTTCGTGATAAGGCTCCAGAAATACTTCGTTCCCGTTGAGCAGGTAGCCGCGCAAACCCGATTCCATGTCGATGATGTTGCGTTGCAGCGAAGCAGAGTTTCGGACCACGATCTGAGAGCGTGTTACCCAGCGCATGTTTTCGATCACATCCTCCGACAACCTGAAGTTTACGATGGCAACAGTGGTGAAAAGCAGTGAAATCAGGACAAACCCGATAAACAGCTTGGTTGATAGCTTCATGGACTATTATCTGATTAGCGCCAGACTGAGCTTTTGGTTAGACAGATGATATCCTGCTAAATTAGCAAAAATGGAGCGAAGCAAAATAAAGCGCCAGGCAAAACGGGTGGTCAGGCTTGGCAAAGTCAGATTAAAATCAGGCACACTTTTCCTGCGTGCGAAGGTGAAATAAGAAGTAGATGGCATGTTCCTTTTGGCTAAAAAAGTGACGGCTTGGTTTACGTGCCGGATCAGACAAGGTTATGCACATACGGATGTGGAAAAACGGTTGCAGGCGATCAGTGACAGGTAGGTTTCCTGATTAATAGCTTTTGGGCTATATAAATCCTGTTCCTACATAAAATTTCGGAAGCGGTTTTATTTTACTTAATTTTGGGCATCTACTTTATTAGCAATCAAATCTGATATGGAACTGAAGAAAATAGCTTTGAATGATGTGCACGAGTCGCTGGGTGCGAAGATGGTGCCTTTTGCAGGGTATAACATGCCTGTGCGTTACTCGTCTGATCTGGAAGAGCACAACACTGTGCGCAATGGCGTAGGTATATTCGACGTGTCGCACATGGGCGAATTCCTGGTTAAAGGCCCCGAGGCACTTGACCTGATCCAGCGCATCACTTCAAACGACGCTTCTAAACTGACCCCGGGCAAGATCCAGTACTCTTGCTTCCCGAACGAGGATGGCGGCATCGTGGACGACCTGCTGGTGTACTGCATGGCCGAGAACGAGTACATGCTGGTGGTGAACGCCTCTAACATCGAGAAGGACTGGGCCTGGGTGAGTAAGTACAACACCAAGGGCGCGGAACTTGAGAACATTTCAGATAAGATGTCGCTGTTTGCCGTGCAGGGACCCAAGACAGTAGAGGCACTGCAATCGCTTACGTCTGTAGACTTGGGCAGCATGGTATACTATACCTTTGAGAAAGGTGAATTTGCCGGTGTGCCCGATGTTATACTCTCTGCCACAGGCTATACTGGCTCTGGTGGATTTGAGATTTATGTAAAGAATGAGGATGCCGAGAAGGTGTTCCATGCGATCATGGAAGCTGGTAAAGAGCAGGGCATCAAGCCGATTGGTCTGGGCGCCCGCGACACGCTGCGCCTCGAGATGGGCTTCTGCCTCTACGGCAACGACATAAACGACACGACTTCGCCATTAGAGGCTGGTCTGGGCTGGATCACCAAGTTTGACAAGGAATTTGTAAATTCAGAAAACCTGAAGGAGCAGAAAGCGGCCGGTGTCAGCAAAAAGCTGGTGGGTTTTGAGATGCTGGAGAAAGCTATACCTAGAGCGCATTACGAGATCGTGAACGCAGAGGGCGAGCAGATCGGTGAAGTAACCTCAGGTACCATGTCGCCATCATTGGGCAAAGGCATAGGGATGGGTTATGTGCAGACCGAGTACAGCAAGCCAGGCACTGAGGTATTCGTTCGCGTTCGCAACAAGGACATGAAAGGCCAGATCGTAAAGCTACCATTTGTAAAGAAATAACAATTAAACAATGCCGAGTATAGATGTGTGCTACAGCCCGGAGCTGTTGCACTTGTACGAACTGGAGGGGAAGGCAGTGGTGGCTGTGGATATTCTGCGTGCTACCTCTACGATGGTAACGGCCTTTGCACATGGCGCCACTGATATTATACCTGTGATGCAGCTCGAGGAGTGCCGTGCTTATGCCGAGCAAGGCTGCCTGACCGCAGCGGAGCGAAATGGCATCAAAGCCGAAGGCTTTGACCTGGGTAACTCGCCTTTTGCTTACATGAATGGGCAAGTGAAGGACCGAACCGTGGCCATTACGACTACAAACGGCACCCGTGCCATCCGCATGTCAGAAGCAGCGCAGGAAATCATAGTAGGGGCTTTCCTGAACCTGGAGGCTGTGGCGCAGCACCTGCGCGAACTGCAGTTGGATGTGCTGGTGGTATGTGCCGGCTGGAAAGGCAAGTTCAACCTCGAAGACACACTGTATGCCGGAGCCCTTGCCGAGCGCCTGCAGGGTGAGTTTGAGTTTGAGAACGACGCCACACTGGCTTCGCTATACCTGTACCACGCCGCTAAGGATGATATGGTCACGTTCCTGCGTCAGTCCTCTCACGTGCGCCGCCTCGAAAATCTCGAGATCCACAAGGACATCGAATTCTGCCTCCAGCACGACACCTACAACGTGTTGCCGGTATGGAAAAGGGATAGGTTGGTAAACCTGAAAGAGTTTGAGAGTTTGGGAGTTTAGGAGTTGGGGAGTTTAAGAAATCAGAAGTACTCTATCCGGAAAATTAAAATCCATAAAAACAGAGCAGGAACCATCTTAATGGGGTACCTGCTCTGTTTTTATTTTAACTCTTTCCTTTATCACTCTTAAACTCCCCAACTCCTAAACTTACTTCAGTTTCTCGTTCTGCCTGTGTCTTTCGCTATCGCGGGATGTTTTCTTCTCCAGGTTTTTGCGAAGGGCTTCGGTGAGGTCGATGCCTGTCTGGTTGGCGATGCAGATGAGCACAAAAAGCACGTCAGCCAGTTCGTCGGAAAGCTGCTTGCCTTCATCGCTTTTCTTAAAAGACTGCTCGCCGTACTGCCGTGACATGATGCGGGCTACTTCACCTACCTCTTCTGTAAGGATAGCCATATTGGTCAGTTCGTTGAAATAGCGAACACCGTTTTCCTTGATCCAGTTGTCAACGATGGTTTGGGCTTCTGCGATGGTCATAAAGCGTTCTCTGTAGATTTAAATTATTCCCGATTTTTGGAGTCGATTGTGATGGTAACCGGACCGTCGTTGAGCAGGGCTACTTTCATGTCGGCACCGAACTCGCCGGTCTGTACTTTTTTACCCAAAGCCTCTTCAAGCATTACTACAAATCGCTCGTACAGAGGTATAGCTACTGCAGGAGGAGCGGCCTGGATGTAAGAGGGGCGGTTGCCTTTTTTGGTGAGCGCATAGAGGGTAAACTGGCTGATCACAAGCAGGTCGCCCTGCACATCCTGCACACTCAGATTCATTTTGTCATCGGTGTCGCTGAAGATGCGAAGCTGCACCACCTTGTTGGCAATCCATTTCAGATCTTCTTCGGTGTCGTCGTTGGTGAAACCTGCCAGCAGCAGCAGACCAAGGCCAATTTCGCCTTTTACCTGATTGTCGATGGTAACGGAAGCTTGGGTAACGCGTTGGATGACGATGCGCATGGGGTATACCTTTGGTTCAGCATCAAAGGTAAGGTTTCTGAATCACTTATGCCCTGGGCGGTTTTTGTTAATCAACATAGCCCTCATACCTGATCCGGTTCACTTTGCCGTTTTTCAGGAAGAAGCGCAGCGAGATAGGAGCACCCTCCACGGAGGTAGCTACAATTTCGGAATTAGTCTGCAGGATGCGCACGTCGAAGTTTTTGAGCTTGGTCATCAGCTCCGGCTGGCTCATACCTACCTTCATGTTGTTGCGCAGGGCAATGCCCGCATTGCGGATGTCGGCTACCTGCAGCAGCAGGTCACCGGTTTGAGTAGGGGCGTAGAGCTCGATCACCGATTCACCAAAGCGGATGGTATAGATCGTGTCCGTAATGGCCGGACGGTGTATGTTCTCCACCGGGTCGGCATCGAGTGTGAAGTCGGTGCTGATGCGGGCGAAGTAGGCGTCCAGCTTCTTGCTCTGGCGGTAGTCTGACAGAAATGGGTTGCCCAGAAAATCAATCGTAGCCGCGGGTCCGCCCGTGGACCGTCTGGCCAGCATGGTGTCGGGCTCTATGTGCTGCGGGTTCCGCTCCTGTGGTTCGTCCGAGTGCTCGTCGTGCGTGCCTTCAGTGCTGCAGGCACCCGCCGTGGTCGTGATCAGCAACAGCAGAACCAGCAGGCGTACAGAGAGGCTGTACCTGTGTCGTAGGCTGAGGCTGATAAGATGTAACATGGTGTAGATTAAAAAGCGGGCAAGCAAATTATACTTTACATACGAGAACTGACGTTCTTAAAGTTTTCACTAATTGGAAATTTATTCTGTAGCTTCTGCGGGCTAGAAAGTATAATTTTGCGCAAATATCATTATTTATGTCATTACAACAAATAGCTTTGGTCACTTGTCAGAGCTTAGGCGATTATACTGCCAATGCCGATAGCGAAGATGAGCGTCTGTACCGTTATTTAGCCGAAAAAGGCCATAAAATTTCTTTTCAGGTATGGGATGATGAGCAGGTGGACTGGACCGCTTTCGACGCCATTATCATCAAATCGCCCTGGGATTACTTCGATAAAATAAACGCCTTCTATACCTGGCTTGATAAGCTGGAAGCAATGGGTTGCCCGGTACTCAACCCCGTGAGGACACTGCGATGGAACGCAGACAAACAGTACTTTAAAGATATGCAGGCGCAAGGTGTTAAGATTGTGCCAACCGTATGGCTGGAGCAGGGTAGTACCTTCGATGCAGACAGCGTCTTCACTGCGATCGGGCGTGACAAAATCATTGTGAAGCCGCGGGTAAGCGGTGCCGCCAAGAACACCCTGGCCATTAGCAGAGAAGAGGTTGGCGCTTACACGGATCGTGTCAATGCCCTGCTACAGCATGAGCCATTCCTGGCACAGCCCTTTCTTGAGGAGATCAGAACACAGGGTGAGTGGTCCTTCCTTTTCTTTAACGGCAGGTATAGCCATGCCGTGCTCAAAACAGCCAAGTCAGGTGACTTCCGGGTACAGCACTTCTTCGGTGGCAGCGTGCATACGCCAACGCCCCCGGCAGGTATGCTGCAAACCGCCACCACCATCGTGGAGCAGTTTGCACATGACTGCCTGTACGCCCGCGTAGACGGAGTGGAGCTGAACGGCGAACTCGTGCTGATGGAACTCGAACTGATCGAGCCTTTCCTGTTCCTGAGTACCAGCGAAGGTGCTTTGGATCGCTACTACCAGGCCTTGCAGCAATTGCTGGAGCAACCTGTGGAGGGTAAAGCCTAAACCCTGCTGTGGAATACCAGCACTGGCAGGGGCGCATGCAGCACCATCTTTTTGGCCAGACTGGGGTTAAACAGCGACTCAAACGTACTGCGCTCCTGTGTGGTGAGAGCAAGCAGGTCGATGCTTTCGCTGCGGGCAAAGTCCTGCAGGGATTGTGCTACATCGTCGCCTTCGAGTAGGGCATAGCGGATGTCACTTTCAGGGGCTTGTTGCAGGTTTTGCTGCAGTTGCAGCAACTTTTCGCGGTCTTCTTCCGGATCGTCTGAAATGTGCACACAGTAGATCATGGGCTGCAGGTGGCTGAACAACTGCCGGATGCGGTCCATGTCGCTAACATCTGTCTTGCCGAAGTTTGTGGCGTAGAGGATACGGCTGGGTATAGCGCCCTCATAGTGGTTGGGTATTGTCAGGATGGGTACATTGGTTTCCTCCATCACCTTGGTGGACACTGTGCCGAATACAGCACGGCCAATGCTGGACTCGCCTTTCGTGCTCATCACCACCAGTGCGGGCCGGAAGCGTTCTGCCTGTTCCAGTATTTCTTCTTCCGGAAGACCGTGTATAAAAGCCCGCTCCATTTGCAGGTTGCTACCCAGGCTGCGCACTTTCGGGAGTAGCTCCTGGTACAGTTCTTCAAGCTGTTCCTGTGCCTCCAGTTCATTACGATGCAACACGCGTTCTGCAATTTGATCAGATGGGCTGAGACCAGCGGCGCTGGCAGGTACGGGATCGCCATCGGCCAGGTAATCCTGGAAGCAGTGCAGCAACAGGAGCTTAGCTCCAGGCACGCCGGCGGCAAGCTGCAGAGCGTAGTGGCAGGCTTTGGTAGAGCCCTCCGAAAAATCAACGGGTATAAGAATGCGATACATAGATGGCTGTGATGGGTTGGCCCATATATACGCACGCGCTGGTACCGGGTATACCTGCCATGGCCAAAATTGGATAAATCTGGATGTTTTATGTAAGGAATAGCACTGTAGCAGTTTGACTCGGGTGATTTCTAATTTTTTCGGTTAATTTGTAACCTCATACACCTTCGCTATGCCGCAACGCATTGTCTTTTACTTCATCGCATTTGTAGTGCTGGCCTCTCTGGTCTATTATGGCTTTAGCAGGTGGCAGGACTCCCGACTGAAGGTGGACCTTTGGACGCTGGTACCTGAGACGGCGGCTTTTGTGGTGGAGACAAACAACCACAGCGAGTTGAGAGAGCACCTGGAGGAAACCGCACTATGGGAAAGTTTCTCGCTGCTTCCGGTAACGCAGCGCTTTCAGGAGAATATGGCCATGCTCGACAGTGTGGCCCCCGGCAACCAGCGCCTCGATCGTTTCCTGGACAAAAAGAACATACTCACCTCGATCCATGTGCTGGGTAAAACTGATGTAGAATTTGTATACTACATACCGGTCGTGTCAGTGGGGGAGCACCGCTTTCTGCGCACACTCACCGAAAATATTGTCAAGAGTCCGGCATTTACGGAGCAGAGCAGAGAGTACCAGGGCATGCTCCTGACCGACGTGACCAATACGCAGCTAGGCACCAGCTTCAGCTACTTTTCTTATCACAATAACATCATTCTGAGTGCCTCGCCGGTGCTGGTAGAGGAGATCGTGCGCCGCATCAACCGGGGAAAGCTTACTTCCATCGCAGCTGATTATAAAAAGGTGAATTACCTGAGTCAGGCTGATGTGTATGCCAACGTGTTTGTGAACTACCGTGCCCTGCCTGACCTGCTGGGACTCTTTGTGCAGGAAGACCTCATGCCGCAGGTGCGCTACCTGAGCAGCTTTTGCCGCAATGCCATGCTGGAGCTCAAGCTCGACCGGAACAAGCTTTTCCTGAACGGTTTCTCAAATCCCGAGACACTCGAAGGCTCTTTTCAGGCGCAACTCCATCCTTCCAAACCGCGCCCGCTCGAAATCAAGCTGCTGCTGCCAACCCGCACGGCCATGCTGATGCACTTTGGGGTAGGGGAGGTGGCGCGTCTGCGCGATGGCAAAGCTCCCAAAGATGCGTATAGCCCCACCATCGATAGTCTGGCCCGGTCCTTCAATCAGGAGATCGCACTGGCTTACATGGAGTCATACAACATGAACACGAGTCCCGACAAAATGGTCATTGCCCGCATGGAAAGCAGCGGCAAAACCGGGGCTCGCCTTCAGGCATTGGCACAACAGCTAAGCAAAGCCCAAAGCGAGAAGATCTATACCGAGCAGTACGGCAACTATACCTTACAACTGCTGGACTTGGAAGAACTGCCCGCCCGCCTGTTTGGCAGCCTGTTCTCCGGCTTTGAACAGAGCTACGTGCTGCAGCTCGACAATTACATGATCTTTTCACCGGATATCGCCAGCCTGCGTGCGCTTATCGACGACATCAATGCAGGTGAGGTATGGGGACGCTCGGTGGCACAAAAGTCTTTTCTGGAGGAAACGCTGCAGGAAGGTAACTTCAGTCTGTACCTGAACACTGTGAATGCCTGGTATATCCTGAACCGCTATGTGCAGGAGGAGAATCGCGAGGACCTGCTGCAGAACTCCAGCCTGATCAGGCGCTTTAACCAGGTTAGTGTACAGTTTGCCCGCGCCGAAAACCAGTACTATACCAGTGTGCTGTTCAGAAGGCAGGAGCGCAACACCGATGGTGGACAAGAAGGCTTTGAAGAAGAGCTGACCATCCCATTTGCCAGCCGCCTGATATCCCCGCCTTATCCGATTCAGAACGCCATAGACCGCAGTCGTGAAGTGGTGGTGCAGGACTCTATGCAGGTGCTGCACAATATTACCGCCACCGGCAGCCGCGGCTGGACCGACTCCTTGCAAACTCAGGTGCGGGGCGCCCTGCAGCAAGTGGAGCTCGGCAACGACAAGCGACTTCGCTACGTGTTCGCGACTGCCAACCGCATACAGGCCATCGACAACCTGGGACGTAACCTGGAGCACTTCCCTTTTAACGTAGGCGACACGCTCCGCCTGCAGCGCCTGGCCGTGTTCGATTTCGAGAAAAACCGTGATTACCGCTTTCTGGTGGATGATGCCCTGGGCAACCTGTACATGTTCGACACACGCGGTAACGCTATACCTGGCTGGCAGCCCCGCCGCATGGACTACCGTCTGGCCGCTACCCCGCAGCATGTGCGGGTTGGAGGTCGCGATGTCATCCTGGTGTTGCTAGAAAACGGCTATGTGTACGCCCTGAACACCAAAGGCGAAACCTACCCGGGCTTCCCCTTCAGTTTGCGGGTGCCGATCACTTCGGAAGGCGTCATTCGGGCAGGTGCTGACCTGCGTCGATCTGTGGTAACGGTGGTGACGCGCTATGGTGAGGTGGTGGAGTTTAACCTGCAGGGACAGGTGGTGAAACGGGAGCAGCTGCCGCGCCCAAGCAAGAGTGCCATGTTCGACCTCGTGCCCGATGCCAGCGGCCGCTCTTATATCATTGTGCGGCAGGACCAGGGAAAAGTAGCTGCCTTCGACCAGGACCTGGAGGAGCTATTTGAGAAACGCTACGTGACCTCAACCCCGAAGATCGTGCAGTACTTCAACTTCGGGGGGGGCAATCAGATATACGCCATCACCGAAACCGGCCCGCAGAAAACATACCTATACGGTCCGGATGCCCGCCTGATAGGGGGCAGGTCGCTGGAAAGCAACCAAGCCGTGAGCATCCATTACAATGAGGTGGGCAACAACTACTCTGTGTACAAAGTGTTCCGCAACGAACTGCAGAAGCTCAATTTTAAGCTGCCTAACTAGAAGCTCTTAAACCAGCCTTTCTTATAAAACAGGTATAGCTGTACCAGCACCAGCGTGGTCATCAGCATCATCAAAATTGGATAACTGTAGGGCTGGTATAGCTCGGGCATGCTCCATCGGAACACTTCGCCTGTTTCAGGGTCTTCTCGCGAGAAATTCATACCATATACCCCGGCGATAAAGCTCAGCGGGATAAAGATACTGGAGATGATGGTGAGCACTTTCATGATCTCATTCATGCGGTTGCTCACTGTGGACATGTAGAGCTCCACCAAACTCGTCGACATTTCCTTGTGGCTGTCGATCAGGTCGATCAGCTGGATGGTGTGATCGTAAGCATCGCGGAAGTATACCTTCAGGTTGTCAGGTATAATGTCCTCGTCCATGCGCAGTAGTTCATTCATTTTATCGCGCTCCGGCCAGGCGATACGGCGCAACTTGATCAGCTCGTTTTTCAGATCGAGGATCTCCCGCAGGGTCTGCTTTGAAGGCTTATCCAGGATCTTCTGCTCCAACTCCTCAATGTAAGTGCCGATGGCTCCCATTACAGGGAAGTAATAGTCGAGCACCACGTCCAGTATGGCATATACCACATACATCGGCGGTCGCTGCCGGATAATGCCTTTGCCAACCCGAATACGCTCACGAAGCGGATCAAGACAATCGTCGTAGTCACTCTGCAGGGTAAGCACATAATTAGGACCTGAGAAAACCGACAGCTGCACATCGTCCAGGGTATGGTACTCTTCCTTCCAACGCAGCATGCGGGTGATGATGAAGAGACGGTCGTCAAGTTCGTCTACCTTCGGGCGCTGGTAGTCATTGATCACGTCCTCCATCTGCAGCGAGTGTATACCGAAGTCCTGCTTGAGCAACTCCAGCATAGTCAGGTCGGCATAGCCCCGGATGTCGATCCAATGTGTGGCGTTGGGTTGGGACTGTACCTGCTGCAACAGTTCGGCATAAGAAACGAATTCCTGCTCTTTGAATAGCTGCTCGTTAAACGACATCAGAAAGTAGCGTGGGGCGTGCGACTCAGTAGGTATAAAGAGCGTACCCGGGCTGATGCCGAGCTTACGGTCAAGTATTTTATGTCTGGAGCGGTGTCGTTTTTTCTTAGCCATAGGGTTGTCAGGGTGTACTGCAGCTGTACAAGTTAATAAAAATAAGGTTTTGCTCTGCTACTCCACTACCTCTACAGTAACTCCGTCTATACCTTCCAGCTTTCCGCTTACCTCTTCCTGCAGCTTCCTGCGCACCTCCAGCGTCATGCGGCAGTCGAGTTCAAATTGCTGGTCTTTCACGCCGAGTTCGTATTCTTTCACCAGACTCATCACGTCGTTCATCTGGGGGTAGGCAAAGTGTACCTGCAGCAACGTCGTTTCGTGCTTTTCAATGATCGTAGCGTTGCTGAGTGCTTCTGCAGTGGAGGTCTTGTAGGCGGTGATGAGCCCACTGACGCCGAGTTTAGTGCCTCCGAAGTAGCGCACCACTACTACGAGCACATTGCTCAGGTCAAAGGAGCGGATCTGGCCCAGGATGGGGTCGCCGGCGGAGTGATTGGGCTCGCCGTCGTCGTTGGCGCGGTAGCGGCTCTTGTCGGCGCCCAGGCTGTAGGCATAGCAGTGATGGCGGGCATCGTAATACTGTTTGCGCAGGTCGGTTAAGACCTCTTTTACTTCCTCTTCCGAGTATACGGGGTAGGCTAAGGCGATAAACTTGCTGCCTTTCTCTTTGTAGAGGCCTTCGGAGGGGGACTCGATGGTACGGTAGGTATCTTCCATAAATTAAAACAGATTGGCGGCTAATTCCTGATACGAAAGCAGCACCAGGGCCAGCACTGCCAGTGACAGACCGACGAGGTTGATCGCACTCAGCCGCTCCCCGAATATCATTACAGCTCCCAGTGCCCCCGCCATGATGATGCCCATGTTATTGACGGGGTAGAGGAAAGCACCATCGTTGCCAAAGGCTGAGAGGGCCATGATCAGGAAAAAGATAGAGAAATAGTTGGGCACACCCAAGGCTATACCTGCCCAAATGCTCTTAGCCCTGAATGAGGTACTGCCAGTGAAAAGTTGGTAGAGCAGCACCACCAAACCGAGTACGGCGGAGGCCGTGAAGGTCAGCATCGTAAACTGGCTGGCTTCATGGGCCTGGAGGTGATACTCGTTTACGTAGTTGATAAGCGAATCTGCAAAGCCACTGCTCAGGAAAATGATGAACGGCAGCGCGAAACTGAGCAATCGAGCAGTGGGTTTTCCGCCCTCGGAGCCGGGGCGTACAGATGAAAGCACAATCGCCACCAGCGCCAGGCCCATGCCCACGTAGTTGATCACCGAATATTCCTTCACGCTGTTTTGCAGTACCAGCAGGCTAAACAGCACCGGAATGACCAGCGAGATTTTAGCTGCCACGGAGGTAGCAGTTACGCCCACTTTTTGGGTAGAGAGTGCAATCAGGTAGAAAGCCCCGATAAAAATAGCACCGAGCACCAGCGCATGCAGCGCCCAGGGCTTCTGAAACACACCCGCCTGCAGCACATCAGTACCTCCCGGAAAGGCCAGCCCAACCAGGATACAGACAACGTAATTGACAACGATGGCCTGAAACGTATGTACATTGAAGCGCTGGTAAAGCTTGAAGATAAACACGAGCGAAACGCCCGATAGCACACTCAGGATCAGGTATAGCATAGGTATAGCATCAAGGGCCTGCAGCAGGACCTGATTTGCAAAAGTAACAGAAGCGCCAGCAAGCGCCAAGCCATGCCCCTTTTATAGGCACATTAACCGAAAATGTTTTAATTTGTGGCTGCACTAAATTTTTCCATTTGTCTGCCACGCCATACCTGATCCACTTAACCGAAACCGGTAACCAAGAGATAGGCTTTATAGCCTCTACACAGCTGGCTCAAAACATACCTTTTGAGATCAAACGGGTGTTCTGGACTTACGGTACTCCGGCAGGTGTGCTGCGCGGGCAGCATGCCAACAAAGCCACCGAAGAGGTGCTGGTAGCCGTGACGGGAAGCATTACCGTTGAGACAGACAATGGTCGCAGTAAGGAGACCTTCGTACTGGACAATCCGGCAATAGGGCTGTACCTGCCGGCCATGTGCTGGACTGACCTGCATTTTGCTCCGGGCACCATAGCGGTCTGCCTGACTTCCACCGATTTCGAAGATTCCGACTACATCCGCGACTACGCCACGTTTAAGCGCCTGGCCGCACACCTGGCCCTGTAAAAGCTATACCTATGTCTACAACCCAGGTCCCATACTTCGTCTTCCGTGACTACCCTGCAGGTATAAACCAGCAGGTGGAGGAGGCGCTGTTGGGTGCCTTACGTGCTCAGCAGTACATTTTGGGCGAAGCGGTGGAGCAATTCGAGGGTGAGTTTGCGAAGTACGTGCAGGCAGGTATGACCATCGGCGTGGGCAATGGCTACGATGCTTTGGTGGTGGCTCTGAAAGCGGCAGGTATAGGCGCAGGCGACGAAGTGATTGTGCCGGCTAACACCTTCATTGCAACTGTGAATGCCGTAGTGTGGGTAGGCGCTATACCTGTGCTGGCCGAACCCGACCGCCATACCTGCAACCTGACTGCTGCTGTGGCCGCTACTCACATAACACCCCGCACCAAAGCCATTATACCTGTGCACCTGTATGGGCAAGCCTGCGAGATGACGGGGTTTTTGGAGTTAGCCGAACAACACCACCTGGTCCTGATCGAAGACTTTGCCCAGGCACAGGGCGCAAGCTACAAAGGCCGTCCGGTCGGTAGCTTCGGCCGTGTCAGTGCCACCAGTTTTTATCCCACCAAAAACCTGGGAGCGTTGGGTGACGGTGGGGCAGTAGTTACTTCTGATCCTGAGCTGGCAGCCTATGCCCGCATGTACCGCAACTACGGACAGCAACAGAAATACCACAACCAAATCATAGGTGTCAACTCCCGCCTCGACACACTGCAGGCGGCCGTGCTGCGCACCAAGCTGCACCACCTCGATGCACTGAACAGCGAGCGGCAACGACTGGCGCAGGTATACCTGACGGCCTTGCAAGGTATAGGCGACCTGGTGCTGCCTGTCACAGCGCCGGGCTGTACGCACGTTTACCACATCTTCAACATCTGCACCAGGCAGCGCGATGCTTTGCAGCTATACCTGTCTGCGCAAGGTATACAGACGGCCATACATTACCCGGTTCCCGTGCATTTGCAGGAGGCCTATACCTGGCTGGGGTATAGCAAAGGAAGCTTTCCGGTGGCTGAAGAACTGGCCGCAACAAGCCTGAGTCTGCCGCTTTTTCCCGGTATGACGGAGGCGGAGCAGGAAGCAGTTATCACGTCTATACACACTTTCTTTGAGCGCCATGACTGATGCTTCTTCACTGCCGCTGGTATCGGTCATCTGCCTGTGCTACAACC
Source organism: Pontibacter lucknowensis (assembly GCF_900156415.1). Classification (GTDB taxonomy): domain Bacteria; phylum Bacteroidota; class Bacteroidia; order Cytophagales; family Hymenobacteraceae; genus Pontibacter; species Pontibacter lucknowensis. The sequence goes on along the minus strand of NZ_FTNM01000001.1, from coordinate 230,014 downwards.
ACGAGCGCTTCATTGCCGAGGCGCTGGACTCAGTGCTGGCCCAGACCTACCCCAACCTGGAGATCATCATCATGAACGATTGCAGCACCGACAACAGTGTGGCCATCATCCAGGAATATGTCCGGCAATATCCGCAGCTCACTTTCATGAGCACCGGTACGAATCTGGGCAACACGAGGGCCTTCAACATGGCCTGGCGGGCCTCCAAAGGCGACTACATCATCGACTTTGCCACCGACGATGTGCTACTGCCCGAGCGGGTGGCGCAGCAGGTGGCGGCATTCGAAAAGCTGGACGATAGTTATGGGGTTGTTTACTCGGATGCAGAGTATATTGACGACAATGGCAGGCATGTTAAGTTTCACTGCCAGCGCAACAAGGCTGGTGAGGTAGTTTCCTTCGTACCGTCCGGCGACATCTTTGAGCACCTGCTGAGCCGCTATTTTATCTGTCCGCCTACCATGATGATGAAGCGGCAGGTATTTGAAGACCTGCAGGGCTATGACGAAGCGCTGGCCTACGAGGACTTTGATTTCTGGGTGCGCTCTTCCCGCAGGTATAAGTACTTCTTTCTGGATGCCATCACAACGAGGCGCCGCTTGCACGCCCATTCGCTTTCGAAGCAATTGTATAAGCCGGGTGACAGGCAGCTGAACTCTACCGTGCTTGTCTGCGAGAAAGCGGCTAAACTGGTTCAAAATTCTGAAGAGCGTCAGGCACTGAGCCGCCGCCTGCAGTATGAGGCACGCCATGCTTACCTGACCGGTCACTACCGGCAGGCGGAGCAGTTTTTGGACCTCCTGCGGCAGCATGCCGGACTAGGACCGGTTTATCACACCATTCATTTCCTTAGTAAACTTAAAGTAGACCTTCGCTTCATCAGAGCGCTGTATCAGAAGCTTTTAAATCGCTGAAATTGCACTCTGTCAGGGACTTACTACATATTGGGGGTGAAAATGAAAACCGTTTTGTCTTTCTACGTAAGTATTAATTATCCCAGGCGTGTTTTGTGGTTTGTGCAAATGAAGAGCTGGCAGGTTAGAGTCTAAACACGCTTCCGAGTCCGATTTCCTTTTTTAGCAGTGCATGAACTTAATATGACGCTGCGGATTACTATTTTAGTATAAATGCCTATATTTGAAATTCAATCGCCTAAAACAACACCATGATTACAGCCATTGCCTCCCGTGTAGAAGTCATGAAATGGATGGAAGACTTTGTCCAGGAAAAGATGACAGAGTTTCTCAAGTCTGTTGAAGACAGCTGGCAGCCCGCTGACTTGCTGCCTGACGCCCGTATGGAAAATTTCTTTGAAGAAATTAAAAACCTGCAGGAGCGTGCCCGTGACCTGAGTTATGACCTGCTGGCCGTGCTGGTAGGAGATACCATCACGGAAGAAGCGCTGCCAACTTACGAAAGCTGGCTGATGTCTATCAAGGATGTGCCAAGCAACGAGGATAGCCCCTGGATGAAGTGGAACCGCGCCTGGACTGCTGAGGAAAACCGTCACGGTGACCTGCTGAATAAGTACCTCTACCTGACCGGTCGCATCAACATGCGTGAAATGGAGGCCTCCACGCAGTACCTGATCGCCGATGGTTTTGACCTTCAGACAGACAATGACCCTTACCGTGCTTTTGTCTATACCTCATTCCAGGAAACAGCAACCAACCTGTCGCACCGCCGCGTAGCCCAGATTGCCAAGAAACAGGGCGATGGCATGCTGGCAAAGCTTTGCGGCTATGTTGCTTCTGACGAGGCCCGTCACGCCAAAGCGTACAAGGCTTTTGTAGGCAAAATATTTGAGGCCGATCCGAACGAGATGATGCTGGCCTTTGAAGACATGATGCGCAAGAAGATTGTAATGCCTGCACACTACATGCGTGAACTGGGTGTGGACATGGGCAAGACCTTTGGACACTTTACCGATGCCGCCCAGCGCATCAATGTATACACGGCGCTTGACTATACCGATATTCTGAAAGACCTCGTGAAAGAGTGGAAGCTTGAAACAGTGACTGGTCTGAACGACGCAGGCGAGCGTGCCCGCGATTATCTGATTGCCTTGCCAGATCGTCTGCGCAGAGTAGCTGAGCGTATGAGATCGCCACAACTGGAATATAAGTTCCGCTGGATCGATTAATCCGGTGTGATAAAATTATAAAAAGAGCGGGGCCTGTCAGTTTTTTGACAGGCCCCGCTCTTTTTATTAACTTTCGTTAGTCCTTCAGTTCCACCGCATCAGTAAAGGCAATATAGCTTCTTACTTCTTCTGCCTTCTTCTCGGGGTTCGGGTAAGTCCAGGCTGCATCCAGCTTCACCTCTCCATTTACTTTCACATGGTAGAAGGATGCCTCGCCCATACCTTCCTGCGTAGTGTGCGTTCTGCTTTCTTCCAGATACTGGTGGTTTACTTCATTTGATGGGAAATAATGGTTGCCGCCTACTTTAACAGTTCGTTCGCTTTCCGCTATTACGATATCGTTGAATATTGCTTTCATTGTGATAAAGTTTAGTTAGTTTCTGTATATATGGTACTGCAGCATTGGGCTTATTGTTACCATACCTGTGCTTGTGCGATATTGTACGTATAAGAACCGGTGTGCAAGAACATTCGGCTGCGTAGCGTTGTTAGAGTATAAATCAGGAGAGAGCATATGAGTATAGGGTATAGATTTGCAGAGTATATACCACCGCAGGATGATAAGCAGGGCTTCGAGTCGCTGCTCAAAATCTTTTTGCAGCTGGTGATGATCACTTCCGGCGATGTGGCTGAGGCGCTGTCGTGGCTTAGTTCGTTGGATAAGCAGTACGGCCTGACGGGCGATGATTACGGCATTGGCGACTTTATCGAGGACCTCAAAAAGAAGGGCTACATCGACGAAAACCCACAAGAGGAGGGCGTGTTGAAATTGACGGCCAAGAGTGAGCAGAACATTCGTAAGAGTGCGCTGGAGGAAATTTTTGGCAAGTTGAAGAAAGGTGGCAAAGGCAGCCATGCCACACCGCAGACAGGTATAGGCGACGAAGCCAGCACCGACCGCCGTGAGTATCGCTTTGGCGATGCGCTGGAGCAGATTTCCATGACGGACTCGATCCGAAATGCCCAGATCAACCACGGCCTTTCTGACTTTCGGCTGACTGAGCAGGACCTCGAGATTACCGAGACGGAGCACAAAACACAATCGTCCACAGTGCTGATGATCGACATTTCGCACTCCATGATCCTGTATGGCGAGGACCGCATTACCCCAGCTAAGAAGGTTGCCATGGCGCTTGCCGAACTCGTGAAGCAGAAGTACCCGAAAGACACGCTGGATGTGATCGTGTTCGGCAACGACGCCTGGCAGATCGAGATCAAGGATTTGCCTTACCTGGAAGTGGGGCCGTACCATACCAATACCGTGGCCGGGCTCGAGTTGGCGATGGATATCCTGCGTAAGCGTAAGACGCCGAACAAGCAGATCTTCATGATCACGGACGGCAAACCGACCTGCCTGAAAGAAGGGGTGCATTACTACAAAAACAGTTTCGGCCTGGATCGCAAAGTGGTGAACAAGACGCTGAACCTCGCCGCCCAATGCCGCCGCATCAAAATCCCGATCACTACCTTCATGATCGCATCGGACCCATACCTGCAGCAGTTCGTAGACGAGTTTACGAAAGTAAATAATGGCCAGGCTTACTACAGTTCGCTGAAAGGCTTAGGACACCTGGTGTTCCGGGACTATGGCCGCAACCGAAAGAAGAGTTTTTAGCATATAACGATTCATCTTAGCAGTTAATATTTCAACAGCCATTCAACCAAAAAAGAATGCAATACAAAGACATACCAGCAGAGAACTTACTTAAGATAAAAACGCTCGGGCAGCTACGTGCCGCCGGGTACGAACCGCAAACCGTAAAGAAGGAGCTGCGCCATAACCTGATCCGCAAACTGCAGCGCAAAGAGGAAGTATTTCCAGGTATCTGGGGCTACGAAGAGACTGTTTTGCCGGATTTACAACGGGCTATCCTGTCGATGCACCACATTAACCTGCTGGGCTTGCGTGGGCAGGCCAAGACCCGGATCGCCCGCCTGATGGTAGACTTGCTGGACGAGTACATACCTGTAGTGCAGGGGGCCGAACTAAACGATGATCCGCTGCAACCGCTCTCTCGTTTTGCCAAAGACCTGGTGCACGAGCACGGCGATGACACGCCCATCAGTTGGATGCACCGCTCTGACAGGTATACCGAGAAGCTGGCCACTCCCGACGTATCGGTAGCTGACCTGATCGGTGATGCAGATCCTATCAAAGCTGCTACGCTCAAGTTGCCTTACTCTGATGAGCGGGTGATTCATTTCGGGTTGATTCCACGGTCTCACCGCGGCATCTTTGTCATCAACGAACTGCCCGATCTGCAGGCCCGCATCCAGGTGGCCTTGTTCAACATTCTGCAGGAGGGCGATATTCAGATACGTGGTTTCAAAGTACGTCTGCCGCTCGATATCCAGTTTGTGTTCACGGCCAACCCTGAGGATTACACCAACCGTGGCTCCATTGTGACGCCGCTTAAAGACCGTATCGACTCCCAGATAATCACGCACTATCCGAAGTCCATCGAGATTGGTAAGAAGATCACACGGCAGGAAGCGCATATCAAAGAGGAGCAGGAACAGCTGGTGACCACCAACGACATCATCAGCGACCTGATAGAGCAGGTGGCCTTTGAGGCCCGCGAGAGTGAGTACGTCGATGCCAAGAGTGGCGTGTCGGCTCGTCTGACGATATCGGCTTTTGAAAATTTGCTGAGTGCTGCTGAGCGCCGGGCCTTGCTGAACGGCGAAAGCAAAACCTATGTGCGCTTGTCAGACTTCCTGAACACCATACCTGCCGTAACGGGCAAAGTAGAGCTGGTATACGAAGGCGAGCAGGAAGGCGCAGGGCATGTAGCGCAGGTGCTTATGGGCAAAGCTATCCGCACGCAGTTCCTCCAATACTTTCCCGACCCCGACAAGGCTAAGAAGTCAAAGGAAGGAAATCCGTACAAGAAAATAACCGATTGGTTTGGTGACGGCAACACAGTGGATATCCTGAATGATGCGCCTGCCTCGGAATACAAGAAAGCTTTGCAGGCTATACCTGGCCTGAGCGAACTGGTAGAAAAGCACCGCTCAGAAGCAAAAGGAGAAGAGAAGCTATTCATGATGGAATTTGCCCTGCATGGTTTAGCAGAGCACAGTCAACTCAGCAAAAACCGCCTCAGCACCGGCCTGCAGTTCAAGGACCTGCTTAGTGGCATGTTCACTATGCCGAGCTTCGGTGAGGAAGAAGACGAAGATGACTTTTAAGAAGTTTAGGAGTTAGAGTGTTTTGGAGTTAGATAATAGAAAAAAGGCAGCAGCGGTACTGGTACCGCTGCTGCCTTTTTTCTATTATCTAGTGAATAATCTCGGTCTTAAAGAGAAAAGGAATTTATACCTGAAGCAAGTCGGAGACGATACTTTCCCATTCTTCCTGAAGGGAGGTGTTGGGCCTTTTACGACCAGCCCGGCTATACCAATAGTCTGCATTCCAGGTGTCGCCCTCTTTGCGGTGCAGGTAAGCATGAATCCAGGCAGCAGTTTTGTCTGGCAGGTCCTGGATCAAAACATGCGCCTTGTCCCAATCACCCTTCGCCTCATACCACAGCGCCTGCAGGTATACCGATACCTCCGAAGGTGGGGCGAGAGCGGATAAGCTGGCTTTGAAGGCGTGTAGGTTCATTTCTTAATTTGACACCAAGGTTAATGAAATAGGCTTCTCCCGTTTCCAGGCAACTACAATCCCAAGCACAATAATCAACCTGAGTAAAGTAAAAACCACTTCCCCAGTCAGATCCAGGTTAGTTGGGTAAGCTATGTTTGCCATCAGGTGGAGCAGGATAGCGCCCAGTATACTGCGGTGGGTGTGGTTGTATACCCACGTGAAGACAAAAGAAAGCATGATCAGTTGGAAAGACCAGGACCAGAACTGAAAGCCAAAGCCTTTGGCGTGCTGTGAGGTGCCTTCGATGAAGAAAAGCGGCAGGTGCCAGGCTATCCAAAAGAGGCCTAGTATTAAACTGCCTGCAATAGCACCATACTTTTCCTGCAGTGGGTCCAGTACGTAACCACGCCAGCCCAGTTCTTCTGAAACAGGACCTGCGAACAGTATGATCAGCGCAAAAATAAGTATAGACGAAGGTGAGTCGAGACCGCTGAACAAACTCGCTACCGGCGGCTGTGTGCCACCGAAAAAAGAGTAGATGTAATAACCCAGAAAGTAGATCGCCGGAAAGATAAGCATAATGACCAGGTACCATGCCCAACCAATTCGACTGAAACTGAAAACCCGGCTCCAGAAGTCACGCTTCTCTGCTGCCTGACCATAGCGCTGCACCAGGTAAATCGCTGCGAACGAAGGCCCGAAAGCACCCAGAATAATACAAGGCAGCAGCAGGTCGTCAGGAAGCGGCAGCGCCAGGATAGCGCCCCAGACCAACCACGAAAATGCAAAACTTAAGGCAAAGAATCCCCAAATGCTGGCGACTGCTGGTTTTGAAGCAGGTAGGCGAGTCATCGTAATAAGCTTAAGGTGAGAAAACTTTATACAATATAGCAAAGTTTACATACTAGCCAAACAAGGTATAGCACTCCCAAGCCTAGCTAAATAAAGCCGGCAACTGCTTCACCAGGGTGTAACCACCCATCCAGGCCATCACCAACACAACCAGTACCCCAAAAATGGTCAACCACAGCGGGTGCTTATACCTGCCGATAACCTTCACTTTGTGAGCAGCGATCAAAATAGTGCCAAGCGTAAGGGGTAAGATAAGGCCGTTGAGGGCGCCAGCCAGGATCAGCAGGTGCACCGGACGGCCGATAGTGACGAAGATAGCAGTGGAAATAGCGATAAAGCCGATGATGAACCAGTTCTCGTTCCGCTCGATGCTCCGGTGGAAGGACTTGATGAAAGACACAGAGGTATAGGCCGAGCCGATCACAGAGGTAATAGCCGCCGAGACCATCACTATGCCGAAAAGCTTATAGCCAACATTGCCAGCCGCCAACTGAAACACGGAGGCCGGCGGGTTGCTTTCGTCGAACACAAGGCCTTTGCTTACTACTCCCAATGCTGCCAGAAACAGGAAAATCCGAATGATGGAAGCTACTGTTATACCTGACACAGCACTGGTGTTTACCTCTGGCAGGGCATCTTCGCCTTTCACGCCGGCATCGAGCAGACGGTGACCGCCTGCAAACGTAATGTAGCCGCCTACTGTGCCACCTACCAGCGTGATGATCGAGATAAAATCGATCTGATCAGGTATGAAAGTTTTGGTCACGGCTTCGGCCACAGGTGGGGCAGAGGTGATGGCCACGTACACAATCAGCAGGATCATCAGCAGGCCCATAAACTGGGCAAAGCGGTCCATCATTTTTTTGGCTTCGCGCACCAGGAAGATCCCAATGGCTATACCTGCGGCAATGATGGCACCCAACTCAGGAGAGATGCCGAACAGCACGTTGAAGCCTAGTCCGGCACCGCCTACGTTGCCGATGTTGAAAGCAAAGCCACCAAGTACAATCAGCACCGCCACAAAAAGTCCCAGGCCTGGCAGCACCAGGTTGGCAATGTCCTGCGCCCGCTTCTCCGACACGGCAATTACACGCCATACGTTGAGCTGCACCCCGATATCTAGGATAATGGAGGCCAGGATCACAAAGCCAAAGCTGGCGGCGAGTGATTGCGTGAAAACAGTGGTCTGGGTAAGGAAGCCGGGTCCGACCGCAGAAGTTGCCATCAGGAAAGCGGCACCGAGCAGTACGCTCCAGTTGCGTTTCTGCTTCATGGGCGCTGCACTTTTGGTGTGGCAAGCGCTATACCTTCGCGCTGCAGGGTTTCTTGTATATGGCGGGCAAACTCCAGGGCATGCGGGCCATCGCCGTGTATGCAAATCGTGTCGGCCTGTATATTTATGTCGGTGCCTTGCTGCGACTGTACTTTACCTTCCTGCACCATCAGCAGTACCTGGCTGGCAGCTTTGTCAGGGTCGGTGATGAATGCGTCGGGCTGACGACGGGAGGTAAGGGTGCCGTCCTGCTGGTAGGTACGGTCGGCAAACACTTCGTTAGCAGCAACCAGATTGAGCCGGTTGGCGGCTTTTATCAGCTCACTTCCGGCCAGCCCGTAAAGCAGTGCCTCGGGCTTTACCTTGTAAACGGCTTCGGCAATGGCCTCGGCCAGTTTGACATCGGTTGCGGCCATGTTATAGAGGGCACCGTGCGGTTTCACGTGGTGAAGGGTGCCGCCCTCGGCCTGCACAAAAGCCTGCAACGCGCCAATCTGGTAAATGACCATGTCGTATACCTCCTCTGCCGAAACAGCCATATTGCGCCTTCCAAAGCCCACCAGGTCGGGCAGGCCGGGATGGGCACCGATGGCAACATTGTGCTGCAGACAAAGTTGCACGGTTTTACGCATCACGCCAGGGTCGCCGGCATGAAAGCCACAGGCAATGTTGGCCGAAGTGACATAGGGAAGTATTTGATCGTCATTCCCTATACGGTAGGCGCCAAAACTCTCGCCCAGGTCGCAGTTCAGGTCAACGGAGAGGGGTGTGTTCATTTGCTGTGTTTTAGGTGGATGGCGTGTGCCAGCTGTGTCAGGTTCTGCTCCTGCCGGATGTAAAGCTGCTGGGCTTCTTCCAGCGATACTTCCTCAAACGCAATGGTCTGACCCGGCGCAACCTGGGCTAATATAGGCAAATCGACGCTAATCACCTGCAGGATGCGCGGGTAACCGCCTGTTGTCTGGTGGTCGGCCATCAGCACAATTGGCTTGCCCTCAGGCGGCACCTGTACCGTGCCAAAAGTCACAGCAGTGGAGATAAGCTCCGTCGCTTCGTTCAGGTATAATGATACGCCCTGCAACCGGTAGCCCATCCGATCAGACTGGCTTGATACCTGAAAGCGCTCCACCCAGATCTGCTCCTGGCTGGTGTCAGAGAAGAGCTCAAATTCAGGACCTTTAATAGCCCGAAGGGTCGGGTTAGGCTTGTAGTTGGGGTAGAACTGCGGGTCGGGTGTCCAGGTGGCGGCTAGGTAATCGTGGCCGTCTGTAGTACCTGTTGCCTGTGAAAACAGCGCTATACCTGTAGCGGTGGGGCTGTTGCAAGGTATAAAGTCGCTGGCTTGCAGTGCCCGTCCCTGGTACCCGCCTATACCTGCCTGCAGGTAGGTGGCGTAGCTGCCCATCACTTGTGGTATATCAAAACCACCCGACACGGCCATATAAGCCCTGCAGCCGGATTGGGGTGCTCCAAAAGACAAAATGCTGCCGCTCTTCACAAAATAAGGACGCCACAGACGCAGCTTCTCCCCGTTAAGCTCAGCTGACAGGTCAGCGCCGGTCAGGGCGATCAGTTGGTCCTCGGTAAAGCGTATCGTAGGTCCGATCAGCGTTATTTCCAGCACGGCTTCGTGCTCCGGGTTGCCAGCCAGCATATTGGCTACCCGGGAGGCGAAGGTATCCATGGCACCGCTTGTGATGATGCCCTCTTTCTGGTGTCCATACCTGCCCTTATCCTGCAGTGTGGTGAGCAGGCCTGGCTTTATGATCTCAAGCCCCATGCGATTTCTCCTTTCGCTGCCAGTATTCTTTTTCAGAGATAGCCACAAATTTCACCTGATCACCGGCCTGCAGCAGACTGGGCTGCTCCCGGTCGGGGTCAAAAAGCCGGAGTGGCGTACGGCCGATCAGTTGCCAGCCACCCGGTGTCTCGATGGGGTAGATGCCTGTCTGGCCGCCCGCTATACCTACCGATCCGGCAGGGATGCGCGGTCTGGGGTTTTGCTTGCGGGGAGTAGCCAGCTTTTTCGCCATGCCGCCCAGGTAGGGGAAGCCAGGCGCAAAGCCGATCATGTATACCTGGTACTTGCCGCGTACGTGGCTGGCGATGACTTCCTGAGGGGTAAGTTTGGTATGCCGGGCTACATACTCCAGGTCAGGGCCGAAGGAGCCATTGTAACACACCGGAATCTCCACTACACGGGGCTTAGTACCTTTACCATTTTCGCGGGCCACTTTAAGCATGTGCTGTAGCTGGTCCGTCACGCGGGTGTAGGGGTTGTAAAAACCTCGCTCACTTGCCTGCCAGGGGTCATAGTACACCGTGACAGTGTTAAAAGCAGGCACCTGTTCTCTGAAGCCAGTAAAAGGATGCCGGTCCAGATAGGTACTGAAGGCGCGCACCTTGGTGTGAGTGGCTTCATCAATGCTATCGCCAAACTGCACCGTAATGGCGCTGTCGCCAAGTGGGTATAGCCGGAATAGCTGCATGTCTTTCTGCTTCATGCCTAGGCTGTTTAATGTGCCTTTGTATACCTGTTGGAGTACGGTATAGTTAACCAAGGTACATAAAAAAACACAAGACCGCAGGGGGCAGCCTTGTGTTCCAAAAGGATATTCTGAATTTATTAGTCGTGCAGGCCCACGTCTTCCAGTGAAGGAGGGTGTAACTGACCTTCTGTTTGGGCGATCACCATGGCTACCGTTGCATCGCCGGTTACGTTCACGGTGGTACGGAGCATATCCAGAATACGGTCAGGGGCCAGGATCAGGGCGATACCTTCGATCGGGATGCCTGCCTGCTGCAGCACGATCACAAGCATCACCACACCAGCACCCGGCACGGCGGCGGCACCAATGGAGGCCAGCGTCGCTGTCATCACAATGCCCAGCTGCGTCATCAGGTCGAGGTCCATTCCATAAGCCTGCGCTATAAACACAGCAGCTACAGACTGGTAAAGGCTGGTACCGTCCATGTTGATAGTAGCACCCAGCGGCAGCACAAAGCTGGTGATCTCACGGTTGATGCCCAGTCGCTCCTCGCAGCGCTCCATGGTAACAGGAAGCGTAGCCGCGCTGGAAGAAGTGGAAAGCGCCAGCATCTGCGCCGGGAAAATGCCTTTAAAGAAGTCTGTGTATTTTGTTTTGCCGATGGTCACGACAAGTGTTGGGTATACCAAAAGCATCATGATGGCAAGGCCTGCAATCACGACCAGGCCATAATAGCCCAGCACCAGCAACAGCTCAACGGCAGCCGCCGGATCGTCTCCTGCAAAATCCACTACCAGTCCGGCCAGCAGGGCAAATACGCCATAAGGAGCCGCCATCATGATGATGTCTACCATCTTGAGTATAACCAGGTTGACACCGTCGAAAAAGGCATTGATGGGGGCAGACTTATCTTTGGGAATCATGATAAGTGCGATGCCAAAAAGCAGTGCGAAGAAGATCACCTGCAGCATGCTGCTGTTGTTGGTCATCGCCCCGAAAATATTGTCCGGCACAATATCGACCAGCGCCTGCAAAGGACCCTGTTGCTCTACTGCGGCTGCATCGGATGATCGCTGCTCGGTGGTAGCTGCAAACTGCGATTTAAACTCTTCCCGCTTCTCAGGTGAGAAAGCCTTGCCCGGCTCCACCAGGTTCACAATAATCAAGCCCAGCACTACCGCCACGATAGTGGTCATAATGTACATGCCGATGGTTTTGGTACCAATGCGCGAGAGCTTGCTCACATCACTCAGACTGGCCACCCCTGTTATCAGCGACACGAGTACCAATGGCACCGCGATCAGCTTGAGCAGGTTGATAAAGATGGTGCCAAAGGGTTTGATAAAGTCGGCAGTGAACTCGATAAGGCCGAAGGAGCTGGCAGAGATTCCCCATGCTACCCCGAGGGCCATACCAATAAGAATCTGCCAGTGCAGGGCTAACTTCTTCATAAACAGGATGGTGGCGGGCAATGTAAACGAGCCCACCCATGTTTGGTGTAAGGTTCAGATTAATGCGTGCAGGCAAAATATCAGGTATGGCGCCGCCAAAGAGCCTGTAAAGTATGCCCGCGTCAGGTAAAATTAAGCAAAATCCTTCAGAAAAGGCCGGAATATCTCAATTCCGGAATTTAATGCTCAGTGGGGCCCGATAGAGCGGTTTTATAAAAGAAAAAGACCGCAACTGGTGCGGTCTTTTTGGTTAGATGATCTAGTGTCGATAAGCTTATGCCTCCTCGCTCACCACGATCTTTTCAATTTTGTCATTGGCTTTGATCTGGTCGATCACGTCCAGGCCTTCTACCACTTTGCCGAAGCAGGTATGGTTACGGTCGAGGTGTGCTGTATTCTTACGGCTATGGCAGATGAAGAACTGCGACCCACCGGTGTTGCGGCCGGCATGGGCCATGCTCAGCACGCCACGGTCATGGTACTGGTTTTCGCCAGTCAGTTCGCAATCGATTTTGTAGCCCGGGCCACCTGTGCCTGGTACACCCTTAGCGCCTTCACGTGAGTTAGGGCAACCGCCCTGAATCACGAAGTCAGGAATTACACGGTGGAATGTCAAGCCATCATAAAAGCCTTTCTTGGCCAGGTCTTTAAAATTCTGAACCGTTTTAGGGGCGTCTTTATCGTAAAATTCTACTTTCATGACGCCTTTGGCGGTATGGATTTCTGCAGTGCTCATAATTCTATTCGTTTGAGGTAATGTAATACTATCAACTACAAAAGTACGCAAAATATCCATTGGCAGCCAGTCGACCAACAGGCCGATTTGGCTGAAGAGGCTACTGGCTTGGTATTTGCTAAAACTTGAAGCGCCTTAAAACAGTAATTGTACTATAGCGCGACCCGTGAATTAGACTAAAACCTGAGCCTCCTATGAAAGCAAATTCCTACATATTAACCCTGTTTGGGCTCGCCATGCTGCTGCTTACTGCCTGTGATCAGCCCAAGGATACCCAAACCGGAAACGAAGCCGACCTACAGGAAAGCTCCAATGCCCTGCAGACGAATGGGCCTGTGGAGCCGCAAGCCAGCACTGCACGCCAGATTCCGGGCGGCACCGAGGCTGCCCGTGTATCTGCACGCAGTTTACTCGATAATGTAGCAGCAAACAATGACCTGAGTACTTTCAGCTCGCTTTTGCGCACGGCTAGCGTTGCAAAAAGTCTGAGTGGAACGGGCCCCTATACCGTATTTGCTCCCACCGAGGCAGCCTTTCAGGCCTTGCCTGATAGTTTGCGTGAGAACCTGAATAGCCCAGATCACCGGGAACTGCTACAGCAAGTACTCAACAATCACATTATAGCAGGCAAGCTGACCACAAGCGACTTGCAGGACGGCGCCATCCTGAAAACAGCGGCAGGACGGCAACTGAAAGTCACAAAGCACAAAAGTAACGTGCGCATTGACAGTGCTGTGATTGAGGATCCTGATGGAATGAGTAGCAATGGTGTGCTGCATACGATAGACAAGGTACTCGTGCCAGTGGAAGAAACTATCCTGTAAGCTTAGCTTAGAAAGGATTTGTCGCCCAGACGGCCATCTCAGGTATAAAGCCCCTGTCATCGAGTTCCAGCGCTCCTTTGATCGCCCGCGCAATCTCGCGACCGCGTAGTTTGTTTGGCTGGCTGTCGCGCTCTTCCCGTTCTTCACGCCCAAATGCCGTGGTAACCTCGCTCGGATTCAGCAACATAACCCGCACATTGTAGGGGCGTAGTTCCATCTGCCAGCACTGTGTCATGCCGCGTAAGGCAAATTTAGAAGAAGCGTATACCGTACCGCCCTCATAGCCTTTAGTAGCAGCTGTAGAGCCAATGTTGATGATGTTGCCGTAGTTCTGTTTTTTGAAGATCTCAGCCGCCCGCTTTCCCATCATGGCTGCTCCGAACACGTTCACGCTATAGATTTGCTGAAAGTCTTCCAGCGATACATCCTCTAATCTTTTGGAGTAGCCGATGCCTGCATTGTTGATCAGTGCATCTAACCTGCCGTATTCATTCATGAAGGTTTTAAAAGTCTGCTTCACGTCATCCGGATTCGCCACATCAGCTGTGATCGGCATGGCGCCGAGTTCCCTGGCTGCTTTGTGCGTGCGTTTCTCGTCACGACCTGTAATGGCTACGTTTGCGCCGTGTTCGATGAGTAGTCTGGCCGTGGCATAGCCGATGCCGAGTGTGCCGCCTGTGATCAGGATATTCGCGTTTTCAATTTTCATAACAGTACAGGTATGGTTAGGCTTTCTGTAACGTTATGGAGGGGGGATGGTTAAATAAGTTGGGTGTGATTTACTTTCTGTTATCCTCTCCCTGTAGCATACTCAGGTAACTCTCATACCTGGTCAGGGCAATTTCGTTTTTGCGGACGGCTTCTACGATGGCGCAGCCGGGTTCGTTGAAGTGGGTGCAGTTGTTGAAGCGGCACTGGTTGAGGCGCTCGCGCATTTCGGGGAAGAAGTGGCCGAGCTCTTGTTTGGGGATGTCGACGATGCCGAGCTCTTTAATGCCGGGCGTGTCGATGATGAAGGTTTCGGGGTCTATTTCGAACATCTCGGCGAAAGTAGTCGTGTGCACGCCTTTGTCGGAGAAGCCGGAGATTTCGGAGGTTTTCAGGTCGAGGTCAGGTACGATCAGATTGATAAGTGTGGACTTGCCTACGCCTGAGTGGCCGGAGAAGAGGGAAGTTTTGCCGTGCAGCAGCTCTTTGAGCTCGTCTATACCTTCGTTGGTATGTGCCGATACAGCCATCACCTTATAGCCGATGCGCTCGTACAGGTAGGCGATCTGCCGCTGGTACTCCTGCATGTCCTCGTCGTAGAGGTCGGTTTTGTTGTAGACAATCACGGTAGGTATACCATAGGCCTCAGCCGTGACCAGAAAGCGGTCGATGAAGCCGAAAGAAGTGCGCGGCGACACCAAAGTGGCAATGAGCAGGGCCTGGTCGAGGTTGGCGGCGATGATGTGCGCGTGCTCGGCCTTGTGCGTGGATTTACGGATAATGTAGTTTTCGCGGTCTTCGATTTTGTGGATCACAGCGGTGTCTTCGCCCGTAGTCTCCACATCGAACTCCACACGGTCGCCCACGGCCAGCGGATTGCTCACCTTCATGCCCTTGAGCTTGAACTTGCCGCGCAGACGCGCCCGGTGCAGCTTGCCCTCCTCGTCACGCACCAGATACCATGACCCCGTCGATTTTACTACAACTCCTTTCATTCGTTTTATTTCAACAGCTGACGCACATCGGCCATAATTTTGGCTGTGGCGCCCGCCTGTTCGTGTACGTAAGTTTTTTCTTTGTCGGTTATACCTTGGCGCAGTCCGGGCGTGTTATGCACCCGCTCAAATGCCTGCATCAGCTCCTCTGCATTGTTTATCGGGAAGGCGCAACCCAACTGTACCAGATCCTTCGCTTCCTGAAACTTCTCAAACTTCGGCCCGAAGAACAGCGGCAGCCCAAACACCGCTGCCTCTAATGTGTTGTGCAGCCCCTTGCCGAAAGCCCCGCCAATGTAGGCATATGTGCCGTAGCTGTAGAGCGACGAAAGCATGCCGATGTTGTCAATCACCAGCACGTTATACCTGCCAGCGTCCGCCTCTTTGGCCTGCGAAAAACGCACGGCACTCTCACCGAGCTGTTGCATGAGTTGACTGATGCCGCTTTCGTGAATCTCGTGCGGGGCGATGATGAACTGTATACCTTGCCGGTGCTTTTGAATCAGCGGCAAGAGCACCTCGATATCCGCTGGCCAGCTACTGCCCACCATAAACACCTCCTTGCCCTGCGCAAAAGCCTCCACCTCAGGTATAGTCTTCACGCTGGCCGCCGTTTGCAGCACCCGGTCGAAACGGGTGTCGCCGGCAACGCTGGCTTTGGCTATGCCTATACCTTGCAGGAGTTTCAGTGAGGCCTCGTTTTGGGTATAAATATGCGTGAAGCGCTGCAGCATGCTGCGGTTGAAACCGCCGTAAGGTTTGAAGAACACCTGGTCGGGACGGAAGATAGCTGAAATGGACAGCACAGGTATAGCCCGCTCCTGCATCGTCTGCAAGTAGTAGTGCCAGAACTCGTACTTCACGAACACGGCCAGCTTCGGCTGCACGATGTCCAGAAAACGTTTGGCGTTGCTTTGGCTATCGAGCGGCAGGTAGAAGATGTAGTCGGCGCCCGCGTAGTTTTTGCGCACCTCGTAGCCAGAAGGGGAGAAGAAGGTCAGCACCACCTTATATCCTGGAAACTCCTCCCGAAATGCCTCGATGACTGGCCGCCCTTGCTCAAATTCCCCTAGCGACGCGCAATGAAACCACACCACCGGCACCGTGTTCCCCTGCAGCTTCTGCGCCATCCGCTCAAACTGCTCCGCACGTCCCGTCTGCATCAGCTTTGCCTTTTGGTGAAAAGGGGCTGCCAACGCGATAGCCGCCTGGTAAGCTTTCAGTCCGATGTCGTAGAGTAGTTTCAAATATGTTTTGAGCTATAGCATGACAGCGTCGCGATTTGTACGCTGTCTTCAAGCTGCAAATATAAGGTATTCTGAAGCGATAGTGGTAAGGAGGCTTTAGTTTATAGGAGGGGAGGGAAGAATGATAACTAAGTTACTGATATCTGCTATATTTGGTAGGATAAACGTAGGTAATTGCGTTTATCTACAAGTTGCACGACATTTCAAGAAGAGTAAGATGATACAATTAATTCAAAAAAGTTGGGCTTCTAAAAAAGAAGTTACCATTGAGGATGATGGTTTGCTCATAAAAACAAAGGATATTAGGGAAGACCTTGAGTACAGAATCAGGTTTGAAGAACTTGGTTTTGATATAATCAAAAAGAGGGTTAAATCAGCAAACATTCCTTTTTACATCTTTTTAGTATTCGACTTACTTTACATTGGACTGATAATAAGTTCTATCATCGATAAAGAGCCATTTTCGCAGCAACTGTTTTGGGTTGGAGCTTTGGGATTCTTTTCAATTATGACTGTTATGTCTTTTTATAGTAGAAACAAAGATGTTATCTACTTGACGGGTGGTCAAAAGGCTTTGGAATTATTAGCAGTGAAGCCCGATAAAGAATCAGTATCCTCTTTCATCGAGGCGATTCACAATGCTATGCGACTTCATTATAAAAATAAATACACAAGTTTTGACACAGATACACCTTACGAGGTAAAGCAAGGTCACCTAAGCTGGCTCAAAGAAATCAAAGCTATTAATAGTACTGAGTATGAAGAACTATTAAAAGAATCAAAGACAGAGAATATAATCGGTTATAAAAGGCCTAACTGGGATGAATAAAAGCGACGTGCAACAAAGTTTATACACTATGCTTCGGCTGATGGCCTCTCACAAGGTATACACGAACACCGTTACCTGCTAAAAACACTATTTATAAAAAGATAACAATCTTACTCCACTCAACCCCAACTCCCTTGGAAGGACTCTTCATCACCGCCATCGACCTCACCGGAACTTTCGCCTTTGCCATAAGCGGCATCAGGCTGGCTTCGGGTAAGAACATCGACTGGTTCGGGGCGTACATCATCGGTTTGGTTACAGCCATTGGCGGTGGCACCACCCGTGATTTGCTGCTGGGTGTGACGCCTTTCTGGATGCTGGACGGTATGTATTTCCTCACAACCGGCATCGCCCTTTTGGCGGCTCTGCTGTTTCAAGACAGAATTTTTAGACTGGCAGGAACCCTGTTTCTCTTCGACGCCATCGGACTTGGGTTGTTCACGGTGGTGGGCATCAGCAAAAGCCTGGATGCGCAACTGCCGTTCTGGGTGGCGATCGTAATGGGGACCATCACAGGCTCTGTTGGAGGTTTGATCCGGGATGTGCTGTTAAACGAAGTGCCGCTTCTGTTACGCAGAAATATTTATGCGCTGGCCTGTGTGGCGGGTGGACTTGTTTATTTCCTGTGCACTCAGCTCAACCTTTCCACGAGCGTAACTGAACTGATGGCTGCATCGGTTGTGATACTGGTGCGTGTAGTAGCCGAGAAGTTTAAGATCCATTTGCCGGTGATGAGCCCTGTAAAAGACGAGGACAGAAACGAACCCGATAAACCTTAATACCAAGCATGTCCCTTACTATTCGCCCCATTCAGCCATCCAACAATGCGCTGCTGGCCACTTTGATCCGAAAGGTTTTCCGTGAGTTTAAGATCGACAAGCCCGGCACGGTGTATACTGACCCGACCACCGACGCCTTGTACGAACTGTTTCAGCAACCCGGCAGCGCCTACTTTGTGGCAGAAGAAAATGGCGTCATCATCGGTGGCTGCGGCGTATACCCTACCGAGGGCCTGCCAGCGGGCTGTGCCGAGCTGGTGAAGTTTTACCTCGCCGCCGAAGCCAGAGGGAAGGGCATTGGTAACCGACTCATGCAGCAAAGTATAGCAGCCGCACGGGAGCTTGGCTATACCCAGCTATACCTGGAATCTTTCCCCGAACTGGCCAAAGCCGTATCTATGTATGAGAAAGCAGGCTTCAGGCCCATCGCACATGCCTTGGGTAACTCGGGCCACTACGCCTGCAACATCTGGATGCTGAAAGACCTATGAACGTAGAACAAGCCTACAACAGTTGGGCCGCGCAGTACGACACCAACAAGAACCGAACCCGCGATCTGGAGGCCGTGGGCTTACGGGCTACACTGGCTGATGTGCTCTTTGAGGCATGCCTTGAAATAGGCTGCGGCACAGGCAAAAATACGGAGTGGCTGGTGCGCAAGGCCATGCACGTTACGGCAGTGGATCTATCCTCTGAAATGCTGGAACGGGCCCGAAAGAAAGTGAGCTCCAACAAGGTTGTGTTCCAACAAGCCGATATCACTCAGCCCTGGCAATTCGCCACGCAGGTATACGACCTTGTTACTTTCAGCCTTGTGCTGGAACATATCTTAAAACTGGATTTTATCTTCGAGCAAACGGCAGCTGCCCTTAAGCCTGGAGGCTATGTCTACATCGGCGAACTGCATCCTTTCAAGCAATACACCGGCACCAGGGCCCGCTTCGACACAGATGAAGGGCGGCAGGAGGTGGCATGCTATACCCACCACATATCGGAGTTTACGCAGATCGCAAAAAAGCATGGCTTGAAGCTGATCGATCTGAACGAATATTTTGACGACGGCGACCGCACAGGTATACCACGTATCCTGACTCTCCTTTTGCAGAAGGTATAGAAAACCCTACTTTTATACACTCAGAACCTGTCATCGATACATGAAAATACTTTTAGCCATAGGAGCAGGGAGTTTTATTGGGGGCATACTACGCTACCTGCTCACCCTGTTTGTTCAAACCCGTGCTACCATTGCTTTTCCGTTTGGGACCCTGGCCGTAAACCTGGTTGGCTGCTTTTTGATGGGATTACTCTTTGCGCTGCTTTCCAAAAGCTCGGTGGGTCCTGAGTGGCGCCTTTTCCTGGTGACTGGCGTGTTGGGTGGTTTTACTACTTTCTCCGCTTTTTCACTGGAGTCTGTTCACATGCTGCAGGCAGCGCAGTACGGGCATGCGATAGCATATATTCTGGCAAGTGTGCTACTGGGATTGCTGGCTACCTTTGCAGGTATAGGCCTGGTCAAGTTGTTGTAGCAGACTAACCTAGCAGGCCTTCCATACTTCTGAAGACCGATACCATCGCCGTTCCTCTTTCCGACAGGGTATACTCGATATGCAGTGGCTTTTCCTGTACCACGGTTTTCACCAGAATATCCGCTTCCTCCATTTCTTTCAGTGCCGTAGCCACCGACTGCTTGTTAGAGCCTGGCAGCTGGCGCAGCAGCCTGTTAAAGCGCACCGGCTCATCCAGAGCCAGTCTGAAAATCTGTGGCTTCCACTTACCCGACAACTGCTTTAAAATGTTTTCGGCAGGGCAGCTCGCCTCCTCCTGTGGTAAATTGTTGGTAGTCATGTTTTCTTGACTAATTGACTCTTCTGAATTATAGGCTGACCTTTGTAAAGGTAGTTAAATCAGGACTGGTAGATAAGGCTAACAGGCCTGCATTTACAAAGTTTAACGAAAATGGATAGACCATGGAGACAAAACCGATGCATTGTGATATAGAAACCGGCATTTGTGAAATTCCGGTGACACGAGAAAACTCAGAAGATACAAATATTGCGGCGACCAGGAAACCGATCAAACTGCTGTACTTCACCGACCCGATCTGCTCCTCGTGCTGGGGCATCGATCCGCAACTGAAGAAAATGGCACTGGAATATGGGGCCTACTTTGAAGTAGAGTACCGCATGGGAGGTTTGTTGCAGAGTTGGGAAACCTACGGCGGTCGCGACGTGAACGGACCGAAGAGTGTAGCCAGACACTGGGAAGAAGCCGGTGCTCACTATGAAATGCCTATAGACGGTGACCTGTGGCTGGAAGACCCGCTGCCATCGTCTTATCCACCTTCCATCGCCTTCAAAGCGGCCCAACTGCAAGGTCAAGAAAAAGCCGGCAAGTTTTTAAGAAGAATTAAGGAGATGGTTTTTCTGGAAAAGAAGAACATCGCCCGATGGGAAAACCTGGCGCTTGCAGCTGAGCAAGCTGGTCTGAATGTGGTGCAGTTTAAAGCTGATTCTGAGGGCAAGGCAGTCGCGCTGTTTCAAAAGGATCTGGCGCTGGCGCGTCAGCTGGGGGTGAGAGGCTTTCCAACCATCTTTGTGACTGATGCAGAGGACAACCGCATTCTGGTGTACGGCTCCCGCCCTTACGAGTACTACGAACAGGCGTTGCTTCAGCTACATCCCAAAGCAAAAAAGCAGGAATACGATAAGGTCTATACCTCACTCTTTGGTAAGTATAGCACCCTTACAACCAGGGAGTATGCCGTGGTCGCAGGTATGAAAACTACGGAGGCTGAAGCACATCTGCAGGAGCTACACGCAGCAGGCAAGATCGGGAAGTACGCTTCTAAGAATGGCGCTTTGTGGATGAAACTGTAAGCTGGTTTTGTCCAGGTATGAACCCCACAGCCCTGGCACTTGCCGGGACTTCGTGTTTTACTAGAGTAGGTATACCTTCACTACTTAGGCCGTTCCAGCAAAAGGTATAGCCCTGCCTGTTCGTTTTCCGTAAACCCCATACCTGCCCCGGCAGGTATAAACTCACCTTAGTATGACGGAAAAACAGCAAAACGAGATAAAAGTCGTGGTATTCGACCTGAACGGCACCTTCTATAACAAGAGCTCCAAAGAAGAGTTCTTCAAGTTCATCAGCAAGAAGAAGCCACACAAACTGGCCTATTATTTCCAGATGATCTATTACAAAGTGCTTCTCAAGCTGCACCAGATCCGGATGACGGAGTTCAAAGAAAACTTCTTCAACTACCTCGACAACATCCCTCCCAAACAGGTAGAGCAGTACGCCCGTGAGTTCTGGCAACAAGAGTTTCCCGACGAGTTCAATGAAGAGATAAAAGCCAAACTGGACAGGTACAAGAAGGAAGGTATTCAGGTCATCTGCGCCACCGGAGCATTGGAGGTATACGTGAAGCCATTGTTCGAGCTATACCCGGTTGATCTTTTTTTCGGAACACAAACCAGGTATAACGGAGAAACCTATATAGTGGAGGGGAAAGCCTGCAAGGACGAAGAAAAGATCAAGCGTCTGGATAAGCACTTCAATGGGAAGCCTTACAGAATTGTGGAAGCCTATTCCGATAATAAAGAAAATATACTGGACGAGGCTGATCGGGCCTGGCTTGTGAAAGATGATGGAAAACTTGTGCGCCTTTGACCTGCTCCAAAACAAAAAGCCCCGGCTACTGCCAGGGCTTTTCTATAATCAGGTTATTTAAAGCTTAGTGCTTTGCAAGGTAGTTAGATACGCCTTCTTTTGTAGCGCTCATGGCTTCTTTACCTTCAGACCAGTTGGCTGGGCAAACTTCGCCTTTCTGCTCAAAATACTGCAGGGCATCTACCATACGCAGGGCCTCGTTGATAGAACGGCCAAGCGGAAGGTCGTTTACCACCTGGTGACGAACAACACCTTCTTTGTCGATCAGGAACAGACCGCGGTAAGCAACCGGCTCGCCTACGAAGATAGCTTCGCCTTCTTCGTTGTAGTCGTAGTGACCAGCCAGCACGTCGAAGTTCTGAGCGATCGTCTTAGCAGCGTCAGCTACCAGCGGGTACTCAACACCCTCGATACCACCTTGGTTACGTGGCGTGTTCAACCATGCGAAGTGAGAAAAATGCGTGTCGGTAGAGCAACCCACTACGGCTACGTTCTTACGCTCGAACTCTTCCATTCTGTCCTGGAACGCGATGATCTCGGTAGGGCAAACGAAAGTAAAGTCCATTGGGTAGAAATAGAAAACAACGTGCTTCTTACCGATGTACTGGTCAAGAGAGAAGTCTTCTACGAACTCGCCGTTAACTACTGCTGTAGCTTTGAAAGAAGGTGCTTTTTTACCTACTAATACTGCCATTTTGTTTTGTTTTATTGGGTTTTGAAATAATCTATTTAGGTACTCGTGTAATACTAATCTTTTTGTCGGGCTCCACTTTGCATCCTGTCAACTGCACCGAAAAGCCTTTGATTTCGAAGTTCTCGAGCTTTCGCTCACTGAAGAATTTGAGCAGCAACTGCTCCAACTCTTCGTCCTCAAAATCGACGATCTCCTTGGTCTTGCTACAGTAGATGTGGCTGTGCGTCATCGTATTGGAGTCATAACGCTTGCTGCCCTGTTCTGACACCACCCGTCGCAACATACCTGTCTCGGTAAAGGTATCCAGTGTTTTATAAACCGTGCCCAGCGAAATCGTCGGGTTAGCCGGTCGTAGCCGCTGAAAGATATCCTCTGCCGTCGGGTGCGACCCGTGCAACTCTGTTACCGCTTCGAGCACAACAATGCGCTGGTGCGTGGCCTTTAGGCCGCACTCAATCAGGCTTTGTCGTATTTCGTCTCGGGTCAGGTGTTGCATACTGCAGATAAGAATGATTCTTAACTAGGAATAGTTCCGCAAAGGTATAGCTTCTCTTTAAGAATTAAAAGTGAACAGTTAAAAGTTGTTTGTGAATGGGGGAACTTTGAGAGTTAAAGAAGTTTGGGAGTTGAGGAGTTTAAGAATTGCATGAGTGTTAATTATCAGGTACTTGTAGGCACAGGTCGCGACCTGTCCGAATCGTGTGCTGGCTATACCTGTTGTGCCCTCGCTCGCGTCCCGCGAGTGTGAGCTGTATAGCGGACTCTGCTACTGGTGTTCGTACCACCGGCGCGCCACCAAATCACTCATCCTTCCAGGACGCGAGCGAGGGCAATGAAATTGTCATTTCGAACGCAATGAGAAATCTGAAGTGTGCCGATGCTTTATCAGATTTCTCACTGTGTTCGAAATGACAAGTGGAGTTTAGATCCTAAACTCTCAAACTTATAAACTCCTAAACTTAAATTACCGTCCTTTAAATTCCGGCTTGCGCTTCTCTACAAAGGCGTTCATGCCTTCGGTTTGGTCTTCGGAGGCGAAGCAGAGGTAGAAGTTCTTGCGCTCGAAGTGCAGGCCTTCGTCGAGGTTGGTTTCGAAAGAGCGGTTCACAGATTCCTTCGCAAGCTTGGCAGCTACCGGCGACATCTGGGCAACCTCACCAGCAAGTTTAAAAGCTTCTTCCAGGTATAGCTCCACCGGCACCACACGGTTGATTAAGCCATGCTTCTCAGCTTCGTCGGCACTCATGAACTTGCCGGTTAGTACCATTTCCATAGCTTTGGCTTTGCCGATGGCTTTGGTTAGGCGCTGTGTACCGCCTGCGCCCGGCATTACCCCGATCTTGATCTCTGGTTGTCCAAACTGCGCTGTTTCCGAAGCCACGATCATGTCGCAGGTCATGGCCAGTTCGCAGCCACCACCCAGTGCAAAACCGGATACTGCCGCAATGATGGGCTTCTTGGTTTTGCGAATCTGATCCCAGGTGGAGAACTGGTCGATGTTGAGCATGTCGATCGCCGTTTTACCAGCCATTTGCTTGATGTCAGCGCCGGCGGCAAAAGCACGTTCGTTTCCTGTAATGATGATGGCACGCACGTCGTCGTTATCGTCCAGTTCTTTCAGGGCATCCCGCAGTTCGCCCATCAGTTGCAGGTTCAGGGCATTGAGTTCTTTGGGGCGGTTCAGCTGGATAAGGGCCACGTGCGGACGGGCCTGTGGGGTAACAAGTATAAATTCCATAGTTTAGTCGTATTAGTTTCGGACTAAGTTACGGCTTTTAAGGAAATCGGGAAAAGGGCAGGGAGCAGTTACCTGCACACTACCTGAAACGTCGTACGGGTGCGCTGTTCTAACAGTACCTCCTTGCCTTTGGTAATTTCCTGTATACTATCGTTGTCGTAATTCTTGACCGTAAAGAGCTGCAGCCCTGTATTGTAATGGATCGTGAACTGATCTTTCAAAGTATCCAGTAGCTTCTGGAGACGCTCATCGTTATAATCAGTACAGATTGAAAACGAAATGGCCGAGTTCTGCATCAGGTTGATCTTGAGGCGCAGCTCCGAAAGGGCATTGAAAATAGTGCCCAGGTTTTTCTCGCTGATAAAAGTAAAATCCTTGGCGCTGAACGACACAAGGCACTGGTCGTCTTTCACAATAAATGCCGGAGCCAGTTTCTCGAAACGGCAATCGCAGATCTTGGTACCTTCCGCTGTGGGGTCCAGAAAAGACTTCACGTAAAGCGGGATTGACTTATTGGCCAGTGGCTTGATCGTCTTCGGGTGAATCACGGAAGCACCGTAGTATGCCATTTCGACTGTCTCCTGGTAGTCCAACTCGCGGTAGCGCACGGTATTCGCAAAACGCTTTGGATCAGCGTTGAGTAGACCGGCTACGTCTTTCCAGATATAAAGTCCTGCTGCATCGAGGCAGTAAGCAAAGATAGCACCGCTGAAGTCGGATCCCTCGCGGCCAAGGGTAGTGGTGAGGCCGTTGTTGGTGCCGCCCAGGAAGCCCTGCGTCACGATAATTTGTTGCGCCAGTATACCTGGCAAATCACGCTTGATCACGCGCTCCGTCCAAGGCCAGTCCACGCGGGCTTCACGCCAGGTGTTGTCTGTCTGAATATATTTCCGGCTGTCCACCCAGGTGCTGGCTATACCTTGTTCCTGCAAAAAATAATGTACTATAACAGAAGATATTAGCTCGCCAAAACTCACTACCTGGTCATAGCCTTTGTCGTAATCAGAGGCTGACTGGCCTTTGGCAGACTGCAGTACCTGCTGCAATTGAGCGAACAGATGTTCGAGTCGTTCGTATACAGGGTGTTCCCGGTTCGGAAAAAGCTCATGAACAATAGATAGATGGTATTGGCGGCTCTGGTGCAGCGCGTCATGGAAGTCCTGCCCCGCAGCGGCCAGGCCATATACCTGTTCCAGGGCATTGGTCGTTTTGCCCATAGCGGACACGACCAGAAGCAGTTCTTTTTCGCCGCCCTGCGCAGATACAATGTGAGCCAGATTTTGCAGTGCAACGGCATCTTTTACAGAAGCGCCACCAAACTTAAATACTTTCATCAATTGAGACTATTGCTGCGTAAATGTAAGTATCCTTCGGTTATGTTTCAAAATATCATATTTTTGTAGCTATATATTTAAATTTCACCATAATGAATGACAAACTAGCGCTTCCTGTCGGCACCACGCTTGACAGGTTTATCATGAGAAAGCAGGAGGACTTCCCTTTTGCGACCGGAGAACTTTCGCAGTTGCTACGCGACATCGCCCTGGCAGCCAAGATTGTGAACCGTGAAATTAACCGTGCCGGCCTGATCGATGTGACAGGTGCCTACGGTCAGCAGAATGTGCAGGGAGAAGAACAACAGAAACTCGACGTGATCGCCAACATCCGCTTCATACGCGCCCTTCGTAACGGAGGCGAGGTGTGTGCGATCATTTCAGAAGAAGAGGACGAAATCATTCATACAGGCAACCTCAAAGGCAAGTATATTGTGGCCATCGACCCGTTGGACGGCTCTTCCAACATCGACGTGAACGTGTCTATCGGTACCATCTTCTCGATTTACCGCCGTGTGTCTGAGGTAGGCACAGAAGGTACAATGGAAGACTGCATGCAGAACGGCACACACCAGATCGCAGCTGGCTATGTAGTGTATGGCTCGTCTACGATGCTGGTATACACGACAGGTCATGGCGTGAACGGCTTTACGTATGAGCCATCGTTGGGTGAGTTTTTCCTGTCGCACCCAAACATGTGCACCCCAAAAACAGGCACGATCTACTCTTGCAACGAGGGTGGCTACAACAGCTTTCCGGAAGGCATCAAAAACTACCTGAGCTATTGCAAAGAAAATGGTTATTCAGGCCGCTACATCGGTTCGCTGGTGTCTGACTTCCACCGTAACCTGATCAAGGGCGGAGTATACATTTATCCTTCTACAGCAAAAGCGCCTAATGGCAAGTTACGCCTGCTGTACGAGTGCAACGCCCTGGCTTTCATTGCAGAGCAGGCAGGTGGCAAAGCTTCTAACGGTAAAGGCCGCATCATGGAGATGGAGCCAACTGAGCTGCACCAGCGCTCTCCACTGATCATCGGATCTGCCGAAATGGTGGACAAGGTGGAGGAGTTTATGAAAGCGGAGGTAAAAAAAACTGAAGCGGTAACAGCTAACTAATTCTGACTATAGCGGAAGCGGATCTGCGCTTTAAGCAGCTCCCGCTCCACAATCAAACGGGCTATGTTTTCGGCTACTTCATCTTCGGAGGCCGCGAGCATAGCCTGTTTTACTTTACGCTCCTCCACATCGATGCGGTAAAGTATATGCAGGAGTTGGTTCAGGTTATGCCGGAGCAGGTATAGCACCATGCGGGACACCTCCTGTATTAAGTCGTTTTCCTGGGTAGGCAGCCGGTGCTCTGATTCAAACACCCGTTGCAGCTGTCGTGCGGCACTTGCAAGTAGGGCAGGAGAGTAAGTCATAGCTGTAAGCGTAAGGTATAGTGACCTGTCCTAAAATAGGTTGACAGGTTTTACAATGATTTTAGAGAACCTGTGAGCAGCTGCTCACAGGTTTTTTCATGTACCTGCTGTGGAGTGAGCATTTTCAGGCTCAGGTGAGGCCTTCGGGTATTGTAGCTTTCCACAGCCTGCTTTACGAGCAACTCCAGTTCCTGTCTGGTATTGCAGGGGTAAATCAAGAATTCTTCTTTGAGTATGCCGTTCATGCGCTCGGCCAATGCATTCTGGTAGCAGTCATAGCCATCGGTCATCGAGCAGCTCACCTGATGTTTCCTCAGGATCTGCTGGTAGTGCTCAGAGCAGTACTGCAGCCCGCGATCCGAATGGTGGATGAGTGGCAGGCTCGTTGAGCGCCCCTTGATGGCCATCTTCAGGGCCCTGCCCACACTCTCGGCGCTCAGGTCATCGCTTAGGGCGTAGCCCATGATGCGGCGGCTGAAGGCATCGGTGACCAGCGACAGGTAATGGGTGCGCTGCCGGCTTTTGACATACGTGATGTCGGAGACAAAGACCTGCTCTGAGCGCTCCACGGCCAGCTGCTTTACCAGGTTGGGATACTTTCTAAGCCAGTGTTTGGAGTTGGTGGTCCTGGTGTAGCAGCGGCGGGGGGAGATCAGCAGGTTCTCGGCCCGCAGATAGGCAAACAGGCCATCCCGGCCCAGCTTGATGCCCTGCTCCTGCAACCTGCCCGAGAGCAGGTAGTGCAGCTTGCGGGCACCCACACGGGGCAGCTGCCGGCGCACCTGTTGCACCAGCTCCCGCACAGGAGCCAGCTGGGCTGCCCGCCTCTTCTGCCGCGCTCTTAGCTGGTAGAGCGACTGCCTGCTGCACCCGAACAAAGAAGAGAGACGCGCCAGGCTCACGCCCCTCTCTTGCTGGAAGATCCACATTGTCCGGGTAAGGGCTTTTTTGCCAGCCTGTGGCCTACCTGTTGCTCGATGGTTTGAATGGTCTTCTCCAGCACCTGGTTCTTGAGGCGCTCATCGGAGAGCTCGCGCTCCAGGCGCTTGATCTTCTGGGCTGGGGTTTCGGCTTTCATCATGCGAGTGTGTATACCGGGATAACGCCAATCCAGCCGGCCGTGTTTTCTGAGCCACACCAAAACCGTTGAGCGCCCCTGGATTCCGTAATGGCGCTGGGCCTGCTTGTAAGTCATCTCGCCTTCTTCAACCTGCCTTACAACGGCCAGTTTAAAGCCTAGCGGGTAGTCCCGACTCGTACGCCTGCTGCCCCCTGCTGCTTCTTTTCCTTTCATAAGTCTAAATAGTGTCAACTTATTTCAGGACGAGTCATAGCGATAAAAAAAAGCCCTCCTGTCCGGAGGGCTTTTCTATGGCTAGGATTTTACTTCTTGGTTTTCTTTGCCTTTGATTCAGCCTTTTCTTCTGTTTCAGCTTCTTCGCCGCTTTCGGCTGAGGCAGCTTCTCCGTCTGCTGTAAAACCAATGTGCTGGTTCACAATGCTATACCAGGCCGCGAGCTTTTTCATGTCAGATATATACACGCGGTCTTCGTCATAGTCAGGCAGTACGTCCGACATAAAGCTCTTCAACTCCTCGTCAGAAGGCTTGTCGCCGAAAGGCAGCTCCCCGTTGTATTTCTGGTGGATGCGGTCCATCACATCAGCCAGGGGCACGGTTGCTTCCTCGTCGTTGGTGTAGATCGAGATTTCGTCCAGCAGCGACATGCGGTGACGCGCCTGGGCTACCATGCGGGTAGGCTTGTCAGAAAGGCTCTCTACGATTACGCCATTGCGTGTTGGCTTTACGATGCGGTAAAGTCCGCTCATGCCGGCAATGGCTGCAACTTGTCTTAAATCAATAGGCATAATCAGGTATAAAAACTGTTGGTTATAGTTTAAACATTATGGGCACACTGGCCACCATGCCGAAGCCGGGGCCGGGTGCCTTGAATTTCAGCATCTTGGCAATGCGCATGGCTTCCTCTCCGGTGCCTGCGCCTGCATTTTTCAGCACTCTGAAGCCTGAGGTGGAGCCGTCTTCATTCAGAGTGAAGCCGATGATGCACTCGCCCTGCACCCGATTTTTGCGGGCCAACGCCGGGTACTGTATCTGCTTGTCGATGAACTTGTACATGGCCTCCTGGCCACCTTTGTAGTACTCCGCCACAGGTATAGACTTGGACGGCATCCATACTTCCTTCTCCGTTGCCGTGTCGGCTGATTGAGCAGAAGCGGCAAAGGTCATAAAGGCAAATAAAAGAAACAAAATTGAGATTCTACTTTTCATAAGGGTAAAGAATTTAAGTTTGAGTTGGTGCACACCTGGCAAGTCTTCCCCCAAACCGCATACCCTGTGGCAATTAGTATTGCACCTGTGCGTTTACCTCTTCTATAAATTGAAGGATCTCTTCGCGACCTGTTCTTTTTTCAGCAGAGGTTTTGAACATGCGGGGAAGTTCATCCCAGGTTTCCTGCATCTTACGGGCATACGCGGCTATGGTTGAGTCGGTCTTGGTGGCTGACTGCTTGTCGGTTTTGGTGAACACGATCACAAAAGGAACGCCGAGTTCGCCCAGATGTTGCATAAAGTCGAGGTCAACCTTCATGGGCTCATGACGCGAGTCTATAAGCACAAACACACAGGTAAGGTTTTCCCGCTTCTGCATGTAGTAGTTGATCATCTTTCGCCATTGCTCCCGCGACTCCTTGCTCACTTTGGCATAGCCGTAGCCTGGCAAATCGACCAGGTACCACTGGTCATTGATCAGAAAATGGTTTATGAGCTGTGTTTTGCCCGGAGACTGGGAGGTCTTGGCCAACCCTTTTTGCTCGGTAAGCATGTTGATGAGCGAGGACTTGCCCACATTGGAGCGGCCGATAAAGGCATACTCCGGTTTGTTAGGTTCCGGGCATAAGTCAACCCGGGTATTACTTATTAAAAATTTTGCTTCTTTGATAACCATGCAGTTGCTAGCTTAAGTCACCAAGCCTATAGTTGACTTGCTGATGTGGCAATTATAATTTACGATGTGCGGAGTGCCCGGGATATGAGCACATAGCTTATTTGTCAAAATTACTATTATTTTGGCAAACTTAATTTGAGTCAGCCTGTAGCGCGGGCTTCACAGATGGGGAGAGGGTATCTAAGTTAGATGAAAACTAAAATCGTTTTAATAAATAATCAAGAAAGCTATATAGTTTATATGTATATTTTAATATATTTGCTCTCTGTTCTTGAATTGGGTTACTGTGTCAGTATATAAAAATAGATATTAGTGTATCTATTATAGCGATAGTAGCGTAAGGGGGAAGTTGTTGGGATGTGGGAAGGAAAGAAAATAACACAATAGAATAAAGGAAGTAAACCGCCGGTATTCCAAATCAATTGGGCGGAGAGACCTTTACTACGTTTTTCAAGAAAAGATTAACACATATTTCCATACAATCAATAAGTATAACAAACCCTTTACAGCATGAATAATTTAGCCAAATTATTTTCACGGCTTTCATTAGCGCTGGCGGTTACCTGTGTGAGTGCTTACACAGTAGATGCCCAGAGCAACAGAAAGCTGGTACGGACTGGAAACAAATTTTTTGACCGTGAAAACTACCGCGCTGCCCTGCCATATTATGAGCAAGTGCTGGCCAATGATCCAAACAACGCTGAAGCCCTCTACTTTGCGGGTATCAGCTACATGACTTTCGATAAGGAGAAAGCAGCAGAATACATCAACAAAGCACAGTCTGTAAAGCCTAACGTTGATCGTGATATTGAATACTGGCTGGGCCGTATCAACCACATCAACTACCGTTTCGACGATGCCATCAAGCATTACCAGGCGTATATCCCGAATATTCGTAAGCGTGATGACTGGCGTCGTGAGGAAGTGTCCATGCTGATCCAGCAGAGCCGCAACGCACAGAAAGAGGTTGCTAACCCGAAAGACATCTTTGTGAAGAACCTGGGTGGGGTGGTGAACTCTGAGTTTTCTGAGCACAGCCCGGTGATCTCTTCTGACGACAATTACCTGCTTTTCACTTCACGCAGTGCCGGTAACAACCAGAGTGGCTCCAAAGCTTCTGATGGTGAGTATTTTGAGGATATCTACGAAACACGCCGTATCCAGGGTGACGAGTGGGAGCAACCACGCTCTATCGCTGGTAACCTGAAGAGCTCAGGCCACGACGCATCTATCCAGCTGTTCGACAACGATACCAAAATGCTGCTGTATCGTTCTGTGAACAACGGTGATATCATGTACTCGGAGCGTCAGGCGGATGGTTCATGGGGCGATGCCAAGAGCATTGGTTCTAACATCAACACAGCCGACTTTGAGTCTGATGCTTTCATTACACCAGACAACCAGCGCCTGTATTTCTCAACCAGCCATTACTCTGAAGACGGTGACCTGGACATTTACGTGTCGCAGCGTCAGCGCAACGGTGAGTGGGGCAAGCCACGCAGCGTAGGTGCCGCTATCAACACCAAGTTTGACGACGACAGCCCGTATATGGCTGCTGACGGTTCGTTATACTTCGCTTCACGCGGTCACAACTCAATGGGTGGCTATGACATCTTTGTGGCCCGTTATGACTCAGTTGCGAAGCGTTTTGCCCGTCCTGAGAACCTGGGCTACCCGGTAAACACACCAGACGATGACACATACTATCGCTTGAGCCCAGACGGAAGCTATGCTTACCTGTCTTCTTACCGCATCGGTGGTTACGGTGAAAAGGATATCTACACCATCAACTACATCCGTGCTGCCCGTGTGACGGGTCGTGTGTATGCTTCTAACGACAGCCTGGCTATACCTGGCCTGGAGCTTGTGTTCAACGGTCAGCAGGCTGACAAGCGTCCGATCTCTTACCGTGACGTAACCAAGCAGGAAGATGGTCTGTACGACCTGCGTGTTCTCTCTGGTCGTACGTATCAGGTAGAGATCACTAAAGATGGTGAAGTATTAACGACAGAGTCTTTCGAAATGCCAATGGTGCTGAACGATACGACTACGATCGAGCAGAACTTCTACATCGACTTCGGTGATGACACTACGCGTGTAACTTCAGCACCTACGTTGGCAGATAGAGGCACATCTACAGACAAGGCTGCTAGCATGGAGTTCAAGAACATCTACTACGACACCGACAAGTACGAACTGCGTGCTGAGTCTATTCGTGAGCTGGATGCCGTGGCAGCCTTCATGAAAGCCAACCCTAATGTGAATGTAAGCATCGAAGGTCATACTGACTCACGTGCAAGTGAACAATATAACATGACTCTCGGTGAAAACCGTGCTAACGCTGCCTTCGATTACCTGGTGCAGCAGGGCATCTCTCCACGCAGACTGGTAACAGTAAGCTACGGCGAACGCCGTCCTACAGCGCCAAACAACTCTTCTGCTAACATGCAGCTGAACAGAAGAACTGAGTTCAGAATCATCCAGCGCCAGGATACACAGCAGGAAGTGCCTGTAAACTAAGCTGAGCGAACATGCTGAATAAATAAAAAAACAGGCTGGGCACACGCTCAGCCTGTTTTTTTATAATAATGGAACATATACTGTGCATAATAGTTACAGTTACAGTATTTTTGTTCTTTTATTACATAAGCATAACCCATGGCGGTAGTACCCTACAAAGACCAGAATAACGACAAGAAATCGCAGGTTGCGCAGATGTTTGACAACATTGCGGGCAAATACGATTTTCTGAACCACTTCCTGAGTGCTGGCATCGACATCGTTTGGCGCAAAAAGGCCGTGAGCCTGCTCAAAGCCGAGAAGCCGAAGCAAATGCTGGACATAGCCACTGGCACAGCTGACTTTGCGATCGAAGCGCTGAACCTCAATCCTGATAAAATAACAGGAGTTGACATTTCGGAAGGGATGCTGGCTGTGGGACGTGAAAAGCTGAAGCGCAAGGGGCTGACAAATAAGATCGAGCTACGGTATGGTGACTCTGAGAACCTGCCGTTTGAGGATAACAGTTTCGATGCGATCACGGTAGCGTTTGGGGTGCGTAACTTCGAAAACCTGAAGCAGGGCCTGTCAGAGATGCGACGTGTGCTCAAGCCGGGCGGTACAGCCGTGGTGCTGGAGTTTTCCAAGCCACAGAGCTTCCCGATGAAACAGCTGTATCAATTTTATTTTAAGAATATACTACCGATGGTAGGTAAATTCGTTTCTAAGGACCGTGCCGCCTATACCTACCTGCCCGAGTCGGTGCAGGCTTTCCCGGACGGCAGGGAATTCCTGAGTATCTTTGAAGAAGTTGGCTTTAAACAAACAAAATGGCATTCACTCACATTTGGCATCAGCTCCATCTACACCGGCAAAAAATAAGTTTTGCGGTACTTCTTTTTGTTTTGATGGCAGGTACCACGCAGGTACAGGCTCAGAACCAGAAAGTAATGGGCGAAAACAAACCAGGCTATGACGAAAAGCGCATACATTACGGATTTTACCTGGGTATGTCTTATTCGAAGTATTACATTGAGCACTCGCAGGCTTATGTGGATCAGATTACGAACGGCACGAAAGTAAACACGATGAACAGCCTGGGCTTCTATCCTGGCCTGGTGTTGAACGTGCGCCTGTTTGAGTACCTGGATGCCCGTTTCGTGCCTGGTGTGGGCTTCTATGGCCGCAGCATCGATTTTGAAAGAAACGTGGAAGGCGAAGAAGGCGGAAACTTCGATAACACTACGTTTGCCTCCCCGGTGATCGAGCTGCCCTTGTTGCTCAAATACAGAGCGAAACGTCGTGGCAATTTCAGGATGTACATGGTGGGTGGTGTAAAAGCCAGCCGTATGCTGGGGAATACGACCCATACCCAGAATGGTAACCTGCTGCAGGTTAACCGTAATGACTTATCTATTGAGTATGGCGTGGGGCTGGATATCTTTTATCCATTCTTCAAGTTTGCACCTGAACTGCGCTACTCTCACGGACTCATGGACCAGAAAAGTACTGCTGGTGGAGAGTACAGTCCGCTTATAGACAGAATGACTACCCGAAACGTTTCCTTAATCTTCCACTTCGAATAACATGGCACGTATTGCACTTGTAACAGGAGCTACATCAGGTATAGGCCGCGCTACGGCATTTGCTCTGGCCAAAGCAGGCTACCACATCATCGCGACTGGTCGCAGAACAGAGCGCCTGCAAGAGCTAAAAGAGCAGATCACGGAAGTGCCCGTTTATACCCTAGCTTTTGATGTGCGTGATCGTGAGGCCGTGCAAGAGGCTATCAGTAGTCTGCCTGCCGACTGGAAAGGTATAGACGTGCTGGTAAACAACGCTGGCAATGCCCACGGCCTGGCGCCGGTGCAGAGCGGCAACATAGCCGACTGGGACGCCATGCTTGATATCAATGTGAAAGGACTGCTCTACGTAACACACGCTGTGCTTCCACTGATGCTCAACCGCAAGAAGGGCCACATCATCAACATTGGTTCTATTGCCGGCAAAGAGGTGTATGCCAATGGCAATGTGTACTGCGCCTCCAAGTTTGCGGTAGACGCCATCTCCAAAGGAATGCGCATTGACCTGATACAGGAAGGTATAAAAGTATCGGAAGTGAACCCGGGCCTGGTAGAGACGGAGTTCTCGGAGGTGCGCTTCAAAGGCGACAGAGAACGTGCTGCCGGTGTATACCAGGGCTATGAGCCGCTTCGTGCAGATGATATTGCTGACCTGATCACCTTTATGGTGACGCGCCCTGCCCATGTGAACATCGCTGAAGTGCTGATCTTGCCGGCTGCACAGGCATCTGCTACGGTATTGAACAAGCAGCTGTAGCCCTCTTCTTCGACAACCCACCCTTGCGGCCCACCGTACCTACAAGGGAGACGTCCGTAAGAGTTACGGACCTGAGTTGAAGAAAAATAGAAGAGATATGGCTAATAACAAAGATAACCAGAACAGACAGAAACCTGACAGTAACGCGAACTCGCAGCCAATGCCAGACGAGTTTTCAAATGAGGCAAACCACAAAGGAGCTGTAGACCTGGGCACGGATGGCACAAAGGCCACGGCCAGCCAGCAGCAGGGCCAGGGAGCCTGGGGAGCCAAAGACAAAGATAACCGTACAGGTAGCCGAAGTGGCAGTGGCGGCGGAGGCCAGGGAGCCCAAAACAAAACAGGTAAAGAAGATTAATCTACAAGACACAAAAAAAGGAGCCGGCTAGGTATAGCCGGCTCCTTTTTTTGTGCCCGGTTGTCCGCTAGTCAAGGTAATAGCGCAATAGCCAACCCTCTGCGTCAAACTGATTAGCGGCAGGGCTTTGCTCTGTTTTTTGGCGGGTACCTTTGCTCAGGTCATAAGTATTGCGGTATTCAGTATCTTCTATCCAAATGCGACGGGCCATGGGTTTGCTTCCTTTTACGGTATAGCTGTCCTCGCCTGCACCGCCCCACATTCTGATTTTTATCTTCGGCCGGACGTCACCCTTCACTACAAATTCGTCATCGCCGTTGAGGCCGTACAGGTGTATCTCTTTTGTGTCGTTGGCCTGAAATACCCGGTCAAAGAGCTGCCTTCTTTCTTCGCCATCTTTCTTAATCTTGTATACCTGTACCCGTACCTCGTTTGCAGACAGCACCTCTACTTCAAATCGCTCATGCTTGTCTGAACCTACGACAATTGCCTCCCGCATTAAACTTTTGTAATACTTTTGGACAGATTTACCCAGCTTGTCCCGGCGGGACTTTAGCTGGTTCATGATGGGAGAAGCCGTGAGTTGGTAAATGGTATCGGGCATTTGCCGGAAAGACTTCTCGATCACCTCATTTGTTAGCGCACTACTGACGCTGTCGGCTACTTCTATCCAGTCCTGGTAAGTGAGGCCGGCGAGTATGGTTTCATCCAGGTTGCGCCCGCTTCTGTTCAGGTCATCCAGGTTTGAAAGGTTATTGCTGTAAGTCTGAAAGTGCTTCTTAAGGCCAGTGCGCATAAAGAGCCAGGGAATGATCGCATCATTGAGCTTGTAAAACACATTATCACGATCACGGGGCACGGCCTGATATACCTTTACACCGTCCTGTTTATACTGTGCCCAGCGCCAGTTATCTTCATGTCGGCTCCAGTCACCGATCAGCATGTCGAAGAGGCGGGCCCGCAGGTAGTAACGTGCGTCTATGTCGCTGTTGTTTTCAAAAAAGTGGTCCTTGAGCATGGCCCTGGTGCTCTTGATATTTTCAGAGTTTCCCATACCTGGTTCATCTGACAGGTCATCATCAGGCCTGATCTCAAGCAGGGCGACCATGCCACCGAAGTTTTCCTGGTACTCACCTAGCCTGGGGTCGTGCGGTATGTAGACCAGTTCTGGCTTAGTGTGGTGTATGCCGATTGCCTCGGCCATGGGTGGCAGCACGAGAGCAGCATAAGGATGTGTAGCTGAGGTGGCATCGCGTATGATGTTGGCAGCATAGCTTTGCTGCCACCTTTCGGGCAGGGCAGTGGCGGGGTCTTTGTCAACAGAGCGGAGCACATACTCTTTACCCTCCGGATTTTTGAGACGAAGGTTCAAGGTCTGTCTGCTACCACCTTGCTGCGTCGGTGTCAGGCCACCCTTTTCAGTGCCCAGGTCGAGCACCCGGAAAGAGACAGGAGTAGTCCAGGCGGGGCGGTAATGCTTGCCATAGAAGAACGTGTGCAGTCGGCCGCGACCGTAGTGTTCGC
This sequence comes from Pontibacter lucknowensis, assembly GCF_900156415.1. Classification (GTDB taxonomy): domain Bacteria; phylum Bacteroidota; class Bacteroidia; order Cytophagales; family Hymenobacteraceae; genus Pontibacter; species Pontibacter lucknowensis. The sequence goes on along the minus strand of NZ_FTNM01000001.1, from coordinate 193,557 downwards.
CAACAGCTACTGTCACGGTGCTATCACTGTACTCATGTATACCTGCTGTTGATTGAGCTGGGGGTGGAACCTGCTGCAGGCTATGGGTATACTTGTTGCCGATGCAGCTACTCACAAGCATCACCGGTAATAGGCTGATCAGGAATGGTAATCGGTAGTAGGAGGGGCGCATGGGTGTTGGTAGGTTCGTTGGTTGGTGGTGCGGGTTTACTTATTTGTTCCCTTCCCTGTCAAAAGCGTGCACTCTTACATCGCGGGTGGTTTTGTCTACTGTCTCAGGTCCAAATTCAAATTCGTTGCCACGCTTGGTGTCATATACAATCGTCTTCCGACGCCAACTGTTCACCCGCGATTTGTCCTTTATTTCGTCCTCACCGCGGCCACCCACGATCACTACGCGGATACCCTTACTGACTTCGCCACTCACCTCAAACTCATCATCCTCAGCCAGACCGTACAGGGTGATCTGCTTTGTTTCACTGCGCTTGAATATTCGGTGGTATACCTGCTTGTCATCTGATAAGCGTGTCACTTTTACAGATGTTTCCTCGTCGTTGAGGCGCTCCACTTCGAAGCGTTCCTCCTTATCAGTGCCTATCACAAGCGGATCTTTGGCCAGGTGCATGTAAAACTCCTGCGCAGCCTGAGGTAGCAGATCGCGGCGACTCTTCAGGGTTCGTATGGTTTGCTCTCCGATCTGTGCGTATACCTGAGGCGGGAATTGCCTGATAGCACTTTCGATTACTTCATCCGTTAATGCAGCCTGCAGCTCAGCAGCCAGGTCCTGGTAGTCCTGTAGGGTGAGTTCGTTCAGACCGCGGCTGTCGATGAAGGTGGCATTCATCATCAGGGCATACACATCCTTGTACTTTGGGTCGAAGGATTCGAACTTGCGTATGGCCCACTTGCGGCTAAACAGCCAGGTGATAATACCGTCATCAAACTTAAAGAAGGCATTGTCGCGGTCTTTCGGAATAGCCCGGTAGTGCTTGTTATTGCCATCGTCATATACTGCCCACTCCCACTGCCCTACGTGGCGGTCCCAGTCATTGATGAACAAGTCGAAGAGGCGGGCACGGGCAAACGCTCGCTGATCGATAAAGTGATCATCGTCGCCGAACCGCTTTCTCAGCATCTTTTTGGAGCCGGCAATATCTGTGGCTCCTTCAATCAGGGGCGTAATAGTGCGGTCGCTATCATACTTCTCCTCGATCATAAACACTCCGTCCTGAAACCTGTCGCTGTACTCGCCGAAAGTAGTGTCGTTGGGGAGCACATAAACCAATTCGGGTTTGGAGTGTGGTATACCAGCAGCCTCTGCCATGGTGGGCAGCACGATAGCGGCATAGGGGTTGATGGCTGAGGTCTGGTCGCGGAGCACGTCAGCGACAAAGGTGTTTCGCCAGAACTTGGGCAGTATACCGGCCGGGTCTTTGTCCAGTGAACGCAGGGCGTAGGTAAAGCCACTGTCATCTATCAGGGTGAGGCTGGTGGTCTGCATACCACCCCCTAACTTTTCGATGGAGAGCCCGCCCTTGGCTGTTTTCATATCAAACACCTTGACAGTAACGGGAGTGGCCCATACGTCGCGGTAATGCTTGCCCCAGAAGAAATTGTGAAATCCAGTTCGCTTGTAATGCTGGCCAGCCATCACGGTTACACTGTCTACATCAGTAGGGGAAGCAGTTTTCAGCTGCTGATAGCGATCCTGGTCAACGACGGGTGTTTTAGCGAAGAAATTCTTGCGGGCACAACCCGAAGAAAATAGAATAATGCACGTGAGTGACAAAACGTGCAGGTAGTAGCTTTTCATGCAAAGTATGTTATCAAATTTATCTGCCTATCTAACGTAATTCAGCGTTAATGTTTACAGGCAGAGGATTGATATAGTGCATAAACCAAATTTACAGCACAAAAGCACGCCATTCAGGTGACATTTCTCCGTCGCTTTCTAAGAGCGCTTAGTCCGATCAGCAGCAGGAGCCCGAGCAGGATAAAGGGCCAGATATTGGTGAGAAACACAAGGAACCAGATCAGGTTGTCCCAGCCATTCCGGAAGCTGTCTTTAAACTCTTCTGAAAATTCGGTATGAACAGGAGTGCTCTCATAAAATGTCATGGAGAGGGTGGAGAGGGAAACTTGGTTCTCTAGATACTTTAGCCGTCCTTCTATCGACTCGATGTCGGAGCGCAGGGCGGCTATTTGCTTTTCAATTTCCAATACTTCGGTCACTGTATTAGCCTGTTTCAATAGCTCCAGGAACCTGGCTTCGAGTTCCTTTTTAGTTTTAAGGCGGGCCTGTATGTCCAGAAATTCTTCAGTGACATCTTTCACATTTATTTCCCTGATGTCAAATTTCCTGACGCCTGTAGTGGCTTCCTTTAGCAGGTTATCAAAGTTCTCTGCCGGTACTCTGATCACAAGGGTGTTGCTGGTTCTTCCCGGAGATTTGTGTTCCTCGTCAGAAGAAACATAGCCCCTATATCGCTTTATCGCGGCAAATACTTGCTGGCGTGTAGCGCTGATATCATCAGTTTCATATTCCACCCTTCCCTCTTTTATCAGCTTTCTTTGCAGCTCTATTGTAGGTGCCTCAGGAGGGGGAGGTGCCATCGTCATCTCGACAGATTCGTATTCAGGGCTTTCTTCCTGTGACTGGCAACCGGTGGCAGCCAATAGCAGTGTGAGCAGGATCAGCCTCGTGATGAAAAGCAAGCTGGGTTTAGGACGATTGATTGCACTCCTGTGAAAGGCGCAGGTGATAGAATGCAATTCAGCTATAGAAAAGTGTCTTCGGAGCATGATGAATTTATAAGGTGATAATCATATACCAACTTATAGATTCAGTTGACCCTGAAATTCCACACGGACTTCTATGAAATTTTAATAATTTGATGTTTTGATTCTTGATAGCCGGTAAATGGATGCTGGAGAGCAGGAAAGTATGATGTTAGCTGACACAGACCTTATTCGACCTTCACAATAAACATCTGTTTGCTGTCAATTTTACTTTCTGTAGTCCCTTTAGGGCTTTCTCCCCTCGAAATGGGCGGAATGCTAAGGTATACATCCTTGTTGCCATCTGCTACATTGAATTTATAGGCTATGGTTGATAAGGGGAAGGCAGCCGGTTGACCGGTGCAGCTTACTACCCTACTGACAGGGCTGTACTGGTAAAGACTTAGCTTATAGATTCCCCCTCTGCTTTAAGACTACTCCTGCTTCAAAACTTTGGGTGTTAGCGCACCCATATATCAATCTTAAGGCCGCTGTGGACTCGCCTGATCTGCTCGAAGCCTGGTCTATGTTTCGGTCGGAGGTTATGAATTCACAATGCCCTCCCGGTGGGTATAACAGGGAATAATAAGTGCCTTCAAACGACATATTAAATCCTAAAGATACTGAGTCGGTGAGGATGTCTTGCTTCGTAATGGCGTCATGAAGCCGTTTGTCACTATTCTGATACTTTATCCAGATGGTATCACCTAGCTTGTAGCTCTTTTTCACAGGCAGGATATCCACAGTCTCCTCAAAGTTGTATTTGAATTCTTCCAGCGGGTAGTCATCATCACATTTCAGGGCCATAACCAACAGCGCTAACAGTAAAAAGGTAGTGGTGATCTTTAATTGATTTACCATGGGGAGAACTGCTAGCTGATGTAGTGGTACTTGTTTAGTAGAAGTTATACTCCAGGTGTAGTTTTTAGATTGCTTTACCATGATCAATATGCCTCAACCATAGCACTTTACAAATTATCCAAACAAAAAGCCCCGACTGAACTTAATCAGCCGGGGCTTTATAATTGAGAGCAGACTATACCTACGCTACTTCTTCTTTCTTGCCCATGCGGTTACGCTCGTTCTCGTCGAGGTAGATCTTACGCATACGCAGGCTCTTTGGCGTCACTTCCAGGTACTCATCCTTCTGGATGTATTCCATGGCTTCTTCCAGTGAGAAGTTCTTGGCCGGAGCGATCTTAGTGTTGTCATCAGAACCGGAAGCACGCATGTTTGTCAGCTTCTTGCCCTTCTGGATGTTCACCGTGATATCGTTCTGGCGGTTGTGCTCACCAATTACCTGGCCCATGTATACATCTACACCCGGATCAACGAAGAACACACCACGATCCTGCAGCTTGTCGATAGAGTAAGCTGTACCCGGGCCTGTTTCCATCGAAATGATAGAACCGTTGTTACGGCCAGGTATAGCGCCTTTGTAAGGCTCGTACGCCAGGAAGCGGTGGTTCATGATCGCCTCACCAGCAGTGGCAGTCAGTACGTTGTTACGCAGACCGATCAGACCACGCGCCGGAATATTGAACTCCAGGTGCTGCAGGTCGCCCTTCGGCTCCATGATCGTCAGTTCACCTTTGCGCATCGATACCAGCTCGATTACCTTACCGGCAGTCTCTTCCGGAACGTCTACTACCAGGTGCTCAATTGGCTCGTGGCGCTGGCCGTCAATTTCTTTATAGATAACCTGTGGCTGACCAACCTGCAGTTCGTAACCTTCACGACGCATCGTTTCGATCAGTACTGACAAGTGAAGGATACCGCGACCGAATACCAGGAAGGTATCTTCGCGGTCGGTTTCCTGTACGCGCAGGGCCAGGTTTTTCTCAGTTTCTTTGAACAGGCGGTCACGCAGGTGGCGCGACGTCACGAACTTACCCTCTTTACCAAAGAAAGGAGAGTTGTTGATCGTGAAGAGCATGTTCATGGTTGGCTCGTCAATCGAGATACGGGCCAAAGCCTCAGGGTTCTCAGCATCAGCAATCGTATCGCCAATGTCGAAGCCCTCTATACCTGTAATGGCGCAAATTTCGCCGGCAGTTACTTCCTGTACAGACTTTCTGCCAAGACCTTCAAAAACCTGAAGCTCCTTGATACGACCTTTCTTAATTGAACCGTCGGCTTTCATCAAGCTGATTGGCATACCTTCTTTCAACGTACCACGGTGCACACGACCAATGGCGATACGACCCACGAAAGAAGAGTAGTCAAGCGAAGTGATCTGCATTTGCGGCGTACCTTCACGGTAAGGAGCAGGAGGGATCACATCGATGATGGCATCCAGCAGTGGCGTGATGTTATCAGTTGGCTGTGTCCAGTCAGTACTCATCCAGCCCTGCTTGGAAGAACCGTAAAGCGTTGTGAAGTCCAACTGGTCTTCAGTAGCCTCGAGGTTGAACATCAGGTCGAACACTTGCTCGTGCACTTCATCAGGACGGCAGTTTTCTTTGTCTACTTTGTTTACTACTACGATCGGCTTCAGGCCAAGCTGAATCGCTTTGCCCAGTACGAAACGTGTCTGTGGCATGGCACCTTCGAAGGCATCCACCAAAAGGAGTACACCGTCAGCCATCTTGAGTACACGCTCTACCTCACCGCCGAAGTCGGCGTGACCAGGTGTGTCGATGATGTTGATCTTAACATCCTTGTAACGAACCGATACGTTCTTGGAAACGATCGTGATACCGCGCTCGCGCTCCAGGTCATTGTTGTCCAGAATGAGGTCGTCAAAGTGCTGGTGGTCAGCAAATAGCTTTGAAGCGTGGATGATTTTGTCCACGAGCGTTGTCTTGCCGTGGTCTACGTGTGCGATAATCGCGATATTTCGAATATTTTGCATTGAATTGATTTTTCGAGGTGCAAAGGTATAAAAAAGCCTTCGCATTTACAGTAGTCCGCTCGAAATAAACAGGTTAGGTAATTATTAAATCTTCTCTCTCAGCACGATGACTAAGGTTATGGAGCAAACATTATGTGTGCTGGCTTTGTTCAATTAGGTATAAAATAATCAAAAGAGGCCTGTTTTTTGCTCTTGTACTTCGTAAACAACTGTATGAAAATGTTTTATATCTATACCTTGCTGTTGCTCCTGAGCTTGCCCGCCTGCGGACAGCAGGATCAGCCCATTACCGATTCTGAGGCCATTGTGGCAGGATCGGGGGATGTAAGTGCCACCCAAAACGACAACTCAAAGAAATCAAAGCAAACTTACGAGATCAACAAAACCGAAGCGGAGTGGAAAAAGCAACTTACGCCGGCTCAGTATTATGTGCTGCGGCAAAAAGGAACAGAGCGGGCCTTCAGTGGCAAGTACAATGATCACAAAGAAAAAGGCGTCTATACCTGCGCCGCCTGCGGAAATGAAGTATTCACCTCTGACACGAAGTTCGACTCCGGCACAGGCTGGCCGAGTTTTTTCAGACCGATTTCGTCTAAGAACGTGCGTGAAGTAGCTGACCGTAGCATGGGCATGGTGCGCACCGAAGTAGTCTGCGGTCGCTGCGGCGGACACCTGGGCCACGTATTCGACGACGGACCCAAGCCCACCGGCCTGCGCTACTGCCTCAACTCGGTAGCACTTGGGTTCATAAAAGCGGAGTAGGGTTTTACTCTTGAGTCTTAACTTTCAACTCTTGACTCACATACCCCGTATTTTCTATCCAACACTAACGAGACAACAGACATGAACAAACTACACTCCGAAGCGGATAATATAGAAAATGTGGCGCAGTGCATCATGGGTGCCTTCAGGGAACATAACATAGAGGCTGGCAGCGTGCTGTCGTACCAGGAGCTATACCCATACCTGCAGGAACGCTACCCTAAATACAAAGATGTGCAGAAAGAGGCTGAGCACCACCTGGCCAAACTGGCCTGGGTAACGCCGGCACCCGAGGGGCTAATGCTCACACAGGTTGGTCAGCAGAACCTGAAGGATAATAATTAAGAGTACGTTCTTTTATACTTTTTCATCCGTATACATAGTATAGGGTGTTTTAATCGACATCTTTATTTTACTATTTTAAGATGAAACAAGATGAAAAGGTATAGAAGCTGGATAGGGGGCATCGTGCTGCTGGGGGCCATGAGCTGTACGTCGCTATCGGAAGGAGGGAGAGGTACTTTACCTCCTGATCCTGGTCATACGCAGCGGGTCAGAGTTAGCGAAGGTGATCCGGTACGTAGGCAAATGTATGAGCAGGCAAGCGATATAAATCGCAAGCGCAATATTGAAGAGTACGATCGGAATGCACCAGTTAACCTGCCTCCCGAAGTAAGACCGCTGCAACTGCCCCATGCCCCAGTGGATTCCACACGGCACCGAGTCCTGCGTATACTTCCTACCAGGCCGCCGGTTGGCAATAATAACTAAGGTATAAACAAGAAGCGCTGCCCTTTCAGGCAGCGCTTCTTGTTTATTTTTTCTTTTTGTCTTTATCCTTGTCTTTGCTGCGCAGGTCGCTCACGTCTTCCACTTCATCTTCCTCATCGGCCAGGTGCAATTCGTCTGGCTCCAGGTCTACATAAACTTCATTACCGGGTGGTGTGTTCTCTGACTCACGGTCAGTGCCTTTGGGAGCAAGGTTCTTGCTTACTTTATTTCTGTCCTTGTCCTCGCCCAGATGGCCGCTGTCATTTTTCTTTTCGTGAAAATTATCTTTGTTCTTCATATACTTCAGGTGATTGAGTTCTTGATGATACAGGTATAGCCGGTCTACCGTTTACGTAAAAGTGACGGGCTAGTCAGTTTACACCTGCCATTTTTTTGGAATAGGGACAGTGTAGCCTATCAATCCAACGGGTATTTGTATATTTGCGTTTTTACAAAGACTATGGCTGAAAACTATAAACGATATACTGTAACGGCAGCGTTGCCTTACGCCAATGGTCCGGTGCATATCGGGCACCTGGCGGGCGTATACCTGCCGGCTGACATCTATGTGCGCTACCTGCGTTCGCAGGGCCGAGACGTGAAATTCATCTGCGGCTCCGACGAGCACGGGGTGCCGATCACTATCCGCGCCAAGAAAGAGGGCATCACACCGCAACAGGCCGTGGACAAGTACCACGAACTGATCAAGAAGTCGTTCGAGGATTTTAACGTGTCCTTTGACATCTACTCCCGCACCTCCTCTAAAACGCACCACGAAACGGCTTCTGATTTTTTCCTGAAGCTGTACAATGACGGGAAGTTCATCGAGCAGACCACGCAGCAGTACTACGACGAGAAAGCCCAGCAATTCCTGGCTGACCGCTACATCGTGGGCACTTGCCCGAAATGTGGCAACGAGAACGCCTATGGCGACCAGTGCGAAAGCTGCGGTACTTCCCTTAATGCGACTGACCTGATCAACCCGAAAAGCACGCTGAGCGGCGCTGTGCCGGTAATGCGTGAGACCAAGCACTGGTATCTGCCGCTGAACGAGTACGAGCCCTGGCTGCGCGAGTGGATCGTGGAAGGCCACAAAGGCGACTGGAAGCCCAACGTTTACGGCCAGTGTAAGAGCTGGATCGACCAGGGCTTGCAGCCGCGTGCCGTTACCCGCGACCTTGACTGGGGCGTGCCGGTACCGGTAGAAGGGGCAGAAGGCAAGGTGCTTTATGTGTGGTTCGATGCGCCGATCGGCTATATCTCGGCTACTAAAGACCTCACCCCGGACTGGGAAACCTACTGGAAAGATCCGGAGTCGAAGCTGGTGCACTTCATCGGCAAAGATAACATCGTGTTCCACTGCATCATCTTCCCGAGCATGCTTAAGGCACACGGCGACTATGTGCTGCCAGACAATGTGCCGGCCAATGAGTTCCTGAACCTGGAGGGCGACAAGATCTCCACTTCCCGCAACTGGGCGGTGTGGCTGCACGAGTACCTCGAGGAGTTCCCGGGCAAAGGCGATGTGCTGCGCTATACCTTGTGCGCGAACGCACCGGAGAGCAAAGACAACGATTTCACGTGGAAAGACTACCAGGCCCGCAACAACAACGAGTTATTAGCCATCCTGGGTAACTTTATCAACCGTGCTGTAGTGCTTACCCAAAAGTACTACAACGGCGAGGTACCGGCCCGTGGTGAGCTGCAGGACTATGACAAAGAAGTGCTGGGTGTACTGGAAGGCATGCCGATGGTGATTGCCACCTATATCGAGCGCTACCGCTTCCGCGATGCCCTGAGCGAACTCATGAACCTAGCCCGTCTGGGTAACAAGTACCTGGCCGACACCGAGCCCTGGAAACTGATCAAGACGGACGAGGAGCGCGTGAAAACCATCATGAACATCGCACTGCAGATCTCAGGCAGTCTGAGCATCCTGATGGAGCCTTTCCTCCCAGAGTCTGCTGCTAAACTGCGCTCTATGCTGAGCATGAACCAAGGCAAATGGGCTGATGCCGGTGCCGCTGAGCTGCTGCCAGCCGGCCACGTGATCGGTACGCCGGAGCTGATGTTCGAGAAAATCGAAGACGCCGCCGTAGAAGCGCAGGTACAGAAACTGCTCGACACCAAGAAAGCTAACGAAGCGGCCAATGCCGTTGTCGAGCCAGCCAAGGAGAACATCAACTTTGAGGACTTCACCAAGATGGACATCCGTATCGGTACGATCATAGAAGCGGAGAAAGTGGCCAAGACCAAGAAACTCCTGAAGCTGAAGATCGACACAGGTATAGACCAGCGCACCGTGGTGAGCGGAATAGCCGAGTTCTTCAATCCAGAGGAGATCATCGGGCAGCAGGTGAGCATCCTCGTGAACCTGGCGCCGCGCGAGATCAAAGGCATCACCAGTCAGGGTATGATCCTGATGGCCGAAAATGCAGATGGTTCGCTAGCCTTTGTACAACCAAGCAAAGAGGTCAAGAATGGTGGTACGGTAAGCTAAGCTATACCTGCCCGACACATAAAAAGCCCTTGCCTATTGAAACAGGCAAGGGCTTTTGCTTTATACAAGTACCAGGGTGTTTTATCCTACCATCACACCTGCTTCTCCGGAAGCCACAATTGGTTGTTTGCGAAGCCGCTCCCGCTCCATGTACTGCACAACGAAGTAGAAGCCTACTGCCGTGATAACAGCCAATCCGCCCACATTCCACCAAAGGGTGTCAAAGCCGTACTTCGAGGCAATAGTGGTGCCCAGGTATGGTGCTACCACATGCGCAGCAGCGTACGAGATGGTATACAGCCCCATATAAGATCCCCGATTATTCTCCGTAGAGCGCTCCACCGTGATAGTGGCCATAAATGGCATCGCCAGTATCTCGGACAGGCTCAATAAGAACATAGCCACGTACAGCGTGCTTACTTCCATGTTCATATTCAGCAGTATAAACGAGAAACCCAGCATCAGCATACCAGTCACGATCAGCACTGATTTGCGGACTTTGTCGCCAATCAGGTATACGGCAATCATCTCCAGCATAAATACGATGAAGCCGTTGAACGCCAGCAAACTGCCTATGCCTGTTTCAGATAATTGGTATACCTGCCGGTAGTAAAGGGGCAGGGTAGTAATAAACTGAAAGAAGATGGCGGCGAAGCTACAGCACAAAACTGTGAACAGCAGGAAAGGCACGTCCCGGTAAGGCGAGCGTTCGGCAGGTATAGCCTTTTCGGTTTGTTCAGCCTTTTTCTGCTTCGGCTGCGGACGATGACCCTGCTGGTTCCGGAAGTAGAAAAAGAAGAAGATGCCCGCCGAAATACACGTGATGCCATCCGCTATAAACAGCCACCGATAGGAGATAGCCGCCAGAAAACCTCCCAAGGCCGGACCAATGGAAAAGCCCAGGTTAAGGGCCATCCGGTTGAGCGAGAAAGCTCGTGTTACATTCTCAGGTCGGGCGTAATAGGAGATAGAAACTGAGTTCGCCGGGCGCAGGGTGTCGTTTACCAGACTCAGTATGAACACTCCGGCCGCCATGTACTCAAACTGCCTCAGGTTAAGCAACAGGAAGTATAAGCTGCCCCCAACCGTCAGGCTCAGAAACTGTACCTTGAAGTGACCCACCCGATCTGTGAGCCAGCCGCCCAGGAAGGAACCGCACACTGAGCCAAGCCCATAGATACTCAGTATCATACCGGCCTCTTTGAGCGAATAGTCCAGCACCTCGGTCAGGTATACAGCCAGGAATGGCGTTACCATGGCCCCGCTCCGGTTGATGAACATCACCAGCGACATCATCCAGGCAGGGCGGGAGAGGCCTCCGAAAGCATTGCGGTATAAGAGGAACAGGCGTTTCATAGTTGTGGCCGCTGTGCGCGGGTTGCTAAGTATTTCTGTCAGGTATAGGATGGCCCCGTCAGGAGCCTGTTCTTACTTTGTATTAAACTGGTTCATGGTACGCTCCAGTCCGATGCTGCCAAAAGCGATCACGGACTCAGCTGCTTTTTCAATAATGCCCGGCAGGTCGATCTTTTCGTCTTCGCTGAAGTTGCTGAGCACATAGTCTACCTGCTTGCCTTTGTGGAAGGTATCGCCAACGCCGAAGCGCAGGCGCGGGTAGTTGTTGTGGCCCAGGGTCTGCTCAATGTGCTTCAAGCCATTGTGCCCGCCTGCACTGCCTTTGGCGCGGATGCGCAGCTTCCCAAAGGGCAGGGCAATATCGTCGGTGATCACCATCATCTGATCCGGTGTCAATTTCAGGCTGCTGAGCCAGTGGCTTACGGCTTTGCCGCTCAGGTTCATGTAAGTAGTGGGTTTCACCAGCACATAGGTGCGGCCCTTGCTCTTGATCTCAGTCACGAATGAGTGGCGACCTGTGTCAAACTTTGCATCAAATTTCTGCGCCAGGTAGTCCAGCACCATAAAACCGATATTGTGACGCGTCTCCGCGTATTCCGGGCCGATATTGCCAAGGCCCACGATCAGGTATTTCATACTTGTATCTTCAATGCTCGCTGCCGCCTCTTGTTTAAGGCCCAGCCATTGTTTTAGCTTTGTAATAGGTGAATTGCTCAATGGTTAAATTGTTAAATGCTACAGTTTTAAATTCTGGAAACCCAATTTACGCCTGTGCACCAAGGTGATAGGATATGAACCGTATTTCTGATGTAGCGGGCGACAATTTAGCAATTAAACCATTTAGCCATTTAGGAGAAACAAAAAATCCTGCCCTGCTCGGAGCAGGACAGGATCTTGAATGCTTTTGAAGCAACAGTAATTATTTCTTACCGCCGCGAGCCTCTTCAGCCTGTGCGCTCTTAAGAGCACGTGGAATCGTAACAGTTGCTACCGGAGCAAGTGGGTTGGTCAGGATCTCGTAGTCACCTTTCGCAATCTTGCTTACTTTGATAGACTTGCCAAGCTCCAGGTCAGAGATGTTCACCTCGATATAATCCGGAAGGTTAGCTGGAAGCGCCTTGATTTTCAGCTTACGCAGTTTAGTCACAAGCTTACCACCTACCATTACACCAGGAGAGTTACCAACGAACTTAACAGGAACGTCGATTTTTACTTCTTTGTCTTCTTGCAGTTGCAGGAAGTCAACGTGAAGCAGCATTTCGTTTACTGGGTGGAACTGTACGTCCTGAAGGATCGCTCTGTAGTGCGTGCCTTCGATATTCAGATCAACTTCGTATACTTCTGGAGAATAAACTAAGTCTCTGAACAGGATAGCTGGGGCGTAGAAGTGAACTTGCTCAGTGCCGCCATACAATACACCTGGTACATAAGACTCATTGCGCAGCTCTTTCGTCTGTGCTTTACCGAGATTTGCTCTTTTAAACCCTATAATCTCTAAAGTTTTCATAAAAATGAATTTGTTAAATTTTTGAAGGCACAAAGGTATGGATTTAATTGCTGATTGTTAAATTGTTAATTGTTTTTTTCTTGAATTGTACAATTAACCTAACAAGCAGGCATTCAGTCACCTTTGCAGACTACTTTATTATTATGATCAACGCTGGTCATCAATTGATGAGAAACAATAATTAACAACCAGCAATTAAAAATTCAACTTATATAAACAGCGAGCTGATAGACTCGTGTGTCACTACGTTGTTGATGGCGCGGGCAAACAGCTCAGAGAACGAAAGCACTTTGATCTTGGAGCAATCCTGGCGCAATGGAATGGTATCGGAAACCACAAGTTCTTCCAGTACGGAGTTCTCGATACGCTCGTAAGCCGGTCCTGACAGTACCGGGTGCGTGGCGATAGCACGAACCGTCTTGGCACCTTTGTCTTTCAGGAGTTTAGCTGCCTGTGTGATCGTGCCGGCAGTGTCTACCATGTCATCCACCAGTACCACGTCCATACCTTCCACGTCACCGATCACCTGCATCGAGGCGATCTCGTTAGCGCGTTTGCGGTGTTTGTCGCAGACAACCATTTCAGCACCGAAGTTTTTGGCAAAGGCTCTTGTTCTTACCACACCCCCCACGTCAGGAGAAGCGAAGATTAGGTCGTTGCCCAGGTTGAGGCTGCGCAGGTAAGGCACGAAGATGGCAGAACCATCCAGATGATCTACCGGAATATCGAAGAAGCCCTGGATCTGGCCGGCGTGCAGGTCGCATGTCATCAGGCGGTCAGCACCTACTGACTGGATGGCGTTGGCCAGCACTTTTGAGCCGATAGAAACACGGGGCTTGTCTTTGCGATCCTGGCGGGCATAACCGTAGTAAGGCATCACCACGATCACTTTGTGGGCTGAGGCACGCTTGGCGGCATCTACCATCAGCATAAGCTCCATCAGGTTGTCGGCTGGCGGAAACGTGGACTGCACCAGAAATACTTCTGCACCGCGAACGGATTCATTGAAGTGTGGTGCCATCTCCCCGTCACTAAAACGTAAAAGCTCAAGGTCGCCGAGTTGCGTACCGTAAGCGGCTGCGATTTTTTCAGCTAAGTACTTGGAGGCGGAGCCAGCAAAAATTTTTACCTGTGGCATAATAATGCTAAATGTTTGAAGGGTTTGGTTTAGGTTATTATGCCTGCAAAGCTACGAAATTCCGCAGATATGCTACCTGATATTTCTGATTTTTAATTAGTTAGGCAGGAGGGTGTAAAGCAAAAAAGGCAACCCGCATCGCTGTGGGTTGCCTTTTTAAGTTGTCCGACCAGGTTTCGAACCTGGACTCTTCTGAACCAAAATCAGACGTGTTGCCAGTTACACCATCGGACAAGCTACCTACTAGATTTCAGGGTGGAAGCCCCTTCGTCGTTCAGTGATGCAAAGATAGGCAGGCTATTTTAAACTGCAAACATTTGCCTCAAATTTTTTTGAAAAATATAGTCCAAAATCTGCTTTAGCGCCTTGTCCTAGTACTTTTTGGCTACGCTTTTGCCATCCAAAAGTTCGCTTTGGCAGGAGCGAACAGGAGCTGATTCGGTGCTTAATTGAGTGAAATTCACAGTCTTATTCTGTGGCTCTTTGCCAGATTTGACCAACTTCTTTGCCCGGTCCTGAGCTGTGGGGCAGCGCTGGCGCAAGCTAAAAAAAATTTCAGGAGCTGATGTTTTTTAGTCCCATTGCCGGATTCAGGACTTAAGGTATAGCAGATGCAGGGCGATACAAGCAAAGCAGCGCCCTGAGATGCGGCAGATACTTTATTAAGTTGAAGCACTCCTTGTCATGACAAATAAGGTATAGCTTAAAGCGACGGGTGTCAATGTGGATAAATATAACTGATTTTATGGTCCTTGCGTGTCACCAACTGGCAAGTCCTGCGTAAAGAACCTTGCTAAATCTTCCAATTATGTATTCATCTACCATGACGGTCAATACTGACATCATTACCACTACCTGCGGACGTGAGCTTGACCTTAGCCGTACTGAGCTGATCATTGAGCGTTCCAACAGCCTTTTCAGTTATAATATCCATAAACTGAATTCGGGCGAATATGTGATAGCAGAGAAGTTCTTTGCCAACCCTTTTAACAACCGCTACATCCTGCTCAATGACGAGCAGATCGAGATGCTGAAACATTTGTAGTGCTTTTGACGAATAAGGAGTTTGTCTTTAGAACAATTAAACAAGATTACGCTTACAATTATGTTTAAATTTTTAGCCTTCCGCTTATTCCGGGCCATCTGGGCTCAGATTCTTTAAAATTTAAGAAACACTCTAAAAATACCAGGCCATCTCCGCCATGCACTGTTTGTTAGCAAGCTGCGCATGGCGGAGATGGCTTTTTAGGGGCGTTTGCAACAGGTATACCTCCGTCTGCTAAATAATGACCTTACTTATTGGTAATGATGCGTTTAAGTATTATGTTCACAGTTATTGACAGTGGTTCATTTTAAGTCATTGCTATGAAACAGGTTTATCTTTTACCCATGTTACTATGTGCCGCTATAGGTATGGAAGCCGTACGTGGTGCCGGACCTGCTCCGATTAAGGGAGAGGGTGCTTCTTTTAATGTTTCTGAATTGATGGTCTCCTCTCAGGATACCATTGTGAAAGGGCAAGACTCTACGAAGGTGGCCTATGTGCGGGAGGATGACCCAAAAATGAAAAAAAAAGCCCCGACTGTTAAAAAGACCAGGATCTCTTACAAACGGGATGTACAGCGGGCCTCATTGTCTAAGCAAAGCGCGGAGGGCAATATGATTGATGTCATTGTAATGCAGTCAGGCCGTGTGTTGCGTAACCTCGAAGACGTGCAATTAGCTGGCAGCAGCGGAAATCAATTGGCTTCACAGAATTTTGTAGGTTTCGAAAACATGGTGATTCCCTTCGAAGGCACCGTCCGGTTCAGGGCATCTAATCAAATGGGTACTGCCACCTACGACCGCGAAGTGCGCTTTACTATTATGGAACAGGGGCGCTGGGTGTTGAGGATCGATCTTTAGTCAGGTATAAGGCTGTACCTGTCGCAGGTATAGCTTTATAAAGAAACAGCCGCAGTGAGAATCATCTCGCTGCGGCTGTTCTGTGTTTCAGGGTTTGTGCTCTACTCTTCGTCAGGGGCTGCTAGAAATCCATTTCGTCGCTTGTTGCCCACGTTTTCAATCTCACGGTTAATCTCCTTGATATCTACTGGCTGCGAGAAGTCGCCTAACAGGTGCTTGGTGAAGTAGTCTCCCATCATCCAGAAGAAATACTCGGTCATGTCGCCGAAGCCGTGGCGTTGGCCTGGCAGCAGCACAAAATCGAAGCGCTTGTTGGCTTTGATCAGCGCATTGGCCATACGGATGGTGCCTGCAGGGTGCACATTGTTGTCCACGTCGCCAGTTGCCAGCATCAGGTGTCCCTTCAGGTTTTGAGCCAGGTCCGGGTTTTTCTCGATGGCATACACGAAGGTCGTGTCACCTTTAGGCGAAACCACCTCTTTCACGCCGTGGTGCTTTTCACTCCACCAGCGGTTGTAGATGTTGTTTTCGTGGTTACCTGCTCCCGATACCGCTACTTTAAAGAAGTCAGGGTATACCAGCATAGCCGCCGTAGACATAAAGCCACCACCGGAGTGACCAGTTATACCTACACGGTCGATGTCGATGAAACGGTGGCGGTCGCCCAACTGCTCAATAGCGGCTTTCTTGTCAGCCAGACCGTAGTCACGCAGGTTGCCGTAGCCGAAGGTGTGGTACCACTTAGAGCGGGCCGGATGACCACCGCGGTTACCTACAGTGACTACCACAAAGCCCAGCTGCGCCAGGCGGTCGATGCGGTCCATGCTGCGGCCGAATGACTTGTTCACGGCCTCTGTCTGCGGGCCTGGGTATACGTAAGCGATAATCGGGTAGGTCTTGGTTGAGTCAAAGTCAAATGGCTTGTACATCACACCATAAATGTCGGTAATGCCATCATCTGCCTTCACCATGAACGGCTCCGGGAATTTGTAGCCAGTTGTCATCAGGCGGCTCAGGTCGGCTTTCTCCAGATCCATCACCTTGCGGCCTTTCGTGTCGTACAGCGCTGATACAGGTACGGTATTCACGCGCGAAGCCGTGTTCACAAAATAGGTGTTGTCGTCGTTCAGACTGATGCTGTTGTCAAAGTTGCCTTTGTTGAGAAGTGTCATGCCGCTGCCGTCGAAATTGATGCGGTAGAGGTGCATCAGGTAAGGGTCTTCGCCGTTTTCACGACCATTGGCTGTGAAGTAAAGCACGCGGTTTTTCTCGTCTATACCTACCAGGTCCTCTGCATGGAAAGAACCGCTCGTGATGCGGTTTTTCAGGTTGCCTTTGCCATCATAAAGATAGAAGTGTCCCCAGCCATCACGCTCAGACCAATGGATGATCTCGTTGCCACCCTTTACCAAGCCGATGCGGTTCATGTCGATGTAAGTATTGAAGCGCTCTTCGATAACAGGCGTTACCTTGCCTGAAGCGATGTCCAGCTCACATACGTCGATCTTTTTCAGGTCGCGGCTGGTTCTAGTAAAGTATAGCTTGTCTTTGGTGCCGTGCCACAGGTTGGGGCGGTGCTCATCGTCACGCTGCTTCTGCAGGGCAGGAGCAGGCCACAGCGACAATTCCTGGTCTTTGAAGGCTGCCGTGTTGATGCGTTTCTGCGTTTTGTTGGCAAAGTCGAAGATCAGCAGCTCTCTTTTAGGTGCTTCTTTCTCGCCTGGCATCTGGTACTTGTAGGTTTCCAGTGCAGGGCGACCATTAGCGGTGTGGTGCAGTACCCACAGGTCTTTCACCTTGCGCTCGTCTGTGCGAACCATGGCAAACTGCTTCGAGTCCGGTGACCACAGGATGAAGGCTGGCTTGCGGTTCTTCTTGTTCTTCTCGCGCTCCACGTTCGTTTCGCCACGAGAGTCGCCATAGGTATAGTACTCCACGCCGTCTTTGGTGAGCTGGTGCTCTACAATGGTGGAGTCTTTCTCGTTCTTCAGCGCCTTTTCATAGTTCGCTTTATCCATCCAGTAGAGGTTGTGCTCTTTGGCGTAAACCACTACTTGCTGGTCAGGGGAGATAGAGGCCCAACGTGGCTTAGACTTCGGCTTTTCAAAGTCTTTCAGCTCCACCACCTGCCCGGTAGCCAGGTTATAGCGGAAGTAAAAAGTCTTTTTCTCCAGCGAGTCAGCGGCTTTTTTGTCGAGGCGGTCTTTCTTCACCTGGTCGATCGAACTCTTGATCTCAAACTGTACACTCTTTTCATCTTCAGTGAACTTCAGGTTTTTAATAGGCAGGTGCTGCGCATCAAAAGGGTCCTGCACGATCATGGTCACGGCAGAGGCTACTTTAGCATTGTCGAAAAGCAGTTTTTTAGACTTGGCGGCAGGATCTACGATGTACCAGTTCTTGCCATTGCTGGTTTCGTACTCATACCAGAAGCGGTCGGAGTTCTTGAGCCAGTGCGGGTCGAGGTTAGTGGTGAAAATAAGTTTCTCCAGCTTTTTGGGTGAGAAGCGGGAAGCAAGCTGGTAATTCCCCTTAGTCGGCGTACCAGACGGCTGTGCCTGTACACTGATGCCCGCTATCAGCAGCATAGCGAGAAGGTAAATTTTCTTCATGAAAAGGTTGGTTTGGTTGAATAGATCAGGTGAACAGGTATAAGCCGCTCGGTAGGTATAGACTAAGGCTTAGCCAGGAAGTTTAAAGGCCTGGTATAAAATATTGCGAGGAGGCGGTAGTTCACTGACACGCGGTCAGCTATGTTTTGTACCCAGGCTGCTACCATTTGATTTTGAGTAAGTTAAAACTTTTTGGGGTGTTGTGTGGAATTGTCCCTTTTATACATTAGTTTTGCGCCTTGAAATAACTCCGTTATACAGTTAATCAATATAAAAAGTCAAATGGCGAATATTGGCAGAATTACCCAGGTTATCGGTCCGGTTGTGGACGTTAGCTTTGCGGGTGAAAACGCAAAATTACCAAACATCCTCGATGCGCTTGAGGTAATTAAAGAAAACGGCCAACGTATCGTGCTAGAGGTGCAGCAGCACCTTGGCGAAGATCGTGTACGTACCATTGCGATGGACTCCAGCGAAGGCCTTACCCGTGGTGCACAGGTAACTGACCTGGGTGGCCCAATCACGATGCCTACTGGCGATGCTATCAATGGTCGTCTGTTCAACGTAATTGGCGAGGCGATCGATGGTATTCCTCAGCCTGCTACTACTACCCGTCTGCCAATTCACCGCGCTGCGCCGCGTTTCGAAGAACTGGCAACGTCTTCTGAAATCCTTTATACTGGTATCAAAGTAATTGACCTGCTGGCCCCTTATGTAAAAGGTGGTAAAATTGGTCTGTTTGGTGGTGCCGGTGTAGGTAAAACGGTATTGATCATGGAGCTGGTAAACAACATTGCCAAGGCCTACTCAGGTCTGTCTGTGTTTGCCGGTGTAGGTGAGCGTACCCGCGAAGGAAATGACTTGCTTCGTGAATTCCTGGAGTCAGACATTATCCGTTACGGTGCAGAGTTTAAGCACTCAATGGAAGCTGGCGGATGGGACCTGTCTAAAGTGGACATGGCGGAACTGGAGAAATCGCAGGCGACGCTGGTGTTCGGTCAGATGAACGAGCCTCCTGGGGCGCGTGCACGTGTGGCCCTGTCAGGTCTTACAATCGCTGAAAACTTCCGTGATGGTGATGGCACTGGTGCTGGTCGCGATATCCTTTTCTTCATCGACAACATCTTCCGCTTCACGCAGGCGGGCTCTGAGGTGTCGGCCCTTCTTGGTCGTATGCCATCAGCGGTAGGTTACCAGCCAACGCTGGCAACGGAGATGGGTGCCATGCAGGAGCGTATCACGTCAACTAAGCGTGGTTCCATTACATCTGTACAGGCCGTTTACGTACCTGCGGATGACTTGACTGACCCGGCTCCAGCGACAACGTTCGCTCACCTGGACGCTACAACAGTACTTTCCCGTAAGATCGCCGAGCTTGGTATCTACCCAGCTGTGGATCCATTGGACTCTACTTCACGCATTCTTTCTGCCGACGTATTGGGTGATGACCACTACGGTACAGCACAGCGCGTTAAGGAGATTCTGCAGCGTTACAAAGAACTTCAGGACATCATCGCCATCCTTGGTATGGACGAACTTTCTGAAGAAGATAAGCAGGTGGTACACAGAGCGCGCCGTGTGCAGCGTTTCCTGTCTCAGCCTTTCCACGTAGCCGAGCAGTTCACTGGCCTTGCCGGTGTACTTGTAGACATCAAAGACACCATCCGTGGCTTCAACGAGATCATGGACGGTAAATACGATCACCTGCCTGAGGCAGCCTTCAACCTGGTAGGTACCATTGAAGACGCCGTAGCGAAAGGTGAGAAGATGATGGCCGAAGCTAAGTAATTTATAATTAGTTAAAAGTTAAGAGTTGAAAGTTAAGGGTTGGTTTTCCAGCAGTGACTTTTAACTCTTAACTCTAAACTCTTAACTAATAAAGATGTATTTAGAGATAATCACACCAGATAAGAAGGTTTTTGCCGGTGAGGTAGAGGCTGCTCAGTTTCCAGGCACCAACGGCTCGTTCGAAGTGCTGGACTCGCACGCTCCCCTTATCAGCACCCTCGAAAATGGCAGAATCCGTATCACTACCGCGCAAGGACAAACGTTCTACAACGTGGATGGTGGTGTGGTAGAAGTGCTGAACAACAAGATCATTGTACTGGCTGAGTCAGTAAGCGAATAGTACAGCACCCGCTAAAACATAAAGAAGCCCCTTCTGTTCGACAAGAGCAGAAGGGGCTTTTGGTTTCTTCGGGGCACAGTAGAGATATTGCCCGCTTAATCAAAAAGCTGTACCTATTCCAAGGTATAAGGTTTCAGGATAGCCGGCGCCACACCGGAACAGGAAGCGGCTGGCAGGCTTTTGGAACCTGTAACCCGCTGTGCCAATAGCCCTGATATGGATGTAATTTGATTTTGGTGGCTGCGGCTCGCCAAGGTATTCGTTTATGTCTCTTGCATTGTCATAGGCACTTTCATCGACCATGCGGGCTAGCCCGAAATTGAGCTCAAAATGGCTATTCTTCTTTCCTGTCATGGTACCAAGCATCAGCGACTGGTAGGGTCCTCCCGATGACCAGACACCCCAGCCACCAATTCCAGCTTTTGCCCACAAACCCTGTAGCGAACTCTTCTTGCTTGACAGTAGCATCCGTTCGTAGTGCAGGTTGTAAGCACCCATCAGTCCAACAGTACCAACAGTCGCAAGTATAGCGTTCTTCCGGAAGCTTTCTGGGGCTTCAGTGATAGCCTGCTCTTGTGCATAGGTATGGGAGCAAAGCAGGAAGGCAGCTCCAATGGTCAGGTAAACACTTTTTCCGGTCATGGTGATAGCTGGTATAAGGTATAGCTGCCCCTATTTTTTTACTGGAGCTGCTGAGCTTTGCGGCACAACCTGTACTCTTTTGAAGTCCAGGTCGTGGAAGTCATAGCTGAAGTCGGTGAGCGGAGAGACGGCTTTCATATTAATGCCAGAGAGCTTGCCTTCCTGGTCGGGCACATACACCACAAAGGCATCGGCCTCGAAGCTACGGTCTGTCCATTTCACGACAAAAGTGTTGTCTTTGTAGTAGAGCATTTCACCCTGCAGCCTCGGCGATCGGAGTGATTTGAAGTACAGCTTGTTCTTTTGCTTGTAGATTTCCACATGGCCGAACCACTTGTCTTCGAAAGTGCCTACGTAGCTGTCAAAAGCTACTTTTGATTTCTTCTCTTTCAGCACCTTGTTTACATCTCCCCAGATCTTGTCGGTGTATGCAGTCGCTTCCGCCATGTACTCATCCTCTTCTTGCTTCAGCTCCGCTACCCAATCATGTGCTTCCATACCCAGGTAAGCCTGCTTGATGGTGTTAGTGATGGAGCGGAAAGCCTGCCCGTTTTGCTGGTTGGTGAGTACGATGATGCCCACATTGAGCTCCGGCAGCATGGTTACCTGGCTCACCATACCTGGCAGACCGCCTGTGTGGCTTACCTCTTTGTGTCCTTTAACATCGCTCAGGAACCAGCCCAGGCCGTAAGAGCGGAAGTGGGTGTTAAAAGGGCTTTTGCCATGGTAAGGTATAATGGTTTGCGGCGTCCACTGCTCCCGGATTACCTTTTGTGTGAGCAGTCGCTGCTTGAGGTCGTTACCATACCTGCCATCGTTCATCAGCATGATCAGCCACTTGCTCAGGTCATGCACGCTGGTGTACATACCCCCGGCAGCGGCACCAAAGGGCAGGTTGTAGCGGTCAATTATTTTTAACTTACCTTCCACCACAGCATGGGCTTCGATGGTATTGCTCAGGCCGAGGAGCCTTTCGTAGCTGGCTGCACTGCGGGCCATACCTAGTGGCTGCAATATGCGCTTCTCCGTAAACTCTGACCAGCTGTTGCCTGTCACGCGAGCCACTACCTCTCCGGCTATGATGTAAAGCAGGTTGTCATAGTCATACTTTGACCTGAAATCGGATACCGGTCTCAGGTATTGTATGTTGCGGATCAGGTCGTTCACGGTGAAGTCGTTGCCGTCGGGGAACATCATCAGGTCGCCAGCTCCAAGGCCCAGTCCGCTGCGGTGGGTGAGGAGGTCCCGGATGGTAAACTCCTCTGTCACGTAGTCGTTGTAAAGTCGGAACTCTGGTATATACTTCACCACTTTATCGTCCCATTTGATCTTGCCTTCTTCGACCAGCAAACCCAGTGATGCCGCCGTGAAGGCCTTAGTGTTGGATGCTACACCGAACAAGGTATGCTCGTTTGTTTTTTCGCCGGTGCTGATCGAGTTTACGCCGTAGCCCTTCATGTGCACTACTTTGCCATCCTTTACCACAGCTACGGCTATACCTGGCACCCGAAAGGCGGTCATGGCCCGTTCCACCACCTGATCGATGTCCTGTGAAGAAATAGACTGTGCGCGGAGGGGAAGAACTGAGCTCAGCCAAAGGAGCGCAAAGACAAAAAGTATCGGTGTAGATTTTTTCATGATCATCAAAGTCGGCTAATGTAGTTATGGTTTTCTGACAGGCATCGGGAAGGCTACCGTGGAGTCGGGTTTCAGGGCCAGTATATGAAACTGAATAGTGGAGTCAGGCACCAGAATAGGCATGGTGAACTGTGGGGCACTGTCTTTTGCTGTGGCAGCGCTTTGGGGAGTAGACTTTGGAAACAGGCTATACCTGCTGCCTGGCTTCTCAAGTGAATTGAGCTTGCTCGTGGAGGAGTCTTTACCCAGGTAATCTAACTCAAGTTGGTTATTGAGTGGTTTCAAGCGGAGCTGTGGACGGTTTAAATCCTGTGCCTGTGCTGACAAGGATAAGAGCACCAGGCCGGCAATAGCGGTGATTGTTTTCATTATTTGTGCAGTTGTTTGATGCTGTTTTGAGAATAAACCAGCCTGTGATGCCTATTTGCCAGGTTTTTTTACCTAATGATGTTTCAGGTTCTGAATCGAAAGCAGTATAAGGCAAGCAGACTAAGCCTGTCTAAATATAGTTAAATCTTAATTCGATTTATGAAACAAACTACACTTTTTAGAAGATATTGTAGAATTCAGGAAAGTTTAGCTACATGATTTCCAGCTCTACATCTCCGCCTACCGGAAAGGCTACACAAGTGAGTGTCATTCCTTTTTCGATGTCCCGCTCCGTGAGTACCTCGTTGTACGACATCCATACCTTGCCCTTCAGCACCCTGGCCAGGCAACTACCGCACTTTCCGGTTTCGCAGCTGTAGGGCATGGGAATGCCAGCCTGACGGGCACTCTGGAGGATGTTGTTAGGATAGCGCGAAATGATCTGGTGCGTGCCGCCGCCGATATGCAGGGTGACATTATGGGCAGCCGTGTCAGGTGGCATCAGTTTGGCAGGTTTTCGGATGTCAGTGTTGAAAATCTCTTTGCGGATGTTGCTCTCCGGTATGCCGAACTGACGCAGCGCAAAAGACATCAGGCGCATGTAGTTGTCGGGTCCACAGATGTAGAAAAGCAGCTCACCATGCGGCACCCTGGAAAGTGAGCTTATAAAACGCTGAAGCAGGTCTTTGTGCAATCGTGCCCGGCTCAGGTCTGGGGAATTGCTGAACAGAAACTCCGTATGAAACCTGTCCGGGAAGTCAGTAGTCAACTGCTGGAGAGGCTTCAGGAACATGGCTTTCTCCGGGAAGCTATTGCTGTAAAACAGCACAGCCGAGAGATCCGGGCGGGCGTGCAGCAGCGTCTTGAGCAGTGAATAAATGGGTGTGATGCCGCTGCCGGCTGCCAGGAAGAAAAGCTGCTTATACTCTGTGCTCTCTTCGGGCAAGGTAAACAGACCAGCTGCCCCAGTTGTGATCAACTTATCGCCGACACGGGCATTGTCGATGAGCATACGCGAGAACAGGCCGTTCTCAATGCGCTTGACGCCGATGGTAAGCGGCTCCTGCAGCGCAGGGGAGGAGGTGATGGAGTAGGAGCGACGGACTTCACCGTGCGTGCTGTGGTGCACCAGGGTGAGGTATTGGCCGGCTTTGTAAGGAAGAGGCTTGCCATCCTCAGGCTCCAGCACAAAGGTCTTCACGCCGGGCACCTCCTCCTGTATATGGCGGATGATCAGGCTGCGGTAATGTCTGTTATCGTCAGGTACAGGGTGTGTCATTTTTGTTCTCGAAACTTATTGGCTATACGGGACCGACAGCCTTGGGTGAAAGTAAACACGTTGTCTCACCTCAAAAATAAACAGGTTTGCCGGTCTATTTCCAAAACCTGCCTATCTTTAACGAAGAAATACGCTATACCTGACCATGGCACAGATTCACCCCAAAACCACGCCCATCTACCAGACTTCGGTCTTCACGTTTGAAGACTTGAACGACCTGGAGCTATACTTTGAGCAGCCGGACCAAAAGTATATGTACTCCCGGTACGGGAACCCCAACTCTGATGAACTGGCCGAGGAGGTGAACAAACTGGAAGAAGGGGAGGGCGCAGTAGCTACATCCTCAGGTATGTCAGCTATACTTACGGCAGTACTTACGTATTGTCAGTCAGGCGACCACCTGCTGTGCGCAGAGGAGATCTACGGCGGTTCAGCGGCCCTGCTGTCGCAGGAACTGACCCGCATGGGGATAGCAGTAAGTTATGTGCCGAGCCAGGAGCTCTACACCTTGGATGGGCATGTAAAGGAAAATACAAAGCTGTTGTTAGCTGAGACTATGAGCAATCCGCTTCTACAGGTGGTAGACCTGCAGCGCCTCTCAGCCGAAACCAAACGCACCGGTATCAAGCTGCTAATCGACAATACTTTCGCCACTCCGGTCATCACCAAGCCCCTGCACCTCGGTGCTGACATGGTGATTCATAGCGTGACCAAATACCTGTCAGGACACAGCGACGTGACAGCGGGCACTGTGGTAGCAGCCAAAGCAGAAGACATGGAGCGCAGTAAACAGATCATGCGGGTGTACGGCCTTAACCTAAGCCCTTTTGAGAGCTGGCTGGCTGCACGTGGTCTTAAAACGCTGCAGGTGCGCATGAAACAGCACTGCTTCAATGCGCTGGCAGTAGCCGAGTTTTTGAGCCGCCACCCTAAGGTGAAACAGGTATGGTATCCGGGGCTACCGCAGCACCCGCAACACAAACTGTCCAAGGCGCAGGGGTGCGGTATGTTCGGAGGAATGCTTTCTTTCCGCCTCGAAGATGATCTGGAAACAGTTAACAGTTTCATGAAGGCGCTGCAGCATATTCCGTTTGCCCCATCGCTGGCAGGTGTGAGCAGCTCCATATCCCACCCACTCCGTACCTCACACCGCAGCCTCAACCCAGAGCAACAGCAGAAACTGGGCATCACGCTTGGGGTTATTCGTCTGTCGGTAGGTATAGAGGAAACCGTAGAATTGCTGGCTGACCTGGCGCAGGCGCTGGAGAAAACGAAATGAGTTTGGGAGCTTAAGAGTCAGAAAGTCTGGAAGGAAGTATACCTGAGCCTAAAAGCACAAGTATATCCTGAGACGAGCTCCTTACATGATCAAGACCATATCTATGCTGGATTTTCCGAATGCTAAAATAAACCTGGGCTTGCTGGTCACGGAGAAGCGCCCTGACGGATTTCATAACCTGGAGTCGTGCTTCTACCCTATGGGATGGTGCGATGCACTGGAGATTGTACAGGCAGACGAACTGACGTTCACCATGAGCGGACTGCCTGTGCCTGGCAATCCCGACAGCAATCTGTGTCTGAAGGCCTATAAACTGCTGCAGCAGGGCTTTCAGTTACCACCGGTGCACATGCACCTGCACAAGGTCATTCCGATGGGAGCGGGCCTTGGAGGCGGCTCCTCCGATGCGGCCTTTACCCTGAAGCAGCTCAATTCCCTTTTCGAACTTAACCTGACTCCTGAAAAGCTGGAAGATTACGCTCGCCAACTTGGGAGCGACTGTGCCTTCTTTATCCGGAACGAGCCTGTAGTGGCAGTAGAGAAAGGGGATGTGTTTAAGCCGACATCCGTAAACCTGGATGGCTATACCTGTGTGTTGGTCTACCCTGGTATACACATTACTACTGCCGAGGCTTACGGCAACATCGTCCCGAAAAAGCCGAGCTGCGGCATAGAGATGTTCCTGAAGCAGGATGTGGGGGTATGGAAAGAAGTACTCAAAAATGATTTTGAAGAAGCGCTTTTCCCAAGCTATCCGGAGTTGGCAGGTATAAAGCAACAACTGTACAACGCAGGCGCAGACTATGCTTCCATGACTGGCTCAGGATCGACGATTTATGGTCTTTTCAAGAAGGAGCCAGCCAACCTAGTCTTTCCCGGCCACTACCTTCTCTGGAAAGGCCTGCTTTAACTTTTTGCGGCGCTCGGTATACGTGTCCAGCACAGGGTGGATGAAGACACTGAGCAGGATGATGGTAGCTCCAATGTAAAAGTTGGAGGTCACCTGTTCATTCTCGTTGAAAATGATCCACGCCAGCAGGATGCCGTAAATCGGCTCCATGTTCACAGTAAGGTTTACGGTGTAGGCCGAAATCTTCTGCATCAGCCTAACTGATGCGGTGTAGGCATACACCGTACACACCACTGCCAGCAGCAGGAGGTATACCCAGTCCATGCTGTTCATAGCAAAGTTTAGCGTACCTGTCTCTGTGAACAGATCGGCATAGAATGGAAAGAACAGTGCTGTGCCAATGCAAGCGCCTGCCATTTCGTAAGCCGTGATGGTAGTGGAAGGATGCTTCTTGGCCAAACGGGCATTGATGATGGTAAAAATAGCGCCCAGTAGTGCAGAACCCACTGCCATACCTATCCCCAGCATGTTGTCAAATTCTGTTTCGGCCTGGAAGATGATGTAAAGCCCCATCAGGATGATGAGTCCCAGCAGGATTTCATGCACTTTGAGTTTTTTGCTAGTGAAGGCAGGTTCCAGCAGGGCAGTCCAAAGGCTACAGGTGGCCATACCTACCAGGCAAAGTGAAACGGAGGAGATACGTGCAGAGGCAAAAAACAGGATCCAATGCGCGGAGATCATCAGCCCGACTCCCATGATAATAAATAGGTTATTGCGCCCCAGCCAGAACTGCGTCTTACGACGGTAAATGATAGCGCCCAGTGCCAGTGCTGCAATCAGTGTGCGGAGGAACACCAATTCCACTGCCGGAATGGTGATCAGTTTACCAAGTATGGCCGTGAAGCCCCATAACAATACGATGAAATGGAGCTCAATAAAATCCTTCAGACGCGGCATTAGCGTGGAATATAACGATAGAGTAGAAAGCCTATACCTGTAAAAATAATGCTCGGCACCCAGGCCGCATACATCGGTTCGAGGTCACCGACCTGCGCCAGACTGCGACTCGTGATCACAAAGATGATAAACACGAAGGCCAGGAAGAAACCCAGTGCAATCTGCATACCGACGCCACCGCGTGCCTTGCGGGCACTCACAATCACCCCAATTACCGTCAGGATAATGATAGCGAAAGGATAGCTGTAGCGTTCGTATTTCTCGATCAGGTAAGTCTCGATATCATCAGCTCCCCGGCTGATCTTTTCATCTATAAAGCGGTTCAACTCGGGCAAGGTCATAGTCTGCTCCAGCTTGTAGGTACTCTCAAAGTCTTTGGGCAGCATGTTGAGTGTCGTATCCAGGGCCCCACCGTGGTAGATGCTTTCGTTCTCGCCATCAAAAGTGCGCAAGGTATAGCGGTCCACTCGCCACTTCTGAATCTCCGGATTCCACTGTACGCTGCTGGCTGTTAGCTTTTTACTCAGGTTGGTGCCTTTTATTTCCTCAATGGCGAAGTTATAGCCAACGTGCGCCGTGTTGTTATAGCTTTCCATGTACACATAGGTGTCAGGCGCTATTTTGAGGTGGATATTGCGGCTGTCGTAGGTAAACGGGCTTTTCACATATTTCACCTGAAAGGCCACACTCTCTTTGTTTGAGTTCGGGATAACCCAACCGATCAGACCAAAGATCAAGGCACCAATGATGGTAGCCCCGATCAGGTATGGCACCAGGAAACGCTTGAAGCTCACTCCACCGCTCAGGATTGCTACGATCTCGGTATGCGAGGCCATTTTGGAGGTTACAAACACCGTCGCGATGAAAACCGTGATCGGGCTCAGCATGTTCGCATAGAATGGGATCAGGTGGATGTAATAGTCGAAGATGATCTCTGAAATGGGCACATTGTGCTTGATGAAGTCGTCGTTCTTCTCCGTGAAGTCAATCACCAGAATCACCGCGACCATGATCAGCACCGTGAACACATAGGTGGTCAGGAACTTCTTCAGTATGTATTTGTCAATTAGCTTCAAGCTTATCTAGTTTTTTACAATCTCGTCATTAGTTTTTTCACCATCACGTCTTTCCAATCGCGGAAAGTGCCGTCAATGATGTGCTGGCGTGCCTGTTTCACCAACCAGAGGTAGAACGTCAGGTTATGCACGCTAGCGATCTGTCCGGCCAGGTACTCGCCGCTGTGAACGAGGTGGCGCAGGTAAGCCTTGCTGTAGAACGTGCTTACATAGCCGCCTAGTTCCGCATCGATCGGGCTGTGGTCGGTGGACCACTTCTGGTTGCGTATGTTAATGATGCCCTGCGTCGTGAACAGCATGCCGTTTCGGGCATTGCGGGTCGGCAGTACACAGTCAAACATATCCACACCTAAGGCAATATTCTCCAGTATGTTAGCCGGTGTACCTACTCCCATCAGGTAGCGCGGCTTATCGGCCGGCAGGATGTCACACACGATCTCGGTCATCTCGTACATCATCTCGGCTGGCTCGCCCACTGACAGGCCTCCTATGGCATTGCCTTCGCGGCCAAAGCTGGCGATGGTCTCAGCGGACTGCACACGCAGGTCCTTGTAGGTACTGCCCTGCACGATCGGGAAGAGCGTCTGGTCGTAGCCATACTTCGGCTCCGTGCTGTCGAAACGGTCGACGCAGCGCTGCAGCCAGCGGTGCGTGCGCTCCATCGAATTTTTGGCGTAGGTATAGTCGCAAGGGTAGGGCGTACACTCGTCAAAAGCCATGATGATGTCGGCGCCGATTGTGCGCTGCGTATCCATCACGTTCTCGGGCGTGAAGTCCAGCGCCGAGCCATCGATATGGGATTTGAACTTGACGCCTTCCTCTTTGATCTTGCGCGTACCGGCCAGCGAAAACACCTGATAGCCGCCGCTGTCGGTCAGGATCGGGCGGTCCCAGCCGTTGAACTTGTGCAAGCCACCGGCCTGCTCGAGTATGTTGAGGCCTGGCCTCAGGTATAGGTGGTAAGTATTGCCCAGGATGATCTCGGCCTTAATGTCTTCCTTCAGTTCGCGCTGGTGAACCGCTTTCACGGTGCCTGCCGTACCTACGGGCATGAAAATCGGGGTTTCGATGGCACCATGGGCTGTTTGTACTACGCCGGCACGGGCCTTTGACTGTATATCTTTTGCTACTAATGAAAACTCCATGGTCTGTGATTGTCAGCGCGGTATGCTACAAGAAGCACGCCAACTAGTTCAGCGGCACGGATGCCGCTCGTTATTGCTAAATGGTTATCGGAATAATCTGCAAAGATACAAAGCGTGAGAGCACAAACATAAACAATTATTAAATCGCACAAATGTTCCTAAATGGCTTAATTATACCTATTTTTGATTGGTTAAACCGGTTGTAGCGGTGTGTACGGTCTGGTGTGTTGTGCTGTCAACGATTTAACCATTAACAATTCAACGATTAGCAAGATTTGATTCCACTTATACTCCTGGCAGTGCTGGCTTTTTGCGTGCTGGTGCAGCTATACTATGCTTTGTTCTACTTCCTGCCCCTAAGCAGGTATACCGACCCGGAGCCAGACACCCAGCGGCCTGTGTCAGTGATCGTGGCGGCTCACAATGAGCAGGACAATCTGTTTGAGCTCCTGCCCATGCTGCTCGACCAGCAGTACCCTGAGTTTGAGGTTATCCTGGTAAACGATCGCTCTGACGACGACACCGAGTTTTATGTGTATGAGCTCGAGCGCCAGTTCCCTAACTTCAGGGTAGTCACCATCAAGAAGACCCCGGAATACCTGAATCCGAAGAAATATGCCTTAGCGCTGGGTATACGCGCCGCCAGGTACGAACACATGCTGTTCACGGATGCAGACTGCCGCCCTTGCAGCGAACACTGGATAGAGAAAATGCAAAGTGGCTATCAGGCTGGTGCTGATTTGGTTATAGGTTATTCTCCCTACAAAAAGTTAAGCGGTTTTCTCAATCATCTTATCCGATATGAAACCTTACTGACCGCAATTCAGTATCTGTCTCATGCAAACAAAGGACACGCTTACATGGGCGTTGGCCGAAACTTATCGTATACTAAGTCATGTTTCTTTAGGAACAAGGGGTTTGCATCTCATATCAAGACTACTGGCGGCGACGATGATCTTTTTGTCAGAGATGCCGTCAACAATAGTAAAGCAAGCATTGTTATCAGCAAGGAAGGGCAAACAATCAGTATTCCCAAAAAGACGTTTCGGGAATGGCTGATACAAAAAAGAAGGCACATGGCCGCCGGCAGGCAGTACAATGCGGCAGACAAAGGAAGGATAGGAACTTTTATTTCATCCAATATTCTTTTTTACACGCTAGTAATTATTCTTCTTGTTCTAAATAGCCATTTGACTATATTGGCTGCGCTCATTGGGATTCGCTATCTGATAGTGTTCCCGATCTACGTAAGCGTAGCTCGCAGACTTGACGAAGAGGTATCTTTGCCGTTGTTGCCGCTGCTCGATATTGCCTATTTTTTTAGTTACCTGCTCCTTGGGGTATCCGTAGTATTGAACAAACGAATCAGATGGAAGTAAACAAACAATTCTCCGCAAAAGCGAAACACGATTTCAAACTGATACAGGCGGCTGTTGAAGAAAACGATGAGAAAGCTTATGCTGAGTTGATGAGCATCTATAAGAAGCCGGTATATCACGTGGTACTCAAAATGGTTCGCAACGCCGACGATGCGGAGGACCTGACCATAGAGGCTTTTGCCAAAGCTTTTCGCAACCTGCATAAGTTTAACCCGGAGTATGCCTTCAGTACCTGGCTGTTCCGTATCGCCACCAACAACTGCATCGACTTTATCCGTAAGAACCGCATCAAGACGATGAGCATCGACTCAGCGATCAAGATCGACAACGGCGACGAGATCACGATCGATTTCAAAGATAAGAACCTCAACCCGCAGGAAGAGGCCATTAAGAACCAGAAAATCGAGATCATGCAGTACGTGGTGGCCAAACTGCCCGAAAAGTACCAGCGCCTCGTGACACTGCGTTACTTCAACGAACTGTCATACGAAGAGATCGCCACTGAACTGAACGCTCCACTTGGCACCGTAAAAGCCCAGCTGCACCGCGCCCGCGAGTTGCTTTATGACATGGTGAAGAATAAGAAGCACTTGATTTAATTGTTTATTGTTTTTCAATACAATCGTGTTGTGATCCAACAATTAACAATCATAAAATATTGATTACGTTTTTAGAGCTCCTGTTGCTTTGTGCGGCAGGGGCTTTATTTTTAGGCTGATTCCGTACATATTTCCTATTTTTGCGATGCCTGAGGCGAATGCAGGGCAAAAAAGAATAGAAGCTATACCTTGCCATAACAGACGATGCGTAACCTGAGCGAAGCCATACTGGAACGAATGGGCCGTTTTCATCTATACTTGCGATACAGGGGAAGGGGTGAGCAAGAGCTACATCGCAAATACGAAGGCCAATACCGTAACGCCGGTCTGGTGCTGCTCTTTGATCTCTTTATGGCCCTGGCCGTAGTGGTAGTTGTAGCCGTATTGGCAGGTATAGTATACCTTGTAGCGGGTTAGAAAGCGAATGAGCTGTATGATTAACTCTCAGCTTTTGAACTCTTAAACTCTCAAATTCCTAAACTCTTAAACTCAACCATGTCTATTTCCATCCGCATCCTTTTGTCAGGTTATTTTCCGGAGCTTACCGAAGATCAGCTCGAAAAATATGAGCGCATGGCCGAGCTGTACCGGGAGTGGAATGAGAAGATCAATGTGATCTCGCGCAAAGACATGGAGCACATCGGGGAGCACCATATCCTGCACTCGTTAGGTATAGCCAAGGTGATACAGTTTCCGGCGCAGGCGCATGTGCTGGACGTAGGCACCGGCGGCGGACTGCCCGGACTGCCGTTGGCGGTCATGTTTCCGGAAGTGAAGTTCCACCTTGTAGATTCGATTGGTAAGAAGATACACGTGGTACAGGAGATAGCCCGCGAACTGCATTTGCAAAACGTAACCGCTACCCATACCCGCGCCGAGCAGGTACGCGAGAAATTCGATTTTGTGGTGAGTCGCGCCGTCACCCGTCTGGCCAACTTCTACCCTTGGGTGATGAACAGCTTCAAGAAAGAGGCTATACCTCATAAAGGCATTTATTACCTCAAAGGCGGCGACCTGGAGGAAGAAATAGCTGAATCAGGCCTGATCACAAAGGTATACGACCTGAAAGACTACTTCACAGAAGAGTTTTTTGAGACGAAGAAAGTTGTGGTTGTGCCAATGCCGTAGCGGCTACTCTCCCTCTAGCAGGAATTTCACAGCTCTTGCCTCTGAGTAGTAAACATCATTCCTGAAATCTTCCGCAAAACCTACATGGCCGCCTCCTTCAGGTGTCTCCAGGTACAAGTATGGGTTTTCGTCTGCCTCTTCAAATGGGAAGCAGGACTTTGTGAGGAACGGATCGTTCTGAGCATTTACCAGTAGCGTTGGTACCTGTATATTTCTCAGAAACTGCTTGCTGCTGGAGCGTTTGTAGTAATCCTCAGCATTTTTGAATCCATGGAGTGGTGCCGTATACTTGTCGTCAAACTCGGGGAAGGACCAGAACAAACTGTAGTTGCTGAGATCAAGGGCATCCGGGTACATTTCCTTTTTCTGTTCCAGTTTCTGCCCCAGAGACTTTAAGAAACGTTGGGTATAGATCTTGGAGATGCGCTTTGCAGAGCTCTTGAGATCGATAGGCACCGAAAAGACGGATGCCCGCTTTACTTCAGATGGCACTTGTGCCGGATCTTCGCCCAGGTACTTGAGACTGATGTTGCCTCCAGCACTAAAACCGATCAGGTATACGGTTTCGTAATTGCCCATATTTAAGGCATGCCGCACCACAAAGTCAAGATCGTCGGAAGCACCTAAATGATAGGAGCGGAGCAGCTTATTAGGCTCGCCACTACAGCTGCGGTAGTTCCAGGCGAGCGCATCCACTCCGCATTCATTCAGCGCCTTTACCATGCCCATAATGTAAGGCCGGTGTGAGTCGCCTTCCAGGCCATGTGAGAGCACAGCCAGTGACCGGGACTTAACCCGTGACCAATCCGCATCTATAAAGTCATCATCAGGGGTGATAAGTCGTTCGCGGAGGTAAGTCACTCCTTCCACTTGCCTGAACAAGCTGGGCACAATGGTTTGGATGTGCCCGTTGAAGAGGTAGAATGGGGGTTTATGCTGTGACGGTAAGATTGGCATTAAGTATATGGGTATTTTGTAATCTGTACGAAAACGCTAAAATTACAGCCTTTCTATATGTAGCGCCATATAAGCGATCCGTTTTTACGTATTCTTTACTATAAAACCAACAGAACATAAGACGATGAAGTTTAATAAAAATATAAAAACATGGCTACTGGTCTGCCTGCTGGCAGGCTTTGTGATGGCTTGTTCCTCCGAAACGCGGCACAGTGCCAATCGGGATGTAGAAGAGTTTTCGGCCTGGGTAGATGAAAACAGTACACGCGCTGAAACAGCCACCGAAGAAGAGTGGAATGAAATGGAAGCAGAGTATAACCGCAGAGCTACCGAAATAGAAAAGCGTAGCGCCGACTGGGATGATCAAACCAAAGCGGAATGGGAAAAAGTACAAACCCAATGGCAGGAAACGGTCGGACGATCCGAGACACGCTTCAGAGCATCAGAGGTAGAGCCAGAGTTTGATACAGAGCGGGGAGACACTATACAATAGACTCCTATATATAGAAACGATATACATTTATATGCATTGCTTTGAATATTTATATTCTTTGTGTTGCGCAGCTCGTATAAGGCTCTATAAACAACGATAATTATAAAATGAATATAAAATTGAATCTCAAAACACTAGGTATGGCGCTAACAGTTAGTGCATTTACCTTTGCTTGCAACTCTGAAACACGCACTGAAACGAACAGTGAAATTGATGAAGCACAGGTGGAAATGAATGAAACCGGTGTGGAAACTGAGCGTGAGTACAACGACATGGCCGTGTGGGTAGATGAAAACTCAACACGTGCAGAAAATGCCTCTGAGGAGGAATGGCGTGAAATGAGAGCTGAGTATAGCAGACGCGAAGCTGAGCTTGACGCCAGGAGCGAAACTTGGGACGATGAAGCCAAGAGAGAGTGGGAAGAAGTGAAAGCCAGTTGGAAGCGTACCGAAGACAAAGTGCAGAAGCGCCTTGGCGATGTGGACGTTGATGTAGACGTGGATAGAAATAATAACTAAGCTGAGTTTAGTTAAAGAGCAAGCCTGGGGCTGCAGCGTATAGCTGTGGACTCAGGCTTTTTTATTTATTGGGGGCCACGGGTTGCCTTCCTGTAGTGAACTAAAGCGACTGTCGTGCATATAGGATGCTGTGAGCGCCATGCCTTCTATGATCACTGGGTTATGGAGGTGTAACAAAGTTTCTTGCTAGCGTAGCAGGTATAGCCAGTTCTTCAGGATTGGGTTTGCCTGGTGTTGGCGCGGTCTGTTCGTCTTCTTTGTTACAGGAGCAAGAGAAAAAAAGAGATCAGCAGAAAGAAACGCAGGGATGCCATGGTTTTCAGGCGAATAAAGTGTAATTTTGAAGCATCTTACTTTAGGTAATTGAGCTGAATTATTCCCGGTACAGGGATAAATACCCTACCAGACTTTTTTTATAGCGAGGAGGTTTTGGAATTTAATTTCTAAGATTATATCTTTGCAAACTCATTTAGGATACGCAACGAAATTTTAATTAGTATAAAATAACATGGCTAATCACAAGTCGGCATTAAAGAGAATCAGATCTAACGACGCGAAACGTCTTCGTAACAGAT
Source organism: Pontibacter lucknowensis (assembly GCF_900156415.1). Classification (GTDB taxonomy): domain Bacteria; phylum Bacteroidota; class Bacteroidia; order Cytophagales; family Hymenobacteraceae; genus Pontibacter; species Pontibacter lucknowensis. The sequence continues at coordinate 158,362 of NZ_FTNM01000001.1, read as the reverse complement.
ATCAGGCGAAAACTACTCGTACTTTCATCAAAAGGCTGAAAGGCACTACTGACCAGGCCGAGGCGCAAGAACTGTACAAGACAGTTTCGTCTATGCTTGACCGTCTGGCAAAGAAAAACATCATCCACAAAAACAAAGCTGCTAACAACAAGTCAAAACTAGCTAAGTTCGTTAACGGCCTGGCTGCAGCCTAAGTTTTTGCTGGAATACCAGTCTTTAAGCCTTACACATCCGTGTAAGGCTTTTTGTGTTTTCTAAGAACGCTGTTTGGAGGTTAGTTTTTACCTTCAGGCAGCGTTTTTTAATGAATGTATTTTCGTCTTAGTGAGTTGAGTAATGGGGTCGGGTAGGGGGTACTGTAGCTTTCGCCAGGGTATTGCTGCTATTATCATATCTAAGATATAAGCCCTGCAGTGACGTAATACTGGTGCGCATCAAAAACTAGCTCGCGCGCTGGCTATGAAATAAATCAGTTTGCTATACCTCAACTGCCGACGCTATACATAGGCCAGAGGCCCACAATACCCGTCACGAGCGAGGACGCTCGCGCCATGCCAACTAGCCCTGCCGGTTAGGCGAAAACTGTTCCAGGTAAACCTACCCTGCCAAACACCACTCCCTAAAAACAAAAAAATCCTGAAGTTGATGCCAACCTCAGGATTCTGAAAATGAAATCTTACTCCCACTAAGCGATACTCAACTTGATCATGTTAGTACGCTTCTGCTCGTATATCGGCATACTCGCCGTGTTGATGAATACGTCTCCCTTGTTGAGGTAACCAGCCTTCAGGAGCATCTGCTTGATATCCTCAATGGTGGCGTCAGTCGACTCGAACTTGTCGTAGTAGAAGCCACGAACCCCCCACACCAGGTTTAGCGTGTTCAGCAGGCGCTCATTCTCTGTGAAGATGAAAATATCAGCTCTGGTGCGGTACTTAGCCAGTTGGAAAGCTGTGTAACCAGACTTGGTCATGCCGATGACGGCACGTGCGTTCGTGTCGCGGGCAAGGTTACAGGCATTGGCTACAAGGCTGTCGTTGTAAAAAGTCTCGGAGTGCGGGTTCAATATGTAGGTCTTGTTGAAGATCTCAGCCTGGCGCTCCACCTCACTGATCGTTAAGTTCATAGAGCGAATCGTCTCAACCGGATAAGCACCAACTGCTGTCTCAGCACTCAGCATCAGCGTGTCGGCTCCGTCGATCACGGCGTTGGCTACGTCGTTCGTCTCGGCGCGGGTCGGCTTCGGGTTTACGATCATACTTTCCATCATCTGGGTGGCAATGATCACGGGCTTGGCTGACTTGTTGCACTTCTCCACAATCATCTTCTGCAGCATCGGAACACGCTCCATACCTGTTTCCACACCCAGGTCACCGCGGGCTACCATCAGGGCGTCAGATTCGGCAATGATCGCATCAATATTTTTAATCGCCTCAGGCTTCTCAATTTTAGCAATTACGCGGGTATCCTTTCCTCGCTCCTGAATAATGCGCTTGATCTCAAGCACATCTTCTACGCGTCGCACAAACGAGAGGGCAACCCACTCTACATCGTGGTCGAGGCCGAAATGCAGGTCGCGCAGGTCTTTTTCGGTCAGCGAAGGGGCTGAAACAGAAGAGTCCGGCAGGTTGATGCCTTTGCGAGGTTTTACTACGCCACCATATTTCACATCCGCTTCCACCAGGCAGTCTTTGTCAGTGGTGATTACTTTCAACTCGAGTTTGCCATCGTCGAGCAGGATGGTATCGCCAGGGTTTACGTCTTTGGCCAGAGCGGTGTAGCTGGTGCCAAGATGCTCATGGTTGCTGATGGAGCCATCGCAGCGAAGCACTATGCGTTGGCCTTCCTTTATTTCTACGCCGCCGTTCTCTACTTCACCGATGCGGATCTTAGGGCCCTGTAGGTCCTGTACGATGCAGATATTGGTGTTGAAGCGGCGGTTGATTTCGCGAATGTGCTGTATTACCTGTAAATGTTCTTCATGCTCACCGTGCGAAAAGTTAAGGCGGAAAGCATCTACGCCCTCCTGCACGAGTGCCAACAGGCGCTCAAAGGTATTGCTGGCAGGGCCAACAGTGGCCAGTACTTTTGTCTTGTTGAAGAGTATCTTCATAAATCAGAATAATAAGTGTTCCTTGTACTTAAGTGTAAGTGGATCAAATTGTTTCGTGTACTGAATAATGGGGAGGTTGTGAAGCCTCCGTAGCAGCTCCTGGGGATGAAGGTAGTGCTGCAGCGCACCTGATATTTGTAGAATATAGTCATACTCTTTCACATCAGGCAGCATAAAAGGCTTTTTAGTGGTAAGGGTGCCCAGCGCTTTGTTACGGAAAAGGCGCACAGTGCTATGGGTATCATTGTGCTCAAAATGAGAGATGTACATTTTGTGCCTGTCTGTCATTTCGTAGCATAAGTCCGGCTGTCGGGTGAGATTAAGACCCAAAAGGCGATTAAGCGACCAGGCCATCTTGTAATCGCGGCACGAGGCAACCACGCCGAAAAGGGCGAAGCTAAAATCATACTCAATGTCCAGGTGCAATGTTTTCATGGGCTAACAATCAGCGTAATTGCAAATTTATAAACATGAAAGTCTAAAACGACCTTTAAGGCAAAAACTTTTATCACTTACCGAATACCACAATTTTTTTTGACATTGTCTGCCTAATTACATTTCTTTGCACAGTGTTTTAATAAACTATAAGAAAAAATGTCAGAAATCGCAGAAAAAGTAAAGGCTATCATCATCGATAAGCTTGGTGTTGAAGAGTCAGAAGTTACTCCAGAGGCTAGCTTCACAAACGACCTTGGCGCTGATTCATTGGATACAGTAGAGCTTATCATGGAATTCGAGAAAGAATTCAACGTTTCTATTCCAGATGACCAGGCTGAAAACATCGCCACTGTAGGTCAGGCTATCAGCTACCTGGAAGAGCACGCAAAGTAATATAACCCCGATTACCTTATTGTATTAAGTAATTTTTACTATCTATCCTCTACTAACAGCTTATGGAGCTTAAGAGAGTTGTAGTTACAGGGCTTGGCGCACTCACCCCACTTGGAAACAACGTTGCAGAATACTGGAACGGACTGGCCAATGGTGTGAGTGGAGCTGCGCCTATTACACGCTTTGATGCGAGTAAGTTTAAGACCCAGTTTGCCTGTGAAGTAAAAGGATATGTTCCTGAAAATTACTTCGACCGTAAGGAAGCGCGTAAGATGGACCTGTTCTCTCAGTTCGCCATGGTGGTGGCTGACGAGGCGGTTCAGGACGCGAACCTGGTGGAAGGGAACTATAACCCCGACCGCGTAGGTGTGATCTGGGGATCTGGTATTGGCGGTCTGCGCACCTTCCAGGAGGAGTGCGTAAACTTCGCCAACGGTGACGGTACCCCGCGATTCAACCCATTCTTCATCCCGAAGATGATCGCCGACATCAGTGCCGGCCACATTTCAATTAAGTACGGCTTCCGAGGACCAAACTTCGTAACGGTTTCTGCCTGTGCATCTGCTACCAATGCTATCATTGACTCTTTCAACTATATCCGTTTAGGTATGGCTGACGTGGTGGTAACAGGTGGTTCAGAGGCTGCTGTAACCGAAGCAGGTATAGGAGGTTTCAACGCCCTCAAGGCCCTTTCAGAGCGTAACGACTCTCCGGAAACAGCCTCCCGTCCATTCGACAAAGACCGCGATGGTTTTGTGTTGGGTGAAGGTGCGGGGGCTCTTATACTGGAAGAGTACGAACATGCCAAAGCCCGTGGCGCCAAAATCTATGCCGAGGTGATCGGTGGCGGTATGTCTGCAGACGCGTATCACATTACAGCTCCGCATCCGGATGGATTGGGCGCGCTGAACGTGATGAAGAACGTGCTGCGCGATGCCAACATCAAGCCAGAGGAGGTAGACTACATCAACGTACATGGTACATCCACACCGCTTGGAGACATCAGCGAAGTGAAAGCCATTGAAACTGTGTTTGGTGACCACGCCTATAAGCTCAATATCAGCTCTACCAAATCCATGACAGGTCACCTGTTGGGCGCGGCTGGTGCTATTGAGGCGATCGCGGCTATCATGTCTATCAAGAACAGCCTGGTGCCACCTACCATCAACCACTTTACGGATGATGAAAGCTTCGACAACCGTCTGAACTTTACCTTTAACAAAGCGCAGGAGCGTGAAGTGAGGGTAGCGCTCAGCAACACGTTCGGCTTCGGTGGACACAATACTTCCGTTTTATTCCGTCAATTTATCGACTAAGTGTTTGGTCCTATAAAACCGGTACGGCGCTTCTATCACAGCCTATTTACCAAGGATAGAGAGTTAGTGCGCGCCATCTCCGGGATTATTGGCAGCACGCCGGATAACATACGCCTGTACAAACTGGCGCTCACACACACGTCCTTTGCGCGGCAGAACCTGGCTAGCAAGCACGATACGAATGAGCGACTGGAGTTTTTGGGCGATGCGGTACTCGGAACGGTAGTGGCAGAACTGCTATTCAAGAAATTTCCTTACGAAGACGAAGGCTTTATGACAGAGATGCGCTCACGGATTGTCAACCGTGAGTCACTCAATCATATTGCCATCAAAATTGGGTTGAACCTGCTCGTGAAAGTAGACACTTCAGGTGGGCAGACTTCACGTCATAAATCAGTACACGGCAATGCGCTGGAGGCACTGGTAGGCGCCATATACCTGGACAAGGGCTATAGTACGACCCGTCAGTTTATATTGGGGAAACTCATTAAACCACATGTAGACCTGCACAAACTGGTCAACACTACCTCCAACTTCAAGAGTAAGCTCATCGAGTGGGCGCAAAGCCAGAATGCTGATATCCGGTTTGAGATCGTCAACCGCAAAAACCAGGGCAATACGACTGAGTTTACATGCGAGATCTTCCTTAATGACAAACCGGTAGCCGTGGGCGTAGGGCTCTCCAAAAAGAAAGCTGACCAGGCTGCTGCCGAAAAGGCGTTGGAAGTCCTCAATATCAGCTGAGGCTGGTTTCTATCAGTGAAAATATCGGGGCAGCCAATTAATGCGATCATTTTAGCCCCTCCTTCTCTAACCCGGCTTTCACTTTAACTCTGTTGCTCAAACAGAAACTGCCCATCTTCGCATCATTCCCAGTTCTGGGCTTCTGATATTTGTTCCAGCACTGTGCCATACCTATACCTGAACTGGCTCTACAGGCCACAGGCTATACCTGTTCAGAGTATAACGGTTCTTTATTTGGCTGCCAAAGCTTAACTTGCTTCCGTATTGTTGCGTTAGAGAACACACTATGGAAGAAACTAGACTGATACTGGCTGGGGCTGCCCTTAATCAGACCCCACTCGACTGGGAAGCCAACCTCCTTAATATACGATCAGCTATTATCGAAGCAAGCACCCGAAACGTGGATATCCTGCTGCTGCCCGAGCTTTGCATTACTGGTTACGGCTGTGAGGATATGTTCCTGCACCCCTGGTTTGCTGAAGAAACATTCGAAAAGCTGCTCCAGGTAAAAGAGTGGTGCGATAACATGACCGTTTGCCTGGGTGTGCATGTGATCATCGGGCAGGATGTTTTCAACACAGCCTGCGTTATCAAAAACAAAGAGATCCTAGGCTTTACGGCTAAGCAGTTTTTGGCCCGCGATGGCATACACTACGAGCCGCGGTGGTTTACGCCATGGCCGGCAAACGTGGTAGAAGAATTTGAAGTGAAAGGAAAGCGCTACCCGATTGGCGATATCGTGTACGAAGAGAAAGGCGTGAAATATGCCTTTGAAATATGCGAGGACGCCTGGCGAACTAACCGCCCAGCCGAGCGCCACATGCCGAAGGGTGTGCAACTGATTCTGAACCCAAGCGCGAGTCATTTTGCCCTGAGCAAGACTGACCTGCGTCACCGCCTTGTAGTAGAAGCCTCTCAAAAATATCAATGTGCCTACCTGTACGCTAACCTGCTCGGGAACGAGTCAGGCCGTGTGATTTTTGATGGGGAGGTGCTCATAGCCCAAAACGGTAAGTTGATTCGACGCAACGAGCTGCTATGCTTCAAAGACGTGGACCTGGAATGCGCAGAGGTATGCTTCGGGCCTAACCCGGAAATAACTGAAACGATCGAGTACCTGCCACCCATTGATGAGAATGCCGAACTGATTGCTGCATTGAGCCTAGCGCTGTTTGACTACATGCGCAAGAGTCGCAGTCGGGGCTTTGTGCTGTCGCTGAGCGGCGGTGCTGACTCGTCGTGCTGTGCGGTGGCCGTGGCCGAAATGGTGCGCCGGGGTGTTGACAGTCTGGGAGTGACTGGTTTTGTTACCAAAGCCCGCATGTTCTCGCTGCAGGATGCCGAGTATTTTGAATCACTGCCACAGGAGCATGTAGTAAAAGAGCTGGTAGGACGTATGCTTACCTGTGCGTATCAGGGCACCGTCAATTCCTCTGATGCCACCTATACCAGTGCCAAGGAACTGGCGGAGTCGGTCGGGGCAGTGTTTTACGACTGGACCATCGATGATGAAGTGCGCGGCTATACCTCAAAAATAGAAGGTGCCCTGAAGCGGGAGCTGACCTGGGAGCAGGATGATGTGACCTTGCAGAACATACAGGCACGGGTGCGTGCCCCTGCCATCTGGATGCTGGCGAATATTAAAAACGCCTTGCTACTGGCAACCTCCAACCGAAGCGAAGCCGCGGTAGGCTACGCTACCATGGATGGCGACACGGCCGGTAGTATCTCCCCAATCGCAGGTATAGACAAAGCTTTTATCCGTCAGTTCCTGATCTGGATGCAGGAGGAACTCGGCTACCTCGGACTGGACTATGTGAATAACCTGCAGCCTACGGCCGAACTGCGCCCTTCGTCTGAGAATCAGACGGATGAAAAGGACCTGATGCCATACGAAATCCTGAACATGATCGAGCGCCTGGCCTGGTACGACCGTCTGTCACCACAGCAGGTAATCGATCAACTGGAGAAAGAGAAGGTAGCGCCAGTAAAATCAATCAAGGGATATGTGCACAAGTTCTATACCTTGTGGTCACGCAATCAGTGGAAACGTGAGCGCTACGCCCCAGGCTTCCACCTTGACGACTACAACCTGGACCCTCGCAGCTGGCTGCGCTATCCGATCCTGAGCGGCGGCTTTAGGGAGGAGCTTGGCAAATTGAAATAGGTCGAACATTAACATCAATACAAGGCATCATCTTATACCTGAAAGACCGGGGTGGGATGATGCCTTTTCCTTTTGTGGCTATACCTGTGGATAAATATCCCTGTACCTGTCTGGTGCCGGTTTTTTAGCATTGCGAATTATTGTAACTTTGGCAGAACCATACCTTTGTATATGAGCATTCTGAACTATATCACATGGGATGTAAGTCCTTCCATCTTTTCTATCGGCTCCTTTGAAGTGCGCTGGTACGGACTCCTGTTCGCACTGGCTTTTGTGTTCGGACAACGCATCCTGACCAAAATCTATGTAGCCGAGGGCCGCACAGAAGGCGATGTGGACGTGATCACCCTTTACATGATCATTGGCACCGTAGTCGGTGCACGCCTGGGCCATACCCTGTTTTACCAGCCTGAGTATTACCTGAGCAACCCGATCGAGATCCTGAAGATATGGGAAGGCGGATTGGCCAGTCATGGCGCAACCATCGGTATTTTGCTGGCCTTGTGGCTATTCAGCCGCAAGCACAATTTCGATTACATGTGGGTTTTGGATCGGATCGTGATCGTAGTGGCGCTAGGTGGCGCACTTATCCGACTGGGTAACCTGATGAACTCTGAGATTTTTGGTCGTCCAACGGATCTGCCGTGGGGCTTTATTTTTGTGCGTCAGAGCGAATACTCGCATGTACCACGCCACCCTACGCAGCTTTACGAGTCGTTCAGCGTATTCCTGCTGTTTGTGCTTCTCTACTGGCTCTGGAAGAAATACAAAGAGGCCCTTCCGAAAGGTTTGCTATTCGGTATTTTCGTAACTGCCCTTTTCACTTTCCGCTTCCTGGTAGAGTTTCTGAAAGAAGTACAGGTAGAAAAAGAGGCGACGATGGTGCTGAACATCGGGCAGCAGTTGAGCATCCCGCTGATCATTATCGGTCTGTTCATACTTTTCAGAGTATGGCGTAACCCGAAACCTGCCTTACCTGGCGGGAAGCCAGCAAGAGAAGCAGTTCGCAAATAAGTTTTATTCAAGATACCGAAACGGCCAGCATCACTGCTGGCCGTTTTGTTTTACAAGTATATAGCGGCTTAGTTAAGGCTATACCTGAACAAGCCCCCGTCTTCACTGGTAATAACCAGCGTGCTTTCGTTTTCAAATGCCACAGCCTCAGTTTGCCCGGCTTCCTTGATGCTCACTTTCTGATAATCTCCTTCATAAAAGGCACCTGGATTGCTGACGTTGCGGAAGATGTGCAGTCCTCCTTCGCTTACGAGTGCCACGGTACTGCCATCAGCGCTGCTGGCTGCGCCGGTCACAGGCACACCAAGCTTGTGACTGCCCAGCAGTCTGGCTTTGTACTGTCCGCCGCTGTCAGGAAGCTCGTATACCTTAGCTGTTTGTTTTCTACCTCTGTCCTTTGATACCAGGTATAGCCTGCCGCCTTGCCAGAAAATAGCTTCCACATCGTAGTTCATGTCTTTCTTAGATGGCGGGAAATCCTTCTGGTCCTCGTAGGTGAAGCGAATGGCCTCAATCTGATCAGGCTTGTCGAGCTGTAGCTTGTAGATGGCCAGTTCCTTTCGCTTGTTATTGTTGTTGCCTGTGTCGGCTATGTAGATATTCCCTTCGCTGTCACGTGCCAGGTCTTCCCAATCCACATTGGGGAGCTTCAGTTTGATGGTCTCTACTAATTTGCCTTGCTGATCTACCACATAGAGGTGGGGTTTGTTGCCTGCATCATTGTGTGTGATGTAAGCTTTCCGCTCAGGTATAAATTCGACGCCAGAGCTTTCATTAATAGGGGAAGGGAGTTTGGCCAGCCTGACCAGTTTGCCGGAAGTAGCTGTGGAATTAGTGTCTGTGTCGGAAGGCTGACCTAAAAAGTAAAAAAGGGCGACCATGACAGGTATAAAAAAGGCGAGTATTTTCAACATAAGCTTCATAGGCTTCTTTTAGAGAGTAGGCGCGTTATGGTATAACGGAAAGCAAAAGCACTGTGGTTGCGTACAAACTGTAAATACCCGTTTTTTAACCGGATTATTGTTTTTAAAGCCAACCGATGAAAATTAAGAAGATAAAAGAAACCTGCCTGTATGTAGCTGATCTGGAGAGCAGTCGCCAGTTTTATACTGAAAAGCTGGGGCTGGCTGTGATCGGAGAGGTGAAAGACCGTCATATATTTTTCAGAGCAGGAGAGTCGGTATTACTCTGCTTTCTGCCAGAGGCATCAAAGCTCGGTGGTACATTGCCTCCACACTTCGGATCTGGTCAGTTGCACCTGGCTTTCGAGGTAAGCCGGGGAGAATATGAAAGCTGGAAAAGCAAAATTAAGGATGCAGGTATAGCAATAGAGCAAGAGTATGACTGGGGGCGTGGTTACCTTTCGTTCTACTTCCGAGATCCCGACCAGCACCTGCTCGAAGTGGTGATGGAAGGGATGTGGGAAAAGGATTAACAGTAGGATGCTCATTCGTGATAACACACATTTAATTGCTTACGAGTTGCTCTTTCTCTTTGATTTTCTCCGCATGCAAGCCTGCAGGATATTGTGTTTCTCTTTGGATTGTCTTCATGCCAAACGGTAGTCGGAGCCAATTTAAAGGCATGATCAGATACTTGATTAGCAGAAAGCAAATGATAAAAGTGCTTAAGCTGATAACTGAAAACTTGAGACCGATGCTCCAGTCTGCTTGCAGCAGGTAATATCCCAATGCCACAATGACGGTCTGGTGCAGTATATAGAACGGGTATACCATCTCATTAGCTTGTGCCAGAAACTTATGTTTCAAGTTAAGGTGCTGCATCGCAAAACCCAGTATGACCATCAGCCAGAACCAACGGTTACTTTGCTTCAGGGCATAGTATAGCGATAATTCTATACCATTCAGATCAATATCTTTAAACCAGTAGAAAGTATACAGGATTGTAAGGGTTGAGGCCGCGAGGCCCAGGCTGAACCAGCGCAGTTTTCTTACTTTTTCCTGCAATTGAGGAAACTTCATCAATATAAAACCAATTAAGAAAACCGTGATGTAGAGAAAGTGGTTGGCCCAGTCATCTATAAGGGCATTCGTAGCCGGAAATCGTTCGTTGAGCAGAATGCCACCTGTACTCAACCACAGCGCGGGTACAGCCAGTAATACCCAGTTAGGTATACCGACTGCCTGTATGCTGACACGGCGCAGGTATACGAGTAGCGGCAAAAGCAGCAGGCTGTAGCAGAAAATATAAGTCAGGTACCAGAGATGGTGCCAGCTAAAGTTGCCTTCCGGGTATGGCTCAAACTCGAACACAGAGGGATAGAAGCTCAAATAATCTGTGGCCGTTCCCTGTACTACCCGCTCAAAGTATATCTGTGGTGGCACTACCAGCAGCATAGCTATGACCAATGGGAGCAGAATGCGCTTAAGTCTGTCTTTGGCGAAAGTGCCGGCACTCCGGAATCCCAGAGCAAAGTACACGCCTACACCAGACACCAGAAAAATAAGCGACATGCGCCACTGACTCATAAAGATCATCGGCACTTCCAGTGTTTGGCTGAGTACCGGGTTTTTAACGTGCCAGTCCCAACTGACAAAGTACATGCCGGTGTGGTAAAAGATGAGTAGCGAGAAGGCCAGTACCCGCAGCCAGTCGAACTCGTAACGTCTGATTTTAATCTGGTTTTCCATAGCGTTTCGTTTTGATGCAAACATCGCTAAAGAAGGTTAAATCAGAAGAATCTGCCGATAAGTGCGAGGTGCTAACTTATAGGGAAGTACTTAAACTGAACCGGAAACGGCATTTTTTCGGTATTGCCCGGGTGTCAGGCCCGTATGCTTTTTGAAGACACTGCTAAAAGCCGATTTTGATAAATAGCCTACCTGCTCGGCCACTTCTTCCACCTTGAGATGCTGCTGAGTTGGGTCTGCCAGTATGGCTCTGGCCTCTTGTATGCGGAGCTCAGCCAGATACTCAAAAAAACTCTTGCCCAGGCGCTCGTTCAGGCTTTGCGAAAGGTAGTGGGGAGAAGTATGCAGTTGTTTGGCCAGCGTCGGGAGGGAGGCCGATGGTTGAATGTAAAATTTTTCCTCTTCAGCCGCTTTCAATTTCCGGATCAGGTCCTGCTTGGCCTCCTCGCTTAAGGCAGACTTCTCATACTTCAGTTGCACTACGGGCTGGAAGAAAGCAGAATCTGTGATGATCTTATAGCTGGCAAAGAAGAGCTGTACTACTAGAAACATGGCCAGGAAGTGGTCACCCAGATCACGCTCATAGCTTAGCTTCACGATCACGATCAGTACCAGTGTAGCGACGAAAAAGAACAGCAGAAACTTTGCCCAGGTATAGAAATAGGGGTTAGGAGACTCGGTTGAGCGCTGTTTTCTTAAAAGTAAAAAGCAAAGCACGATGTAGAGGAGGATGTGGAGCATCGTCAGCTCGTTTACATACCTTGTCCAGCGCAGCGGGTCCCAGAAAAGCTCAATGGTGACTGGCAAACGCTCCATCTCCGGGAAATAGGCTCCAATATAAGCGTTGTATTTAACCTCCTCTGGCTGTATGTAAAAAAGAATGTGGTAGAGAAAATACACCACGAAGGGGAGGAAATGCAGCCATTGCTTTCGGGTCCAATTGTTGCCGTTCAGACTCCGGAAAAGCAGGTAGGTAAGCGGACCAACTGCAAAATTTGCCGGCTCCGAGAAGTCAACCAGGTCGAGAACACGGAACATCAGGCCGCTGTAGCACAGAAATACTTCCAGGACCATGCTGGCAAAAGTGAAGACCAGTGCCGCCAGTAGCAGGTGATGATAGGGCTGCCGGTGTGGGCGCTTAGCCAGAAACAGCAGGCTCATGAAGTAGCCCTGCACCACGCCCACCAGGAGGATGGCCGCGAACCAATCGAATCGGAAGAAGGGCTCTATTTGTGGCATCGGCAAGTATGATTGTCTACTGACGGTTCATAAACTAAAGCTAAAACTAAATTTTAACTTACGTTTAAGTACACCTGAAAATTCTATGCTCATACTTTAGAGAGGTCTTTTTAATAACAAAGCCCCAACCTATTGGCCGGGGCTTTATCTTATCTCAATATTTGGAAATGCTTACTGCAGTCGCGCCTGGATCTCTTCGATCAGACCATCATAGCGCTTCAGCAGACGGCCCCAGTCTTTGAAGTCCTCATCGTCTTTCACACTGATGTTGCGCGATGTGTTGTTTTCGCGCTCGTGACGCTGGCTTACGATCTTCACCACGTAAGTCAGGTCGTTGGAGTTACCGCCGCTGCTCACGATCACACGTGTGCGGATCATGTTGGCACCGTTGAAGTTCTGCACCTGCCAGGCACTTGTCAGATAGCCTGTGTTGTAGTCTACTGTTTCGAGCACATCAAAGCGCTTGGTTATAATTGAGCTCAGGATTCTCCAGGCATCAGCAGGGTCTACGGTTTTGTTTACAGGTATGGTAATGCGCACATTGGCCATGTCTGAGGAAATAGATGAGGAATAAGCCTCGTCCACGGCAAGCTCCACAAACTCAGTTGGCTCCGGAGCCTGCATGTTTTCCTGGTTGCAGTAGTTCTTGATATAGCGCAGGAAACCGTCTTTGGTCACGCGCACTTCTACGCAGCCGTTCTTTGGAACTTTCAGGTCGTATTTGCCTACGCCTACTACTTTGCCAGCCACCTCAATGTTGGCATCGGCAGGGGAGGATGTGATTTTCACTAAGCGATCTTCAAGCATGGCACGGCTGCGAAGCGGAGGAAGCGGGTCAGTAGATGGCTTATTGCAGAACACCTGTACTACTTCGGCAAATCCGTCCTTTGTTACAGTCACTGTTACGCAAGTACCAAATGGTACGCTTACGTCTGTATTGCCACGACCGCTTACCACACCATTCAGTGATACAGAGGCGTCAGCCGGAATCACTTCCAGGCGCACCTGGCGGTCTTTCAATTCAAAAAAGTCTTTAACAGGAGGAGCTTCACGGTCTTTCTGGTTGTAGTATACCTTGGTTTGTGGTGCAAAGCCTGGTTTCTTCACCTCAACGTTCAGGAACTTGTCTTTCTCCACAATCAGGTTGATACGCTTTGTACCAGCCAGGCGACCGTCAATGTAGATCTCCGCATCATAAGGCTCCACACTGATGTCAACAAGGCGGTTTACGAGATCCACCTTCTGGACTTTGTCCCACTTCATGGTGCGTGGAAACTCACGAATCACAGGTTCATAACCTTCTTTTACAATGGCAATGCGATTGCGGGAGTCTTTATTCAGCTTCAACTCAATGCTTCCGACACCCAGTTCAGTCACTCGGGTATTGTCAGCATCGTTTAGCAAAAAGAATTTTGCGTCCGGAAAATTAGAGGCAACATTGATTTTGCTTTGTGCGAAAGCAGAGAATGCCAGAAAGCAGAAAAAGAAGGATAAGTAGAAAATTCTCCTCATAGGACTAAAATAAAGTAAGTAAAAAATATAAAGTGAGTTGGTTGATTGCAGTTCTATCCCCACAAATTTAAATCAAATTTCTGTAAATTTATATATAACAATTTGTGCATCAATAAAAATACCCAAAAGTGGGTACCAGATAATTGCTATAAAATAAAATGTAGCAGATGTTATGAGCCGATTCAGCCGCGCAAAAACAGATAAATTTTTGTACAGATTAGCGTAAAATTGTAGTTGCTGCTCTAATGTTTTAACCTGTCCAGTATTTCCGGAGCAATCGTATGGCCGCCTTCGAAGGTATGGACTTGTGGTGAAATGCCGAGGCGTTGCATAATTTCCAGCTGATGCTGCAGTTTTTCGGACGTGATAAACTCGTCATGTGTGCCGTACACCAGATCTACCGGTATACCTACAAAAGCCGCTTTGCCCGATTCAAAATCGATATCCTCCGGAAAAGAGGCGGCCCAAAGTACGAGGTGCTGGCAAGGCACTCGTTCAGTTGCCAGCCAGCGGCAAACTGTAGCACCGCCCTGTGAGAAGCCCAGCACGTGCACCCGTACATCAGAAGGTACTTGTTGCAAAAGTTGTTGCAACAGCAGGTTGAGGTAAGCGGACTGATCCTCTATCTCAGAAAGACGATCTTCTTTTGTCATCCAGGTGGCGCCCACGCGACCCGAAAAACCATCCAGGTAAAAGCGGGAGAGTCCCTCCGGAGCCACTACCACAGTAGTCCCATCATCCAGCACAGCGAAGTGTCGCAAAAAATAACGGGCCAGCTGACCATAGCCATGGCATACTACCCACAGGTCGCGCGTCTGTTCTGAAGGCGTTCCCAAGGTATAGTAGCGTGCCGTTCGCGGCACTGTCAGCTGGTGTGTGTGCATAACTTACAAATGTTCTTTGTTGAACTGGAAAGGCAGCAGGTCGCTTACGCTGCGGAGGCGGTAGAATTTGCCTTCTGGTCCCTGCAGGAGCACAGGTATAGGCTCTCCTTGCTTGTGTTCGTACTCAGCCATTACCTGGCGACAGGCGCCACAGGGCATAGCCGGAAGATAATGTTGTTCGCTTCGTCGGCGTGCAGTCACAGCGATCATCCTGATTTTGGTGTTTGGGTGATGGGCACTCATGGCAAACAGGGCAGTACGCTCTGCACAGAGGCCGGAAGGGTAGGCGGCGTTTTCCTGATTGCTGCCTTTGAACATGGTGCCGTCTTCAAGTACCAGGGCGGCGCCTACCAAAAAGTTGGAATAAGGAGCATAGGCGTCGTTAGCAGCTTGTTGGGCCAGCTCCATCGCTTCGCGTTCCTGTGGTGTTAATTCTTCTGCCGAGTCCAGTACGTCGATGCAGATATTTATATTCAGCTCACTTGCCATTTAAGACCTTGTAGGTATAAAAATTAGAAAAGGGCTATAAATTTAACGGAATATTCTGATAAAACAATGCGAAAGGTTGGCCTTGCAGGTGGTTATTGCTAAATTCATGCGCAACGACACAATCGCTATGAAAAAAATACTCCTCCTCGGGGCTGGCCGCTCCGCCTCCTCGCTTATTCAATACCTGTTACAGCACGCGACTTCCGAAAACTGGCACATCACCATCGGCGACATCAACGTGGACCATCTGCAGGACAAAATCGTGCAGCTGGACTTTGCCGAAGCCATCGTATTCAATGTGCACGATGACGCACAGCGGGCTGCAGAGGTAAGCAAGGCCGATCTGGTGATCTCGCTTTTACCAGCGATCTTTCACATAGAGGTGGCACGGGAGTGTATGAAGCAGGGGAAGCACCTGATCACCGCATCGTACGTTTCGCCCGAGTTCAGAGAGCTGCACGAAGAGGCCAAGCAGAAAAACCTGACCATAATTATGGAGTCAGGCCTTGACCCGGGTATAGACCACATGTCAGCCATGGCGGTCATTCAGCGTGTGCAGGGTATGGGCGGTCGTATCACGTTATTCAAGTCCTATACGGGCGGACTGGTAGCACCGGAGTCGGATAATAACCCCTGGAATTACAAGTTTAGCTGGAACCCACGCAACGTGGTGCTGGCAGGACAGGGGACGGCCAAGTATATTAAGAACGGCGAGTACAAGTATATACCTTACCACCAATTATTTAAGCGCACCGACGAACTGTTTGTAGAGGGCTACGGTCATTTCGACGGTTACGCAAACCGCGATTCGCTCAGCTATCGGGAGCATTACGGTCTAAAGGATATCCCTACCATGCTACGTGGTACACTGCGTCGCATTGGTTACTGCGCCGCCTGGGACGTTTTTGTGCAACTGGGTCTCACCGACGACAGCTATGATCTGGAAGGTGTGGGCGGCATGACGCATCACAGTTACCTGGAAGCCTTCCTGCCACCAGCCGCCTCCACCGGCGAATCGCTGCAGCAACGCCTGTGCCGCTACCTGGATATCGCGCCCGAAGGTGAGATCATGGAAAAGCTGGAGTGGCTTGGGCTGTTTAAAGATATACCACTCGACATGCAGGTTGCCACACCGGCACAGGTGCTCGAAAAGATACTGGTAGGCAGATGGAAGCTGGAGCCCGGCGACAAAGACATGATCGTGATGCAGCACCTGTTTGAGTACGAGCTGAACGGCGAGCAGCACGAGCTCACCTCCTCACTGGTAGTGTTGGGCGATGATGCCGTGCAGACAGCTATGGCTAAGACTGTGGGATTACCGGTTGGTATACTGGCAAAGCTTCTGCTGCAAGGTAAGATCGACCGCCGTGGAGTAGTTATACCTATCTACCCGGACCTGTATGAACCTGTGCTGGAAGAACTCAAAGGGTATGGAATTGACTTTGTGGAAGACGAAAAAGTGAAGGTTGTTCACTAGCAGGTATGGCCTTTGGGCAATCTTTAGAAGATCAGGTAGTAATCGCGCAGCAATTCTGAAAAGTCAGGAGTATAGGTCGTGCCGTCTTCTTTGCGGATGTATAAGGTCTTAGTAAGAGTATTCGTTTTCGGATTGCAGGTATAGGTTTGCACATGGCGAATGCACTTGCCTCCGATGCGGGTAAAAATCTCCATGGTTTCGGTCAGGTATAAGGCATGCGTTTGGGCAAGTTCTGCAAAGTGGTTTGCCTCAGCTGGCGGCAGGAGCAAGTATAGTTTACCATCCTGAGTAAGGTGCTTCTGTGCAAAAGTCAGGATGTCTTCAAAAAGCAGATCGCCTGTATGCTTAGCTGTATTTTTAGCGGCATTGTCAGACTTGAGTGATGCCAGAAAAAATGGCGGGTTAGAGAGAATGACGTCGTACTGCTGCGTACAGGTTTCCGCAAATTCCTGCAAGGGCATCGGGTGTAGTTTCAGTCGGTCTGCCCACGGGCTTTCGACAAAGTTCTGCAAAGCCTGCACCTGCGCCTCCGGATTGATTTCTACTGCTTCCACTTCCGCCTCCGAGCGTTGCGCCACCATCAGGGCCAGCAAACCTGTTCCAGTTCCGATATCCAGTACCCGCTTCGCTTGACGCACCTCCAGATAGGCTCCGAATACACAGGAGTCTGTGCATACCTTCATAGCACATTGGTCCTGGTTGATGCGGAACTGCTTGAATTGGAAGTATGTGTTAGGCAAGAGAATTAAGAATTAGGAATGTTGGCTAAGTTATGGAGAGTGAGGATGGGTAAGTTTGAATTATTCATTATTCATCACTTCGAATTAAACTGCCCCGACTCAAAGCCCTCGTCAATTAACAGATTCGGTGACAGTGCACTGGCAACCGCCAATTCATCGCAGCGTTCATTCTCCGGGTGGCCTGCATGACCTCTGATCCAGACGAATTTTACGTTATGTTTGGCATATACCCTTAGGAAACGGGCCCAAAGGTCACCGTTGGCTTTGCCGGCGAAGCCTTTCTTCTGCCAACCAAATACCCAGCGCTTTTCTACTGCATCTACCACATACTTGGAGTCCGAGTAGACCGTGACAGGTATACCAGGCTTGGTGATCGCCTCGAGCCCCACGATCACGGCGAGCAACTCCATGCGGTTATTGGTGGTCTTGCGGTAACCGGCAGTCAGTTCTTTTTCGTGGTTTTTCCAGCGCAATATAGTGCCATACCCTCCCGGACCCGGATTTCCTCGTGATGCACCATCTGTAAAAAGCTCGATCATATTGTAATTGAGTGAATGAGTGATTTAGCGATTGAGTGAGTTTTTGATTTAGCGCATGTGTGAATGAGTGAGTTATTGGTCGTGAAAAAAATAATAAACCACTCCGTCACTCAATCGCTAACTCACTCAATTTAAATAGGTAGATTCGTTTTGAACAGCTTAATGGCAATGGCCAGCAGGATAACGCCAAAAACTTTGCGGAGCACGTTGGCGCCAGCTTTGCCGAGTTTACGCTCCAGCCAGGCCGAAGCCTTGAGAACGATGTAAACGAACATCAGGTTCAGGACTATACCGACCAGCACGTTTGGCAGAGAGTAAGCAGCACGCAGCGAGAGCAGGGTTGTCATGGTACCGGCTCCAACGATAAGCGGGAAGGCCAGCGGCACAATGGAACCACTTTTTACTTCCGGGTCGGAGTGGAAAAGGTCTTTGCCCAAGATCATCTCCAAACCAATCAGGAAAATGATAATGGCACCCGCCATGGCAAAAGACTCGAAATCGATGCCGAACAGTTTCAGGATACCATCCCCCACGAACAGAAACACGATCATTAGGATACCTGAAATAATGGTCGCTTTTTCTGATTCGATCTTGCCCTCCCGTTTGCGCAGGTCAATGATGATGGGAATAGAACCCAGAATGTCAATCACCGCAAACAGGATAAGTGTGACAGACGCGATTTCCTTAAAACTGAACAGCTCCTGAAGCATGGGTTGAGTGGTTGTTAAAATGTTAAAGCCAGCAAATAGGGTATAGCTATACCTGCAAGCGCTGACGCAATTTAATAACAAGCCGCAAAGGTAGGATTCTTAGGCGTAATAATGCAGGAAAAAGCGCTTTAGCTCTTCGTACTCTTCGTTGGCAATGGCCGGGAAGTTGGCCACCCGAAACGTGTTGCGCTGCCATGGTCCGTAGCCGTTGCCCAGCCGGATATTGTGGTGCAGCGCCCGTTTCTTGATGTCCTCCACCAACCGCTCGTTCGCCTCCAATACCAGTACTGTTTTAGAGCGCACTTCTTCGTTTTCAATCAGCAGTTTAAAGTCGGTGAACTGTCCGAAGAACTCGTACAGCTCGTTGGCCCGATCCGTCAGGTCGATGTCGAGTTGTTTGATAAAAGGCCGGTCTTCGAGCATACGCTTGAGCAGGTAGATGTTGAGCGTGTTCGGCGTGTGCACGGTCTGGTAGTTGAGCATCTTCTCGTAGAGCGACACTAGGCTGTTGTAGTGGCTGCGCTCGTTCATTTGCTTGGCCCGGAAGATGGCACGCGGCGAGCAAACAAGTATACCCAGACCCGGCGGCAGACCGAAGCACTTCTGCACGGAGGCAAACCAGATATCAGCTTTAATGTGTTTCAGGTTGAGGCCGGCCATCGAGGAAGTTGCATCCACGGCTGTGAGCGTGTCCCGGAAGCGGTTGTGCAGGTTCAGGATGGTACTGGCTGTGACCTGTGTTCCGTTGGAGGTTTCATTTTGAGTGAAGCAGATCAGCTCAGTATCGACACTGATGTCGAGTTCCTCCACCGGCATGGCCTCGTTGATGTCGAAGCGAATACCCTCGGCATTGGGGCGTAGCTTTTTGGCATACTCGTACCATTTCTCCCCAAAAGAACCATTGTAAATGTGGAAGCTCTTCTTTTTGGTGAGGCTTTGGGTCAGGATCTCCCAGCACTCGGTGGCGGAGGAGGTAAAAAAAATAGAGTAATCCTGCGGAATGTTGAGGCGCCGCTTGAGCGAGCCCACCACCGTGCGTGATAGCTGTACAAACTGTTCTCCGCGGTGCGGAGCTCCCAATATACCTTCGTCATACGCATCCATAAGATAGTTGCGCACTTCCGGATATATTTTAGACGGTCCTGGATAGAAATTCAACATGGAGGGTAATATAAAAAAATATAGTATTGCTACTATAGTAAAAAGCAAATATTTAGTGAACGGAATCCCAGTGTTACCACGCTATTTTTTGGATCCAAAACCGATCTGCTTCGGCTTCATGCGCTCGAAGTACTGCAGTGCCAGCCGGTAGCTCTCCATCCCGAAACCTGTGATTACTCCTTTGCAGAAAGGAGCCAGCATGCTTTTGTGACGGAAGGCGTCGCGGGCATAAACATTGGAGATGTGCACCTCGATTACAGGCGTTTCGATGGCCTTGATAGCGTCAGAGAGGGCCACGGAGGTATGGGTATAGGCGCCACCGTTGAACACGATGCCTTTGTAGCTGAAACCCACCTCGTGCAGCTTGTCGATCAGTACCCCTTCGGTGTTTGACTGAAAATAGGATAACTCCATGGCTGGAAACGCTTCCTTCAGCTCTTCAAAATATGATTCGAATGACTCGGAGCCGTAGACAGACTTCTCGCGAATACCGAGCAGGTTAAGATTTGGGCCGTTCAGGATGAGGATTTTCATAGTTTAGGGGTGTTTTGTGATTTCAGCTCAATTAAGCGGATGCAATTTAAGTATTAACTATCTTTGCTTTGATTTTTTTGACAAAAGAAAGTTTTGTCAGCTCCTCTTTTGCCCAAATTCTACCTTATGAAGTGGTCCATCTGCATTACCCAGTTCGAGCAATACCTGCGTCTCGAAAAGTCCCTTTCCGGTAACTCCGTGGAGGCATACCTGCGCGATATCCGCAAGCTGACCGATTTTCTGGAGATCAAAGGTATAAACGTGCAGCCAGAGCAGATGACCCCGCCTATACTACGGGAATTTCTGGAGTGGGTAGCTGAGTTAGGTATGACGCCGCATTCGCAGGCACGCACACTGTCAGGTATACGGGCTTTCTACAAGTTCCTGATTATGGAAGACATGCTCACCGCGGACCCGACTGAGACCATCGAAGCCCCGAAGCTGAGCCGCAAGCTGCCGGATACGCTGCACTTCCATGAAATAGAGCAGTTGCTGGCCGCCATCGACCTTTCTACGCCAGAAGGGACCCGTAACAGGGCTATGCTGGAGACGCTTTACAGCTCCGGACTGCGTGTGTCGGAGTTACTGGAGCTGAAGCTGAGTAACCTTTACGAGGATATGGGCTTCCTGAAAGTGGCCGGTAAAGGCGACAAAGAGCGACTGGTGCCGATCGGACGCGACGCACTCAAGCACATCCAACTATACCGCGAAGGGGTGCGCTGCCATCTGACTATCAAAAAAGGCCACGAAGACTTTGTGTTTCTGAACCGTCGTGGCGCTAAACTCACACGGGTGATGGTGTTCACGATCATCAAAGACCTGGCCGCCAAAGCAGGTATACAGAAAACGGTAAGCCCCCATACCTTCCGCCACTCCTTCGCCACGCACCTGATCGAGGGCGGCGCCGATCTGCGTGCCGTGCAGGAAATGCTGGGCCATGAGTCCATCACTACCACCGAGATCTATACCCACCTCGACAGGGATTACCTGAAGCAGGTGATCAAGGATTATCACCCGAGAAGCTGATTTAAGTTTAGGAGTTTGGGATTTTGGGAGAGTAGGAGGTATAGCCTGTAGGGACAGGATGCGACCTGTCCGGATCCTGCACTGGATTCATATACCAGACATCAACACTTGACGGGCGGTACTCTTAGAAAATGTGAAATTTACAGTGCCATGCCATTTGTAGAAGGCATCCTGGCAATCCCGTTAAACCAATCGTTTTTCCAGAAGTCAATAAGCAACACAATTTCAAAATACCCGCATGCGATCTACTTTCATCCGAATATTCACCACTGCCCTGCTTTCTTTAGCTATACCTTTTCTCACCACCGCTCAGTCTGTGGATGACATTACACCGCGACCTGTGGAGGTGATCAAGGAGGCCAGAGGGCATGTAACCATCGACGGAAAAGCCCACATCGTGTTTGACAAGCAGTTCGGAGCGCAAGCTGATTTTCTGAAAGAAATGCTGTCCGCTCAAACCGGACTGAACCTGCCGGCATACCCAAACACACCTGATAAGCCCAAAGCCAGTCATCACATCCGACTGGTTTTCGACAACAAGACCATCGACAAAGCCGAGATGTATACCTTGACCGTGTCAGGTAAGGACGTGACCATACGCGCCAAGGACACAGGCGGTATGGTATATGGCATTCAGACATTGCTGCAACTGTTCCCGCTGAAGCAGGTAAGGGAAGTGAAGATCCCGGATGTGCATATCAAAGACTATCCTCGCTTTTCTTACCGCGGCATGCACCTGGACGTGGTGCGGCACATGTTCCCCGTGGAGTTCATCAAGAAGTACATCGACTACCTGGCTTTCCATAAGTTCAACACCTTTCACTGGCACCTGACCGACGATCAGGGCTGGCGCATCGAGATCGAGTCTTACCCGAAACTGAACACGATCAGCTCTTGGCGAAAGGAAACCCTGATCGGGCACTTCAAAGACGAACCGGCCAGGTATGACGGCACCCGTTACGGCGGCTATTATACCAAAGACGAAATACTGGAAGTAATTAACTATGCTTCGGTGCGCGGCATCAACATTATACCTGAAATCGATATACCTGGCCACAGCCGCGCTACCATTGCGGCTTACCCCGAACTGAGCACCCGCCCTGACACTACCTGGAATGTAGCTACTACCTGGGGCATGTATAACCGCCAGAACAATGTGTTGCAGCCGAATCCGGCAACGTTCCAATTTCTGGAGACGGTGTTTAAGGAAGTAGCCGACCTGTTCCCATATGAATACTTCCATCTGGGCGGCGACGAGACCAGTAAAAAATGGTGGAAAGCTGATCCGGTTTCGCAGCAATTCATCAAAGACCACAACCTGAAAGACGAGAAAGGACTGCAGACTTATTTTGTAGAGCAGGTGGCAGGTTATCTGGCTGCCAAAGGCAAGAAAGTGATCGGGTGGCACGAGATTCTGGAAGGTGACCTGAGCACATCGACACTGATCATGAACTGGGGAGGAGAGAAAGAGGGGATAACTGCCGCTACCCGTGGCCACCAGGTGATCATGGCGCCAGGCAAGCCGCTATACTTCGACCACTACCAGTCCAAAGACCCTAACGACAGCTTGGCCATACACGGCTACAACCCGCTCGATGCTGTGTATAATTTTGAACCTATACCTGCGGCATTGCGCGAGCGCAAACTGGACCACTATATTATCGGGGCGCAGGCCAACTTATGGACGGAGTACATCGGCAGCGAAGCCAAAGTAGAGTACATGGTTTTCCCGCGCATGACCGCCTTGAGCGAGGTGCTGTGGTCACCAGCCGAAAAGAAGAACTTCACCGATTTCAAACGCCGACTTAACACGGCCATCATTCCGCGCTATACCTTCTGGAAGGCCAAATACTTCCCCAACTTTGAGCAGTGGACGGCGGATAAATAATTTTTCAGCTTTCTGTTTCTAAGAGGCAGACCTCACAGATGTCAGAAACACTGTGAGGTCTGCCTCTTAGTATTTATCTTTGCGGGCAGCTAACCAAACCCAAAAACCGCTGCCGTGTATAAGAGCCTCCTTCGTCCGCTACTTTTCAAATTAGATCCCGAGAAAGTTCACTACCTTACTACCGATGCCTTACGCACGGCATTTGGCCTTCCTTTTACTAAAAGCATCAGCCGCAGCATGTTCCGGGTGGAGGACAAGCGACTGGAGCGGGAACTCTTCGGATTGAAATTCCCCAATCCGGTTGGATTAGCCGCTGGCTTTGATAAAGATGCTAAGTTAGTGGATGAGCTTGGGGAGCTTGGATTTGGCTTCATTGAGATCGGGACACTCACCCCAAAACCACAGGAGGGTAACCCGAAGCCGCGCCTTTTCCGTCTTCCGGAAGATCAGGCCATCATCAACCGCATGGGCTTTAACAACGAAGGCGTGGAAGCAGCCGTGGAGCGATTACGAAAGCGCAAAAGCAACATCATTGTGGGTGGCAACATCGGCAAAAACAAAATAACACCAAACGAGGAGGCGCTCAACGACTACCTGTACTGTTTCAAAGCACTTTATGATGTCGTCGATTATTTTGTCGTAAACGTAAGCTCTCCCAACACCCCCGACCTGCGTGCCTTGCAGGAAAAAGAGCCGCTGCAGCAACTGCTGATGGCCCTGCAAGAGCTAAACAATTCCATGCCAAAGGCCAAACCCCTGCTTTTGAAGATTGCCCCAGACCTGAACGAGGCTCAGTTAAATGATATAATCGAGATTGCCGTGGCTGCCAAGCTGAGTGGTATTATTGCCACCAACACCACCATCAGCCGCGAAGACTTGCACACCCCTGGAAGCCGCGTAACCGAAATCGGAGCAGGAGGCCTCAGTGGCAAACCGCTTACAAAACATGCTACCGAGATCATTCGTTACCTGCGTCAACACTTGCCTGCGGAAATCAAAATTATCGGCGTGGGCGGTATTATGACGGCAGAGGATGCTGTGGAGAAGTTAGAGGCCGGTGCTGACCTGGTGCAGCTATATACCGGTTTTATTTATGAAGGACCGGCGCTGGTTGCTAATATTAATAAGAGGTTGTTGAAATAAATCGTCCTACCGAGGGAGTAGAGGAGCCTTTGCTGGTGTAGCAGTGGCTGTAGGTATAGCAAATTGGATTGTTTTATAGCTTCGCCTGTGCGGCGGGCACTTACTTTTTTCCTTGATGAAAAAATCGAGGGGCCCTACTCCCAGTAAGCAAAAAAATCAAGACGATTTTGAACTCGCTGACCACTCAAACAAAAAATCGTCATTGGTGCACCTGGCTCAGGTGAGCCTGTTTCATAGCTTAAGTGGTAAGTTACCTTTTCAATGCGTGCCAGTGGACTGTAAGAGGTGTAACAAAGCTTATACCTGTGGAGGGGCAGTGGCAGAAAGCTCCCACACCTTTGCCAAGGAGGAACTAGAGGTGATTTGCCCCGACACCTGTGAAAATCCTGTTTATCCTTAAATCCTGTGAATCCTTGGGGGTAGGGCCCCTATGTGAAGATTCAGACAGTTGAGAAAGTCGAAGCCAAGTCTATTTCAATTTTTTAGCACATTTCCTGAAAAGCCTTCGGATTTGCTGAGCGGCGTGTGCCGAAAAAATGTAAATTTGAAATCTTAATTAGTCGAAGGGTATGGCAAAGAACACTTACAGAAACGATGCAGTGAGCACGGGAAGGGCGAGAAATGAGGTGCGTGGACGTAATGAACCACGCGGCAGCGCCTCTACCAGTGAAAAGCCCAAGCAGAAGAAAGCTAAAAAACCATTTTTTAAGATGCCGTCTTTCAGGCTGAACCTGAAAGCGCCCGCTTTTTTGTCTGATCGCCGCTTCAAGCTGTTCATTGGCTTCTCATTACTGCTGATCTCCTTTTTTATGACCATCGCGTTTGTGTCTTACCTGTTCACAGGGGCCGCCGACCAGAGTGTGGTGCAGTCTGTACAAGGCACGGGGCTGAAAGAGTCAGGGCAGGAGGCTGAGAACTGGCTGGGCCTGTTCGGTGCCTGGGTTTCCCACTATTTTATTTATGACTTATTAGGTATAGGAGCCTTTTTCCTGATACCGATCTCCTTCTTCGCTGGCAGCCGCATTGTGTTCCGCTGGAAAACTGTTTCTATGTCGTATGTGCTCGGGCTTTGTACGTTCAGTATGCTATGGCTGAGCCTGACTTTGGGGTATATCGTGCTCACAACGGGTACGGTAAGTGAATACGGCTTCATGGGCGGAGGTATAGGTATAGAAACGGCCATTTGGCTGAGTAGCCTGATCGGCTGGGGTAGTGGTTTGCTGCTCGGCTTCCTGTTATTGATTTTCCTGGTCTTCTTCTTCAATATCACGAGCATCAACTGGAGCAAACCAGCAACTGAGGACGAAGAGGGTGAAGTGGCAATTGACAGAGGAAGTGCTTCGTCGCTGCGCGATGTGGTGCACGGTTATGCCCGTAACATCAACCACAACGCCGACCCGACTGCTTCTTTGGATGCCGAGGAAGAAGAGGAGATTGAATTCGATGAAGATGAGGAAGAAGCGATCAACCGTGCCTTGGAGATGGAGCTGAGTTCGCTCAAGCCAGAGCCCCCAAAGCCTGCTGCACCTGCACCAACGCCTACGCTGGAGCTCGATATTGAAACTGAATTTGAAGAAGAATTAGCAGAGGCTGAGTTTGATACGGCCGAGGGTGAAGAAGATGACCTAGATCTGCAAATCGAAAAGACACCGGAAGAAGAAGCAGCCGACGTGCTGGCCACCGAAAACTACGACCCGACACTGGATCTGGCCCGCTACCAGTACCCGACTGTCGACCTGCTCAATGACTATGGCAGCAGCAAGATTCAGGTAACCAAGGAGGAACTTGAAGCTAACAAAGACAAGATCGTGGCCACACTTGGCCACTATAATATAGGTATAGCCAGCATCAAAGCGACCATCGGCCCGACGGTGACACTTTATGAAATCGTGCCGGATGCCGGGGTGCGTATCTCTAAGATCAAGAACCTGGAAGATGATATCGCCCTGAGCTTAGCGGCTTTGGGTATACGAATTATCGCGCCTATACCTGGCAAAGGTACCATCGGTATAGAGGTGCCGAATACGAAGAAGGAGATGGTGTCGATCAAGTCGATTCTGTCGACGGAGAAGTTTATGAAGAGCGAGATGGACCTGCCAATCGCCTTTGGTAAGACCATTACCAACGAAGTGTTCATCACCGACCTGGCCAAAATGCCGCACTTGCTGATGGCAGGTGCTACTGGTCAGGGTAAGTCAGTTGGTCTGAACGCTATTCTGACCTCGCTCCTGTACAAGCGCCACCCTTCGCAGCTCAAGTTCGTGCTGGTCGATCCGAAAAAGGTGGAACTCTCGCTGTTCAATAAGATAGAGCGTCACTTCCTGGCCAAGCTGCCGGACACAGAGGAGGCGATCATCACCGACACCAAAAAGGTGGTGAACACGCTCAACTCGCTCTGTATGGAGATGGACATGCGCTATGACTTGCTGAAAGATGCTGGCTGCCGTAACCTGAAAGAGTATAACAAGAAGTTTGTGGAGCGTAAGCTAAACCCGAAAAAGGGACACAAGTTTATGCCCTATATTGTGCTGGTAATAGACGAGTTGGCAGACTTGATGATGACAGCCGGCAAAGAGGTGGAAACGCCAATTGCCCGTCTGGCGCAGCTGGCCCGAGCCATTGGTATACACCTGGTAGTAGCCACACAGCGACCGTCGGTGAACGTTATCACGGGTATCATCAAAGCAAACTTCCCGGCGCGTATCTCTTTTAAAGTAACCTCCAAAATCGACTCCCGCACCATTCTGGATGCAGGTGGCGCTGACCAATTGATCGGTCAGGGTGACATGCTCTTCTCGATTGGTTCAGATATGATTCGTATTCAGTGCGCCTTTGTAGACACGCCGGAAGTGGATCGTATTTGCGACTTCATTGGCGAGCAACAGGGGTATAACGATGCCTACCTGTTGCCGGAGTTTGTGGGTGACGAGAGCGGCTCCGAAAAAGCAGACTTCGACTCAAGCTCCAAGGATCCAATGTTTGAGGAAGCCGCCCGCATTATCGTACAGCACCAGCAGGGCAGCACTTCGCTTTTACAGCGTCGCCTTAAGTTGGGTTATAACCGTGCCGGCCGCCTGATCGATCAGTTAGAGGCTGCAGGTATAGTGGGGCCCTTTGAAGGAAGTAAGGCCCGTGAAGTTTTAATTCCGGACGAGTACAGTTTGGAACAGTTATTGAATACGCTGTAGGAAAGAATAAAACACGACACTCAAATAACATCATGAAAAGAGTATTATCCCTTTTGCTGGCAGTATTTATGTTTGTGAACCTGGCGAATGCGCAGCAGGACCCGAAGGCAGGCAAGATACTGGACCAGATGAGCCAGAAGTACAGAAGTATGAAAGCTTTCAAAGCTACTTTTGCACAGACACTGGAGAACCCTTCTGCCAAGGTAAAAGAAACGATGGAAGGAGATATTTTGGTAAGCGGTCCGAAATACAGACTAGCCGTGAGCGGACAGGAGATTATCAGCGATGGTAAACTGATGTGGACTTACCTGAAAGAGGTAAACGAAGTGACCATCACAGAAACCGACGCGGAAGCAGAGGCCATGGCGCCGAGCAAGATTTTCGACATGTATAAGAAAGGCTACAAGTATGCCTATGCTGGTACCGAAAAGCAGGGTGCTGACACTTATGACGTGATTGAGCTGGCTCCTGAGGACCGTAGCAATCCGATCTTTAAGGTGCGCCTGCACATCAACCAGAAAGACAAGTCGCTGAAGAGCTGGCAGATGTTCCGTAATAACGGCAATCGCTATACCTATACCATCAAAAACTTCCAGGCAAACCCTGAGCTGGCTTCTGACGCCTTCAGCTTTAACAAGGCCAAATACAAAGGCGTGCAGGTGGTAGACTTACGATAACCCAACCGATTTATGATAAAAGAAAAGAGTTGCTCTATTAGGGCAGCTCTTTTTTTGTATCATAAATTTAAAAGTCCCCGACGTCTATCGTTGCAACAATAAACCCCACTTGAGGAGTGGAACGGAATTTCAAGGTATAGATGCCTGCCTCTGTCGGTCGGAAGGTATAGGGAGCCGTACGGATCGGCAGATCATCGGTGCAAACGTTCCCTTGATACTTCGCCACCACCCTTATGACCGTCTCCTTGCCAGAAGAGCTGACATTAAACGAGCCGAACTGACCACAACCTCCGCTAACCTGAAAGTGAACATCCACTGTCACGGTTTCACCTACTTGTGCAGTTGCAGGGGCTTCTACGCGAACAATGGGAGCAGGGCGCTCTTGTGCCGGAGGTTCGGAATCTTCTTTGGAGCATCCGGTGGCAATCAGAAGAATAAAGGCGAGGGTGCACAGGTGTCGTATCATAGTTTTTTGGTTTAAGGTGCTACTTACTATTTCGATTCCTTTTGTGCGGATAAGGTTGCAAGACCTAACAGATCTAGCGTAACAGTATCAATTAGTGGCCTGTGCAGGTATAAAAAATTTGTAGCTGCCCTTAAATAAACTAGCTTTGCTATACCTGAACTTTAGCTCCTATACCTATCATGACCAGAGAAAAGCTGTTTGAGCAGATCCTCCAGAAAAAATCATACCTGTGCATTGGTCTCGACACCGATCCCAAACGTTTGCCCGAGCACCTGCTCGACCACGAAGACCCGGTATTTGAGTTTAACCGCCAGATCGTGGAAGCCACTGCTGACCTGTGTGTAGCCTATAAGCCGAATATCGCCTTTTATGAAGCGCAGGGTCCGAAGGGTTGGGTAAGCCTGGAGAAAACGCTGGAAGTGATACCGGAAGAGATCTTCACGATAGCGGACGCCAAGCGTGGCGACATTGGCAATACCTCGGAGCTTTACGCCAGGGCCTTTTTTGAGACGATGAACTTCAATGCTGTGACCGTGGCACCTTACATGGGCTCCGATTCTGTGAAGCCATTTCTGGTGCAGCCGGGCCGCTGGGTGATTTTGCTGGCACTCACGTCTAACCCGGGCAGTAAGGATTTTCAGATGCTCAAATTGTCGGATGGTAACGAAGAGTACCTCTTTGAGCAGGTCCTGCGTGAAAGTGCCAACTGGGCCAGCGTAGGACAAATGATGTACGTCGTGGGTGCCACGCAAGGCGAGTATATTGAACGGGTGCGTGCCATCGTACCAAATCACTTTTTGCTGGTGCCGGGAGTTGGCGCACAAGGCGGTAGCCTCGAAGAAATCTCCCGACTTGGCATGAACCAGCAGTGCGGCCTTTTGGTAAACTCGTCCCGCGCCATCATCTACGCTTCCTCCGGTCGCGATTTTGCTGACCGTGCCCGAGAAGCAGCTTTGGAAGTGCAGAAGGAGATGGAGCAGTACTTAGATCAGTATGTAACGCATTTGTAGAGATACAGAATTAAGTTCTTTTGAAATAACATAAACGCCATACCAAAGCTAAGCATCCAGGTATGGCGTTTATGTTTTATATTGTGGTAGGTATAGATAAGAAGACAATAGCATGAGCAATCAGTTTTCAGAGATCATCAGTACGGTAGAAGATTTACAGGCTTTGCTGGGTACACCGAGCGATTTGGTCAACAACAAGTCGATAGACTACTTAGATTCACATTGCCGTGACTTTATATCGAAGGCATCTATGCTGTTTGTAAGTACAAGTGACGCAGCAGGTAACTGCGATGTGTCTCCTAGGGGTGATGCGGCTGGCTTTGTGCTGGCCTTGGACGAGAAGCGACTGGTTATACCTGAGCGGCCCGGCAACAAACGATGCGACACGCTTCGGAATATTCTGGAGAACCCAAAGGTTGGCCTGATCTTCATTATTCCGGGTCTGGAAGAAACGCTTCGTGTAAATGGCAAGGCTTGTATCATTAAAGACGAAATCATCCTGACGCAACTTGCGGCGCAAGGCAAAGTGCCCGTTGTAGGTATAGGGGTGGAGGTAGAGGAATGCTACATCCATTGCGCAAAAGCATTTAAGCGGTCAAGTCTTTGGCAGCCCGAGCAGTGGCCTGCGCAGGAAACCCTGCCCCGTCCTGCCGCTATCCTGGCAGATCATATTAAAAAGCCTGACTATAGCGAAGAGCACATCAAAACGGTACTTAAAGAAAGCTACGAGAAGCGCCTGTACTAGACCTTACATCCAGGCTGCTGTTACAAGATAGCAATCCATGTCTTTCTGAGCTGTATCTTTAAATGCTTCAGGTATAGCTACTAATAAAAAAGGCCCCATCACAGGGGCCTTTTGTTATTTTGCTACGGTGCGTTCTATCTCCCGCAAGTTCTCCATTTTCTTATTTCTTAGGAAGCCATTGATGTCTTCGAAGTGCTCACGCACACGCTTGTTGCCAAACTCAAATACTTTATCTGCCAATCCGTCGAGGAAGTCACGGTCGTGCGATACCAGAATGATGGTACCTTCGAAAGCCTTGAGCGCGTCTTTCAGAATGTCTTTGGTCTTGATGTCGAGGTGGTTGGTCGGTTCGTCAAGGATGAGCAGATTTACCGGCTGTAACAACAGCTTGATCATTGCTAATCGCGTTTTCTCGCCACCTGACAGCACTTTCACCTTCTTCTCGATGGTGTCGCCGCTGAACATGAAGGCACCCAAGAGGTCCTTCACACGGGTACGGGCATCGCCTACGGCAATCTCGTCGATGGTTTGGAAAATGGTCAGTTCGCCATCGAGCAGGGCAGCCTGATTTTGGGCAAAGTAACCGATCATGCAGTTATGACCTAGTTGCAGCTTGCCTTCAAAATCGATCTCACCCATAATGGCTTTCACCATCGTCGACTTACCCTCACCGTTCTTGCCCACAAATGCCACTTTCTCACCACGGTTGATGGTCATGGAAGCGTCTTTGAATACGGTATGGTCACCGTACTTTTTGGTCAGTTCCTCCACAATAACAGGGTAATTTCCAGAGCGCGGTGCCGGCGGGAATTTAACATTCAAAGCAGAGGTGTCCACTTCGTCTACTTCCACAATCTCCATCTTCTCGAGCATCTTCACGCGCGACTGTACCTGCAGTGTCTTAGAATAAGTACCCTTGAAGCGATCAATGAAAGTTTGGATATCGGCAATCTCTTTCTGCTGGTCGTCGAATTGCTTCTGTTGTTGCTCGCGGCGCTCTTTGCGCAGTTGTAGGTATTGGCTGTAGGTAACTTTATAATCGTAGATGCGGCCCATCGTCACTTCGATGGTGCGGTTGGTGATGTTGTCCACGAAGGTCTTGTCGTGTGAGATCACGATTACAGCCTTGGCATTGTTTACCAGGAAATCCTCGAGCCACTGGATGGACTCAATGTCGAGGTGGTTGGTCGGTTCGTCCAGCAGGATCAGGTCTGGCTTTTGAAGCAGGATCTTGGCCAGCTCGATACGCATGCGCCAGCCGCCGCTGAACTCGTTGGTAGAACGCGTGAAGTCTTCGCGGGAGAAGCCCAAGCCTTTTAGTGTTTGCTCTACCTCGGCGTCGAAGTTAATCTCCTCGATGGAATAGTACTTTTCACCTAGCTCCGATACCTGCTCGATGATCTTGTAATACTCATCGGAGTCGTAGTCGGTGCGGGTTTCCAGTTGTGCGTTGAGCTCGTCCATCTGCTTTTTCATGTCGAGCACTTTGGCGAATGCCTTAGACGCTTCTTCGAACACGGTACAGTTGTCATCGGTGAGCAGGTGCTGCGGCAAGTAGGCGATTACGGCATCCTTCGGCGCCGACACCTTGCCACGGGTGGGCTTGCTGGCGCCCGCTATAATTTTGAGCAGCGTAGATTTGCCTGCACCGTTTTTTCCCATCAGGGCGATGCGGTCGTTTTCGTTGATGTTGAAAGAAACATTGCTGAAAAGGGCCGCACCATTGAACTCCACGCTCACCGCGTCAACTGAAATCATAATCGTTTAATTTTAAGGGGGCAAAGATAGGAAAGTTTAGGAGTTAACTCCCAAACTCTTCACTCGTAAACTATTCCCAACTCACAACCAAGACACATGAAAGAAGAGTTCCTGCACTACATCTGGCAACATCAGTATTTCGGAAAAACGGATTTATACACGGTGGAGGGGGAGCCAGTGCAGGTGCTGCGGGTGGGAATGTACAACACGGATGCAGGGCCGGATTTCAAAGAGGCCATCATTAGAGTAGGAGAGGTGGAGTGGTCGGGGAGTGTGGAGATTCACCTGCGTGGCTCCGACTGGCGACGGCACCAGCACCAACTCGACTTCAAGTATAACCAGGTGGTGCTGCATGTGGTATGGGAAGCTGACGAGGCGGTAAAACGTACTGATGGCACTTTTATACCTACGCTCGAACTGAAAGACCGCGTAAATACTGCCCTGCTGCAAACCTATGAGCAACTGCGGCGGGCACCCTTTGCTATACCTTGCGCCGGCTTTTGGCCACAGGTGCCTGACATCACCAAAACCATGATGCTGGGGCGTGCCCTTACAGAGCGACTGGAGCTAAAAGGGGAGGAGGTGCTGCAGGTATACCATCAGCTTGGCAATGACTGGGAAGCCACCGCTTTTCAGGTGCTGTGCAAGGCCTTTGGCTTTAAGATCAATCAGGATCCTTTTGAGCGGCTGGCCCGGGCACTGCCGATGCAGGTGGTGCGCAAGCATCAGCACGACTTGTTCCAACTGGAGGCACTGCTGTTCGGGCAAGCTGGTTTTTTGGAGGAACCAACATACGAATACAGCACCAAACTTGCCAAAGAACATACCTACCTGAGCCGTAAGTATAACCTGCATGAGCAGGCGATGCAGCGGCACCACTGGAACTTCCTGCGCATGCGGCCTGCCAATTTCCCGACCGTGCGATTGGCGCAACTCGCTGCACTGCTTCATAAATACAAAAGTCTGTTTTCCACGATCATCCGAACCGAGGGCGTCAGGAACTACGATGCACTGTGGCAGGCGCCGGTATCAGCTTATTGGCAAAAACATTATACCTTTGGGGCAGAGTCGAAGGCGGTGCAGGTGCAGCTGGGCAAATCGAGTGCGCAGAATTTGACCATCAATGTGGCAGCACCCTTGTTAGCAGCCTATGCCATGTATACCGACCAGTTGGAGCACCTCGACAAGGCCGTGGACTTACTTGAAAAGGTGAAAGAAGCCAGCAACCGTATCACACGGCAGTATGAGGAGCTGGGCTGGAAAGCTGCTTCCGCCGCTGATAACCAGGCTGCCCTCGGACTCTACAAACGCTACTGCCAGCCAGTCAACTGCCTGCGCTGCGCCATTGGCAACAAGATTATGAAGCAAAATCTACCAACTACGTGAGTATACTGATTTACGGCCTGAACCTGCTGGTGCTGGCTGGGCTAGTTTGGTGGCTCTGGAAACAGAACTGGAACACCGGATTGCGTCCATACTTTTTCCCGACGCTGCTACTCAAGCTTGCCTGCGGACTGCTGATTGGGGTATTGAGTTTTTATGTATTCGACAAAGGCGATACGCAGCTCTATTACAAGCGTGCCCTTATGATGACTGACCTGGCGCATGAGCAAGGGGTAGGCAGTTATCTGCATTATCTCTTCTTTAATGACCCAAGTGGCACACCGCTACAGGGGCTGCAAAAGCCGTTCTATGAAAGCGCCTGGAACATGCCCCGGCTGCTTAGCGTGCCCATGCTGCTGACCAATGACAATTACTATCTCAGTTCGATCTACCTGTCTCTGTTCAGTTTTGCCGGGTTGTGGTTTTTTGTAAATGCGCTGGCCCGGTATTTTTCAACAACAGCTATACCTGCCGTAGTGGCTTTTCTGGTTTTCCCTTCGGTCGTGTACTGGTCGTCAGGGGTGCTGAAAGAAAGCGTGTTGATGGGTGGGATGGGGCTGCTGCTGGGCAGCACGCTATACCTGCTGTTCGGGAAGCTGGAGCGCAAGCCCGTGCTATACCTGTTGCTGGCGGCGCTGGGCTTATACCTGATCTGGCTTGTGAAATACTTTGTGGCGGTGGCCCTTGCGTTGACGGTGGCTTTAGCTTTACTCTTAAAGCTGATTTTTTATAGCCCAAAACTGGCGCATATCCACTGGCTGCTGAAAGGTCTTGCGTTGCTGGTGCTATTCTCAGGTATAGCCTGGCTGGGTACGCAGCTGAATCCGAATCTGAACCTGGAAGGCCTGCCGGATGTGGTTTATGGAAATTACCAGGTCAGTTTGCTGGCCTCGCAGGGCAAACCCCGCATCGACTTTCCTTTCCTGGAGCCGACCTACCTGAGTTTTGCGCTGCACTCACAATTGGCATTTATCGGGATGCTGTTCCGACCTTTTATCTGGGAGGTGTACAATGTGCGCACCTTTGCAGCGGCTCTGGAAAATACCCTGTTGCTAGTGCTGGCCTTCGGCTTCCTGCGCGACCTGTTTGAGTCGGGACGTGTAAAGTGGCGCTATGGCTACCTGCTCACGGCGGTGCTCGTTTATGTATTTGTGATGGGCGTATTGCTGGCGTACAGTATGCCGAATCTGGGCACACTCAACAGGTATAGAGTAGTCGTGCTGCCCTTTGTTGTATACCTGCTGCTGCTCTGTAAAACCAATAGCGAGCTGCTCCGCTACCTGCTGCCTGTTCGTCAGCCGCAGCATGAAGAAGACGAGCCTGCACAAATCGCTGCAGATTAGCACTAATCTTCGTACCTTTGCACCTTATTTGAAATAGGCTATGCAAAATCCGGTAATTATACTTGGTGCCCAAAAACTGGGTACGGCAGCTCTCGATATATTCAACAGCAACAATGTGGTCGTGTATTGCTTCCTCGACGACAGCAAGGACCTGCAGCAGCAGGAACTCAATAACGTGTCGGTGATGAGCAGCACAGAAGACAGCGAGTTCCTGAAACTGATCGGCAAAAAATGCGACGTGTTTGTGGCCGTAGAGGATTCCGCCGCCCGCAAAGGTCTCATCAAAATGCTCAAAGATGAGTACAAGGTAGTACCTGTCAACGCCATCCATAAATTCAGCGCAGTATCAGAATTTGCCTGGCTGGGCCATGGCAACATGATCGGGGCTGGAGCCATCGTGAATAACAATGCCAAAGTAGGCAACTACAATGTGATCGAGTCGCGTGCGCTGGTTGATACCAAAGCCGAGATCGGTGACAATGTGCAAATCGGTGCAGGTGCAGTGATTAACTCTGAAGTAATAATAGAAGACGGTGCCTTCATTGGTACAGGCGCGGTGATCGTGTCAGGTGTGAAAATCGGCAAGAATGCCCGTGTAGGTGCGGGTTCTGTAGTAGTAGCCAACGTGCCTGCCAAAGCCACCGTGTTCGGCAACCCAGCTGCGCCGGTTAAGTAAACTTTTTTGCCGGCATCTGCTGTTGCAAAACTGACATAGGTCATTTTTAGGTATAGCAGCAGGTTTTACCTTTGCTTTTAAATCTTTGAATGAGTGAATTCGTGATGGAGTAATTGGGAAGTATAATCCTGTTAATCTTTCCTGAAAATCCTTGGGGTAGGGGTCCTATATAAAGATTCAGACAATAAATAATCAATTTTAACACTTAGCTGAAACTAAGCAGTTATGAACAAGCCATACAGCATACTACTGTACTACTGCTACACACCGATAGCAGATCCTGAGGGGTTCCGGGAGGAGCACCATTTACTTTGCCTGGAGCTGAATCTGCTCGGCCGTATCATCATTTCCAAAGAGGGCCTCAACGGCACCGTGTCTGGTCTGAAAGAAGACTGCGACAAGTATATGGAGATCGTGAAAGCCGACCCACGCTTCGCTAAGGTGGACTTTAAGGTAGACGAGTCAGACAAGCACGCATTTGCCAAGTTGCACGTGCGCACCAAAGCTGAGATCGTGCACTCTGGTCTGTTACACATCGACCCGAACGTGCGCACAGGTATACACTTGGAGCCAAAAGAGTTCAAGGAGATGAAAGACCGCGACGACGTGGTAGTGATGGACATGCGCTCGGATTACGAGTACAGCGTGGGCCGTTTCAAAAACGCCGTTACCCTGGATATCGAGAACTTCCGTGAGTTTCCGGAGAAGATCGATGCCTTGAAAGAAGAGTTGAAAGGCAAGAAAATCCTGACCTACTGCACAGGCGGCATCAAGTGCGAAAAAGCCAGTGCCTTCTTACTGGAGCAAGGTTTTGAAGATGTATACCAACTGCATGGCGGTATCATCAAGTACGGCAAAGAGGCCGGCGGTGAAGATTTTGAGGGCAAATGCTATGTGTTCGACAACCGTGTAGCGGTGGATGTGAACTCTGTGAACCCTACGGTGATCTCCAAATGCCACGTATGTGGTACTGTAGAAGACCGCATGGTGAACTGCGCTAACCCAGTGTGCAACCTGCACGTGCCGATCTGCGAAAAGTGTGGCTGGGAACTGGAAGGCGCCTGCTCCACGGAGTGCAGAGAGCACCCGGAAAAGCGTCCGTACGACGGCACAGGCTACTACCAGAAGAACCTGAATGGCTACAATCCATTAAAAGGATTCAACCGTCGCAAGACTTCTATCGTATCTAAATAAGTATTCTCTAAAGCTCAGAAAAGCGTGCGCCCTACAGCCACGCTTTTCTTTGTTTCTAACGTAACCAATCCTATGGCAATTCCAGAATCAGAACTGATCATCAATAAGAACGGCACTATTTATCACCTAAACCTGCAGCCAGAACATATTTCAGATACCATCATTACGGTTGGTGACCCTGATCGTGTGTCTATGGTGAGTAAGTATTTTGACGAGATAGAGGTGCAGATTACCAAACGGGAGTTTGTAACGCATACTGGTTACTATAAGGGTAAGCGTATTACGGTCATCTCGACAGGTATGGGAACGGATAACATCGATATTCTGATGAATGAACTGGATGCACTGGTGAACATCGATTTTCAGTCACGTGAGCCGAATGAGGAGAAGATCTCGTTGAAGATCGTTCGCATCGGCACTTCTGGTTCGTTGCAGTCTGATATCCCGCTGGGTAGTCACCTGGCGTCTCATCATGGTATTGGCCTGGACTCGCTGATGGAATTCTACCCGCTGGAGCAGGACGAAAATGAGCAAAGCATTACCAAAGCGCTGCAGGAGCAATTAGGTGTGGGTTTCCGTCCATACTGCGTAAATGGCTCCAAAAGCCTGATCGAGAAAATTGCATTTGATATGATTCCTGGAAACACGCTAACTTGCCCGGGCTTCTACGCCCCGCAGGGACGCGTGCTGCGTGGCGGATTGCGCAATCCTGACCTGCTGAAGGTCTACCAGGATTTCAAGGTATGCGACTTCCGTATCACCAACTTCGAAATGGAGACGGCCGGCTATTATGCCATGGGCCGTCTGTTGGGCCACGAAATGTTATCGCTCAACGCCATCGTGGCTAACCGCATTTCGCAGGAGTTCGCTACGAATGCCGAAGAAGTGATTGACAGCCTGATTGTGAAGGTGCTAGAAAGGATTTAAGATAACTAAAAAGCAGTACAATTAAACAGCCCGCAACGGAGTATTAACTTCGTGTGCGGGCTGTCATGCTTTTGCTGGACTAGGGTTACAGGTATAACAGTAAGTCAGGTGAGTAAGTTTTTGTACCATTAGCTGTTCTCAATCTTAAGGATGGATTTTAGCGGCAGAAACGTTCCTGATTTCAAAAGCACAAACTTATCGTCGTAGCACCAAACGGTGGTTTCTACTTTCTTTACATCGCCATCCTCGGTGCAGAACGTAATAATGGCTTTGTTGCGATAGGCATTGCCCAAAATAGTGGCGCGGTTGGCCTCGTAGTTGCGTATGCTACGGGCATCGGGGTCTTTCAGCACATCCTCAGTGCTAAAGTGGAGCATCGGGATTCGCTCCTTCTCAATCAGACTGGCTCTCTTCTCGGTCCTCTTCATAGTCGTAAAATTTTAGTGTTGGCAGGTGTATAACCACAAAACATGCCACACTAATATTTTGGTTCTAGGAAGGAGGCGATTTTAATAGCTTAATGCTATACCTACAGCTTCTGTAAAAACGCCATCGTATCAACACCATCAGCATAATCCCACGGCATCGGGCACTGGGCATCACCGAACGGTATAGAACCCTCTAACCAGCCGTGGGCAGATACCACGCATTGGGTTTTATCCTTTACGGCAGCCAGTTTGTGGCGCAGGTCAGGCAGGGACGTGAAAGTCTCGTAAAACAGCACCGAGATAGGCGATACCAAGTTCTCGCTAGGCTGAATCAATAGGAAACCGTTGTCGAAGTGCGGTACGCGGTTAACCAACAAAATCGACTTGTTATAGTCGTAGTTGTTCTGGTACTTGTGGTGGTCCAGAATGGTTTTATGGTGCTCATTAGCTTCGTACAGTTTGTCGAAGGTATAGCCTACCGGTACGTATACCTTGGAGACGTTGCGGCAGCCCAGCCCATAGTACTGGAAAATATCGTTGCCCAGGGCATGTAGCTCTTCGGTCTCTTCGTAGCCTGTCAGCACGCCGATGCTGGTGCGGTTCTTCCGGATGATGTGCGGGCGCTTGGCAAAATAGTATTCAAAGTAGCGGGCCGTATTATCGGAGCCAGTCGCAATAATAGCATCAGCTTCCTTGAGCATGTCCACGAACTCGAACTGGTTGGCAAAAGCAGGTTCTATACCTACCAGCATGCTGGCGAGGCGGCGCATTAGCACATCGTCATCCGAACTCAGCTTAGCCAGCAGGAAGTGCCCGCTCAGCAGCACCGACATAAAATCGTGGAAACCGACCATCGGAATATTGCCGGCCATGACGACGCCAACCTTTTTCGGTGTAACCTGTTTGAGGTGGTAAGGGTAAAGCCATTCACGGAGGTATTGCTCATTGAGCAGGGTGATTACACCCTGAAGAGCGGCAGAAACGCTGGCCTCGTCGAACCAAGGGTTTTTAGCTTGTGCAACAAAAGACAGGGCCTTGCGCTCATCAGGCGTCATATCCTGCAGTTGCTTCCCCAACTTCACGAAAGCTTCGATTCTGTTCTCTAATGTCATGGCAAACCGCTGTGTTAAAATTTATTTGATACGGATACTTAATGTTCCTAATTTTGTTCGGTAAATAAAGCGATACAAAAGTACTAAAAATATACAGGAGATACGATTATGGCGATAATGATCACTGATGAATGTATAAACTGTGGCGCCTGCGAACCAGAATGTCCGAACACTGCCATATACGAA
Organism: Pontibacter lucknowensis; assembly: GCF_900156415.1. GTDB lineage: Bacteria > Bacteroidota > Bacteroidia > Cytophagales > Hymenobacteraceae > Pontibacter > Pontibacter lucknowensis. The sequence continues at coordinate 119,091 of NZ_FTNM01000001.1, read as the reverse complement.
GGCGGAGCGGAATGGACCTGGGGCGGTGGCACGGAGCTCAAAGAAGTAGAGATCGATGGTGGTGAAATCATCCCCGGCGATGCGGCACAGCCTCCTATTTCGGACGAGTTCTATTACATTGTATCAGATAAGTGTACAGAGTGCATGGGCTTCCACGAGGAACCTCAGTGTGCCGCTGTCTGCCCGGTGGACTGCTGCGTCGACGACCCAGACTACCGCGAGACAGAAGAAGAGCTATTGGCGAAAAAAGACTGGCTGCACCAGGCCAGCTAGGTATAGCCAACACCAACAGCACAAAAAACCTGTCTTTCACGGCAGGTTTTTTTATTTCATCTTTACAAGCTATACCTATGGAAGAGCAACTACATCAGGATAAAACGTTCGAAAAAATCACATACCCAGGCAAAGCCATCAAAGGGCGTGAGTTCGAGGACTGTGTGTTCAAAAACTGCGATTTCTCTAACAGTGATTTCTCCAACAATCGCTTTACTGACTGCCAGTTTATAGGCTGTAACCTGGCCATGCTGAAGCTGAGCAACTCAACGCTGAACAACGTCACGTTCAAAGAGTGCAAGCTCACAGGCATCAACTTCAACGAGTGCGAGGAGTTTCTGTTTACGGTTGGTTTTGAGAGTTGCCTGATGGACTATACCTCTTTTCTGCGCCGAAAAATGCCCAAGACCCACTTTATCGATTGCTCTCTCAAAAATGCGGTATTCGAGCAAGCCAATTTAACCAAGGCCAGGTTTGATAACGCAGATTTAGCGGGTGCCATGTTTGAGCGAACTAACCTTAACGAAGCTGATCTGGTCACAGCCTACAACTACACGATCGATCCCGAAGTCAATAACATCAAGAAGGCAAAGTTCTCACAAAGTGGTCTGATTGGTTTACTGACAAGGTATGATATCCGGGTTGAGTAGGGTGTGGAGAAAGCCTCATATGTTGTTATATAAGAATTAAAGTATATCACTGTCATTGCGAACTTTCGTGAGGAACCTGGATTCTTGAAGTGGTAGGAATCTTTTAGATTTATCCCGATGGCCGAAAAGTCATAAAAGGTTTAAATCGGCAAAATCAGGTATAGCACACAACAATCCACAATTAGCAATCAACAATTAACGTAAAATCGCTAATTTTGCCTTTTAGCGCTAATAGCAGAAAAAACTAGTTTACGATGTCGATTTCAACAAAATATAATCCCAGAGAAGTAGAAGAGAAGTGGTACAGCAGCTGGATGCAGCGCGGCTTCTTCCGTTCTACACCTAACCCGAAAAAGGAACCTTACACCATCGTGATTCCGCCGCCAAACGTAACGGGCGTATTACATATGGGCCACATGCTCAATAACACGATTCAGGATGTGCTGATTCGTCGTGCGCGCATGAAGGGCAAGGAGGCTTGCTGGGTACCGGGCACTGACCACGCATCTATCGCCACTGAGGCTAAAGTGGTGGCTATGCTCAAGGAAAAAGGCATTAATAAAGCAGACCTGACCCGCGAGGAGTTTCTGAAGTATGCTTGGGAGTGGAAAGAGAAATACGGCGGCATCATTCTGGAGCAGCTGAAAAAACTGGGCGCCTCCTGCGACTGGGACCGTACCCGCTTCACAATGGAAGACGACATGAGCGCGGCCGTAATCGAAGTGTTTGTGGACCTGTACCGCAAAGGCCAGATCTACCGCGGTGTGCGCATGGTAAATTGGGACCCACAGGGTAAAACCGCTCTTTCTGACGAAGAGGTGGTTCCGAAAGACACCATGGCCAAGATGTACCACCTGAACTATGAAGTAGTAGGTGCTGCAGAGCCAACCTATATCACCGTGGCGACTTCACGTCCTGAAACGATCATGGCAGACGTGGCCGTGGCTGTGAACCCAAATGACGAGCGCTATACCCACCTGCACGGCAAGTCTGTGCATATTCCTTTGCTGGGAAAAGAGATTCCGGTGATTCTGGATGAGTACGTGTCGATTGAGTTCGGTACGGGTGCCTTGAAGGTAACTCCTGCGCATGATCTGAACGACTACGAACTGGGCCAGAAGCACCAGCTGCCGACCATCGACATCCTGAATGATGACGGTACGCTGAACGAAAAGGCGCAGCTATACGTGGGGCAGGACCGTTTCGCGGCCCGTCGCAACATCGTAAAGGACCTGCAGGAAGCTGGTTTGCTGGTGAAGATAGAAGAGTATGCGAGCGTACTGCAGACTTCTGAGCGTACAGGTGCTGTAATTGAGCCGCGCTTGTCGATGCAGTGGTGGTGCAAAATGGACAAAATGGCCAAGCCGGCCCTCGATGCTGTGATGAATGATGAGATTCGTCTGCACCCGCCGAAGTTCAAGAACATGTACCGCTCCTGGATGGAGAACGTACACGACTGGTGTATTTCACGTCAACTGTGGTGGGGACAGCAGATCCCTGCTTACTACCTGCCGGATGGCTCGTTTGTAGTGGCAACTTCAGCTGAAGAGGCGCTTGAACTGGCACGCAAGCAGAGCGGCAACGACAACCTGCAAGCTGAAGACCTGCGTCAGGACGAGGACGTGCTGGATACCTGGTTCTCTTCCTGGCTGTGGCCAATCTCGGTGTTCGACGGATTTAAAGATCCGGATAACAAGGACATCCTCTACTACTATCCGACCAACGATCTGGTAACAGCTCCGGAGATTCTCTTCTTCTGGGTAGCCCGTATGATCATGGCCGGATTTGAGTTCCGCAATGAGCCGCCGTTCCGCAATGTATACCTGACCGGTATCGTGCGTGATACGCAGGGTCGTAAGATGTCGAAGCAGTTAGGCAACTCGCCAGATCCGCTCGACCTGATCGACCAGTACGGCGCTGATGGTGTACGTGCCGGTATGTTGTTCAGCTCACCAGCTGGCAATGACCTGCTGTTCGATGAGAAACTAGTGGAGCAGGGACGTAACTTCAGCAACAAAATCTGGAACGCATACCGTTTGATCAAAGGGTGGGAAGTAGACGAGAGCCTGCCATGCCCGAACGAAACGGCCATGGCTTGGTTCGACTCCCGCTTCAACGAGGCATTCGTACAGATCGAGGATCACTTCACGAAGTTCCGTATTTCGGACGCCCTGCTGGCGGTTTACAAACTGGTATGGGACGACTTCTGCTCGAGCTACCTCGAAATGATCAAGCCTGCCTACCAGCAGCCGATCGACAAGCAGACGCTGGATACAACCATTGTATACCTGGAGAAGGTGCTGAAAGTGCTGCATCCGTTTATGCCGTTTATTACAGAGGAGATCTGGCACGACCTGAAAGAGCGTAAAGAGAAGGAATACCTGATCGTTTCTGCCTGGCCGAAGCAGGACAAGTTTGATAAACAGCTCAACGAGAAAATGGAGAGCGTGCTTAAAATCGTGGCTGCTATCCGCAACATCCGCAACTCGAAGAACATATCGCCTAACAAGTCGCTTGATCTGGCCATTAAAGTGATGAACCAGGATGGCTACGAGGACTTCATCAGCATCATCCGCAAGCTGGCGAACATAAACGAAATTTCGCTCGTGCAGGAGAACGTAGAAGGCGCCATCAGCTTCGTAGAGGCTGGCGACGAGTTCTTCATCCCAATGGAGGGCAATATTGACGTGGAAGCTGAGCGGGAACGTCTGCAGAAGGAGCTGGAGTACACCAGAGGCTTCCTCAACTCAGTTGTGAAGAAGTTGAGCAACGAGCGTTTCGTAAGCGGTGCCCCGGAAGCGGTAATCGCCAACGAGCGCAAGAAGCAAGCCGATGCCGAAGCCAAGATTCACGCCATTGAGCAGAGCCTGGCCTCACTTTAAGGTATAAGCTTTGATAAATATGGCAGCGGCCGTTCTCGTGAGGGAACGGCCGCTGTTGTTTACTCCTTACTCAACCCTACCACTAACTGATCCAATTCATCCTTTACTTTCGGCATGATATCACTCAGTCCCAGTTTTTTCTTCGGGTACATAAGTTCCACGTGGCGGTCATCGATTTTATATTCGAGTAAGCCTTGCTCATCCTCCGTGAGATAGTAGAGTTTGATCAGTGCATCTGCGGTAGAAACAGCGTAGGTACGAAACTTGAAATTGTTTTGGATGCGCTGTTGGGTAGGGGCTCTGTCTTCCAGATAGCGTTGCGTTACGACTGTGTCAAGTGCTATGGTGGTTTCGATCTGGTGTATGGCTTTGATGTTACCCTCGCTGAAACGCCAGGTCTGCACATGGTGCTTACCTTGCTGCCGGGCGCTGTATTTGCTTTGCGAAAGGTTGATACTTGCCATGACATAGAACAGTTCCAGGTCGCTTTCGACGGTCCGCATGGAGGGGCTCAGCGTAGCATTGTCGCTGATGAAGACGGAGGTGTTGGCAAGAATCCTGGCATCTTTGCTAAGGTCCTGGCTCAACTGCAAATTGCTGTCCTGACTGAAGATCAAAGAAAAGAGTATAGGAAACAGGAGCGTAAGTGGCGTCATAGTGCTTTGGGTTTATACCTGTTTTCCTATACTCAAATATCGTGCAGAAGGCTACAATGCCGAGCTATCCACTACACGCCACGTGATATTTCCGTTGTTTACTTCGTAGCGTAAGATCATGTAACCGCCAATGTGCCCGTCTTCATAATAAGCCATGGCATAGCGGTCGTTCAGGATGCGGCTGTCGCGAATGGTCATCGTGCCGCCTACTACGCCTTCTTTAGGTATAAGCTGACCTTGCTTGCGGCTCAGGTCGTTCATCAGGTCTACTTCGGGGTTGCGCAGGCCTTTTTTACGCAGCTTCTGGATGTCGCTTTCACTCAGGCTGCCCATTTCGTCCACAAACTCCACACCGCTCGGAGGAACTACACTCATGGTATCAGGCGGCAGCATCATGTCTTCCAGCGAATCCGCTTCAGCTTCTTCCTGCTCCAGTTGCTGACCGGTTTCAGCTAATTTGTTGTCGGCTATGCGCAAGCGGCTTTCCGCGTCATTTTTCTTCCAGTAGAAATAAACAGCTGCAAAAAGAAAAATGGCAGCCAGAATCCAGGCAATGGCAACTCTCATAGTTTTGGAAATGGTTTATACTTCCACATAAACGGAAGCGGGATAAAACAGATGTATCAATATTAGTAAAAAGGTATGTTTAATGCTATACCCACAAAAAAGCCCGCCCCAATTTCTGAGGCAGGCTTTCTGTTTATATCGGAAGTCTTCTGTCCTTTGTCAAAGAAGCTCCTTTGTCGTGATACGTATTAGATCGTCTGGTTCACATCGAAGTTCTCGAGGTAATCAGCCACACGGCGCACGAACATGCCACCCAGTGAACCGTCTACTACGCGGTGGTCGTAGGAGTGCGACAGGAACATGAAGTGACGGATGCCGATCAGGTCGCCCTCTGGCGTCTCGATTACGGCAGGCTTCTTCTTGATAGCGCCTACGGCCATAATGGCCACTTGCGGCTGCATGATGATTGGGGTGCCCATCACGTTGCCAAAAGAGCCTACATTTGACACGGTATAAGTGCCGCCTGCCAGGTCGTCTGGCGTCAGCTTGTTCATACGGCCACGGTTGGCGAGGTCGTTTACTTTCTTCGTCAGGCCGTTCAGGTTGAGTTGGTCGGCGTTCTTTATGTTCGGCACGATCAGGTTACCGCTTGGCAGAGCCACAGCCATACCGATGTTGATGTCTTTGTGGCGGATAATGTTGCCACCGTCCACAGACACGTTGATCATCGGGAAGTCTTTAATCGCTTTGGCAATCGCGTCGATGAAGATCGGGGTGAAGGTCAGGTTCTCGCCTTCGCGCTTCTTATAGTCGTTCTTCCACTTGTTTCTCCAGTTCACGATGTTGGTCACGTCGGCCTCTACGAAAGAAGTCACGTGTGGCGATACGCGCTTGCTGTCCAACATGCGGTCGGCAATCATTTTGCGCATACGGTCCATTTCGATGATCTCCACGTTGCCGCTGTAAGAAGCAGCTGGCTTGGAGGCGGCAGGAGCGGCTTGAGCCTGTGGCTGAGCAGCCGGTGCCGAAGCGGCCTGCTGTTGTGGAGCTGCGGCAGGAGCTTGTGCTTGGGGCTGGGCTTGTGGAGCGGCAGCTTGCTGCGGTGCGTTTTTGCGGCTCTCTACGTATGTCAGGATGTCTTTTTTAGACACACGGCCTTCTTTGCCGGTACCTGGAACGTACTCCAGTTCCTGCATCGAGATGCCTTCTTCGCGGGCAATATTAAGCACAAGCGGAGAGTAGAAACGGCCAGAAGCTGGCTGGTCGAGTTTGGCTACAGCAGCGTCAGAAGAAGCGGCTGCAGGCTGCGCAATTGCCTGAGCAGCTGGTGCAGCAACTGGTGCTTCAGCAGCGGCCGGAGCAGCAGGAGCGGCAGTATCTTCGCCGTTGGTAGAAATGATGGCAATTGGGGCGCCTACGGCTACCACATCACCTTCCTGTACCAGTATCTCCTTCAGCACGCCGCCCTGGATGGCAGGTACTTCCGTATCCACTTTGTCTGTAGCTACTTCCAGCACCGATTCGTCTTGCTCGATGGAGTCACCCACGTTTTTGAGCCATTTCAGAACGGTACCTTCCATGATACTCTCGCCCATTTTGGGCATAACCATTTCTACAAGTGCCATATTTTATTTATTCGTTGTTCTATTAAGGGACAGTTTTTTGGGCCGAAAGACACAGAACAGCAAAGCCACGCTATACCTGGCGACCCGAATTTGCAAACAAAGTTAATGATTTTAGCCTATTCCTCAACCGCTATATTCAAACTTTGGCGTACGAGGTTGAGCACAGCCAAGGCAGTATACTCAATATTGAGCTGACGGTTTTTGTTGTATTGCAAAAGTTTTGCTTTGGCGCCGTGCTGGTCGGCATAGGCAATCCAGATCGTGCCGACGGGCTTTTCGGCTGTGCCGCCGTCGGGCCCGGCTATACCACTGGTGGCTACTCCAATGTCGGTATTGAGCTTCTGGCGCACGTTTTGGGCCATCTCCAGTACAGTGGCTTCGCTCACAGCACCATGCTGTTGCAGGGTTTCGGACTTCACACCGAGCAGCTGCATTTTCACGCTGTTGTCGTAAGCCACCACACTGCCCATAAAATAAGCAGAACTGCCAGGCACACTCGTGATGCGGTGCGCCAGATAACCGCCGGTGCAGCTTTCGGCGGCGGCGATAGTCAGACCCCGTTCTTTCAGCAAAGAGCCTAAAGCTTCTTCAAGAGGCACTTCACCATAGGCAAAAATGTGTTTGGGTACAAGAGCCGATAGTTTGCTTACTTCCGTTTCCAGCTCAGTTTCCAGTAGTTCAGCATTGTCGCCAGTGCCAGTCAGGCGCAGACGCACGCCGCCGAGGTGGGGCAGATAGGCCAGCCGGATATGCGGGGATAAGCTTGTTTCCCAGTCTTCCAACTTCTCAGCCAGCATTGACTCGGGTATACCTACTGTCTGGATGACCTTATGGATGATGTGCGGGGTTTTGAAATAAGCCTTGAATTGTGGCAGCACCGTGTCCTCCATCATGCGCTTCATCTCAAACGGCACCCCAGGCATCGACACAAACACTTTGCCTTTGTCCTCGAACCACATACCTGGTGCGGTGCCCAGCACATTACGCACCGGAGTGCATGAAGCCGGCAAAAAAGCCTGCTGCCTGTTCAGCTCCGTGAGAGCATAACCCCGGCTTTTGAACAGCTCTGTCACATCAGCCAGCGATTGCTCGTCCAGTTTGAGTTCGGTGTGGAAGTAGTCGGCCAGCACGTTTTTAGTGATGTCGTCCTTGGTGGGACCGAGGCCACCGGTGATCAGGATGATCTCAGCGCGGCTGCGGGCATCGTCCAGTGCCTGCACGATGTGGCTTGCTTCGTCTGAAACAGAGGTAATCTGCTTCACCCGTATCCCTATTTTGGTGAGCTCCGTTCCCATCCAAGCAGAGTTGGTGTCCACTATCTGCCCGTACAGGATCTCGTCACCTACCGTAATAATTTCTGCATATACCGCTTTCATAAAATTAATTTTGGTCTGATTTGTGCGTTGCCAAGTAAAACTCATTCAAGTTAAAGATGTTCGGGCGATTTGGCGCAGGACAAGCATTATTTTCCGTAATTTTAGCCAATGCGCAGGTATAGCCTGACAAACAAAAAGCACAATCCATGAAAAAATTACTCTACACCTCACTCGTAGCCCTCACCCTGGGTGCCTCAGCCTGTACAGTGGCCGACATTCAACGAACCGTAGATGGCGTAATGGCCGGAACCGGTGGTGCCGTTACCCGCGAAGAAGTGGCTTCCGGCTTGAAGCAGGCGCTGGAAGTAGGCATTACCAAAGGCTCGAACCAAGCCTCACAAATAGACGGTTATTACAAGAACTCCCTGATTCGTATACCTTTTCCACCGGATGTGCAAAAGGTTGAGAACACGCTTCGTCAGGTGGGACTGGGCAAAGAGGTGGATCGCTTCGTGATGACCCTGAACCGGGGAGCTGAAGACGCGGCAAAGAGTGCTGTGCCGATCTTCGTGAACGCCATCAAACAGATGTCCATTGCCGATGCATGGGGCATCCTGAAAGGCGACAAAGACGCAGCCACACAGTATCTCAAGCGCACGACTTCTAGCCAGTTGCAGGCTGCCTTCATGCCTGTGATTCAGCAATCACTGGAAAAGACCAATGCTACCCGCTACTATACCGACCTTGTTACCCAGTATAACCAGATTCCATTGGTGCAGAAGGTAAACCCGAACCTGGACGAGTACGCCACACAGAAAGCTATGGACGGACTGTTCCTGCTGATTGCACAGGAAGAAGCGAACATACGCGAGAACCCGATCGCCCGCACGACTGAGTTGCTGCGCAGGGTGTTTGCCAAAGAAAATCAGTCCTAAGCTATACCTGTTATACCGCTTCAGAAAGCCCGCTGTATCGTTTGGTACGGCGGGCTTTCTTTTTTGCAAAACATTAAAACCAGATTGAAAGTACAATACACAAAATTTTAAGTATGAGTTAGCTACGCTTATAATAGCCCCCTGATACCTATGGAAAACAAACGCTTCAAATACAGCCCTATCACCAAAGAGAAGGACCTTGACGAGCTTATAGAAGAAATTGGTGGCGCCAGGGTAGTGATGCTGGGAGAGGCATCGCACGGTACTTCTGAATACTATACCTGGCGTACGGCTATTTCAAAGCGGCTTATCGAAGACAAGGGCTTTACTTTCATAGCCGTGGAGGGTGATTGGCCGGAGTGCTATACCGTGAACCGCTTTGTGAAGGGCTACCAGAACTCGGGCCGCAAGATAGCGGATGTGCTGGGCGTATACCGACGCTGGCCTACCTGGATGTGGGCGAACTGGGAAGTGGCCGCATTGGTCGAGTGGATCCGGGACTTCAACCACATCCGCAATGCACAGCATAAAATAGGGTTCTATGGGCTGGATGTGTACAGTTTATGGGAATCTCTGGATCAGGTGCTTAAATATATGGAGCAACATGATGGCAAAGCCGCAGAGGCTGCGCGAGTCGCCGTACAATGCTTCGAACCCTTTCACCGCGATCCGCAGACCTATGCACAGGCAACAGCCTTTGTGCCTACCGACTGTGAAAATGAAGTGATTCAGATGTTGGAGCAAGTAGCAAAGCGCGTCGTATACCCGGACGATCCGGAACACGAGTTCAATACTACTCAAAATGCGTTGGTGGCGGTGAATGCCGAAAAATATTACCGAGCGATGATCCGGGGAGGAGTTGGCTCCTGGAACGTGCGCGACTCACACATGATGGAGACGCTGGACCGTTTGCTGGAATTTCACGGGCCAAATGCCAAAGCCATCGTTTGGGAGCATAACACGCACATCGGCGATGCCCAATACACCGATATGGCGGATGACGGCATGTTTAACATCGGGCAGCTGGCCCGCGAAAGGTATGGCCGTGATCGGGTGAAACTAGTAGGCTTCGGAACATACCAGGGTAACGTGATTGCCAGCCGATCCTGGGGAGCGCCGATGCAAAAAATGGACGTGCCGCCTGCGAAAGAGGGAAGCTGGGAACACATGCTGCACGAAATGAGCACCGATGATAAAATCATTCTTTCGAAGGATCTAAAAGAAGTGCCGGAGCTGCAGCGCCGCATCCCGCACCGTGCCATCGGCGTGGTCTATGACCCTAAAGTGGAACACCTCGGCAACTATGTGCCTACTCTTATACCTGATCGCTACGATGCTTTCCTTTACTTCGATGAGACGGAAGGTGTGCACCCGCTCCATATGAAAACCCGTGGCGCCAAGGAACCGGAACTATACCCTTGGAACTACTAGGAGTTTGAGAAGTAAGAGTTGGATAGTTTGGAAGTTACTCTTTAACTCCCTTACCCCCTCTGTATCAGAAACACAATGTAGGCAACGTAGATAGCTAAAAAGAAAATACCGTTCCACCGGTCGATCGTGTTCTTTTTGCCAATAGGTATAACCACCACCAGCAGCGTACTGGCAAAGATCATCACCATGATATCGGAGTTACTTACTACATTGAAAGGAAGCGGGTTGATAACGGCGCTTATACCTAGGATCCAGAGTAGGTTGAAGATGTTGGAGCCAATCACGTTACCGATCGCGATGTCGATGTTTCTGCGGAAGGCGGCCATGGCGGAAGTAACGAGCTCAGGAAGGGACGTGCCTATCGCTACGATAGTCAAGCCAATAAAGGATTCGCTCAGGCCAAATGACTGTGCAATGGAAACGGCACCGTCCACTACCCACTTCCCTCCTAAGAATAAACCCACGCCACCAAGCACCATGTACAGCACCGACTTCGGTATACTCATCATCGGCTCATCGTCTTCCTCAATCACTTCATCCTTGTTGGTTTTGGCAATGTTGTAGATATAAGCCATAAAGAGCACAAAGAAGAAGAGCAGGATGCCGCCATCGACTCTGCTTATGAAGAGGGAGGTTTTGTCTCCAAACAGCACCGCATTGGCCAGAAAACCTACCAGTAAAGTGGCAATGAGGGAAAAAGGAATTTCAGTGAGGATGGTATTGCGCTGAATGGGCAGTGGGCAAATGATGGCCGTGACCCCGATGATCAACAGCAGATTAGCCACATTACTACCAAACACATTGCCTATCGCCAGCTCTGACTGCCCCTGCATACTAGACATGATGTTAATGATCAGTTCCGGGAGAGAGGTGCCAAACGAAACAATCGTCAAGCCGACAACCATGTCCGAAATATTAAAGCGCTTGGCTACAGACGAGGCACCTGACACCAGCATGTCAGCCCCTTTAATCAAAAACACGAAACCAAGTGCGAATAGTATGTATAATAGCATAGGCAGGTAGCAGTATCACAAAAAGAAAGGCTGTCTATACAACGACAGACAGCCTTCCACTATACTTTAAAGCGCAGCGAGGGGTTATGCCATGTTGTGGTAAACCGCCTGCACGTCGTCATCCTCTTCAATCTTCTCCACCAGGTTTTCAATCTCCTCGGCTTGCTCGTCGGTCAGTTCCATGCGGGTATTCGGTACGCGTTGCAGTTCAGCACTGATCACATTCAAGCCTTTCTCTTCCAATGCTTTCTGCATGGCGCCAAAATCCGTGAAGGCTGTCTCCACAATGATCTCGCCTTCGTGCTCGTAAATATCTTCTGCACCGGCGTCGATCAGTTCCAGCTCCAGTTCCTCGATATCAAGGCCCTCAGCGGCAATCTTAAAAATACCTTTGCGGGTGAAGATAAAGTCCAGGGAACCCGTTTTGCCCACAGCACCACCTGCACGTGAGAAGTATACACGCATGTTGGCAATGGTACGATTGAGGTTATCAGTTGCCGTTTCTACCAGAATGGCGATACCGTGCGGACCGTAGCCCTCGTATACTACTTCTTCGTAATCTTTTTCTTCTTTGGATGAGGCACGCTTAATGGCCGCTTCTACACGGTCTTTCGGCATGTTCACACCTTTGGCGTTATTGATGGCCGTGCGCAGGCGGGAGTTGGTTTCCGGGTTAGGACCAGCTTCCTTCACTGCCATTACGATCTCTTTGCCGAGGCGTGTAAAGGCCTTCGACATCTTGTCCCAACGCTTGAACTTACGGGCTTTTCTAAATTCAAATGCTCTTCCCATGGTATCTGGCTAAGTATTATGTCTTACAAATTTAGGGAGCTTAACTGTAAATTGGTAGAGCTACCTGAAAAACCTTGCACTATTTACCAGCTTGGCTATACCTATACCTTCAGCGGTGCTACTGCCTCGCTGGTTTCGGCTGCCTGGCTGGAGCATGATAGTCTGTTATATAAAGGTGCTGGTCGCAGAAACTGTACTCGTGCACAATGTTGGAGCCCACGATGATCAGCCTTCCTTCCTTGTTCGCTGCCACGTGCTCCTGGTACCAGCTCACGCCTTCCTGATCAAGATTGGTGGTAGGCTCGTCGAGTACTAAAAGCTTGGTGTCAGAGTAAATGGCCAGTCCCAGTTTCAGGCGCTGCTTCATACCTGATGAGAAGTCCTTCACATACTTGTTGCGTGATTTCTGCAGACCCATACGCTCTACCAGTTCTTCGTGCGAAAGGTTGTTGCGCAGCGGCTTAAAGCGGGTATGGAAGGCAATCATTTCAAGAAGCGTCAACTCTTCTACCAACTCCAGGTAAGGAGCTGTAAGTGAGAGCTCACGATAAGCTTTGTCCGGGGCTACCGCCTTCCCATCCAGCAGGTAGGTGATCTCGCCTTCGGAGTGCAGGTTGTGACCGGCTATAACAGTAAGAAGAGTGGATTTACCGGACCCGTTATGCCCTAGTATGGCATAAGAGGTGCCTGACTCCAGGGTATAGGTCAGGTTCCGGAAAATCCACTCGTAATTGTAGCGTTTACCTAAGTTGCTTAGGTTAATTTGCATCTTTAGAGAAATAACTCTTAATAATACCGCGACCGGAGTTACGAACAAAATTGATGATTTCGTCGCGTTCACGGCTAGGGGCCATCTCCAGTTCAATCTTGTCCAGTGCCTCTGTGGTATTGTTGCCGCTCATGAACAGGATGCGGTAGATTTGCTGCACCTCGTTAATCTGTTCGCTGTTAAAGCCTCTGCGACGCAGGCCGATAGAGTTGATACCGGCATAGGTTAGCGGCTCACGTGCTGCCTTTACAAAAGGAGGCACGTCTTTGCGAACCAGTGAACCGCCCGAAACCATGGCATGCGCTCCGATCTTTACGAACTGGTGCACAGCGCTCGAGCCACCGATGATAGCGTAATCGCCCATCTCCACGTGACCAGCCATCTGCACGGCGTTCACCACAATGCAATTGTTGCCCACGATGCAGTCGTGTGCAATATGCGCGTAGGACATGATCAGGCAGTTGCTGCCAATCACGGTCTTCATCTTATCGATGGTGCCACGGCTCACCGTCACGCACTCTCTGATAACCGTGTTGTCACCGATGATGGCAATGGTATCTTCGCCGGCGAACTTCAGGTCCTGGGGCACCGAAGAAATAACGGCACCAGGGTATATTTTGCAATTCTTGCCAATGCGGGCGCCTTCCATGATGGTCACATTGGGACCAATCCAGGTGCCTTCTCCGATCTCTACGTTTTTGTAAATAGTGGAAAAAGGCTCTACGACCACATTCTGGGCAATTTTAGCCTCTGGGTGGATGTATGCTAACGGCTGATTCATGCGTCTTTCTTTACTATACTTGCCGACATCTCTGCCTCCATTACCAGTTGGCCGCCCACGAAGGCCTGACCAGACATCTTGGCAATACCCCGCTTTACAGGGGCAAGCAATTCACATTTAAATATTATGGTATCGCCCGGAATCACCTTGCGCTTAAAGCGGCAACGGTCTATACCCAGGAAATAAGTCCAGTAGTCTTCCGGATTCTCCACGGTGTTTAGCACCAGGATGCCGCCTGTCTGAGCCATTGCCTCTATCTGGATCACACCTGGCAGCACGGGGTTGCCGGGGAAGTGGCCCTGGAAGAATGGCTCGTTCATGGTCACGTTCTTAACGCCCGTTACCGTAGTTTCGTCTAGGTGGATGATCTTATCGATAAGCAGGAAGGGGTAACGGTGCGGCAAGGTGGCCGAGATCTGGTTGATATCCATTACCGGTGGCTTCTTCGGGTCGTAGGTTGGTACGGTTTTGATAGAAGCTTCCTGTATCAGTTTCTTTACACGGCGTGCAAAAGCAATGTTGGCGGCGTGTCCCGGTCTTGCGGCCAGGATCTGTCCCTTTATTGGACGACCGATCAGGGCAAGGTCACCCATCAGGTCCAACAGCTTGTGGCGGGCCATCTCGTTCTTGAAGCGGAGTTCTGTGTTGTTCAGAATGCCCTCCTCTTCCACGGTTACTTTTTTCTTGCCCAGCAAGTCTGCCAGGTAGGACAGCTCACCGTCTTCTACCACGCGATCCACGATCACAATGGCATTATCCAGGTCGCCGCCTTTGATCAGGTTTTGCTTGTAAAGCGCCTCCAGTTCGTGCAGGAAACAGAAGGTGCGGCAAGGCGCAATCTCTTCTTCAAATTGGCTCATGTCCGTAATAGAGGCGTGCTGGCTGCCCAGTACAGGCGAATTATAGTCCACCATTACGGTCAGGCGGTAATCGTCAAGCGGCAGGGCGGCGATCTCTACACCACGGCTGTCGTCTTTGTAGCTTACCCCTTCAGTTATTTCGAAGTAGTTGCGCAGGGCATTCTGCTCCTGAACACCCACTGAAAGAAGCGCCTTTACGAATTCAATGGAAGAGCCGTCCATGATCGGAGGTTCCGGGCCATCAAGTTCTATCAGCACATTGTCAATCTGCAGGCCTACCAGCGCTGCCAGCGTATGCTCCACTGTGTTCACACGAGCGCCATTTTGCTCGATGGTAGTGCCACGTGAAAGGTCCACCACATTGTCCACGTCTACGTTCACAGTCGGCTGACCTTCGAGGTCAATGCGCTGAAACTTGTAGCCATGGTTTGCAGGGGCGGGCTTAAAGGTCATATTCGATACAACGCCCGTATGCAATCCAATGCCCGATACAGTTACCGGAGCCTTGATAGTGTGCTGTTTATAATTCATTTAATGTTTCGTTGTTAACTTATTGCGATACTTTCGCTGCTGTAGCGCACAGAGTATGAGCGGGCTTACAGCGGAGGGAGCATTGCGACTGCAAACTTAAGATTTTATATACTGCCTGCCAATTTTAATTGATAGCACAGGGCAGCAGAGGCATAAAACCTTAATTCTTCTCTTTTAATTCGTCTAATACGCGCTGTAATTCCGGCAATTTGCGGAATACGGTAATGGCCTTGAGGTTTTGCTTGTAGTCGAAGGCAGGGGAGCCCTGGATGATGGTGCCTGACTCTTTTACGGACTTAGACACGCCTGACTGCGCACCGATAGTGGTTTTGTCGGCTATGCTGATATGGCCCACGATGCCCACCTGCCCGGCAATCACACAGTTATTTCCGACTTTGGTAGATCCGGATATGCCTGTTTGTGAGGCAATAACAGTATGTTGCCCGATCTCCACATTATGAGCCACCTGCACGAGGTTGTCTATTTTAGTGCCCTTACGGACGATGGTAGAACCCATGGTGGCGCAGTCGATGGTAGTATTGGCACCGATGTTCACGTCATCCTCTAACACCACATTGCCGATCTGCGGCACATTTTTGTAAGTGCCGTCAGGCTGAGGGGCAAAGCCGAAGCCGTCGCTGCCCAGCACCACACCAGCATGCAGGGTGCAATTGGCGCCCACTACTGTGTTGGCGTATAGTTTCACTCCTGCGAAAAGGGTGGTATTGTCACCAATGGTTACATTGTCGCCGATGTATACCTGCGGGTAGATGCGCACATTCTGGCCGATCTTGCAGTTGTTGCCGATATAGGAGAAAGCGCCACGGTAATGGCCTTCGCCTATTTCGCTGCCAACGCCGATGAAGCAAGGCTCCTCTACACCCACCTTGGAGGCGAGCACGGCCTGCTGGTAATAAGCTAGTAGAGTAGAAAAACTGGAGTAAGGATCGGATACACGAATTAGAGAAGCGGAAACGGGCTTTTTAAGCTCCAGTTTGTCCGACACGATCACCGCGCTTGCTCCGGTAGTATAAAGATATGGTTCATATTTTAGATTAGACAAAAAAGCAAGCGCTCCGGTCTGGGCCTCTTCAATTTTGGCTAATGTGCTGACCTTTACTGTACTGTCTCCTTCAACTTCTCCCTTCAAAAGGTCCGCAATCTGTTGAATAGTGAATTCCATCTTGTAAAATTAGAGCAAAAAATAAAATGTGCTACCCATTGGGGGGGCAAACTTAATAAAAACTTTACGCTGCACCGCCACATTCTGCAGCAGATTATGGACAGGTCAAGCAAATCCCGTGCAAATCCTATAGCCGGTTTTATAAGGTTGCGACTTCCTTCGGGTAGCAGACAAAGTATTTCTCTACCTTATTGCTCAGTGCCTGTATGTTGGGCAGGTCCGAAGCATTAGCCACGTTCACCACATAGCCAGTTTTGGTGAGCACGTCTATTGACTGCCCCTCGGCCATGTAAGCACTGTTGCTGATGCGGCCCGAGATCATGAGATATTTTACCTCGTCAGGATGCACCTGGAAGCGTTCCTGCACCAGTTCGCTTATACCCAGCATCATCTCTTCGTCTATCGGTTTGCTTGAGATGTATACCTTAAACAGCTTGCGGTTAAGGATGCTTTTGGAAAGATAGGAGATAACAGGGTCAGGGTGCATTGCCCATTCTTTAATGCCGCTCCATACGTCATGGTCGTCCAGCGAAACAAAGCGCTCTAAAATAGAATTATCTCTCTGGAAGTCCTCCATGGTGAGGTTGGAGGAAAGGAAGAACTTGAGGCAAGGGCTGGCCGGTACGTCTATACCCTGCTGAATCAGCTCGCGGGCACGCTGAACGGTACGCAACACCATGTGCTCGGCGCTGATCACAGTTTTGTGCAGGTATACCTGCCAGTACATCAGGCGGCGGCTCACCAGAAAGTTCTCGATGCTGTAAATCGCCTTTTCCTCCACTACCAATTTGTCGTTGGCCACGTCTAACATCTTAATCAGACGGTCGGCACCGATCTTTCCCTCGTATACACCAGTATAGAAACTGTCGCGGTTGAGGTAGTCGAGGCGGTCTACGTCCAGCTGGCTTGACACCAGTTGGTGAAAAAAGCGACGCTCGTAGGTATCAGTGAAGATTTGGATGGCGAGGCTCAATCTGCCTCCGAACTCTTCGTTGAGCAAGTGCATGATGTGCAACGAAAGGTGCTCGTGGTGCACTTCCTGGAAAATGGCCGTTTCCAGCGCGTGTGAGAAAGGTCCATGACCGACATCGTGCAGGAGAATGGCAATGAGGGAAGCCTCAAACTCAGCATCCGAGATCTCGTTATTCTTACCGCGCAGCGTGTTCAGGGCCAGGTTCATGAGGTGCATGGCTCCCAAAGCGTGGTGAAAGCGGGTATGCAGGGCACCCGGGTATACCATCTCGGTCAGTCCCAATTGCTTAATCCGGCGCAGTCGCTGAAAGTAAGGATGGTCGATGATATCGAACAGCAACTCAGACGGCACCGTGATAAAACCGTATACAGGGTCGTTTAATATTTTTTTCTTATTCACAAAAACCGAGGTTTTTAATTGTTAAATTGCTAATCGTTAATCATTTGCTCTGCAAGGAAGCAAATTAGCCCGCAGAGGTAACCGCAATCTGCAAGCCAATGTTTGCGTTGAGGTATAGTAATTGATTAACAATGAAGCCATTTAGAACAGCGCGCAACAAATAAAACTATGCAAAGATATACGATTTTATGGGCCGATGACGAAATCGACCTGCTCAAGCCACACATTCTTTTCCTCGAAGAGAGAGGCTACGACATTACCCCGGTAAACAGTGGGGCCGACGCCATTGAGAAGGTGCAGGAACAGGCATTTGATGTCGTGTTCCTCGACGAAAATATGCCCGGTATCAGCGGATTGGAGGCTCTTAATGAGATCAAAACCATCCGTCCGGCCATGCCCGTGATCATGATCACCAAGAGTGAGGAGGAGCATATCATGGAGGAGGCCATTGGATCCAAAATATCCGATTACCTGATCAAGCCACTCAATCCAAGCCAGATACTGCTTTCTGTGAAAAAGACGCTGGAGAACAAGCGTCTGGTTTCGGAAAAGACCAACATGAGTTACCAGCGCGACTTCCGCCAGCTGGGTATGGCCTTTGGAGAACGCCTGAGCCCGGGAGAGTGGGCTGATATCTATAAGAAGCTTGTCTACTGGGAGCTCGAGATCGACGAAACGGAGAACAAGAGCATGGCTGACGTAATCAACATGCAGAAAGACGAGGCCAACTCCAACTTCGCCAAGTTCATCATGGACAACTACGAAGACTGGATAAACAAGGAGTCGGATGATGCACCGCTGATGTCGCACCAACTTTTCAGGGAGCGGGTAATTCCGATGATGAAGGAGTCTGACAAGCCCGTGTACTTTGTGCTGATCGACAACCTGCGCTACGACCAGTGGAAGGTGCTTGAGCCGCTTATTTCTGAATACTTCACTGTAGATACAGAGGAGATGTTCTATTCCATCCTGCCTACTACCACTGCCTATGCCCGTAATGCGATCTTCTCAGGTATGATGCCAACCGAGATTATCAAAAAATATCCGAATTTGTGGGTGAGCGACGATGAAGAAGAGGGCAAGAACCTGCACGAACAGGATTTCCTGGAAATTCAGCTGCAGCAAAACCGCATTACGGATAAGCACAGCTATCATAAGATCACCAACCCGGCTGCCGGCAAAGACCTGAACGGTAAGTTCAACAACCTCGACAACAACAAGCTGAACGTGATCGTGTACAACTTCGTGGATATGCTCTCGCATGCCCGCACGGACAGCAACATGGTACGCGAACTGGCCCCAGATGAATCGGCTTACCGTTCTATCACACGTTCCTGGTTCATCCACTCGCCGCTGTTCGAGATGCTGAAGCTGATCGCCGACCGCAAAGCCCGCCTGATCATCACAACCGACCACGGCACGATCCGGGTGAAGCGTCCGTTCAAGATTATCGGCGACCGCCAGACGAACACCAACCTCAGGTATAAGCACGGTAAGAACCTCGGTTACACCGACAAAGATGTATTCACGGTGCGCAAGCCCGAACGATTTTTCTTGCCAAAGGCCAACGTTTCCACTACGTTTGTATTCGCGATTGAAGACTACTTCTTCGCATACCCGAACAACTATAACTACTATGTGAACTACTACAAGGACACCTTCCAGCACGGAGGCGTGTCGCTGGAGGAGTGCATTATACCGTTTGTGACACTGACGCCTAAGAATGTATAATACAGGAGTTGAGAAGAGAAGTATAAAGATGTCGTCGTTGGCTGACCTGCCGGCGGCGGCTTCTGTGCTTTTGGAGGAGGCCCGTGAGGAGCCTATTATCTTGTTTGAAGGCCCGATGGGGGCCGGAAAGACAACGCTTATAAAGGAGCTCTGCCACCAGATGGGGGTGAAGGAGAATGTCAGCAGCCCTACTTTTGCCCTCGTAAATGAGTATGAAGCGGCCGACGGGAACCTAATTTATCATTTTGACTTTTATAGGATAAATGATGAGCGTGAGGCGCTCGGCATTGGAGCACTGGAGTATTTCGACTCCGGCCGTACCTGCCTGATCGAGTGGCCGTCCATGATCCCGAACCTGTTGCCGGAGCATTACCTGTTGGTAAAGCTGCAGCCCGCCGCTGAAGGCGAGGAGCGCACCATGACTATAAACCGTGTATGAGCATGACGGAGAGATTCGCCGTTGAATTAGGAAAGCTGGCGGCCAGTCAGGCCCTTTACCCAAAGGAGTCCATGCTGGCTGTGGAGGAGCGTTACAAAAGCCTGTTTATCGGGCTTCCTAAAGAGTCATCGTTTCAGGAAAACCGCATTGGCCTCACCCCGGATGCCGTGAAGCAACTCACCGATCAAGGCCATGAAATATGGGTCGAGACCGGAGCTGGCGGCCCGTCCAAGTATTCTGACAACGACTATTCTGAGGCAGGAGCCCGTATTGTATACTCTACCAAAGAGGTATACGAAGCGGGGATCATCCTTAAAATCGCACCACCCACCTATGACGAAATTGAGTATCTGCGCCCCGGCCAGACGCTGATCTCCGCTCTGCACTTTGGCAACCTGACTTCCGACTACGTCAATGCCCTTCAGCGCAAAAAAATCAACGCTATTTCCTTCGAGCTGATTCGCGACAAGTCGGAGTCCAAGCCAGTAGTGCGTGCCATGAGCGAGATTGCCGGCAGTTCCGTAATGCTGATCGCGGCGGAGTACCTGAGCAGCAGCAACGATGGCAAAGGCGTCATATTAGGAGGTATAACTGGAGTAGCACCATCTAAAGTAGTGATCATGGGAGCTGGTACTGTGGCAGAGTTTGCAGCCCGTGCCGCCTTAGGGCTTGGGGCTGAGGTGAAGGTATTCGATAACCACATATACAAACTGCGTCGCCTGAAGCATAACATCGGGCAACAGATTTTTACCTCTACGCTGGACAAAACCATTCTGTACAACGAGCTCAAAAATGCCGATGTCGTGATTGGTGCTTTAGTGGCTGAGGAAGGGCGCATGGCCTGCATGGTAGAGGAGGGCGTTGTCGGGCAGATGAACCCTGGCTCCATTATCATCGACGTGTGTATCGACCAGGGAGGTTGTTTTGAAACGTCAGAACTCACTTCGCACAGTCGTCCGATCTACCGCAAATACGACATCATCCATTACTGTGTGCCAAACATCGCCTCACGTGTACCCCGCACGGCTTCTACGGCGCTCAGCAATATCTTTACACCCATCTTCACGGAAATCTCCAAGTTCGGAGGCATCAATGAGGTGCTGTTTATGAACGAGCACTACCGCAGCGGCGTGTACATCTACAAAGGCAGCCTGACGAATTCGCAGATAGCGAAGAAGTTCGGGATGCGGTATAAAGAGTTGGGGTTGATGATTGCAGTGAGGAATTAAGAAATGTAGCTTAATAAGGTATAAAGCAAAGGCCCCGCTTAAATTTAAGCAGGGCCTTTGCTTTATCTACGTTTTAAGGACTGACTTGTTTACCTCACCAACGCTTTATCAACCCGCATTGGGGTATCCTCACCCGTTACAACCCCCTGCGCGGCAAGTGCAATCGCTCGGATCATGCTGGTAAAGTGTGGCATGTCGAGTAGCTCAAACTCGTCTTTCACGGTGTGGTAGGTCTTATCCTGATCGATTTGCACCGACGAAATGGTATGTGCCGGTACACCCAGACGGGCCAGCGTAGCATTGTCAGAGCGGTAAAAGAGGTTTTGCTCCGGGTATGGGTCGGGGTGGATGCTGTAGGTGGTGCCCTCGAGGCGCTTCTGCATCATTTTGCCCAGATCAGACTTCTCGTAACCAGTGAGGTAGGCGCTGTTCGGGCCGAACTTAGAGGGCTTGCCCACCATCTCGATGTTGAACATGGCCACGATCTGGTCGGGGTTAAGTTGCTCGGAGAAGTAGCGGGAGCCGTGGCCGCCAATCTCTTCGGCTGTGAAAGCAGCGAAGATCAGGGTGCGCTCCGGTTGAGGCTGCTCCTTGTAGTAGCGGGCCAGCATCATCATGGCGGTAGTGCCGGAGGCATCGTCGTCGGCGCCATTGGCGATGCTGTCGCCGTCAATGGTTTTATGGAAGCCAATGTGGTCGTAGTGGCCGGAGAATACCACAAACTCGTTTTTGCGCTTGCCCTCGATCATGCCAACTACATTGGAGAGCGACAACTTTTCAACCTGATTGGTGAACTTCACTTCATACTTCTTTGGCGCAGCCTGTTCGGTGAGCACGTATACCTTGCTTGGACCGGTGCCTACCTCTTTCTTTACGCCGCCTCTTGAGAAATAGCCTCTGTAAGAGTTGAAGGCTTCGGCATGGTTTGGATGAATCAGCACGATCGCGTCCTGTTCAAGCGAGTTGGCTTTCATAAAGGCATTCCGAAAGTTCTCGCCTTCAGGTATAGTGATAATATTGATCTTGTTTTTGTGTTTCCACTCAAGTTTCTCCTGTGCTGTGTTGACGAACAGGTGCTCCGAAGCTATTTTCTTTTTGCCCAGCGTTACCTCCGTTTGGCTGGGAGTGAGACGGTGCACATAGAAGGTCTGTCGGTAAGAAGGAGCCTGGCTCGAGCTGTTGCCGTTGAGTGGCACAAGGCCTGCAGCATGAAATTCTGCTTCAATAAAGTCAGCGGCTTTCTCTATACCTGCCGAGAAGGCGGCGCGTCCCTGCATGTCGTCGTGGCTCAGGGTCTGCAGGAGGCGGGTGGCTTCCTGCTGGTTGATCACTGAAAGGTCCTGTGCTGAGAGCGAAGCGCCGAAAAGGAGAGAAAAGGCAGTAGCAAATAGCTTATGGCGTGTCATAGGTATAGCGGTGTATACGATTAGGAAATTGATGTAATATTTGGGAATATTGTTGAGGTAATTGCTGCCCTGAAGTGCATCAGCACGAACGGCAACCCAATATAGTGAAATATGGAAAAGAGCTCCAAAGTTAACTGGTTAAAGTTACTGCAATACATCTTGCTGGTGGCGGCTTTGCTATACTTTGGGCGTACGCTTTTCATTCCGCTCAGCTTCTCGCTTCTGATCAGTTTTGTGCTATACCCTGTGGTAAAGTGGATGGAAGATCGGGATTGGAGCCGCTGGAGTGCCATTTTACTTTGCCTCTTAACACTTGTTCTGCTGGTAGGGGCGCTGAGCTGGCTGCTGGTACGGCAAATGATCAGTTTTGGGCAGGAATGGCCCGTGCTGCAGGAAAAGCTGCTGCAGGCATGGTACCAGTTCGGGCTATACCTGGAGCAGCAGTTTGGCGTGAACGATGTGCAACGCAGCAGTTGGATGGAAGGGCTTGTAAAGGACGCTGCCTCCACTGTGCTGAACGTGGTGCAAGGCGTGCTATATGCCTCGGTAACGACGGTGGTACTCGTTCTGTTGATTCCCCTTTACGCTGCCCTCATTCTTTACAACCGGGAGCAACTGGCGGCAGCGCTTTTCTCCATGTTCCCAAAAGCAGAACACAGCAAGATCCGCAGCATTCTGCACGAAACCATTACGACCTACTACAACTTCATCAAGGGAATGATCATCGTGTATGCGGTAGTGGGCTTGCTCAACAGTGTCGGGCTTTTGCTACTAGGTATACCGCATGCTATTTTCTTTGGCATTGTGGCCTCTATTCTCACATTTATACCTTATGTAGGCATCACGATTGGGGCGATTTTGCCGATGGCCGTGGCCTGGATCACTTACGACTCTGTGTGGTACCCTGTCGGAGTGATCATTGTATTTTCGGTAGTGCAGTACCTGGAGGCCAACCTGATCTTCCCACTGGCCGTGAGCTTCCGTTTGCAAGTTAATATGCTCTTTACACTGCTGGCCATTGTGGCGGGAGGCATACTTTGGGGAGCATCCGGCATGATACTGTTCGTGCCTTTTGTGGCTATTCTGAAACTGATCGCCGATAAGCACGAAGAGCTGCGGCCTGTATCGCTCCTGCTGGGTACAGGTATGGCGTCAACTAAGTCTACACCTAAGCCTGGCATCAGGATCGGTCGCTTCCGCCGGAAGCAAAGCTAACAGGGTTCTCCTGCCATTCCCGCTTCAGTAAACTGTATACCTCCAGGTCGATAAACCGGCCGCGCAGCCACTCTCCATCCCGCTCTATACCTTCCAGCTTAAAGCCTAGCTTTTGCGGAATGCGACTACTCTTACTGTTACCTACGCCCACTTTTATCTGGATGCGGTTCATGCGCATCTGCTCAAAGGCGTTTGCAACCAAAGCAGCGCAGCTACGGATCATGATGCCTTTGCCCTGGAATTCCTCTCCCAGCCAATAGCCGATCTCCAGCTTGCTGTTTACCCTGTCAATGGCTTTGTAACCAATAATACCCGCTTCTTTTTCCTGAAACCGGATCGTGTATACCTGCTCCTGCAGATTGCCAGGCGCCGTGACAGTTTGCAGGAACAACCTTGTGTCGCTTGCAGAGAAGCTGCTGTCTATAAAAGGGAGCCACTCACGCAGATATAGCCGACCATGGTCTATTAGCTGATAGAGGGCTGGAGCGTCATTCACCTGAGCTTCATGCAGGTTAATGTCAGGCGTTACGATCAGGGGTTGTAATGTTGATACAGATCTCATTGAATTGGGTTGGGAGACGTTAATGCGGAGTCCTAAAAAGCTGCATACTAAACATACGGGTCAAAAACACAGTTAAATAGATAAGAGTATGGTAATGTTACTCTAGTATGAACGCATATATTGTACACAAGACTATGAAAATTAAACTACTACTCCTGATTTTTTTAAGCGCTGTTTTTACAGCCACTGCACAAGACTCTAATATTGATCTTGGTGCCAGGTTCGGTTTCAATGTGTCCAACATCAGCAGTGATCCTACTTTAGTAGAAGAGTCGGCCGGGGTGGGAACTGAGTTCGGTGCCTTTGCCCGTATCGGTAACCGCTTTTATGTACAGCCTGGGGTTGATTTTGTGAATAACAAAGTGACCATACAGCGTACAGTCCAGCCACGGTCCGGTGAGCGTGATGAAGTGCGCTTCCGCTACTTCCGGGCACCGGTGCTGCTGGGCTTTGAAAGTTCCTATGTCAAACGCAGAGGCGGCTCCATCCCTTTTCGGATCATGGCAGGCCCTTCCTTTGCCTACAACATCGGCGTAAGCGACAACAACCTGGACGTGCGCCGTCGAAATGTGCGCAATGCTCAATTTGCTCTGCACGGCGGTGTGGGAATCAAACTGCTCCGCTTTGTAGAACTGGACCTCATGTATAACCACGGACTAACCAGCGTGTTTAATGACAATAGCGCAGACGGAAAGTTCAGGAATTTTTCGTTGACAGTGGGCTTTAGTATATAAGGTATAGACCT
Source organism: Pontibacter lucknowensis (assembly GCF_900156415.1). GTDB lineage: Bacteria > Bacteroidota > Bacteroidia > Cytophagales > Hymenobacteraceae > Pontibacter > Pontibacter lucknowensis. Next base: position 94,188 of record NZ_FTNM01000001.1, on the reverse strand, counting down.
GCACAAAAAAGTACAGCCTTCTACTGCACGTGCAGTAGAAGGCTGTACTTTTTGTGTCCTGAAGGTGTTTAGTTGCTGCTCTGTTCTTCTTTGGCAGCAGGTCTTGCTGCTTTCTCTTTTTCTTTCGCAGGTTTGCGCCGCTTCGGACTGCTACGACGCTTCACGTATACTGCGGAAGAGCCCTTGTCGTCTTCTTTGCGAATGGTGAACAGGTCTTTGTGCGCCTTGATCAGCTGAATCAACTGGCCGTATCCAAAAGTTCGCGGGTCAAAAGCAGGGTCGAGCAGACGCAGGCTTGTACCGATGGCTCCAAGGTGTGCCCAACCATCTTCGCCTACCGCCATTTCAAAGGCTTCTTTCAGCATAGGTACCGGGTTAGGCCGCGGATTGTCTTTGCCATTTGGTGTGGTTCTGTCAGCCTCGGCTATTTGCTTCTCGTCAATGTCGTCGGTCAGGTTTTCGGTATAAATGAAGATGTTACAGGCATTTACAAAAGGCTTGGGCGTTTTGCGTTGCCCGATGCCCATCACAAAAATGCCTGCCTCCCGGATGCGGGTCGCCAGTCGGGTATAGTCGCTGTCCGACGACACAATGCAGAAGCCATCCACCAGGTGGCTGTGCAGAAGGTCCATCGCGTCGATAATCATGGCGCTATCGGTAGCGTTTTTGCCCACGGTATAGCGAAACTGCTGGATGGGTTGTATGGCGTGGTTGTTCAGGCACTCTTTCCAGCCGTTCATCTGTGGAGTGGTCCAGTCGCCGTAAATGCGACGGATAGTAGTTTGACCGTATTTGCCAGCCTCGGCCAGTATTTTGACGATAAGGGTCGGTTGCGCATTGTCGCCATCTATCAGCATGGCCATGCGCTGTTGTTTTTTCTCGTTGAAGGGTTTGCTCATAAAAGGATTTGCGCCGGGTTTTGTTGCCCTTAAACGCTGAATTTGTTCTGTTATACTTCTGAAATGAAGATGGGTTGTTAGAAGGTAGGGAATTCCCTATATAAGAGGAGATTGAGTATATTGTGATGTAATTTAAGGATTTTAAATTCAAAAGGATAGTGGAAGGGCAATTACTATGGGTTTCATGTCTTTAATAAGAAAAACGCTATCCGAATATGCATTTTTCACAACAATGGTTTAAATCGTTTCCTGTAAGCTATATGCTATTAATCGATGTCAAATAAATTTGAATTGGAGAAAAGTGTAACTGATGCTTTTCTAAGAAGTAAGGGGGTAACACGATATAAGCTGATCAGACCTGAGAGCGACCCTCCAGATATTATTGTTCAAATTGGTGATAAGTTAATTGGTATAGAAGTAACACTAATTCATAATAGTCAGTCACAAATTAGATTAGAAAACAGCTACATTAAAGTCTTCTCAAGAGTTAGAGAACTATTAATTAAATCGGGTATAGATAACTTAGTTATAAGAGTTGAATCGGAGAAGATTAAAGGATTACAAATGGAAAAATGTGCTGAAGTTATTGTCAATACATGTTTGGAAAATCTAAATCGGATTGGTTATCGCAGAACGGAATTAATAAAGAACCCAATTCCTGGTATAAAGAAGATAGTGGCTTTTAGAATGGATGAAGCAGGAATTATTATAACCTTTGATTCAAGGAGCAACACATTCGGCCCATTAAGAAGCGATAGAATCGAATCTGTTATCGAGGATAAAATCAGGAAACTTAATAAAGCGAAACAAGAAGCTCCTAAGCAACATAGCTGTTTAGAGGAAAACTGGCTTTTAATGACAATTGCAGGTACATTTTATTCGAACTACGCTGGTGTAGCCGACGATAGGCTCTCAATAAGTTTAGAAAACTGTTATGATAGAATCTTTGTCTACCATGAAAAGAAGAATTGGATAAAGGAAATCAGCGCAGGGTTAAAAGTTGTATAAAATTACCAATGCCTAGCTAGAGTAGTAATTAAACAAAACAAAGACCAGTAGAAACCCAATCCACTTAATCGCTGTACTCACCATGAAAAAACTATTCTCCATCATAATTCTCCTTCTCACCGTGATACATTTTTCCGCACAGGCGCAGGTGTTTAAAAGTGAAGAGCCCCTGGCCCATACCTATTCGATTGTAGCCCGCGACGCGAAAACCGGCGAAATGGCCGTTGGCGTACAAAGCCACTGGTTTTCGGTGGGCACGGCCGTGCCTTGGGTTGAGGCGGGCGTGGGCGTGGTTGCCACCCAGTCTTTCACCAACAAATCGTTTGGCTTGCGCGGGCTTGCTCTGCTGAAAGAGGGCAAGTCGCCACAGGAGGCGCTGGATATCTTGCTGGCCGATGATGAAGGCCGCGAAGTGCGGCAGGTATCCATACTGGATGCACAGGGCCGGGTGGCGACGCATACTGGCAAGCAGTGCATTCGCTATGCGGGGCACACCATCGGCACGAACTTTTCGGTGCAGGCCAACATGATGCTGAGTGATAAGGTATGGCCAGCCATGGCAAAAGCTTTTGAAACGAGCGCCGGCAAGCCACTGGCTGAGCGGGTACTGTTGGCTATGCAGGCAGCCGAGCGGGAGGGAGGCGACATCCGTGGCAAACAGTCAGCAGCGCTGGTATTGGTGCGAGGCGAGGCTACAGGGCAGCCTTGGGATGACAAAACCATCGACCTGCGGGTGGATGATCACGAAAAGCCCCTCGAAGAATTGGAGCGACTCCTCAAGGTATACCGTGCCTACGAGCACATGAACAACGGCGACCTAGCCGTCGAGAAAGGTCAAATGGCTGAAGCCATGGAAGAGTATGGCAAGGCCGAAGCCATGTTTCCCGACAACCTCGAAATGAAATACTGGCATGCCATCACGCTAGCCAACAACGGCGACATCAACGGGGCGACCAAACTCCTGAAAGAGGTATACAAGAAAGACAAAAACTGGAAAGAATTGACCGAGCGTCTGCCCGAGGTGGGCTTGCTTACCTTGAGTCCGCAGAATCTGCAGAAAGTGTTGCAGGTGAAATAGGTATAGCGGGAAATGTGGGAACTGTTGTCTATACTTCAAATAGATTGCTTATCTTAAAGCCACAAACTAATCTATCACGCATTATTCACCTAATGATGTTAATAAAGCACAAATTCCGCGCTTTTGTGGCCGGAGCTGCCATGCTGGCTGCTATACCTGCCATGGCGCAGCAAAACACCTACAAGTCTGACTCGACCGTTATCCGCAAGTTTTACGACGATGCCCTCACCAGCTACGAGAGTTACGAAAACCTGCGCTACCTCACCAAGAATATTGGCGCCCGTCTGAGCGGTTCTCCGCAGGCCGCGGCCGCTGTGGAGTGGAGCCGACAGGTGATGGAAGACATGGGACTCGACCGCGTATACCTGCAGGAGGTGATGGTGCCTTACTGGGTGCGTGGCGATAAAGAAATCGGTCGTATTCTGAGTGGCCGCAACGGCAGTCAGGAGGTAAATATTCTGGCGCTGGGCAGCACTGTGGGCACCGGCACACAAGGCCTGAGTGCGCAGGTGGTAGAAGTGCAGAACTTCGAAGAACTCGAGAAACTGGGTAAGAAGAAAGTAAAAGGCAAGATTGTCTTCTTCAACCGCCCGTTTGACAACAAGCATATACAGACAGGCAGTGCCTATGGTGGTGCCGTGGATCAGCGAGGAGGTGGTGCAGTGGCAGCCGCTAAGCTTGGTGCAGTAGGCGTATTGGTTCGCTCCATGACCAACGATGTCCAGGATGTGGCCCATACCGGTAACATGCGCTACGAAGAAGGTGTGGACAAAATACCGGCAGCAGCCATTAGCACGAAAGGAGCCGATGAACTAAGCGCTATGTTGAAAAACGATTCGGAGCTGAAGTTCTACATGCGTATGACCAGCGAAACCCGCCCGGATGTGCTTTCCTATAATGTGATTGGTGAGATCAAAGGTTCTGAGAAGCCTGAAGAAATCATTGTGGTAGGCGGTCACCTGGACTCCTGGGATGTAGGCGAAGGCGCCCATGACGACGGTACCGGCTGTGTGCAGTCTATTGAGGTGCTGCGTCTGTTCAAAGAGCAAGGTATACGCCCGAAGCGTACCATCCGTGTAGTAATGTTTATGAACGAAGAGAATGGACTGCGCGGCGGACGCAAATACGCTGAAGAGGCCAAAGCAAAAGGGGAGAAGCACGTAGCGGCATTGGAGTCTGATTCAGGTGGCTTTACACCACGTGGCTTCGGTATAGACGGCAACGACCAGCAATACGCCAAGATACTTTCCTGGAAGCAACTGCTGGCTCCTTATGGTCTGCACGAGCTGAATCGTGGCGGCGGTGGTGCCGACATTGGGCCGCTGAAGGGGCAAAACAACGTGGTACTGATCGGCCTGCGCCCTGATTCGCAGCGCTACTTCGACTATCACCACACCCACATCGACACTTTCGAAACGGTGAACCGTCGCGAAATGCAGCTGGGTGCCGCAGGTATGGCGGCGCTGGTATACCTGATTTCGGAGCATGGTCTGAATGGCGGTGATGCCAAGGCTGGGAAGTAGCCGACTTTAAATCATCAAAAAAAGCCAGTTCTATACCTGAGATAGAACTGGCTTTTTTGTTTGAGTTGCTAGGAGGGGTACTCAAAAGACCCCGCAGGCCTGTTGGGCACTGTGAGGTCATCGCGCGACTTTATGGTAGCAGCAGCGAACTGTCGCCGTAGCTCAGGAAGCGGTAGTCGTTGTCCAGGGCGTGCTGGTATACCTGTTTCCAGTCGCCACCGATAAGGGCAGATACGAGTAGCAGGAGTGTGCTCTCCGGTTGGTGGAAATTAGTAACTAGTCCGCTGCAGATGCGGAAGGTATAGCCCGGCGCGATGATGATCTGGGTGCTGGCATGCAAATGTTCGACCTGGTACAGCTCCATGTATCCGAGCAAAGTCTGCAGTGCTTCGGTTGTGGCAGGAGGTGTGCTAATATCGTAAGGTAGCCATTGGGTTACATGCAGCTCTTCTGGTTTTAAGCCAGGCTGCTGCTGAAGCAAAGTGCCCAGCCAGTATAGACTCTCGAGGCTGCGCATCGAAGTTGTCCCGACAGGTATAATGGGCTGACCCAGGTGTTGCAACAGTTGCTTCACCACCTGCTTCGAGACCATCAGCTGCTCAGCGTGCATTTCGTGGTCTTCCATGGTGTCGGCCTTCACAGGCTTGAAAGTACCGGCGCCCACGTGCAGGGTTAGGTAGGTGCTCTCTATACCTTTGGCTTGCAAAGATGCCATTACTTGGTCTGTAAAATGAAGTCCGGCAGTAGGGGCAGCTACGGCACCTTCGTTGCGGGCATAGATGGTCTGGTAGCGGGTGCGATCTTCAGGTGTAAGTTCGCGGTTGAGGTAGGGAGGCAGCGGCAAGCGTCCGCAACGCTCCAGCACTTCGGCAAAAGTAAGCTCTGCGGGAGTCCACGTGAAACGGATCAGGAAATGACCTTCTTGCTGTGCATCGCGCTCGGCTGTGACCACGCCACCTTCAAAGAATAGTTTCAGTACACCTTCTTTCCAGCGCTTGTTGTTGCCCACCAGGCATTTCCACGTGCAACTGCGTGTATGCTGCATAGCCAGCTGTACTTCACGGTGGGGCTTAACCGGCTCCAGGCAGAAAATCTCCACTGCGCCACCAGTTGGTTTATGAAAGATCAGGCGAGCCTGCACCACCTTCGTATTGTTGAACACCAGCAAACTGCCGGCTGGCAACAGGTCGGGCAAGCTGGTGAAGGTATGGTCCGCTATGGTGTGGTTGTGGTAGAGGAGAAGCTTCGACTGGTCACGCTCCGGCAGCGGGTATTTGGCAATTCGCTCATCTGGCAGCTCGTACACAAAATCCTTGATGGCCAGATGCTTTGGATTGGTATTCATTTATGACAGTTAAGAGTTATGAGTTAAAAGTTAATCTGCAGTAAGTAGTAGCTTTTTTAAGGCTTAACTTTTAACTCTAAACTAAATATGTGCAAAGGTACGCAATGATGGGTAATTTATACCTGCATGCTGTGCCTGAAGCTTTTTGGAGACGGGTCAGTTATGGAAATACAGGTATAGCGGCCTCTTTTGGAAAAGCCTGAAAGGTTATGGAGCAGAGGTCTCCTCCAAATCATCCAGTTCGAGCTCCAGCGCCTTTACTGAGATCTGGATCTCGCGAAGGGCCAAGGCAAGTGAAATCATCAGCAGCAAAAGACTCAGGCCAAAGGTGTATTTGCCTATTGTGGTATAGCCTGCAAATAGAATAAACATGCAGAATACGCAACCAAACATACTGGCAATGCCAAAACCCTGCATACTCCGGATCAGCACCAGCCGAATACGCAGGTTTTCGATCTGGCCATATACCAGCTGACTATGCGTAGAGGCATAACGGCTCTTCAGGCTCCTGATCAGGTTGGCGAGTGCCATAAAGCGATTGGTATAGGCAAGCAGCAACAGCGAGATGGCCGGAAACAGCAGGGCAGGGGTTGTCAGCGTGATCTCCATATACCTGTAGCAGGCTAAATATTACTGTATGCTTTTCAGGAAGTCATCGTCGAGTGGCTCATTGTCATCGTCGTCGTGCTGGATGTTATCGAAGTCGATTTCCTGTAGTGCTTCCAGTCCCTCCAGGATCAGTTCATCGATTTCCTCTTTCGAGGCGGCATCAAGCGTTTGCTCAAACAACGCCAGCAGGTGCTCACGCTGCTCATTCACAAAGATCTCGTGGTAGAGGTTGTCAAACAGGCCTATCTTTTTCTGGATGATTTTGTCAATCTCGCGGGTGTTTTTGGCCTTCACTGCTTCCTGTAAGAGTTGGAGGACATCTTTCGCGCCTTCGTTGTCAGCCAGTCGGGCATAGGCCTTGATCAAGGCAATAGCCACTCCAAGTCGCAGGCGTTCGAACCGAAACCCAACTTCGTCTCCAACTTGCCCTCCCTTGAAGCGTGCATTCTTAAGTGCTTGCTCCAGTTGTTGGTATACAACAGCAGCCGGCTCCTCAAAAACTTGCGGTGTTTCAGGGGCGAAGGCGGTATCAAGTAACAGCTCAAAGCTTTTGGCGCTCATATCAGAATCTTTCTTAAGTGAGAGATGCTGCAAAGGTAATGTTTTTTAGCATCAGCCCCATAAGTTTAACTCCCGCTGTAACAGGTGGTACAGTTGGAGGATAACTAAGTGTATGCAGTGTTATAATTTTGTTTTTTATTTGTTTAGTTCAATTATTGTGGCTGTCAGTTTATATATTTTATAAAATATATTTTGTATTGTTCAGAATCAAAAATAATGTTTAATTTACCTTCGATTAGACTGTTAATTGGTGATAACATATTGAAAATAAGCTCTTAGGAAGGTTTTTGACCAAAAACGCAGTCTTGTAATACTGACATTTTCATCACTGTTTTTAATAGTTAACAACAAAGGCAGGAAGAGTGGTTTAACTTTTTCTTGTTGTCTTGTATTTATTTAATACAATTTTATATATAGTAAATCATTTTTATGTTTCAGATTAAAACCTTTTTTGTGGCATGCGGAACATGCAAATAAAACCTACTAACATGAAAACAACTTCGTTCACCCTAACCCCACCCGTATGGAAATAACCTCTACTCGGAAAATTTACCACCTTCTTGCGATTTTACTTTTAGGGATGTTACAGCTAGTAGCCTCCCCTGATGTGTTTGCGCAAAGAACCACACCTATTATCGATGTAGACTTATCTGGAGATCCTAATGCTACATGGGATTCTAGAGAAGATACTCAAGATGTGGACAGATTTGGACGGCTTTGCGGAGCGAAGCAACAGGAAAACTGCGTTCAGTTTAGGGTGAAACTTCATCCTCGATCTGGAGGGTTATCGCTTCTAGTTGTATCAGGTCCAAAGCCTGATGGTTCCATGACGTATCGCTTGAACAATGGGAGCGATGAATGTAACGGACGCACAGCTACCATCGGTGAGCCTATCTGTGCGGAAGGTGTTGGCCCACATATTATCACGCTATGTATGCCAGGTCAGGCAGGGCATGAATATAAGATAATATCTACAGCAGCATTCATTCCGGTTGAGGACGTCTCTGTAACAATGGGCTGTTCTGCTGTGCTTAATGCACCAGATTCATTTCTAGACGGCACCGTTATCTGGAGAGATAAATCAGGTCAGAATTACGAAAGATTTTTGAGTAATCCTAGATCTAAAAACCCAATAGTAACGCCAGATGCTACTGCACCAGCTTACGTTGATTATATAGTAAGTGGTGAGTCTAACGACTCAGAGTGCGAGGACATCCCCTATTTTGATGAAGTTAGAGTATTCTTCTACCCAGAGCCCGTCGTCTCAGTAGGACCTGAGCCAGCCATTATTTGTCCCGGGGGGAGCGGGGTTCAACTTACCGGAACTGTCACCGGTGGCGATCAGGCTACCGGTTTCGACTATTTCTGGTATGGGCCAGACGGTAGTGAGGTAGGACGTGGTATCAGCCATAATGCTACCACAACTGGCACCTATAAGTTTGCCGTGGTGCCAAAAAAATCTCAAGATTGTAAAGAATTCTCGGCTTCTGTAAATGTCGTAACCAACCTGACAGCCAACGCCGGAGAAGATCAACTGGCCTGTGCCTCTGGTACAGTACAGCTATCAGGTGAGGTGACAGCAGCTTTAGGTGGCCACTGGACTACAAGTGGTTCCGGTACTTTCTCTAATGCAGATGATCTCAATGCAGTCTATACGCCCTCCGTTGCTGATGTAAACGCCGGATCCGTACGACTCAGGCTGACATCGACCGGCAATGGCAACTGTTCACCGGTAAGCGACGAGGTGCTGATCACCTTTTATAATATGGAGGTGGAGTTGGAAGGTACGCCTGTTATCTGTAACGGTACCTTAGGTACCATCACGGCAAACGTCACAGGCGCTCAAGGCACTGTACGCTACCAGTGGAGCAATGGTGCCACTACGGCAACTATTAATAATCTAAGTGCAGGCACCTATACGGTAACTGTAACCGATGAGAAAGGCTGTGGTATTACACAGAGTTTCACCGTAACCCAGGTAACCGGCCCAACAGATTTTGCGGCCGACACAGCAAACGAAACCTGCGGCAGAAGCGATGGGTCGATAACTGTAAAAACTCCAGCAGGTGGTACGCCAAATTACACCTATAGTATAGACGGACAAAACTTTCAGGTAAGCAACATATTTGCCGGTTTGGCTGCCAACGATTATGTGGTAACCATCAAGGATGCCAACGGCTGTACCTTCAGCAAGTCCTTTACGCTAACTGACATACCTGGGCCAACAGCAGTAACGGCAAGCTCGGCCCCAGCCAGCTGCCATAACAACGACGGCTCGATCACAGCTGGCGAGGTATCAGGCGGCACCGGTACGATGGAGTACTCCATCAACGGCCGAGACTTCCAGACCAGTACTACCTTTACTGGCCTTGCAACTGGTGACTATACCTTGACAGCTCGCGATATCAACGGCTGTACGATTAGTACTTCAGTTACCGTTGAGCAGCAGACCCTAACTGCTTTCACCGCCACGCCGGTGGCCTCTACCTGCGGCAACCCGAACGGCACTGTCACTATTTCTAATGTGGTAGGTGGTGTAGGTGAACTGCAGTACAGCAAGGACGGCAGCAACTATCAGGATTCTCCTACGCTCACCGGCTTTACAGCCGATACCCACACGGTGTGGGTGAGAGACGAAAGAGGCTGCGCCATCAGCAGAGAGGTGACCATCACCAACACGCCGGGCCCTACTGACTTTGCGGTTGACCTCGAAGCTACTACCTGCGGTGATAGCAACGGCGAGATTCGTGTAACCGGCGTAACCTCTTCCGGTAACCGAACTTTCATGTATTCCATAAACGGAGTTGATTTCCAGACAGGTAACATCTTCACTGGTCTGGCTGCCGGAATTGCTTATACGATCACGGTGAAGGACGCCAACGGCTGTACCTTCAGCAAGTCCTTTACACTAACCAATGTAGCTGGTCCAACGGCCGTTACTGCCTCTGCATTACCAGCCAGTTGTCACAACAATGACGGTACTATTACAGCCGGTGAAGTGACAGGCGGAACGGGCACCAAGCAGTACTCCATCAACGGCCGGGATTTCCAGAACGAACTTGCCTTTACAGGCCTCGCCTCCGGGAACTATACCTTGACGGCAAGAGATGTGAATGGCTGTATAGTGACTACTTCAGTGACAGTGGTGCAGCAGTCGTTGACGAACTTCACAGCTACACCGGCTGCCTCTACCTGCGGCAACTCGAACGGTACTGTGACGATCTCTGGCGTTGTCGGTGGCGTGGGTACGCCGGAGTACAGCAAAGATGGCCAGACTTACCAGTCTTCCCCTACTCTTACCGGCTTTGCTGCCGGCACGCATACGGTGTGGGTGAGAGACGAAAAGGGCTGCGCCATCAGCAGAGAAGTGACCATCACCAACACGCCGGGTCCTACTGACTTTGCAGTAGAGCTAAAAGCCACTACCTGCGGCAGCAGCAATGGTGAAATCCGGGTAACAGGTGTGACCACAGAGGGAAATCGCAGTTTTACTTACTCATTGAACGGAAGCACCTTCGGGACAGGAAGCACTTTTACTGGTCTGACCGCCGGAACAGCTTATGCCGTCCGGGTGCGGGATGCTAATGGTTGTATCATCACCAAGTCATTTACTCTGACGAATGTACCCGGTCCTACTGCAGTAACTGCAAGCTCGGCCCCAGCCAGTTGTCACAACAATGACGGTACCATCACAGCAGGCGCTGTATCAGGTGGAACCGGTGCGATGCAGTATTCTATTAATGGCCGGGATTTCCAGAACGAACTTGCCTTTACAGGCCTCGCCTCCGGAAACTATACTTTAACAGCCCGTGATATCAATGGCTGTACGATCACTACCCCAGTTACTGTGGAGCAGCGAACGCTGACTAACTTTACCGCGACGCCGGTGGCCTCTACCTGCGGCAACCCGAACGGTACTGTGACGATCTCTGGCGTTGTAGGTGGCGTGGGTACGCCAGAGTACAGCAAAGATGGCCAGACTTACCAGTCTTCCCCTACACTTACCGGCTTTGCTGCCGGCACGCATACGGTGTGGGTGAGAGACGAAAAGGGCTGTACCTTCAGCAAGCAGGTGACCATCACCAACACGCCGGGTCCTACTGATTTCAATGTCGAGCTCAAAGCCACTACCTGTGGCAACGCCAACGGTGAGATCCAGGTGACGGGCGTGACTACTGAAGGTAACCGTACTTACGAATACGCTATAAACGGAGGGGCTTTCCAGACTGGCAACACGTTCACAGGACTTGCTGCCGGAGTAGCTTACACCATCACAGTGAAAGACGCTAACGACTGTACCTTCAGCAAATCGTTCACCCTGACCAACGTAGAAGGACCTTCAGCTGTAACGGCTACCGCTGCAGCAGCCAGTTGCCACAACAACGACGGTACTATTACAGTGGGAGGTGTAACAGGAGGTACTGGCACGATCAGGTACTCACTCAATAATGGCACCTACCAAACCGGTACTATTTTTACAGGACTGGCGGCTGGTACCTATACCTTGACGGCACGTGATGACAAATTCTGTACTGTGAGCACATCTGTAACAGTGGTGCAAACCGTTCCAACCAACTTTACAGCTACGCCAACTGCAGCTACTTGCGGCAATGCCAACGGAACCGTGGTTGTGAGTGGCATTGAGGGAGGAATCGGTACCTATACCTACAGCAAAGACGGGCAGAACTTCCAGGAGTCTGCTACGCTGACTGGGCTGGCAGAAGGCCCGCACACTATTACTATAAAAGATGCCCGTGGCTGTACCTTCTCTAAAGAAGTAATAATCGAAAATATACCTGGTCCTTCTGATTTTGCCTTCACGGCCAATGCCTCCAGCTGCGGTCGCAGCAATGGCAGCATCGAAGTAGGTGAAGTAACAGGCGGTAGCGGGACTTACGCTTATAGCATCAACGGCGGCGCTTTCCAGGCTTCCAATACATTTGCAAACCTGCGGGCTAACACTTACCGCATCACAGTGAAAGACGGTAAGAACTGTGAGTTCACCAAGGAAGTAACGGTGACAGACGTTGCCGGTCCTACCAACTTTGCCGCTACGGTAAGCAACACAACCTGCGGAGCCGCAAACGGTGAGATCAGCGTGACCGGCGTAACAGGTACTGCCGGTGGTTACAGGTATAGTCGCGATGGCGTGAACTTTCAGGATTCCCCTGATTTCACTGGCCTGGCCGTGGGAGAGCATGTGATCACGGTGAGAGACGCCAATGGCTGTACTTTCTCCAGAACCTTTACCATCATCAACGTACCTGGTCCAGCAACAATGACAGTTGCCCAGCTGGCAGCCAGTTGTAACAACAACGACGGCCGCATTACGGTGAGCAATGTGTCCGGCGGAACTGGTACCTATACCTACTCGATCAACGGAAGGGACTTCCAGACGAGCAATGTGTTCAACGGTTTGGCCGCTGGTCCTTATACCGTGACGGTGATGGACGAGAACGACTGTACCATCACCCGCTCCATCACAGTTGGTACGAACGTGCCAACTACCTTTGCCTTCACCACGAAGTCATCTACCTGCGGTAACAGCAACGGTACGATTACGGTGGGCACGGTGACAGGTGGTACAGGTCCATACAAGTACAGCAAGGACGGCCAGAACTTTAGTGACGACAACACCCTCACAGGCTTCTCCGCTGCTACCCACACCATCTGGGTAAGAGACAGCAAAGGCTGCGTGGTTTCCCGCCAGATTGCAGTAAGTAACATCGCTGGTCCTACTGATATCGAGGCGACTGCTACAGCCTCCAGCTGCGGCAGCCCGAATGGTAGCCTGACGGTGACAGGGGTAACCGGCAACACAGAAACCTATACCTACTCTATTGACGGCGTGAACTTCCAGGAGTCAGCTACTTTCTCGAATCTTTTGGCGGATGACTACACCATCACGGTAAAAGACGAAAACGGCTGTACGTTTGCCAAAGACTTTACGGTAACGGATGTGGCAGGCCCAAGCTTTGTGGCAGAGGCTGAATCCAGCACTTGCGGCGACAGCAACGGACAGATCGTGGTGAGCAATGTGACAGGCGGAACGGGTACTTACCAGTACAGCCTGAACAATGGCAGCTTCCAGAACAGTAATTCTTTCGCGAACCTGGCCGCCGGAGAGTACATTGTTTCAGTGCGAGATGGAAAAGGCTGCGTAGCTACTCAGACAATTGAAGTAACCAACATCCCTGGCCCAACTGATATCACGCTGGCTGCAGTATCATCTACCTGCGGTAACAGCAACGGTTCGATCACAGTGAGTGCAGTAACCGGCGGTACATCTGACTATACCTATAGCCTGAATGGCGGCGCCTTCCAGGAGTCGGCTACCTTCGCAGGCTTAACGGCACGCACCTACGCCATCACAGTGAAAGACGCCAGAGGTTGTACCTTCACCAAAGAAGTAGCGGTGGATAACATTGCCGGTCCGGATGGATTGACTGCAGAAATGACAGCCTCTACTTGCGGTGCCGCTAACGGTGAGTTGCGTATAACCCGTGTTTCTGGTGGAACTGAGGGCTATACCTACAGCCGTAATGGCGTGAATTTCCAGGAAAGCGATCTCTTCACAGGATTGGCTGCCGGTGAGTATACCATTACGGTAAAAGATGCCAGAGGCTGTACATTCGCGCAGAAGTTCAATGTAACCAACACCGGCGGACCTACAGCAGTAACGGCCACCACCCAGGCAGCCAGCTGCCAAAACAACGACGGCTCGGTTACGGTTGGTACGGCAACAGGTGGTACAGGAACTTATACCTACTCAATTGACGGTACCAACTTCCAGGAGTCGAAAAACTTTACAGGATTAGCCTCCGGGGACTATATCGTAACAGCTAAAGACGGAAATGACTGTACCGTCACCACCACAGTAAAAGTAAACACCAACGTACCAACCAACTTTGCCAGCACATCGGTATCCTCTACCTGCGGCGACAGCAATGGCAGCATTACGGTGGGCACTGTAACAGGTGGTACTGGTACTTACGAGTATAGCAAAGACGGAGAGAACTTCAGCACCAACGCTACACTGACGGGTTTTGCAGCAGGCTCGCATACCATCTGGGTGCGCGACAGCAAAGGCTGCGTGTTCTCCAAGTCAGTGTCTGTAAGCAACATTGCTGGCCCTGAGTTCACGGCTACACCTGCTGCGACAACTTGCGGCGCCGCGAACGGCCGCATCACGATAAGTGGTGTAACTGGCGGTGTTGGTCCGTATACCTACAGCATCGATGGCCCTAACTTCCAGAATGGCCTTGTATTCGAAAATGTGCTGGCTGGTACTTACGAAGTGCTGGTGAAAGACCAGAACGGCTGTGTGGGTTCAGTAACAGTTGAAGTAGAAGACATCGCAGGACCGAGCGACTTTGAGCTGACTGCTGCTGCATCAACTTGCGGCGACAGCAACGCCAGCATCACGGTAGGTGAGGTGACAGGCGGAACGGCTCCATTTGCATACAGCATCGACGGACGTAATTTCCAAACAGGAACTTCATTTGCAGCACTGGCTGCCGGTGAGTATACCATCACGGTACGCGACGATAACGATTGCGAGTTTGCTAAGACGATCACGATAGAGAACATCCCCGGTCCAACGGATATCACGCTTGCAACCGAATCCTCTACCTGCGGCAGCGCTAACGGTACGATCAGTGTGACAGGTGTGACAGGCGGAACCTCTTCCTATACCTATGCACTGAATGGCGGCGACTTCCAGGAGGGAACTACTTTCGGGAACGTACTGGCAGGAAGGTATACTGTAACCGTGAAAGATGATAACGGCTGTACCTTTAGTAAGGAGATTGTGGTCGATAACATTGCCGGACCTACAAACCTGACAGCCGAGGCTACTGCTTCTACCTGCGGCGCTGCCAATGGCGAGATCAGAGTAACAGGCGTGACAGGCGGCACTTCAGATTATACCTACAGCCGCGATGGCGTGAACTTCCAGGAGTCGAACCTGTTTGCCGGTCTGGCTGCGGGCAACTACAATATCCGCGTGAAAGATGCCAATGGCTGTATCGTATCGAAGCAGATAACTGTAACGAACATCGGAGGCCCGACTGCAGTGGCAGCTACTTTTGCCCCTGCCAGCTGCAACGACAACGACGGCAGCATTACGGCAGGTACTGTAACAGGCGGTGTAGCTCCTTACCAGTACAGCATCAACGGCAGCGACTTCCAATCAGAGACTACTTTTGGAGCACTTGCCTCAGGAGAATATACCCTGACTGTGAAGGACGCCAACGGCTGTACCGTGACGACAAGGGTGACGGTGACGAATGACGTTCCGGCTACTTTTGCCAGCACGACCACTTCAACTACCTGCGGAAGCAACAACGGCACCATCACAGTGGGTGAAGTAACAGGTGGATTCGCGCCTTATACCTACAGCAAGGACGGTATGAACTTCCAGGAATCAGCTACCCTGACTGGCTTTGTGGCCGGCACGCATGCCATCACGGTGAAAGATGCCAAGGGTTGTACGGTTACACGCCAGGTGCAGGTGAGCGATATTGCTGGTCCTTCCGAACTGGCTATAACTGTAACAGCTTCTACCTGCGGCGACAGCAACGGACAGTTTACTATCGGTGAGGTAACAGGTGGAACTTCCCCTTATACCTACAGCATCGACGGCACCAACTTCCAGAGCGGAACTACTTTCGCAGGCCTGGCGGCCCGCACCTACGAGGTAACCGTGAAAGACAAAAACGGCTGTACCTATACCCAGTCTGTTACAATCGAGAACATCCCGGGTCCGTCTGACTTTGTGGTAACGCTGAAAAGCTCTAGCTGTGGTCGTGCAAACGGCACGGTGACAGTGGGTGAGGTAACAGAGGGCACAGCGCCTTATACCTACAGCAAAGACGGCGTGAACTTCCAGGAATCAGCTTCCCTGACCGGACTGCTGGCAGGCGAGCACACGATCACTGTCAAAGATGACAATGGCTGTATAGTCGCCAAAGTCGTGACGATAGAAGATGTACCTGGTCCAAGCGACATGATCCTGGCGAGCACGTCCTCTACCTGCGGCAGCGCCAACGGCACGATCA
The DNA here is from genome assembly GCF_900156415.1 of Pontibacter lucknowensis. Taxonomy (GTDB): domain Bacteria; phylum Bacteroidota; class Bacteroidia; order Cytophagales; family Hymenobacteraceae; genus Pontibacter; species Pontibacter lucknowensis. Next base: position 78,106 of record NZ_FTNM01000001.1, on the reverse strand, counting down.
GCGTGACAGGTGTAACCGGTGAAGCTGGTGGCTATACCTACAGCATCGACGGCAGCAACTTCCAGGAGGGTACTACTTTCGAGAATGTGCTGGCTGGAAACTACACGGTAACTGTGAAAGATGCTAATGGTTGTATTTACAGCGAGGAGATCGTAGTCGATAACATTGCCGGACCTACTAACCTGACCGTATCTATGACAGCTTCTACCTGTGGCGCTGCCAACGGTGAACTGACGGTAACGAATGTTTCAGGTGGAACGGAGTCTTATTCTTACGCCATCGACGGTAGAAACTTCCAGGCTTCTCCAACCTTCAGAGGTCTGTTAGCCGGAGAATACACCATCACCGTGAAAGACGACAACGGCTGTACCTTCAGCAAGGCCTTCACAGTGTCTGATATCGCCGGACCTTCTACAGTAGTGGCAAGTGCACAAGCAGCTACCTGCGCCGACAACGACGGCCGCATCACGGCAGGCACGGTAACAGGCGGTACGGCTCCTTACGAGTATAGCCTGAACGGCGGTAGCTTCCAGTCCGGAAACAGCTTTACAGGTCTGGCCTCCGGAGAGTATACCCTGACAGTAAGAGATGCCAAAGGTTGCGAGACAACTACCACTGTTAAAGTTGATAAAGACGGTCCGGGCAGTTTTGTTGCCTCAACCAACAGCTCAACCTGCGGTAGCGACAATGGCAGTATCCGAATCACTTCTGTGGACGGTGGCGCCGCTCCTTATACCTATAGCCTGAACGGCGGCGCTTTCCAGAGCGGAAGCAGCTTCTCAGGTTTGGTAGCAGGTGAATACACTGTAACCGTGAAAGACGCCAATGACTGCACGCACACTGAGACCATCACAATCAACGATGTGACGGGGCCAACCGACCTCACTGCTTCAGCCCAGAACACAACCTGCGGCAACAGCAACGGACAGATCAGCGTGAGCAACGTAGACGGCGGAACAGCGCCTTATACCTACAGCATCAACGGTACCAACTTCCAGACATCAGATCGCTTTACAGCGCTTGCTGCCGGAGAGTACCTGGTGACAGTGAAAGACGCCAACGGCTGTATCTTCGCGAAAGCGGTGACGGTAACCAACACCGATGGTCCGGAAGGATTCGCTACAACGGTGAAAGCATCTACCTGCGGTGCCAGCAACGGCAGCGTAACAATCGGTGCAGTGACCGGAGGCCGTGCTCCTTATACCTACAGCAAGGATGGAACAAACTTCCAGCCTTCTGCTGAGCTGACAGGTATGGCGGCAGGCAACCACACAGTATACATCAAAGACGCTAACGGCTGTACCTTCAGCAAAGCGGTGGTGATCGAGAACATTGCCGGTCCGTCTGGCTTTGAGCTTGCATCTACCACAGCTACCTGCGGCGAAGCCAATGGCAGCATCACGGCAAGTGGTGTAACGGGTGGCAAAGCCCCTTATACCTACAGCCTGAACGACGGTGATTTCCAAAGCGAATCAGTCTTTGCCTCAGTGGCAGCTGGCGAGCACACCATCACCGTGAAAGACGCCAACGGCTGTACCATCGAGAAGAAAGTGGAGGTGGGCAACGTAGCTGGTCCTTCGGCTCTGACTGCAAGCACCATAGCGGCATCTTGCGATGCCAACGACGGTGCCATCACAGTTAGCAAGGTAACTGGCGGTGTAGCTCCTTATACCTACTCCATCAACGGCTCAGCTTTCCAGGGGGCTGCTGCCTTCGCAGGACTGGCGCCAGGTGAGTACGAAGTGACGGTGCAGGATGCCAACGGTTGCAGTGCGGTAACAACTGTAACAGTAGCGCAGAAAGGTCCGAAAGAAGCGACGCTTACAGCAAACAAAGCTGCTTGCGGCGAGACCAACGGCTCTATCACAGTAACGGCAGTAGATGGTGGCACAGCTCCTTATACCTACAGCCTGAACGGGGGTAGCTTCCAAGCCTCTGCTACTTTCGGCAACCTGACGGCAGGTACTTATACCATCACGATCAAAGACGCAGAAGGCTGTGCTATCACAGTAGAGCAGGCAGTGCAGAGTAGCGGTGGAATAGAAAGCTTCACGGCGACCGGCACTGATGCCAGTTGCGGTGAGCGCAACGGCCGCATCGCGATCAGTGAGATCGTAGGCGGTACGGCTCCTTATACCTACAGCATCGACGGAAACAACTTCGTAGCAGAGCCAAACTTTACTGGCTTGGCTGAAGGGGAGTACCAGATAATGGTGAAAGATGCCAGCGGCTGTACACAAGTTCAAACCGTGACCTTGCAAAACAGTCCAATGCTGACAGATGTGAAGTTCAGCGTATCGGCTGCTGCTTGTGGCAATGCCGCCGGCGAAGTGAAAGTAACGGAAGTGCTAGGCGGCACAGCGCCCTATACCTACTCACTTGACGGCACTAAATTCTCTGCCTCTACTACCCTGGCGAACATAGCGGCGGGTAGCTATACCCTCACCGTGAAAGATGCCAAAGGTTGTACCTTCTCTGTTCCGGTAACAGTGGCGGGTCTGTCCAGCAAAGTAGCGAATGTGAGTCACATCAGTTGCTTCGGCGATAAGAACGGTACTATCCTGATCGAGGCCACTGGAAGCGAAGCCAACACCGAGTACAGCGTCGACAATGGCAAGACCTTCCAGAAAAACCCGGAGTTTACAGGACTGGCGAAGGGTACTTACCAAGTGATCACCCGCTTCTCTTCTACATGTACCATCACATTGGGTGCAGTGGAGATCAAGGAGCCAGCCGCACTGCAAGTGGAAATGGCTGTAACGGATGGAATGCCAGGTAAACCTAACTCAGGCAGTGCTAAAGTGAGCGCAATCAGCGGAGGTACGGCACCATATGTCTACTCACTTAACGGTGGAGAATTTGTAAACGAGTCAGAGTTCCTAAACCTGCGCGGTGGCAAACACTACCTGAAAGTGCGTGATGCCAGCGGTTGTTTTACAGAGGTTGAGTTTGACGTGACTATCCTTGGTGAACTCGACATTCCGAACGGTTTCACACCAAACGGCGACGGCATCAACGACACCTGGGTGATTCGCAACCTGCCGGAGGCTTTCCCTAACTGCAGAGTGACGATCTACAACCGCTGGGGTAGCCCGGTATTCGAGTCGAGAGGATATGGCAAAGAATGGGACGGTACGAACAACGGCAAGCGACTGCCAGATGGTACCTACTACGCCATCATCGAGTTCGGTGACGATACGCCGGCAGTTAAGACATCAGTGACCATCATGCGTTAAGTTTCGTCATTTTAGAAAGAGACCGTTATGAAAAATAATATATTAATTCTCTGCTTTTTGTTGATTGCCTTCACCGCATCGGCCCAGCAGAAAGCCCTTTACTCACAGTACATGACCAATTACTTCATTCTCAACCCGGCGGTAGCTGGGTTTGAGAAGGATGTAAACGTTAAGATGGGCTACCGCAATCAATGGGTCGGCTTTGAGGGCGCACCTAAAACCTTCTACCTGAGTGGAGAGGGCGCCCTGTTTAACCGACACCTGAAGCGCAGCCGCAAGACGCAGGGCTTCCATGGGGCAGGCGGTATGGTGTACACTGACCAGACAGGCCCAACGACTCGCACCGGTGCCCTGGCTTCCTATGCGTACCACGTGCCGCTGAACCGAAGCATCTATCTGTCGTCGGGCTTTTCTGCAGGTTTCCAGCAGTTTCGATTCGATCCAGCCAAAGTGCGCCTGGCAGACGGCTCCAACGAGCGTGACCCAGTGACGAACCATGGCCGCGTAGACGCCTTTATGCCGGACCTGACGCTCGGTACATTCATGCACTCAGAAGACTTTTACTTCGGTGTTTCCCTGTTTCAGGTGCTTGGCAACAAGATACACGAAGTGGATGGGGGAGAAGAGGTTAGCCGCCTTTCGCGCCACTTGTTTGTGTCAGGCGGGTATAACTTCGATGTGCACGACAAAATTCGGCTGATGCCTTCTGCTTTGCTGAAGTACGTGCAGGGCGCCCCGGTTCAGGCTGACTTCAATATGAAAGCGGCCTACCACATGAGCAAGCGTCGCCAGAAGACTGTGTATGATGACCAGGTATGGGCAGGCGTCTCTTACCGTACACAGGATGCGATCGTGGGTTTGGTAGGCGTGCAGTTTCAGGAGCAGTTTCAACTGAGCTATACCTACGACATCACCGTGTCGCGCATGCGCCACCAGAGTGCCGGTTCACACGAGATCGTGCTAGGCTACCGCTTCAAATAAGGTACAAGTCCATCGTTCACAAAAACAGAAAGGCCAGCGCATTTGCGCTGGCCTTTCTGTTAAAAGATGGTTTATAATCGCTTGTTAATGCGCTGCTTCCTCTGCTCGGGCGGAACCTCCGCTGATGATCTGGCCGAAGAAAATGCTGTTGAGGAACAGCTTATTAGTGCCGAACCAGAAGGCACGGAAATTCGGATTGTCTGTCATACCAATGACTTTACCTCCACCCAAAGCCGACACCGAGATTGCAGCCGTATTGCCAAGCTGCTTCAGGTTCGGTTTGGAAATGTAGCCGCTCAGCAGTGGATTGGCTGTGTATACCGCCGGGTTGGCATAAGGGCTCTTGGAAGGCTCCATGAACAAGCGATTGTCGCGGAACACAGGCAGTTTGCTATTGTAGTAGCCATATCCCAGCGGATGCGTCAGGTCGAGGTTGGTTTCAAAAATGGCACCACCAATCACCTGTGCACCAGTCGTGTTGCTCATAGTAGCGTATGGCAGTCGCTCGGTGTTGTTACTTTCGCCCTGCTTGAAGGTGAAATTACCAATCTTGTTATCGGCAAGCCAACGCGTGGCATTGCCCATACCTATCAGCGTACCGCCCTGCTGCACCCAGGTGCGGAGTCTCGCCTTACCGATCTCCGAAATACTACCGTAAGAGCCATCGGCCATGATCATCACATTGTAACGGCTCAAGTCAGCGCGGTTCACAGACTCGGCATTGATCAGGCTAGTGACGATATCGAAGCGATGGTCGAGCAGGTGCCAGGCTTCACCGGCGTCGTTGCTGTTCACACCGTCGCCGATCAGCATGGCTACTTTAGGTTGCTGCAAGGTATAGATGCCCGGGCTCCCCAGGTTGATGCCTTCTGTGAATCCGGTGCTGATAGCATGTACCATGATGCCATTGTCCTTAGCGATTTGAGTCATCAGCTCGTGTATGCGCTCCGCACTGACTGGCTGACCTGTCACAGGTATCAGGATGGTGCCGTAGTCAAACTGCTTACCATTCGCACCTGTAAATCGATCCGTGGCCACTCTGGCCTGCAAACCATGGTTGAAGAGGGTATTGAGAGCTCTTGGAGCATAGTAGCCATGCCACTCAAACGCATAGACATAAGCGCTGTTTCCCCCTACTACCTGGCCCGCAGGGAAGTCAACGGAGGCAAGTTTCTGGCCAAGCATGTTACGTTTGAACTGGCGTGATGTCAGGTTAGCGTGCTCCAGGTTGAAAGCTAGCGGCAGCGTCCAGGCCGATACGTCGTAGAACAGGCTGTCCTGGAACGAAGTACGGCGCTCAAACATACCTTCGATCAGCCTGTACTGCGGCTGGTTGGTAGGCACGATGTAGCTGTTCTCAGGGGTATAGGTCACATTGTTGATCGTGAATTTCTCCTGCGGACGGTAGATGTCGATCTGGTGCTGGTGGATGATCTCAGCCAGGTGATAAGCACGGGCCGGATCTTTCTCGGCGTGGAACACATAAGCTCCAACCGGAGCTTTAGCAGACTCTTTCAGGGCATCGCGGTAAAAGTCACGCTGATGGTTTAGCAACTCTTCGCGCATGTTCTGCACCGCCTCCAAAGTAGAAAGAGTAGTGGTGAACTGGTTGCGGATGGTGAAAGGGAAAGTCAGTACACCGTTTACGCTCTCCTGCGCATGACCTCTGGAGCTCGCCTGCTCAAACAGGATGCCGATGGCACCATTCACATCCGGGTAAGTAGAGCCTTTGCCATAGTAAAAGTCATCAAAGCTCTCTTCTGTATAGTAGAACGAACCGATCTTGTCGAGTGCTTTGGCATGGAAGCCGGCAATCTTTTTGGTCAGGTCATAATTGCGAGCCGGGGTGAGCGGGTGGTTGCGGCTCGGTATACCTGGCTGGAAGAAGAAAGTAGAGTTAGTGCCCATCTCGTGGTGGTCAGTGAGCACATTTGGCTTCCACTCGTGGAACTTGGCCAGTCTGCCTTTCGACTCCGGGTGCTGGAGCGGCAACCAGTCGCGGTTCAGGTCAAACCAGTAGTGGTTGGTACGGCCACGTGGCCAGGCCTCAGAAAACTCTTCGCTGTTTGGGTCTGTCACCAGGTTTTTGCTGCGGTGCGTGTTTACCCAACTGGCAAAGCGGTTCAGTCCGTCCGGGTTGATCGAAGGGTCGATCAGGATAACAGTCTCATTCAGCAGCTTCTCAATCTCAGGCCCCTGAGCCGCGGCCAGGTGGTATACGGCTAGCAAAGAGGCATTGCTGCCGCTCGGTTCGTTGCCGTGCACGCTGTAGCCCATCCACACCACGCCCGGCATGTTCCTGATATCGAGCTTGCCGGATGCATTCGGATCAGTCAGCTGACGGTGCTGCTCCTTTATGCGCTGGATGTTCTTGTGGTTTTCGGGGGAAGTGATGGTGAGCAGGTATAGCGGGCGGTTTTCGTGCGTGCGGGCATACTCCTCAATCGTGATGCGGTCGGAGAGCTGCGCCATTTGCCGCATGTACATGGCCAGCTGGTCATGGCTCACATGCCATTCGCCCACGTTGTAGCCCAGAATGTCTTTGGGTGTCAGAAACTCTTTGTTGTAGGTTACATCCTGCGGGAGGTAGTAGGAGAGGTCTGCCTGCGCCATCGTCCACTGACTTAGAAAGACCAGTGCCGCCGTGGCGAGTGCATAAATTTTTCTCATGGGTACGGTTGTTTTAAGGGTGATCGTGAAATAAGGTTAGTTATGCAATTTCCCCTTTTGCTTCGCCTTTTCCAAAAATAAAAGCCCCGCCGGTAGTGGCAGGGCTTGAATAGCAGTGTGTCGTAAGCTCGTGTAAGTTAGCTGATAACGGGCCGTCTCCGATCTTGTGGTCTGGCGGTGTTTTTCCGACGTGAACCACTGCTCACAAAGTAAAGGGCAAAGCCTGAAAGTATAGTCACAATACCTGCAATCGAAAACACGCGCAGCAGGATGTTGCCAAAGTTATCGCGTCCCTGGTAATCCATGGTATGCATCATCCAGAGGAAGTCAAACACCCGCCACTTGTCGTTCCGGAACTTGGTGACCACGCCCTGCTCAGCGGCTACATATACTGTAGTCTTGGTGGGGTGCTCCATGGTGATAGCCCAGGCTGGTAGGGCGCTGCCGCGGTACTCATGGTGCCCGTTTATATTTTCCTTGGTAAGATACTCCACACTGGCCACAGCGGTTGAATCTATAAAACTATGGCGGGCGAGTTCAATTGCCTCCTGCTCGTTCAGTGCCGGGCGCAACTCACCGGTTTCAGCAAGAGCCAGTATGGTTTGGGCTGGCATTTGGCCATGATCATGCCCGGCTCCACCCGAATGATGACCGTCAGCTATTTGGATCTGGTAATGCGGTGTGCCCAGGATGTCAATCAACCTCAACGATGTGACCGTTGCAGGGCCAGGCAACTGCGTCATCACCTCAGCAGGAGAGACCAATTCCATGTTGCTTTCGAAAGCCATGCCACCAGGCTTGCGCTGGTGGTCACCATGTATCTCGTCCATATCGCTGAAGCTGAAATATATGCCTCCAATGGTCCACATAACAAACTGTATACCTGTGATCAGGCCCAGGTAACGATGCGTTTTGCGAACACGGAGGTGCGTCTTTCTTTTCATGGCTCTCATATAAACAAGCAATCAATATACACTATAACAGAGCTTGTTGCAAATCTTGAGAAAGACAACTTTGTGTCATACCCGCGCATAAACTCCGTCAATTTCAGTGGATCTAGAAAAGATTTTTAAGGTGAAGATGGAAAAATCTTTAAAAATATAGCAAGAAAAATAGTGCAATTATAATAAGACTGAAATATATATAAGTATTCATATTTGTTTGTATTCAGAACGTTTAGGCAGGATATGTTTTTCAAGCCTAAGTTTTAAGTTATAACATTAGATAAATAACGGTGCAATAAATTTAAATTTTATTGTTAATAACTGGATTATAAGAATTTAAATTAGTAATTTTTATATCTTAATCATGAAACCTTTATAATTAATAAAGGTAATAAGCTGTTAAGAACCCTACTCTAACCCTATTAGCCAGTGAGTGTATTTATTGATTATCTGTCGAAATCAGTCTGTGACATCATAGCCGCTATGGTTATAGCCGCTATGCCGGACATTTCTTTGTCCCTTATAAGCCCACCAAAATGACGTTGCCTGGCTTTCTGTGCCTGCTGGGCCAGTAAAAGCCTTTGCTAACCAGGTAACTCTTTCAAAGAGTCCTGCACCTCCCTCCGAAGCTCCTGTAGAGCCTTCGCATGATCCCTATTGCCTTTTGTAACCGAAAACAAGCACCAAAACCCTAATAGCGTGCTCGCAACTCACCTTAAATTTTGAGTATATGAGAAAGAATTTTACACAATTGATTAGTCGTGTTACCAAAACCAAAAGCTTTGTAATCGCCCTCACCAGCCTGATGATTCTGGCTGGGTCTGTGTATTTGATGGCGGCAATACAGCCTATTACAGCAGTTAACTTAGGTGCCACAGTAGATCAAGCAGCAGATGCAGCTTCTCCATCCTTTGTCCCAATAGGAAATGTGGTCATCAGAGAACAAGATGGGAAAGATTTTACAGGAGCAGGAGGAAGCGGCGCAAGTTATAGCTTGATAATTAAAGCAACGGGTAACTGGCAGTTTAACCCAAATAGTCAGACGAGTGTTGCACTTGTAGCAAACTCAGGGGGAAATATTCCTACGTCAACTTTTCGTCCTGTTCTCTCAGCCGATAGAAAAACATTAACCTTTTCGTTAAGTGGGATTTCTGCTGGCAGTAGTCCAGATGTTGTTACAATAAGTGGGATAGAAGTACAGCCTATTTCAGGTATTGTTGCTTTGCCATCAGCAGGAAGTGTTTATATTGAAGGCAATTCAAATATTGTTGGGTTAAGTTCAAATACTACGGTTGCTAATCTTACCATGACACATGGTGTTGCTAATTCAATATCCTTCACCCAACAACCCTCAACTACTGCTGTAAGTGCTATTATGGCTCCTTTTCCAAGTGTATCTGTGCGTGACCAGTTCAACAATATTGTAACTGATGCTACTGGTAGCATTAATTTAAGCTTATCTGGTACGCCTTCTTCTGCGCTTATCACATCTGGAGGAACGGCTTCTCTCTCAAACGGAGTAGCAACATTTAATGACCTTAAAATAGATGAAGGTGGAAACTTTCAGTTGCAAGCGAGTTATGAAAACCTGCAGGTATCCAGCAATAGCTTTGTCGTAAATAACAATACTCCTACTGTAACTGCTGTGTCCCATTGTTTAACAGCGGGAGGAAGTAGTAATACTATAACATTAACAGGTATTAACTTTGTCAGAGGCTCAGTAGTGAGGATTAATGCGGCAGATAGAGCTACCTCCTTTATAAGCACTACCTCATTAACCACTACATTGACCGCTGCAGACCTAGGTACGGCCAGAACGCTAGCTCTAACTGTTTTTAATCCAACCCCATCTGGAGGTTCCTCCAACACTTTCGACTTAGTAGTGCATCCTGTATATAATGTAGGTGCAATAACAGGTGACAATACAGTTTGTGAGAATACACAAGGTGTTACTTACACGGTAGCAGATATCGGTGCGGCAAAGTATAACTGGAGTGTAGGTCCTGGGGCGACAATTGTTTCAGGTGAAACAAGCAATTCTATTACTGTAAATTTCAGTAATACAGCTTCTAATGTTGCTATATCTGTACAGGCAGAGAACGCATGTGGTCAGCTAGGAAGCACTCAAACTCTAAACGTTGCAGTATCGGCATTCCCTACAAACATCAGCGCTGGTGCTAATAGAACAGTTTGTTCTGGCTCAGAGACGACTTTAGGCGCTGGAACTGCTGCACTATCTGGCTATGTATACACTTGGTCTGCTTTAAATGAAGCACCTATTAGCGCCCTGTCAGCTACAGATGTAGCTAATCCAACACTGAATTTACCTGAAAATGCAGGTTCTCAAATCCAGAGTTATACTTACAGACTAAGAGTGAGCAACGGTAGTAATACTGATTGCTATAGGGAGGCAGATGTAACGGTGGGTGTTTATCCCAAGATGGTGATCAGTGTTAGTCCGGTAGCAGACGTATGCCCAGGCGATGAAATCCGTCTAGTGTCAAACGGTACGGAGAATGATACCTATGCCTGGACAGGACCTAACGGTTTCACTTCTACACAGCGTTACCCTATTATAACTAATGCTGCGGAAGCTAATGAAGGGGAGTATACAGTAGAGGTTACCAACTCAAATGGTTGCAAAGGTACTGCCAGCACTAGCGTTACAGTAAAGCCAAAGCCTGTTGTTGCTTTGTCTGCAAGCAAAACCGCAATCTGTGAAGGAGAGTCAGTCGAGTTGAGCGCTTCCGGTGCCGATACTTATGCATGGTCAGGTACAGGAGTACCGTCAGGAAATACCAGCAGTAGGGTCATCGTTACCCCAAGCACTACTACAACATATAGAGTGGTTGGCACAACCAATGGCTGCGAGTCTATCGAGCAAACTATTACAATTAATGTAACACCATCACTTGAGCCGGGTACAATTACCGGCACGACAACCTACTGCCATAATGAAACAGCAACAAAATTAACTGCTACGGCTACAGGAGGTGGCACTGCCACAAAATCCTATACTTGGGAGCGAAGTGCTACTGGATCAAGCCCTTGGACCGTAGTTGGAGAAGAGGAAGACTATACCCCCCCTACGACTACAGTAGGTAGGACCTACTACAGAAGAACAGTGAAAGCGGGTGAATGTACTAGAACAACTGAACAACCTATAGCCGTTATAGTAAGTGCAATACCCGAGGTACCAACTGTAACAGGTGGAGAAGTTTGTGACAGTGGACCTGTTACACTTAAGGCAGATTTTGGAAGTAATGGAACAATTGTAAGATGGTATTCCAGCGCTACAGGTGGCGAACCGTTAGAAGAAGGTAGCTCATACACCACACCAAGCCTGACAACAACCACTACTTATTATGCATCTAGTTACAATATTGCAACTAGTTGTGAAAGTGCACGAGTTGCTGTTACAGCTACTGTTAACGAGCTTCCTACTGTCAGTATCACTACAGATTTGGCCACAGAATATTGTACATCTCAGACGGCAATCACTTTAGCTGGCTCACCATCAGGTCAGGGCGGTTCATTCCGCATTTTGAAGAACGGAACAGAAGTAGCCACAGGTGCTAGCTTTAATCCAAGTACTTTAGGAGCCGGAACGTATATTATAGAATATAGCTTTACAGACGGCAATACTTGTACCAATACAACCACTAAAACTGTTACGGTAAAGCAGCAGCCAACTGTAACTGTAACTGCGGATCAAGAGATATGCCTAGGGAATTCTGTATCCTTGACGGCGAGCGGAGCCTCTACTTATCGCTGGGAGCCAGCTACAGGCCTTAGCGCCACCACAGGAGCTACTGTTTCTGCCAGACCTACTCAAACCACTACCTACACCGTGTATGGTACAACAAATGGTTGTGAGTCTGTGGCTAAAACTGTAACAGTAACAGTTAATCCATTGCCTGATGCTTCTATCACTGTATTGGGGCCACCGCAGTTTTGCGCCGGTTCATCTGTTACATTAAGAGCTCCTGATGGCAATTACAGTTATGAGTGGTACAAGGTAGGTAGTACCGGTATACAAAGTGAATTGCAGGAATTTGAAGTGAACACATCGGGCACTTATAGCGTCAAAGTAATAGACAAAATAACTGGTTGTGAGAGCACTTCTCCTGGTACAGAAGTAAGGGAAGGAACACTGCAGTTTGCAATATTTTCATATTCAGGAGCAACAACATTCTGTGAAGGAGGCGAACTAGTTCTTAGTGCTATATCACCTCCTACAGGCCAGACGTATGCTTATCGTTGGATAAAGGATAAGGGGACAGCTAATGAAACGGTTGTCTCTACTTCTAGAGTGTATACTGCAAAGGCTACAGGAGCCTATCAAGTAGAAATTACTGAAACGAGTATTCAGCCGGTTTGTATACAACTTTCTGATCCGTTGGAAATTACTGTACTGCCTCAGCCAACTGCTAACATAACTACAGAAGGCTCAACAATCTGTCAGAACACGGAGGGACCAACTACCTTTACCGTAACCGGAACTTACTCCGGTGGCACAGGTATCTGGGCTGTAACCAATGGCTTTAGCTTTACTGAAACATCTAAGAGCGTTGATGCTGCTGGCCTTACGACATCTATCATAACTGTAACAGCACCATCTTCTGTAAGCAGAATCACTAGCTCAGTAGTTAGCCTGACTACAACAAACCCTGCATCAAAATGTGCTACGCAATCAAAAAGCATAACAGTTACGGTGCAGCCAGCCATAGCAGGAAATGCGATAACAGGGACTACAGAATATTGCCAGGGAGCTTCTGCATCAGCTTTAAGAACAGACGGTACTATAACAGGTGGTACAGGTTCCTATACTTATCAGTGGCAGAGCAGAGCATCAGCCAACGGAACATGGACAACAATTACAAACGCAGCAAGTGCAGACTATATACCTTCAACTGCCGATGGCGGTACTACTTATTACAGACGTTTGGTTAGCTCCGGCCAATGCTTAAATGTTGAGAGCAATGTTATGGCAGTAACAGTTACGCCGACTATTATAAACAACATCAGCACCACTACAACTACTTATTGCCAAAGTGTAGCAGCAGGTGCTATTGGAGGTGCTGTAACGGGTGGTAATGGTACAGGTTCTTATACTTATACTTGGCAGAGCAGTGCATCAGCTAACGGGACATGGACTACAATTACAGGTGCAGCAGGTGCAGATTACACACCTGTAACAACTGTAGCGGGAACTACTTACTACAAGCGTATTGTAACATCAGGAAACTGTGCGAACAAAGAGAGTAACGTAGTTGCAATCACGGTTAATCCATCCATTGTAAATAACATCTCGGGTACTTCAAACTACTGCCAGAATGCTACTGCTTCTGCAATTGGTGGAGCTGTTAGCGGAGGAGATGGGGAGTTTAGCTACTCATGGCGTGTAAAATCAGGTGCAAATGGTAGTTGGGGACCGATTGATGAGGAGGAAGCAAGTTTAACTCCATCGACGGCACAAGCTGGAGAGTTCTATTACAAGCGTATTGTCTCTTCTGGAGCTTGTAAAGATCACGAGAGCAATGAGTTTAAGGTGACAGTTACTCCAACAATTACTCAAAATACCATTGCGGGCAAGCTGGATTATTGTAAAGGCGACCTAGGTCAGGCTCTGAGTGGTGCTGTGACTGGAGGCGATGGCTCAGCAAGTTATACTTACACATGGCAGACAAGCTCTACAGGTGCGGACAACAGCTGGACAAACATCAATAACTCTAACTCGGCAACATATACACCACAGACTTCTACAGCAAATACCACCTACTACAGACGTGGAGTAACTTCAGGCAATTGTACAACTTACAGCACAGCTGTGAAGGTAACAGTTACTGAAACAATTAGTAACAATACCATCACCACCACTGCGCCAGTTACAGGCATTTGCACGGGCACCTCCCCGGGCACGCTGAACGGTACTGCGCCCACAGGGGGCAACGGCACCTACACGTTCGTGTGGCAGAGAAGCACTACGTCAGCTACGACCGGCTTCAGCGACATTGCAAGCACGAACGTGAAGGACTATGAACCTGGAAATCTAACAGAAACAACTTGGTTTAGAAGGTTAGTGAAATCCGAAAACTGCGAAATTGTATCACCTGCTGTTCAAGTTGTAGTGAACCCTGTCATTGCTAACAATAACTTAGCTACCGCAGATCTAACGGTTTGCACGGGCACCTCCCCGGGCACGCTGAACGGTACTGCGCCCACAGGGGGCAACGGCACCTACACGTTCGTGTGGCAGAGAAGCACTACGTCAGCTACGACCGGCTTCAGCGACATTGCAAGCACGAACGTGAAGGACTATGAACCTGGAAATCTAACAGAAACAACTTGGTTTAAGAGAAAGGTTATTTCAGGCGGGTGCGAAAGTATAACAACCGCAGCAATCAAGGTGACTGTTACTCCACAAATTACAGGCAACTCAATTGCAGGTTTACAAACGGTCTGCTCTGGTGCGACTATTGCTCCACTTGGACAGAAGCCAAATACAACACTTTCTGGAGGATTCAACAATAGTTTTCAGTGGGAACGGCGGGTTGGTACAACTGGAAACTGGACTGCAATCGCAAACGCTACTAATGCCTCTTATACTCCTCCTGTACAAACAGTAACCTCAACTACTACGACGTACTATAGAAGAGTAGTTAGCGGTGGAGGCTGCTCCAACACTAGTGTGGATGAGGTTTACGTGAGGGTTAACCCGCTGCCAGCAAAACCGACTATTACAAACCTGGCATCTTCTTATTACACAGGTGATGCGCCAGTGGCCATGGCAGCTTCTCCATCTAATTCAAGTGGAGAGTTCAAAGTGGTTAACTCTTCTGGGGAGACAGTTTCAACAACTTCAACCTTCGCTCCTTGTTCTCTGGGAGCAGGAACTTATACTGTTACTTATACCTATAAAGCCGGTGGCTGCAGTAATACTTCTGATCCTGTAACTGTACGAGTGATTCAGTCTATTTACAAAGCAGTTGTTACTTCATCTATGAAGCCTTTCTGTAGAGGGGATAATGTAACACATACAGTTAGGGTTTGGAGGGATGCAGAAGTAATTTACCCTTATCTGACCAATGCTGCCGGTGAACCGATAGGTGCAGACGGCTCTCTTGTTGGACCTCAGGAACAACCTGTAGCAAACCCGAACTATGAGTTTCCAGCTAATACACCGGATATAGTTAAACGGTATGCCTGGAGGTATTTTGATCCAATTGTTAGAGGTGGCACTGAAGTAACCAGTGGAATTACATATCAATGGACGAAGAACCAGCTACCAGAAATCGGCTCTAACGGGCAAACATTCTCAAATGCAGGTTTGTCCTCTTTAGATTATTATGCAGTGTATGTTACAGTGGGCGGAGGCGTGTGCGGGCCTAACTTTGACAGGCATTTATCCAGTAGAGCCTATACCGCTGAGCAGGCTAATTATAACATTACACTCAATGCAACGCCAAACCCTGTTTGTCAGGGCCAGCCAGTGACCTTTACTGCAACGCTGCAAGGAGATTTTCCTTGGGT
The DNA here is from genome assembly GCF_900156415.1 of Pontibacter lucknowensis. Classification (GTDB taxonomy): domain Bacteria; phylum Bacteroidota; class Bacteroidia; order Cytophagales; family Hymenobacteraceae; genus Pontibacter; species Pontibacter lucknowensis. Next base: position 62,742 of record NZ_FTNM01000001.1, on the reverse strand, counting down.
TTCATCAAATTTGAAGCTAAACTGGATGGTTAATGGGGTAGTTGTGAATACTATAGCTTATACTGGTAATAACGCGCAACTACAGTGGACTACAGCAAATCTGAAAAACGGGGATGAGGTGTCAATCGACTTCAACACAGACATTGAAGAATTTGACAAAACCAGTAAATGTCGGGACCGTTCGAATTCCAATACGATTACCATGACTGTGAATGACATCGTGACAGCCACAGCTACTCCAAAGACACCAAGTGTTTGTTTGAATGGTTCAGAAACTTTCTCTGTCAATGTAACATCGACAGGTGTGAATGCAGTGTCTTATGCTTGGACAGTAGGTACGGCTCCTAATGCTCGAACATATAATACTACTATACCAAGCCTGACGATAGGTACTGATGTTACAGCCACCCCAGGTACTTATCCTATAAGTGTAGTAGTCTCTAACACCTGTGAATCTATACCACTTAATCTAGGGTCGCTTACAGTAAAACCAGCTATAACACCGTTCGCGGTCGCGGGTGGTGGCAGTTACTGTACTGGTTCACCAGTTGGTTATCCAATCACTCTGTCAGATTCTGAACCAGGGGTTAGGTATACCTTGCTAAGAGGTACAACTGTGGTTCAGACTTTAGCGGGTACCGGAGAACAACTGAATTTTACTCCAACGAGCGTAACCGGTACTTATACAGTAAGTGCATCTTATGCTACAGCACCTGCTTGTACCATAATGATGACAGGTAACGCTATAATTGGCACTAATCCGCTGCCTAATGTCTACAGTGTAACGGGTGGTGGAGCTTACTGCGCTGGTGCTGCCGGTGTAACAATCAACCTCTCAGGTTCTCAGACAGGAGTGCTCTACAGCCTCAAGAAAGATAATGTTGAGGTAAGGCTTCTTAATGGTACCGGGGGAGCACTAAGTTTTACAGGAATTACCGAGGCAGGTACCTATACTATTGAAGCCACTACAGCTGCACCGGCCAGTTGCCCAAGAGCAATGACTGGCGAAGCTACAGTATATGTTACTACGTTACCTACCAGATTCAATTTGACCGGCGGTGGCAGCTACTGTTCTGGAGGAGCTGGTGTGCCAATTGGGCTGGTGGATTCTGAAATAGGTGTGCGGTATGAACTATATTTTGAAGGTTCAGCCACGGCAGTAGCCTCAGCAAACGGTACGGGTGAAGCAATCGGCTTTGGAAACCAAACTGCAGTAGGTACTTACACGGTAAGAGCGACCAGTATATCGAGTGCAACCGTAGCAGCCTGCCCTCAGGAAATGGGAAGCCTTGCCGTAACCATGGATGAGCTGCCTGAAGCAATCACAGCGCAGAGTGGAAGCTACTGTGAAACAGCAGCTGGTGTAGACATTATCCTGCCATCATCACAGCCTGGAGTGTTGTACCAATTGGTAAGCCTACCTAGTAATACTGACTTGGGCGATGCCAGAACTAGTAGCACGGGAAGTGCCATTAACTTCGGTACTTATAAAGCTGGATCTTACAAAATTGTTGCTTCGAACATAAACACCCGTTGTACTCGCGATATCCCAGTACCTACTATTGTTGAAAACCCAATAATATATGCTACTGGCAATATTATAATCTCTGATGAAAATGGGGTGAAATTAGCAAGTCCAGCAGATATGGAAATGGGTAAAAAGTACACATTTACAGTAGAGTCTAACATTTTGGATGCAAATGATACAGATGAGGCTTCTATTAAGTGGTATATGGGAGATGGCGTAGATGATAATAAATGGAAGTTAATGCAAGAAGGTGGTACTACATTTACGATGACAGAGCCAATGGGTGCGTTGCAGGTGTCAATTCGATGCGATATCCCTACAAACCCTGGTACTTGCTACGATATACGGGCTATGTTGACTGTTGACACTACTCCAATCATCCCACTCCCTGTAGAGCTCCTCTACTTCAACGCCACCAAACGCGGAGCTGATGTAGTGCTGGATTGGGCGACGGCTTCGGAGCAGGACAACAAGGGCTTCGAGGTGCAGGTGTCGAGTGATGCGAAGACTTTCAGAGTGCTGGGCTTCGTGGAGTCGAAAGTGAATACGACCAGCCTGAAGCAGACCTACAGCTTCGTGGACAAAGAGAATGGCAAGCAGGGCGTGCGTTACTACCGACTGAAGCAGGTGGACCTGGATGGCAAGGTTGAGTTCTTCAACATCAAGGCGGTGCACTTCGATGAAGTGTCGGTGAACAAAGTGAAGGCTTATCCGAATCCATTCCATTCGGAGGTGGAACTGAGCATCGATGCGGAGCTGGACGGAGAACTGCAGATCACGGTTACTACGGCCACTGGCCAGCAACTGCTGCAGCGAAGCGTGCAGGTGGCGAAGGGTACCAACATCGAGAAGCTCACGCTTGATCCAAACCTGCCACGTGGGGTCTACATCATCTCAACCCGCATGGGAGATTTCAACAATCATTTCAAATTACTCAAACAATAGACTATTAGGGTTTAATAAGAAAACCCCGGGTATTTTACCCGGGGCTTTTATTTTTTATACCTATAGCATTTGCTTAGAGCACCTTCACCTTCAGACTGGTTGGCTGCTGTGGTGAGTGGTATACCTTGTGGGTGGCCTTGATGAAGTCTTCCTCATCGGCCTCAAAAATATTGTCTACATATTTCTGCGGGTTACGGTCCACCAGCGGGAACCAAGTACTCTGGATCTGCACCATGATGCGGTGGCCTTTTTTGAAGGTATAGAGCACATCCTGCAATTCCACATTGACAGCTGCCACTTGGTTAGGTACAAAAGGCTCCGGTTTTTCAAAGCTGTTGCGGAAGCGGCCGCGAAACACTTCGCTGCGCACCATCTGCTGATAACCACCCATCGGTTTGTTCTGCTGGTGTGTGTAGGCCTGGTGGTCGTCTGGGTATACGTCGATCAGCTTCACCACCCAATCGGCGTCAGTGCCGGTAGTGGCTACTTTCAGCTGCGCTAGTATCTCGCCTGCCAGTGTGATGTCCTCCGTCAGCACATCGGTCTGGAAAGTCAGCACATCGGGGCGACGGCTGGCGAAACGCTGATCATCGGTCATGTATTCGCGGGTCATACCAGTGGCAACGGCTTCGGTAAATGGTACCGGCTTGGCCGGGTCGCTGATGTACTCGCTGGCTTCGACTGTACCTGCTTCGGGCGCTTCGAAGCTCATCTTGCCATTGGCGTGCAGATATAGCGTTTTCTCCTGAACAGCCTTCGGTGGCCAGGTCTCAAACTCGCGCCATTGGTTGGTGCCGCCTTCAAACATGATGGCCTCCGGCAGTTTTACCGGGTTATTTGCATCATTCTTCAGGTAATGAGTAAAGAACTTAGCCTCTACGTCCTGCTGATACCAGGGCGAGTGCGCCTGCCCAAAATGTACGTTGCCGATGCTGCTGCCGTCACCGCGGGCCCAGCCACCGTGCACCCATGGCCCCATTACCAGCATGTTGGTTAGTTTTGGGTTGTTCTTTTCGATGTGCTGGTAGATTTTGAGCGGACCGTACAGGTCTTCGGCATCGTACCAGCCGCCAACGGTCATTACGGCAGTGCCTTTCAGGTTTTTGAGGTGTGGCAGAATGTTGCGGTCCTGCCAGAACTTGTCGTAGTTGGGGTGTGCGGCCATCTCGTTCCAGAAAGCCACTTTGTCTTTATAGTATACCTCGTTTGCATTCTTCAGCGAACCCATGCGCATGAAAAACTCATAACCATCCGGAGTGCCGTGGTCGAAACGGGGATTGCGGTTTGGGGTAGGTTCCGGACGGGGCAGACCGAAGCTGGCCAGGAAATTAAAGGCATGCGGAAGAAAGAAAGCGCCGTTGTGATGGAAGTCATCCCAGAACCAGTCTGCAATCGGGGCCTGTGGTGACACGGCCTTGAGCGCCGGGTGATTGCTCATCAGACCAGCAGCCGCGTAAAAGCCGGGATAGGAGATACCCCACTGTCCGACACGTTTGTTGCTGTTCTTGAGGTTCTTCGTGAGCCACTCCACAGTGTCGTAGGTGTCGGTGCTTTCGTCTATGGCCTTCTTGCCTTTCTTATTAGGCACATGCGGGGTCATGTTCACAAAAGTGCCTTCCGACATATAAGCGCCGCGTACATCCTGGTACACAAAGATATACCCGTCGCGCATCATAGTTGTGCTGGGGCCAAGGGAGGTCTTGTAACCTTCTTTGTATGGGCCAGCCGAATAAGGGGTGCGGTTGAGCATGATCGGGTACTTTTTGCTCTGATCTTTTGGGGAGTAAACCACGGTGTAAAGCTTTTTGCCATCGCGCATCGGTACCTGGTACTCCTGCTTGGTGTAGTTTTCCAGGATAAAGAGGGAGTCCTGGTTGACCCGCTGGGCAAGTGCCTCACCCGCATACAGCCACACGGCCAGCAGCAGGAAAAACGCTCTTAAGTAAAGGGTGTTTTGTCGCATTGGAAGAGGTTTATGTTTAATGAAGATTGTTTTTCTGCCTGAATATAGCCATTCCGGCGTATAAGTAATAAAGCGTGCTTTTAGATTTTGACCAGGGCAGGATTATAGGAGAAGCTATTTTATAAAATCACATCAACTTTAAGGAATGAGCATATGGAAAACCGTTTACATCCCACCGATTACGAAGAGGGACGACCACCAAAGCGACCTTACCATGAAAACAGGTTGGTTACGCAACTGAAGAAGCCTGCCGTGTTTATTCCTTTACTACTGACACTTGCTTTTCTGGTCATTCTTCTGTTCATCAACTCCTCTAAAAATACACAGCTCAGCGAAGCCCGGGAACAGGCAGCGCAGGAAAGGGAGGCAATTGTCACGCAAGCCAATCAGCGGGTATCCGAAAATACTACTTATTTCCTACGAACGCTGATGATCCCTTTTTCGTGGTCTGTGAGGTCGGCAATGTTGTCGAGGAACATGGAGCAGGTGGACCAGTACCTGTATGCGTTTGTGCAGGAGCCTAGATTTGAGTTGGTGCTATTGGCTGACAACAGTGGAAAGATCATCAGTACCACAAACCAGAAGTATAAAGGGGAATTGTTTGCAGATCATTTTCAATCCTCACTACTACAGGCAGAATCTATCACATTGGATACGAGTGACTCTACAAGCATCAAAGTAGCTGCGCCCATCATGGGGCTCAACTCAAAATTAGGGACGCTCTATACAGTCTACACGCCAGATAAACCCATCACAGCGGACGGAGAATAGGCAATAATATATGCGATGTTAAGATTATATATATTCGTTAAAAACAATATATTTGAGGATAAACATCAAGCTACTACATATGAAAACGCCTAACATTACGAAAAGAGATATCAAATGCTTTCTGCTAGGTTTATTAACTGTCTACGCTGTTGACATTGCTGTAAACTGGGAAAGTCACAAAACAGCTTTTATACAGGGTGTTGAAGATGGTTCTGCTGATGCCGCCAAATCGACAGAAAGACTAAGATTAGAAGAGACTAAGTAGAATCTACTCCCGCACCTGCCGCATCACCACAAATGAAAAAGGAGCCCATAGAGCGGCCCTGTGGCCCATGGCTTTGAGTCCGCCGTTTACCCAGCTGTTGCAGGTCTTGAAGAGGTGAAACTTGCCGTTTGCTTCGTAAAAGTTGTCGCATGAATGGTAGCCTCCGCCTTCGATCAGCAAAAACTCGCCATTGGCCTGCTTCTGAAAACTGTCCAGGATATACTGCACCAGCGCCTGGTACTGCTCCTGACTTATGATCACGGGCTGCTGGTATCTGTTTTGCCGGAGCGGTTTGGCGATGTACTCCACGTGCATGGCTGTGCGGGTGGGCCAGAAGAGGGAGGTGATGGCGGTGGTAAGGGTGAGGTCTTTCCATTCGGGTGTTTCCATGTAAAACTGCCGGTCGCCCCAGCCGAAGCCCACGTGGGTAAAGGAGCTGTCGGCGCCGGAGAAGTCCTGCACGTACAGCTTATCGCGCCAGTCTATGATGTCGGTTTTGACGGGCAGCACTAGGTCCGTGTGCACACCATTGTCGGTCACGAAGATCTCTATACCTTCGGTGGTTTGGGCATAGCTGCTGTTGACAGGTATACTACCAAGCGTAAGCCCGGCCAGTACGTATAGTACAGTCATCAGGGCCAGTCCTGCCAGAAATGCCAGGAAACCTTTGCCGGTCTTTCGCCAAAACAGATACATAGCTATAGGTACGCACATAAAGAGTTTGATGTCAGGTATAGAAAATAAACCGAAGCCCGCCTGCTAAAATTCCCCCTTAAATAGTCTACTCTTCTCCGGATCATTGTATAGACAGGCTTTGTAGGTATAAAATTGTCAAATTCAGCTTTTTTGCGCAGATTGTACCTTTATTTCCTTTACCATCAACATACCTTCTTTTAAGCAATTGATCATGCAAAACACAATGAAGCGATTGTTCGCTTTTGCCCTCGTGTTGCTGAGTTTGCAGACGGTCCTGGCACAGCAGCAGGCCTTACAGACACCGGCGCAATTCCTGGGCTATACCCTGGGCGAAGAATTTACAATGCATGCCCGCATCACAGACTATGTAAATTACCTGGCACAGCAGGCTCCGAACCGCATTCGGGTACAGGAGTACGGCAAAACCTATGAAGGAAGACCATTGCTGCTGGCTTATGTGGCCAGCGACGAAAACCTGCCGCGCCTCGAGCAAATACGGGAGAATAACCTGCGTCAGGCAGGTATAGCCAACGGACAGGTGCAGGGCAAGCAGCCGGCTATACTTTGGATGAGTTACAACATCCACGGCAACGAGTCGGTGAGCAGCGAGGCGGTGCTGCAGGTACTTTACGACCTGGTGGATCCTAACAATCAGCAGACGAAAAAGTGGCTGGAGAATACCGTAGTGATCCTGGACCCATGCGTGAATCCGGATGGGCGTGAGCGCTATGTGCAGTGGTACAAGCAGACGCAGAACCGGGGTGGCAACGCCTCGCCATACGCCTGGGAGCACTACGAGCCCTGGCCGGGCGGCAGACCGAATCACTACTACTTTGACCTGAACCGCGACTGGGCCTGGCAGACACAGATTGAGTCGAAGCAGCGCATGGCACAGTACAATCAGTGGCTGCCGCAGGTACATGCCGACTTCCACGAGATGGGGCCGGAGCAGCCTTACTATTTCTCGCCGGCCGCCAAGCCTTTGCACGAGAGCATCACGCCATGGCAGCGCGATTTTCAGTACACCATAGGCGACTACAACCGCCAGTACTTTGACCAGAACAACTGGCTCTACTTCACCCGCGAAAACTTCGACCTCTTCTACCCAAGCTACGGCGATACCTGGCCTACCTTTAACGGCGCCATAGGGATGACCTACGAGCAGGGCGGCTCCGGTCGTGCCGGTCTGGCTTACAAGAAACAGGACGGCGACACGCTCACCTTGACTGATCGTATCGCGCACCACCACATCGCCAGTCTGGCTACTTTGCAGGCCACAGCCGAAAAGGCTGACCAACTCACGCAGGAGTTCCGCAAGTATTATGATAATAACCTGAAGAAGCCGGGCGGTGACTACAAGACCTTTGTGTTCCGGGCTGACGACCGTAGCGCCGGCAACATGAAAGCCCTGACCGACTACCTTGACCAGCAGCAGATCCGGTATGGCTATGCGGGCAAGAGCAGCTCCGCCAAAGCCTTTAACTACGCCAACGGTAAAGAGGAAAGCGTACGGGTGAATCAGAATGACCTGGTGGTGAGCATGTACCAGCCGAAATCTACGCTGGTGAAGGTGCTGTTCGAGCCAAATTCAAATCTGGAGGATTCGCTGACCTATGATATCACTTCCTGGGCCATGCCTTACGCCTTTGGTTTGCAGGCCTATGCATTGAAGAGCCGTCTGGAGCCAAGTAACCAGAAGCCAGCCAAAGCAGCCAATGCTATTTCGGTCGAGCGACCATTTGCCTACCTGGCCCGCTGGAACAGTCTGCAGGACGTGAAATTCCTGACTGAGCTGATGGCACAGAAGGTAAAGGTGCGCATGTCTGAGAAGCCGTTCGAGATGGATAACCGCCAGTACGATGCGGGTACCCTGATCATCACCCGCACCGGCAACGAAGGTATGGGCGACAAGCTGGATGCTGTGGTGCGGGCAACTGCCGAGAAACATGGCATCACCCTACAAGCTTCCACGACAGGCTTTGTGAGCAGCGGTGCTGACTTCGGTTCGGGCAGCGTGCGTTTCCTCAAGATGCCAAAGGTAGCACTTATGTCAGGTGAGGGGGTGTCACCTTACGCTTTTGGTGAGATCTGGCACTACTTTGAGCAGCAGATCGGCTACCCGGTGACGGTGCTCGGCACCAGTTATTTCGGCAACGTGCCGCTGCACGAGTTTGATGTGCTGATCTTACCTGCCGGATCTTACGGCCGTGTGCTGAACGAGCAGGCGCTGGAGCAGGTGAAAAACTGGGTGCGCGGCGGTGGCAAACTGATTGCCCTGGAAAGTGCTGCTGGCTTCCTGGCCGGTAAGAAGGATTTCAATCTGCAAAAGAAAAATGGTGGCGAAGCTGCTGAGAAAGATAAGGCTAAAGAAACGAAAGAAGATCCTTACCGTCTGCTGCGTGCCTACGGCGACCGTGAACGCGATGCCATTTCAGAAGATGTGCAGGGCAGCGTGTTCCGTGTGAACCTCGACAAAACCCATCCACTGGCTTTCGGCTACGGCGATACCTACTATGCCCTGGTTCGCACTTCCGACACCTTCAGCTTCATGAAAGACGGCTGGAACGTAGGGGTGCTCAAGAAGGACAACTATGCTACCGGTTTCGTAGGTGCCAAAGCGAAAGAGCGCCTGAAAGATGCCCTGATCTTGGGTACGCAGCCGATGGGCAGAGGGCAGGTAGTATACCTGGCTGACAACCCGCTGTTCCGTGGTTTCTGGCACAACGGCAAGTTGCTCTTCGGCAATGCCGTGTTCCTGGTGGGGCAGTAATCATTGCGCTGACTTACCAATTAGTAATAAAGGAGTTATACTTTTACAAAAGCAGCGGCCTGACTTCAGTGAGTCAGGCCGCTGCTTTTTATTTGCAACGCATATTAGGATACGCGTATAATTTGTACCTTCACGTATACCTATAATCCTATTACCAAAACCCAAAACTATGGATAAGATGATCAGTGCGCCTAATCCAGCTGAATACGACGAGTTCTTCAATAGCTATATTGGCAATGCCAATACTGATGACCTGCTGTCTGCCCTGGCCGCTAGCGAAGAGTACATTGTCAACTTCATGCTTTCGCTTAAAGAGCAGCAGTTAAACCACCGCTACCAGCCCGGCAAGTGGTCGATCAAGGAGATGCTGGTGCACATGGCTGATACCGAACGCATATTTGCTTACCGTGCCCTCTGCTTCGCCCGCAATGATAAGAAGGAGCTGCCCGGATTTGACGAAAATGCCTATGCAGAAAATAGTAAGGCAGATACAAGACAAATAACGTCCATTTTGGCTGAGTATGCCGCTGTCCGCCAGGCCACTATCGAACTGTTCAAAGGCTTTGATGACGAAATGCTGAATCACACAGGTATAGCCAGTGGCCGTAGGGTATCGGTAAGAGCACTGGGCTTTGCTATTCTGGGGCATGAAATCCACCACCTCAACATTATCAAGCAGCGTTACCTGGTCTAGCCCAAACTATTGAAGAACAGGCAGGTATAGCTTCATTCTTTTTGCCCAATCCTATTGCGTAGATCTGCTGCTTCTGCAGGTTTATCGCTATATTTATAACCATGACTTTAAGCAGAAGAAACATAGGTTTGCTGCTGGCGCCTCTGCTGGCTGTTATCATGTGGTGGCTGACCGGTGGACTGGAGCCCCAGGCCCGGAAGGTGGCGACTATCATGGTGTTCTGCCTGGCTTTCTGGATGACTGAGGTGATTCCGCTCTCGATGACTGCCTTCCTGGGAGTGGTTATGGCCATCCTGACAGGTATAGCCGATATCAATACGGCTTTCCAAAACCTCGGGCACCCTATCATCCTGCTCTTTATCGGTAGCTTTCTGCTGGCCCGCTCCATGACCCGCCACGGCCTCGACAAACGGATTGCCCTCTTTATTCTGTCCCGAAAAGTTTTCCAGAAAAGCCTGTTCAGCATGTTTCTGGGCTTCTCGCTGGTGTCGTACGTGCTGTCGATGTGGGTGAGCAACTCCGTGACGGTGGCCATGCTGCTGCCGCTCATGATTGGGGTGTTACAACTCATTCAGGAGCCTGAGTCACGTAAGAGCCCTGCGCCTTTCTTTCTGTTAGGTATTGCCTACAGCGCCTCTATCGGGGGCGTCAGCACGATAATCGGTTCGCCTCCCAACCTGATTGGAGTGAACTACCTGGCCAAAGAAGGCATCAGCATTGATTTTCTGCAGTGGATGATGATGGCGTTGCCCATCTCGCTGAGTATGTATGCCTTTATGCTGCTCTACGTACGCTGGTTCCTCAAAAAGTTCAGGTTCAGTGCGGAAGGTATAAGAGCTTACGTGGAAGAACACACGCATACCCAACCTCCCATTTCAAAAGGCGAGCAGATCACAATGGGTGTATTTACACTGGCGGTGGTATTGTGGTTGAGTCCGGGCGTGTTTAATCTGCTAGGCATGGAGGCGGCCTATACCTTCATGAGCACCTATTTTGCGGAGAGTACGGTGGCAGTGTTGGCTGCGCTACTGCTGTTCCTGATCCCGCCGGGGCAGGAGAATGGGGGAGAGGGTACGCTGACAGCTGGTGACCTGGTGAAGATAGACTGGGACACGATCCTGCTGTTTGGGGGAGGTATGGCACTAGGGCAACTGGTAGTTACTTCAGGACTCGCCGATGTGATCGGAGCAGGTATAACCTCTTTTATTGATCCGGGGCAGCTGATCATACTGGTGTTTGTGCTGGTGGGCGGCGTGCTCATGCTGACCGAAGTGAGTTCTAATACAGCCATTGCCATTACCTTTGTACCGATTATCATTGGTATACTCAATCAGCTACAGTTGCCGGAGCTATACCCTGTACTGGGCGTAGTAGTGGCCTGCTCCATGGCCTTTATGCTACCTGTAGCAACACCTCCCAATGCCATTGTGTACGGAAGTAAGCAAGTACCTATCAGCACAATGGTGAAAACAGGCCTGGTTCTCAATCTGGTAGGCACGGTCGTCATTACAGCCTGGGTTGTTTTCTATTTATCTCTCTGATTTTATACCTTGTAATTCACCCAATAATAAGCTTATGCCTAATCAACGAATATTCAGAATTTTGCTTGCCATCGCCTGCTTTGTGTTTGCAGGTGTAAAAGGCTGGCAGATCATACAGGGAGAGTACGAATGGATGGACATCTTTTTCCTGATCGCTTTTCTGGGCTTTGGGATCATGTATGTGGTGCTGCTGAACAAGAACAAACCGCAGCAATAGGGGGGTAAAAAAGAGAAAAACCTGAAAGTTAAAAAATGTCTTGGTAGGCATTCCCAACTTTCAGGCTTTCAACTTTTAGCCAAAGGTACTCTTTATACGCCCCTGATTTTAGCAGGGTTACAGATGCTTTCAAAAAAGTAAAATATTTTTTTGAGTAGTTCGTTAGATCATTATTTTGTGATTCTGGGACATCTCAGCGTACAATTTTGTCGAGAATCGCTGTCTTCAGATGTAGGTTAGTAGGGTATGATTTCGTGGCTGCTGTTGTTCATAAAGCCAGCTGGTTGTACATTTTCATGGTCCCTTCTTTGTCGAGGACCCCAACCTCCAAGGGGAATCTCTGCTACTGTCAATCTCACAGGTATAGCTCTGTAGCTTCTGCAGTTTAGTTTGCCAACTCACTCTACACACCCCTGTCCCTCTCAAGAGGGGAATTAGCCGTTACCAGTGCCAAGGATAAGCGCTGTAAGTTTTACCCTATCCCAGCCTTCCCCTAAAAATAAGGGAAGGAGCTGTGCACGATTGTCATCCCCCTGCCCCCTTCAAAGGGGGACCTTTCTGCCACTGCCAGTTCATAGTTATAAGCCTTATTGCTACAGTCACACACCACTGACACGCATTGAAAGACTAACTTGCCCCTTGAGCAATGAAACAAACAGCTTTAGCCAGGTGCACCTTTGGCGCTCCACTGTTCGAGCGTTCAGCGAGTGGGGGTAGGGGCCCTCGATTTGGAGCGTCTTGATTTTTTTGCCTACTTTTTTCATCAAGGAAAAAAGTAGGTGCCCGCCGCACAGGCGAAAAGCCAACTATGCAATAGTTCAACTTGTAACAAGCAACATCTTAGCTACACCATCAGCCCGCTGCACAGGCGAAGCTATGAAACAACTCGGGTTGCTATACCTGCAAAAGTAGATAATATTAGATTAAGCCGGATCCACATCCGCAACCACCCTCACCCCCTTAAAATCAGGCAAGAGATACAGCTGCTGTATCACCTTGGCAATCGCCTGTTTGGCAGCTCTTAGGTTAACATTCTCCCGCGGCAGCTTCACATGGATCTCATTCAGGAAAAGATTCCGGATCTTAAAGATATACGGCACTTCAGGCCCCAGCACCAGCTGCGCACCCAACTGATCGGTCAGGTCCTTAGCTAGCACAATAGCAGCATTTTCGGAGATCTTCTCATCAGCATGCTTTACCGTGATGCGGATCATGCGGGTAAAAGGAGGATAACCAAATCGCATGCGCTCCTCTATTTCGTGCTCGTACAGTGAAGTATAGTCGTTGCTGTGCACCTTGCGGAAGATCGGTTGTAGCGGGTCGCGGGTCTGGATCAGCACCGTACCCGGCTTGCCTTTACGGCCGGCACGGCCGCTCACCTGCACAAAAAGCTGATAGGCCCGCTCGTGCGCCCGGAAATCAGGGAAGTGGATGATGCTGTCAGCGTTGAGTATACCTACCAGACTCACGTTCTCAAAGTCCAGGCCTTTGGTCACCATTTGGGTACCGATCAGCACATTGGTTTTGCCGCTCTCGAAGTCGGCGATGATCTGCTGGTAGCTGTTTTTCTTCTTGGTCGTGTCCAGGTCCATGCGCTGTACCTCGGCGTTTGGCAGCATCAGCTTCAGGTCATCCTCCACCTTCTCAGTACCGAAGCCCATGCTTTTGAGCGTGGTAGCGCCGCAAGCCGGACAGTCGTGCGGCATGCGCTCGTGGTAGCCGCAGTAGTGGCAGCGCAGTTCGTTGTTATACTTGTGGTAGGAGAGACTCACAGCACAGTTCCGGCACTTGGGAATCCAGGAGCACTCGTCGCAGCTGATAAAAGGGGCATAGCCACGGCGGTTCTGGAACAGGATCACCTGCTCGTGTCGCGCCAATCGTTCCTCAATGGCGGTGACCAATTTACCCGAGAAGTGATTGTGCATGTTCTTGCGGTGCTGCTCCTCCCGCACGTTGATCAGCTCAATAGCAGGCAGCTGCGCCTCCCCGAAACGTTTGCTCATCGTCACCAGTCCCCAGCGGTTGGTCTTGCAGTTATAATAGGTCTCGATGGAAGGCGTTGCAGAGCCGAGCAGCGTCTTTGCCCCCTGCAGGTGCGCCATCATCAGGGCCGTTTCGCGGGCGTTGTAGCGGGGAGCCGGATCATACTGCTTATAGCTAGGCTCGTGCTCCTCGTCGACAATGATAAGCGACAGGTTATGGAAAGGCAGGAATACGGCCGAGCGCACGCCTACTACCATCTGGAAACGACCAGACAGCACACCCTGCCATACCTCCGCCCGCTCATTGTCAGAGAACTTGGAGTGGTAAATACCCAGCTTATCGCCAAACACCTTCATCAGACGCGTTACAATCTGAGCGGTCAGTGCAATTTCGGGCAACAGGTATAGCACCTGTCCGCCTGCCTCCAGGGCATGCTTGATCAGGTCGATGTATACCTCGGTTTTACCACTGCCTGTTACGCCGTGTAGCAGTACGGTGTCTTTCTCTTTGAAGAGGCCCAGTATCTCATCCTTGGCCTGCTCCTGGTGCTCCGACAGCTTCATGGGCTGCAGCGGCACCGTATTATCTACAGGGAAGCGGGAAATAATCTGGTCAAACTGTTCCAGCACGCCTTTTTTGATCAGCGAGTCGATGGATGACTTGGAAAGGTGCGGGTTGTTTGCCAACGCACTTTTCTCTATACCTGCCGCATTGAGGTGGATGTTCTGATGCACCGGCACCTTCTGCAGGTAGTTGAGCAGGATGTCAAGCTGCTTGGGCTTAGTAGCGAGTTGATTGAATAACTCCTCCAGCATCCCTTCCTCCTGCACAAAATGCTCTGTCAGGCGGATCTTCTTCACCACTTTAGGAGAAAAACGGTCACTTACCTGCTCAAATATAATGATCGCCTCTTTCTGGATCAGCGACTTGATGTACTTATGGTAGCTCTTCACCTGTAGCAGGTTGCCTATTTCGGTAAAGGTAAGCGCCGGGTTTTGCTGCAGGGCGTAAATTATCTTAACCTCCTGCGAGGCCAGAGGTATGTCGTCTTCTTCAGGGTTAAAGTGCGGGTGCAGCTGTATGCGCGACTCGCTGCTGAGCTTGAGTGCCGAGGGTAGGGCCGCATTGATCACCTCACCAATGGTGCACATGTAGTAGTCCGCGATCCAGCGGAAGAGCTTAAGCTGCGGAGCTGTCACGATCGGTTTGTCGTCCAGTACATCCAGAATATACTTTGCCTGATAGTCGGCAGGGGCATTTTCATGGATGTCGGCGACGATGCAGCTGAGTACCCGTTTGGCTCCGAACTGCACAATCACCCGGGCACCCACCAGCACCTCGTCGTTCATTTCGAAGGGAATGCGGTAGGTATAGAGCTTGGGCAGCGGCAATGGCAGAATCACGTCAGCAAAGAGGGTGACGCGGTCCACGGCCGGCTCCGGCGGGTAATTGAAATTGAGTAACTCAGACAAGGGCGCAGGTATAGGTTGTACATGCAAATGTCGCAAAAAAGCATGTAAATCCCGAAGGCTTTGTAGGAGAGAGGTTATGCCTCATTATGGCTATACCTGAATAGCTTGCGTATTCAGGACTTCAATGCTATCTGTTCAAGATTTAACGAATTTTGTTGTCATTTCGACCAGAGAGAGAAATCTGGGATAACATTATTCATCATTCAGATTTCTCCCTCTGGTCGAAATGACATGATAATGCTTGAGTTAACCCTGATGTCAATAGTCCTCTACTTACAGCGTCGGAAACTTGGGCTCCTGCCCTGAACTCTTCTGTAACTGCTCCAGAGCCTCTGCCGCCGTGTGTACCGGCAGCTGACAGGTTTTGTTATAGCACACATACACTGTCGTTTTTCCATTGATAGCGCTGCGATCCTTCAGTAGGGGTAGCTCACTCTGGCTTTCAGTACCGGCCAGCAGCATGTTCGGGATGTAGAACGAACTGAGTTCAGAGCGCATCTCCGGAGCCAGATGTCCTACGATGGCCACTTCGGCGGTTGGTTGCAGTTTGTGGAAGCAGAGGCTGGCCCAATTGCCCATGTGGCCGGGTTCTTTTACAACCAGCTCTTTTACCTGCGATAGCATGGTGTCGGAGAGTTGCTGGTAGCGCTCCTCGTCAAAATACAACCCCAGCAGGTATAGGTTGGTGGCCATCACGGAGTTGGAGGAAGGAATCACATTGTCGAGCAGTTCTTTTTTGCGGGCCACCAGTTTCTCTGCGTTCTGGTCGGTGAAAAAGAACAGCTGCTCCTGCTCATCGAAGAAGTTGGCTAAGGTATAGTCCGTCAGCTGCCTGGCCTCCTGCAGGTATTTCTCGTCAAAGGTGATTTCGTATACCCGGATCAGTGCCCGGATCAGCAAAGCGTAGTCTTCCAGGAAAGCGTCAATAGAAGCCGTTCCTTTCTTATAGTTGCGGTATAGCTTGTCGCCCTGCTTCAGGTGCTGCAGTAAGAAATCAGCATTACGGACAGCCAGATGCAGGAAGTGCTTGTTTCCGAAGGTATAGTAAGCATCAGCCAGGCCCTTGAGCATGATGGCGTTCCAGGAGCAGAGGATCTTGTCGTCCAAACCCGGCCGGATGCGCTGTGATCTTACTTCCATCAGCTTCTCTTTCCAGGTCTTGACCATTTCCTCCAGCACCTCCAGCTCCAGTTCGTTTTCCTTAGCAAAGTGCTCATCACTGATGCGGCGGTGCAGGATATTCTGCCCATGCTCAAAATTGCCGGTAGTAGTCACATGGTAGTATTTCGCCAGGATGGGCTCCTCTTCTTTGAACAGGTCCTGCAGCTCTTTGCGCGTAAACACATAGAACTTGCCTTCCACGCCCTCACTGTCAGCATCAAGCGATGAATAAAACCCGCCCTCTTCGCTCATCAGTTCACGTTCTGCAAAGGCAATCGTTTCATACACAACATCTTTGTAGAGCGGTTCCTTGGTCAGCTGATAAGCTTCTGAATAAAGACTGATCAGTTGGCCGTTGTCGTACAGCATTTTCTCGAAGTGCGGTACCAGCCATTTCTCGTCAACCGAGTAACGGGCAAATCCCCCACCGATCTGGTCATAAATACCGCCGTAGGCCATTTCATGCAATGTGAGATTCAGGTGCTTCAGTGCTGCATCGTCTTGGGTGTGATAGTAGTAGCGGAGCAGAAACAGGTAATTGGCCGGCATCGGAAACTTCGGTGCTTTGCCTAGTCCCCCGTACTTTTTGTCGAACTGCCTGGCCAGGTTGCGATACATTTCCTCAAACTCCTCCTCACTTGGTGCTGACTGGCTTTGGGATAAGCCAAACCTTTGCAATTCACTCAGGTTGAGGTGCTGCACAAACTGCTCAGCCGATTTGTCGAGCTCCTGTCGGTTTTTCTTGTAGGCCTCAGAGATATTGAGCAACAGGTTTACCCATTGCTGCGGCGTAAAATAGGTGCCGCCATAAAACGGCTTGGCTTCTGAGTTCAGGAAGACATTAAGTGGCCAGCCTCCCTGCAATCCCATTGCCTGCAATGCATCCATGTGCACGGCATCCAAATCAGGGCGTTCTTCCCGGTCTACTTTGATGCACACGAAGTGCTTGTTCATCACTTCGGCAATTTTTTCATCTTCGAAGGACTGATGCTCCATCACATGGCACCAGTGGCAGGCGGCGTAGCCGATACTCACCAGGATGGGTTTATCTTCCTGCTTTGCTTTCAGGAGTGCTTCTTCGCCCCATGGATACCAATCCACCGGGTTATAGGCATGCTGTAGCAGGTAAGGGCTACTCTCGTTAATCAGTCTGTTCGGATTTCTGTCTTTGGCCATCGTCATTTCTTTTGCAGGCTGTTAGCACTCTATACCTACGGTCAGGGCTTGCAAAAGTATGCTTGGGGCATCTGGATTATCTCTGGAGAAGGGCAGGAGTGAGGGTATAGTGATCCTGTTGGACTACTGCTGATTTGTGAGCTGCTGTATAAGGCTTTGTTCTTCTTCTGCCGTATCAATGCCATACCTGCTATTGAGCTGTCTAAGCTGGGCAATGGTGTTTTTCAGGAATTTCTGGTGCGCCTCGGAGGCTGGGTGAAATGGCCGGTGGGACAGGGCCCGTCTTATCTTTTCCCATTCCTGCAGAAAATCTCTGAACTCCTGATTCAGGTATGCCTGCGCAAATTTTTCCCAGATGTAATCTTCCGCTACCTCAGTCGGGTGCACCATGTCGCGCCCATAGAAGCGGTAGTCGCGCAGGTCGTCAAGCATGATCTCGTAGGCGGGAAAGTATCGCACCTGCTCCTGATTTGCTGACAGCTGGTGGCATAGCACCCGCAAAATGGATTTGCTCACGCTGTTAACCTCGATTGTTTCTTTGATATGCCGCACCGGGCTAACCGTCAGCAGTACCTGCAGACTTGGGTTGAACTGTTGCAGCTGCTCAAGCGTGCTCTCCATATCCTGCTGCAGTGTATCGAGTGGCAGCAACTCCCTGTTAAAGTTGTGCGCCGGTATTTTGTGGCAGTTAGCCACCACCTCACCTGAACTCAGTAGCCGATAACCTACGGACGTACCCAGCGTGATGATCAGGAGCTTAGCCTGCTGCAGTGCCTTGCGGGTGGTGTCCAGGAGGCCTGTGATGGTAGTAATTAGCTCGTCCCTGTTAGGAGAGGAGAGAGATGAGTGCAAATCATAAGCATACCAGATTCCATTGTGCTGCACCAGGTTCTTATCAAAATCACGTTGCTGGCTTATAGCACCACGGAGCAGCTTGCTAACTGAAAGCGGATTAAAGATAGTCCCAAACGGATTAACCATTACCTGCACCTTGCTATCATGCAGCCGCCTGCCTATTACCTCAGCAAAGCAGGAACCAATAGTCATGATACCATCCTGTAATGAAAGATCAAGGCCGCTGGCGGGTACATGTACTTCAGTCCGGAACATAGGTATAGGTATAGGTATAGCGCAAATTAACCGGAAAGGTGAAATAAAAAAAGCGCCCTGCTTTGAGGGCAGGGCGCTTTAAGTATGGTGGTTGCTAAGACTACTCAGCTACTACATTGAAGCGGATCTGGTGCTTCACTTCTTTGTGCAGGTTCAGTGTAGCGGTGTACTCGCCGGCAGTTTTCACTTCCTGATCGAAAGAAATGCGCTTGCGGTCTACATCGTGACCTTTAGCTTTAAGAGCATCAGCAAGCTGAGTTGTAGTAACAGAGCCGAAGATCTTACCAGTTTCACCTACTTTAGTAGGGATTTCCAGCGTGATGTCTCCGATATTGTTAGCAAGCTCCTGTGCATCGTTCTTAATCTTCTCAACTTTGTGAGCAGCCTGACGCATGTTTTCTTCAAGAACTTTTCTGTTCGTTTTGTCAGCCAAAACTGCAAGACCCTGAGGGATCAGGTAGTTACGGCCATATCCTGGCTTTACTGAAACGATATCGTTCTTGTAACCAAGGTGCTTAACGTCATCTTTAAGTATTACTTCCATGTTCGTCCCTCCTTATTTTAAAGAATCAGTTACATAAGGTAAAATAGCCAGGTGGCGTGCACGGGCAACAGCCTGAGACACTTTACGCTGGAATTTCAGGCTAGTGCCTGTCAGTCTTCTTGGAAGAATCTTGCCCTGCTCGTTCACGAACTTAAGCAGGAAGTTACCGTCTTTGTAGTCAATATACTTGATACCGCTTTTCTTGAAGCGGCAGTATTTCTGACGGTTTTCTTGTTTGTGTACTCTTTCGTTAACTAGGCTCATTATGCTTTAACCTCCTCTTTTTTAGCCTGTGATTTAAACTCGCCTTTTCTTCTGCGCTCGTTGTAAGCAATTGCGTGCTTATCAAGTGCAGTAGTTAAGAAGCGAACAACTTTTTCGTCGCGGCGATAAGCCAGCTCAAGCACATCAATTACAGTAGATGGAGCCTTAAACTCGATGAGGTGGTAGAAACCAGTAGATTTCTTCTGGATTGGGTAAGCAAGCTTACGTAGACCCCAGTTCTCTTCGTGGATAATTTCGGCGCTATTTTCCTTAAGCACCTGTCTGAACTTCTCGACCGTTTCCTGCATCTGCGTCTCGTTCAACAGAGGCGTCAAGATGAAGACCGTTTCGTAATTTTTTAATTCCATTTGGTTATGAGAATTTTTTTGTTTTAGGGTGCAAATATACAGCAATGATTCTGTAATACAAAAACTTGCACCAAAATAAATGTATGATCAAAAGCACTTTCGCCACCAGGTATTGCAATCAGCTCACTCAAGAGTATTGTAATAACATCAGACGACAGTAGGACTTAACAATAATGAATAACCTATATATAATAAGGTGTACTTGAAACTGAGAAAAAGGGCGAGAGAGGTGAGAGAAAATGAGATGAAAATTAAATAAGTGGTAACGACAACAAAATCAGTGGTTTATGAGTTCAAAGGTGGATGCTGAAAAGAATGCGGATTAAGCAAGAGAGAATAGGATAATTTGGTACAAAATGGCTGAAGGAAAACTTGTGTTATTTAGAATTATTTTAAATAAAAAAGGTGATTCTGATAAAATAATGCAGAAAATGCGCTACGAATGATTGTACTGAATGGGTTATTGTGTATAGGGGTAAAAATAAGCATATAATATTTGATTAATGGGTTTCAGGTAGTAGATTTGTGCCCGTAAAGTAAATTCACCATTATACTAAACACAAGCGTCCTGGCTATGATTAGCTGTATACAAAGAGCAAAAACCAAATTCTTGATTGCCTTCTTGTTTGCCTTGGCGGCCTCTTTTGGAGTGTCGACTACAGGTTATGCACAAGGCGCAAGTCTGCCTGTAGATGATGCAGGTATTGTAAGTGCAGGCGAGTCCCTGTATAAGAACAACTGCGTTGTTTGTCACTCTGTGGGAAGCGATGTAGTAGTTGGTCCTGGTTTGAAAGGCGTCAATGAGCGCAGAACGCAACCTTGGTTGATCAGCTGGATTAAGAACTCGCAGGCTTTGATTGCCTCTGGTGATAAAGACGCAATCGCGGTTTACAACCAGTTTAATAAGCAGGCGATGCCTTCCTTTAATTTCTCTGATGAGGAAATTGTATCGATGCTGGCCTATATCAAGGCATCTGAAACTGCCGCAGCTGAGACCACTGGTCCTGCAGGAGGTACAGAGGCTGCTCCAGGTGAAAACGTTGGTACTGATGCAGTTGGTGCGATTGGTGGTTACCTGGATATTGTATTGGTAGTGCTGATCATTGTGTTGATCGTGCTGGTTGTGACCCTTCTTTTGATCACTTCAGTACTAAAGAACTACCTGAACAAGAACAAACAACTTGACGAGTACGATGCTGAAATTGTAAATCAGCGTTTCGACTTCTCTAAGATATATAAGTCTAAAGCCGTACGTACGCTGGTAGTGCTGATCTTTGTGATCGTGCTGCTGGACCTGGCTCTTGACAAAGCAATGGGTGTCGGTATACAGCAGGGCTACGCCCCTACACAGCCGATCGCCTTCTCGCACAAGCTGCACGCAGGCGAGCATCAGATCGACTGTAACTACTGCCACACTACTGTTTATGAAAGCAAGAGTGCCAGTATCCCTTCTGCTAATATCTGTATGAACTGCCATAGCCAGATCAAGACAGAATCACCTGAAATTCAGAAGATATACAGAGCTATTGAGCGTAATAAGCCTATCGAATGGGTGCGTATTCACAACTTGCCTGACCTGGCTTACTTCAACCACGCCCAGCACACACAGGTGGGTGGCGTAGAGTGCCAGACCTGCCACGGTCCTATTCAGGAGATGGAAGTGGTGTATCAGTACTCACCGCTGACCATGGGCTGGTGTATTGACTGTCACCGTGAAACTCCTCTTAACACCGAAGGAAATGCATATTATGACAACCTGGTGAAATTGCACGAGTCAACAACGAAGAGTGCTTTCACTGTGTCATCAAACGGTGGTGCAGAGTGTTCTAAGTGCCACTACTAATTATTAAAAATTAAGGATTCGAGTTTTCTAGATATAATATGCAAGACAGAATAAAATACTGGAAAGGAATAGAGGAGCTTGAAAATACTCCTGAATTCGCGAAAAACGCTCATAACGAGTTTCCAGAATTCCTGCCGATAAACGAAGCCAAAGGCGAGAGCGAGTCAACTGGTATGACTGCTCCACGAAGGGACTTCCTAAAACTGCTAGGTTTTGGTCTGGCTGCCGCTACACTGGCTTCATGTGAAGCTCCTGTAAGAAAGGCAATTCCATACCTGAACAAGCCGGTTGATGTTGAGCCAGGAGTGGCAAACTGGTATGCTACTACTTATTATAACAGCGGTGACTATAATAGCGTGTTGGTTAAGACACGTGAAGGCCGTCCAATTAAAGTAGAGCCAAACCCAAGCTCAACATTAACCCCAATGGGTACTAGCCCTAAAGCTCAGGGATCTGTGCTTAGCCTGTACGACAACAACAGACTGCGTACACCGCTTATCAAAGGCAAAGAGGCTAAATGGGAGCAGGTAGACAGCGAGATACGTGCCGCTCTTTCAAATGTGAATGGCAAAGTAGCTTTCGTTTCCTCTACAGTGATCAGCCCTTCAACCAAGCAGCTTATCAATGAGTTTGGTTCAAGACTGAGTAATTTTGAGCATGTAGTGTATGATGCCAATTCTGCTTCTGCACTGATTGGCGCAAACGGTGGCACTGTTCCGGGATACGACTTCAGCCGAGCTAATATTATTGTAAGTATCAGCGCTGACTTCCTGGGAACCTGGATTGCTCCGACTCCTTTCGCTAAGCAATACATCCAAAACAGAAAAGTATCTGCTGACAAGCCAAATATGTCACGTCACTACCAGTTTGAGACAATTATGTCGTTGACTGGCGCCAATGCTGACGTGCGTGTTCCGATCAAGCCTTCTGAAGAACTGGCGATCGTAACAGCGATCTATAACGGATTGTCTGGCCAAGGCGTAAATGCTCCGGCTAACGTTGATAAGAAAGCGCTTGAGAATGCGATCAGAGACCTGCGTGCAAATAATGGACGTGCTCTGGTAGTATCAGGATCAAATGACCCGGCTGTTCAGACGCTGGTTACAGCTATCAACAAAACAATTGGTGCAGAAGGTACTACCATCGATACAGCTTCTCCATATTTCCTGAAGCAGGGTAACGATGCGCAGATGCTGCGTCTGATTGAAGAAATGAACAATGGCAGTGTAGGAGCAGTGTTTTTCTACAATGCAAACCCAGTATACGATCACCCACTTGCTGAGCAAGTAAAAACTGGACTGGCTAAAGTTGGACTGAAAGTTTCCTTCGCAGAAAGAGTGGAAGAGACTGCTGCGCTTGTAGACTACGTAGCACCAGACAGCCATTACCTGGAGTCCTGGAACGACTACGAGCCGAAGAGAGGCTTCCTGAGTCTGGCACAACCAGTAATCAGCCCAATCTTTATGACACGCCAGGTACAGGACAGCTTACTGGCCTGGAGCGGAAACAACACATCTTATTACGATTACATCCGCAACAACTGGAGAAAAGGCGCTGCAAACACAGACGAGCAGTGGGAGAAAGCTGTGCACGATGGCGTAATGGAGAACGGCACAAGTATGCTGGCTCTTAACACAGGTAATGCAAGCACGATGACAGTCTCTGATGCAGCTGGCAGAGCTCCAAGAGCAGTTGCAGGTGGCAGAATTGAGGCTGTTGTTTACGAAAAAGTTGCAATCGGTACAGGTTCTGAGGCTAACAACCCTTGGCTGCAGGAAATGGCTGATCCGATCTCAAAAGCTACCTGGGATAACTACATAACGATGCCTCGCCGCATGGCAGAGGAAATGGGTGTAGTACAAGGTAACGTGCTGAAGGTAACATATGCGAATGGTAAAACACTTGAGCTTCCTGCGCTGATCCAGCCAGGACAAGCACAAGGTACAGTGGGTATAGCCATGGGCTACGGCCGTGAGCTAGACTCTATGCCAACAGCCAAAGGTCGTGGTGCTAATGCCTTCCCTATCGCTACGGTAGCTGATAACGCTATCCTATTTGCAGGCGCTGTACAGCTGGAGAAAACAGGCTCTACTGTAGAGATAGCCCAGATGCAGACGCACCATACAATTATGGATCGTCTGGTAGTTCAGGAAAATACACTGGCGAACTATCAGAAAAATCCGAAAGAGGTAACGGAATATGTACGCATTGCTACGCACGAAGGTCCGGCAAAGCCTGCTGCTATCTCTCTTTGGGAAGATTACGAGTACAAAAACCACCACTGGGGCATGGTGATCGACCTGAACTCATGTATTGGCTGTGGAGCCTGTACAGTGAGCTGCCAGGCAGAAAACAATATTCCGGTAGTAGGTAAGCAGGAGGTACTAAACCGTCGCGAAATGCACTGGATGCGTATCGACCGCTACTATAGCGCAGTGGAGCACGAAGAGAAAGATTACAAGACTATGGAGGATCCGGCGGAGAATCCAAGTGTTATCTTCCAGCCGATGCTTTGCCAGCACTGTAACCACGCTCCTTGTGAGACTGTGTGTCCGGTAGCTGCTACAATGCACAGCTCTGAGGGTATTAACCAGATGGCTTACAACCGCTGCGTAGGTACACGTTACTGCGCAAACAACTGCCCTTACAAAGTTCGTCGATTCAACTGGTTTGCTTACGCTAACAACGATAAGTTCGACTTTAACATGAACAACGACCTTGGTAAGATGGTGTTGAATCCTGACGTAACAGTTCGTTCGCGCGGTGTTATGGAGAAATGCTCGTTCTGCGTGCAGCGTGTTCAGCTAGGAAAACTGGAAGCCAAGCGTGAGAACAGAAGACCAGTGGACGGTGAGATCGTGACGGCTTGTGCCCAGTCTTGCCCTACAGATGCGATTGTCTTCGGTGACATGCTGGATCCAAAGAGCCGTGTATCTCAGTTGCTATCCCGTGAGAAAGGCGAGCGTGCCTTCCACGTACTGGAAGAACTGAACGTACAGCCGAACGTGACTTACCTGACAAAAATTAGAAACTTAGCTTAATTTATAAATTAGATAGCGCTATGCAGCACGTATCTCCGATAAGAGAGCCTCTGGTAACGGGGGGTAAAACATACCACGATATCACCGAAGATGTCTGCAGACAGGTGGAGGCCAAGCCCAACGCACGTTGGGCCGCTGCCCTTGCTGTAGCTCTTGTAGGTCTGGCTATTTTCATCTACTCCACTTACCGTACACTTTGGTACGGTATAGGGGAGTGGGGACTTAACAAAACTGTAGGTTGGGCATGGGATATCACCAACTTCGTATGGTGGGTAGGTATCGGTCACGCCGGTACGCTGATCTCAGCTATCCTTCTCCTGTTCCGTCAGAAATGGAGAACTTCTATTAACCGAGCAGCAGAAGCGATGACGATCTTCGCTGTAATCTGTGCCGCGATGTTCCCGGTGCTACACATGGGCCGTCCCTGGTTGGCCTACTGGGTACTTCCACTGCCAAACACATTTGGTTCACTTTGGGTTAACTTTAACTCGCCGCTCCTTTGGGACGTTTTTGCGATTTCCACTTACTTCTCTGTATCGCTTGTATTCTGGTACATCGGTCTGATTCCTGACTTTGCTACCATCCGCGACAGAGCAACCGGACCAATCGCCCGCAGAGCATATGCATTCCTTTCTTTCGGCTGGACTGGTTCCGCCAAAGCCTGGTCTCGTTATGAGACTGTATCCCTGATTCTTGCAGGCCTTGCTACTCCACTGGTACTTTCTGTACACACGATCGTATCGATGGACTTTGCAACCTCAGTAATCCCAGGCTGGCACACGACTATCTTCCCTCCATATTTCGTGGCAGGTGCGATCTTCTCAGGTTTCGCGATGGTACTTACGTTGATGATCATCACACGTAAAGTATTCAAACTGGAGGATTACATCACACTGGAGCACGTAGAGTCAATGAACAAGGTAATCATCCTGACAGGCTCTATCGTAGGTGTGGCTTATATCACAGAATTCTTCATCGCCTGGTACTCAGGTGTGGAATACGAGCAATACGCCTTCATCAACCGTGCTACTGGTCCTTACTGGTGGGCATATTGGGCAATGATGACTTGTAACGTAATTACACCGCAGCTATTCTGGTTCAGAACTATCAGAAGAAGTCTGACCGCTACTTTCATCATCACGATCTTCGTGAACATTGGTATGTGGTTCGAGCGATTTGTAATTATCGTTACATCACTTCACAGAGACTTCCTTCCATCTTCATGGGCAATGTTCTCTCCAACCATCATCGACATTGGTATCTATGTAGGAACAATCGGTCTATTCTTTACACTGTTCCTTCTGTTTGCCAAGTTTTTCCCTGTAGTGAACATGGCGGAGGTAAAATCAATTCTGAAGTCTTCTTCAGAAGTGAAACACCACCCACATGGTACAATGCACGGTACTGATAAGGATTCGCACACTAATACACATCCATAGCAATGACTAAAAAATTCGTTCTAGGTATCTACGATGATGAGGATGTCCTGCTGCAGGCCATCGAGAACGTCCGGGCTGCCGGTACTAAAATTTACGAAGTTTTTTCGCCATACCCAATCCATGGTATCGATGATGTATTAGGTATCAAGCGTTCAAGACTTCCAATCGTAGCATTCTTCTGCGGTTTGTTCGGAACTTCCTTCGCCCTCTGGATGCAGATCTGGATGCTGGGTTTCGACTGGCCAATGATCATTGGTGGTAAACCGCACATCGCTTTACCAGCATTTATTCCTGTAACTTTTGAACTTACCGTTCTTTGCGCTGCATTCGGTATGGTGATCACCTTCTTCATCGTCACAAAGCTGAAGCCTTCTTTTAAGGTGAATGTTTTTGACAAACGCTCTACAGACGACAAGTTTGTAATGGCGATTGAGGTTACAGAAGGTGTGACTGATATGAATGCATTGAACGATCTACTTCGTTCTAACGGCGCAATTGAAGTTAACGAGAAGGAGGTAATCAAATAATGAAAGGTCTATTAAATTTAGGTATTAAAGCCTCTGCCGTACTATTCACAGGCGCTATGCTGGTAGCCTGTAGCAATGAAAAAGATCCAGGTCTTGAGTTTGCTCCAGACATGTATCACTCTATACCGCTGGATCCATACTCTCAGGTAAAAGAGAACCTTTACAACCCGGGCGGAATGAACATGCGTGAGCCTGTTCAAGGTACAGTTGCCCGTGGCAAAATGGGTTATAACATGTACCTGTCGAAAGACGAGGCTGAAGTAGCTGGTGTTGAGCTGAAAAATCCACTCGAATACAATGACCAGCACTTAGCAGAAGGCCAGGTATTGTACACTCGCTTTTGTGCTTCATGCCATGGTGACCAGGGTGATGGCCAAGGTTTGGTTGGACAGAAATTCAAAGGTGTACCATCCTATTCAGCAGGACGTGTTGCCGAACTTCCAGCAGGTCATATTTACCATGTTATTACAAACGGACGTGGTCGTATGATGCCGCATGGTTCACAGGTTAACCCGACTGAACGTTGGAAAATTGTAATGTATGTGCAGCAGTTACAGGGCGGTGAAGCACCGGCACCTGCAGCTGATGAAACAGAAACTACAGAAGAATCAGGTACTACACCTAATAACTAAGTCTAAGGCATAATATCACAAGGATAATGACAGAAGAAAGACTCATCATTTCCAGAAAAACGAATAACAAGTTTTTCTTAATGATAGCTATAGGTGTTGTACTACTTATAGCTGGAATCATCATTGCTGCCATGGGCGGAGGCGATGCGCATCATGCTGAAGGGCATGGGGAAGCAGCAGCAGCTGGCCATGAAGCAGCCTCCTGGCTCAAAAGGCTCTATGTAAATCTCTGGTTAAATAACGTATACTTCACAGGTATAGCACTTGTAGGTGTATTTTTCATTGCGGTACAGTATGTGGCCTATGCCGGATGGTCTGTACTGATTAAGCGTATACCTGAAGCATTGGGCTACTATCTGCCAATAGGTGGTGCTGTAATGCTGATCGTGTTCCTGCTAGGTGGTCATGATATTTTCCACTGGACGCATGACTACCTTTACGATCTGAACGACGAGCGATATGACCCAATCATCGCTGGTAAAGCCCCTTATTTGAATTTCTGGTTCTTCCTGATCAGAATGATTGCTTACTTCGTTCTTTGGATACTCTTCTTCAACTGGTTGAGAAGAAACTCACTGAATGAAGACCTGAATGGTGGTACTTCTTACTATCACAAAAGCATTCGTATTTCTGCGATGTTCCTGGTAGTATTCGGCGTTACTTCTTCTACATCAGCATGGGACTGGGTACTTTCAATCGACACACACTGGTTCTCTACTATGTTTGGCTGGTATGTGTTTGCAAGCTGGTGGGTATCTGGTCTGGCAGCAATCACATTGACAGTAATAATCCTGAAGCAGAATGGTTACCTGAAAATGGTTAATGCAAACCACCTGCACGATTTAGGCAAGTTTGTATTTGCATTCTCTATCTTCTGGACGTACATCTGGTTCTCTCAGTTCATGCTGATCTGGTATGCAAACATTCCTGAGGAATCAATCTACTTCATTGAGCGATTAGGTGGTAATGGCGGACACTTCAAGTGGATTTTCTTTACTAATCTTATTGTAAACTTTGCATTCCCGTTCCTTGTTTTGATGACAAGAGATGCGAAGCGTCAGATGATCATGCTCAAAATCGTTACGATTGCAATTCTGATTGGTCACTGGTTAGACTTCTATCTGATGATGATGCCAGGTACAATGCGTACTGATGCAACTATTGGATTTATTGAGATCGGAACTACTCTTATTTTCCTGGGTGTATTCTTACTTACCTTTACAAAAGGTTTGGCTAAAGCTTCGCTGGTGCCGGTAAATCATCCATTCCTGGAAGAGAGTGTTCACCATCATGTTTAGAGATCATACTAAAAGCGTTATATAATGATTACGTTCGCCATAGGTTTATCCATAGTCCTGTTATTAGTTATCCTGTTCCTTTTATTCAGGATCGGGACGCTAGCCTCCATCTTTAGAGGATCGACACAGCGTGCTGTCGGAACCACCAAAACAAGTAACAAAGTAAACAGCCTGTTGCTGCTCCTCTTCCTGATTGGTGGAGGTGCGGCTTTTGCCTGGTCTTTTGCCGATTCATGGGAGAACATGAACCAGCCGCTTGCCTCTGTGCATGGGGCCTGGACTGATAGTCTTTTCTGGACTACCATGATCGTAATCGGTATCGTGTTTGTGATCACGCAAATCCTACTTTTCTGGTATTCTTATAAATACCAGCATAAAGATGATAAGCGTGCTTACTACTACCCACACAATAACAAGTTAGAGATTGTTTGGACAATGATTCCTGCTGTTGTGATGGCGCTGTTAGTATTTGCCGGTTGGAAAACATGGGCAAACATCACGAGTGCTGCCCCGGCTGATGCTGTTGTAGTAGAGGTAATGGGTAAACAGTTTAGCTGGCTTGTTCGCTACCCGGGTGCAGATGGTAAACTGGGTGAAGCTAGTGTTAACTTCATCGATGCTACAAATGAAATGGGTGTAAACTTCAGCGATCCTAATGCAATGGATGACTTTATGCCACGTGAGATTCACGTGCCTAAAGGCAAGCCAGTGCTGTTGAAGATTCGCTCAAGAGATGTAATCCACAGTGTATTCCTGCCGCATTTCCGTGTTAAAATGGATGCTGTTCCAGGTATGCCAACCAAGTTTTGGTTTGTGCCTAGCAAAACAACAGCTGAAATGCGCACTGAGACTGGTAACCCTGAATTCAACTATGAAGTGGCTTGTACTGAGATATGTGGACGTGGCCACTTTGCGATGCGCTTTATCCTGGTTGTTGACGAACCTGAGGAGTACGAGGAGTGGTTAGCTTCACAAACACCATTTATCGAGCAAAATCCACAGCTTCTAACAAAGTTCATCCACGATTCGAAAGATCAGGTGGTGCTTGAGAAGAGTGCTGAAGAAGTAAAAACAGAGTTGTAGCATTAAATAAAATCAACAATGTCGAGTACAGATATCTCTCTAAATAAGGATGTGCATCACGCTCACGACGAGCATGATCATCATCATGACCAAAACTTCTTTGAGAAGTACATCTTCAGCCAGGACCACAAAGTAATTGCAAAGCAGTTTCTTTTTGCAGGTATCTTCTGGGGCTTTGTAGGTGGCTTCCTGTCTATTATTTTCCGTCTACAACTTGGCTGGCCTGAAGCAACATTCACTTTCCTGGAGCCTATCCTGGGAAACTGGATCGTAAATGGTAAGCTAGACCCGGAATTCTATCTGGCGCTGGTAACAATGCACGGTACCATCATGGTATTCTTCGTACTAACGGCTGGTCTGAGTGGTACATTCAGTAACTTCCTGATCCCGTTGCAGATTGGTGCCCGTGACATGGCATCTGGATTCATGAACATGCTGTCCTTCTGGATTTTCTTCCTGGCAAGCGTGATCATGTTTACTTCCCTTTTCATTGAGACAGGTCCTGCTGGGGGTGGTTGGACAGTTTACCCTCCTTTGAGCGCACTTCCACAGGCGATATCAGGCTCAGCAATGGGTATGACCCTTTGGTTGGTAAGTATGGCTTTGTTCATTGTATCTCAGTTGCTAGGTGGTGTAAACTATATCACAACTGTGATTAACCTGAGAACAAAGGGTATGTCAATGACCAAACTTCCATTAACAATCTGGTCATTCTTCTTGACAGCTATCCTGGGTCTTCTTTCATTCCCGGTTCTGTTCTCTGCAGCACTACTATTGATCTTTGACCGTAGCTTCGGTACAAGCTTCTACCTTTCTGATATCTATATCGCAGGAGAGGCTCTTGCACATACCGGTGGTAGCGCGATTCTGTTCCAGCACTTGTTCTGGTTCCTTGGACACCCTGAGGTATACATCGTAATTCTACCAACTTTCGGCATCGTTTCAGAAGTAATTGCAACAAACTCTCGCAAGCCTATCTTCGGTTACCGAGCGATGATCGGTTCCATGCTGGGTATCTCTCTGCTTTCATTCGTAGTATGGGCACACCACATGTTCGTGACAGGTATGAACCCATTTTTGGGGTCAGTCTTCATGTTCCTGACACTTATTATTGCGGTACCATCTGCGGTAAAAGTGTTTAACTGGATTGCCACCCTGTGGAGAGGTAATATTCGTTTCACAACAGCTATGATGTTTGCGATCGCCTTCGTTTCGCTTTTCATCTCTGGTGGTTTGACAGGTATTATCTTGGGTAACTCAGCTCTGGACATTCAGCTGCACGATACTTATTTTGTAATTGCGCACTTCCACCTTGTAATGGGTGCTGCAGCCTTCTTTGGTATGTTCTGTGGTATCTACCACTGGTTCCCTAAGATGTTTGGCCGTATGATGGACGAGAAGCTTGGCTTCATCCACTTCTGGTTGACATTCCTGTCTGCTTACCTGGTGTTCATGCCTATGCACTACATCGGTATAGCTGGCTTCCCAAGAAGATATTATTCATGGACTGGTTTTGATGCTTTCAATACCTTCACTGACCTGAACAGCTTTATCAGTATAGCTGCTATTTTAGGCTTTACTGCGCAGTTGATCTTCTTATTCAACTTTATCTATAGCATCTTCAAAGGCCGTCGTGCTACAGCTAACCCATGGCACTCTAATACCCTTGAGTGGACAACACCGGTTAACCCAGGACACGGTAACTGGCCAGGCGAGATACCAACTGTTTACAGATGGCCTTACGATTATAGTAAACCAGGTGCTGCAGAGGACTACATCCCTCAAAACGTACCATTCTCTCAGACGCAGTCTTCAAACCTGCCGTACGAGAGAGATTTAGAATAGCTTAAATGATAGATAAATCTTTTCCATACAAAAGGTTTAGAAATATTGGAGTACTTACAGTATTAGCTGTATACTTTCTAATATTGGTTGGAGGAATCGTGCGGAGCACGGGCTCAGGAATGGGATGTCCGGACTGGCCCAAGTGTTTTGGCAGTTGGATTCCTCCAACTGATGTTAGCCAATTACCAGATGATTATCTGGAAGTCTACAAGGAACAACGTGTAGAGAAGAACAAGAGACTAGCAGGGGTTCTTGATAACATAGGTTTTGACAAAGCGGCAGGAGAACTGAGAGATCATCCACTTCAACACATTGAAACAGATTTCAATGTGACAAAAACTTGGATAGAATACATCAATCGTTTGGTAGGGGCTGTGATTGGGATATTAATTTTCCTGACAGTACTGTATGCTATACCTTACCTTAAAACGGATAAGACTGTATTCTTCCTCTCATT
Organism: Pontibacter lucknowensis; assembly: GCF_900156415.1. GTDB lineage: Bacteria > Bacteroidota > Bacteroidia > Cytophagales > Hymenobacteraceae > Pontibacter > Pontibacter lucknowensis. Next base: position 31,109 of record NZ_FTNM01000001.1, on the reverse strand, counting down.
CTTAAGTTTTGTACTAGTTGGTGTCCAGGGGTGGTTAGGTTCGATAGTCGTATCTACCAACTTGCTACCAGTAACTATTACAATCCATATGGCGCTAGCGCTTGTGCTTGTAGCCTTACTGCAGTATGCGGTAATTCGTTCGCAATCTGCTTTTATCGTACCTCGATTTGATGCTTCAAAACAAATGTTCTTTGTTATCGGACTGGTAGCTGCTGCTACTTTTGTTCAGATACTAATTGGAACGCAAGTGCGTGAAGAAGTGGATATTGTTGCCTCCGAAATGAATGGTAGCAACAGAGATCTTTGGGTAGACCAACTTGGGTCAAGTTTTTATATTCACCGATCTTTTTCTATCCTGTTACTGGTACTTCATCTCTATATGGCTTATTTAATCTATAAGCTAAGAGATCGCCAGTTGAGTATGATGACGAACTGGATGCTAGTGTTGCTGGTTGCTGAAATAGCTTTTGGGGTGATTATGGCTTATTTTGCTATACCCGCTTTCCTGCAACCGTTGCACTTGACAATAGCTACCTTACTATTCGGCGTTCAGTTTTTGATATTAATTTTTTATTACTACGCCTCAAAAAAGGCGGTTGAAAAACCGGTAGTGGTTCTTAGCTAATGATTACAGATAGATCAGAATCGGTACTGTCTCTAGCCAATATGGCACAAAAGGCATCAGCATATTTTAAGCTCCTGAAGTTTAGATTAAGTTTTACAGTAGCTTTCTCAAGTGCTATAGGTTATATACTAGGACATCCGGGTGGAAGTTGGTTACAGATAGCATTAGTCATGCTGGGTGGGTTGATGGTCACTGGCGCTGCCAACATTGTGAACCAGATACTGGAAAAAGACCTGGACAAGTTAATGAAGCGCACCGCTAACAGGCCGCTTCCAACCAATACACTGAGTGTAACTGAAGCAGCTATTTTTGGCGCGCTGATTGGAGTTGGCGGTTTGTTTATTTTGGCTAGCTTTTTTAACACATTGACAGCAGCTATAGCCTTGTTGTCACTCGTTCTTTATGGTTTTATATATACGCCGCTTAAGCGTATCAGCCCTATCAACGTTTTTGTTGGTGCTATACCTGGGGCTTTACCGCCATTGATCGGCTGGGTAGCCGCAACAGGTGTAGTGAGTGTAGAGGCCTGGATTCTTTTCGGCATACAGTTTATATGGCAGTTTCCACATTTCTGGGCAATTGCCTGGGTACTGGATGAAGATTATAAGAAAGCAGGTTTTAAAATGCTTCCAATGGAAGGGGGGAAGAACCTGAAAACTGCTTTTCAGATCATGATCTATACCCTTGTGCTGATTCCACTGAGCTTACTACCTCTGCAGTTTGGGATGACCGGTTCCACGTCAGCGCTGATCGCTGTTATTTGTGGGGTATTGTTTCTGGCTCAGACGTTTCATCTTATGCGCACTTGTACAAACAAGGCGGCGATGAACATTATGTTTGGGTCCTTTTTGTATTTGCCTATTGTGCAGATAGCTTTCGTTTTAGATAAATTATAGGATATGGATATGGTTGCCAAATCATTGGGAGAGGAGAACAACACAGGAGGAGTACATCCATTAAAATTTACGCTGTGGTTGCTTATTATTAGTATAATTATGATGTTTGCAGCCTTTACGAGCGCTTATTTGGTGCGTCGTGCAGAAGGCAACTGGCTCGAATATGACCTGCCAAACATCATGCTGATTAACACGGTAATTATTGCTTTAAGCAGTATTACGATGCAGCTTGCCCATAATGCCGCAGCTCAGGATAATATAGCAAAACTGCGCCTGATGCTGTATCTGACTTTCGGATTAGGAGTCGCTTTTCTGATCGGACAGTGGAATGGATGGGCTGAATTGGTTAATAACAATGTGTTCTTTGGGGGAGAGTCTAGTAACCCTTCCGGTTCATTTATGTATGTATTAACAGGTGTGCATGGTTTTCACCTGATCACTGGTCTCATTTATGTGGCAGTGGTAATTATATCAAGTCTACGTTACAAAGTTCACTCGAAGAGCATGCTGCGTATTCAGCTATGCACCATTTATTGGCACTTCCTGGGTGGCCTTTGGCTATACTTGTATCTATTTTTGAGATTAAATCACTAAACACGTTTTTTTCAATACTAAACTATGTCTACATCAACTACGCTGGAAGCACCTAAAACAGGTACATGGGATGGTGGTAATGAACCACTAAAAGCGAGCTATGGGAAACTCATGATGTGGTTTTTCCTACTTTCTGACGCCTTTACTTTTGGTGCACTCCTGATTGTTTATGGCCTGTCTCGTCACAGTCATCTTCCTTATACTGGAAGTCCGGATGACTTTACATTCTCAACTGAATGGTGGCCAATTCCGGAGAAAGTTTTTAACGCTTTCCCTGGATTCCATGGAGTAGATCTTCCATTGGCGTTTGTGGCCCTGATGACCATGATTCTTATTTTGAGCTCTGTTACCATGGTATTGGCAGTAGAAGCTGGGCATCGTATGGATAAGAATGATGTACAGAAATGGTTAATGTGGACTATTCTGTTCGGTAGCATTTTCCTTGGTTGCCAGGCTTGGGAGTGGGCTCACTTCATCTCTGGTACTGACGAGGGTATGCTGTTGGCTGATGGTACACGCATCTTTGGTGCCAACCTGACCATGAACCAATATGGTCCGCCTTTGTTCGCCGACCTGTTCTTCTTCATCACTGGTTTCCACGGTACACACGTATTCTCTGGTGTTGTACTGTTGATCATGGTGTTCATCAACACTGTGAATGGTGTGTACCACAAACGTGGCCACTACGAAATGGTAGAGAAAGTTGGTCTTTACTGGCACTTTGTTGACTTGGTTTGGGTGTTCGTATTTACCTTCTTCTACCTGATCTAATTTATAAATCATAAACTATCACAGCTGCAGTTCCCGCCTGGTGCGGGGCTGCCTCTCTAAAACATAAAGTATACTATGGCAGCTCATTCGGATCACTCCAACGATCTTCACCAGACAGGTGAGATACCTAAAGCGCAGACAAAAGTTATTTGGAAAACATTCTTTATCCTGGTAGCCCTAACTGCAGTAGAGTTCCTTTTCGCCTTTACAATGGACGCAGGCACACTTCGTAATGCGATCTTTATAATTTTGACCATCTTTAAGGCGTTCTACATTGTAGCGGAGTTCATGCACTTAAAGCATGAGTCCAAAGCCTTGATCTGGTCTATCCTTATACCGATGGCACTTGTTATCTGGCTAATGGTAGCTTTGATTTCAGAAGGTAGCTATTACTTCGATTCAATTAGAAATTACTTCAATTAAGTACACATATTATGAGTAACTCAAAGGCACTAATATTAGGTATCCTACTATTAGTGCCTCTTCTTATTTTTATATTTATCGGAAGCTTTGGTGAACACCACTACACGCTCCCTAAATATTTTCCTCAGGTTACTGCTACAGGTGAGGTACAGCGTGATGCCAAAGGGGATACACTCTTCAATCAAGTGCCTGCTTTCCAACTCACTTCACAGCAAGGCCAGGCAATCTCTCAAAAAGACCTGGATGGTCATATCTACGTAGCTGACTTCTTTTTCGCGACATGTCCCGACATTTGCAAGGCGATGTCTTCGCAAATGGTGCGTGTGCAGGAAGCTTTTCAGGATGAGGAACAAGTAAAACTGGTGTCCTTTACTGTTAATCCTGAATATGACACCCCAGAGGTTTTGCGCGAATACGGTGAACGGTACGGTGCTGACCCTGGTAAGTGGTATTTTTTAACAGGAGACCGTGACAAAATCTATACCTTAGCTCAGAAAGGCTTTTATTTGCCTGTTATGAAGGTAGAAGGCCAGCAGGATTTTATTCACAGCGAGAAGTTTATGCTGGTGGATAAAGACAGGTATGTGCGGGGGATATATGATGGCACTGATAAGGAGGATGTGGATCGCCTGATAATAGAAATTAAAGTTCTTTTAGATGAATACAGCAAATCAAAATAGTCCAGCTGCTGGTAATGACAAGAAGTTCTTAATACTGATTGCCATTCTATCGATTGCTATACCTGTAGTGGTGGCTATGCTTTTCTTTATGCCGAAGGAAGGCTCAAGCAGTGTTGATGTGTCTTTTCTGCCAACGCTGCATGCGATATTGAATTCTTTAACAGCCTTTGCTCTGGTTATAGGCTACTACAACATTCGTAAAGGGAATATCAGAGTGCACCGTAATGCCATGGCAACTGCCTTTGGCCTGTCAGCAATATTCCTGGTATCATATGTTACTTACCATTTCCTGGGGGAGCGTACGATCTATGGTGGAGACGGCTTTCTAAAGTTATTTTACTACTTTATCCTGCTGACACATATTGTTCTGGCCGTGGTGATTGTACCGTTGGTACTGCTTTCCATGTATTTTGCATTGTCAGAGCAGTTTATTCGCCATCGTCGTATATCAAAATGGACATTTCCAATCTGGCTTTATGTAGCCATAACGGGTGTACTCGTTTATATTTTGATTTCTCCGTACTATAGTTAGAACCAGGAACATTTAACACTTGTTTTATGATCATGAAGCGCCAATTATCTAAGATATTTATCCTCGGCCTGATGATGCTTACGCTAAGTCTGGTATCTACGGAGGCCTATAGCCAATGTGCCATGTGCCGTGCGACAGTAGAATCAAATGTTGGTACCGGTAGTACTGATTCAGACTCTCAGGTAGGAGCAGGGTTGAATACTGGAATTCTATATCTGATGCTAATACCCTATGTACTGGTAGGTACAGTAGGATTTCTCTGGTACAAAAGCAGTCAAAAAAAGAAAGCCGCTAGAACCGCATAAGCACTGAATATCAAATTAGCATACTTTGCTAATCTTTCTTCGCGGCTGCGGCTATTTTCAATTCATATCATAAACCACATGCAGGCAGCAGGTCCTGCATGTGGTTTTATTTTATCATCAAATTTTTTGGTGTGAATTTTGATCCGGTTTTGGTCTGGATTACACACTTCTTCCGGAATTAAACTTGCTTTGAGGCTGTTAGTTACATTTTAGCTGCCTAAAGGTCATGCTCTTATAACACGAAATGCTTAAATTCGTGAGTAATTCATGCTGCTTTGAACCGTAATTTTGCGCCAATACTCTTATTTGCTCTTGCTGTGCTGTGCTTTATGGCGACAGCTTTTTTGCATTATAAGGTACCGGCTTCCTGGCTCCAAGCCGATAGAGAGCAGGCGCAGCAACGTATAACACAGCGGGTTCAGGCCCTTTTAATGGATGCTCACCAAGAGTCTGTGCAGCTTGGTGAACAGCTGCAAACAGGCCGAATAAGCTTCTCAAAACTTCTATCCAAGACACACTACCCTACTTTTGTCTACAAGAATGGTCGTTTGCTGTTCTGGTCTGACCATACTGTTATACCAGACCTTGACATGCCCCCAACAGTTCGCCATACATCCACTATTCGTAATAGTTATGGCACCTTTGTGGTTATGCCCCACCGGGTAGATGATTATGACATCTTCACTTACATTCCGCTTCAGATAGACTATGGTATAACAAATGATTACTTGTCGTCGGGCTTGCAGAAAAGTATTTTTGGGAAAGCAGACGTTCGGCTTGTGCTTGATAACCCGGGGCAGTTGCCACAGGTAAAGACCAGTGAAGGTGAATTCCTGTTTGCACTCGATCATGGGTCTGATCGGATCGATTCTGGATTTGATGACCTTCAACTTATTCTGCTCACCTTAGGGGCTGTTCTTTTTGTTTGGTTCAGCATTTCGTTAAGTAAAATCTTCCTGGAACGTCAGCGCTATACCCAAGGTATAGTGCTTTTACTAATCCTGCTGGTTGGATTCAGGCTAGCGCTCCTGTTGCTCAATCTGCCTTTTCTGATAGTAGAAACCGAGCTATTTGATCCGCGACTTTATGCTGCGTCATTTTGGTCCCCTTCGGTAGGTGATCTGGCACTGAATGTACTACTACTTGTTACGGTCGCCTGGACTGCTTATTACTTGTTTCACAAAAATGAAGTATTAAACACCGTTAAAGCGTATTCGGCTGACAAGAGCAAAGTAATACTTGGGGCTTCTATGGCGGGGTTTTTTGTGTTGCTAGCTATTTTATTCCGCTTTTACTATGGCATATACCACAACTCTCCGCTAGCACTCGACATTAACCAATCTCTAGCGCTGGAACGGTATAAATTGGTAATGTACAGCCTGATGTTCCTGCACACGGTGGCACTGAGCCTGTTTGGCTATATGTTGGCTTCTGTAGCCAATGTGCTGTTGCGCAAGTCAGATGGTTGGTGGTCCTATAAGATTCTGCTGGGAGTTACCGCTATACTTACCTTGCTGGCTCTGGTATTGGATATGCGCTGGCTGCCCGTGCTCCTGATAGGCTTCGTTTTCTGGATTGTGATTCTGTTGGCGGCACAGCACCGGCAGGCAATCAGTTTACCATACCGCACCTATCTGTTTTTCTTTCTCATCATCGCAGTAAGTAGTTTGACAGGTGCAGCATCGCTTTACACACACTTCCAGAGCGAGCTGCTAGCCTACAAGCAAAAGTTCGCTTTTGACCTGATGCAGGGCAATGATGTGCTGGCTGAGTATCTGCTGGAAGAAGACGTAGCGGTGCGGGTATCTGAAGACGCTCTCATACAATCCAAGATGAAGGGGCCTTATGTTGATGCCTACTTCATTAAGCGCAAGATATCCCGCCAGTTTCTTCCGGACTATTTCGATAAGTATGAAGCGAATATCCTATTATTTGATAGTCAGGGGCGCACACTCGAAAGTGCTGATACCACAGCTGCTACATTGGAGGAGCTAAGGCAAAAATATGCTGTACCACAGAACAGAACTGAGTATGATAATCTATACCTGGTTAATGATCCTGCCCGTCCGCATACCCGCTTTTACCTAAAGTTGATTGAAGTGCCCCTGGGTACACAGCTGTACGGAACGATTGTGCTGCAATTGAGCCTCAAAGAGCTTCTTCCAAATAGCCTGGTGCCTGAGCTGTTAGCAGGGCAACAGCACCAGCAGCCTTTCAGAGCCGATATCCTGAGTTATGGAATTTATGAAAAGGGCAGGCTGACATACAGCGAAGGTGAATTTGATTATGCCACCAACTTCGATAGGAGCGAATTGGAACGAAGTGAGCTGTACCGGCAGGGAGCAACTGAGGAGGGCTTTCACCACTTAGGTGTTAAAACCGATTACGGCCCGACCGTGATTATCACGACAAGTAAGTATGGAGCCCGTGAAGTACTCTCCAATTTTTCTTTTCTGTTCCTGTACTTTACCGGCTGCCTCATTGTGTTGGCGGTGCTTTACATACTCCTGAACCGGGAGCGACTGCGTGATTTTCAGCCTAACTTCAGTACCAAGATTCAGCTTTTCCTGAACTTCGGTATCCTGCTGCCCCTCATGCTGGTGAGTATCGTAACGGCTAGCCTGGTGACAGGCTCTTACAAGAAAGACCTGCTTTCGTCTTACGAGAAAAAAGGCGAGGCTATACAGGACCATCTTAGCAGACCGACTACGCTGGAAGTGCTGCCCGACCGCAATCGCTTGCTGCGCCGTGTAGCCTCTATTGCAGCTTTGTCAGAGGCTGATGTGAGTCTTTATGATCGTAACGGACGCCTGTTGGTAACAAGTCAGCCGCTAATTTTTGAGTCAGGGCTGCTATCCAAACTAGTCAACCCACATGCTTTTGCGGCTATATCGGAGCGACAGGCTTTGCGTGTTCTCCTCGATGAGCAGGCTGGTAACCTAAGCTTCAATGCGCTATACCTGCCGCTCCGTCCTGACAATGATCCGGAGAAGTTGATTGGCTTTATAGGTATTCCTTTCTTTGACTCAGAGCGACAGCTGGACCTGAAGCTGATCGAGCTGATTACGACAACGATGAACATTTTCACTGTCATGTTCATCGTGTTTATCATCCTGACCTTCTTTGCTTCCAGAGCCCTGACGGTGCCGCTTCGTATGCTGGCCGAGAAGTTGAAACATACCTCCCTGACCGGCAAAAACGAAATGCTGGCCTATGAAGGGGCTGATGAGATCGGGATGCTGGTGAATGAGTACAACCGCATGCTGCTGACACTGGAGCAGAACAAAGTAGAACTGGCGATGCGCGAGAAAGAAGCGGCCTGGCGGGAAATGGCCCGGCAAGTGGCGCACGAGATCAAAAATCCGCTCACACCGATGAAGCTTTCGCTGCAGTACCTCCAGAAGGCCATTGCAGAGAAGAACCCGAACACGGAGCAGATGATCAATAAGATCTCGCATACCCTGATCACGCAGATCAACATTCTCAGCGATATCGCCACTTCGTTTTCTAACTTCACTTCCATGCCCGAGCCGAAAGCTGAGTTGATGGACCTGGGGGCTGCCCTGCACAAAGCCGCCGACCTGCACACGAATCCGGCATCTGTGAGAACAAAGCTGCGTACGCCTGAAGAGCCGGTGATGGTGATGGCCGACGAGGCACTGATGGTACGTACATTCAACAATTTGCTGCTGAACGCTATACAAGCAGTGCCAGCCGACCGGAAGCCTGTGATCAAAATAGACCTGAAGGTGGATGGGAATAACATGGCGCTGGTGTCTATAGCTGATAACGGCAGCGGTATACCTGCCGAGATTCGGCACAAAGTATTTATACCTAACTTCAGTACTAAGTACACGGGCTCAGGTATAGGCCTGGCTGTTGCCAAAAAAGGAATTGAAAACGCAGGTGGTCGCATTTGGTTTGTGACAGAAGAGGGAGAGGGGACGACGTTTTACATTTCTTTACCGCTGGCCACCGCATGATTCGAAGCTTGATCACCGGCATCCTGCTGTTGCTGTTGAACCTGCCTGCGCTGGCCCAGGCTCCTGTGAACAACCGGCACTGCAAGTGGCTATACCTCACCGATTATCCCCAACAACTCGATACCCTGACAATTGATGTTAGCTCCATTACGTTCGTAGGCCCCCGAAAAGACCAGTTCAAATTTGACTATAACTACTATACCCACGAGTTTAAACTGACCGAGTTTCCGGCGCCTGTTTACCAGATCATGGATACGCTTGGAACGGTGGTGCCTATACCTGACTCGGTGTTGGTATGCTATAGAACCTTGCCACTGAGTCTAGCCAAGCCTGCTTATCGCCGCGACATCATGAAGCTGGACCGGAGTCCGTCGCCACGGGAATTCTACAAAGAGGACTTTGCCCAACGGGAAGAAATCTTCAAGACGCCCGGCCTGAACAAAACAGGCAGTATTTCACGAGGGATCTCTTTTGGTAACACACAGAACGTATTTGTCAATTCTGCGCTGAACCTGCAACTTGATGGTAAGCTGACTGATGACATCAGCATCACAGCCGCTATTACGGATCAGAATATTCCGTTTCAGCCGGAGGGGAATACGCAGCAGTTGAATGAGTTTGACCGAGTGTATATCACGCTCAAGCATAAGCAATGGCAGCTGTCAGCAGGGGATGTGGTGCTCCGTAGTAAGCCGTCTTACTTCATGCAGTTTTACAAAAACGTGCAGGGCGGTGCATTCGAGACTACTTTTGGCAAATCACCGGATAAACTGGGTACTACCACTGTAGCCGCCTCTGTGTCGAAAGGCAAGTTTGCTTCACAGGCTGTGGAGGCATTGGAAGGCGTGCAGGGGCCCTACAGGTTGCGCGGTCCCAATAACGAGCGTTTCATCATTGTACTGGCTAACTCGGAGCGTGTATTTCTGGACGGCCGCCTGCTGACCCGTGGTTTCGACTTCGATTATGTGATCGACTACAACCAGGCTGAGATTACCTTCACAACACGCCACGTCATTACCAAAAACTCCCGTATACGGGTAGACTTTGAGTATTCTGACCTCAATTATAGCCGCAGCATCTACCACGCCAGTCACTACCAGCAACTGGGCAAAGTGCAGGTATACGCCAACTACTACAACGAATCCGATAACCCAAACAACCTGCTGCACCTCGATCTGCAGGATGACGAGAAACGCCTGCTCGCAGGTATAGGCGATAGCCTGAATATGGCCGTTACTTCAGGTGCGACACAGGTGCCTTTTGATCCGGCACAGGTGCTCTACGCTCAGCGAGATACATTGATAGACGGTATACCTGAGCAAGTATATGTGTTCTCCAGCAATCCGGATTCGGCAATATACAATGTGCGGTTTTCGGAAGTGGGGGCGAACCGAGGCAATTACGTGGCAGCTAACAATGCAGTGAATGGCAGGGTATACCGATGGGTAGCACCGGTCAATGGTGTGCCGCAGGGCAACTATGCACCTGTGCGTATTCTACCCACGCCTCGTAAGAAACAGCTGATCACACTGGGTGGTAACTACGAACTGGAGAAAGGCGTGAACTTCTTCCTGGAAGGTGCCGCTTCGCAGAATGACCTCAACCGCTTCTCCCGTCTCGATGCCATGGATGATAATGGGGCGGCCATGCGGGTGGGTTATGCGATACAGGATCGACAGCTTTCTTTCCTGGGCAAATACCGTCTCAACAGTACGCTCAACTACGAGTACACCGATGTGAATTTTGAACCCATCGACCGCTACCGCCCCATTGAATTCGACCGCGACTGGAGTCTGGACAATCCGAATCAGAAAGCCGAAGACCATATCTTTAACTTCTCAGTAGGAGCAGTGCAGGACCCGCAGAACTTGGTGAACTACCGCATCAGCCGTCGCTACCGTCACCAGCAGGTAGACGGTACGCAGCACCAACTGGACCTGAACCGTGAGTTTGGCAAGCTGGAGCTGCGTAATAGTTTCTTTATGCTGCACAGCGACCAAGCCACCCGGGAATCAGAGTGGTATAGGGGCGATGTAGGGGCCAGGTATAGGCTCGGTAAAGTTGAGCCTGGCTATATGTACCGCTTCGATAAGAACAAACTTACCGCTATCGGCAGCGACTCTGTAACGGGCTCCGCCATGTACTTTGATGAGCATGTGCTTTTTGTGGAGAGTCCTGATACCGCCAAAACCCGCTTCCGGGTAGATTATAGCTACCGCACCGACCTCCGCCCAACGGCAATAGGGGAGATGGGAGCGCCTGAGGTAGGGCAGACCTACAATGCCATGCTCCAACGCAGGTATGGTCGCGACAGTGATATTGCCCTGCAGGCTACTTACCGTAACCTGAAGCTTGAACACGGGCAGGATGAGGAAACCGTACAGTCGCGCATAGACTGGAACACCTCTTTTCTGGATGGCAGCTTCCGTTCTGAAATGAGTTACTCGGTGGGTACAGGCCGTGAACTGAAGCGTATCTTCGTGTTCCGGGAAACCATGCCGGGGCAGGGCACACACTACCTTCGTGAAGGCGGCAACCCCAACGACCTCAACGATTACCTGGAAGCACAGACAGTGGACCAGCGCCGTTTCATCAAAGTCTTCCTGCCGACGGATGAGTATATAAACGCCTATACCAACCGTTTCACTTATCGCCTGAACAGCAACGTACCACGCAGTTGGCGCAGCGCCGAAGGCTTCAAAGGGTTTATGGCTAAGTTCTCAGCCCTCAGCTTTGTAAGCATCGACAAGAAGACGACGGATGATGAGGTGATGAACCGTTTTAATCCGTTCAGCGAAGATTTCGAAGATGAGTTCCTGATCTCATTGGTGAAGTCGCTTCGCAATACGCTCTATTTCAATCGGAGCAACCCAAAGTACGGCTTGGAATACACGGTGCAGCAGAATCAGCAGAAATCGCTGCTGGCAAACGGTACCGAAACCCGTAGTGTGGGTAATCACCAATTGATTGCCCGTCTGAACCTGAATGAAGTGCTGAGCTCCAAGATCAGCCTGGCTCAGAACGTGCGTGACAACCGCTCTAACTTTCTTAACTCGAAAAACTTCAGTATCGTGTCGCAGGAGCTTACGCCGGAGCTGGCTTACCAACCTAACGCGAAGCTACGCTTCACAGGCACCTATCAACTGGCTCTACGTGAAGATAAGCTCTCACCAGCCGATGCAGAGCAGCAGGCCACTTTCCATGAACTGGGCTTGGAAACAAAGTTGAGTCAGGTGAGCAAGCGTACCGTTTCAGGACTTGTTCGTTGGGTGAATATTGAGTTTGATGGCGATATGAATTCCTATGTGGGATACGAAATACTCAACGCGCTGCGTCCCGGCAATAACCTGACCTGGTCTTTCAACGTGCAGCAGCGCCTGAGTAATGGGCTCAACATTTCGCTTAACTACGATGGGCGTAAGGCCAACAGTGTGGGTGCTGTGCATACCGGTCGTACACAGGTATCGGTATTGTTTTAATTCACCCGCTTGCTTTTCAGTAGTTTTGCATTGATCATGTCCAGCAAAGCTGTCCTGTAACTTGATCCCATCGGCACCACATTGCCAGTACTCAGCACGATCTGGTTGCCTTCTACAGTCTTGACTTTGGGCAGGTGCACAATGAAGGATTTGTGTACCCGGGCAAAATCGGTAGCGGGCAGGTGCTCCTCTACTTCTTTCATGCTCAGGTAGGTAGTCAGCTTTTCAGTGGCAGTCTGGATACGCACGTAGTTTTGCATCGCTTCTACATAGCTTATCTCCTCGAAGTTCACCCGCACAAACTTGCCCTTCACATCCGTTTTGATAAAGAAATAACCATCATTCTGCTCTACAGCAGGTATAGCTTGCCTTGGCTGCAGACTCTCCTTTACTTTGGTTATACCCTTTAGGAAACGCTCGTAGGAGATGGGCTTCAGTAGAAAATCAACAGCATTCTTCTCGAAAGCCTGGTAGGCATAGTCCGGGTAGGCAGTTGTGAAGACCACGGTAGTGCGGCTGTTGATGAGCCCGGCCAGGTCGACGCCCGAAAGCTGTGGCATGTCTACATCCAGAAATGTGATATCAGCTGTCAGCTGCCCTGAAGCAATTGCATCGAGGGCTTGCAATGGGTTTTCTTCGGCCCCGATCAGTAGCAGGCCAGGTGTGTTCTGTATATACCTGGACAGTACCTCTAGCGCATGGCGCTCATCATCTACTACATAGCATGTGATCATGTTAGCTTTATTTTAAGGTGCACGGCGTGTCGTTGCTCGTCTTCGTCTATGGTGAGGGTATAGTCCTGTTCATCGTAAAATTCACTGAGGCGGGTTTTAGCATTCTGTATACCGATGCCATACCCGCGACCACCATGGTGCTTGCGCTTTTTGTTGGAGGTACTGAAGTGAAGCGTGTCCTGTTGATTCGCGACTGAAATGCAGGCAGTTTGTGTCGGGTCGGTGAGGTCACCATGCTTAAAGGTGTTCTCTACAAAAGTGAGTAGGAGCAGCGGCGGAATTTTGCCCTGTAGCCTGCCGCTGCACTTCATTTGTAAATGGAGTGGATAGCTAAAGCGAAGCTAGTTAAGGGCTATGTACTTTTCGATGTGCTCCACTTCATGTTGCAGGTCGGTTTTTCCGTCATCGTGTACCCGCTGCAAGACATAATGCATTACTTCTGACAGCAGCAATACACCTTCTGAAGCCTTTGGTGAAACATCCTGTACTGAGTTGTAGATAAAGTTAAGCGTGTTGAAGAGCAGGTGCGGACTGATCTGTGCCTGTAGCAGGGCATTCTGAGAGCGTACCAACCCTTTTTCGAGCTCGGCTTTTTCACGCTCAGCCTGCAAGCGCTCCAATTCCATCTGATTGATATGTTTCTGGTTCTTGATGGTCTGGCGTAAAAACCAGTAAGCTGTGCTGAAACTCAGGAAATAAAAGCAACGCCATGTAGCACGAAGATACCATATCTTGTCAGGATTAAATTGCCTGGGAGTATCTCGAAATGGATTGACCAGCTTTTCTATGCCAAATTGCATGAGGAGATAGGCACCTATAATGGCAGGGACTAAAGCCAGCAGTAGCAGTAACTTGTTATAGTTAAGCGTATTGTGCAATACAACGTGTGCAAAAAAGTAAAAGAGGCCAATATTGAGAGTATACCAAATCATCCACTCCCACAGAGCAGTAATGTTAGGGTTAATGAGGGTGACAAGCGATACTTCATAGAAAATGAAGACAGCCCAGCCCAGAACATGGTATAAAAAGTGGCGGTATTTTATGCTTTTAAGCATCCCTAAAACAACGCATTACTTTGTTAACACGCAACACCATTCATCTACAGCAAAAGTCTGTTCGTGTAATATTCTTTCCTCTTTATATAGTTATTTCTATCTTTAGTATAGGTTGGTTGATAAAGAATAGTGTAGGCTTGCCAGGTATAACCTGTGAGCCTACCTATACTTCCTCTGACCTTCAGCAATTACTATCACGAAGTATACCCTCTACTACCAATGAAACAGCTTATACCCAATAAGTACCTCTTGCCTTTACTCTGCCTGTCCTTACTGTTCTCTTCCTGTAAAAAAGAGCTCGATGAAATTGAGATAGATCCCGTTGTTGCCTGGGAAGCACACAATAAGTTCTTGTACAACCAGCGGTTTATTGTAAACCTGTATGCTGCTGAGGCTGAAGACAGACTGCAGGTTTTAGGAATGTACTTATTCTCTAAGATATCCCATGCCAGGAAAGGGGCAAAGGTGAGTAACTATGTGCACCCTTTCAGAGACCTGTCACACTACAATTACCCTATGAACTCCAATATATTTACAGGAGCTGAAGATGGCAGTTTGTATTTCAGATCAGTGAGCGATCCGGTGACTAGCGGAGCAAACCTTAGAATATATGCAAAGGAAATTGACCCTAGTTTTCTTGAGTTTGAACTAGTAATGTCTAACGCACTGGAAAGCATGGCTATCTCAGAGAACAATGTTGCTCTGGTGCCATACAGGTATGCGAATGAGAAAACCGGAAGATCTGGGCTGCGGTATTTTCTGGTAAAACTAGGGGTCGACAAATCCAATCAGAGTTTTAGTAAGATCGTGTTGGAAGAGGTTAAAATACTTACACCCGCGCAAGAAGGTGGCTTTGTCCGGTATATGCGTTCACACCAGAATAACTTTTATGTTGCCACCGACTGGGGATTCTATAAGATTTCGGAAGAAGGTGAAATTGATTTCCAGATGCCGGACCAGGTAGCTTATGCGACATTTGAGCACAAAGGCGAACTCTATACTTTGGCCAGGCACGGAAGACAACAGACACACGCCTTGTTCCGGGCTGTGTCCGGGCAATCCTGGTCTTTGGATGCACACGCAGGAAATGCAGCGGAGTGGTTCAACTATATTGCAATTAGCGATGATGTAATACTGGCCTTTCGCCATAGCCAGATATTTGAGGTGGAGGTAGGTATAGATAAGCTGCAGTTAAGAGAACTTGACAATACCGGGCTTGTAGGCCACACGATCACTTCTATCGCTAAAGTGAAGAACAAAGTATATATTGGCACCCAATCTGGCCTCTTCAGCAAAGCGACAGAACATTTGCTGACTTATAAGGAAGTGGAGAACTAACATTTATATCTTAAACCCAAGTGAATCGATAGAGCCCATGTAGACGGGGAGGGTTCTTAGATATTTAACTCCACGATCGCATTATTTTATCCGAGTCTCTGAAACAGATTATTAGTTATAGCGACAATACTTTTTACTTCTATGAAGCATCTTATAGCAAGCAGGTATTTGATGCCCTTGCTTTGTTTAACCTTATTGCTTTTTTCCTGCAAAAAAGATATTGAAGAGATCGAGGCAGATCCTGTGGTTGCTTGGAAGGTGCATGATCAGTTTCTGCATTACAATCGGTACATCGCTAACCTCTATAGTGCGACTGACAAACTTCAGGTACTGGGGATGGACTTCTTATCAACCATTTCGATGGAAGGGGGCCGTGAGAAAGTAATACATTACCCGCATTATTTCAAAAATGTGTCGCACCACAAGCACCCAATAAGCTCCAGGATTTTTGGCGGTACAGATGGAAATTACCTGCATCTCAGAAGCGTAAATAATCCTTTGCATAGCGGGACATACCTTGCCTTAGATGTAGCCAAACTTGATCCGCAGTTTAGGGGGTTTAGTCTGGCGGCGATGAAGTTGAACGAAAGCTTTGCCATTTCAGAGAATCATGTAGCATTGGTTCCTTATACCCACCTCAATGAAGATACTGGAAGACACGGCCTGCGGTATCTTTTAGTGAAATTAGCAGTTGAGACGAATCATTTCGGTGATGACAGAATTGTGCTTGAAAAGACGCTCGTTCTGACGCCAGCCGAAGTAGGAGGAAAAGTGCTGCATATGCGATCGCACGGCAACAACTTTTATGTGGGAACGGATTGGGGCTTCTATAAAATCACAGAAGACGGTGAGATTAATTATCAAATGCCAAAAGAAGTAGGGGTCACCTCTTTTGAGCATAAGGGCAATATCTATAGCATAGTTAGTAATTGGGAAAAGCAAACAGTTAGTTTAATGCGATCTATATCTGAACAGACTTGGTCATTGGATGCGCAGCTAACTGATGCACCGGGCAGGCTTTCATACTATGCCATCAGCGATGACATCTTGTTAGCCAGTTACTACAGCCAGATCTTCACAATTGAGTTAGGAATAGACAAACTGCTTATAAGAGAGCTAGATAATACCGGTCTGGAAGGCCACCTTATCACATCTATCGCTAAAGTAGGTAGCAAAGTATACATCGGCACACAGTCTGGTTTGTTCAGTAAAGAAGCAGAACATTTGCTGACTTATAAAGAGGAAGAGAAGAAATAACAGCTAGAATCAGGCTAAAAGCAAGGCCCCGCCTATGAAACCATAAGTGGGGCCTTGCTATACCTGTTAGGTCGTAAATTACTCAGTAAGCAGTATTAGTAATACTTTCCCTCCATCAGGTAGTTCTGCACATAATCCTTCACACCTTCTTCTAAAGTATAGAACTCTCGATCATAGCCAATAGAGCGGAGCTTGCTCATATTAGCTTCTGTAAAATACTGATAGTTGTCGCGTAAGTTCTCCGGCGTGTCCATAAAGTCGATGTTAGGCTCTATGCCCATGGCATCGAATGTGTTGAGGGCTAGTGCCATAAAAGTGCGGGCCTTACCGGAGCCGAGGTTGTAGATGCCCGAGTTTTTGCGGTGCTGCATCAAAAACATGCATACCTCCACTACATCCTTTACATACACGAAGTCGCGCATCTGCTCACCATCGGCAAAGTCTGGGTGGTGGGAGCGGAAAAGCTTCATGCTGCCTTTTTCCTTGATCTGGTTATAGGCATGAAAAATAACGGATGCCATCTTTCCTTTGTGGTACTCATTCGGGCCGTACACGTTGAAGAACTTCAGGCCTGCCCAGAAGAAAGGCTTTGCCGTCTGCTCGAGTGCCCACTTATCGAAGTCATTCTTGGAGTCGCCGTAGGGGTTAAGCGGCTGCAGCAATGGGATAGTCGCTTCTTCATCGTCGTAGCCAAGCGTACCTGAGCCGTAGGTAGCCGCTGACGAAGCGTATACCAGCGGAATCTGGTACTCGCAGCAGGCGTTCCATACCTGCTTAGAGTAGTTCAGGTTGAGTAGGTCAAATACATCTTTGTTAAACTCGGTGGTATCGGTGCGGGCACCCAGATGGAAGATAAACTCAACTTCTTCGTAGTTATCATCCAGCCATTCAAAGAAACCGTCGCGGTCTACATACTCTTTTATCTTTTTCCCTTTCAGGTTTCCTTCTTTTTTGGCGACAGAAAAATTGTCTACCACCACGATATCATTAAAGTTAGCTGCATTGAGCCTGCTCACAAGGCAACTCGCAATAAAGCCGGCAGCACCAGTTACAACGATCATAATTCAGTTTTATAGGCTGTAAAGTAATATTGCGTTAAATTTACGAAAATAAACGGAGCCGAAGCGCACGTCGCCTTGTCACTCCATTAATCAGAAACCAATCTATACCTTGCATCCATACCTGAACAAGTTTTTGGCAGTGTGCCTGCTGATTTTTTGCTGTGCCTGCAGCTCCGGAAAAGAAGAACAGGCGGGGGAGGAGCTGGTGCTGCAGGACGACCTGGGACGTGAGATAAAATTAGAGAGACAGCCGGAACGCGTGATGGCCTTTGCTTCCTCCATGACGGAGATGCTCTTTGCCGTTTGCGATACCGCCTCTATAGTCGGACGCACACCCCAGTGTGACTACCCGTCGGAGGTATACAGCAAGCCCGTGGTGAACAATTACCCGGTTGATCTGGAGCAGGTGATGGCCCTGAAACCCGACCTGATCTTTACAGTGGAAGGTATAACCCCGCTGGATGTGGCCGCCCGATTGGAAGAGCTAGGTATACCTATTTATTATCAGAAATACCGCAGTGTGGAGGATATCCTGAAAGGTATAGAGGACATCGGCCGCATCATGGGCCGAGAGCAGCAGGCAAACCATCTGGCAGATTCGCTGCGACAGCAGGTGCGGGAGATCGAGCGCAGGTATAGCGGACAGGCGCAGCTGCAGCGGGTGCTAACCATTACCTGGAGCGACCCGATCTACGTGTATGGGCAAAACACCATCCTGACTGACCAGTTGCGTATACTGGGAGCCCTGAATGCTGTACAGGAGGTTTTCGACCAGCCTTATCCGGCACTCACCCGCGAGTATATTCTTAAACTGAACCCGGATGTGCTGTTGGGCGGAAGTATAGAGCGGCTGGAGCGGGAGTTTTTCAGCCTATACCCGGAGCTGCGCAAAATTGCCGCCTACCAGAACAAACGTATCTACCAGCCTACTGGCAACCTGATCGAGCGGCCAAGCCCACGGGTAGTAGAGTCGATACGTGAACTTGAAAGCTTCCTATACCCATGAGAAGCGCCTTATACTTTGCTGGAGCTTTTCTATTGATCTTGGTAGCGTTGGTGCTCGGGCTGCAGGTCGGTACTTTCGAGGTGGATCTGGCTACAATCTGGCAGGCTGTTTTTCACTACGACCCGGATAATACCACCCATTTTGCCATCGCACACCTGCGCCTGCCCAGGCTGCTATTGGCCTTAGTCGTAGGTGCTTCGCTGGCTTTCTGCGGTTACCTGATGCAAGCCATGGTCAACAACGGGCTGGCTGATCCATACCTGTTGGGCACTGCCTCTGGCGCGTCGTTGGGTGCTGTGATTGTGTTCTTCGGTTTTATTGAAGTGTCTATCGGAGGTTTTTACATGCCGCCGGTGTTCGCACTTGTGGGAGCTTTTGTGGTAACGCTGGTGGTGGTGGTGCTCGGTTACCGGAAGCGGCAGCTTATACCTGCGCAACTGCTATTGGCAGGTATAGCCATCAGCTCGTTAGTGACAGCTATAGTAGGTCTACTCACTTTTCTGTCTGATTCAGAAGGAAAACTTAAGTCTGTGATATTCTGGTCAATGGGCAGTTTTGAGCGGGCAAGCTGGTCGCTGCTGCCATACCCGGCTACAGCTTTGTTAGTGGCGCTTTTGCTCTTTGCTTTCCTGCAGAAGCAGCTCAACATCCTATTGCTCGGTGCCGACCGGGCACAGGCTTTGGGGGTGAACGTGGCGCAAACCCGTTGGGCGATTTTGGCTACTGTTTCTATCGTAACAGGCTTCGCGGTGGCTACCTCCGGACCTATCGGCTTTGTGGGACTGATCATTCCGCACGTAACCCGCGGACTGATGGGGGCAACTGGCAGGAGCAACCTGCTTTTCTGTGCTTTTGTGGGTGGTTTGTTCATGCTGCTCTGCGATCTTTTGTCCCGTATTTTATATCCGCCAGCTGGCCTGCCAATTGGAATCATTACATCGTTCTTTGGTGTTCCTTTCTTCGTATATTTGCTGTCCCAAAAGAATTATAAGTTTAGCAGTTAAATGATTTACGTAAGCAGATTAGAGCATTTCAATGCAGCCCACAAGCTGCACAACCCGAACTGGTCGTTGGCGAAGAATAAGGAGGTTTTCGGGCCATGTGCGAATACCAATTGGCATGGGCACAATTATGAGCTGATCGTGACCGTAAAAGGAAAGCCGGATCCTGACACCGGCTTTGTGATTGACCTCAAAAAGCTGAGCACGCTTATCCGCAAGCACATCATCGAGAAGGTAGACCATAAAAACCTCAACCTGGATGTGGCTTTCATGGAAGACAAGCTGGCCAGCACAGAGAACCTGGTAGTAGAGTTCTGGAAAATTCTGGAACCTAAAATCGCCGAAATTTCCCAAGCCAGGCTACATAGCCTCAAATTATATGAAACTCCACGCAACTACGTGGAGTATTTTGGCGAATAAGCAATCATAGCCTTTTGGCTATACCTGTTCCGTTGCTTTCTTCGTTTCTGCCACATCAGGCAGCCCAAACGCATACACATTAGATGAAATATTACATTATAGCCGGCGAACGCTCAGGCGATCTGCATGCTTCTAACCTCATCAAACAGCTCCGGAAACAAGATCCCGAGGCTGACATAAGAGGGTGGGG
Organism: Pontibacter lucknowensis; assembly: GCF_900156415.1. Classification (GTDB taxonomy): domain Bacteria; phylum Bacteroidota; class Bacteroidia; order Cytophagales; family Hymenobacteraceae; genus Pontibacter; species Pontibacter lucknowensis. The sequence goes on along the minus strand of NZ_FTNM01000001.1, from coordinate 10,759 downwards.
AGGCGATATGATGCAGGAAGCCGGCATGCACCTGGTGAAGCATTACCAGGAAATGGCCTTTATGGGCTTTGCGGAGGCTGCCGCCAATTTTTTTAAGATATTGGGCTTCCTGCGCGAGTGCAAAGAGGATATCACAGCCTTTAAACCGGATGTGATCATCCTAGTGGATTATGCCGGCTTCAACATGCGGATCGCCAAGTTTGCAAAAGAGCACGGCCTCAAAGTTTTCTATTACATCTCTCCCAAGATCTGGGCCTGGAACCAGGGCCGGGTGCACAAGATCAAGCGCCTCGTAGACCGCATGTTCGTGATCATGCCCTTTGAGGAGGAGTTCTATGGTCGCTTTGATTACAAAGTAGACTACATCGGCAATCCGGTCGCAGACTCAGTGAACGATCACGTCGTGGCGCCTGATTTCAGAGTGCGAAACCATATCCAGAACAACAAGCCTATCATTGCATTGCTGCCGGGTTCTCGTAAGCAGGAGATTGAAAATATGCTGGAGGTCATGTTGAGTGTGCTCCCTTCGTTCCGCGATTATCAGTTTATCGTGGCTGGTGTATCGAACTTCTCGAAAGAGTATTACGAGCAGTACAACAAGGATCCGAATATCAAGATCGTATACGACCAGACCTACGACTTGCTAGCGCATGCTAAAGCTGCCCTGGTAACCTCAGGTACAGCCACACTCGAAACGGCCTTGTTTGATGTGCCGCAGGTCGTGTGTTACAAAACCAGCGCCATCTCTTATGCCATTGGCAAACGTGTAATCAAGGTTCCTTACATTTCGCTCGTTAACCTGATTGCCGATAAGCCAATTGTAACGGAGCTGATTCAGGAAGACTTTACGGCCAAGAAGATCGTAGCCGAGCTTAAGAGTATCCTGTTTGATAAGTATGCTATGCAGAAGCAGAAAGAAGGCTATGCGCTTGTGAAGAAAAGAATAGGGGAGTACCGTACAGCTGAGCGTGCCGCAGAGCTGATGGTGGGATACATGAAGGAGAATGTATAAACTACAATTTCACACAAAGGTGTGCTATACCTAAAAGAGAAGGCCTCAGCTGTATGCAGCTGAGGCCTTCTCTTTTATCTTGCTATACCTTAGGCAACACGTAGCTGCTTCAGAGGTGATTTATCAAACTTGTCGCGGGCATATTCGCCGGTGATCACCAGTTCTTTAGCACCTTCTTCAGACGGTAGCTCAAACATGGCGTCTGTCATAATACCTTCGCAAATAGAACGCAAGCCTCGGGCGCCAAGCTTGTACTCGGCAGCTTTTTCTACAATGTAATCCAACGCATCGTCATCAAAGCTGAGGCTGATGTTTTCCATCTCAAACAGACGCTTGTACTGCTTCACGATAGAGTTCTTCGGCTCCAGCAGGATCAGACGAAGCGTATCCTTATCTAGTGGGTTCAGGTGCGTCAGCACTGGCAGACGACCGATCAGCTCAGGTATAAGTCCGAAGTTCTTCAGATCCTGGGCAGTCAGGTAACGGAGGAAGTTCTCCTTCTCTTCTGATTCATCCTGCTTCGACTTAGAGAAGCCAATCGGACGCGTATTGAGGCGGTTCTTGATCAGGCGGTCTATACCTACAAAAGCACCACCGCAAATGAACAGAATGTTCTCGGTGTTCACCGTGATCATCTTCTGCTCCGGGTGCTTACGGCCACCCTGTGGCGGTACGTTCACTACCGTGCCTTCGAGCAGTTTCAGCAATGCCTGCTGCACACCTTCGCCACTCACGTCGCGGGTAATAGAAGGGTTATCGCTCTTGCGGGCAATTTTATCGATCTCGTCAATGTATACAATACCGCGCTCAGCTGCTTCTACGTTATAGTCGGCAGCCTGCAGCAGGCGTGTCAGGATGCTCTCTACGTCTTCACCTACATAGCCAGCCTCTGTCAGTACAGTTGCATCAGCTATACAGAAAGGCACCTGCAGAATACCAGCCATCATACGGGCCAGGTAGGTCTTGCCTGTACCGGTTTCACCTACCATAATGATGTTAGACTTCTCGATCACGACATCATCGTCGTTGGTACGCTGCATCAAACGCTTGTAATGGTTGTACACCGCTACTGACATTACCTTCTTCGCCTCATCCTGGCCAACCACAAACTGATCAAGGTACTCCTTCATCTGTTTCGGCTTCATCAGGTTGAACTTAGGCGTGCGGCTGTTGGCGCGTATCTTATTCTCCTCGTTCAGGATTTGCTGTGCCTGCCCGATACAACGGTCGCAAATGTGCGCGTTGATACCGGATATCATCACAGATACGTCTTTTTTGTTCTTGCCACAAAATGAGCAGGTAATTTCAGCCATAAAAAAGTTTGTTCAGAAGATTTTTTGGCCCTCGCGGGTGTAATTCAAAAGCAAAGGTACAAAATTGAAACCTTACTAAGGTAGTATTTTAATCTCTAAAATGTTGATATGGTTATAAAAAGTAACCATAAATTAAAAAATTGCTATTACTGTATCTTGGTTTAAAGTGCTGTTTTACAGTTGTTTAAAGACTTAAGCTGTCCACAAACCCATGTTGATAAATTTTTGAGCAGAGTTTGACCTGCAGGAACATGTATGATTACGGTACAATTCTTTCTTGCTAAATAAAACAGCAAAGCCCATACCTGGGTACAGGATGGGCTTTGCTGTCAAATGTTGTTTTGAGGATACTTACTCTTTCTTGCGGTGCAATACCTCGTCAATCAGACCGTATTCTTTCGCTTCCTCTGCTTTCATCCAATAATCACGATCGGAGTTGTCGTATACCTCCTGGTATGACTTGCCGGAGTGCTCAGCCAGAATTTCGTATAGCTCCTTTTTCAGCTTCAGGATCTCACGCGCTGTGATCTCGATATCTGAAGCCTGGCCCTGCGCACCGCCCATTGGCTGGTGAATCATAATGCGGGAGTGCGGTAGGGCAGAGCGCTTGTTCTTGGCCCCACCTGCCAGCAGTACGGCACCCATCGAGGCAGCCAGGCCTGTACAGATCGTCGCTACATCAGGGTTTACATACTGCATGGTGTCATAGATGCCAAGGCCGGCGTATACGGACCCACCCGGGCTGTTGATATAAAGCAGGATATCCTTCTTCGCGTCAGCCGACTCGAGGAACAGCAACTGGGCTGTAATGATGTTGGCAATGAAGTCATCCACCTGTGTACCCAGGAAAATGATACGGTCCATGATCAGGCGCGAGAACACGTCGATCTCACGGAAGTTCGTGGGACGTTCCTCAATGACAGAACGCGTCATGCTCTCGATGGTATGCATCGCTCTGCCTTCTACATGGCTAATATATTGATCTACGCCCAGGCCGCTCATGCCCTGGCCCTTTACGGCAAATTTCCGGAACTCGTCTTTGTTAAACATCATCTTGTTTAGATTTACGGTTTGGTCAAAAATAAAAAAGTCCTTTAAATAATAAAGGACTTTTTAAGTTAAATATTATAAATCGTTCTTATTACGACAGGTTTTTGAAGTCCTCTGTAGAGATTGTCTTCTCTACAACAGTCATCGTCTCTTTTAGTTTAGCGAGCACCTTCTCGGCCAGCAGTTGCTCGTACTCATTAATGTAGTTACGGCCATTGTCCTGCTGCAGATACTGGTTAGCATAGTTATTCATGCTCTCTACCAGTTCCTCTGGAACTTCTGGCATATTGAACTGGGCCAACATCTTCTCTTTCGTGCTGTTCACCACCTCTTCGTTGGTTACTTTCAGCTCGTTCTCCTCTACCACCTTGTTCTTGATCATGGACCACTTCAGCTCCTTCAGATACTTATCGAAGTTCTCCTCAATCTGCTCCGTCGTCAGGCGACCTTCGTTAGTCACTTGCAGCCAACGCTTGAAGAACTCGTTTGGAAGTTCTACCTCTACGTTGTCAACCAAAGTATCAATAATATTGCGGTACAGCAGGTTGTCAGCTTCACGGTCGTAGTTCTCCTTGATCGTTTCGCGGATCTTAGCGTCGAACTCTTCTTCCGTCTTCACTTCGTCCTTACCGAACAGTTTGTCAAACAGCTCCTGGTTCAATTCAGCAGCCTCAGTGCGGTTGATTTTCTCTACAGTGAATTCGAATTCACCGTTCAGGTCAGCTACCACATCTTTGCTCATGCCAGTTACATGGGCCAGCGCGCTGTTGTCGTCACCAAATGCCTTGCGGATATCGAAGCGGATCACGTCACCGGCTTTAACACCCATGAACTGATCTTTACCTTCTACTACACGGTTTGTAGGGATAAGCGTCTTAGACTCAAATTCGCCTTCTACTTGCTTCAGGTCACCGTAGATAAAGTCACCCTCTTCAGAAGTCTCCGGGTTGGTGGTCTTGCCAAATTGGCGTTTCAGGTTTTCGTAAGCCTCATCTACCGTTGTCTGGTCCAGCTCTACAGTGTAACCCTCTACGCTTTTATCAAGCGGAAGGTTGAAGTCTGGCAGCAGGCCAACAGCATACGTGAATTCGAACTCTTTCTGGTTATCCCAGTCAATGTTTTCCTGGCTTGGCTCCGGAAGTGGCTCGCCCAGCAGTTTTACATCGTTATCCTTGATATACTTAGAGATCTCCTCCTGAAGAAGTTTGTTGATAGACTCAACCAGTATGCTCTTGCCATACATCTTCTTGATAAGGCCGGCAGGCACTTTACCAGGTCTGAAGCCTTTGATCTGGGCTTTCTTGCTGAATTCTTTTACTTGCTGCTCAACCTGTGGAGCATAGTCTGCCTCTTCAAGGACTACCTTCAGTTGCGCGTTAGTGCCGTCGGTTTGATTTAATGTAATATTCAAGGCTTACAAAAATTTATTGATGATACATCTAGTAAAAACAAACCCCCAACATGGGCTGTTGAGGGTTTCGTTTGTGTGCGGATGGAGGGACTCGAACCCCCATGCCTCGCAGCGCTAGATCCTAAGTCTAGTGCGTCTACCAATTTCGCCACATCCGCATGTGTGCTTGTTTGTAATGATGGTGCAAATTTACGAACGCTAATTTTAAATGCAAGAGGCCGGCTTAAAAAAAGCGAATATTTTTTCTTCTTTTTCTCAGCCAGTACAGCGTGTAAGCGCTTAGTGGTTCAGCATCAGTAAATTGCACGATTCGCATGGCGCAGTGTGTATGAAAGCGGATATTCATGTATATTTGAAACTTAAAACGCCACTGCCTCACTTATACTTATAAACAGTAGCATAAGTATGGCGGCAAGCCCAACTGGCTTGCACACCCAATACTTTCTAGCTTTAGCATGAACATGATCGATCCAGAAGCAGAACGCAAAGAGATCCTTAGACACTACCGCAGATTACTTCGGCACGCCAAGCCTTTCCTGAAGGACAACGACGCCAAGATCATCAAGAAGGCATTCAATACATCCGTTGAGGCGCACAAAGACATGCGCCGTAAATCCGGTGAACCTTACATTCTGCATCCATTGGCTGTGGCACAGATTGCGGTCGAGGAAATCGGGCTCGGTACTACTTCTATTGTGGCGGCTCTGCTGCACGATGTAGTAGAGGATACCGATATGGAGGTAGAGGAAGTTGAGCGTGAGTTTGGGACCAGCGTGGCTCGGATCATCGAAGGTCTGACCAAAATATCCGGTGTTTTCGACTATGGCACCTCGCAGCAAGCCGAAAACTTCCGGAAGATGCTGCTCACATTGTCGGATGACGTACGGGTGATCCTGATCAAGCTGGCCGACCGCTTGCACAACATGCGTACGCTCGACAGCATGCCGCGTCATAAGCAGCTCAAGATCGCTTCAGAAACCATGTACCTGTATGCGCCCCTGGCACACCGCCTGGGACTTTATGCCATCAAGTCTGAACTGGAAGACCTATACCTGAAGTATACCGATACTGAAACCTATAAGGACATTTCAACCAAGATACGACAGACCCGCAGTGCCCGGGGTAAGTTTATCAAGGATTTCATTGCGCCTATAGAGGAAGAGCTGCGCCGGCATGGGTTTAAATTTAACATCAAGGGCAGGCCTAAGTCGATCTACTCTATATTAAAGAAGATCAAAAAGCAGAACATCACCTTTGAGGAGATTTACGACCTGTTTGCCATCCGCATCACGCTGGATGTACCGCTGGAACATGAGAAGGCAGCCTGCTGGCAGGTATACTCAATTATAACAGACTTCTATCAGCCCAACCCCGATCGTCTGCGTGACTGGGTGAACACCCCAAAGGCTAACGGTTACGAGTCGCTGCACACTACTGTTATGAGTAAGTCCGGGCAGTGGGTGGAGGTGCAGATACGCACCAAGCGTATGGACGAGATTGCCGAGCGTGGTTATGCGGCACACTGGAAGTATAAGAGCGATGGCAGCGGGGGCGAATCAGGCCTGGAACTGTGGATAAACAAAGTGCGGGACATGCTGGAGAACAACACGGCCAACGCACTGGAATTTATGGACGAGTTCCGCAAAAACCTTTTTGTAGAGGAGGTGTTTGTCTTTACGCCCAAAGGGGAACTGCTTATACTGCCAGACCGGGCTACCGCACTCGACTTCGCATTTGAAATACATTCTCAGATCGGCCTGCACTGCCTTGGAGCGAAAGTAAACCAGAAACTGGTGCCGCTCAGCTTCAGGCTGCGCAACGGTGACCAGGTAGAGATCCTAACCTCACAGAAGCAAAAGCCGAATGAAGAGTGGCTGGACTATGTGGTAACGTCCAAAGCCCGATCGCGCATCAAGGAGTACCTGCGTGAAGAGCGTAAAAACAAGTCAGAGCAGGGCAAGATGATGCTGGAGCGTCGCCTTGCCTACCTGAAGGTGCCCGAAACGCAAGGCAACCTGAACAAATTGCTGGCTTTCTTTAACATTCCATCGGTACAGGATCTGCATTACCGCATTGCGACAGGACATATAGATATTAAGAATATCAAAGAGGTTATCTTTACAGCACAGGCAGAACGGGGAGCCTCTATGCTCGAACCCAAGTCTTTTGACCGGGAGGTGCAGAAGATACGGGGTGTTACGTCCGATATGCTTGTGATTGGGGAGAACACTTCCAACATGAATTATAAGGTGGCAGCATGCTGTAACCCTATACCTGGCGACGAGGTGTTTGGCTTTGAGTCAGAAGAAGACGGTATCGAGATCCACCGCACCAACTGTAAGAAAGGCATAGAGCTGATGTCTAACTACGGCAACCGTATTATCAAAGCCAAATGGACCGATCAGAAAGAGCTGGCCTTCTTGGCAGGTATACGGATTAAGGGTACAGACCGCGTGGGCCTGGTCAATGACCTGACCCGTATCATCTCGAACAGTCTTCGGGTAAACATGCGCTCGATCACAATCGATTCGCATGATGGAATCTTTGAGGGGAATATTATGGTTTTTGTAAATGACACCGGCCACCTGGACAAACTGATTCAGCGCATGGGTAAGGTAACAGGTGTGCTAACGGTCGAGCGATTCGACTGAGCCACTACACCTATTATATATAAGAGAGAAAAATCATGGCAGTAGACCAGCAGAATAGAATAGAAGAAGTAAAGAAAATTTTTACGGCATACCTGGAGAGCAAGGGGCTTCGCAAAACACCGGAGCGCTATGCCATCCTGGAAGAGATTTACTCCCGCTCAGGGCACTTTGATGTGGAATCACTCTACATCAGCATGAAAAATAAGAACTACCGTGTAAGCCGGGCCACCGTGTATAACACCCTCGACCTATTAGTAGAGAATGACCTGGTAAGCAAGCACCAGTTTGGCCGCAACCTGGCACAGTACGAAAAATCGTACGGCTACCGACAGCACGACCACGTAATCTGCACCGAGTGTCACAAAGTGGTGGAGTTTTGCGATCCTCGCATCCATAATATACAGACCATGGTGGGGGACCTTCTAAATTTTCATATCTTGCACCATTCCCTTAATCTTTATGGGGTATGCGGCGATTGCCGCGCCAAAAAAGCAACTGAACAACAGCATGAAGTATCAGACAGAACTAAAGGATGATGTCCTGTTCATCAGACTGGAAGGTGACCTCGTGGCAGGGCCTGACACCCAGAGGCTGATGGCCGTTGCTGAGGAGCAAGTGGAAAATAAAGTATTGTTGTGCGCTGTAGACCTCTCCAATGTTCGTTTCATGGACAGTAGCGGGATGGGGGTGCTGGTTTCACTTCTTACAAAGTTTCGCAATAGAGGGGGAGAGCTTGTTTTGATCAAGCCGTCCGACCACATTCGCAAACTTTTGATCGTTACGAAGCTCAATGCCATTTTTACCATCGCAGAAAATGATAACTTCGCAGCGCAATTCTTAAAGGAATCAATTTACTAACTCATAAATGGCAGTTGACATACTTATAGGTCTGCAGTGGGGCGACGAAGGCAAAGGCAAAATCGTCGACGTACTGGCTCCTACCTATGACATTGTGGCCCGTTTCCAGGGAGGCCCTAATGCTGGACACACACTCGAATTCGAAGGCACCAAGCACGTGCTTCACCAGATCCCTTCTGGTATTTTTCACTCGCATATTCAGAATATCATTGGCAATGGTGTTGTGCTGGATCCGATCGTTTTCCGCACCGAAATGCAGAAACTACAGGACCGCGGCGTAGATGCAGCCCAGAATCTGTTCATTTCTAAAAAAGCGTCGCTCATCCTGCCATCACATAAAGTGCTTGACAGAGTTTCGGAAGAAGCACTTGGTTCAGGTAAGATCGGTTCTACACTAAAAGGTATAGGACCTACTTACCAGGATAAGATTGGCAGAGTAGGTTTACGCATAGGCGATATACTGGCTGAGGATTTTCAGGATCGTTATAACAAGCTGGTGGATCGTCACCGTAAGACAGTGGAGTTCTATGGACAGACCTTAGAACTTGGAGAGCAGGAGCAGGCATTCTTTGAAGCAGTTGACTATCTCCGTACACTTAAGCTGGTTGATAGTGAGTACATGATTAACGAAGCCTTGAAAAACGGCAAGCGTGTACTGGCAGAAGGAGCTCAGGGTTCACTGCTGGATGTTGACTTTGGCACATATCCATTTGTTACATCATCTACTACCTTGGTGGCTGGCGCCTGTACAGGACTAGGTGTAGCCCCACGATATATAGGAGAGGTATACGGTATCTTTAAAGCATACTGCACCCGGGTAGGTAGTGGACCATTCCCTACAGAGTTGCTGGATGAAGTAGGTGATCAAATCAGAAAAGCAGGGAATGAATTTGGTTCTACAACCGGACGTCCGCGTCGCTGCGGTTGGGTAGATTTGCCAAGTTTGAAGTATTCAATCATGCTGAATGGGGTTACCCAACTGAACATGATGAAAGCTGATGTGCTGACAGAGTTCGATACCATAAAGGTGTGTACGCATTATAAATTGGCATCAGGAGAGATAACCGACCAATTACCACACTCACTGGATACCGAAAGCATAGAGCCGATCTATGAAGAACTGCCAGGCTGGAAAGTAGACCTGAATCAAATTGATACAGTGGAAGCACTTCCAGAAGCATTCAACAATTATATGACTTTCCTGGAGAAGCACTTGGAAGTACCTATCACAATCGCATCAGTGGGGCCAGATAGAAAGAGCACTCTGAGAAGAGAAAAGACCAGCGTATAATATAGCAGACAAGTATAAAACGAGAGAAGGCTTCATTCTAAATAGAATGAAGCCTTCTCTCGTTTTAGGGTAATAAAAAAGCATAGAGATATGGAAAACTGCAAATGGATAAAATCAAATATCTGATATAGAAGTCAGCAAAAGAAAGATTAATAAAAACTGAATAGTCAAGGAACTTGTGAAGCATTGATATATGTTAATCAAAAGCCGCTAGTTGAAAAGCTAGGAAAGAGTGAGGATTACCAAGGGCAAATGCACACGTAGCACCATCACTTGATAGGTATAAAAGAGCATTCACGGGTTGAGTACAAAAACCCGAAAGTTTTTTTGAAATTATTCGCCGTGCGCCTCAGGCACTTAGGCGGAACCTGCGGGGGAGAGGGCACAAAGGTAGATCTGCCCCCTTGCGGATTCGGAAACTATTGCGACCTTTGCACTCCCAACACGGTACAACGGGTCGGGAAAGAGGGCAGCCGGCAGGGCGGCCACCGGTGTCAAAGTTGAGAGGCGACGCACTGGAAATAAAGACTGAAAAAAAACTTTGCCTTGGGGCTTGCAGGTTGAAAAGATCTGCTTACCTTTGCAGCCCGCTTCGAAATGAAACGGATTCCGGAAGGCTCCTAACAGGGGCCGCAGGAAAAAGGAAAAAAAGTTTTGCCAGGTTATTGCGGATTTAAAAAATCTTCTTACCTTTGCAACCCGCTCCGAGGCGAAGGGTTCGAAAGCCGGAAAAAAAAGAGTGCTGATCGGTTAAACGAACCGAAAAGAAGAGAAAAAAAAGATTGAGATTTTGCTTGGGATTCGGAAAGTTTTTCCGACCTTTGCACACCGAAAAACAACAACAGGTTGTTACGGAAACACAAGCAACACACGCTTTAAACAGTAAAGCGTCTAACGGAAGAAAAAGTCTTCCGAAAAGTTCTTTGAGAGATTGTTGAGACAGAAAAAGAAAAACAAGATAGGTACATCCGCGCGGGCGAATCTTCGGATTCCCACCGCGTCAATTCGAGAGAATTATTAAAGGAAAGGGCCGCGGGTCGAACGGACACATTGGCTGCCTTGGGCAGTCTGAAAAGTAAAACACTACAATGGAGAGTTTGATCCTGGCTCAGGATGAACGCTAGCGGCAGGCCTAATACATGCAAGTCGAACGGATCTGATTCCTTCGGGAAT
>NZ_FTNM01000013.1 GCF_900156415.1 Pontibacter lucknowensis | reverse complement strand
TAATCGAGTAGACGGCCCCGCCAGTATTAATTGACGGGGTGCGCCTCTCACACCACTGTACAAGCGGGTCTCGCATACAGCGGTTCGTTAAGTTGTGGAGCTACTTTCCTGTAGTAGTCGAGCAATGATTCATACCCTCTCTTAGCCAGCCTTTTCACCGTTACCGTTGTGATCAGCATCGGGCTTTGAGCCACCGCCCAGCCTCCTTTCCTGGTTCTGCTCCAGGCATAAGCCTGACCCTTCGGGACACCCAGCCGAATTAGGTTCTTCCTTTTCCGTTCGGGCTTTTTCCAGTCGTGCCAGATGCAGTGCCGGAGCCGATTTCGTATCCAGCTGTCCACTTCTTTGAGCTTGCCCTGGATACTGGCCATGCGGAAGTAGTGGACCCAGCCTCTTTGGGCCTCCTTCAGTTCCCGGATACGCTCCTCAAAAGAGCAAGGCGTGGTTTTGCGGGTGATGGCCTTCAGCTTCTGCTTGAGCCTGTCCCACCCTTTCTTTGCCACCACCAGCTGGTAGCGGCCCTTGTCGCCTTTCCTGTAGGTGGGCACAAAGCCGTGGCCCAGCATTTGGAAATCCACAGGCCTGCGGATACCCGACTTCTCCATGTTGATAGGCAGCCTGAGCCTGTCCCGCAGGAACAGGAACACGGCGTTGCCTACCTTTCGGGGAGTGTCTTCACTTTCGGTGTAGACGCTGAAGTCATCGGCATAGCGCACGTAGCGCAGCTGTTGCCGCTCCAGCTCCTTGTCCAGCTCGTGGAGCGTGATGTTGGAGAGCAGTGGCGAGAGCGGGCTTCCCTGCGGCACGCCCTTCCGGCGCTTGACCAGTCTCCCTTTGATAAGAATGGGAGCCCGGAGCCACTTGCGGATCAGGCGCAGGGTCAGCGGGCACTTTACCTTCCGGTAGAGCAGTTGCAGCAAGAGGCAGTGGTCCACCTCGTCAAAGAAGTTGGCAAGGTCGATGTCCACGATGTGCTGATAGCCTTCGTGGATGTAGCCGTGCGCCTGCTGCAGGGCCTGGTGGGCGCTGCGGTTAGGGCGGAAGCCGTAGCTGCGCTCTTTGAACTCCAGTTCAAAGAGCGGAGTGAGCACCTGATTCACGGCTTGTTGCAGTACCCGGTCGGTGACGGTGGGAACGCCCAGCAGGCGAATCTTACCGTTGCCCTTGGGTATTTCCACTCCTAGGATAGGAGAAGGCAGGTACCTGCCGTTGCAAATATCAGTGGCGATGGCGTCCCTGTTTTGTTTCAGGTGCGCAGCCAGCTGCTCCACGGGCATACCGTCCACGCCCGCCGAACCTTTGTTGGCCACAACGTGTGTGTATGCTTTAAGCATGTTGCCCCGGTGGAGTATCTTCTCTATCATCTCTGCTTGTACTACAGTACTTATAATCTCTTCTCCCGCTTAAGGCAGGGCTGGCTAAAACCTCCCTGCCGAATTTGGGAAAACCTAACGTTTGGTCCTTGAGTAGCCTGTGAGGCCTCCGGGTTCTTCCCGGCTCGTTGCCGCTACCTACTACGACCGCTGCTGACTTCTCCCTATGTTCACGACACCGGGAGACCTCCCCAGGTAAGAGCACCTTCCTTCCTCCGATTCCTGCTGCATCTACACAAGGTCGTTTGTTGGTCAGGGGCGTTGCAAAGAGGTGCTTGTTTACCCACGACTTCCTGCCTCTTATGCAGTTTCTGTCCGTCAGTACCGGATTTTGCAGTCCCGCTTTCTTCACTGCCGCCTCACGGCCAGCCAGCTTGCGGCTTGCTAACAGGCTTCACCAACTCGCCTGTAAGGGACTTGCACCCTCTGGAATAATATGATACCTTTAGTATCAGGTGCCCATACTGGGCGCACACCACACC
>NZ_FTNM01000014.1 GCF_900156415.1 Pontibacter lucknowensis | reverse complement strand
TAAAGCCGCCATTTAGAAGGAGAAAATAACCCAACGAGCAGCTTGTTTTTCCCTCAATAAAAATAGAAATTCCACACAGTAACTACAAAAAAAGGAAAAACAAGCACGGATAACTACCCGAAGAAGACATCAATCCCTACAAAACCAACAGGACGTCTCCTTCCAATGATTGTTAGCTGTTATAAGAAGTATAAGCAAGATTTAATTAACATACTTACTCATTGGGTAACACAACAAGAGTATAACATTTCAAACATGCTTAAGAAGAAGCTAAATTACTGTTGCCTGTTAGCGCTAGTGATATTGGTAAATATCGGATGTGACAGCAATAAACAGAGGACTGTTATAGACTATTATGATGATGGTACCATTGAATCGGAAATACAGGTTATTGGTAACAAAGAGAATGGCATCTCAAAGCATTATTATCCTAGTGGAAAGCTGCACCTAGAGTTGTCTGTCACTGATGATAAACTAGAGGGTGAAGGGCGTGAATACTTTGAGGACGGCAGTTTGAAGTCTGTGAGAAATTACAAGAACGACGAACTGCACGGTTGGGTGATGGATTATGATCAAGGGGAGGTCCTAAGAAACAGGACTCAGTACAGCAAAGGGAGAGTAGTATTCAATGTGTCCTTTTACCCTAGTGGGGATACGTCAGCTATACATGAGAATGGAAGGACGTTCCTGTTTTATGAAACAGGGAGGGTGAAGCAGGTCCTTTGCACCAATGATATAGAGATATTTGGCTTGGTGAAATTTAGCGCAGATGGTAATACCCTGAAGCGGGAGGGCCCTCTTAATTGCCTTACCAAAGAAGATTCTTTGTTGTTGGAGAGGCAATACCCAAGCTGGCACGATAAGCATGCGAAATGATTCGTTTAGTATTCTCTACCTCTTTCAAGAAGACTGTGATACAGGTGTTCCAATTCGGAGCAGAAAGATAAAATAACATCAGCTAACATGGTACATACAGAACCTTCGCTATCGCTGCAGCTCTTTATGTACAAGCCCGTTAGCATTAAGTTAAAACATGAAAAGGTTATCCCTAATAATTATCCTGACCATAGCGATAGTTACTAATTCCTATGCCTGTAGGTGTGACTTATATTCTTCTCTTGATACTTTTATGAAAGAAAGATTTCAGGCATCCGACTTCGTTATTTCTGCAAAGGTAGAATCCGTAAGAGACAGCCTCACGAAAGGAGACTATGTAATGTCATCTGATCCAATGTATTGGCGTGAAGGAGGCTATAATCCAATTTTAAAAGTAACCAATGTATACAAAGGAGAACTTAAAACCGACATTATAGAAATAACTCCTCGATGGTCTAATTGCAGTCAGTACTTTAAAACAGGTGACACTTATATCATTTTTGGATATGTAAATAACAAAGGTGAGTTTGCTACAGACGTATGTTCTGGAAATTTCAGTATAACGAATAAAGAAAGGCTGAAAATCTTCAGGAAAATTAGAAAGAAATAAAACATTCTGCTAATCGAGTAGACGGCCCCGCCAGTATTAATTGACGGGGTGCGCCTCTCACACCACTGTACAAGCGGGTCTCGCATACAGCGGTTCGTTAAGTTG
>NZ_FTNM01000015.1 GCF_900156415.1 Pontibacter lucknowensis | reverse complement strand
ATCTCACACTCGAGTCCGCCCAGTTTTATACCTTCGATCAGCTCGGCCTGCAGGTGCTCGCCGGTGAGCGTCACCGGCTGGCCCACCATGCCCTCGGCGGGGCTGAATGTAGTGAGCACCGGCGGCTGGTACACCTGGAACTGGGCAGAGGAGGTTGCCCCGCCGTCCGGGGTGATGACCTTCAGAACTCCTGAAGTAGCGCCTGCCGGCACGAGCACTCTCAGCTCGGTGGCCGTGGCGCTCACCACGGTAGCCACCTTTCCGTTGAGGTATACCTTGTTGTCTGCGGGTATGGCGGCGAAGCGCTTGCCCGTGAGGGTGAGCTCCGAGCCGAACCTGCCCGCGGCCGGGGCAAAGCCAGCGATGCCCGGCGTGGCCAGCACGTCCTCCAGGCGCACGCGAACGGCCTCGTTGATCACCGGCGGCATGTCGAAGATGCGGTTCTGGGTGAGGTTGGTGCGGATGGGGGAGTTGAAGTCGAAGAAGATGTCGGCGTAGTTCTCCACCAGCGTCTTCTCGGCAAGGTCCGCCCTGGGCTTGATGCTGAAGAGGATGTAGCCGTGGCTGCCGGGCTCGTCGGCCGTGGAGTCGGGCAGCATGATGCTGTCGAAGGTCCAGGTGAGCACCGGCCGGCCCCTGCCCGACACCTCCACGCGGGCCGGGTGGGAGGAGGCCCCCAGCTGCAGGGTGGAGAGGTCCAGGTGCTCGGAGAGGGTGTCGACCACCACCACGCGGTAGGCCACGTCGGTGCCCGTGTTCTGGAAGCGGATCTTGTACTTGAGGGCCGTGTTGGTGGGGGTGTAGAACTCCTCTGTGCGGCCCCGGGGCGTGACCAGCTTGTCGTTGGGGTCGTAGGAGTCGGTGATGGGCATGCACTCGGTTGACCTCTCGGCCTCCTCGTCGTCTGCGGGCAGCAGGTTGACAAAGCCCGAGGTCACGGTGGAGTCGGCGGCAACTCCGTTGCAGGGCTCCATCGTCACACTGGCCGTGGTGTTGTCGCCGTTGCCGGCGGGCTGGTCTGCCTCCAGGCGCCAGGTGTAGCCCGTGGAGGGCACCCAGAGCACCAGGCTGTCGCCGGCGGCCAGGCGGAACTGCTCCACCGAGGCCAATTCCCCGTTGGCGTACTTGCGGAAGAGCCCCGGTTCGGCCATGTCACCAGTGCCCGTGTTGCGCAGCACGAAGCGGACCATGCCCGTCTCGGCGCTGCAGCGTCCGGTGATGGAGACGGTGGGCGTCGGCTCGGCCGGTTTGTTGTTGGAGGGCGTGATCCAGGCGCGGGTGCAGACCGTCAGGCCCCGCACCGACTCGTCGCCGCAGGTGACCAGGTCCTCGATCTGAATGGTGCCCTTTTGGCCCGCCGCCAGGTCGCCCACGGAGAACTCGTAGGAGCCGTCGGGCAGCAGGGTGTAGGGCTTGTCTGCCGATAGCAGCTCGACTTCCCTGGGCAGCTGCAGGTATACCCTGGCGTCGGGGGCGGTGGCGAAGCCGGCGTTTTCGTAGCGTACGGTGGTGGTGCTCTCGAAGCAGCGGCGACGGCGGGTGGAGGAGACGCTCACCGA
>NZ_FTNM01000019.1 GCF_900156415.1 Pontibacter lucknowensis | reverse complement strand
CAACTTAACGAACCGCTGTATGCGAGACCCGCTTGTACAGTGGTGTGAGAGGCGCACCCCGTCAATTAATACTGGCGGGGCCGTCTACTCGATTACCTAAGGTTATTTTTTCAATTTCACTATACCAGTAGCTACAATTACTGTAGTTACCAAGCCAACTAAAGGTATAAAATGAAACAATGTTATTTCTTCAGCATATTCATCGGTCACAGCTTCATAAAAGTAGTAACTGAAAATAAGTGTAATTATACCTAGTAGAGTAAGGAGCAATGAACTGCTCTTCAGTTTTACTTCTGTACCTAAGAAGGCTCTAAACAGAAGTATAGCTGTCAATGGCATTATAGCTAACGATATTAAAAGAACGATTTGAAAGTCAACATCAAGGTTTTTAAAAGGATGAGCGGCCATTACAAATACAGGAACAATGATGCTAAATCCCAAAATTCCCAATGCATATAAAGCTGTGAATGGAATCAGAAGTCCTGAGTTGCTTTCTTTCATAATTGTAATCAAAGGTAACGTGCTCGTGCAGCTTATGGGCGAGGCGAAGCCAAGCATAAGAGCTGCACCTTGTTACAAGCTGTTTTTCTTTTATTTGTAGCCGTACACTATCAGTTTCTCTGAAGTCAACTCGATTTCCAGTTCACCAATTACAGCTACTTTATTGCTTATTTCCAATATGTCCTGATAGTAAGTAAACGGTTCTAACATCTGCTGCCCCATCGGTCTGTTTACAGTCCATTCGCTTGGAAACTCAACCCATTCTATTTCCTTAAAGGATGAAGGCCCACCAGTCATCGTATCGTTTATTCCCTTTTCATTGAAGACCATTTGATATTCGTCAACTGGAGGTATTTTTAGTTCTCGCAATACATTATCCCATACGTCTTTTATGAGGCACTTTTTTACTACATCATCATGCTGAGATAAAACTCTAAACAGTTTCGCCCATTTAGAGTTATTCATATACCTGCCTGAAAAGCTATCAAGCTTCTTTGCTAATCTTGCTTCGTATTTGAGGTTTCCATCTATCATTCAAATTGCTTGTAACGTCTAGTGTAGAAGGCGGACAAGGCGAAGCCGAAGTATGGCTTGTATGCCTTGTTAGCCAAAGAGATTCTACTACACAGCTTCCTGCTTAT